>JAJDDC010000062.1 GCA_029260515.1 Phycisphaerales bacterium | reverse complement strand
GCAGGTCGCCGCGCTTGAGTCTCGCGACCGCATGCTCTATGGCGTTGGTGGCGCTGTGAAACGCCAGCTCCCACGCCTCCGTGATGATCTTGAGCGAGAAGCCTATTGTCGATTGCTTCCTGGTTATGTTCGGCAATTCGTCGAGAACGCAGCACCGCTCATCGGGCTCGATATCGAAGGCGATATGAACCGCGAGTTCGCCTTCATCCCGGCAAAGCCCGGCTTGGGGGCTGCCGTCCTCCATGCTCTTGACACCTACCCCGCCACCAAGCAGAGGCGTCTCACCGTGGTGCGTCCAAAGCAGGGAGATGATTCGATCTGGGTCCATCCGGGCGAGCCGGTATTCGAACGATTTCGTGCAGAAACGAGTGACCAACTCGGTGACGAGGCGCTTCGTGGTGCAGTCTTCATCGATCCAACGGCGGATCGCCCGTACCTCTTCCACCTCGCCCTCACAAATGTCATTCGCCAAGCTGACGCAGAACTCCCCGAACTGAGCAGCGAGGAACCATTAGAGTGTCGTCTCGTTGGCGTTTGTCAGTACGAGGGCATGAATGTTTCATTGTGTCCTGTCGAGCATCTGCTCCTGCTCAAGAGCGGCTCCGGCATTCCAGGAGCAGCTGCGCAGCGGCTCGCAGTGAATGCATCGACACTCAAGGAGCAGGCTGAGGCGTTCGTGACCGAGCGTGTTGCCCGCAATATGGCCTCGCAGCACCGTCGTCAACTGCTCGACACGCTTCCAGAGCGAGAGAAGTTCATGCAGCGTGGATTCGACTATCAAGAGGCCGAACTTGCTGCCGTCCGGGTCAAACTCTCTCAGAAAGCACGAACCGGAAACGCAGCTGCTGCCAAGGCTCTCAAGGAGATCAAGGGCCAGCAAGGCTCGCTTGCCGATCGGCGACGGTTGGCGCTCGAATCGATCCGACGCGAGCCCGATCTGGTTGCCCCCGGTCAGGTGACATTCCTCACCCACGCGCTCGTCGTGCCCTCGACTGATCCAGAAGACAAGAAGCGACACGATGCTGAAGTCGAGCAGGTTGCGATGGATCTCGCTCGTGCATTCGAGGAGGCTGCAGGGGCAACGGTCAAGGATGTATCCACGCCTTCTCTGGCACGCGAGGTGGGGCTGACAGACAATCCCGGCTTCGACCTGCTGGCGATCTACGAGAGCGGTGAGCGCCGGGCAATAGAGGTCAAGGGCCGTGCCGGGATAGGTGATGTCGAGGTATCGAGCAACGAATGGGCTCGGTCCGCCAACCTCCGTGATGGTTACTGGCTCTACGCCGTGTATGACTGCGCGACGCCTACGCCACGCCTTGTACGGGTGAGAGACCCCTTCGGCACGCTGTTGGCGAGGGCAAAGGGGAGCGTGCTCATTAGTGCTCTCGAAGTCAATGACGCAGCGGAGGTGAGCTGATGCGGCAGTTTGACTTCTACGAGTTCGCAGGTGTAATCGTGCCGGGGGCAGTGTTCCTCACCGGACTTGCGCTCGCGTGGCCAGACGGGTCACAGATCGATCGACTCGGAGATTTGTCAGTTGGTGGTCTTGGCCTCGGGGTTGTGCTCGCGTATGGAGCGGGGCATCTCATCCAGGCCTTTGGCAATATGATCGAGAAGGCGTGGTGGAAAGCCTGGAAGGGCATGCCGTCAGACTGGCCTCGCACGAATGCTCACACGCTGATCTCACCCAAGCAGGTATCCCTGCTTGAATGCCAAGTCGGCCACCTGCTAGATCAGCCCGACTTCAAACTCTCGGAGGATGTGTCTCCCAGAGACTGGTACGGTATCGCCCGCCAAATTTATGCGGTCGTCGCGAGCAAGGGGCGCGCGACTCGTGTCGATGTGTTCAACGGGAACTATGGGCTGTGCCGCGGCCTTGCCGCCTCGTTTCTGGCTTTGCTCCCTTCCATCGCCCTTCTGGGTTGGCCGGGCTGGCGGATTGCTTTACTACTCGCGTTTGCCTTTGCAATCGCGATTTATCGCATGCATAGGTTCGGCGTGCACTACGGCCGGGAGGTCTTCGTGCAGTTCCTCGCCGTTGAGGGAGGTGCTGAGTGACCTACGACGGCATCGAGATCGACATGCTGGCGCTCGGTAACGCCGACAGCATCCTTGTGACCCAGTGGCACGGATTGACCTGTACGCGGGTCCTCGTCGATGGCGGCAACTGCGGCTCATTCGATGATGTGCGGGGCTTCCTGCGTGGTCTTGGAGTCACGCGATTGGATCATGTCGTCTGCACACACCCTCACGATGATCACGCCGGGGGTCTCGTGCCGCTTGTGCAGGATCGAGCGCTTTCGATCGGCGCGGTGTGGTGCCACCTGGCCCAGAACCACCTGCAGATGAGCGTCGTGGATTCCGCACTGCGACAGACCAGCAGTTTCAATCGCTCCCGAATCATCTCTGAGTCGCTGGCGACGACGGTGGAGCTCTTCCAGGCAGCGAACAGCCGGATGATCCCGATCTACGAGCCCTTCCAGGGGTCTCAAATCGGGCCGCTCACCGTAGCCGGGCCGTCAGTCAACTACTACCGCGAACTGGTCGCTCAGTTCGGAGATGCCGACGCCATCCGATCGACTGAGCACCTTGTGACGACGCATTCCACGAACGCGCAGGCCGGGCTCCTCCTTCAGGTGCTGGCGGAAGCCAACAAGTCGCTCGAGGCCAATCCTCAAACGCAGCCGGAGAACAACAGCAGCGTGATTCTCGTTCTGCCGCACGCCTCGGGCGTCCATCTGTTGACCGGGGACGCTGGGGCACAGGCGCTCGCGTGTGCTGCCAATGCGTACGGCCTAGCCAACTGCCAATGGATGCAGATCCCCCATCATGGCAGCCGCCGAAACATCACCCAAACTCTGATCGATCATTTCAAACCGAATGTCGCGTTCGTTTCCGCAGAGGGGAGCAACAAGCATCCGCGGCGCGCCGTGGTGAACGCATTCAAGAAAACAGGGTGTAGCGTCTACAGCACGCACTACCCAAACAAGAGTGGCTTACGCCATTCCCGTGGCACAGTACCGCAGAGGGAAGGCTACATCACCGCAACCGCCCTTTGGGAGGCTGACAATTGACCGACTACCCCCGCCTTATCGAACACGCCTTCCCTCTTCAGCAGACATCGCTGGACTCCGTCCACGAGAAGAATGTCCGCCACGGGCATATCTCGACGCTCCACATCTGGCCTGCCCGCCGCCCGCTCGCGGCCTGCCGCGCTGCGCTCATCGCCACGCTCTTGCCCGATCCTGGCACGCCCGAGGGCCGCAAGGAACTCTGTGAGAAGATCGGCGGGCGGGTCGTCAAGAGGATCGAGAAGAAGAAGATGCCCAATGGGCAGACGGTCGAACGCATCAAGGAAGAGACCGAGGGCGGCATCCTCCACTGGCTCGGCGGCGAACCCACCAGCGGCGG
>JAJDDC010000061.1 GCA_029260515.1 Phycisphaerales bacterium | reverse complement strand
CCGGCCGGGCGTGGTTGGCACTATAAATAGTGACGACACCAATCACCGCCAAGGACAAAATCAGCAGGAAATACCACCAATTGAAATGCGTAAATAGTCTTCGATCCAACATATCAACCAGTTATAGTACCACAGGTTCCCGGTGAACTCTTCAAAACGGTTCAGACCAACTTAACAAGGTGTTATGAGTTTGCATAAAATCTAATCGCTGAACGCGGCGACTTTATTTTGTAATACTTTGAAGGGTCCCTTTTGAAGTTATCCACAGTTTTTACACAGAATTTGTGGAAAGTAATGAGCTAGTTTTCAAAAGTTTCTTCAAGTTGCCTCCCGTCAGGCCTTACAACGAGGCTTCTCTCGCGATCGCCTGAAATTCGAGTACGAAATTGATGCAAAGCTGTTGACCTTCGCTATTTTAGAAGGGTTCAAGCTGCATGACTTTTGTTGAAGCGGCATACCTTTGCCCGGTTAGGGGTTCACGGGTGTCAAAATTTTGATCCAGAGTTTGGCCCGTAAACATTAAGCATGCGGATGTTGCATTTTAAAATTATTATAAAATTTTGTGTGACTGCTGAAAAATAGACAAAAATTGATCGCCAAAATTTTGTTATCAATATCGACCCTTTTTTCTGCAAAGATATTGCGATCAGAAAAAAACGCCCGCGTGACTGTGGAAAACTTTGAAAAATAGCAGAGTTAGGCAGATTTTTATTAGAAGAAAAGAGGCGATCTATTAACTAATTGTTTTTATTTATATTAATTGGCATCTGAAGGCTGCGCATTCAATTCAGTCTAAAAATAGTGCATCTCTGGGTTCTCTCCAGCATGATTTTTCTCACATTTTTTCCACAGGAGTTGGGGGGGAATCTGGAAGCTTTTGCAGGGTCACAGCTACCTTTTTCCTACTCCTATTTATCTTAATTTTGCTATTTTCAACGATTTTTCGGGTCGGACGAGTCCGCAAGCAGGGTTTCCATATCGGGGGGTAATGGGCTTTCAAGTTGTAGGAGGTTTTCCGTGACCGGGTGGGTCAGCTCCAGTCGATAGGCATGCAGAGCCTGCCGATCGATTTGAGGGAGCCCCGGCCCCAGCGTTCCCCCATACAGACGATCTCCCAGGATTGGGTGACCAATCGATGCCAAATGCACTCGCAGTTGATGGGTGCGTCCTGTCCTCGGAAACAACTGGACATAGGCGTAACCGTCCAACTGCTGGAGCACTTCATAACGTGTCTGCGCTTCCCTGCCTGCCGAGGTGTGGGTGGACATTTTTTTGCGATGTGTTTTGTGTCGACCAATGGGTACGTCAATCACTCCCGTTTTGGATTCGAAAGTTCCCTTGGCCAGCGCCAGATAGACTTTGCGGATATCCCGTTCCTTGAACTGGCGAGTCAACGATTGCATGCAGGTTTCAGTTTTGGCGGCAACGATCAAACCGGAAGTGTCTTTGTCGAGTCGATGCACAATCCCCGGCCGCTCCACCCCGCCGATACCTGCCAGGTCATCGCAGTGATGCAGCAGCGCATTGACCAATGTCCCGCCGGAATGACCGGGGGCCGGATGCACCACCATGCCGGGCGGTTTGTTGATAACGATCAGACTCGCATCTTCATACACAATATCTAATGGGATCGCCTCGGGCTTGACCTCCAGTGGTTCCGGGTCGGGCACCTCGACTTCGACGCGGTCGCCTTCCTTCAGCTTGTAATGGGCTTTCGCGGGAGCGCCGTTGACGGTGACGCGCTCTGTCTCGATGAGCTTTTTGATATAAGACCGGGTGATGTCGGCTTGGACCTCGGTCAGGAAAACATCCAGGCGTTTCTTGGCGCAGGTGGGATCGATGTCGTATTCAAACTGTTGCATTATAGAAGAACCTGTGGGAGTAACGTAGAGTTCTCCTTCTGGCTAAGGGAGAGCAATAGTTAAGTTCGCCCCGCGCGGAGCGGCCAGTTACTTTTCCAGCAGACGCGGCATCAGTTCCACCAGGTTGCACGGCGGGTTGTTGCTGTTGAGTTGATGCACGAGAATCCCGTCCCACGCGTCCTTGCAGGCGCCGGTGGAGCCGGGCAGGGCGAACAGGAATGTGCCGTTGGCCACGCCGCCGGTGGCGCGCGATTGCATCGTCGAAGTTTTGATGTTTTGATAACTCAGCCACCGGAACAATTCCCCGAACCCGGGAATCGATTTGTCATACAACCCTTCAAACGCTTCCGGAGTGACGTCCCGTCCGGTGACGCCTGTGCCGCCAGTGGCGATGACGACGTCCACATTGGTGTCGGCAATCCATTTTTTCAGGGTCGTCTGAATGATGGGAACTTCGTCCTTCACAATTTGTTTGTCGACGATGTTGTGGCCTGCGGCCGTGGCGCGGTCTACCAGCGTATTCCCGGATTTGTCGTCTGCTTCCGTGCGCGTGTCCGATACCGTCATGATGGCGATATTCACGCTTTTGCCTGCCTTTGCGTTCATTCAATGTACTCCGTATAAAGGGTTCGTTCGCATCATATCAATCCTTCCGGTCAACTTTCAATTCATTTGTACGATGTGATATAAGGGGAAGGTCTGAAAATGAGGAGAATTCATGCCCACAGCGATCATCACAGGCGGCGCAATACGCCTCGGCAAGGCCCTAGCCTGCCATTTGGCGGATCAGGGATGGAATCTTGCCCTGAGCTATAACCGTTCCGATCCTGCAGAAGTCCTCGCACACGCGAAAAAGGCCGGGGTGACGTGCAAGACCTATCCTGGTGATCTCTCAGATGTCGCCTTTGCAGAGGGATTGATGGAGCACGTCGTGTCAGAATTTTCTGACATCGGATTGCTCCTCAATTGCGCCGCTAATTTCATTCAGGAAAATGTCGAGCGCACGTCCACAAAAACACTGGTGGATACGATGGCGCTCAACCTGATGTCGCCGTATCTGCTCATGCGGGACTACAAACAGCAGGTGGGGCAGGGGATGATCGTCAACATTCTCGACGAACGCATCACCAAAAATATTCCGACCTTTGCCGCCTATTCAGTGAGCAAGGTGG
>JAJDDC010000060.1 GCA_029260515.1 Phycisphaerales bacterium | reverse complement strand
ATGGTCGTCGTTCTCCGACGAACTGGTCATCGCCCTCGAAGTCACCGGCTCCTCGTTCCTCGATTCCGTGATCCTGAGGATCAGTAGCCTCAACGGGTTCGCGTCCGGCATGACCAGCCTGCCCGACAACCCGCAGAACTTCCTGCCCGGGGGCACCGGCATGTCGGCGACGGTCGAGTCGAGCACGGGGTCCGGTGTCATCGGGTGGACCTCGGCCTTCGGCTTCACCAAGGGGACCATGACGCTCAATACCCGCGCCTTCGACCCCCCGCCCGAGCCCGAGGGCTGCAACGAAGTCGACGTCGCCGAGCCGTTCGGCACGCTCGACTTCTCCGACGTCTTCGCCTTCCTCATCGCGTTCGGCGCCGGCTGCCCGTAGCCCAACCCGTCCAACACGACCACCCTCAGTGTGGGCCCCCTTGGTCGCCTTGGCCCTGCTCCAACTCGCGCTCGTCCTCCCACGCCTCCTCCCGCTCGTGGTCGCCCAGCGTCCAGACCCACGGCGTCGATCCGCCCCCACGCTCCTTGCGGCTGACCACGCCCAGCCGCCGCTTGGCACGCCGCAGCGTCCGCGGCGAGATCCCGTCCGCCTCCGCCTCGCCGACCAGGTCGCGGGCGCGCCGGGGCCCGCCCGCGAGCGCCGCGCCCAGCCACTCCACCGCCTCGCCCAGCGCGTCCGCCTGCTCCGCGGCGTCCCCGTTCTCCAATGCGTCCGCCTCGAAGGGCACGGGCTCGACCAGCCACTCGAGCCGCCCGTCGTTGATCGTGTACACCAGCCCCGTCGCCTCGCGCCCGATGTTGCTCTTGATCGGCACCACCACACGCTTGCTCGGGTTGTCCGGGTGCTTGGCGACGAGCAAGACCACCCGCGCCGCGGCCGTGAACGCCAGCGACCCCATCGCCCGGTAGACCGCCTTCTGCCCCTGCCCGCCCTTGTTCAGGTGCGTCACGCAGACGACCGCGACGTTGTAGTGCGCCGCCAGCCTCGCCAGCTCGCCCAGCAGCGACCGCACCTCGGCGTTGTTGTGGCTGTCCCGCTCGCCCATGTACGCGCTGATCGGATCGACGACCACCAGCCGCGGCTTGTCGAGCGACTCGATGACCTGCGCCACCGCCCGCAGATCGCGGTCCAGCTTGACCATGTGCACCCTGTGCGTGTCGGGCAACTGCTCGAAGTACATGCCCGTCACGCACGTGACGCGGCGCAGGTCGGCGTGCATCCGTTCGAGCCGCGGGCGGATCGTGTCCGCCGGGTCGTCCTCGGCGCTCAAGATCACGACGTCGCCCGCCCCGCCGTCCCCGCCCTCGGAGCCGGCGCTGGGCAGCACGCCCGTCGAGACGCGTGCCGCCAGGTCGAGGGTGATAAAGCTCTTGCCCAGGCCCGGGTCGCCCGCGAGCAGCGTCAGCTTGCCCATCGGGATGCGTCCGTTCCACAGCCAGCCCACCGGGCGCGACTCGACCTTGTCGAGCGCGCAGACCACAGCCCTTCCACCCATAAGAGAAGTCTCCTCATCCAGGACAACCAATGCGTGTTGACCGGGGCGCGTGCCCCACACCCCGGGCCCGACGGTCGCGCCGGTGCGCGCGTCGTCGGTCGCCCGCGGTGTCGTCCGCGGCGCAGGTCGTTGGCGCCACGCGAGTAGAAAATGTGCGCGAAGCGCCCCGGACCGCCCGCCCCGGCGCCACGCCGTGCGCACGGGCGGGCAAGGTGGTCAAGATGGTCAACCCCGTGGGGGGTTCTCTTGACCGCCTTGATCGCGGCGGCGCTCGGCGATCCCGGGTTTGCGTTGGCCGCCCGCCGCGGATCGGGTAGCCTGCGCCCGACGCCCTCCCCGCCCGCGGACCGGAGCACGCCATGAGACGCTCGCCGATCTGTGCCCTCGCACTCCTGAGCGCGAGCGCGCTCGCCGGACCCGAGCCGCTGCTGTGCTACACCTTCGACGACATGGCCAACCCCACCGCCAACTCCGGCTCGCTGGGCGCGGCGTACGACGGCGCCGTCAGCGCCGGGATCGTCTTCGTTCCGTTTGGGGCCGGCTTCGCCATCGAGAAGTCCGCGCCGCTCGACGCCTGGGTCGTGCACGGGGGCGACGAGAACGCGTTCGACATCGCCGACACGGACTTCACCGTGCTGGCGACGGTCCGGACCACCTTCACCGACCCCGCCGCGCCCGGCGGGCGGTTCATCGTGGTCAAGAACGAGACCGGCTCGAACGACAACTGGGGGCTCTCGCTCCGCCCGGATACGGGCGAGGCGCTCTTCTTCGTCTCCGCGGACGGGCAGTTCGTCGCGCTCTTCAGCTGCATCCCCATCAACGACGGCGCACCGCACGTCGTGATGGGTGTCCGGTCCGGTGACCGCATGGGGCTGTACGTCGATGGCGTGCTCGGGTCCGCCGGCGATGTCCCGGCGGGGTTCCCCAGCACGCAGGACAGCAACGCCTTCAGCGTGCACATCGCGGGGCGCAGCGGCGCGGTCGGGCCCTCGGGCGGGCTCAACGACGAGTTTGTCGGCATCATCGATGATGTGCAGATCTACGACGTTGCGCTCGTCACGCCCGGCGTCGCCTCGGTCGCGGACCTCGCGCCGTCGTACGGCCGGTTCGACTTCTCCGACGTCATCGCCTTCCTCCAGTTCTTCGCCGACGAGGACCCCCGGGCCGACCTCGCCCCGCCAGCGGGCGTGTTCGACTTCTCCGACGTCATCGCCTTCCTCACCGCCTTCGCCGCCGGCTGCCCGTAGGCCCCGCCCGCCTGCTCAGCCCCCGCGCATCGGCACGCGCCCCGACCGGTCGAAGGGCAGCTCGATGGGCCCGTAGGGCGTGGACCCGCGCAGCGCGCCGTTCACCCGGTAGTCCGCGTTCGTGCCCCGCAGCAGGTTGAGCACGCCCGCGCCCAGGTCGAGCGGCGAGAACGACAGCGGCACACGCACCGTCCCGCGCTGCCCGCCCGCGAGCCTGAGCGCATCGTCCACGCTCGCCCCCGCCAGGCGCCGCCCGCCGAGCGACACGTCCGACTCCAGCCCGGCCAGGGCCAGGGCGAACTGGTTGGTGTTGCGGATGTCGAACGAGGCGGTCGCGCTCGCCTTGCTCAGCGTTAGCTCGTCCCAGGTGATCCCCGCCAGCGACACCTCGGGCGCCGCGGGCACGGGCAGCTCGCCCTTCTTGCGGAGGGGCAGCTCGATCTCGCCCACGCCCGGCGCGTCCACCACCATCGTCAGCCCCGCGTCGTAGGGCACGACCTGCCCCGGGCGCACGCCCTTGACGCTCGACAGCAGCGACGCGAAGTTGATCGGCGCCGGCAGCGTCACCACACGCGACCCGCCGGCGGGCACGCTCCCGCTCAGCGCCGATTCGCCCGCCAGGAACGCCTCGCCCCCGCTCGCCAGGTCGTAGCGCAGCGTGGTCAGGGGCATCGCCACCGGGTACGGGTTGCGGACCTCCACATCAAAGTCCAGCGTCGCCCCCTCCAGGCTCAGCCCGCCCAGCGACACGCCCCTGATCGACGCCGTCGGGCGGTCCACCCCCGCCAGCGCGCTGTTGAGCGTCTCGCACCCGGGCGTCGCGAGCAGCGAACCGAGGCACAGACAGACAAACGAGATCCTGCGAGCAAGCGTGCGGCGCATCGGCGTCTCCATGGGTGGCGCCAGTCTACCCGCCCCGCGCCCGCACGCGGCCGTCGCGGCCAAGGCGACCACCCCCACGCCGGGTCGCCTTGGTCGCCTTGGTCATGTTGATCGTCTCGCCCGCTTATGGGCACCCCGACCCGAAGACCGTCAGGAACGCGACGATATCGCTGAAGTCCCACTGACCCGTTGGCTCGGCCAGGTCCGCGCCCGCCTCCATCGCCCCGAACGCGACAAGGAACGCCGTCACGTCGGAGAAGTCCAGCTGCCCGAACGGCTCGGCCAGGTCGGCATCGTTGCATGCCCCGCCGGGTGTGTACCCGAACGCGAGGCCGTGCAAGTTGAAGCCGCTGCCCGCGGCGCCGACGAATGTCGCCTCGCCCGTCGAGGTGTTGACGGTCATGAGGTGGTCGTTGAACGTGTCCACGACATACAGGGTGTTGCTCACCGGGTCGAAGGCCGCGCCCGCCTGACCGATGGTCATGCCCGTCGCGCCGACGAGCGTGATCACACCCGTGGTGGTGTCGATCGTGTACAGGTTGCTGTCGTGCCCGAAGCCGTAGAGGACGCCGGCGTTGGGGTCGAACCCGAGGGAGTCCACGCCGATCCCGCCGAAGCCGGGGCCGACCGCGGTCGCGGCGCCTGTCACCGGGTCCACGTGGTACAGGCCCTCGCCGGGGTTCGTCAACGCGGACGTCATGTACAGACGTCCCGCTTCGACGTCAAAGGCGAGGCCTATGAAGCTCGGGTTGACGGTCAACGGCCCCACCAGCGTCGCGACACCGGTATCGATGTCGAGCGTGTACAGACGGTTGAGGATGGTGCTCGCGCCGTAGTACGTCCCGGTGTTGGCGTCGAAGGCGAGTCCATCGAGCTGCGATTTGCCCGTCAGGGGCGCCAGCAGCGTGCCGACACCGGTCGTCTCGTCGATGCCCACCACGCCCCGGTTGGGCACGCTGACGTACGTCCCGACCAGCTGCGCCGGCGCGTCGCACGCCAACAACCCGACGACGACCCCCGCGATGAGCGACGACCATGCCGCGTGCCTCGTTCCAATACCCATATCCCGCCCCCTTTCACTGTTGGACCCTGATTCTAAGGACACCCCTCCCCGAACGCCGCCAGGAAGGCGAGCACATCGGAGAAGTCGAGCGTGCCGAACGGCGCCGCCAGATCCGCCTCGTTGCACCGGTCCGCCGGCGGCGCGGTCAGCGAGGTGAACCCCGTGCTCCCGAGGAAGCCGAGGTCGGTCGCGATGAGTGTCTGCGGATCGATACGCAGCAGGCGCCCCGCCTCGGGCTCGCCCGTGCTGGGCAGCGCGTACAGGTAGCCGTCGCTCCCGAACTCGAGGGCGGTCATCGGCGGCGCCTGATCGCCCCCGAGCGTGATCGTGCCCAACAGCGTCGCGATGCCGGTGAACAGATCGATCGTGTACAGCTTCGGCCGCGATCCGCCCGCGCTGAGCGCGTACATCGTCTCCCCGTCGTACGCGAGCCCACCGATCGCCACCGGGATTGTGGTCGGCCCCCCGATGACCAGCACGTCGAAGTTGTCCTCGTCGAACCTGAAGATCGCGAGGTACGTGTCGCCGCCGCCCGCGACGGTGAGCCCGGCGTACAGCAGGCCCGGTTGCAGGTACCTGTCCACCCATTCGAGCGCGGTGATCGTGTCGCCCTCGGGAGGGAAGGTGATGAGGCGCCCGCCCGCGTAGATATGCCCCGTGTTCACGCTCACGCTCCACACCGTGCCGCTGGGCGGGTCCGAGCACAGGACCTCATCGGGGTACGAGTACTCGATCTCGGGGAAGTTCCACGCGCCCGCGCCCCCGCCGAGCAGCGTCGCCGTCGGCCCGCTCGGATCGACCTCGTAGATCCCCGTGCCCTTTTCCCAGGCGTACAGCACGCCCTGGGCGTGCGCGTCCGCGACGCACGCCGCGAACGCGGCGCAACCGGCAACAAACCAAGGCAGCATTCTCATTTCAACTCCATCGCACGCCCTCGACCCAAGACCGCCGGTCTCGAACGATCCACGTGCACTCCCTCCGCGTGCCGAGCCCCCCTCGGTCCTCGCGACCCCCACCATACCGACCGCCCGCGAGCGATCCAACCGTCAACCGCGGACTCCTCGGCGCCGGCAACAACCATTGTGAGCGGCCACGCCCGCCGCTAGAGTCGCGATGGAATGCTGGGAGGGAGCCGCATGCACAGTCTCGCCGCATCGATCGTTTCCGCCGCGCTTTGTGGCGTGCCCGCCCACGCCTTCGCCGGAGCGCCGCCCGCGCACACCGACAACCCACGCGACGCATCGGTCGCGGGCGAGCCTCCCCGGGGCTACTTCATGATGGGCTTCATCCGCAACCCCGGCGGGTTCGCCGAATTCTTCATGTTCATCGACGCCGCGGTAGACAACGCGACCGCCATCGCCGTCACGCCGCCCAGCGGTGTCTCGTACGACCTCCACCACGACATCAAGAATCAGAACTTCAGCATCGAGCTGGGCGCCCCCACACAGGGCGAGGTCCTGGTGGGAACAGGCACGGCGGGCGACTCGCGCTGGACCATCGTGGTCGAGCACGCGGACACTGCCGTCAGCACGTACGAGTTCGACGCGTTCTTCGAGGACCACCCGCCCACGCTGCCGGGCGCCGTAACGATCACGGACCCGCTTGAGGGCGCCCAGCTCGGCGCGTCCCCGACCACCATGGCATGGACCGAGCCCGCGCTGGTCCCGGGCATCGTCGAGGTCTCGGCGAACATCGACCAGCTCGACGAGATCGGCGGGAGCATCGTCGCGGGCAAGTTCGCGTGCTCGCTCATCGAGGGCTGCCTCACGCTCGACCCCGGCTCGCCCGACGAGACCTCCGATGTCCCCATTCATCTCGAGCCCGGCGTCTACCAGGCGCGGGTCGAGTACATCAGCCTGCCCACGATCGAACCCATCTCGCAGCTGATCACGCCCCTTGTGCACAGCGTCGGCCCGCAGATCGACTGGGGCCTGCCCGACTTCGTCCCGCCCGACATCGCCGAGCCCGGCACGCCCCTGGTCGCATACTCCGGTCTGCGCAACAACGACTTCACCATCGTCGGACCCTGCACCGCCGCCGACCTCAGCGAGCCCTTCGGCGACCTGGACTTCTCCGACGTGCTCGCGTTCCTCGTCGCCTTCGGCGCGATGGACCCCGCCGCCGACCTCAGCGAACCGCTCGGCGTCCTCGATTTCGACGATGTCCTCGCCTTCCTCATCGCCTTCGGCGCCGGCTGCCCGTGACCAGACACCCCGTGCGGGCACGCACACGTCGGCTTCTGTCGCGACCGCACGCTGGCCAGTAATGGCCAGCCCGTGGTACGCGACGCCCGCCTCTCCGAAAGGGGGGTAGATCCCGCGATGCGCCCTCTGTTAGGCTCACTGATGAGCGCCGGGCTCGCCCTGCGGCGGGCTGCCGAACCCGGGCTCGTCATCCCCAAGCCCTGAACGACCCCTCAGGCAAGGAGCGAAACACCATGATCCATCGGAATCGACTCGCATGCATCCTCGGCACCGCCGCGCTGACCGCCTCGACCGCCGGCGCACAGCTCGTCGCCGCCGACCCCCTCCCCGCCGCCGGCGACGACGCGCCCGCCAGCGCCCAGCCCCGCGGCTTCTCCTCGGGCCCCGACGTCCTGTACCAGTCCGTCAACACCATCAACAAGTACGGCCCCGTCGGCTCGAAGGTCGCGTACATCGGCGACAGCTTCACATGCAATGTCGGCGACGCCCCCATGCTCTTCGGCTTCAGCGCCAACGGCAGCCCCGGACTCGTCTTCAACATGTACCGCCACCACAACGGGCGCCTCGAGCAGATCGGCATGTCGCTCGTCAAGCACGCCTGCTGCGCCGCGCAGGGCAGCGGCTGCGGCCTGCCCTGCAACACCTCCGGCGGCCTCGGCCCGGGCTGCCGCGACATCTACTCCGCCGGCTGGAACGCCAGCCAGTCCAACCTCGGACCCCGCAGCGCCATCAACGCATGGACCGGCAACATGCCCGGCATCCGCGGCGTCGGCGGCTCGACCATCGCCGGGCGCCTCCAGGTCGAGGAGGCCGACATGCAGATGGAGGGCTCGGGCGCGTCGTACTTCTTCGAGGGCGTCTACGTCGCCTCCGACGACGCCCCCGCGGGCAACGCCTACAACAACGCCTCGTACCGCGCCGTCAACGTCAACGAGCCCGGCCTCTCACTGTCCGTCTCGGGCGCGATGATCGAGGGCGACCCCGCCATCTTCGCGTGGATGGACATGGAGCCCTCCGTCCAGATCGTCCCCGCCGACATCCCCGGCGAGGGCCGTTTCTTCCTCGCCGCCAAGACCTCCGACAACGGCGACGGCACACACCGCTACGAGTACGCCATCTACAACCTGAACTCACACCGCTCGGCCGGCTCCCTGTTCGTCCCCGTCCCCGCGGGCGTCGGCGTCTCGGGCATCGGCTTCCACGACGTGGACTACCACACCGGCGAGCCCTACGACAACACCGACTGGGGCCACAGCGACGACAGCGGCGGCGTCCTCTGGTCCAGCCCCCAGACCTTCGCCCAGAACGCCGACTCCAACGCGGTCCGCTGGGGCACCATGTACAACTACTGGTTCGACGCCGCCTCGCCCCCCACCAACGGCGACGTCACCGTCGGCCTCTTCCGCCCCGGCGCGCCCGACTCGATCCTCGTCAATCTTCCCGTGCCCTCCAGCGTGGGCTGCAACGGCGCGGACATCAACGTGCCCTTCGGCCAGCTCGACTTCTCCGACATCACCGCCTTCCTCGTCGCCTTCACCAACATGGAGGCCGCCGCCGACCTCGCACTCCCCATCGGCCAGTGGGACTTCACCGACGTGACGACCTTCCTGGGCCTCTTCGGCGCCGGCTGCCCGTAAGCAGACTCCCCGAGCACTCGAGAATCACAAGGACCGGGCCCCCGCGGGCCCGGTCCTTTTCTTGTCCCCGCACCCCCCGCCGACAGCACCCTCGCAGCCCGAACGCCTCACACTCCCCAGAACGCCCACAGTCCGGTAATCGGCTTGCGTCCGGCCCTTTCGGGGCTACCGTACGCCCAATCGGGGAGAGATCAGCCCGAGGGGAGAAGCATGATGATTCGTTGTATGAAGCAGTCCGCCGTGGTCGCCTCGATCGCGACCGTCGCCGCCCTGATCGCCCCGGCATCCGCCGCCCCGCCGATCGATGTCCCGATCGTCAACCCGAGCTTCGAGGACCCCGCCCTCGCCGACGGCGCGTTCGCCCTGGGCGGCGTCCCCGGCTGGTCCGACTTCGACCAGTTCGGCCCCCTCGACCCGCCAGACTTCCTGCTCAACCAGCCCGTCCCCGAGGGCGAGAACGTCGCGTTCTCCAACCTCGACGCCGACGCCGCCGAGCAGATCCTCGATATCTCGCTTTGCGTCGGCGACCAGCTGACCCTCATGGTCTACGTCGGCGCCCGCAACGACGCGCTGACCTTCGGCGGCTACTCGGTCGCCCTCGAAGCCGTCGCGGACGACGACTCCCGCGTACAGTTCGCCATCGTCACCAGCAACGACGGCGGCGCCCTCATCCCGCCGGCGGGCGGGTTCGTCGAGATCACGCTGACCCATACCGTCGCGGACCCGGCCCTCTTCGGCCAGCGCCTCGCCATCAGGCTCGGCTCCTTCGCCGACGGCATCAACACGCAGACGCTGTTCGACGACGTCCGCCTGTCCATCCAGACCAACTCGATCCAGGTCCCCATCTGCGTGCCCACCATCCAGGAGGCCATCGAACTGGCAGACGAGGGCGACGAGATCGTCCTCCAGGAGGGCGACTACTACGAGTACATCGACTTCATGGGCAAGAACATCACCCTCCGCGGCCTCGACCCCAATGACGGGAACAACGTCCAGAACACGGTGATCTTTCCCGACAATACACGTGGCTTCCCCGGCGTCTTCCCCTCCCTGGTCACCTTCAACTCCGGCGAGGGTCCCGACGCCCGCATCCTGGGCGTGACCCTCATCAACCCCTTCGACGCCGTCGAGGGGGGCTGCATCCTGATCGACGGCGCCAGCCCGATCATCGACCGGTGCGTCCTGATTGCCGGGCACGCCGACACCTACGGCGGCGGCGTCTCGATCAAGAACGGCTCCCCCGCGTTCCTCGGCTGCGACTTCCAGGATGTGTACGCCGCCCTCGGAGGCGGCGCGATGTACATCGGCTCCGGCGCCGTGGTCGATGTCAACGGCTGCGAGTTCTACGGGTGCTACGCCGACCCCGGGTCGGGCGGATCCATCTACATCGACGACGGCGGCAGCGCCGAGATCTTCGACTGCCGCTTCGGCTACGCGGAAGCCAATGACTTCGGCGGCAACATGTTCATCGACACCCGCGAGAGTGTCCTGATCACCGACTCGTTCTTCGGCGACCTGCGCTCCGGCGGACGGACCGGCGGCGCCCAGGCCACGCTCGGCGGGCACATCTTCAGCCTCTTCTCCTCGCCCCTGATCAGGTTCTGCATCTTCGGCAACGGCTACGCCCGCGAGGGCGGCTCCATCTACGCCTACGCCGGCTCGCCCGGCCTCGTCGGCTGCGATTTCTACGGCAACTACGCCGAGGGCTTCGGCGACTGCTGCCTCGACGACGCCGAGGGCGCCGGCGGCGGCGCCGACCTCCGAGGACTCGAGGGCGCAGGAGGCGGCGGCGCATACGCCCAGCTCTCCGGCTCCGCCTCCATCGCCAGGTGCTCGTTCACCCACAACGCGACCAACGGCAACGGCGGCGCCATCTCCACGCTCCAGACCGATCTCGACACCACCGAATGCGTGTTCACCGAGAACACCGCGCAGTCGAACAACCTGGGACGCGGCGGCTCCGGGGATGGCGGCGCCGTCTACGCCGTGAGAGGCTTCACAAACGTGTCCCGCTCTTCCTTCTTCAACAACTTCGCCCGATTCGACGGCGGCGGGCTCTACCTCGACGGCGGCGAAGTCTTCCTCGTCCGTGGCGGCCCGCCACTCCCGCCCACCGGCAACGTCGTCAACTGCGTCTTCGACGGCAACTCCTGCGAGGGCTTCGGCGGCGGCGCCACCATCCGAGGCGCCGGCGTCCTCGTCGCGAACTCCACCTTCGCGCACAACGAGTCCTACGACCCCTTCAATCCCGGCCAGGACCCCGAGTACGGCGGCGACGGCGGCGGCCTGTACGCCTCCCCCCAGGATGACTTCGGAGCCTTCGACCCCTTTGTCGTCGTCAACACCATCATGTGGGACAACGAGCCCAACCAGATGGCCGTCGACAACTTCTTTGGTGACGCCTTCCTCGCGCACTCTTGCCTCGAGGGCGGCGTCCCGGGCTTCGGCGTGATCGACGACGGCGGCAACATCGCCCAGTACCCCCGGTTCTCCGACATCAACGGCGGCGACAACGACCCCGACACCTTCGACGACAACGACCTGAGCCTCGCGCTCAACTCGCCGTGCATCGACGCCGGCGACACCCCAGCGCTCACCGCGACCGACCTTAGCGACCTCGACAACGCCCGCAACACCCGCGTGCTCGACGACACGGGCGCCGTGGATACCGGCATCGCCCAGGGCGCCCGCGTCGTGGACATGGGCGCGTTCGAGTTCCAGGGCACGAGCGACGGGCGCTGCAACCCCGCCGACCTCGCCGACCCAAGGGGCCTGCTCAACTTCGACGACGTGCTCGCCTTCCTCGAGGCCTTCGCCAACAAGGGCGTCGACGCCGACCTCGACGTCGATTTCGGCGTCCTCGACTTCACCGACGTCTTCGCCTTCCTCACGTTCTTCGGCGACGGCTGCCCGTAACACGCCGGCGACGTACCTGCCTCACAACCGCGGCCACGCCCACCAGGGCGTGGCCGCTTCGTTGCGCCGGCGCCCTTCTGACAACCTGCCCCCACCGGTACACTGCGCCCCGAGACCTCCAGCGGAGACACCAGATGCGTTCCATCCTCACACCCGCCCTCGCGACCGCGGTCCTCGCCTCCAGCGCCCACGCCCAGTGGCTCGAGCTCGACGCCTCGATGATCGCCCACCCGTTCGAGCTCTTCATCACGCCCGAGCCCGGTGACTTCGGCGGCATTACCCCCGACCGCGCCGGCGTGACCGCCTCGTTCGTCTTCAGCACCACCGCCCGGCCCATCGCCTCGACCGGGGTCTTCGTCGCGTTCGCCGTCGCCGACTTCGAGGCCCACGCCACCGACCTGAGCCTGAACCCAGAGCCCCCGCGCACGCTCGACCCGTCCAACGCCAGCGCGACGATCATCTACTTCATCGAGACCGACACGCTGACGTTCAACATCTCCAACAGCGACGACAGCTTCTTGCTGAGCATCAAACGCCCCTCGGGCGCGTTCTCGTCCTCGATGACCTCGCTGCCGGACGCCCCGGGCGACTACAGCTTCGCCGGCGGCCCGACCGACCAGATCAAAGCGTCCTACCAGAACCCGACGATGACCTTTGCCGCCGACACGGACTGGTCGCCCGCGGACCAGTACGAGAACGGCGAGTCCATCGTGTACATGCTCAAGCTCGCCAGCGCCCCCGAGCCCGACCCGTGCTCCGAGGCGGACCTCGCCCTGCCCTTCGGCGTCCTCGACTTCAGCGATGTGCTCGCGTTCCTCTCCGCCTTCGGAGCCGGCTGCCCGTAGCGCCGCCCTACCCTGCGACCATGACCGACCCCATCAACCTCCGCGACAAGCTCGCGCTCATCAACGACCACTGGCGCCCACGCCTGCTCGCGGGCCTCAACGCCCAGGAGGTCAAGCTCGCCAAGATCAAGGGCGAGTTCGTCTGGCACAAGCACGACGACGCCGACGAGCTGTTCCTCGTGCTCGACGGCTCGTTCACGATGCACTACCGCGGCCGCTCGGTCCAGGTCCGCGAGGGCGAGCTGGTCGTCGTGCCCAGAGGCGTCGAGCACCGCCCGGTCGCCGATCAGGAGTGCTCGATCCTGCTCTTCGAGCCCGCGGGCGTCGTCAACACGGGCGACGCGCCCCGCACCGGGCTGACACGCGACTCGATCGACCCGGTCTGATCCCACCCCGACCTCGCGACCTGCCGATCTGCCGAACTCCCGCCTTCAGAACGCGAACAGCGCGTCGAGCACCCGCGTGATGACGCCCTTCTTGGCCGAGTCCGCGACCTGCCCCTCGTTCTTGCGGATCACCGCCAGGTTCGCCAGCTGGCTCGAGCGGACGGTGTTCTGGTTCGTCACGTCATCGGGGCGTGCGAGGCCGGACAGGACGAGCGTCTGCTCCTCCTCGTCGGTCTTGATGAATGTCTTGGCCTCGACGAGCAGCGTCCCGTTGGGCTTGACCTCGATCACGCGTGCCGAGATGCGCGCGCTGAACCGGTCCTCACGCTCGTAGTCGCCCTCGCCCTTGAAGTCGCGGTCCGCCTGCAGGTCGATCAGGTCCACGTTGCTCAGATTCCCCTGGGCCAATCGCAGCTCGAGCAGCTGCAAGGGGTCGATCAACGCGTTGACCGATGCGCTCGTGTCGTACTGCTTCTTCGTGTCCAGCGACTGGCTCGACTCCTGCCTGCTCGACTCGTCCACGATGATCGTGATGATGTCGTGCTTGACGAACTTCCGCGGCTCGGGGGGCTCGAAATAAAACATGCTCTTGGCCCGCAGGTCCGCCTGCGGGTCGGGTTCTCCCGTCGCATCGACGCGCACGCCCGTGTCCCGCTGGTAGAGGCTCTGCGCCATCGAGGGCGATGCCAGCACGCACGCCGCGAGCGCAAGAGTTGTCTGTGTCAGCCGTGTCATATCAGTCTCCGCCGCGGGATGCCCGCGTCATTCCGATCGTGTGACGCGAACGCCGGTCGCGGGCGCCGCGCCGCCACCCAACGCCCCCACCGCCGGGGCGTCCGTCCCAGGATCCTCCAGCACGCCCGGTGTCATCGGCTCGTTGCGGACGACCGCGCGCCCGGGCGCGTCCACCCGCGCCTCGAGGCGCCGCTTGGACCCGATCACCTCCAGCCTGATCCGCTCGCCGACCCTCCCGTCCTCGAGCGCCCGCGCCTTTGTCTTGAGGATCACCGGCCCCGACAGGTAGTGCACCATCACCTGCTCGCCCCGGCTCACCACGATCGGGGGAACAACGTGCGACTGCGTCAGCGTCTGCCCGACATCAAGCCGCGACTTGGCCTCCGCCCCCACGCACTCGTCCAGCGTCGCGGGCACGATGTCCGGCGTCAGCCACCGACGCTCGACCACGACGTCCGTCGCCCCGATCGACGACCGGCGCTCCACCGGCGCGCGCACCACGCACACCTCCCGCTCGATCTGCACGTCCACACGGATATGGCGCGATTCGATCAGGCTGTCGCCCCGGTACACACTCACCGACATCGGCACGCGCGACGAGGCGCCCGTCGTGTGCGCCTCGACAAGCAGCGGCCCTGCCCCGCCGTCGGCCAGCGCCAGGCCCAGAAGCTCCGCGTCCCGCTCGTCAAAGCGGATCCTGATCCGGCCCTCGTCGCTCACGCCGAACGTCTCACGCAGGCGACGCTCCACGACCGTGCGCACGCTCGGCACGTGCGTATCGACCAGCTCCCCCCCGGGCGCCGGGGTCGTGGCCGGCGCCACCGCGGCCGCGGGCAACAGGTCGCACCGCCCGCCCCGCAGGCTCAGCAGCGCCCAGTTCACGCCGTGCGCGTCGAGCGCCTCGCGGACCTGCCCGACATCGATCGCGACAGGGTCCCCGATGTTCATCTTGCCCGGCGCCAGAAGCACGACGCTCCCGATGCGCTGAGCGTTGGGCCCCTCCAGCCGGGCGACGTCGCCGATCGTCACGCCGCGGGCCGCCTCGACGCGCGCCGCGGTCCTCAGCTCGATCTTGTCGCCCAGCGCCGCGCCGCTTCCCAGCGCCAGCGCGATGAGTCCGAGAAGCATCCTGCCCTTTGTCATCGCGTACCTTCCTATACGGGCGGGCCGGCTCCGCCGCCGCCCCCGTTGTTACCGCCTCAGCTGAGCCACCGTCTGCAGCGCCTCGTCCGCCGCACGGATCGACTGCGAGTTCATCTCGAAGGCCCGCTGCGTGCGGATCAGCTCGACCAGCTCGCGCGTCGGGTCCACGTTCGAGCCCTCGAGCTGGCCCTGGCGGATCCGCCCCCGCTGGTCCTCGGCCGGGTTGCCCACGCTCGCCGGCCCCGACGCCGCCGACTCAACCCACAGGTTCTCGCCCACCTGGCGCAGGCCCGCGGGGTTCACAAATGTCGCGATCTGCAGCTGCCCGACCTCCTGGGGCTCGATCGCGCCCGGGATCATCGCGAGCACACGCCCCTCCTGGTCGATCTCGACCGCCGTCGCGTCCGTCGGGATCGTCGCGCCCGGGTCCAGGCGCCTGCCCTGGTCGGTCGCGAGCACCAGCTCGCCCTCGGCAGTCAGCGCGAACGCGCCGTACCGTGTGTACGCGACGCCGTCGCCCGCGAGCCCGTCCTCGACCGTGACCTGGAAGAAGCCCGAGCCGTCGATCGTCAGGTCCAGCGACCGGTTGGTGACGATCGGCGCCCCCTGGTCGAAGTTCGCCTGGGTTCCCGAGACCTTCACGCCCAGCCCGACGTACAGCCCGGTCGGGCGCTGGTCGCCGTTGGCGTTCTCCACGCCCGGCTGCATCCGCTCGATGTACATCTGGTCCTGGAAGTTGACCCGCGAGGCCTTGAACCCGGTCGTCTCGATGTTCGCCAGGTTGTTGGCGATGACGTCGAGCTTGGTGCTCAGGGCGTTGAGGCCCGAGGACGCGGACTGGAGTGCGATGACGGCCATGCGAATGAAGCTCCTGGTCAGGCGATGCGTGCGAACGTGTTGATCGCCCGCTCCATCATCCGGTCGTGGTACGTGATCATCCCGATGTTCGTCTGCACCGCCCGCGAGGCGCTGGTCACCGCCATCAATGCCTCGACCTCGTTGACCGCAGACCCTTCCAGCACCCCCTGGCGGATCCGCCCGTCGATGGGCTGGTAGCTCGCGGACGCGGCGTTGCTGGGCGCGAACAGGCTCGCCCCGAGCTTCTTGAGCGTGGTCTTGTCGGGCACGTCCACGAGCTGCAAGCGCGCGAATACCTGGCCGTCCTGGGTCAGCGAGCCATCGACCGCGACGCCCACCTTTCCCTCCCCCCGGACGTGGATCGGAGCGTTCGCGGTGTCGAGCACGGGCATGCCGGTCGTCGCCGAGACCAGGCGCCCCCGGCTGTCGAGCTCGAACCGCCCGTCGCGTGTGAGCCGCTGGACGACCCCGCCGTCGGCCTGGCGCTCGAGCAGGACGAAGAACCCCTCGCCCTCGATCGCCATATCCAGCTCGCGCCCGGTCGCGTCGAGCGTGCCCTGGGCGAAGGCGACGCGGTTGGGCGCCGCGAACACGCCGGCGCCGAGGCGTTCGATCATGGGATCGCTCGCCATGTGCAGCAGGCCATCCTCGAACCGGGCCGGGTCGCGCTGCATCGTCGCGGGCACGTCGGGCTTGTACCCCGCCGTCTCCAGGTTCGCCAGGTTGTTGGTCAGCACGTCCTGGCGGTAGAGGCTTGTGAGCGCCCCCGACGCGGAGATCTGCAAGCCGTAGTTCATCCGAGGCCTCCGGGGGATCCTCCCCGCCCAGCACTACACAACCCGCGTGCCAGACACGACCGGCTCGGGATGCACGCCCGTCTGGCATCCGCGTTGCGTCCCCACGCCCGGAGACCCACCATGCGCAGACTTCGCACCCTCATCCCAGCCGCCCTTGCGCTTCTTGCTGCGTCGTGTGCGCCCGCCCAAGAGAAGGTCGCCGACATCGCCAACATCAAGGGCCAGGGCGCCTCGGTCCTCCAGGGCCTGGGGCTGGTCATCGGTCTCGACGGATCGGGCGACTCTGGCAAGGAGCTGGCGATCGCCCGCCCCCTGGCCGAGGTCCTGCGGCGCAACGGCAACCCCATCCCCGACCTCGAAGAACTCGCCAAGGCCCGCTCGGTCGCCCTTGTCATGGTCACCTGCGACGTCCCCCCAGAGGGCGCCAAGGCCAACGACCAGTTCAACGCGCACGTCAACGTCCTGCACTCGGCCTCGAGCCTCGAGGGCGGGCGCCTGTACGTCGCCCCGCTGACCGCCCCGTTCCCGGGCTCCGAGGTCTGGGCCTTCGCATCGGGACGCGTCGTCGTCGAGGACGAGGAGCACCCGACCTCCGGCGTCGTGATCGACGGCGCCTACATCGCCAAGGACATCGACACCACCCCGGACATCCGGACCCACTTCGAGATCGTCATCCACCCCGATTTTGCCGGCTGGCGTGCGGCCAGCGAGGTCGCGGGCGCCATCAACGACGAGTACCTGCTCACAGCCCGCACCCTGACCGACCGGATCGCCGACGTCATCGACGAGCGGACCATCCGTGTCAAGGTGCCCGACGCAGAGCGGGGCGCCCCGGCCGGCTTCATCGGCGACGTCATGAACGCCCCGGTGAGCATCTCCCGGCTGGGCCTGCCCGCCCAGGTCATCTGCAACACAAGGACCGGCAACATCCTGGTGACCGGCGATGTGCGCATCTCGCCCGCCGTCATCACCCACAAGGACCTGACCATCACGACCACGGTCCCGCCCCCGGTCCCCTCGCCGGATCAGCCCGTCGTCCGGACGCAGCGCTGGGCGGACGTGACGACCGACGGCCCGGACCGCGAGCTGGCCCGGATCGGCGACCTGCTCGCCGCCCTCAACCAGCTGGCCGTCCCGCCCAAGGACCAGATCCAGATCTTCCAGATGCTCCACAGGGCGGGCAAGCTGCACGCGAGGCTGGTGATCGAATGAGCCCGGCGACCGGCATGATCGGTGCGCTCTCTGCCCCGGCGCTCGACGCGCTCGGGCCCGGCGGCGCCCTCTCGCGTTCCCAGGACAGCTTCTCGGCGGTCCTCAACAAGGCCCGGGCCGGCGACGCGAGCCGGACGCCCGAGCAGATCGCACGCGAGTCGGCCGAGTCGCTCGTCGCGATCACGCTCGTGCAGCCCATCCTCGCCCAGCTCCGCGAGACGAACCAGGCGGCGCCCCCCTTCGAGCCCACGCCCGCCGAGAAGCAGTTTCGTGCGCTCCAGGACGCACGTCTTGCGCAGGACATCGTGCGGCACGCGAAGTTCCCGCTCGTCGAGCGGGTGGCACGCGGCGTGCTCAAGCAATCGGGCGCCGATCCCGCGCCAGTCGGCGTAGGCCAAGGAGGGCCACATGCCCGCGATCACACGCAGCTCTGAGATCGAAGACTCCGCACTCGCACGCGTCGAGGCGATCGTCGGCGAGCTGGTCGATCGCCACGAGGCGATGCTCGTCGCCCTGGGCGAGCACCGCGCCGCGCTCACCAGCGCCGACACCGTCCGCCTCGGCCTGAGCCTGGAGGCGTGCGCCGACATCCTCGAATCGATCGCCGCGCTGGAAGACGAACGCCGGGCGCTGCTCGGCGAGGGCGACAAGGAATCCAAGCGCACCACGATCGCCCAGATCGCACAGCGACTCGAGGGCCCGCGCCGCGATCGCCTGCTCGAGCTGGGCGGGCGCCTCAGGACGCTGATCCAGACCGTGCGCACGGAGCAGGCGACCCTCGCCCGGGCGGCCGAGTCTCTCGCGTCGCACATGGAGGGCCTGATCCGCCAGGTGGCGGCCAAGCTCTCACAGACGGGGGCTTACGGGCGTGACGGGCGGGTGGGCGACGCCTCCGCCGTCGTCAGCGCCCTGGACGTGAAGCAATGAGCCTGACCTCCGCCATGTACATCGCCCGGTCGGCGCTCACGACGAGCCAGATCGGGATCCAGGTCGCGGGCCAGAACCTGGCCAACATCGCGACCCCGGGGTACACGCGCCAGCTCGCCTCGCTCTCGCCCATCCAGTCACGCCAGCACGGCAGGTTCCTGATCGGCCAGGGTGTCGAGGTCTCGGGCGTCCGTCGCCAGATCAACGAGGCGATCCAGCGCCGGCTCTGGGGCGGTGTCTCGGACGAGGCCGCCAAGACAACCCGGTTCAACATCACCTCGCAGCTCGAGGGGCTCATGAACGAGCTCTCGGGCTACGACCTGTCGAGCGAGCTTTCCGGGTTCTTCAACGCCTGGTCGGAGATCGCCAACCTCGCGGGCACGCCCGCGGGCGTGGTCGAGCAGGCCGACAAGCTCGCGGGGTTTATCAAGTCGCTCCGCTCGGATATGGGCCAACTGCGCCGCCAGATCGAGGACGAGATCGACGCGAGCGTGCTCCGCGCCGACGCCGTGCTCGACGAGATCGCCTCGCTCAACACCGAGATCCAGCAGTTCGAGGGCGCGGGCGGCACCGCCAGTTCGCTCCGCGACCAGCGCGACATGCTCATCACCGAGCTCTCTGGCTTCATGGACATCACCACCGTCGAGGACCCGCAGGGGAACCTTGACATCCTTGTCGGATCGACCCCGATCGTGCTCGGCGGGGTCAGCCGCGGGCTCGACGTCCGGCGCGTCACCGACCAGGACACCGGGCAGGTGAGCGTCGAGGTGCTCGTCGCGGCCGACCGCGAGCCCCTGGACGTCCGCGAGGGCTCGATCGGCGGGCTCCTTGCCAGCCGCAACGACTCGATCGACGAGACCATCGACCGCCTCGACAAACTCTCGTCTCAGCTCATCTTCCACGTCAACTCGCTGCACGCGACCGGTCGCAACGCGAGCCAGCTCACGCAGACCCTCTCGAACCTCCGCGTCGGTGCAACCTCGCGGACCCAGGCGATCAACGACCCCAACAACGAGGCGTTCGCCGACCTGCCCTTCCAGGCCTCCAACGGCTCGTTCTACGTCGAGTGGACCAACACCCAGACCGGCGCGACCGGGCGGACGCAGATCGAGGTGGACCTCGACGGCATCACCGACGCGGGCCTGCCCGGGACGGGCGACGACACGACGCCCGAGGAGATCCGCGCCGCGATCGACGCGATCCAGGGCGTCAACGCCTCGTGGGACGCCGAGGGCAAGCTCTCGATCACGTCCGATTCGGGCTACGAGTTCTCGTTCGCCGACGACTCGTCGAACATCCTGGGCGTCATGGGCGTCAACAGCTTCTTCACCGGCGAGGACTCGGCGGACATCGCCGTCCGCCAGGCGCTGCGCGACGACCCGACCAAGGTCATGCTCGGGCGGAGCGTCAACGGCAACTTCGTCGAGAACGCCAACGCCCTGGCGCTGGCCGACCTCCGCGACTACCCGGTCCAGGCCTTCGGCGGGCTCGGGTTCGAGAAGTTCTGGCTCAACCACGTCCAGCACGTGGGCACGCAGACTTCCGCCGCGGAGTCCGAGGCGATCAGCGCCGGCTTCATCCGCGAGAGCCTCCAGGCCCAGCGTGACTCGGTCTCTGGCGTGGACGCCGACGAGGAGTCGGTGAACCTGATCATGTACCAGCAGGCGTACAACGGCGCCGCCAAGCTCATCCAGATCGCCAACGAGATGCTCACCCAGCTCCAGGATCTCGTGTAATGGGCAGCTTCCCCGCCAACATCGGCCGCGTCCCCCTGATGCTCCGCAACCGGACATCGCTCGCGATGATGGGGCGGACGAATATCGAGCTGTTCAACGTCACACGCCAGCTCTCGACGGGCGTCTCGATCGGGCGCTTCAGCGACGACCCCATCCGGGCCGCGACCATCTCGTCGCTCGACGGGCGTCTGGAGCGCTCGGACCAGAAGCTGCGGAACCTGGGCTTCGCCGCCGGCTCGCTCGACGTGCTCGACTCGACGCTGGGCGAGATCCAGGACCTGGTCAACGAGGCCAAGAGCCTGGCGTCGTCGCAGATCGACTCGACAGCGTCCGAGTCCGAACGCCGCACACAGGCGAGCGTCGTGGACTCGATGATCGCCTCGCTGCTCCGCCTCTCCAACCAGGAATCGCTCGTCGGGCATGTCTTCGGCGGCACACGCCCCGGCTCGCCCCCCGTCGAGAACGTCGGCGGCGCCTACCGCTACCTGGGCGGGCTCGGGGGCCTGCTCACCGACCTGGGCCTCGGATCCACCGTCCCGGTCACACTCGGCGGCGACACCGTGATCGGCAACGTCTCCGACCGCGTCGTCGGCTCGGTCGATCTGGACCCCGATCTCACGCCCGGCACACGTCTCGACGACCTGCGGGGCGCCAACGGCCTGGGCATCCAGCGCGGGACGTTCGATTTCGCGTTCAACGCCGGGCCCACCGCAAGCGTGGATCTCTCGCAGGCCGACACCATCGGTGACGCCGCCGACGCGATCACCGCCGCCATCCGCCAGTACGAGACCGACAACGGCGTCAGCGTCCTCGGGCCCGGGGGCGTCTCGATCAGCGGCGACTCGATCACCATCGACGTCCCCGCCGGCTCGCTCACCTTCTCCGACCCCGTCGGCGGGACCGCGGGCTCGGACCTGGGCCTCGTGTTCGACCCCCCCACCGCCTTCGACGCCGGGAACCCGGCCGGCGCGTCGCTCGACCCCAGGGTCGCGTGGACCTCGAGCATCGCCTCGCTCCAGGGCATCACCCCGCCGCTGGGCGAGATCACGGTCTCCAACAACGCCCGGAGCGTGAACGTGGACCTGTCCGGCGCGACCACGCTGGCCGACATCCGCTCGGCGATCGAGGCGAGCGTCCCGGGCACGCGCGTCGTCCTCTCCGACGACGGGCGGGGCATCAGCGTCGTCACCGACATCGCGGGCGGCGCCGACCGGGCCATGTCCATCACCGACGTGGACGACGGGACCGCGTCCGCGACCGCACTGGGCATCCGCACCTACATGAGCTCCACGCCACTGAGCGAGTTCAACGACGGGCGGGGCGTCGAGGTCCTCTCCGGGCGGACCGACCCGGTCACGGGCCTGCTCGACCCGGCCCTCAACGTGGACTTCACCATCACGCTCGGCGACGGCTTCGAGATCGACATCGACCTGTCGCCCGCAGACACCGCCAATGTTGGCTCGCTGCTGACGGCGATCAACAGCCAGGCCGACGCCGCCCTCACCGCCGCCGGGCGATCCACCACCGACTTCGACGCCTCGCTGCCGACGGACCGCAACGGGCTGATGTTCGCCCAGGACCCCGCGATCGGCGGGAACATGGGCGTGCAGCGCAAGAACAACTCGCTGGCCGCCCAGCACCTCGGCCTGCTCAAGGGCGAGCTGGATCCTTCGGGCGACGTCCTGTACTCGGGCGACGTTGCGAAAGTCCGCGTGGACAACCTGTTCACGCATCTGATCGATCTGCGGGACGCATTGCTGAACAACGACATCTCTGGCATCCAGTTTGCGAGTGAGAAGATCGAGGCGGCGTCGGACCGTCTGATCGAGACACACGGCACTGTCGGGGGCTACGCCCGGCGAGTCGGGGACGAGACCGTTCGAGAAGAGGACCGCGTGCTCCTGGACCAGTCGCTCAAGTCGAGGCTGCAGGACACGGACTACGCGCAGGCGGCGACCCGCCTGAGCCTGCTCCAGACGCAGCTGGCCGCGACGCTGCAGATCACCGCCGGGCTCAGCCAGCTCTCGCTGCTGAACTACCTGTAGACCGTCCCCGGGCGAGAGCCCGGGGCAGACGGGATTGGATCGAACGAGCCTCGGCCCCATCGGCCGGGTCGGGGCATGGACAGGACGTCGACCGGCGTGGATCGCCGGGTCGTCGATCCCACGTGGTGGCCGGAAGGATCGGAGCGCACACATGGACGTGCGGACCACACGCTTTGGGGTGATCGAGATCGCGGAGGACCGCGCGATCACCTTCCCGAAGGGCGTGCTCGGATTCCCGGGCATGACGCGATGGTGTCTGTTGCAGCCCGGCGACGACGCGTGCTTTTTCTGGCTCCAGAGCCTGGACGAGCCGTCACTCGCCTTCGTTGTCACGGACCCCACGCTCTTCGAGCCCGAGTACTCGGCCCCCATCCGCCCAGAGCAGATGGAAGGCCTTGGACTCGAACAGCTCGAGGACGCCCAGGTCTTCGTGATCGTCAACAAGATCGAGCAGCAGCTCACCGGCAACCTCCAGGGGCCTCTGGTGATCAACACGCTCGGCAAGATCGGCGAGCAGATGGTGCTCGCCGAGAAGCGATGGACGACGCGCCACCCGTTGATGAAGGTTGGCGCGAAGGCGGCGTCCGCCTAGCAGGCGGTCGCCGGTCGTCCGCGGTGTGTTCGGCCCGTCGGCGCCATCGGGTGTCGGTGCGCACGCAAGGCCGCGGGGACAGTCGGTGGCGGGAGTGGAACTCGGACCGGCCGCGGGGCACGGAAGCCCCGGCACTCGGAGCCGGTAGCGAAGGAGCAGACGCAATGCTGGTGCTCTCACGGCAGCGCGACGAAACAATCATGATCGGCGATGACATCGAGATCACCGTCGTCGACATACGGGGCGACAAGGTGCGCCTCGGGATCACCGCGCCCACCCGCATCGCCGTCCACCGCAAGGAGGTGTACGACGCGATCTCGCGGGAGAACGAGCAGGCCTCCCGGATCGCGGGCGGCGCGATCGAGGAGATCACGCAAAAGATCAGGCCCGGACCGGCACGCAACGCCAGCCGCGCCAACGCCGAGCGCCTCACCGCCGGCAGGCCCGCCGAGGACGCCCCGACGCCCCGCGTTGCAAACGGCGCGAAGGCACAGAACTCGACCAACGGACGAACGGAGGGGATGCGCGGCGCCGGATAGGCCGCACCCTGATACACGAGCAACGACCGGAATCAACGGACGAACGCCCCCGCGCGGAGGAGCCAAGGCGGGGGACGCCGAACCACGCAATCACGGAGGATTGCCATGGCGAGAATCAATACCAACATCCCGAGCCTGATCGCCCAAGCGAACCTCTCGCGCTCCAACCAGGAGCTCGAGCTACGCCTGGAACGCCTCTCGACCGGCCTCCGCATCAACCGCGGCAAGGACGATCCCGCGGGCCTGATCATCTCAGAACGCATCGGCACCGACATCGCCGGCATCGAGCAGGCGATCAAGAACTCGGAGAGGGCGAGCTCGGTCATCGCGACCACGGAGAGCGCTCTCACCGAGATCTCAGACCTGCTCAACTCCATCAAGGGGCTGATGGTCGAGGCCGCGAACTCCGGCGCAATCTCCGACGAGGAGATCGAGGCCAACCAGAATCAGATCGACTCTGCCATCGAGTCCATCACACGCATCAGCAACACCGCCAGCTTCGGTGGCCTACGCCTCATCGACGGCTCGCTCGACTACGTCACCAGCGGCCTCGTCTCCAGCGAGATCCGCACCGCGAGCGTCCTCGGCGCAAGCTTCGTCGGCTCTAACTCCCTCCAGGTCGATGTGGACGTCATCGCCTCGGCACAGAAGGGCGCCCTCTTCCTCAACGGCGACAACGCCGGCGCCCTGCCCGACGGCGTCCTCATCTCCGCCACCACCCTGCAGATCACCGGCGCCCGCGGTGTCACCGAGCTCAGCTTCGAGTCCGGCCTCTCACTCGCCCAGGTCGTCTCCAGCGTCAACGCACGCTCGGGCCAGACCGGCGTTGAGGCCGCACTCATCAACGGCAACGCCAACTCGGGCGTTGTTTTCCGCTCCGTGGACTACGGCTCCGACTCGTTCGTCAGCGTCCAGCGCCGCGGCGGGCCCGACCCCGCCGACACGCCCTTCGCCATCTACAAGCTCGACGGCAACGCCGACTACCCCGACACGACCGCCGGCTTCCCCTGGGCCGGCATCGGGACCACCCTTGTCTCGGCCACCCGCGACGATGGGCGCGATGTCCAGGCACTCGTCAACGGATCGCTCGCCAGCGGCGACGGGCTCAACGTCTCGCTCAGCGAGACGAACCTCAGCCTCGAGCTCCTCCTCGACGAGACGTTCGCCATCTCCCCCGCCAGCGCCGCGTCAACCTTCCACATCACCGGCGGCGGAGCGCTCTTCCAGCTCGGCCAAGACATCACCGCGCTCCAGCAGTCCAACATCGGCATCGCCTCGATGTCCGCGTCCAACCTCGGCGCGTCCTATATCAACGGCGCCGTCCAGTACCTCTCGAGCCTCAGGTTCGGCCAGACCAACTCGCTCGAGTCCAGCGCCGACCGCAAGGACTTCACCGCCGCCAACGACATCCTCGAGAAGGCGATCGACGAGGTCTCGAGCACCCGCGGGCGCCTGGGCGCGTTCGAACGCAACGTCCTGGACACAAACGTCCGGAGCCTCCAGGCCCAGTTCGAGAACCTGACCGCAAGCCGCTCGCAGATCATGGACGCGGACTTCGCCGCCGAGACCAGCCAGCTCACCCGGGCACAGATCCTCCAGACCGCGGGCACGTCCGTGCTCCAGCTGGCCAACCAGCAGGCCCAAAGCGTCCTGCAGCTGCTCGGGTAACACCGCGCGGACCTGGATACCCGGCAAGAAGTCCCCGAGTTCTCACCCAGACCCCCGCCCCCATACGGCGGGGTTTTTTTGCGCGCCCGGTGTTCCGAGCGCCAGGGTCCGCCCCGATTCTGATTGATTCTCGGCACGAAGACTGAATCGCGGTCCGGGCGTCGCCGATCCAGACCGCATTGCCGGGCATATGGGCCCGGCGGGCAGTATGCCAACCCCCCGGACGGATCCGGGGAATCGGATCGGCTGAGCCGGTCCTTGCGGGTGGGAGGCGCCCAGACGGAGCAGTACCGAGTACGGGCCAACGCCCAGACTCCTCTCATCGCGTTCACGGAGGATCAGTCACATGAGTCGCATCAATACGAACATCTCGTCCCTCATCGCTCAGCGCGTGCTGACGCAGAACAACTTCTCGCTCACCAACTCGCTCGAGCGTCTGTCCACAGGCCTGCGGATCAACCGCGGCAAGGACGACCCCGCCGGCCTGATCGCCTCGGAGAACCTCCGCGGCGAGATCACCGCGCTCAACGCCGCCGTCGGCAACTCCGAGCGTGCCGACCAGGTCGTCAACATCGCCGAGGGCGGCCTCCAGGAGATCTCGAGCCTGCTCACCGAGCTCCAGGGCCTGCTCACCGCGTCCGCCTCGACGGCGGGTCAGTCCTCTTCCGAGGTCGCCGCCAACCAGGACCAGATCGACTCGATCCTCCAGACCATCGACCGGATCGCCGGCGCCACCAGCTTCCAGGGGACCAAGCTCCTCAACGGCAGCTTCGACTACCAGACCGAGTCTGTCGCCGCCGGCGTCACCGACTTCAAGGTCAACGGCGCCAAGTTCGAGGGCTCCAGCCTCGCCGTCCAGGCCGTCGTCACCCAGTCCGCCCAGCAGGGCGGCCTCTACGTCTCGCTCGGCGGCGCCACCCTGAACCTCGGCGGCGCGACCTCCGCGTTCGTCGTCGAGATCTCCGGCTCCAAGGGCTCCCGCGAGCTCCAGTTCACCTCCAGCCAGACCCTCGCGACCATCACCGCGGCCATCAACACCTTCTCCGACATCACCGGCGTCACCGCCTCGGCGGGCACCACCGGCTTCGCGCTCCGCTCGAGCGAGTTCGGCTCCGACGAGTTCGTCTCCGTCAAGGTCGTTGACGACGGCGGCACCGCGGGCGACGGCATCCACAACTTCGCCGCCGGCGATACCAGCACCATCGACACCACCGTCCTCTCCACCTTCGCCAACGCCATCAACCCCGTCCGCGACGAGGGCCAGGACGTCGGCGGGACCATCAACGGCCTTCTCGCCACCGGCAAGGGCACCGAGCTCAGCGTCAACTCCGACTTCCTCAACGTCGAGATGAACCTCAACACGACCACCGCCACCACCCTGGCCTCGGTCAACGCCTTCACGATCACCGGCGGCGGCGCCGACTTCCAGCTCGCCTCGGACGTCAACATCGCCGGCCGCGTCTCGCTGGGCATCCAGAACGTGGCCGTCCGCAACCTCGGCAGCGCCGCGCTCGGCTACCTCGACGACCTCGGCGGTGGCAAGGCCTACGACCTAACGACCACCGATTCCACGGGCCTCTCCAGCGCCCAGAAGATCGTTGACGAGGCCATCGAGTCGGTCTCCAGCCTCCGCGGCCGCCTCGGCGCGTTCCAGAAGAACGTCATCGGCGCGACCATCCGGAGCCTGGGCGTCACGATCGAGAACACCGCGGCGGCAGAGAGCGTCATCCGCGACGCCGACTTCGCCAACGAGACCGCCTCCCTGACACGGAACCAGATCCTGGTCTCCGCCTCCACCAACGTTCTCGCGCTCGCCAACCAGCGTCCGCAGAACGCACTCCAGCTGCTCGGCTAACCCCGGGCCTCTGATCCGAACGCGAGACGCCCCGGGCCCTCCGCCCGGGGCGTTTTTCCTTTTTGACACCCGCCCCCACGGGCCGATGAGCCTGGGGTGCCCCCCGCCCGACCATCGCGCGTCAACACCCTCCGCGAGCAGATCGCCCCGGGCCTGCGCGGCGTGCTGGGCGAGTTCCTGGTCTACCTCCGCATCGAGTGCGGCCTCGCGCCCGCGAGCATGGAGGCCTACGAGCGCGACCTGGTGGACATGCTCGCCGAGCTCTCCCTGGCGGGCGCCGCCTCGCCGACAGACGTCACGCCCCGCGCACTCGTCGCGCACGTCCAGGGCCTGACCCGCGACCGCGGGTACGCCTCGGCGACACTCGCCAGACGCCTGGCGACGATCAAGGTCTTCTGCCGATGGCTGTGCGCGCGAGGGTTCGCCAGCACCAACGCCGCCGACGTGCTCGACCAGCCCACACGCTGGAAGAAACTCCCCGGCGTCCTGAGCCCGAAGCAGTTGCGCGCGCTCATCGAGGCCGCGTCAGAGCCGCAGCGAGCTGGTGACGGTGCGCCGCTCTGGATCCGCGACCGGGCGATCCTGGAGCTGATGTACGCGTGCGGCCTGCGCGCCAGCGAGGTCGGCGCGATCCAGCTCGCCGACGTCAAGGACGAGTCCGCGTCGATCCTCGTCACGGGCAAGGGCGACAAGCAGCGCCTGGTCCCGATGGGGCGCCCGGCCGAGCTGTGGCTCGGGCGGTACCTCCGCGAGTGCCGCCCGCTGCTGATCACCGCCGAGCGGGCGGCGCAGCGCCGCGACAAGGGGCGGGTCTTCCTCACGCGCTCCGCCCGCCCGATCGAGCGTGTCCGCGTCTGGCAGATCGTCAAGAAGCACGCCGCGATCGCGGGCCTCTCTGGCGTCCACCCGCACGTCCTGCGCCACAGCTTCGCGACGCACCTGCTCATCGGCGGCGCCAACCTGCGGACGGTCCAGGAACTGCTCGGGCACGCCGACATCTCGACGACGCAGATCTACACGCACGTGGACCGGACGCAGCTCAAGGACGTGCACCGGAACTGCCACCCCAGGCCGTGATCCCCGGTATACGCTGGACCGATGGCGAACGCTGACGAACAGACCGTCGATCCGCGCGTGGCCGACAGCTTCGCGCAACAGCCCCTCATGGCGCTGATCGGCGCCCGGATCGTCGAGGCCCACGACGGGCGCGCGACGATCGAACTCCCTCGGAACCAGACGCTGACACAGCAGCACGGGTACACCCACGCGGCGGTGCTCGCGGCGATCGGGGACTCGGCCTGCGGGTACGCCGCCATGACGCTCGCGCCGCAGGGCCGGGGCGTGCTGACCGTCGAGTACAAGATCAGTCTGCTTGCCCCGGGCGACGGGGAACTGTTCGTGGCCCAGGCCGAGGTGCTCCGCGCCGGACGCCGCCTCTCGTTCGCCCAGGCGACGATCCACGCGGAGCAGGATGACGCGCGGACCCTCATCGCGACGCTCAGCGCCACGATCGCCTCGATCGACGAATCCCGGCACGCCTGAAGCGATTCCGCCCGTCCTGTATGCTGCCCCCCCGACCGAGGGATCTCTCGAAGGGAGCACGACATCGACGCCGACACGCTCTGGAAACTGCTCGCCGTCGCCATCTACGCGGGCGTCCTGCTCACCATCGGGTATGTGGCCTCCAAGCGGATGCACGACATCCGCGACTACTTCGCCGCGGGCAAGCGCCTTGGCTTCATCAACGTCGCGTTCTCGGCACGCGCGACCGGCGAATCCGCCTGGCTCCTGCTCGGGCTCACCGGCATGGGCTACGCCGTCGGCGTCAACGCGTTCTGGGTCGTCGTGGGCGAGATGCTGGGCGTGGGCGGCGCGTGGCTCATCATGTCCCGCCGGTTCAAACGCCTCACCGACAAGTACGACTCGATCACCGTTCCTGACTATCTGGAGTCGCGTCTGCGTGACAACGGGCACTGGCTCCGCCTGATCGCCGCCGGCTCGCTCGTGTTCTTCGTCGCGATCTACGCGGGCACCCAGGTCTTCGCGACCGGGGGCGCGTTCCACTCGTACTTCGGCGACGCCTACAACTCGTACTTCGCCGACGGGAGCCTCCTGCACGGCAAGGACCACTACATCGGCGCCGCGGTCGGGTTCGCCGTGGTGATGATCTACATCACACAGGGCGGGTTCACCGCCGTCGTCTGGTCGGACGTCTTCCAGGGCTCGCTCATGTTCCTCGGACTCGTCGCCCTGCCCGTCATCGGCTTTCTCGAGTACACGGGCGTAACCAACCTGCTCGACTCGCTCCGCGCCATCGACCCGCACCTGCTCAGCCTGCACGGCCCGGGCCCGGCCGACCCAGTCACCAAGGCCGTCACCCCGTCCACCGGCGGCTGGACCGCCGGCGCGATCGTCTCGATCGTGGGTCTGGTCGCCATCGGCATCGGGTTCTGGGGCTCGCCCCAGGTCTTCGTCCGCTTCATCTCGCTGCGATCCGAGAGGGAAATCAACAAGGGCGCCGCCGTCGCCCTGCTCTGGACGATCTTCGCCGATTCGGGCGCTGTCCTCGTGGGCATCGTCGGGCGCGGGCTCTACACCAAAGCCCAGATCGGGGGAAGCCAGGACGACATCCTCCCCTACATGTCGGAGACGCTCCTGCCGAGCTTTTTGGCGGGCGTGTTCATCGCGATGGTCTTGTCGGCGATCATGTCCACCATCGACTCGCTGCTGGTCGTCGCCTCGTCCGCCGCGGTCCGCGACTACTGGCAGAAATCGCGTCACCCGGAGATGCCCGACGAGAAGCTCGTGTCGCTGTCCAAGAAGGTGACGTTCCTGCTCGCGCTCGCCGCGTTCGGGGTGGGCCTTGGGCTGCTGCTCTACGACAAGAACACCCCGGTGTTCTGGACCATCATCTTCGGCTGGTCTGGCATCGCCGCCACCTTCTGCCCGGTGATGATCCTGAGTCTGTTCTGGTCCCGGCTTACGGCGATGGGCGCCAAGTGCGCCATGGTCGCGGGCTTCCTGTGCGTGCCGTTCTTCAAGTTCGCGGCGCCGCCCATCCTCGAGGGGCTCGGCCAGGACGACATGGTCGGGTACCTCGGCTCGCTTGACGTCCTGCTGCCCTCGTTCCTCGTCGGCTTTGCCGTCGCGGTCGTGGTCAGCCTGCTCGACAAGGGTGGTCAGGACCGCCTGGAGGGGGTCGCCCAGGATCTGCGCGAGGCCGGGGCGACTTCACCGCCCTGATCGGGCGTCGCCCCTTCCCCAACGCCCCCCCCACTCGCCCCCTGGCCCGCCCACGGCTATCCTTTCAATGATTCTTGAAAGTTCCGAAGCCGGGGCGTGGTCCCCAGGCCAGACTCGACGAGGTCCAGGATGACCATCTACACCCCGCCGCAAGAGCACCCCGAGCACGACGCGCTCGACGCCGGTCTGCTCGCCGCCGTCGTCCGGGGCGAGGCCCGCCTGAGCCCCGAGCAGGGCCTCGGGCTGCTGACCAATGCGCAGACGAACACGCTGGGGCGCTGGGCGGACGCCCGCTGCCGCGCGGTCCACGGCGCCAGCGTCCGCACATACGTCATCGACCGCAACATCAACTACACCAATGTCTGCACCGCCCGGTGCACCTTCTGTGCCTTCTACCGACGCCAGGGCGACCCCGAGGCGTACACGCTCGAGTACGAGCAGCTCTTCGAGAAGATCGAGGCGCTCTCGGCCATCGGCGGCACGCAGATCCTCATGCAGGGCGGCATGAACCCCGACCTGTCCCTCGACTGGTACCTCACGCTGCTGCGCGAGATCAAGGCCCGGTACCCGCACATCCACGTGCACGCGTTCAGCCCGCCCGAGTTCATCGAGTTCGTCAGCTTCTTCGACCCGCCGGGCGCGACGCTGGCCGACAAGTGTCGCTGGGTGATGGTGCGCCTCAAGGAGGCCGGGCTCGACTCGATTCCCGGCGGCGGCGGCGAGGTCTTCGCGCCCGCCGTCCGCACCAAGATCGGCCTGGGCAAGTGCAGCGCCGAGGCGTGGCTGACGGTCATGAACGTGGCGCACAGCCTGGGCATGTTCACCAGCGCCACCATGATGTTCGGGCACATCGAGGGGCACGCCGACCGCGTCCACCACATGCGCCTCGTCCGCGACTGGCAGGACAGGGCCCTGCTCGGCTTCGGCGAGGGCACGCCCGACGGCCCCGGCGGGCATTACACCGCCTTCATCTCCTGGCCCTTCCAGCGCGAGAACACGCCGCTCGGGCGCCTGAAAGAGTGGCCCGCCCCGGGCGATGTCGAACAGTACGGCGAGGCCTACCCCGGCGACGCCGTCGCCCGCCTCGATGGCTCGGGGACCAAGAACCTGCACCCCGAGTTCGGCAGGCGCCTCCGCCTCGCGGGGGCGACGCAGTACCTGCGCACGCAGGCGGTCAGCCGCCTCATGCTCGACAACATCTACTCCATCGGCTCGAGCTGGGTCACGATGGGCCCGCACATCGGGCAGATCGCCCTCCACTTCGGCGCCAACGACATGGGCTCGGTGATGATGGAGGAGAACGTCGTCTCCAGCGCCGGCACGACCTACTGCCTCGACGAGGCGGTGCTGTGCCGCCTCATCCGCGACGCCGGCTTCACGCCCGCCCAGCGCAACAACCGCTACGACGTCGTCCGCCTGCACGCGGGCGCGACCTCGCCCGACCGTGTCGTGAGCGACTGGTCCGATCACCGGGCCAAGCGGCTGCACGTTGAACAGGCTCCCGCGATCGTGGTCAACTCGGCGGACCTGACCGTCGGCGCGACCACCTGAGATGCCAAGCCGCGGCAGGATCCGCAGACCAATCAGGATCGGGACACTGTTGTTCGTGTTCCTGGCCGCGACGACCGCGGCTCTGTTTGCGGTGCACTGGCTCCTCGGCGACGCGTGGTACACGACCCTCCTCATCGCCGGCCTGGTCGGCATGACCCTGCTCGTTCCGACTGTGGCGCTCGTCGCCCGCGCGCGAGACAGGCGGGTCGTCCCGGGACGCTGCGTCCGGTGCGGTTTCGACCTCTCGGGCGTCCCGGCAGGGCACTGCCCCGAGTGCGGGTACCGCCCGATCTGGCGTTAAGTGTCCGGGCTGCTCCGATAACAGCCCGCGGAACGCCACCGCCAGCCCGCCTGCCAGCGATCTGCGGCCAAAGAGCCGTAAGTCGTTGGCGTGCAGACGGTTCAGGCCGCATCTTCCGCACGGACAGCCCGCCACCGTCGCACGTGACCCGGAATCCGTTGCCCGGGGCGTCACCATCGGCAGGGCTGCCTGACAAACAGACGGGAGCACGGACATGCGCCGTTGCACGATCGCCATCGGGGTCATGGCGGGGGTCTCGCCCATCGCGCTGGGCGGGGTCGTCACCCTCGACTTCGAGACAGAAGACGACCTGATCTCGCCGCTCCTGAACGGCGAGATCGTCTCCAGCCCGACCAAGTTTGGGGAGCTCGTCAATATCAATGGCTTCGGGGCGCACAACCTGGGCGCCGCCATCTTCGACAGCACGCCCAAGGGCCCGAACACGTTCGGTCCCGACCCCGACCTGCTCGTCGGGCTGGGCAACATCCTCATCCTCCAGAGCCCGTCCAGCCCGTCTCAGAGCGAGGTCGGCATCTTCGACACACCCAACGACGCGATCCGTGGCGGGACCTTTGTCTTCAGCTTTATGACCGCTGTCGAGATGCGCGAGCTCACGATCATCGACGTGGACGCCGACAACCACGTGCTCGTCACACTCCTCGATTCGAACGGGCGGACGCGGATCTACGACGTGCCCGCCGGCTGGTCCAAGGACATCAACTCGCAGGGACCGAACGGGTACGACACGCTCGACCTGACCTCGCTGAGCGATCAGACCGGCGAGGGCGGACAGACCGCGACCGGGTTCGAGGACGATGGGTTTGACGGCGCGAGCGTCATATTCGCCTCCGTCGAGATGAGCGGCTCGGGCGCCATCGACAACTTCACATTCAACGTCGTCCCGGCGCCCGGGGCGGCGACACTGCTCTTCGCCGGGATCGGCATCGGCGCCGCCCGGCGTCGGAGGCGCTGAGTACAGGGACAGGCCGGGGGCCATACGGACCACCCACCGGCGCGGGGAAACGGCACTCACCCCCGCGCCACCCACATGAGAACGACCCCGGGGTTTTCGTGCGTTCGACCCCGGGGTTGTCTCGTTGGTGTCGGAGCATCAGCCGCCGCCGAGCTCGTCGTACACCGCCCCGATCGCGCGCCCCCGGACCTGCTCGAAACCCAGGCCCTCCATGAACGGGTGCGTCTTCGCGACCGCCTCGTCCTTGCTCACGCCCGCGTCGATGTCGGCGCGGACCGCGTTGATCAGGCCCGACAAGTAGTTCATCTGCGCCGTGATGATTGAGCGGTCGCCCACCGGCCCGTGCCCGGGCACCACGATCGTGTCCTCGTCGCACAGCGCGTGCGTCTTCTCGAGCGATGCGAGCCAGCCGATCGCGGTCACGCCGCCGCCGGGATCGAAGTACGGGTTGAGCCCGCTGAAGACCAGGTCGCCCGTGTGCACGAGGTTGTGCCCGCGTGAGACGACGACCACGTCGTTGTCGGTGTGCCCAGCGCCGAAGTGGCGCGTCTTGACCTCTGATCCGCCGTAGTCCACGCTCATCCCGTCCACGGCGATCGCGTGCGTGGGCGTGAAGTCCTCGACACTCAACTCGCCGGCGCCCTTCGCCGCCTCGGTCGCCAGGGCGAGCAGCGCCTCGCTCCCGCCCGACTGCGAGACCATGCCCGGCCCGCCCCGCGCGCCCTGGACGTATCGGGGCAGTTGGGTCGCGATGCGAGGAATCGCCAACTCGTGCGCGTACACCGGGTCGCCCTCGAACGCGGCGTTCCCCCCCGTGTGGTCGCCGTGGTGGTGGGTGTTGAGAAGGGTGACGGCGTTGGTGTCGGCGAGGGCCATCGCGTCGAGCCGCAGGGCCCGGCCGTAGCACGGGAACTTTGAGTCAACGACCAGGACCCCCCGCTTGCCGACGAGCGCCAGGACGTTGCCCCCGGTATTCGGGTCCGCCATGACGAACGCGCCCTCGCGGGGCGAGTCCCAGGCGAGCAGTGTGTCGGGCCCGGACCCGGTACGCCATGGGCGGGCGCGGGCGGGCAGGGGCCAGGCGAGGGCCGCGCCACCCGCGGCGAGCAGGCCCAGGAAGTCGCGTCGGTCGATGCTCATGGCGTCTCCTCCTTGCAATAACACGGTTCGGCGCTCCCACGAGCCTACCATCGTCCCCCCCGCCCGTCAGCGCGTGAGCGCCCGACGCGTAGGGGAGCAAGCGAGAGCATCCATGAAGGTCAACGAACTGCGTCCCGGCGTCGCCATCAACCTCTCGGGCAAACTGTACGTGGTCCTCAAGACCGACCACGTCAAGCCCGGCAAGGGCCCCGCGTACCTCCAGGCCAAGATGCGGGCGATCGACGGGACGGGCACCGCCGAGAAGCGATTCAACTCGTCCGACACCGTGGACGGCGCGACGCTCGACCGGCGCACGATGGAGTTCCTCTACCCGGACGGCTCGGGCGGGGGCGTGTTCATGGACCTCGAGAACTACGACCAGTCCGAGATGAACGCCGACATCGTGGGAGACGCGCTGCAGTACCTCTCGCCCAACACCCAGTGCACTGTCCTGTTCTACGAGGGGAATCCGGTCGTCATCGAGCTGCCCGCGGCGGTCGATGTCACGGTCGAGGACACCCCCCCAAACGTCAAGGGCGCGACTGCGACCAACCAGCTCAAGGACGCAGCCTGCGACACGGGCCTGCGGACCAAGGTCCCCCCCTTTGTCGAGAACGGCGAGAAGATCCGGGTCTCGACGGCCGACGGCTCGTACATGTCCCGCGTCAAGGGCGACTAAACCGCCCCTCCACAACTCCTTTTCTCGCGTGAACCCCGCCTTGATCCGGACGCGCTAGCGTTGTGCATGAAGCGTTCGAGAGGGATCATCGGTGGAGTGCTCGCCGTTGCCGCCATCGCGGCGCTCGTCGGGCTCGTCGTCTTCTTCACGATGCCCGGCGGCGGGATCGTCGCCCGCGTGACCAACCTGGGCGCGGACATCCGCGACTACGTCGCAAAGCAAATCCTGGCCATCGTCAACACCCACCTCGAGCCCACGCTCGCGTTCGAATCCATCGACTACGACGCGCCGGGCACGGTCCGCCTCACCAACGCGACGCTCACCGCCGACGACGGCACACGGATCATCGACGTTTCCTCGCTCGTGCTCACGCTCGCCGAGGTCCCCACCAGGGGTGAACCGATCAAGATCGAGCGGATCAGCGTCGAGGGCGGGACACTCAACATCATCATGGACCCGCAGACCGGGGGCGTGAAGGGCCTGGTCCCCCTTGTCAGGCCGAGGGACGGCGCCAGCCCGCCCGTGATCGACCCGGACGTCCCCGCGCAGAACACGACACTCTCCAACGTCTTCGTCCTCAGGAAGATCGTGGTCAAGGATCTCGACGTCTCGATCGACGACGGCTCGGGCGCCCCGCCCATGCTCGTCGAGGGGTTCACCGCCGAGCTGGGCGTCGTGCCCGGGGGCGCCGACGCGCCCGAGGACGCGCCCGCCGGCCCGGGCTGGTACGCGATCGACCTGAACACCGGGCGCTCGCCTGGCCTCGAGCTGGCGGCCAGGGGCTGGTTCAACATCGACTCGCTGACCGCGGACGTGCGCGAGGGCAGCGCCCGCGTCTGGCTCGACGAGGGCACGATCGGCTCGCTCCCGCCCCGGCTGGCCGACCTGGCGCGCACGAGCGAGGCGCGGGGCGAGCTGCGCGCCACCTTCTCGGGCGCCGTCCCGGTGCGCGACCCCTCGGGCGCGACGGCGACACTCGACGCCTCGCTCGACGGCTTCTCCATCGCCACCGCCGAACGCCGCCTGCCCATCGAGCACGTCGAGGCCCGTGTCTCGCTCGCCCAGGGCACCGGGCGCCTCGAGCGGTTCGAGGCGAGCGCGATCGGCGGGGCCATCTTCGCGTCGGGCGCCGCCAACCTGCTCGCCGAGGGCTTCCCGGGCGAGCTGAACACGACGTTCGAGGGACTCGATCTCGAACAGTTGCTCCGACACACGGCGCCCGAGGGCCAGGGTCCGGAGCTGGCGGGCATCGCCCACGGGCGCGCGGGCGCCGAGTTCAGCCTCGCCGACCCCGCTGGCACGGTCCGCGGCGACGGCGAGGTGCACGTCCGCGACGGCGTGCTCGTGACCGTCCCCGGGCTCAAGCAGCTCGCCCAGGTCGCGGAGATCGCGTCGTTCGGCCAGGCCCGCGAGCGGACGCACAAGGCCGACGTCCTCTTCACGCTCGAGCCAGGGCGCGCCGTCATCACCCAGAGCGAGATCACGACCAAGTCGATCGCCGCCCGGGGGACGGGCACGGTCGGCTTCGACCAGACGCTGGACCTCAAGGTCAACGCGGGCCCCCTCGAAAAGCTCCAGAGCATGCTGGGCAAGGTGGGCGACCTCATCGGCAAGGTCACCGACCAGCTCGCGACCTACCGCGTCAGGGGCACGCTCTCGGACCCGACGGTCACGGTCCAGCCCCTTGGCGTGGGCGGGTAGCCTGGTCGCGATGGACAGGCGCCCTCCGATCGTGCTCATCGGGCTCCGCGGCAGCGGGAAGACGACCTGCGGGCGTGCGCTGGCGAATCGCCTCGGACGCCGCTTCGTCGATCTCGATGACCTGACACCCACGCTCATGGGCGAGACGAGCGCGGGCGACGCGCTCAAGCGTCACGGCGAGCCCGCGTTCCGCGCCGCCGAGGTCCGTTCCCTAACGACACAACTCGATGAAGCCGACACCGTCCTCGCGCTCGGGGGCGGCACGCCCACGGCGCCCGGGGCGGCCGCGCAACTCGAGGACAGCGGCGCGACGATCGTGTACCTCCGGGCCAAGCCCGAGACGCTCCGCGCCCGCCTGATCCGCACCGAACTGGACCTGCGACCGAGCCTCACGGGCAAGGGCACGATCCCCGAACTCGACGAAATCTTCGACTCGCGCGACGCGCTGTATAGATCGCTCGGGCGCGTGCTCGATGTTGACGAGCTGAGCCAGGACGAGGTCGTGGACGCGCTCGCGTTGATCGCGGCGCCCTAGGCGTCCGCCGCGCGGACACTCTGACAGAACGCCCTGATCAGGGCGAGGTCTTTCACACCCGGCGCCGACTCGACACCGCTCGACACATCGACCGCGTACGGGCGGATCGCGCGGATCGCCTCGCCGACGTTGTGGGGCGTAAGCCCGCCCGCCAAGAAGACGGGCTTTGTGAAGCCCTCGAGCTTCGGCGCGAGGGCCGCCCAGTCGAACGCGCTGCCCTCGCCCCCCGACGAGCCGTCGATGAGGATCGCGTCCACCTCGTCGAGCCCGCCCCAGCGGGCGAGCTGCGAGTCGATGGTCGCCTCGTCGTAGCGGAACGCCTTGATGACGCCCGGCCCGCACGACTGGACGGTCTTGACGTCCTCGCCGCCGTGCAGCTGGAACAGGGGCGCGGGGCACTCGCCCTCCAGGTCGCAGAACGTGTCCACGTCCAGGTCCGCGACGACGCCGACGGGCGTGACCAGGGGCGGCAGGGCGCCGATGATCGCGCGTGCCACCTCCGCGTCGATCGCACGGGGCGACCGCTCGACGAACATGAGGCCGACCGCATCAGCGCCTGCCTCGGCCGCGGCCAGCGCGGTCTCGACGTCGCGCACGCCGCACACCTTGACGCGAGTCCTGCCGAATCGTGCCCCGCTCATGCCGAACCCTCCTCGGCCCGCAGCGCCGCCAGCTCCTCGCTGGCCAGCTCGCGCAGCTCCTCGTCGTGGACGTCGTCGAGCACGCGCTCGAGCAGCTCGACCGCGCGGTCGTGCTCGCCCAGGTACCGCCCGAGCAGGCGCCCGTGCATCAGGCGGACCATGTCCGCCTCACGGTCGGTCGGGTACGCCTCGAGGAACCGCTCGTACGCCTCCGCGGCCTCGGCGCGGCGCTCGAGGCGTACGAGCTGGTTGGCGACCTCGTACTGCGCGTTGCGCGGTAGTGTGATCGCGCCGGGCATCTCCGAGAACTTCTCCCGCAGCGCCGCGTACGCGCCGACCGCGTCGTCGAGACGCCCGTCCGCGACGTGGACGCAGACCTGTGCGCGGGCCGCGGCCAGCGCGTCGGTCCGCGCGTTGTGCCTGGGCGTGCGGGCCTGGGCGGCCTCGGGGCGTGAGACCAGCGTCGTCGCGGCCGCCGCTTTCAGGTCACGGCGCCGCTTCGCCTGGCGGAAGATCGTGAACAGGTCGTACGGCTCGCGTGGGAACACCCTGGCCCAGAGCAAGGCCATGCTCAGCACGAACCCGAACGCGTACCCCCCAAGGTGGGCCAGGTGGGCGATCCGATCTCCCCCCCCCATCGACTGGCTCAGGAAATCCCACGCGATCGCCAGTCCGATGAACCACCAGGCCGGGACCGGGATGACCGAGAGCGTGAAGAACCAGAAACACCGGATGGAGATCCTCGGGAAGAGGACGAGGAACGCGCCGGCGACCGCGGAGACCGCGCCCGATGCCCCGATCGCGGGGTTGGGATCGAACGCCGAGTGCAGCCCCCCCGCCGCAGCCCCGCCGAGGAAGTACAGGCCCGCGAACCCGAGCTTCCCGAACCGGTCCTCGACGGGCGGGCCGAATACCCAGAGGAAGAGCATGTTCCCGCCCACGTGCAGCCAGTCGCCGTGCAGGAAGAGGCTGGTGACCAGCCCCCACCACACGAAGCGGTCGCCGCCGACGTCCCCCCAGTCCACGATCCGGTCCCAGAGGCCCGGGTCCGTGCGTGCGACGACCTCCATCGCGAGGTGGACGAGGATGTTGATGACGATGAGCGTGGGCGTGACGACAGCCGGGCGGACGGATCGGCGGTCTGTGCCAAGGGGCAGGAGCACGGCGCGATGGTACCCCGCCCCCCACCGCCCCCGCGCCAGGGACGCACAACGCGGTCCGACGGGCGTCGTGTGGCGGGGGGCGCCGGGCGTTTCTATAGTCCGTGGCTCGGGCGCCTGGCAGGGACACACGCCCGGAACGACGCAATCCACCGCAGAGCTTTGTCCACGAGGGGACCGCCTTGATGACCACCTTCTCCAAGGGCCTTGAGGGCGTTGTCGCCGCCGAGACCGAGACGTCCTACATCGACGGGACCGCCGGGATCCTCGAGTACGTCGGCATCCCGATCGGCGAGCTTGCCTCCAAGTCCACGTTCGAGGAGACCGTCTTCCTCCTCTGGAACAGGCGCCTGCCGACGAAGACGGAACTGGCGTCGTTCACCAGCGAGCTCCGCTCGCGGTACGAGCTGCCCGAGGGGATCGCCGGGCGGATCAAGCACCTGCCCAAGGACGCCCAGCCGATGCACATGCTTCGGACGATGGTCAGCGCCCTGGCGATGCACGACCCGAGCCCCAACGACAACACGGTCGAGGCGGCCCGCGACAAGTCGCTGAACATCCTGGCCCAGGCGCCCTCGATCGTCGCGTGCTTCGACAGGCACCGACGCGGCGAGGAGTTCGTCAAACCCGACCCGTCGCTGTCGTTCTCCGAGAACTTCATGTACATGCTCAACGCCAAGAAGCCGACGCCCGCGATGGCCCGGGCGTTCGACATCTGCATGATCACCCACGCCGACCACGGGCTCAACAACTCGACCTTCGCCGCCCGTGTCATCATCTCGACCCTGTCGGACGTCTACTCGGCGCTGACGGGCGCGATCGGCTCGCTGCGTGGCCCGCTGCACGGCGGGGCCAACGAGGGCGTGATGCGGATGCTCAACGAGATCGACTCGGTGGACGACGCCGAGGCGTACGTCATGGGCAAGCTGGAGCGCAAGGAGCGGATCATGGGCTTCGGGCACCGGGTCTACAAGGCCAAGGACCCGCGGGCGACCGAGCTGATGGCCCTGGCAAAGCAGCTGGCCGACGACACGGGCAACACCGACCTGTACCTGAAGTCGCACGCGATCGAGGAGATCATGGAGCGCGAGGTCGCGTCCAAGGGGATCTACCCCAACGTGGACTTCTACTCGGCGACCACGTACCACTGCATCGGGCTGAAGCTCGACCTGTTCACGCCCATGTTCGCCCTCTCGCGTATCGCGGGCTGGGCGGGGCACGTGATCGAGCAGCTGGGCGACAACCGCCTGTTCCGCCCGACGGTCAACTACGTCGGCCCGCACGACGCGCCGTACGTGCCGATCGACCAGCGCTGAGCCACGAACGATCGCCCGTCACTCGCTCGCGAGCCCGAACGAGACCAGGAACGCGGTCACATCCGAGTAGTCCCACACCCCCTCGGGCGCCGCCAGGTCGGCCGACGCACGCCGCTGGGTGAACGATTCGAGGAACGCAAGCACGTCGGTGTGGTCTAGCTCCGCGTCCCCGTTCTGGTCCGCGGCCACACCCGCCCGCCCGTACGCCTCGAACAGATCGAAGAGGTACCCGCCGACGTACCGCCCACCCTCCGGGGAGAGGTGCACGAAATCGTCGAAATATCCGAGCGCCTCCAGCTCCTCGCGTCCGTCAAAGAGATCGTAGAGGTTCACGTAGCCGTGCCCGCCCGCCTCCGCGATGGCCAGGTACGTGTCGGCCTGGGTGGCGATCGTCTCCTTGAATGGATGGTGCGTGAGCAGCACGATCCGAGCGCCCGGGGCGCCGTCGTGCACCCGCTCGATCAGTGATTCGATGTCCGCGCGGAAACCGGGCGGCTCGTCGTAGCCGCTCCAGTCGAGCATGATGAGCACGGCGTCGGGATCGATCGATCCGACGATCGACGAGAACGTCGCGCGGTCGGCGGTGAGGAAGTCCTCCGGGCCTACACCGCCGCGTCCGGCGTAGTGCTGCATGTACCCGCCGGCGCCAGTCCGCATCTCGAACGCCGAGACCACGAGGGGACCTTCGGACCCGGGCGCTGCTCTGACGGTCAGCTCGCGGACGTCGAGCCCCGACCCGCCGAGATCGACGTCCACAAACCCATGCCCGAGCTCGCCCGCCGTGCCGACGAGCGCCAGCGGCTTGCCACCCGAGATGACCTGGAACGCGCCCCCTCCCGGCTGGGTGACGTAGTAGACCCGGACGTGCGGCCCGAAGACGTGGTACGTCCGGTGGCCGCCCGGATTGAGCTCGATGAAGCCGCCTTCGAGGGTGTACGGCCCGTAGTAGGGCTCGCGCCCGCCGCTGGCGCCACTCTGCCAATATCCGTTCCCGCCGACGGCGGAGATCCCCTGGCGCATGTCCGCGTCGAAGCCCTGACCGATCCCGCGGAATCCGTCGCCCGCGATCCCGTGCGCCTCCCACAGCAGGTCGTCTATCGCGTAGGTGAAGGTCCCGGGGCGGACCGTGAGCGAGTCGCCGATGATGAGCAGGTCGCCGGTCCCGCCCGTGAGCAGGTCTCGGTACATCGGGAGCAGGGCCGGGGAGAGATTGGCATGCATCGGCCGGTCCTGCGCCGCCGCGTGCGCGCACAGGGCCGCGGCTACAGCAATGGCCGGGATACGGAGAGTCGCGGGCATCTGTTTTCTCACTGCCTGGGTGTCGCGGCCCTGACATCGCCGGGCCACAGGAACCCTACCCCCGATGCTTTTCTGGGCGAGCGATATCCGTAATTGTGCACTGGTGCGCCGGCAAGGACCGGGAACCCGAGCGGTTACCGGCCCGCTCAATACCCGAGGCGCGCGAGCAGGTCGTCCATAATCGACAGCGAGATGTCGCCGTCGGACATAGGCCAGACGCGGATGCGGACGTAGGTCTTCTCGAACTCGTTGTACGAGCGGACGATGACGGTGTCGCCGTGCCGCCCGCCCCGTGCCTTGATGTATCCCTCGTCGCGGGTCGCGGTGACGGACTTGATCGTGTAGCCACGCCGCTCAAGCGACTGCCGGGCCGCGGCGACCACCGCCTCGACGCGCGTGTCCGACGAGAGCCGGCTCTCGAGCCGCCCCAGCGCGTACGTGCTCGACACGCCCCGGACCTCGCGCTCCTCGGCGCCCGGTGGCGTCGCACGCACCTGCTCGAGCACGCACCCCCCCGCCGACACGCACGCCAGCAGGGCGACGCTGATCAGCGCCGCCCGCCGCGACCGCCCTTGCCCCGGATTGGTTGCACACCCGTGATCCATCTGCTCATCTCAAGATCGTCCGCACGCAGGCGTCCCCGCCACTCTTCGAAGGCCGCCGCGAGCAGGGGATCCAGCGGCTCGACCTCCGCGGCCCTGTCCTCGCCGACTCCGCCCGCCGCCCCGACGCCCGCGGGCTGGTCTTGATGATCCGACGCGTCCGGCGTCGGGGCCGGGATCTGCAGCCGCTCGCCGAATCCCGGCGGCTGCGCTTCGGGTTGTCCGGGGCGCGGTGTTTGTGCGGGCGGCTCGGCCTGGGGTGCTGACGCGTGGGGCTCGGACGCTTCGGGTTCGGGCGGCGGCTCGATCCCGAACTCGCGCATCCAGCCCTCGACCGCGTGCCGATCCAGGGGCACGTCCGCGACCATCGCGGGCATCGCCTCCTCGCCCTCACCCAGGTCCGCACGCAGCTGTCGAAGAAACGTCCCGTTGCCGATCTGGTCCGCCCCGGCCCGCCCGGCCGCCCGGATCAGGCGACGGTCCGACGAGACCATCAGGATCGACATCCCGCCCCTGGCTTCGAGGATGTCCTCGATCACATCGTCGGCCTCGACGCCCCTGCCCGAGAACAGCACCTCGGCCCGCCCCAGCCTTGTCCAGAGCTGGCCGCACGCGGTCTCCAGGATGCCGTGCTCACGCCACTCGGGCCCGGGACGCCCATCGCAGACCACCCTGATCCGCCGTCTGGCGTACCGGCTCTGCGCGACCAGCCCCAGCAGGGCGGGGACCGTGCGCGGGCGGATCTCGGCGGGCAGGGCCCAGCGGGCGCCGATCACGTTGTACGCGTCGATCAGGAGCATCGGGATCCGTGCGGTGGCCGAGCCGGGGCTTGATCCCCCGGGCCCGCCCCCCTTTACTTGAGGCCCAACGCACGGTAGCCCGCGAGGGCCCGACCAAGGAGCGACGATGGCGATCCGGATCAAGTCCAGAGGCGGCGAGAGCGTCGAGCAGATGATGCGTCGCTTCAAGAAGCTCTGCGAAAAAGAAGGGCTGACCAAGGACATCAAGCGCAAGGAGTTCTACGAGAAGCCCTCCGAGCGCCGCCGCCGGGCCCAGCGCAAGAGCGCCAACCGCGTCCTCCGCGAGGCCCGCAAGTAGGCTTCCACGGGCACGTGCCCGCCCAGCCCAGCCAGCCACCCCCGCCCGGCCCCGTGCCGGGCGGTGTTTGTTTTGCCCCGTTCCACCCCGGAACGCCGACATCAGGGGTCCGTCCCGGCGCGGGCCGACGCCCGTGATCGTGAGAGAATCCGGTTAGGGAGTGCTATGCTTCCCGCCCCCAACCGAGGGGGAATCAACCCGGGGACCTCGTCCCCCGGCGCCACCGCCAGGGCCCAGCGCCCGGCACGGATCTGTCCAACCCAACGCACGCGGAGAGCACGCCGATGAGCAGCCTCATGGTTCCGACACTCGCCTCGATCGAGGCCATCCCGCCCGCGTATTGGATCGCCCCCGTCGGCGCCCTGGTCGCGCTGGCGATGGCGTGGACGTTCTACGGCTCGGTGATGAAGAAGTCCGAGGGCGACGAGGAGATGGTCCGCATCGCCCAGGCCGTCCGCGACGGCGCGATGGCGTACCTCACACGCCAGTACAAGGTCGTCGCGTTCGTCTTCGTGATCCTCGTCGCGTTCCTCGGGCTGCTGTACTTCCTCAAGCTCCAGCCCTCACTCACGATGGTCGGCGTCCCGATCGCCGGCCTGCTCTCGGGCCTGTGCGGATGGTTCGGCATGAAGATGGCGACCAACGCCAGCGCCCGGACCGCGTTCGCCGCCAAGGAGAGCCTCAACGAGGGCCTGACCGTCGCGTTCCGCTCGGGCGCCGTCATGGGTCTCGTGGTCGTCGGCTTCGCGCTGCTCGACATCTCCGCCTGGTTCGCGGTCTTCAACCTCACGGACCTGGGCGGCGGCGACATCCGCGTCATCACCACGATCATGCTCAGCTACGGCATGGGCGCCTCGACGCAGGCGCTGTTCGCCCGTGTGGGCGGGGGCATCTACACCAAGGCCGCCGACGTCGGCGCCGACCTCGTCGGCAAGGTCGAGGCCGGCATCCCCGAGGACGACCCACGCAACCCCGCGACCATCGCCGACAACGTCGGCGACAACGTGGGCGATGTCGCCGGCATGGGCGCCGACCTCTACGAGTCGTACTACGGCTCGATCCTGGCCACCATGGCCCTCGGCGCCGCCGCCGCGTTCACCATCCGCCCCGAGGGCATGAGCGATTTCGACGCGACGACCCTCGCGCTCACACTCGCCGCCACCCCCATGGCCCTCGCCGGCATCGGCATCTTCTGCTCGATCATGGGCATCTTCACCGTCAAGGCCAAGGAGAACGCCACCTTCGCCCAGCTGCTCAAGGGTCTGCACAAGGGCGTCTGGATCGCCTCGGCCGCGATCATCGTCCTCGCGTTCGGGCTGCTGTATTTCCTCGTCGGCGCCCAGGGCGAGGCGCTCGCGGGCATTACAACCTGGTGGGGCCTGGGCCTCTCGATCGTCTCGGGCATCCTCGCCGGGCTCATCATCGCGTGGGCGACCGAGTACTACACAAGCTACGAGCACCCGCCGACTCGGCGCATCAGCGAGCAGGCCCTGACCGGGCCCGCGACCGTCATCATCGCGGGCATCGCCGAGGGCATGAAGTCCACGTGGGCCTCGCTGCTCACCGTCGTCATCGCGATCCTCGCCGCCTTCACGTTCGCGGGCGGCGGCGACAACTTCCTGATGGGCCTGTACGGCGTGGGCATCGCCGCGGTCGGCATGCTCTCGACACTCGGCATCACACTCGCGACCGACGCGTACGGCCCGATCGCCGACAACGCGGGCGGCAACGCCGAGATGACCAGCCAGCCCCCCCACGTCCGCGAGCGGACCGACATGCTCGACTCACTGGGCAACACCACCGCCGCGACCGGCAAGGGCTTCGCCATCGGCTCGGCGGCCCTCACCGCCCTGGCGCTGTTCGCCGCCTACATCCAGATCGTCCAGACCCAGATCACAACGCAGTCCGAGACGTTCGTCGAGAAGGGCTCGTTCACGGCGCCCGCCGACGCGACCGCGCCGTACGCCGTCTACGAGGGCTACGGCAAGTTCGCGATCATCGTCCCCGGGCACGAGCACGACGGCGTGACGTCCCCCGCGGTCGTCGACGGCGGCATGCTCATCGAGATCGAGAGCGAGCACCACTTCACAGCCCGCGACATCGAGAAGGGCCAGGTCTTCACCAGCGTCCGCGCCGGCGGCGCCGGGCACGAGGGCCACGACGCCGACACCGAGTTCGGGCACGTCGAGGGCGCCGACTCGTACGCGATCACCGCCCAGCTGACGCACGGCGACCACGCCGACACCGTCGTGATCGACCTCGCCTCGTCCAGGCGGGGCTCCATCGCCGACGTCCTCCGGTTCTACGACGTCACGCTCGCCAACCCCCGCCTGCTCGGCGGCATCTTCATCGGCGTGCTGCTCGCGTTCCTCTTCTGCGCCCTAACCATGAACGCCGTCGGCCGCGCCGCCTACGCAATGATGGGCGAGTGCCGCCGCCAGTTCGGCAAGATGCGTGACGGGCTCCGCAAGCAGGGCATGTCCGAGGAGGACGTCGCAAACCCCGACAACTGGCCCAGGCAGGGTCTCGACGTTGACGGCCACCACTACCCCGACTACGCCAACTGCGTCTCCATCTCGACCGCCGGCGCCCAGAAGGAGATGGTCATCCCGGCCATCCTCGCGATCGTCATCCCGATCATCGTGGGTCTCGTGCTCGGCGTCGCGGGCGTGATGGGCCTGCTCGCCGGCGGCCTCACCTCCGGCTTCGCACTCGCGGTATTCATGGCCAACGCCGGCGGCGCATGGGACAACGCCAAGAAGCTGCTCGAGTCGTACGGCAAGATCACCGCCGACGACATGGTCAACAGCACCGGCAACTCCTCCAAGGTCCCCGCCTCCGTCCGCGACGCCATCCTCGCCCGCGCCAAGGACTACGTCGCCGCGGGCAACGGCGACACCATCGTGTACGGCAAGGGCTCGGACGACCACAAGGCCACCGTCGTCGGCGATACCGTCGGCGACCCGTTCAAGGACACCTCGGGCCCCTCGCTTAACATCCTTATCAAGCTCATCTCCATCGTCTCCGTCGTCTTCGCGGGCCTCGTCGTCGCCTACGGCTCGGTCCTCAGCTCCTTGGTTGGCCTGGGCTGACCACGGACTGATCCATGCTCAAAAACACAGAGGCCCGGGCATCTCGCCCGGGCCTCATTCGTGCGCACACATCTGTTGAACCCGGCGCAAGCCGTCGCGTTCAGTCGTCGAACGCCCCGCCCCCGCCGCCGCTGCCCAGGGCCTTGGCGATCGCCCCGGCCTGCGAGTCGTTGCCGACCTCCTCGTACAACCCCCGGAGGCGCTCGCCGACCTTGAACCAGTTGCTCTGCGTCCGGAACGCCCCGCCCATCTGACGCGGGCGATCGATCGCCCGCCACGCCCGCTGGTACATCGTGATCACATCACGCTCGACAACCTGCCTGTCCTCGCCCTTCTCCTGGCGGATCATCTGCTCTGCCGTGCCCAACGCCTCCACGACCGACGTCCCCGCGTTGGCGAACTTGTTGACGACCTCGATGTACGCGTTGAACGCCGCGCCCGGGTCGCCCGTGCGTCGCATCAGGTCGCCCTGGCTCATCAGCACCCGCGAGGCCAGGTCCGGGCGCGAGCGGAGCTGGGTGTACAGCCACCCCCACAGCCTCGACTGATCGCCCGTGTCCTCGACCGAGGCGATCATCGGCTCGAGCACCCACACCATAAAGTCGGGGTGCTTGGCGCCGCACAGCCGGTCGATCACCCGTGTCCACTCGTCCATCTGCTTCATCGTCAGGTCGCGCCGCTCGGCCAGCCCCTTGAGCACCGCCCACCCCGCGGGCTCCGCGGGCGCGATCCGGAGCCCCGCCTCGAGCAGCGCCAGCTGCGACTCGACGCTGTGCTCGCGGGGCGTAAACCTGCCCGGGCGTGCGACGCCGTCGGGCGGGCTCGTCGGCGCCGCGTACCCACGCGACAGCCGCTGGAGGCCGAGGCGCTGGGCAGCGGCGCACGCGCTCTGGGCGACCCGCAGCTCGCGCTCCTCGACCGTCGCGTTCTCGCCCGACATCGACAGCACCGAGTCCGGGATCTGCTCGCCGGTCTGCGGGTTCAGGACCAGCCCCTGGATGTTCTGGTACGCGTCGTACCGCCCCTCGTCGAAGTTCCAGCCCGCCCGCCTCCCGCGGAGCTCCAGGAACCCGACCCACGCGTGCCCGACCTCCGCGCCCCGCGCCGTGACGTACGCCGTGGGCACACCCTTGGCCTTGCCCACGCTCATCGCGAAGTACGCCTGGTCGGCGCACACGCCCCCGTGCTCCTTGATCGCCTGGAGCGTGAACTCACCCGACTCGGTGAGCTTCTTGGGATTCTTGACGGGGTCGCGGAAGTACGCCTCGTCGTACTCGATCTCAAAGAACCGGGCGCCGACGTCCGTGTTGCGTCGGTACTGCTGGAGCGCCCATGACATCTCCTCGTCCGAGGCGGTCGTGTCCGCGACGTAGATCAGCAGTTCCGCGGGCACCACCCGCGGGTCGATGTCCATGTCCCGCACGTGCTCGGCGTAATAACCCAGGATGTCCGCGGGCGCCATCGACGCCGCGTTGTTCTCGTTGATCCGGCGTGAGAACGGGCGGTCGTGGACCACGCAGATCGCCGCGGCCAGGTTGTCGAACGCCGCGACCTTCTTGGCCCCGTGCGCCTCGACCAGCGTCGCGAGCGTCCGGTACACACCCCCGACGTCGTCCTTGGGGTCCACCAGCATCGCCAGCGTCCGGGCCAGTTCCTCCTCCTCGACGAGCACCGGCAGCAACACCCCCTGCGTCTGGCGGTCTACCTGGGCCAGCTGCGAGACCAGCCGCAGCGCCGCGTCGGCCTCAGCGATCGCGTCCAGTTCCTTGTCCGTCGAGTGGTAAATCGCTCGGTCGAGCAGGTCCGACAACGCGAGCTGCGCCGCGCCAAAGTCGCCCGACGCGACCAGCTTCTCGAGCTCGGCACGGGCCAGCTCACCCACACGCACGCTCATGTCCGAGGGCTGCGCCGCCCGCCCGCGCTGCGCCACCGCAGGCTGGGCGCACGCCAACCCAGCCACCAGCCCAGCCACCAGCGCCGTCGTTCCAATACTTCTCATCGCGTGCTCCTGTCCGCCGGGCCGCCCCGGGCGTTCATGTTCGCTCATTGATCTTCGCCCGCCAGCGCCCGCAGGCGCGGCAGCGCGTCCAGGTCGATGTTCCCCCCGGAGATGATCGCCCCGATCCGCCTGCCCCGTGTGTAGCCCGGGTTCGTCCGGGCCTCCCGGATCAGCCCCGCGATCGCCAGCGCGCCCGTGGGCTCGACCACCAGCCGCAACCGCTCGAAGCACAGCATCATCGCCCGTGCAAGAGCGCCGTCCGGAACGGTCCGCATCGCGTCTACGTGCTCGCGTACGAGCGCGAAGGTGTACCGCCCGGGCGCCGTTGTCCTGGCGCCATCGGCGATCGTCTCAGGATACGGCACGCGGTGCAAGATCCCGGTCTCGAACGAGCGAGTCACGTCGTCGCCCAGCTCCGGCTCGACGCCGACGACCTCGATCCCAGGGCACACACCCTTCGCCGCGATCGCAGAGCCCGAGAGCAACCCGCCCCCGCCGCACGGCGTCCACAGGGCGTCGAGCTCCCCCACCTCGTCCAGCAGTTCCAGCGCCGCCGTCCCCTGGCCCGCGATGATGTGCGGGTGGTCGAAGGGCGGGATGATCGTCAGCCCGCGTTCGTCGGCGATCTTGTCCGCCAGCTCCTCGCGGACGAACTTCACCGGGTCGTACTCGACGATCTCGGAACCCTGGGGCGCGAGCGCCAGGTACGCCCGTGTCGCCGCGAGCTTCGAGGGCGGGGCGTTGGTCGGCATCACAACGACGGCACGCACGCCGAGCAGCCCCGCGGCGCACGCGATGCCCTGGGCGTGGTTGCCGCTCGAGTACGCGAGCACGCCCCGGCCCCGGGCGTGGTCGTCCAGGTGGGACATCGCGTTGTACGCCCCACGGATCTTGAACGCCCCGACCCGCTGCAGGTTCTCGCACTTGAGGAAGACCGAGGCGCCGACCATCTCGTCGAGTGCGGTGCAGGTGACGACCGGCGTGCGCTTGACCACGCCCAGCAAGCGATCGGCCGCCGCTCGCACGTCGTCGATCGTGACCGATCCGACGAGCGACGCGTCGGGCGCTTCGCCCGTCGACACCGCCCGTGAATGTGCGCCCGCCTGTGTCATGCGCACAAGATGGTACGTCGCGGCGTGCGGGCACGAAAAAACCGCCTAACGCGGAGCGTCAGGCGGCCGTAGGAATGCCTGGATAGGCGATGTTCCTGCGTGTGCGGGCTGCACTCAACGGCGAGCCCCGTCGAGCCGGCCTAGTCGTGGCGCAGCCCCTTCGTACAGTCACACATTGTCACTGGATCACCTCCTTCTGCACGAGTCACCCCAGCCGTCGCCCAACTGCACGCGGGCCGCCGGGTCTCTTCTCCCCGGGCCGTCACCCGGGGCTCATCGCCCGGCGAATCGGTTCGCCGGTCGTCGCGGCCTGCCGTCGCCCGGGGGCGGGTGGTTTTCACCTCCCCGGCGCGGGGCCGTGCCGCGATAGCAGCATCATCGCCCAGGAATACGCCCCGGCGCCAGAAAAAGTTCCACCCCATGCCGGGAATCCACGCCCCGGGCGGGCGGATCGCCCGCCCGCAGGCCCGATCATCCCTCGAACTCGTCAAACGCCCCGGCCCCCGCCTGCTCGTCCAGGTACGCCTGGAAGTCGCCCAGCTTGTAGGAGATGAAGCAGAACGCGTGGTGCAGCGCCAGCCACTCGATGTCGGACTTGTCCTCGTCGAGGTCCTGACGCAACCGGTTGAGCTCGGCGAGCATCCTCTCGGCTTTCATAGTCGTCTCCCGTGCGCACGTCGCCCGGTCCTGGGCGCGCCGCGTGCGATCGTAGATCAGCCCGTCGCGAGCCGGCGCGTCCCCGCGCCGACACCCAGGGCAATCGCATACATCCCGGCCAGCACCAGCACGACGCCAGGACCGACCTGCAGGTCCAGCTCGAAGCTGACGACCAGCCCGCCGAGCATCCCGACGACCGCCGCCGCGAGGGCGAGCCCCACCACCACCCACAGCCGGTCGGCGAGACGCAGGGCGATCGCTCCGGGGAGCACGAACAGCGCCGTCGCGAGCACGACACCCGCGAGTTTGACCGTCACGACGACGGCGATCGCGAGCAGACAGAGCAGCAGGATCCGCATCCGGTTGCCTGGGGCGCCGAACGCCTCGCACACACGCTCGTCGAAGGCCCAGAAGAGCATCGGGCGCCGCACCAGGAACAGCACGCCCAGCACGCCCAGGCATGTCACCGCCGCGAGGCCGGCGTCGAACCACGAGACGCTGGCGACGCTGCCGAACAGAACACCCTCGATCGCGGGCGGCGCGGGCGAGCCCGTCACGGCGGCCCTCGCGCCCGCCTCACGCAGCAGGACGAACCCGAGGGCCATCGAGACGGCGAGGACGATGCCGATGGCCGTGTCCGTGCGCGCGCCCGAGCGCTCCCCGAGCCAGGCGATCCCCAGAGCGGCAGCGAGCGAGAAGGCGAGCAGGACCGCGAGCAGCCCGAGGCCCGCGCCAACACCATTGCCCGCGCCGACGCCGATCAGATACGCGAGGCCGACACCCCCGAACGCGGCGTGGCTCACGCCCTGGCCGATGAACGCGAGGCGCTTGACGACGACGAGCACGCTCAGGGCGCCTGCGAACAGCGCGATCATGAGGCCCGTGACGACGACGGCCCAGAACGCCGAGGCGAGGTCGGGGGAGGTGAGGTACTCGATCGTGCGCATCAGGGGTGTCCCCCGCCGCACTCGTGGTCGTTGTCGTCGTGATCGTGGTGGTGATGCCCGTGATGATGCTGGTGGGAGGGATCGTCGCAGTCCGCGGCGGCGTGCGCGTCGATGTGGACCTCGCCGAAGACCGCCTCGATGTCGTGGCTAAAGACCTCGGCGAGCACCGCGGGCGTCAGGCCGCCCGGGGCGTCGTGGTAGTGGAGCGTGCGCCGGAGGCACGCGACGCGGTCGCAGGAAGTCGCGATCGTGCGCAGGTCGTGCGACACAACGACGATCGTCAGGCCCAGACCCTTATTGAGACGCTCGACGAGGGAGGCGAAGCGTTCCTGGCCCGCCGCGTCGATGCCGACGGTCGGCTCGTCGAGCATCAGCATCCGTGGCTCGCGGGCGAGGGCGCGGGCGATCATGACGCGCTGGAGCTGGCCGCCTGAGAGCTTGCCGATGGCGCGCGAGGCGAAGTCGGCGGCGCCGACCATCTCCAAGCATTCGTCCACCCGCGCGCGCACGCCGGCGCCCGATGGTCGCCAGGCGGGGACGCCGACCGTCGCGGCCATTTGCACGACCTGGCGGGCGCTGACGGGGAAACCGAGCTCGGCCTCGACGCGCTGGGGAACGTAGCCGACCAAGCCGTCGCGCCGGGCCTGGGCGGGGGAGCGGCCGAAGACGCGGACCTCGCCGTCGTAGCCGTCGAGCAGGCCCAGGGCGATTTTGAGGAGCGTGGACTTGCCCCCGCCGTTGGGCCCGAGGATTCCGACGCGTTCGCCGACGCGGACGTCGAGTGTGACGCCGCGGATCGCCTCGGCGCTCTGGGCGCCGGCGATGGCGGCGCCCGGGTAGGTGTAGCCCACGCCGTGGAACTCGAGGGCGGGCGGTTGGGGCGTCTCGGGCATGGCGCGCAGTCTACGGCTGGGGGGTCGGGGTGGAAGATCGCTCGGCGGCCGCCGCGAGGATGCGGACGAGTTCGGCGAGGTTTGTGCGCATCATCGCGGACCAGCCGCCGTCGCCGATGGGGTCGAGTACGCCGATGGGCACGCCGGAATCTTCGGCGATGCGCCGGGGCCATGCGGCGTCGAACTGGGGCTCGACGATGACGCCGACAGCGCCCTCGCGTTCGATCGCTCGACGCGATGCGGCCAGCTCGCCGGGCGTGGGCTCGGCGCCCTCGATGGGGCGGATGACCGCCGCGACCTCGATGCCGTGCGGGTCCAGCAGACGTGACCACGCGGCGTGGTGGGTGACGAGCGAGGCGCCGCGGTAGGGGGCGAGGGCGGCGGCGTACTCCGACGCGATCTGAGCGCACAGGGTGTGCAGGTCGCGGCGTGCGGTGGCGAGGCGGTCGCGTTCAGTATCCGACGGCGCCCGCTTGGCGAGTTGCTCGTACACGGCGTCGATGAGTTTGACGCACAACAACGGGTCGAGCCAGAGGTGCGGATCGACGGCGTTGTCGTGGTGCTCGTGGGCGTCATCGGCGTGCGAGGCGTGGTCGTGCTCGTCTGGTTCGCCCTGGGCGATGCCCGCGACGTCGGCGAAGCGGATGAGTTTGCCGCGGCGTTCGATGGAGCCGAGGATTGGATCGAGCGGGCCCTCGAGCCCGAGGCCTACGCAGACGACGAGATCGGCGCGTTCGAGCATCGCCCGGTCGGCGGCGCGGGGCTCGTAGGCGTGGATGGTCCGGCCGGGGGGGATGACGATACCGATGCGCTCGCCCTTGCCCAGCATTGGCTCGACGAGCCCCGCGAGGGGGGCGATCGTGACGACCACGCTGGGCGAGGATTCGGTCGAGGGAATCGCATCGCCTCTGCTGCAGGCGGGGGCGAGGGCTGCGGAGATGGCGGCTGAGAGGGCCAGGACGAGGGAAGCGGGCAGTGATCGGCGCACGCGGGGTCCTCCGAAGGTCGCCAGAGTATTGCAAATGGATTCGCAATAGTCCAGCCGGGCTGGGGAGCGGGGAAACGTCGGGGCGGCGGGGCCTGGACGCGCGGCGGGAGGCCGGATCGGGGGTCGCGAGAACGGAAGGGGTTGGCGGCGGGGTCTACACTTGCGGCCGCATGGGGCGGTAGCTCAGTTGGTAGAGCGCATCGTTCGCAATGATGAGGTCAGGGGTTCGACTCCCCTCCGCTCCACTTGGCGTATACGCCGCAGGCTCCGAGGCTTGCGGCGTTCGTCGTTCGAGAGGCGGCTAGGGGGCGGCGTGTGATCCCTGATCCGGCGCGAGCGAGCGCCACGCCGCGGCGTCCTCTGCCCGCCCTAACGCGTCGTACAAATCCGCGAGACGACTCGCTGTCTCGGCGGTCGCCTCGTTCGCCGGCGAGCGGGCCTCGCGGAGGCTCTTGTAGCATGCGAGGAGCACGGTCTCGGCCTCTGCGTTGCGGCCGAGCGCAGCGAGACACGCCCCCCGGAGGCTCTCGACTTCGAGGCGGCGCCAGCCGAAGCTCTCCGACGATCCGCCGCCCTCGTGCAGCACCCGTTCGGCCTCTTCCGCCTCGCCTAATCTGAGCAGGAGCGAACCCAGCGCGAGCTGCGAGCGGGCCAGGTCGGGGTGGCCGGGGTGGAGGTGCTCGCGCCGCGCGTCGAGCACGCGGCGGTGCGTGCGGGCGGCTGCGCGGAGGTCGGCGCGCTGCTCCTGGATCTCGGCCAGGCGGTAGAGGCAAATAGCGCTGTCCGGGTGGCTCTGGCCGTGCGCACGCGAGCGGATCGCGAGCGTCTGGTTGTACAGGTTCTCCGCCTCGTCCAGTTCGCCCGTCGTCTGCTTGAGTCGCCCGAGGTTCATGAGGCTCGATGAGACGACGAGGTGTTCGTCGCCGAACGCGGCTTTGCGGATGTCCAGCGACTCGCGGAGCAGGCGTTCGGCGTCTGCGTGTCGCCCCTGGTCGGTCCTGAGCAGGCCCATGGCGTTGAGTGCGGAGGCGACGTCGGGGTGGTGGTGGCCCAGTCGGCGTCGGTAGGTCCGCAGCGCCATTTCGAGCTGGCGTTCGGCGTCGTCGTACAGCCCGAGCGCCCGGTAGCTGTTGCCGATGGTCATGCGCACCGAGGCGGCGATCTCGGGGCGCCCGCTGAGCGCGACGTCGACCCAGTGCACGGCCTCGTCGAGCGTCTCGCGGAGTGTCACGTCGTGTCCGCCCGCCGCGGGCTCCACGGAGGCGAACGTGTCTTCGAGGAAGACGCGGATTGTGTTCGCCTTCTCGGCCTCGAGGCGGGCGTCGCGGTACAGCATCATCGCCCCGATTGCCGAGCCCACGATCAGCAGGAGGATGACAGCGGAGAACGACGTCGGGATGAGGTGCTGGCGGAGCGTTTTGCGGAGCACGTAGATGGCGCTGTCCCGTTTCGCGTCGATTGGCTCGCCCGCGAGGTAGTGGCGCAGGTCTTCGAGCAATGCCCCGGCGGATTGGTAGCGTCGGTCTGGGTTCTTCGCGAGCGACTTGAGCACGATCGTCTCGAGCTCGCCGTCCACCCTCGGGTTGATCGTTGATGGGCGGCGTGGCTCCCCGTCTGTGATCGCGTGGATCACGTCGGTGACGGAGCCATCGCACGGATACGGACGGCGCCCGGTGAGGCTTGCATAGAGCAGCAGGCCGAGGGCGTACACGTCCGTGCGAGTGTCGATCTGTGCCGGATCGCCCGAGACCTGCTCGGGGGCGGCCCAGGCGATGGTCCCGATGAACTCGCCGCTCTGCGTCGCCTCGAGCACCGCGCGGGCGCCGGTGGCCTTCGCGACGCCGAAATCGACCACGTGCGGCTCACCGTCGCCGTCGAGCAGGACGTTCGACGGCTTGAGGTCTCGGTGGATGATGCCCCGCTGGTGTGCGGCGCTGACGGCGTCGGCCACCTTCGCGAGCAGCGCGACGACACCCCGTACGCCGCCGGCCCGCTCGCGGAGTGTCGAGTCGCTCAGAGAAACACCGTTGATAAGTTCCATGACGAGGAAATGGCGCCCGTCCTCTACGGCTCCGCTGTCGTAGACCGTGACGATGTTCGGGTGCCGGAGTGCGGCGACCATCTCGATCTCGCCCTCGAACCGCCTGCGTCGGCGCTCGCTTGCCAGGGCGCTGCGGTGGAGCATCTTGATCGCGACCTGGCGGCGCGTGGCGGTCTGCACGGCGCGGTACACGACGCCCTGGCCGCCGGCGCTGATGGTCTCCACAATCTCGTACCCGTGCCCCGCGAGATCGGGTGGTGGCTCGGGAGAGGTCTCGCTGGCGCGCGGGCGGCGTTCGTTCAGACGCACGACGTCCGTGAACATCTCGTTGTTCTCGCGGACCATCGCGGCCTGCTCGGTGCACGACGGGCACGACTCGATGTGCTCTTGTAGATCGCCGTCCGTCGCGCCGTGGGTCACGAACAGCTCGATCCGGTCGAGCCCCGGGCAGTTTTGCGTCGTCTCGCGTGTGGCCCTCATCGCTCACTCCAGCTCGTACGCGATGGACATGTCCGCCACGATCGATCGCAGTCGCTTGAGACATCGGTGCTTGGCGAGGTAGACGTCGTTGAGTGTCACGCCGGTCTCCTGCGCGACCCGCTGCGCGGGCAACCCCTCGGCCGTCAGCATCTCGAAGATCCGGATCGTCTGCTCCTCGGTTCGGGTCTCGGACCGGAGCCTGGCGAGGGCTGCCTCGAGCAGCGCGTCGCGGCACTCCTCGCGCCAGATGATTTCCAGCTGGTTCTCGCCCGGGATCACGGCGTACGCCGACGCTCCGCGCCGCTCTCCCCGGGCGGCCCGGGCGCGGAGCATATCGCACGCGCAGTTCCGTGCGATCTTGATGATCCATGAGCTCAGTCGCCCGCGCTCGCGGTCGTAACTCCCGGCCCGGTAGGCGCGGAGAAACTTGAGCAGAGTGTCCTGTGTCACGTCGGACGCGTCGGCCTCTGGAAGACCCATGCGGCGAACGAACCGCTCGATCACAGGGCGGTACCTGGCGTCAAACTCCCTCCAGACAATGTCGTTGTCCGGGTCCGTCAGGCCCTGAAGCATTGCGGTTGTGGTCTTCTCCAGCATCGAAGCGTCTCGGGTCTGCGCAATCTTACCGCAACGCGGACTCACGCCCCGATTGCTTCTTCCCGAGTGTGTCGATGCTCCTCCCTCGCGGCCCAACACTCGATGTGTCACGGCGTCTGTGCGCGGTCCCGTCCGGCGGGTGACTCTGTGGCCACACCAAAAAGCCCCCGCGGGGCCGGCCCCCCCCGGCCGGCCCCGCGTGGAGGCGGTTCGTGTGCGCTGGAGCGTGGTGTGCACCTACGGGCACCCCGACCCGAACACCGTGAGAAACTCGATCACATCGGAGAAGTCGAATACCCCGAACGGCTCGGCCAGGTCCGCCTGTGGCTCCATCGCGGCGTACGCCGTGAGGAACGCGATCACGTCGGAGAAATCGAGCTGGCCCACGGGTTCGGCCAGGTCCGCGGCGCAGACCTCCGGCGGGTGGCGGTCCGGGCGCGCCAGGTACAGGTTGTCGAAGTACATCTCCGTGATGTCCTCGGCGTACAAGTTGAGCGCCCGGAGGCGCGGCAGGCCCGGGTCACCGAACGAGCCGCTGACGTGCTGCGACCAGACGAGACCCTCGGCGAGCGGGATGCCGTCGTAGAACATCGAGTACAGGTCCGCGTCGAGATCGATCTCGACCCAGAACTCTGCCCAGCGGTCGTACGCGAGCGGGAGGACGGCGCCGTCGAAGTCGCGGACGACGCCCTCGGTCGCGTTGAACTCGACCTGGAGCGACCAGTTGTGCCCGTCCTCGCAGTACCGGTTGAGACCGACGACGTACGCCTCCCCGGTCGCAGTGGACGGGACATACACGCTGGTGGACAGGACCAGGCGCCCCGAGTCCTCCTCGAAGCGTTTGACGATGTCGGAGCCGAGTTCGCCCGACCCATCGAAGAAGATCTTGATCGAGTTGGGAGGGCTGAGCGCGAACTCGTCGGAGACGAGCGCGTCCTGCCCGCCGTCGCACCAGGTCTCCCAGCCGCCGATGGCGTACAGGGGCTCGCCGAGCGCGTAGTTGTCGAGCTTGTCGTCCCAGTCTCCTACGGACTCGAGGGTCTGGAAGTCCTGGTAGGTGTACTCGTCGGAGGGGAGCGATGTGCCGTGGGCGCTGGACGCGAATGACCCGGTGCGGCCGATCTGGACCTGGATATTGGCGTAGTCGTTGTGGCTGAAGAGGGGCTGGTTGGGGGAGGGTCCGCCCATGCCCGGGGCGAGGAAGTTTGTGTCCGCCGAGACACCCGGGAACGGCAGGCAGCAGGCGCCGTCACGGTCCCAGTCCACGCCACCGGTCTGGTTCACGAGGCGCATCGGGGGCGGCCCGACGGGGACCACGAACCCGGAGTACCCGCCGATGCCCTCGGCCTCGAAGAGCTGCGACTCGTCGATGAAGATCGGGGGTAGCGAGCTGGGCGCGGAGTTGGTGCTCTCGGTCAGGTTCCCGAACCAGCTGGACGCGTACCCGGTCTGCGGCGTGGTCCATGTCGGGTTTACGACGGAGGGGTAGTTGGGCTTGTACTCGATGGCACGCTGCGCCGCGTTCGTGATGCCGGGTCCGCCGCCGTGGTTCAGGTTGAGCGTGTGCCCGAGCTCGTGCATGAACACGCCGATCTGCACGGCCGGGTTGGCGCCCCACCACGACCAGATGCCGCCGAGCGTCAGGAACATGTCGTTGCCCGGCATCTCGGCCATGCCTGCGATCGTGTTCGAGACGTTCTGGTCCGCGAACACGCAGTACCGGTGGGCCCAGAGTTTCGCCTGGCGGATATTGGGCCAGTTGGGGCTGGCTCGCTCCGCGGCGGAGCCGAACCAGGCGTTCTTGAATGGCGTGAACTCGGTGGGCCATGTGATCGGGTTGATGTCGGCGCTCCACGTCTGCGGCGGGATGTTGGTCTCGTCGATGATGAGCGTCAGACGGACACTGCGCGCATCGGTCTGGCCGAACATGGATTGGATGAGCTGCAGGGTGCGGGGCGAAGGCAGGCGCCCCTGCATCGCGTCCACCTCGATGATCACGTCCTGCATCCACGGGCTGGTCCCCAGCGGCGCAAGATCGGTCGTGCCGTCGGCGTTGGCGTCGATACCGGCGATCTCCCAGGAATCGAGCAGGCTGTCGGCGTCGGTGTCGAGGACCTGGCCGTCGAACAAGTAGGCCTGGCGCGGCGCGGCGCCAAAGTCGGTGAAGGCGATCATCCCGCCCTCGGTGGAGACGGAGACCTCGCTGGCGATCGCGCCCGTCGCGAGGGCACGCCCCCCGCCCGGGAGCGTCCCGACGTGGGTCGTTGTCTGCTGGATCACGTCACGCTGGAAGAAGTTCTGCAGCGTGCCGTCCGGATCTGCGGCGGCGGTGAGGTTGGTCGCGGCGCTGCGGAAGGCGACGACGGTCGGGATCGGCGTGCTGATCGCCAGGATGGGCTGCAGACCCGCGTACGCGTTGATCGAGCCGCCGAAGCTCGCGCCGTTGGCGGGTGCTCCGGCGTTCGTCACACTCACGAGCGTGAACACGCGGTCGCCGGGTTCGTCGAGCACGAAATCGCCGTCCGAGTCGCGGTCCACGAGGTAGACGTCCGTGACGCCATTCGTGTCTGTGGAGCACGAGTCGATCAGATTGCACGACGCGGACTCGAAGACGACAAGGTCGCCCGCGTGGGAGATGGAGGTCGCCCGGCTCGGGCCGCTCGCCTGCGTCCCGTCCTCCCGCTCGCTCAGTCTGATCAACGCCCCGCTTGTCAGGCCCAGCGCGAAGACATCGGTCGCGGTGTTCGTGTCGCTCGTGATCAGGTCGGTCGCGTCGCTGGAGAAGACGACGTACTCGCCGCCGGCGGCGATGAGCGGGGTGTTGCTCGGGCCGTCGGGGTCGGCGCCTGAAGTGTCGAGGCTGATGCGGCTGATGGCGGCGCCAGACCAGGCGAATACGTCGGTCGTGTTGTTCGCGTCGGCGGGCACGAGGTTGGAGGCGTCGGAGGCGAAGACGACCACGCCGTTATCGCTGATGGAGGGCTGGAAGCTGTTCCCGTTCGGATCGCCCCCGGTCGTGGAGACCGAGACCCGAGCGGTGCTCACCGCGGCGGGCTCGTCGTAGACGCCGTCGGCGTCGGCGTCGCGGTCGTGCACGTAGATGTCGCTGAAGACATTTGACGCGCCCGTCACGAGGCCCGAAGCCCGCGAGGGGAAGACGACATACCGCCCGAGGGGCGAGATCGCGACGCCGCCGAGGGACGTCCCCGCGACACCGCCCCACCCCGAGTCGCCGATGGCCTGGGCGCCCGAGGAGGAGACACTGACACGGACGGTGGCGCCGCCAGCACGGTCGCGGACGAAGACGTCCCAGGCGTTGTTGGAGTCGCCGGCGACGAGGTCGGAGGCGGCGGACGCGAAGGCCGTCCAACGCCCGAACTCGCTGGTCGCCCGGGTGCTGCTGATGATGCTGTCGGCGTTGCCGACCCCGGACGAGGCGTCCTGGCTCATCATGACGGTGACCTGGGCGTTGGCGGCGCCGACGAACAGGCCGGCGGTGAGAAGGGCTCGGAGATAGGTCTGCATGGCTCGCTCCTTGGCTGACCCCCGCGAGGGGTCTCCAGAGCGACTACCTGGCTTCGGACCGGGATCTGTCACCTCCCGGAAGATTTTTGACGCATCCGTTGGTGCGGGTGCGACACCGGACCGGACTCTCGCGTGCGTCTTGGACGCGGACGGATGGCGTCAGGGCCTCGCCTCGATGCTGTGCGGGGCGTCGTCGTCTCGACGCGCTCGAGACCACCCTCACCCATCACGCCGATCAGGCGTGTGGGGCCGTCTATGGCGCCGAGCGCGAGGCCGACCCCCCGGCACTTGGGTGTGGGCGCGCAGGTCTTCGTCGAGAACGCGTCGTCGAGGCGCCCAGTGTCGTTGGGGTTGGCTTGCGGCATGCCGCCGGCGACGGGCTACTCGCCGCCCATCCCCGCGACGGGCTCGTCGATGTACATGGGCAGGTAGCGGTAATAGACCTCGAGGCTGAGTGTGCAGATGGCGGTCTGGTAGATGCGCCCACCGATCTGGGCGTATCGGTCGGTGGGGTCCCATGAGCCGGCGGCGGGGCCGTCGGCGCGCTGGGCCTCGACGAGTTCGCGTGACATCGAACGGTTCCAGCGGTCCCAGGCGCCCCCGCCGTGCTGGAAGAGTGCGAGGGTGGCGTAGTACCACTGGTAGGTCGGGGCGTCGTCGTTCCAGCGGGGGAGGTCCTGGAGGACGTAGCGGGCGGCGCCGAGCTGGCGGGGGTCGTCGCGGTCGATCTTGAGCAGCTGGCGGACGAACATGCCCTCGGCGGTCATCGACCTTGTCGATTCCATCCCGGGGCGGTAGGCGTAGCGGCCGGGCCAGTCGGGGTCCATGACGTTGTCGAGCCACTGGTGGGCTGTGGTCGGGGCGGCGGGGTCGATGTCGATGCCGCACCGGCGGGCGCTCTCGAAGGACATGACCATCCAGCCGAGGACGGAGGTGTCGCCGGGCTGGCCGGGCTCGTAGCGCCAGCCCCCGACGGTGTCGTTGCGGGCGCCGACGATGAAGTTGATAGCGCGCTGGACGGGGGGGACGAGGCGGGGGTCGCGGGTCATGGCGTACGACTCGCACAGGGCGATGGTGGCGATGGCCTGGGAGTACATGGACTCGCCGGCGCGGAACTCGCCGGGCTCGCCCTCGCGGGCGAGGAGCCAGTCGAGGGCGCGGGCGACGTTGTGCTGGTACGGGCCTTGCTCGAGGGGCGTGTGGTCGGCGCCGAGGAAGCACAGGAGAGCGAGCGCGGTGGTCGCGACGTCGAAGTCGTAGCGTGCCGGATCGCCGGAAGCGCCGCCGATGCGTTGGAAGCCCTGGCTCGACCAGCGCCCGTCCTGGCTCTGGTTGCGGGCGAGCCAGGCGAGGGCATCGGCGACGGCCTTCTCTGTCTCCTCGGAACCACCGCCGCGCTCGACGAGTTCCTGGCGGACGATCTCGTCGCGCTGCGGGTAGACCTCCGGCTGGGCGGGCAGTGCCGGGAGGTCGAGGGGGGTCGCGGCGGCCGGGGTGAGGCCGAGGGCGAGGGCCGTGCGCTCGGGCGGGGCGTCGGCCGCGCGTAGGGAGGTCGCGTCCGGGGCGTCAATGATGCGTGTGCTCGCGGGCGTGTCGATGCGGACGAGCACGGGCGAAGCGGAGTTCGATGCGTCGATACCCGCCCGGGGGAGGATGTTGGTCGGACGCGGTTCTGCATTCGGCGCGCCCGCGTCGGCGAGTGCGGGCGCGGGTGTGGACGCGTCCGGGAGCGCGAGCGCGGGACCCGGGCGGGCTGGTGCGGCGGATCGCGCGTACGCGGGCTCGGGGGCGGCGTCGGCTCGGTCGGACAACGCGTCCGTGCTGGCGTCCGGGCTGAACACGGTCGATTCGGGGTCGAGGCGATCGAGCTCGGCGGTCCGGGCGGGCTCGCCCTGGTCGATCGTGGGGCGTGTCGTGTCGCTGGACAAGGACGCGGCCTGGGCGAGCGTGGTCGTCACCTCGGGCGCGCCCGTCGCCGGGGTTTCGGGGAGCCGGGCATCGAGTGCCGCGGCGGCGTCTGCGAGACGAACGCGCGCGTTCGATGGCGTCGGCGCAGCGTCAGCGATGGCGCTCTCGGTCGGTGCAGAGCCGCCCGCGGCCGGCTCGATCGAGGCGGACGCGGGCGCCACGCGTTCGATCGTGGACGCCGATGTGTCCGGGGCGATCGGGGCGGACTCGCGGGCGGTGGTGTCGATCTGATCGGCCGCAGCCGCGAGTTGCTCGGAAGTGGTCTGGTCCGGTGCGTTGTCTCGCGCCGCGGGGAGGGAGAGGGCGGCGGCGGCGGGTGTTGGGCGCCCCGTCGCGGCGATCGCGACCGCGGGCTCGCCCGCGTCGGCGTCCGAGGGCGGGGCGCTCGTGGGCTGGTCTTGCGGCGCGAGCTCGGCGGCGCCCGGGGTGATGCTCGCGAACCGGTCGGGCTCGTCGGGGGTGTTGGTCGCGCCGGGCGCCCGCGCGGGGCGGGTCGGGGCGGGGGTGTTCCCGCTTTCGCGCGATGCCTCGGTCGCCGCGGCGAGCCGGGCGGCCTGCGGGAGCCCCGCAGACGCGTGCGTCTCGGTCGGCGGGACGGCGGGTGCGCTCGACGCTGCGACCGCGTCGGTCGAGGCGCCCTCAGCAGGCGACTGTGTCTGGGTCGATCGGGCGTCGAGTGTGGCGCGTCCGGGATTGCTTGTGACCAGGGATGCGGCGGCGACCGCGTCGCTCCGTGACGGCGCCGCCAGCGCGGTCGTGGCCGACGCGGCGACGGGCGCCCCGGTCGCCGCGGCCTCAGACACCGGCACGGCACGGGAAGTCTCGGCCTGCGCAACCTGCTGGGCGGGCGCCGCCAACTCGGGCGCCCGCGTGGATGGTGTTGACTGCCCGGCGACCGCGGCGCCCAGAGTCGTGCTCGCGGCCGGTTCGGGCGAGATCGGTGATGCTTCGGCGCCGGTGCTCGCGAGGCTCGCCGCGTGCTGGCCGGCGTCGATCGCGGTCGCTGGCGCGCTGGTGGGCGCGGGACGCGCAAGCGCCGAGGCGGGCGCCTGCTCGCCCGCAGCGACGCGCTGGGCCTGCTCGGTCTGGCGCATGCCCGGGGCGGGCGGGGGCGAGGTGTCGGGCGTGGGGGCGGGGATCGCTGTGTCCGAGGCGGCGCTGGGCGCGGCGTCTGCGGCTGGGGTTTGACGCATCGCGACGCTCTGGTCGCGCCGGGCGCCGGGCTCTATGGCTGCGGCGGTGGTCGTAGCGCCTGCGGGCGCCGGTTGGGCGCGCGCGGGCTCGGCGACGCCGGCGATGGGGCGTGCCTCGGCGTGCTCGGCGACCGCCTGGGCGCGGGCGGGCGCCGGGGTCGTGACCGGGGCGTCGGTCGCGGGTGTCTGGATCGCGGACGCCTCGGCGGTGCGGACGGGCTCGGCGGCGCGTGAGGATTCGAGCGTCGACTCGTCGCGCTGGGCGGGTTGTGCGGAGCGCTGCGCGGAGGCCTGCATCATCGTCGCGGGCGCGGCCTCCGCCTGGGACTGGGCGCGGGAGGTCTGCTCGGAGCTGGCGAGCTGCGCGGGGGCGGCGACGAAGGCGCCGGTGAGCTGTGTCGCGACACCGCCCCGCGAGGAGGTCAGGCGGATGCGCATGCCGTCGTCCTCGTCGAGGAAATCGCCGATTCCCGTCGAGACACGCCACAGGCCCAGCAGCGCAAGCAGCAGCGCGTGGATCAGCAGCGAGAGAAGCAGACATCGGGCGAGCAGGCTCAGCTTCCGCCAGCGACCCTGGGCGGCGTGACTGGAACGGAACTTCACGAACAGCAAGAGCAGCAGCAGAAGGAGCAGCAGCCAGAGCAGCCACGGGCCGAAGAGATCCCAGAGGCGGGAGAGGTCGAGGCGCAGGCGCGAGGCGTCCACGACCGGGTAGACCTCGCGCGAGAGCGAGCGGGCGAGGTCGAGGTCGGGGCTGTCGTCGGCGCTGTCGGCCGGGATCGCGATCGAGAAGAGCAGTTCGAAGCCACCCAGGGCGACGCCCGGGTCGATCTCGTCGCGCGGCGTGTTGATCGTCGGGCCGAGGGGCTCGGGCGCGAGCGGGACGGCGTCCGAAATACGGGCGCGGTAGAGGTCGAAACCGTTGTCCGCGTTGTCGGTCCGCGCGCGGTCGGAGGCGAGGTAGACGAAATCGCCCTGGGGCGACCACGCGGGCGAGACGTCGTCGGCGGGCGAGCACAGCTCTTCGATGCGGGTGACGAGCGTGGCCGCGTCGCCGGCCAGGCGGGCTCGGTAGATGTCGTAGTCGCCCGGGGTTGGCGGGGGCGCGAAGGGGTCGATCGTGTTGGCAGCGGCATCCCTGCTGACGATTGCTTCCTGGGGTTGCTTGTCCGGTCGGTTGGAGGCGTACCAGAGCCAGAGGCCGTCGGGCGAGAGGCCGGGGGCGTAGTCGTTGTGCGGCGTGTTGACGTCGTCGCCCAGCCAGACTGGCTCGGTCCACGCGTCGCCATCGCGTCGGGTGATCCAGAGGTCGTAGCCGCCCGCGCCCGCGGGGCGGTCTGAGGCGAAGACGAGCGCGTCGCCCGAGGGCGTTGGGCAGGGCGTGAGTTCGTCGGAGGGCGAGTTGATCGCGTCGATGGGCTCGGGCGGCGCCCAGGCGTCGGCGTCGCGTTTGGCCCACCAGATGTCGGCGTTCCCCCCGGCGCGGCCGCGGACGAAGAAGAGGGTGGACCCGTCGAGGCTCACACGAGGCTGGTGGTCGTCGCCCAAAGTGTTCACGTCGCCAGGCAGGGGCTCGGGCGGGGTCCAAAGGATCGAGCGGAGCGGGGCGTCGGAGGCGGGGACCGCGATCGTGCGCCCGTCTGTGTAGACCGTCGCGTCCTGGCGGGCACGCTCGCGGGCGAGCAGCCCGAGGGCGACGACGCCCCCGAGTGCGAGCAACGCGACGAGCAGCCAGAGCGCGAACCGACGCATCGGACCCCCTAGGGCGTGGGCACGGTGTCCAGGAACGGCTCCTGGATCCCCGCGCCCTTGCAGATGTCCAGCACGCGCACGATCGCCTCGTACGCCGTCGCCCGGTCGCCGCGGATCGTGACCTTCTGGTCGCGGTTTGTCTCGACGGCGGCGTAAACGATCCGGCGCAGGTCGTCCGCCGAGACATCGCGTCCCGAGACGATGATCCCGCCCTCGGCGGTGACGTTGACGATGATCTCGCGGAGCGAGACGGAGATCGGACCCGCGGACTCGGCGTCGGGCAGGGCGATCTGCATCTCGCGTTCGGTCTGGTGGTAGGTGGTCGCGACGAGGAAGAAGATCAGCAGAAGAAAAACCATGTCGATGATGGGCGTGAGCTCGATGGAGACGCCGCCCTCGTCTGCTTTGTGTCCCCGGATCAGCATGGCGTCCCCCCCTCAGGCCTTGGCGTGGGCTTTGGCGGCGTCGCCGTTGGGTGTGGGGGCGAGGGGCGCGATTGGCGCGTGGCCCGCGGCGGGCTCGGCGTAGCGCTCGACGAGGTCCACCGCCGCCCGGTCCATACCGGATGCCAGACGCTCGATCTTCGAGCTCAGCCAGTGGTAGCAGATGAGCGCCGGGATCGCGACGAGCAGGCCGGCGGCGGTCGTGACCATCGCCTCGTAGATGCCCTCGGCGAGCAGCTCTGCCTTGCCCAGCGCCTCGCCCGAGATCGCGACAGTCTGGAAGGCGGTGATCATGCCGAAGATCGTGCCCGTCAGCCCGAGCAGCGGCGAGATCGAGGCGCACACCGAGAGCACACGCAGGCGCTTGCGGAGCTGGAGGGTCTCCCACTCGCCCGCGTCCGACAGGGCCTTCTCGACCAGCTCGACCGGGCGCCCGAGGCGGCGGACGCCGGCTGCGAGCACGCGCGAGAGCGGGCTGTCGTCCTTGCGGCAGACCTCCATGGCGTGCTCGATGCGGTCGGCGCCCCCCGAGTCCAGTGCGTCCGTGACTTTCTTGATCAGCCCCGATGGCAACACGCGGGGGCGTGAGAGCACCATCACCCGTTCAACAACGACGGCGAGGGCGACGAGCGAGCAGACCCCGATGGGGATCATCATGACGCCGCCCTTGAGGACGAACTCCCAGATGGAGATCGCACCGGCGGCGGCGGCGTCCGCGTCGGGCGCGGCCGCGATTACGTGCAACATATCCAAGCGTCACCTCCCGTCGGCGCCCCGGGCGCCCCACCACTGTTGCCCCACTCGCTTGTGCCCACCACAGGCGTGTGCGAGAAACTTTCTCCTCCGCGTCAGGGCCCGTGCCCGGGGGGCGCGGCGGTCCTGATCTGCTCGAGGCGGTCGCTCGCCATCTGCGCCCAGCGTTCGTTGGGGAATCGGTCGACGACCTGCTGGTACTGCTCGCGCGCCGGGTTCGGGCGTTGGAGCTGCTCGAGACAGCGGCCGGCCTCGTACAGGGCCGCGGCGCTCCACTCGTCGTAGGCGTAGAGGATGTCTACGCGGAGAAGCTCGGTCACCGCCTCCTCCAGGCGCCCCATCGCGAAGAGGCACTCGCCCACCTGGAACTGGGCGCGGGCGGCGGTCGGGCCCTCGTGCTGATCGACGACCCTGCGGTACTGCTCGATCGCGTCCTCGCGTTGTTCGTCCTGCTCCATCGCCCAGCCCATGCCGAAGCGGGCCTGGAACCAGCGCTCGTCGTCGGGGTTGTTCTCGAGGAAGCCCGCGAACGAGCGTTGCGCATCCTCCCATCGCTGCAGCGCGACCATCTCGTCGGCGTGGCGCAGCCTCGCGGTGGCGGCGTAGGGATCGCCGTCGTGGTCACGGGCGACGCGTTCATAGTGGGCCGCGGCCCTGTCGTGGCGCCCGAGGTTGGACAGCGCCTCGCCGACGGCGAGACCCGCGGCGGCGACGAGGTCCGACGAGGCGTGGCGTTGGTGGAACGCGTCGAGCAGCTCGACCACACGATCGTTCTGGTCCTGGCGGAGCGAGGCGGCCGCGAGGCGGTACGCGCCCTGCGCGCGGACGTCGTCGTCCCAATCGCCCTCATCCGACTCGAGGAGCGTGACCAGCTCGCCCAGCGACTCGCCCGCGGGCGCCCAGCGCTGGGCGTCGAGCTCGATGCCGCCCAGGTCGAGCAGGGCATAGGCGCGGAGGGTTGTCTCGACGGGACGGGCGAGCAGGGCGCGGTACGCGCGGGCGGCGTCGTCTGGGCGGCCGGCCTCTCGGAGGCTCCAGGCCTTCTCGTACAGGACCGCGTTCTGGACGCGGGGCGAGAGGGCGTCGAAGGGCCCACGCTCGATCGCCTCGATCGCGGCGAGGGCCTCGTCGGGACGATCGGCGCGCGAGAGTGCGACTGCGCGGCGGGCGCCGGCGCGGGGGGCCAGCTCGTGGTCGGGGTGGGCCGCGAGGAACTCGTCGAACCTCTCGACCGCGCCCGACGGGTTGCCCGAGACAAGCAGCGACTCGGCCTGGTCGAAGATTGCGCGGGCGGCGAGGTCCGAACCACCGGCGTCGGCTGCGCGTCGGAACCACTCGGCGGCGGCGGCGTGGTCGCCCCGGGCCCGGGCGACGGCGCCCATATGGTTCATCGCGTGCGGCGCGAAGCGTTCGTTGTCCTCGCTCTGGAGCACCGCCTCCAGGTGCGGCGCGGCCTCGCCCCACAGCTCGAGGGCGACGAGCGACTGGGCCAGCTCGAACTCGGCGTGCAGACGCAGGGCCGACGCGGGACGCTCGACAAGCAGTCGGCGGAACACCCCCACCGCCCGCTCGTAGTCGCCCTGTCGCTCGAGCGAGAGGCCAAGCTTGAGCAGGGCGTCGTCGATTGGCGTGGACTGTGCGTCGAGCGACACGACGCGCGAGAACATGGCCTCGGACTTCGCCCAGTCTCCCTGCTCGAAGTACCCGTCGCCCAGGGCGACGAGCGAGCGGGCGTAGCTTTCGTCGGACTCGGCCAGCTCGGCGGCCTCGAGCAGCAAGGGCTCGGCGTCCGCGAAGCGGTCGTCGCGGTAGAGCGTCATGCCCAGGCGGTACGAGGCGCGGGTCGCCAGCGCGCCCGGCGCGTCGGCGGCGAGGACCGCGCGGTAGGCGCGCTCCGCATCGTCCAGGCGCCCGAGCATGTACTGGTTCTCGGCCCGGAGCATCGTGACCTCGGGAGCCAGTGTGTTGCCATCGAACGAGGCCTCGAAGAGCGCGCACATCGCCAGCGAGTCGTCGTACAGGCCCCGGGCGTGCGCGATCGATGCGGCGGCGTGCAGCGCGTCGGGCGTCAGGCGGTGCTCGGGGTAGGCGTTGAGGAATGCGCGGACAACCTCGGCCGCCTCGTCGCGACGTTCGGCGCGCGAGAGGGCGATCGCCCGGTCGTAGATCATCTCTGGGCGGAGTTCGCTCTTGGGGTAGTCGCCCTCGGCCTGGGCGAGGCGGGCCGCGGCCCGCTCTGCGTCGCCCCGGCGCAGGTCTACCTTGGCGCGCCAGTACGTCGCGTCGTCGCGCAGGTCGACCGGGCCCTCGGCCGCGAGTCGTTCGAGTGTCCGTGTCGCGGCCTCGAGGTCGCTCGTCTCGAGGCTTACGCGGGCGCGCTCGAGCAGGGCACGGGGCGCCATCGGCGATGCGGGGTAGCGTTGCAGCGCCTCGTCGAGTGTCGCCGCGGCCTGCTTGTATCGACCGCGCTGGCGTTCGAGCTGCCCGAGGCCGACCATCGCCTCGGCGGCCAGTTCGCCCGGGGCGCGATCGATGACGCGCCGGTACGACGCTTCGGCCTCGTCGCGCGCGCCCAGGCGGTGCCTCGACTGGGCGAGCAGGAGCGTCGCGTGGTCGGCCAGCTCGCCCTGTGGGGCGCGCCGGATGATGCCCTCGAATGTGTCCGCCGCCTCACTCGGGTGGTCGGTCGCGAGCAACGACAAACCCCAGAACAGGTCGGCCCGGTCGCGCATCGGTGCATCGGCCCAGCGGCGCGCGACGGCGGAGGCGGCCTCGACCGCGTCGGCGTGGCGCCCGGCGCGGTTGAGCGACTCGACGAGCAGGACCGCGGCGTCGGCGACCGACACGTGATCCTGATGGTCTCTGACAACCTCGGCGAACGCGTGGGCGGCATCCTCGGGCGCGTCGAGGGCGAGGTGGCAGTGCCCGCGGAGCAGGTCGGTCTCGGCGGCAAACTCGAACGCCTCGTCGCCCGCGACCAGGTCGAGCTGCTCGAGGGCCAGTTCGTGCGCGCCCAGGCGGTAGAGGGCGACGCCCAGGCCGTAGTGGGCCAGGGGGGACTTGGCGTGGTCCGGGTTTGCCTCGAGGAAGCGGCGGTACTCGTCGGCGGCGAGGTCGTACAGCCCGCGGTTGAGCAGGCCGTTGGCGGTGAAGTAGGCTCGCTCGTCGTTCTCGGGGGCGCCCAGTGCCGGGGCGTGGGCGAGGGTCGCGCCGAGAATGATCGCGAGCGGCACGAGACGGCGGCGGTGGGATCGGGTGGACATCGTGAACGCCTCTGGGGGGTGTGGGAGCCGCGGTCAGCGCGCACAAGCGGACGGACGGCGCCAAGTCAGGCGGGGTGGGGGTCTCTGCCAGCCTGCCCGAAGTATGGGCGCCGTCCGCCGCCGATCAATGGGCGGCCCGGATGTGGGCCGCCGGTGGGCGTTTTCAGCGATCTGACTTGGCCTCGGAGACCGCCTCGGCGAGCTCCTCGAGCTCCTCCTCCAGGGTCTCGATCTCCTCGAGCAGATCGTTGAGAGCGTCCTCGTACCGCTCCATGGTCTCCTCGAACCGCTCGGCCTCGTGCTCGGCCCGCTCGGCGGCGGCCTGGGACGCCTCGGATTCGGCCTGGACGGCGTGGGCTTGCTGCTGGCGCTGCTCCATCTGCCTGTGCACCTGCTCGACACGCTGGTACATCGCCTGTGCCCGCTCGAGCTCACCCTTGCGCTTGCGGGCGTCGGCTTCGGCCAATATCTGGGCGGCCTCCAGCTCGTACTTGTGGGCCTTCTCGTGCTCGTGCTCGGCCTGCTCGGACAGACGCGCGGCCTGGCGCTCGATCTGGCGGACACGGTTCTCCTGGACACGGTGCTGGTCCGCGCTGCGGCGGAGCGATTCGGCCAGACGACCCTGGCCCTGACGTAGTTCCCGGAGACGGGCGTGCATCGCTTCGAACGCGACGCGGTTCTCGGCCTTGCTTCGTGAAGCAGTCACGTATCCGAATGCGGCCTGCGCGGCGTGGTGCGCGTGATCGGGCTCGCAGGGTTCGGCGCACCCGTCGCAGCCATCGCACTCGTCGCCGCAGTCGCCGTCGCACGTGTCCTCACACTCTTGCTCGCACTCGTCGTCGCCGCTCCACGTGGCGACCGTGCCGCCCTGGACGTCCGCGTACACACGCCCCGGGCCGGTGACGGTCACACGCGGGGCCTTTGGCGCGGCCAAGACAGCGCCGCCACCCGTGCGGAAACGCACGTCGGCGCGGGGGGTCTCGGAGAACTCGAACCCACGCAGCGAGGCGCCGGAGAGCTGGATGCGGCGTCCCGATTCGAGGTCGATGACGGTGACGCCCTCGGGGCAGATCATCGCCGCGAACTGGGAGAAGGTCTGATGGTTCCGGGAGGTGGCGTGCACGACGATGCGCTTGTCCTCGGGCGAGACGAGGACGGGAACATCGGAGCGGACCATGAGCGCGGTGAGCGACTCGAGGCGCCCGGCGGGGATGACGTAGGCGCGGGCGATCTTCGCGTCGTCGGCGACGGGCGCATACGCGTCCGCGGTCGCGGCGCCGGGACCGTGGTCGGCACGCGGGCCCGCGCCTGTCACGCTGGTGTGCAGTCGCTCGCCGAGCTCGACATGGAGCCTGCCCAGGCGATCTTCGAGCACCCTCATCCGGTCCATGAGATGCACGACACCGTCCGCGTGGTCCGCATGGTCCGGGTGGTCCGGGTGGTCGGGGTGCACGTGCCCGTGCTCGTTGTCGTCGCGGTCGCGCATGTGCGCGTCGAACGTGCTGTCGTCGGGCGCGTCGGCGTGATCATGGGAATCGGCGTGGATTTCGACGTACCCCTTGGGGGCGTCCTTCTCGTCGGGCGGGCAGGCAACGCCCGGCAGGACGATGAGCGCGAGGACGGCGAGGATGCCGACGATCGACGTGCCCGGGGCGCTGAGGCGCGGGCGGACCTTGTGTGTCATGACCATGGTGAGCCTCCTGGAGAGACGGCGTGTGCTGGATGCGGCCATCGCCAGCGACGCGCCGGCGTGGGGTCTTGGACGGAAGGATTTGGCGCTGACGAAGGTCGTCGCCTGGAGCAGTGCCGCGGCGTAGACACGCCGGCGTCCGGGCATCAGCGAGGTCACCCACGCGTCGCACGCGAGGTCGGCCTCGTCGGCCAAGCGCGAGCGGACGACCCAGGCGAGCGGGTGCCACCAGTACAGCAGGCCGATGGCGGCGCTGAGCCAGTGGGTCCAGTGGTCGCGCCTGCGGATGTGCGCCAGCTCGTGCAGCAGCACGGCCAGGCGGGCCTCGGTGTCCAGCTCGTCCCACAGGGAACGCGGGATGATCAGGCGGCGGCGCGGCCCGCACGTGACCATCGGCGAGACTCGCTTGGCGACGAATCGGAGCCCGGGCGGGCGGCGGAGGCCGATCTGGTCCGCTGCGGCGCGGAGCAGCTCCGCGTCATCGGGCGAGGGCGGTTGGGCGCGGCTCAGGGCACGCTGATCGAGCACGATTCTGGCGGCGACGAACGCGGTCGCGAGGAGCACGCCGAGCAGCCAGATCATTCCCGAGACAGGGGGGATTGTGCGGAGGCTGGCGCCCAGACCCCGGAACCATGCGCCCCATGCGGCGAGCTGCGCGTGGGCGCGGTCGAGCGTGCTGAGCGTCGGCGACTCCGCGATCTCGCGTGTCTGTGTCGGCGCCTGACCCGGCGATTCAGGCTCTGGGTTGTGGATGAACGCGGGTTCGAACAGGATGGACGAGGCCGGGCGTCGCGCGGCGGGCGTCGCATCGCCCCGATGGCGTTCGGGTTTCATCGGCGTAGGTTCATCGGCCGCAATCCGGGCCGCGCGGGGTCGTGTCAAGATCGGCTCGGCCCCGGCATCTGCGGGCGGGGTATCGGGGGACCAGGCATCGGTGGGGATCAGCGACGCCTCGGTGCGTCCCGCGTCCTCGGTGTATTTGTATGGTGCGAACTCGGCCCCTGGACGTGCCGGTGACGAGGCCCTCGTGGCCGAGGAAGACCCTGTCCTGGTGTCCCGACTGTACTCGAATGACTCGCCGATACGCCGCGGTTCGACGGCAGGAACGGCGTGTACGCGCTCGACCAATCCCGCACCGCTTTCGCTTGGCATGCCAGGGTGCATCGTCGCCGGGATTGGGTTCGGTCGGAGATACGAGATCCACTCGGGCACGTGTGTCATGGAGACAACGCTGGGGGCGATAAACGTGAGCAGTGCGACGACCCAGAGTGCGTGTCGCGTGGCAGGTACGCGGACGCAGGTTTTACAGACGAGCGAGACGACCGCGGCGACGGGGATGGCGAGCAGGGCGCCGATCCAGATGGTGTGCATGTCGAGGGCGTCTGGGTTCATCGGGCGCCCTTCTCGCCCGTTTCGGGCGATTCGTCGAGCGAATCGAGCAGGCCGCGGAGCTCGGAGATCTCGTCGGCGGTGAACCGCTCTGTGCGGACGAGCTGGAGGACGAGGGGGGCGGGCGAGCCGTCGAACAGCTGCTGCATAAGCGAGTGGACGCGGGCGCCGGTGACCTTGTCGCGCGAGACGCGGGGGGTGTAGACGTAGGCCTGTCCCGTCTTGCGGCTGGCGACGAAGCGCTTGGTCTTGAGGCGGGTGAGGAAGGTGAGGACCGTCGTGTAGGCCAGGTCGCGGCCCTGGGATTCCAGGTGGTCGCGGACCTCGCGGACGCTCGACGGGCCCAGGTCCCAGAGGGCCTTGAGGACCTCGAGCTCGGAGTCGGTGAGATCTGTGTTTCGGGGCGGCACGGGCTTGGGTCTCCGGGTGGCCCGGGGAGCAACTACAAGTGTCGTAGATCAAGCTACTACATTCGTCGTAGCTCGTCAATCCCTTGTTTCCGGTTTTCGGGCTGGGGGTTTCGGGTGTGTCCTTGGACGTGGGGGTACGGGATGGGGGTCAACTTGGGTAATCTGTGTGCAGCAGAGGGCTTGCGCACCGCCGACGTGATCTCCAGGAGGAGGGATTGCAGGCGTGGGCGTCCCGGCTGGGGTCCTTTGTGTGCGACGGAACAGATGGAGAGATGATGATGCGTACCAGCCGTTTGCACGCGTTCGCGGTCGGCGCGGCCCTCGCCGCGCTTTCCGGCGTTGCCTCCGCCCAGAGCTTCAGCAAGGGGACGCTCTCGGGGGCGAGCCTGTCGCAACCGACGAGCCTGCAGTTCGGGCCCGACGGGCGGCTGTACGTCTCGCAGCAGAACGGGCAGATCAAGATCTTTGACGTCGTCCGCGACGGCGAGGCGTCGTACTCGGTCACCTCGACGGAGGTGATCAACCTGATCAACGACATCGCGAACCATAACGACGACGGGACCATCAACACGGCGCAGTTCAAGCGGATGGTGACCGGGATCCTGGTGACCGGGACGCCCGCGAACCCGGTGCTGTACGTGACCTCGTCGGACCCGCGGATCGCGGTGGGCAACGACACGGGGCTGGACACGAACTCGGGCATCGTTGCGCGTCTGACGTGGACGGGCTCGTCGTGGGACGTGCTGGAACTGGTGCGGGGGCTTCCCCGGTGCGAGGAGAACCATGCCTCGAACGGTATGGCGATCGACGAGGTCAACGGGTACCTGTACGTCGCCCAGGGCGGCAACACGAATATGGGGGCGCCCTCGCACAACTTCGGCCAGACGCCCGAGTACGCGCTCTCGGCCGCTATTCTTCGGATCGATCTCGATGCGATCGGGAACTCGACCTACGACATCCCCACGCTCGACGACCCCGGTCGCCCGAACACCGGGCCCGGTGGGAGCGATCAGTTCGACCCGTTTGGGGGCAACGACGGCGCGAACCAGGCGGTGATCGTCGCCGGCGGGCCCGTGCAGGTGTGGGCGCCGGGCTACCGGAACCCGTATGACGTCGTGATCACGAGCACCGGGCGCCTCTACGCGACAGATAACGGGCCAAACATCGGTTGGGGCGGCCCGCCGATCGCGTGCAGCAACCAATCGAACGACAGCAGCTCGCACACGTACGGCGACCAGCTGCATTATCTCGGCGACGTCGGCGACGCGGGCGGCGCCTATGGCGGGCACCCCACCCCGTTCCGGGCGGGGGCGACGATCAATGGGCAGAGCCCCGTCCCGCCGGGCGGCGCAAACCCGCAGGAGTGTGGCTACCTCATCCCGGGCACGCAGGACGGGGCGCTGCATGTCTGGAGCTCGTCGGTCAATGGCATCTGCGAGTACACCTCGGGCAACTTCGGTGGGGCGATGCAGGGCAACCTGCTGGCCGCGACCTGGAACAGCAACTCGATCGAACGGATCATCCTGAGCCCAGACGGGACGACGGCGTCGGTGCAAACGCTGTTTGCGAACGTTGGCAGCAAGCAGCTGGACGTGACGAGTCAGGGCCCGGGGCAGGTGTTCGCGGGCACGATCTGGTCGTGCGATCACCCAGGCGGAGCGGTCTACGTCTTCGAGCCCGAGGACATCGGCTCGTGCTCGGGCGCCAACGACCCGGGTCTCGACGAGGACAGCGACGGGTACGACAACGCCGACGAGATCGCGGCGGGCACGGACCCGTGCTCGGCCGCCGACATCCCCGCCGACAACGACGGCGACCTCACGAGCGATATCCTCGACACCGACGACGACAACGACGGCGTGCCCGACTGGCTCGACCCGTTCGCGACAGACGCGACGGACGGCGCCGGCGTGGGTATCCCTCTCGATTATGGCTGGGCGCTGGGCGAGCCCGGATTCGGGCTCCTGGGTCTCGGCTTCACGGGGCTGATGGTCGGCTCGAGCGTGGACTATCTGGACCGGTTCGACCCCGACGAGCTGACCCCGGGCGGCGCCGCGGGCAAGTTCACGGTCGACAGCGTGGGCCCTGGCGACGCGTTCGGGTCGTTCAACTCGCAGGACAACGCGTTCCAGCTGGGCGTGAACGTCTCGCCGACCACCGGCATGTTCGTCGTGCGGACGGAGGCGGACTCACCGTACTTCGACGGGCGGACACCCAGCGGGGCCGAGTCGGAGGGCTTGTACATCGGCGCGGGCGACCAGGACAACTACCTGAAGGTCGCGATCGGCACGCGTGAGGGGAGTCCGGGCGTTGGCGTGCATCTGGTGCACGAGGTTTCGGGCGTCGTGCTCGTAGACACGCTGACTCCGTTGAGCTTCCTCTCGGCGACCGACGTGGAGCTGAGCTTCCTCGTTGATCCGGCGACGGGTACGGCACAGGCGCGGGTCGCGGTCGATGGCGGACCGAAACAGAACATCGGGCCCGTGATCTCGCTGGCGGGCGCGACGCTCGACGTGCTGACCGACCCTGCCTCGGCGTTGGCCGTCGGCATTATCGCGACGTCGCGGGGCGGATCGCCCTACGCGGCGACGTGGGACTATCTGGTGGTCGAGCCCCTGGGCGCCGGCGCCGAAGCCATCGTCAGTGTGGACCCGCCAGGGAGCGGCATCAACGGGAGCACATGGGGGCTCGGGTCGTTCCAGATCGAGAACACCTCGAACAGCGGGCAGAAGATCACGCAGTTCGCCATCGCGGCCAACAGCGCGGTGCTGCCCGATGTCGTCTTCGACCCGGACGGGACGGCCGGCGACTCGGGCGGGCGCCCGTTCACGCCCGACGGCAACGCCGGCGCTGTCGGTCTGCAGAGCCACACGTTCGCGTTCCCCCAGGACGGCGGGTACCAGACCCTCGCGGTCGTGTTCGACGACTTCGAGCCCGGTGAGAGCTTCGCCTTCGCCGTGGACATGGACCCGACGAGCATCAACGGCGCCTCGGCGCCAGGACCCAACGAGTCGGGTTCGGTCTCGGGCCTCGAGCTGATCGGTTCGTACGTCCGCATCGAGTTTGACGACGGGACGGTCGTCGAGAGCGAGCTGTTCCGCAAGGGGGCGACGCTCGACGCGTCAACGGCGACGATGCGCCCGGGGACACGGTCGGCGCCGAGCATCGACATGCTGGGCGTGAGCGAGCCGGGTCTCGTGACCAGCCCGGGCCAGACGGTCCGCGTGAGCGGGACGCCCGGGGCGGACGTGCGCATGGTCGTGGTGGAGGGCGGGCTGTTCCTCGCGGGCGTGCCCGGCGGCGGGTTTGATATCGATCCGTTCGAGGCCAACAGCGCCCAGAGCGTGCAGGAGTACAGCGCGACGATCGGCGCGGGCGGTTTCGTGGACGTGCCCGTCACGCTGGTCCGCTCGAACGCAGAGAGCGGGATCTCGCACATCGCGGCGACGGTCGTCGAATCGGACGGCTGGACCGGGCGCGTCGGCGGCACACTCGTTGTCCAGCTCGTGGACATGGACCTGACGCCATCGCCCGCAACGCTCGGCTTCGGCTCGGTCGTCGAGGGCGGCTCGACGACGCGGGGCGTAACCCTCGACGCCGCGGGTTCGGCGGTGCAGGTGACGGGCGTGACGGTCACGGGCGCCGGGTACTCGCTCGTAGGCGGGCCAGCACTTCCCACGACGATCCCGGGCGGGGGGAGCCTCGCGCTCACAGTCGGATTCGCGCCCGCATCGAGCGGGGCGTACGCGGGGCAGCTCAGCATCACGCACTCGGGCAACAACAGCCCGCTCGTCATCCCGCTGTCGGGCCAGGGCCTGACTGATAGTGGTGACATTTTGCACCGGATCAACATCGGCGGGCCGGCGACCGCGTCGGCCGACAGCTCGAGCCCGAGTTGGAGCGCGGACACCCAGTCCTCGCCCTCGCCCTACCTCCAGACGACGGCGAGCTTCCATTCGACGGGCCAACCCGTGACGCTCGACGCGTCGGTCCCGCCCCAGGCGCCGATGTCGATTTTCCAGACGGCGCGTTGGGACGCGGCGGCGCTGCCCGAGATGCACTGGGCGCTGCCCGTCGCGACGGGCACGACGGTCGAGCTGCGCCTGTACCTGGCCGAGACGTGGACCGGCGCCAACGACGCGGGCGAGCGGGTGTTCGACGTGACGCTGGAGGGCCAGACGGTCTTCGACAACGTGGATATGTCGGGCTCGCACGGGTTCCAGGTCGGGTTCGTGCTGGCGCACCAGCTGACCGTGACCGACGGGATCCTGGACCTGGAACTGATCCACGAGGTCGAGAATCCGCAGATCGCGGGGCTCGAGGTTGTGGTCGTCAGCGGCGGCGGGGGCAACACGCCCCCGATCGCGGGCAACGACGGGGCCAGCGTTCCCGAGGGCGGGCAGGTCATGATCCCCCTGCTCGCGAACGACTCGGACGCGGACGGCACGCTTGTGCCCTCGAGTGTCGCGGTCGTCTCGCCAGCAGCGAGCGGGAGCGTCTCTATAAACCCCTCGACGGGCGCGGCGACGTACACCCACGACGGGTCTGCGACGACCTCGGACTCGTTCACGTACACCGTGCTCGACGACGACGGGGCGCCGTCCAACGAGGCGCTCGTCTCGATCACGGTCACGCCGGGCGTTGACCCGGGCGCAACGCTCTACCGCGTCAACGCGGGCGGGGGTGTGATCGCGGCCTCGGGCGGGGACTGGTCGCCGGACACGGTCGCCTCGCCCTCGATATACGCCAACGTGCCCGCGTCGGGCAACAGCGTCGCCTCGACGGGCCAGGCGATCAACACGGCGCACGCCTCGATCCCGTCGGGGACGCCCGAGGCGATGTTCAAGGCCGAGCGCTGGGACCCGACGGCGGGCGAGGAGCTGGCGTACGCGTTCCCGGTCGTGGCTGGCGACGAGGTCGAGGTGCGCCTGTACTTCTCTGAGAACTACAACCAGATCAACACCGCGGGCCAGCGCGTCTTCGACGTCTCGATCGACGGGCAGGTCGTGCTCGACAACTACGACCTGTTCGCGGTCGCGGGCGGGAAGTACATCGGGCGGTGCGAGCGGTTCACGATCACGAGCGACGGCTCGGTCGATATCCGGCTTACGCACCAGACGGAGAACCCGTCGATCAAGGGCATCGAGATCGTCCTGCTGGGCGACGCGCCCGAGGACGGCGGCGTGGCGACGCTGGGCGTCACCCCCGACGGGCCCATCGGCGTCGGCTCGGGCAACGCCCGCGCCTTCCGGCTTACCAACAACTCGACGCTGGGCGAGAAGATCGAGCGAGTCCGCATCACGCTGGGCCAGACGCTGTTGCCCGACATGATCTTCGACCCGTTCGGCGGGGCGGGCGACGCGCAGGCGCTGGCGTTCACCGCCAACTCGGACCCCGGGGTGGGCCTCGGCTCGCCCCAGTACCTGGCGCCGCACAACGGCGTGGACGGGGTCGAGGGCTACGACGCGTTGGAGATCACGTTCACCGACTTCGACCCGGGCGAGACGCTCGAGTTCTCGATCGACATCGACCCTCTGAGCATCCACGGGCACCCGGCGCCGAGCCCCGCGGGCCCGGTCTGCGGGCTCGAGATCGCGGGCGCGACGGTCGAGGTCGAGTTCGACTCGGGTATGACGCACACCGCACAGCTGGCGCCCACGCCGGGCATCGCGGGCGGGGCAATCGCGGTGGTCGGCGGCGACCGACCCGCGGCGCCGGCGATCACGCTCGACACACTCGGCGTTGGCCCGGGGGTTGTGCTCTCGGCAGCGCAGACGGTCCGCGTGAGCGGTCCGGCGGGAGCCAACGTCCGCATCAGCGTCGTCGAGGGGCAGCTTCGCCCCGAGGGCGTGCCGGGCGGGGGCTACGACCTGGACGCATACGAGGCGAACACTGCGGTCGTCGTGAGCGAGCAGGTGATCACGCTCGACGGCTCGGGCCAGGGCGCCGCGAGTATCACGCTGACGCGAACGGACACGCCCGAGGGCGACGCCGGGATCAATCACATCGTCGCGGTCGTCGAGGACGGCGGCGTGAGCGACCTGTCGAACATCGTCGTGGCCGAGCTGCGCTCGATCGGGACGGGCGAGGTCTCGTTGTACCGGGTGAACGCGGGCGGGCCCGCGATCCCGAGCCCGGACGGGGGCGTGACGCCCGGCTGGCTCGAGGACCAGGCCGCGACCGCGGGCGCCGCGGGCGGGCCGGCGAACCCGGGGACGCCCTCACTCTACGTGAACGCGGCCCAGGGCGACAAGACGGGCGGCACGAACGCCATCATCACGATGGGGCCGACCGTGCCCGCGGGCACGCCGGTTCAGATCTTCAAGACCGAACGCTGGGACCACCCGGCCGTCCCCGAGATGCTCTGGAGTTTCCCGGTCCAGGCGGGCGCGACGCTCGAGGTCCGCATCTACATGGCGGAGATTTACACCGGGATCACGGCGCCCGGCCAGCGCGTCTTCGACGTCGTGATCGAGGGCCAGCTGGCGATGGCTGGCGTGGATCGGTTCGCCGAGAGCGGCGGACAGAAGATCGGGTACGTCCGGTCGCACACCCTGGTCGCGCCCGACAGCGTGCTGAACATCCAGCTCACACATATCACCGAGAACCCCGCGATCTGCGGGATCGAGGTCGTCCAACTGGGCGCGGGCGGCGAGGCGCCCGTCGCGGGCGACGACAACGCCCAGGTCGCCCAGGGCGGGGGCGTGCTCATCGACGTGCTCGCAAACGACACCGACACCGACGGCGACATCGACCCGACCAGCGTCCGGCTCGCGATGTCGCCCTCCAGCGGATCGACGGCCGTGAATCCCACGACCGGGGCGATCACGTACACACACAACGGCGACGGCGCCAAGTCCGACTCGTTCGCGTACTACGTGGACGACGACGCGGGCCACACGTCCAACGCGGCCAACGTCGTCATCGTGATCGGCGGGGGCGGGTCGAACCAGGCGCCCGTCGCCGCGGACGACACCTCGCCATTCAACCCCGGCGGCGCGGTCGTGATCGACGTGCTCGCGAACGACTCGGACGCGGACGGGACGCTGATCCCGTCCAGCGTGAGCGTGACGACGCCGCCGGCCTACGGCACGACGAGCGTCGATCCGGGCACGGGCGCGGTCACCTACACGAGCACGGACGAAGGCGCGGCCCTCGACTCCTTCGCGTACACCGTCGCCGACAACGCGGGCGCGGTCTCGCCCGCCGCGACGGTCAGCCTGACGGCCAACCCCGCGCCGGTCGCGGTGGACGACTCGGCGATCGTGATCGAGTTCGACTCGGTCGAGATCGATGTCCTCGCCAACGACTCGGACGATGGCGATCTGGACATGTCGAGCGTCACGATCACCGGCCAGCCCCAGTTTGGCTCGGTCACGGTTCACGCGGCGACGGGCACGGTCACGTACACACACGACGGCACGCCCGTCGCCGGCGACTCGTTCGAGTACACCGTCCGCGACACGGTCGGGCGTGAGTCGGGCGCGGCGACGGTCTCGGTCGCTGTCCACGCGGCCGACGACGGCGTGCTCATCGAGGCGGGGCTTGTTCTCCGTCTGGAATCCGACCAGGGCCTGAGCTCGGGTGGGGGCGGCGTCACCGGGTGGACCGACCTGTCGCCCACGGGCGCCCAGGTCATGGTCATCGGCAACCCCACGCTGCTTCCCGCGGCCGTCAACGGGCACGACGCGGTCGGGCTCGACGGCATCGACGACGCGCTGGAGACACTCGACGGCTTCGACGCCCTGCCCTCGGGCGCCCAGGACCGGAGCGTGTTCATCATCGGGCGGTACCACTCGGGCGGCGTGGGCTTCGCCCATGGTCAGGCGCCGGCGAGCTGCCCGGGCGACGACGCGGTCGGCTTCTCGATCGGCGCCGACGCGGACGGCACAATGATCGCGGGCGGGGCCTGCCCCGACGCGGCGCTCGACTCTGGTGTCCTCGGAGCCGACGGCTCGTGGCTGAGCCACGGCCTGATCTTCGAGGGTGGGCTCATGACGCACTACAGAGACGCCTCGGTGATCGACGTCGCGGCGTTGTCGCTGGCGACGGGCGCGGGGCCCGCGGTCGTCGGGCGCGCGCTCGATGGCTCGGGCGGGGCTGTCATGGACGTGGTGGCGGTGCTCGTCTACGACCGGGCGCTGACCGAGCCTCAGCGCCAGAGCGTCGAGCGGTACCTGCGCGTCAAGTACCTCAACATGGCCCCGACCGGGGGCGAGGATCTGGCCCAGGTCGATCGAGGAGGCGAGGTCGAGATCGACGTGCTCGCCAACGACTCGGACGCCGACGGCGTGCTCGTGCCCTCGAGCGTGCAGGTCGTCGTCCCACCCGCGTATGGTACGACGCAGGTCAACCCCGGCACGGGCGCGATCACGTACGCCCACGACGGCTCGCTCGAGACGAGCGACGAGTTCTTCTACACAGTGCGCGACGAGCTGGGCGCTGCCAGCGGCATGACGATGGCCATGATCGACGTCACCAACCCGTGCCCGGCTGACCTGGCGGCGCCGCTGGGCGTCCTGGACGTCAACGACATCCTGCTGTTCCTGGAGCTGTTCGGCGCGGGAGACCCGGCCGCGGACCTGGCCGACGCGCCCGGGGTCTTCGATATCGAGGACGTGCTGCTGTTCCTCGAGATCTACGCCGGCGGATGCCTGTAGCTGGCCAGGGCAGGGCTAGTACATGTCCTCGGCGCCGCCGGTCATCTGCTCGTGCTTGGTCTTGATCAGGCCGAACCAGATGACGCAGAACAGCGGGTACGTCATGAAGAACAGGATGATCACGAGGCCGATGATCATCCCGATCGTCTGATCGGGCCCGCCGGCGTTGATCGACTCGGCCATCGGGTTGTCCGGGTAGTCCTGCGCCCACTGCTTCGTGGCTTCCTGCTTCGAGAAGCTCGAGACGGTCGAGTAGATGATGCTCGGTATCGCGCCCAGGCCGTACACCAGGTGCATCGCCCGCCCGATCGGCCTGCGGATGATGGTTTGGATCCCGCCGATGAACAGCAGAACGGCCAGGGCCAGGCCGAACACGCCGAGCACGTAGTCCATGGGTGTGAGCACCATGGTCGGCGGCAGCGGTGCGCCGTCGAGCTGCGACGACAACAATCCTCCCATCAGGATCGGAGAGGCCATGCCGAGCCCACCGCAGGTGAGCCCGAGCAGCGCCCACACGATGCTGATGATCCCGACAACCTTGGGCCACTTGGGCGGCGTGTGCAGGTCGAACTCGTCGGCGTCGAACTGGGTCGGCGGTGTGTGGTCGTCGGTCATCGCGGTCCCCCGGTGCTCTGGGCGCATGATACAGCGGTCGTCGCGGGATCGCCCGGTGCTAGAGCTGCTCGAGGAAGCGGACGTCGTTCTCGAACAGCAGGCGGATGTCTGGGATGGAGTACTTGCCCATCGCCAGGCGTTCGATGCCGAATCCGAACGCGAAGCCGGACCACTGCTCCGGGTCGATCCCGCAGGCCCCGAGGACGGCCGGGTCCACCATGCCGCACCCGCCCAGCTCGATCCACTTCGGGTCCTCGCCCGGCTTGAGGGCGATCTTCATGTCGAACTCGGCGGACGGCTCGGTGAACGGGAAGAAGCTGGGGCGGAGGCGGATGTCGGCATCGGCGCCGAAGTACGCCCGGGCGAACTGGAAGAGGGTGGTCTTGAGGTCCGCCATCGAGACATCGCGGTCGATGTGCAGACCCTCGATCTGGTGGAACATGAACGAGTGCGTCGCGTCCACCGTGTCCGGGCGGTAGACGCGCCCGGGGCTGATGATCTTCATGGGCGGGCCCCAGCCCTTGGCGGCCGCGTCTTCCATCGTGCGGATCTGCACGGTGCTCGTCTGCGAGCGGAGCATGCGGGGGGCGCCCTTGTCGGGGTCGTCCACGTAGAAGTTGTCGATCGCCTCGCGGGCGGGGTGGCCCGGGGGGATGTTGAGCTTGATGAAGTTGTGCTCGTCGTCTTCGAGCTCGGGGCCGTGGGCGACGGTGAAGCCCATCCGCGCGAAGACCTCGACCAGCTCGTCGCGGACACGCGAGATGATGTGCCGGCGCCCGACACCCTCGCTGTGGATCAGGCCGGGCTCGGTCATGTCGATCACGGGGCCGGACGCCTTGGCCCCCCCACCGCCGGTCGAGGACTTCTTCGACTCGTACGCGGTTTCGAGCGCGGCCTTGACCTCGTTAAGCCGCTTGCCGACCGCGGCCTTCTGGTCCTTGGGCACGTCCTTCATGCCCGGCATCAGGGCCTTGAGACGCCCCTTGGAGCCCAGGTACGCGACACGCCAGGCCTCGACGGCGTCGGCGTCCGCCGCCGCGTTGAGTTCGCGGATCGCTTCGCTCTCGATTGTGTCGAGCTGCTCGAGCATGGGTTGGGATGATAGGGCGCCGAAAGAAACAGGCCCGCCGATGTGGCGGGCCTGCGTGGTGAAAACCAGGTTGCGGGCTCAGGACTCGCTGTCGCCCTCGGGCGCCGCGTCCGCCTCCGGCTCGGCGGCGGGCTTGGACTCCGCCTTGGGCTTGCTGTCCTTGCGGAGCTTGGCGGCGAACGCCGTCCGCTTGTCGGCCTGGCGCCGCCGGCCGCTCGGGCGACCGCCGATCTCGGGGCCTTCCTCGGCGCCGACGAACTGGATCACGCACAGCTCGGCGGCGTCGCCGATGCGGTGGCGGCCCAGCTTGATGATGCGGGTGTAGCCGCCGGCCCGGTCCTCGAACCGGGGCGCGACGTTCTCGAAGATGTGCCTGACGAGCCTGGGCGCCTTGCGCAGCTCGCCGTAGCGGTTGCGCTCGATGTCCTCGGCCGGGGGCAGGTCGAAGTAGGCCTCGGCCCGTTCACGCTGCGACTCCACACGCTCGCGCTGCTCCTCGGAGGCGCTGGAGGGCAGGTGGCTCCAGGCGAACGCGGAGCGGTCGCCGCCGAGCATCGAGATCACCTGACGGCGGGCGTGCAGGTCGCCCCGCTTGGCCTTGGTGACGATCTTCTCGACGAAGGGCTGGACCATCTTCGCCTTTGGGATCGTCGTGACGATCTGGCCGTGCTCGAAGAGGCTGGCGGCCATGTTGCGACGCATCGCCTGGCGATGCGAGGCCGTCCGGTTGAGCTTGTAGCCGCCCTTGCGGTGACGCATGATCCTGCTCCAATCCGGCGGGGTGACCCGCCGCGTGCTTCTCCAGACGCGCTCACGCGCTGGTGTGGCTGGTGTATCCCTCGGGCATCTCCATGCCCAGATCCAAACCGACGTCCAGCAGCTTGCGCTTGACCTCGCGGAGGCTCGTGCGGCCGAACGAGCGGAGCTTGAGCAGCTCGGGCTCGGTCTGGCTGACGAGCTGGCCCACGGTCTCGATGCGGGCCGACTCGAGGCAGTTGCTGGCCCGGACCGACAGGTCCATCTCGGAGATCGGCATGGTGAGCTTGCGGATGAGCTCCTCGTCCACGCCGGCGGCCGCGGCGGCCTCCTCGCTGACGCGCTCGGCGCCCAGCTCGAAGTACTGCACGAACGGGTTGAGGTGCTTGCGGAGGATCTTGCCCGCCTCGACGAGCGACATCTCGGGCGTGACCGTGCCGTCGGTCCAGATCTCCATCGTCAGCTTGTCGTAGTTGGTCCGCTGGCCGACACGGGTGTCCTCGGTCTTGTAGCGGACGCGCTGGACGGGCGAGAAGATCGCGTCCACCGGGATGATGCCCGCCTCCTCCTCGTCCTGGTCGGCGAGCTGCTCGGACGCGGGGACGTAGCCCCGGCCCTTGGCCACCCGCAGCTCCATCTCGAAGGCGACCTCGTCGGTCAGCGTCGCGAGGACCATGTTCTTGTTGACGATGGTGATGTTGGTGTCGGCCTCGATGAGGTCGGCGGTCACCTCGCCCGGGCCCTGGGCCGCCAGGCGCATCGTCCGGGGCTCGTCGCCCTCGAGCTTCACGATGAGGTTCTTGACGTTGAGGACGAGGTCCGTGACGTCCTCGAGGACGCCGGGGAGCGTGGTGAACTCGTGCTCCGCGCCGGTGATTTTGACGGAGGTCACCGCGGCGCCCTCGTGCGAGCTGAGCAGCACGCGCCGGAGGCTGTTGCCCACGGTGGTGCCGAAGCCGCGCTCGAAGGGCTCGACGCTAAAGCGACCGAAGGTGTCGGATTGGAACTTGGGGTCGGAAACGACCCGGGTCGGCAACTCAAGCCCACGCCAGCGTACGCGCATGGTTCAGATCCTCGTCCAGCAGCGGTTTTCCAAACCTTGCCCCGGCGGATCTCGGCGCGTCCGGGCCTGCTGGGCGCCCGGTGAGCCTTCTTTCCGTCGGGGAACCATCGCGCCGCGTCCTGCGGCGCGTTCGCGCCTAGACGCGGCGCTTCTTCCTGGGGCGGCACCCGTTGTGGGGCACCGGGGTGTGATCTTCGATCGCGGTGACGCGGATACCGGCCGAGACCATGCCCTGGACGGCGGACTCGCGCCCCGCGCCCGTGCCCTTGATCTTGACCTCGATCTCCGAGACGCCCATCTTGCGGACCTTGTGCCCGACCTGCTCGCCGGCGCGGGTGGCGGCGAAGGGCGTGGCCTTGCGGGCGCCCTTGAAGCCGATGGTCCCGGCCGAGTCCCAGGCGAGTGTCTCGCCGTTGACGTCGGTGATTGTCACCACGGTGTTGTTGTGCGTCGCCTTGATGTGGGCGATGCCGCGTACAACGTTCTTGCGGATCTTCTTCTGCTTCTTGACCTTCGCCATCGTGTCCCGCTCCGTTCGCTTCCACTTTGGGTTCCCCGCCGGGGCGGGGCTGGAAGCTTGCGAGGTTCGTGTTTGCTCGGACTCGTGCTGACGCCGAATCCCTGATGCTTACCGCTTAGCCCTTGACGCCCTTCTTGCCGGCGACGGTCTTCTTCTTGCACTTGCGCGTGCGAGCGTTGCAGCGCGTGCGCTGGCCGCGTGTGGGCAGGCCGTGGCGGTGCCGCTCGCCCCGGTAGCACCGGATGTCGCGGAGTCGCTGGATGTTCTGGGCGACCTGGCGGCGCAGGGCGCCCTCGACCAGGAAGTTCGCGTCGATGATGCTGTTGAGCTGGGCGACCTGCTGGTCGGTCAGCTCGTTGGCCTTGGTGTCCGGTGTGATCTGCGCCTCGCCCAGGAGGTCGGCGGCGTACTTCGGCCCCACCCCGTGGATGTACTGCAGCGCGTAGTAGATCTTCTTGCGGTCCGGGATATCGACACCTGCGATACGAGGCATGGCGCTTTCCTTCTTGCTCTCAGCCCTGGACCTGCTTGTGCTTCGGATCCGCCTTGCAGATCACCCGCACCTTGCCCTTGCGACGCACGATCTGGCACTGGGCACAGATCCGCTTGACGCTCGCCTTGACCTTCATCGTCCAGTCCTCTCCGAGGCGGATACCGAGCCGATCGCCGCCAGCGGGCGACACAACGATCCCGCCGGCCTTCTTGCCGAACGCGGGTGAGGATCCTAGACCCGCCCCCCCGGTCTGTCACGCGCAACACGGGCCGACACCCCCACTTTCACGCCCCCAGACCCCGAGGATCGGGGCCCGTCAGGACCCCCGGGCCGCCTCGTGTGATCGCGATGGTGACCTCCTCGCCGGCCGCGATCCGGCCGTCGGACGCGACGATCGACCAGTCGTCGTCGAGCGTGCGGGTCGTGCCATCGCCGGGGGTCAGGACGGGCTCGAGGGTGAGGACCATGCCCGGGCGGAGCACGAAGTCCGGCCCCGCCGAGCCCAGCCAGCACAGGGGTGGCTCGTGGACGCCGCGCCCGACGCCGTGCCCGCCCAGGCATGGGACGAGGCGGAAGCCGCCCAGGCGCGCTCCGCCCCGGACCGCGCCAGCGACCGAGGACCACCGCCCGCCCGCGACGCACCGGCTCAGCCCTCGGGCCAGCGCGTCGCGGGCCGCCCCGATGAGCCGCTCGCCCTCGGGGTTGTCGGCTCCCCCAACCACAATCGAGCGGCACGCGTCGGCGCACCAGCCATCAAGACGTGCGGTCAGGTCGATCGAGACCACGTCGCCCGAGCGCAGTTGCCGTTCCGATGGGACGGCGTGGGCGACCACCTCGTTGACGTTGACGCAGCACACGCCCGGGAACGGCGAGGGGGTGTCGGCTCGGAATCCGAGCAGGGCCGGCTCGGCTCCCCGGGCCGCGAGCAACTCCACGGCCAACTCGTCGAGCTCGCGCGTGCGCACGCCTGGAGTGCACGCGTCGAGCAGCTCGTCGAGTACCGACCAGACGACGGCGCCGGCGCGCTCGATCGCGTCGATCTCGTGGGTGGATCTGATGGGGACGGGCACGCTCGCCTCCCGCCCTCGGCGCGGGTCAGCGTCCCGGGCGCATCCGGGGCGATTTCTGTTCGCCAGCACCGCCGAGGAAGCCCGCGTAGTTGCGCATCAGCAGGTTGGCCTCGACGCGCTGGAGGAAGTCGAGCGCGACCGAGACGACGATGAGCAGGCCCGTGCCCCCCAGGAACTGCGTGACCATGAAGGAGATATTCAACTCCTTGTTCACGACCATGGGCAGGACCGCGATGACCGCGAGGAAGGCGGCGCCGACATACGTGATGCGCTCCATGACCGTCTCGAGGTACTCGGCGGTCCGGGGGCCAGGGCGCAGGCCCGGGACGAACGAGCCGTGGTCGCGCAGCTGCTTGGACATCTCCTCTGGGTTGAACTGGACGGTGATCCAGAAGTAGCTGAAGAAGTAGACCATGACGATGTAGAGGAGGATATACGGGAACTCGCCCATCGCGAACGCGTCGTTGAGCCATCGTGTGGTCGCGAGCCAAAGCCCGGAGGTGCCCGAGGCCTGGGCCTGCTCGAAGAGGGTGCCAAAGACAACGGAGGGGAAGATCATCAGCGAGCTGGCGAAGATGATCGGCATGACGCCGCCGTGGTTGACCCGCAGGGGCAGGTACGACCGCTGTCCACCCATGACCTTGCGCCCGCGCGTGTGCTTGGCCTGCTGAACCGGGATCCGGCGCTGGGCGACGGTGATCAGCACCGAGCCCGCGATGACGAGGATGAACCCGCCCAGCAGCAGGAGCAGGCCCATCCAGCCCATCTTGGTCGGATCGCCCGGGTCGAAGTTCTGCCATACCCAGATCACGGCGCTCGGCATGCCCGTGAGGATGCCGGCCATGATGATGAGCGAGACGCCGTTGCCGATGCCGTAGCGATCGATCTGCTCGCCCAGCCACATCATGAAGATCGTGCCTGCGGTGAGCGCGGTGATGCACATCGCCCACCAGAGCGGGTTGGCCCTCCACTCGGGGTAGACCAGGCCCTGGCTTGTGATGAACGTGAGCCAGCCGACCGCCTGGACGATGCACAGGCCGACGGTCATGTACCGCGTCCACTCCTGGATCTTCTGGGAGCCCGTGGGTCCTTCTTCCTTGAGCTTTTTGAGCGCGGGCGAGGCCGAGCCGAGGAGCTGGAAGATGATGGCGGCGGTGATGTAGGGCATGATGCCCAGGCCGAAGATTGTGGACTGTCCGAACGAGCCGCCCGAGAAGATGGCGACGTAGGAGGCGAGGCGACCGAAGCCCGAGCCGGACTCGGTCTGCGTCTGGAAGAAGTCGACAAGCTGCGCCTGGTTGACGCCGGGCAGCGGGATCCAGAAGCCGATCCGATAGACGACAAGCATCCCCAGGGTAAAGAGGATCTTGTTGCGCAGCTCTTCGATCTTGAAGACGTTGAGAATCGTCTGGAAGAGCATCTTCGCTCCTGGGCGTCGCGGCCGTCCGTGATGGCGTCCGCCGGGGCCGGGCCCGGTGGCTTACTTCTTCTTGAGGACCTCGCCCTTGGCGGCGGCCTCGTACTTCGCCTGCTGGATCGACCGGCGGCGGCTCTTCTTGGTCTGGTTCTTGGGGGCGCGGTCGTCGGAGTTGCGGTCCACGCCCCGGATCCGGTCGCGTCGCGAGCCGGTCTCGTTCACCGAGCCGCCCGCGTCGGAGATGAGCTTGCGGGCCGAGTCGGTCACGCGGGCCGCGGTCACGCCCAGCTTGACCGAGAGCTTGTCGTCGCCCTCGGGCAGCGAGCCCAGGACCTTGACGTCACGCGACTCGTCGCGGACGAGGCCGGCCTTGATGAGCGACTCGGGGGTGACCTCGCCGCCCTTCTTGAAGTCGTCGTGCGCGACGATGTCGCGGAGGTTGACGATCCAGAAGCGGGTCTTGAAGTTGGCGTTGGTGAAGCCCATCTTTGGCATGCGCCGGAAGAAGGGCATCTGGCCGCCCTCGAACTGGAAGCGGGTGGAGGCCCCGGCGCGCGAGCCGGCGCCCTTCTGGCCCCGGGTGGAGCGCTTGCCCCGACCGGAGCCCGGGCCGCGGCCCACGCGCTTGCGGTTCTTGTTCTTTCCGGCGAGTGCCGTGATCTCGTGAATCATCATGACTGACGACCTCCGCCCGGGACAAAGCCGGGCCGGGTGTTGCGTTGCTGGATCAGTTCGAATCGCCGGACGCTGGCTTGGACTCGCCGCTGCCAGCGGCCGGGGCCGGGGCCGATGCCTGAGGGGGGGGCTGGGGGGGGCCGCCGCGACCACCGCCGCCGCCACGCCCGCGACCACCGCCACCGCCGCCGCGGCCTCCGCCACGCCCGCCGCGACCGCCGCCGCGACCGCCGCGTTCCTGGCCGATGGTGTTGACGGGGGCACGCATCTTCTCGCCGCCCTCGCTGGTGGTGGGCATGAAGCGCTGGCCGCGCTCGATGCGCTTCTCGATCTGTGTGGACTCGATCTCGACGCCTCGGAGCTCGGCGACCTGCTCGCGTGTGCGGAGCTGCTTGACGCCGTCGAAGACGGCCTTGATGGTGTTGAGCTTGTTGGTCGAGCCGAAGCACTTGGCCAGACAGTCGGTGATGCCGGCCATCTCGAGCACGGTGCGGACCGCGCCGCCCGCGACGACGCCCGTCCCCGGGCTGGCCGGGATCAGGCGGACGACGCTTGCGCCGAAGCGACCCTCGACCTCGTGGGGAAGGGTGTGCCCGGCCATCGGGATGCGGGCGAGGTCGCGCTTGGCGTACTTCTCGGCCTTCTCGATGGCGGTCGGGACCTCGTTGGACTTGCCGTAGCCGTACCCGACGCGGCCGCGCCGATCGCCGACGACGACGAGCGCGCCGAAGCTGAACCGGCGCCCGCCCTTGACGGTGGCGGCGGTCCGGTAGATGTTGATCGTCTGCGACTCGAGGCTGGTGGATTCTTCGTGAATCTCAGGCATTTCGCCGTTCCTTCCGCGTGACATTCAGAACTCGAGCCCGCCCTTGCGGGCCGCGTCGGCCAGGGCGCGGATGCGCCCGTGGTACCGGAACCCACCGCGGTCGAAGACGACCTTGGTGACGCCGGCGGCCTTTGCCTTCTCGGCGATCTTGACGCCCACGGCCTCCGCGGCCTGGGCGTTGCCCGACCCCCCGTCGCCCACGCTCTTGTCGCGGGTGGACGCCGAGACGATCGTCGTGCCCGACAGGTCGTCGATGACCTGCGCGTACATGTGATTGAGCGAGCGGTACACGCTCAGGCGCGGGCGCCCGGGGACGCCCTCCACCCGCTTGCGGATGCCGTACCGGCGTCGCCGACGCCTGACCACTTTTTGCTTGCCTTTGTCCATCGCTGCTGACCTCTCGCGCCCTCGATCAGGCGCCGAACTGCTTGCCCTGCTTCTTCTTGATGACCTCGTCGGCGTACTTGATGCCCTTGCCGTTGTACGGCTCGGGCTTGCGCTTGGCCCGCATGTCCGCGGCGAAGGCGCCCACGGCCTGCTTGTCGGCGCCCGTGATCGTCACGAGCTGCTTCTCGACGCTCACGCTCACGCCCTGGGGGATCGGCATCCGAATCGTGTTGGCGTACCCGACCTTCAGGTCGATGTTCTGGCCCGACATCGCGGCCGTCCAGCCCACGCCCACGACCTCCATCTTCTTCTCGTACCCCTCGGTCACGCCGCGGATCATGTTCGCGATCAGCGCCCGGGCCGTGCCCCACTGGGCGCGGACCTTGCGGTCACGCTCGCGCGACTCGTCGATCGTGACGATCACGGACTTTTCGTCCTCGTCCCACGCGACGTTCACGTCCGGGTGGTGCTCGAACCCGAGCGTGCCCTTGGGACCCTCGACCGAGACCGACCGCCCACTGATGGAGACCTTGACCCCCTTGGGGACCTCGACGGGTTTCTTTCCGATCCGGCTCATCGTGATTTCTCCCGGCTGTCGTCGTCGTCCGGTTGCCCGGGGAGTCCAGCCCGCTGTCGTTGCGTCGTGGTCCTTAGTGAACAGTGCACAGAAGCTCGCCGCCCACGTGCTCTTCGGTGCATCGGCGCCCGCTGAGCACGCCCTTGCTCGTCGAGACGATCGCGATGCCCAGGCCCTGCATGGGCGAGGGGACCGCCTCTGCCTTGGTGTACACCCGCAGGCCCGGCTTGGAGGCGCGGGTCAGGTCGTGGAGGATGACCTCGCCCCGCGGGCCGTACTTGAGGTCGATGTTGATCTTGCCCTGGCGCCCGTCGTCCTGGACCTCGTATCCCTTGATGTACCCCTCGTCCACGAGCACCTGGGCGATGCCCTTGCAGACCTTGGAGTTCATGCACACCACGGTCTTAGCGCGGTTGCGTGCCGCGTTGCGGATGCGTGTGAGCATGTCGGCGATCGGATCGTTCAGTGACATGAGTCTTTACCCTGCTTCTTGATGGGCGTGTCGGGCCTGATGCCCGGTCCCGGATACCTTCGCTTACCAGCTCGCCTTGCGCATGCCCGGGATCTTGCCCTCGAGCGCCAGTTTCCGCAGCATGATGCGGCTGATCCTGAACTTTCGGTACACGCCCCTCGCGCGCCCGGTCAGCTCGCACCGACGCACCAGCCTCGACGAGTACTTCGGCGTCTTCTTGCTCTTGACGACCTGTGCTTTCGTTGCCATGCCTGCTATCCGCTCCCGCCCGCGTGCTCACGCGGGCTTCTTCCAATTCCGTCAGTTGTTCGTCTCGGGCTTCTTGAAGGGCATCCCGAGCTCGTCGAGCACGAAACGGCTCATCTCGGGGTCCGAGTTCGAGAAGGTGAGGTTGATGTTCATGCCGTGGGTGAAGTTCACCTCCGCCATGTTGATCTCGGGGAACACGCCCTGCTCGTTGAGGCCCATCGAGTAGTTGCCCTGGCGGTCGAACGCCTTGTCGTTGAGGCCCCGGAAGTCCTTGATCCGCGGCGCCGTCAGATTGATCAGGCGGTCGAGGAAGTGCCACATCCGGTCGCGCCGGATGGTGACCATCGCGGCGGTCTCGTACCCGGCGCGGACCTTGAAGTTCGACACGCTCTTCTTGGCCGCCAGCACGACAGGCTTCTGGCCCGAGATCTTGGTCAGCGTGTCGAGGACTGTGTCCTTGACGCCCGCGGGGACCTTGGTGCCGTCGAGGTGGCGCCCCATGCTCACGTTGATGGTGATCTTCTCGAGCTCGGGCATCGCCATCGGGTTCTTGACGCCGAACTTCTCGGTCACCTTCGGGCGGACCTGCTCCAGGTAGAGCGTGTGGAGGCGCGGCGGGCCCGAGGGCTTCATCGCCTCGAGCTCCTCGGGCGTGGGCTCGCCGCCCTTCTTCTTCTTGTCCTTGCTCTTGTCCTTGGCCATGGCTGGGCTCGCTCAACTGGTTCGGGGGGTGGCCCCCGGTCGGTGTGTTCTTACTTGCTCTTGCTCTGGTCGCGGGGTCCACGCAGCTCGTTGAGGACCTTGCCGCCCCGGACGGCGATCCGGGTCTTGCTCCCGTCGTCCTTGACCTCGAAGCGGACTCGCGACCCCCGCCCGTCAACCACGGGCGAGACGTTGGAGATGTGGATCGGCGCCTCGCGGGTGATCGAACCGCCCTGCGGGTTCAGCTGCGTCGGACGCATGTGCTTGGTCCGCATGTTGATGCCCTTGACGATCACCTGGTCCTTCTCGGTAATCACGCGGGAGACCTCGCCGGTCTTGCCCTTGTTGTCGCCGGCGGTGATGACCACCTGGTCGCCGGTGCGCACGTGCCTCGCCATCACACCACCTCCGAGGCCAGGGAAACGATCTTCATGTAGTTCCGCTCGCGCAGCTCGCGGGCGACGGGCCCGAAGATCCGCGTGCCCTTGGGGTTGCCGTCGTCCTGGATGAGGACGATGGCGCTGGAGTCGAACTTGACGTACGACCCGTCCTTGCGGCGCGTGGACTTTGCGGTCCGGACGATCACGGCCTTGGACATGTCGCCCGGCTTGATGTCCGACCCGGGCAGGGCCTTCTTGACGGTCACGATGACCCGGTCGCCCACGCCCGCGGTCTTGCGGGTGTACTGGCCGCGCCCGGTCGATCCGCCGTAGACACGGATGACCATCGCGACCTTCGCGCCCGAGTTGTCGGCGACCTCGCATCTTGATTCGGTCTGAAGCATTGCTTTGCTCCCGCCCCTCGGGGCGGCTCGTCCGACTGCTTACTCGTCCCCGACGTGCCTCTCGACAACGCGGGTGATCTTCCACGACTTGGTCTTGCTCATCGGGCGGCAGGGGACGATCTCCACCTTGTCGCCCGTGCTCGATTCGGTGTTCTCGTCGTGCACGTGCAGCACCGTCCGGCGCTGCACGTACTTGCCGTACTTCGGGTGCTGGGCCTGATACTCGATGACCACCTTGCGCGTCTTGTCCCGCGCGTCGCTCGAGACGACGCCCATCCGGGCGCCCTTCGCGATCTGGTCTTGCTCTGCGGTCTTGCTCATCGCGTCCTCTTGGTGGCCTAGGCCTGCGCCCGGCGGGTCTGCTCGCCCAGCAGGCGGGCGATGTCTCGCTTGATCTTGCCGAACTGCGAGTTGTCGTGGACCTTCTCGCTCACGCTCTGGCTCTTGAGGGTCATGAGGCGCTCGCGGAGTCGCTTGACCTCCGCCCCCAGCTCCTCGTCCTTGAGCGACGAGATCTTCTTCTCGCTCTTGGTATCTGTCTCGAGTCTTCCGCTCTTCATCGCCGGCTCTCCGTGGTCGCCCGGGTCACACGCTCACCCGGCGGTGCACGAGGCGGCACCGGACCGGCATCTTCATCGCGACGCGGTGCAGGGCCGCCTTCGCCTTGTCCTCGCTCACGCCCGCGAGTTCAAACATGACCGTCCCGGGCTTGACCCGCGCGGCCCAGTAATCGACGTCGGCCTTGCCCTTGCCCATGCGCGTCTCGAGCGGCTTCTTGCTCACCGGCTTGTCGGGGAAGACGCGGATGAACAGCTTGCCCTCGCGCTTGAGGTAGTGCTGTGCCGCGACACGCCCGGACTCGATGCAGTTGCTCTTGAGCCAGCACCCTTCGAGCGCCTGCAGGCCATAGTCGCCGAACGCGACGTAGTTGCCCTTGGTCGCCTTCCGGTCGCGGACGCGCCGGAACTCCTTGCGGTGCTTGACTCGCTTGGGGATCTTGTAGGGAGGCATCGTCGTCTTCCTTCAATCGCTCGCGTGCACGCTCGAACGCTGCTTACCGCCGACCACGGGCCCGGGCGCGACCGCCCGCGGCGTCCGTCGCCATCTCGTCGTCCTGGCCCTCGGAGTAGAGCCCCTTGTAGATCCAGCACTTGACGCCGATGAGACCGTAGTTGGTCCGGCTCTCGGCGAACCCGTAATCGATCTGCGCCTGCAGCGTGCTCAGGGGCAACGCCCCCAGCCGCGTGTCCATCGAGCGGCTCATCTCGGCGCCGCCCAGGCGGCCCTTGATCTGGATCTTCACGCCCTTGGCGCCCTGCTGCATCACGCCCTCGGCACGCATCTTCACGACCCGCCGGAAGCCCATGCGACGCTTGAGCTGCTCGGCGACACCCTCGGCGACCAGCTGCGCGTCCATGTCCGGGTTCTTGATCTCCACGATCGAGATCGCGACCTTACGCCCGGTCTTGTACCCGAGCTCCTGGGTCATCCGGTCAACCTCGGCGCCCTTGGGCCCGATCACCAGGCCCGGACGCGCGGTCCGGATGATGATCTTGAGCTCCTCGCGGGTGCGCTCGATGTGGATGTCGGAGACCGCCGCGTTCGGCGGCGTCCGGTTGAGTCGGTGGTCGAGGTACTGGCGGATCATCTCGTCCTCGACGAGAAGCTCGCCGTACAACGCCTTGGGCGCGTACCAGCGTGACCGGTGGGCCTCGGTGATGCCCAGGCGGAATCCGAACGGGTGGCTTTTCTGTCCCATCAGCCTCGCTCCTGCACGGACACGGTGATGTGGCTCGTGCGCTTCAGAATCGCGTGGGCCCGACCGCGGTCCTTGGGGCGGAACCGCTTGATGTGCGGCCCCTCGTCCACGCGGGCCTCGGTCACCACGCAACGCGTTGTGTCCGCCCCGCTCTCCTCGGCCTCGGTCAACGCGGCCATCAACGCCTTGCGGACGTTCGTCGCCGCCCGCTTGGTCGAGAACTGCAACAGATTCTGCGCGTCGTCCGAGTCCTTGCCCCGGATCAGGTCCGTGACCAGCCGCGCCTTGCGGGAGCTGCCCCGGTGGTGGCGGATCTCGCTCGTGAACGACGCGATGTCCTTGGGCCCGACGCCCAAGACCTCGGCCATCCGCTCCACGTCCGCCCGGCGGCACCGAGGGTGGTCGCGCCCTGCAAGCCAGTTCTTGGCCGCCTTGAGCGCATCGCTCTCCGTGCGGCCCGTGGCCGCGACGGCGTCGGCGAGCTGATCCGGCGTCACGCCCAGCTCGTCCGCACGCTTTTTCAATCTTCCGCTGTCCAATCGCATCGCAGCCGCTCCTCAGGCCCTACTTGGACCTGATCCCTTCCTTCTTGTTCGTGTGCCCGCGGAACGTGCGTGTGACGGAGAACTCGCCGAGCTTGTGCCCGACCATGTCCTCGGTCACGAACACGTCCAGGAACGTCCGGCCGTTGTGCACCTGAAACGTGTACCCGACGAACTCGGGCACGATCGTGCATGCGCGGGCCCAGGTCTTGATCGGCCTGCGGCCGCCCGCCTCGGACATCAGCTCCACCTTGCGGTAGAGCTTCTCGTCCACGTACGGACCTTTTTTCAGGCTTCGTCCCATCGGTCAGTCCTCGTTCACTTGATCTGGCCGTAACGCTTGCTCTTGCGCCGGCGGATAATCAGGTCGGTCGAATGCTGCTTGCGGTCACGCGTGCCGCCGCCCTTGGACAGGACGCCGGACTTGCTCACCGGGGCGCGCCCGCCCTTCGAGCGGCCCTCGCCGCCGCCCAGGGGGTGCGCGTGGTGGCTCATCGCCACGCCGCGTACCTTCGGGCGACGCCCGAGCTTGCGGTTGAGCCCCGCCTTCCCGAGACGACGGTTCTGGTGGTCGGTGTTGCCCAGCTGCCCGATCGTCGCGCGACAGTCGATCGGCACGCGACGCAGCTCGCCAGAGGGCAGCACGATCGTCGCGTAGTCGCCCTCCTTGTTCATCAGACGGGCGGACATGCCGGCGCTGCGGCACAGCTTGCCGCCCGTGCCGGGCTGGAGCTCGACACAGTGGACGTCCATGCCCGTCGGGATATACCGCAGGGGCATGCACGAGCCGGCCGAGGGCTCGATGGCGCTGTCCGACGAGCTCAGGATCGGGTCGCCGTCCTTGATCTTGACCGGGGCGGGGATGTACCGCTTGACGCCGTCCTCGTACTCGACGAGGGCGATATGGCACGACCGGTTGGGGTCGTACTCGACGCCCACAACTTTGCCCGGGATGCCGTCGCGGTCCCGGCGTTTGAAGTCGATCTGACGGTAGAGGCGCTTGACGCCGCCGCCGCGACCGCGGACGGTGATCTTGCCGTGGTGGTTGCGGCCGCCCTTCTTGGGCAGCGGGCTGACCAGGGACTTCTCGGGCCCGTACTTGGTCACCTCGGAATGGAGGTTGACCCTGGCGGTGCGTCGCCCGGGGCTCGTCGGCTTGTACTTGCGGATCGCCATAACTCGTCCTTCACCGCTCGCGTGCGAGCGCCCGACGCGTGAGCGTCAGAACAGCTCGATGACCTGGCCCTCTTTGACGCGGACCGTCGCCTTTTTCGTTTTGCCTTCCATGACGTAGCCGAACTTTGTCCGCTTGGACTTGCCCTTGCGGAGCTGCGTGTTCACGCCCGTCACGCTCACGCCGTAGGCACGCTCGACCGCGTCCTTGATGTCCGTCTTGCTCGCACGCCGATCGACCTCGAACACGTACTGGCCCTCTTCCATGCCCAGCGTGCTCTTCTCGGTCAGCAGCGGCTTGCGGATAATGTAGTGCGGCTGCATCACTCAGCCTCCCCGGCGCTCGCGCCCATCGGGTTTTCCTTCGCCTGCTTGCTGGTCTGCGAGCTTGGCCCGGCCAACCACGCCTCCAGGTCGTCCTTCGCGATCACCAGATACCGGTTGTTGAGCATCTCGAAGCAGTTGAGCTGGTCGGCCCTGCAGGTCGCGACGCCGTCAACGTTCCGCACCGAGAGCCTGGCGTTGGCCGACTTCTCTGGGTCGGGCGACAGGGCGACCAGCGCCGAGTGCGTGATCCCCAGGGCGCCCAGGAAGTCCACGAAACCCTTGGTCTTGGGCGAGTCCAGGGCGATCGAGTCGATCACCTTGACCTCGTTGTCGAGCAGCTTGGCGAGCAGTGCGTTGCGGTTGGCGACGCGCCGCATCTTCTTGGGCATGTCCTGGCGGAAGTCTTCGCGGCGCTGGCGCTTGGTCTTGTAGTGACCGCCGCCGCGGAACTGGGGCGGCTTCTTGTCGCCGTGGCGCGCACGCCCTGTGCCCTTCTGCTTGTAGATCTTGCGGGTCGAGCCGGCGACGTCGGAGCGGTTGAGCGTCCGGGCCGAGCCCTGGCGCCTGTTCGCGTGGTACCGCACGTACGCCTGCTTGATGAGAGAAGGGTTGACCTTCTCGCCCAGGGCGACCTCGTCGATCGAGACCTTGCCGGTCTCCTTGCCCTGCATGTTGTAGACGGGGACATCCATCGTCTTACCTCGTCATGACGCCTTCTGCTCGCCTATCCGGCCTCTGGTCTCGTCGGGCACGCCCGACACCGGGGTACTCGCCCGGCCCAGCCAGCTCGGAATCGACTCGGCTGTCTCCGGGGCATTTCAAGGCCCCGGCATGATCGTTTGCGTTCGCCCGGCGGTTTCCTGACGGACCCTCCGGACCCGGCGGGACGCACGCTGCGTCCCGTCGGCGTTCATTCAACACTCAGCCGGCCAACTCCTTGGCCTTCACACCCTTGGTCTTGTAGAGACGCACCGACGGGCACACCTCCACCAGCCCGCCGGCCGCGCCCGGCACCGGGCCCTTGACCAGCATCAGGTTCCGTTCCGTATCGATACGAACCACGTCCAGCGAACGGACGGTCACCCGCTCGTCGCCCAGATGGCCCGCCATTTTCTTGCCCTTCTTGATCCGCCCGGCCTTGCCCGCGTTGTTCGCGTGCCCGCCGATCGAGCCCGGGGAGCGGTGCTTGCGCTCCACGCCGTGCGTCGCCTGCTGGCCCTTGAAGCCGTGCCGCTTGACCGAGCCGGCGAATCCCTTGCCCTTGCTCGTGCCGACAACGTCCACGTACGCGGTCTTCTCGAACGCATCGACCGTGATCTGCTGACCAAGCTCGAACTCGGAGCTGTCCTCGACGCGGAACTCGCGGTGGTGCCGCAGCGGAGCCGAGCCGGCCTTCGCGTCGTGCCCGATCATCGGGATCGTCGAGTTGCGGGGCTTCATGCCGCCGAAACCGATCTGCACCGCGTCGTACCCGTCCGTGTCCGCGGTGCGCACCTGCGTCACCACGCACGGGCCGAGCTCGAGCACGGTCACAGGGATAGAGCGGCCCTCGTCGTCGAAGACCCGCGTCATGCCCTTCTTGATTCCCAGCAAACTCGCCATAGCTCTATCTGTCCTGATCCACGCCCCGACGGGCGCCGCTTCGTGTCTCGCCCGAGGAATGAAGGGCGGCAGAGGAAGTCTTGTCTGAATGAAAAACGGCCCGCCCTGGGGCGCGCCGCTCGAATACTCCTACGCCTTGATCTTCACGAAAACGCCCGCGGGGACGACGAGCCGGTTGAGGGCCTCCACGGTCCGCGCGTTGGGCTCGTGGATATCGATGATTCGTTTGTGCGTGCGGATCTCGAACTGCTCGCGACTCTTCTTGTCGATGAAGGGCCCTCGCAGCACGGTGTACCGCTCGATGCGCGTCGGCAGCGGGACCGGGCCCTTCACCTTCGCGTTCGTACGCTTGGCGTGCTCCACGATCTCCTTCGCGCTGGCGTCCAGCGCGATGTGGTCGTACGCCTCCATCCGGATTCGAATCCTGCCGCCGCTCATCTGGCGCCACGTCCTCTCGCCGCAATCCGCGGCGTCTGCTGCCGAACCCGCACTCGCGGGAATCCGAGGCCGACGGTCAACCGACCGCCGACACCAACACCCGGGCCATCCGCCACCCCATTCCGTGGGGCGGAACCGTGGCCGTGAACACATCGCTGGGTTCACGAACCTTCCCGGCCTCGCAACGCCCGAAGCGGGCGCCGCGCGCTCACGACGACGCCTCCCGCGTCCGAGTGAGCCGAGAAGGATAGACCCCCCCCAAGCCCGGTCAACGCCGCCACGCCATGCGTCGAGCACATTTCCCGCCCTTCCGAGCGCCCCGGATTGCCAGCGGGGCGGACCCCGCCCATACTCGACCCGGGCGCGACGGACCGCGCCACCCGCGGAGACCCCCCCATGTATGACCTTTCTGACCGCCAACACGCCCGGATGCCCCTGCTCGCCGCCCTCGTGCTCGCCGCCGCCGCACCCTGGGCCGGGGCCCAGCCCGCACCGTCGAACGCGCCACCCGACGCCGTCGCCCTTTCGACGAGCCCGATCACGATCGAGAGCCTGGGCCTGACGCTGTCGCTCCCGGAGGGCTCGGGCGCCGAGACCGTCGCCTCGGGGACAGACGCGGCCGCCGTCACCACCCAGGTCGTTTTCGCCGACGCCTCGGGCGTGACCGCGATCCACGGGAAGCGGACGAGCGACGAGTCGCTCGGCGTCAAGGGCGTCGCCGAGGATCTGCTCGAACAGATGCTCGCCACGTCCGGGCGCCTCAACAGCCAGGGCAAGCTCGTCCCCGGCTCCAGCCGAGCGAACGTCATCGACTCTCGCGAGATCAGCATCAACGCCCAGGACGCGGCACGCTTCTACGTCAGGATCCCCAAGCCCGACGGGCGGGCCGAGGTCCGCGGCTACACCGTCTTCCGCCCCGAGCCCGGAAGGTTCGTCCTATTCGAGCTCTTCACCACCCCCGAGAAACTCGACGCGGCCCGTGTGAGCTACGAGACCATGGTCTCATCCGCCCGGTTCACCGGGGCGGGCGAGATCGATCTCAAGCGGGGCGCGATGGTTCGAGCCGGAGCCGAGGTCATCGGCTCGCTCTCGGCCGAGGACTACCGCGAGGTCTTCGGCTCGTACGGCCAGCACTGGGAACGTCTGTACCGCCCCTCGCGGACGGGCGACGAGGCGGACGACGACGAGTTCGGCTACCGACGCATCCGCGCCTGGGTCGGGCGCCGCGGCGAGCTCGAGCCCGACAAGTCCGAGGACAAGTGGAGCGAGGCCGAGCGCGAGCCGGGGTACCTGCTCCGCGTGGACGCACGACTGCTCGAGAACGGCATGATCGTGGACTCGCGAGGCCTGTACTTCCTCTCGATCGACCGCGAACGCGAGGCCTGGACCCTCCGCATGGCGCTCCGCCGCGAGGGCGCCAAACCCAGCGAGTGGCGCGAGACCGGCGCCCGCGACAAAAACTCGATGGTTGTCCGGATCGAGCAGGACGGCGCCGCCCCCCGCGTCGTCCGACCGCTCATGCAGGGCGAGGGCTACGTCTCCATGGTCGAGACCCAGCTGCTCCCGCAGCTGCTCGTCCGCGCATCGGTCCCCGCCGATTTCGCCTTCTACGCGTACATGAGCCAGGCCGAGACGATCAGTCTGCGGACCGATTCGGTCAAAATGCCAGGCGGACGCGACGGACGCGTGGAGATCGTGACCCGGCCACGCGAGGACGGCCCCAGCCAGACCGCGACGTACGCTCCCGACGGCTCGCTTGTCCGGATCGACCGCCCCGACGGGCGTGTCTGGGAGCAAACCGATCACAAACGCCTGATCGCGCTCTGGCGGTCCAAGGGCCTGCCGGTGAACTGACCGACGCCCGTCCACAAACACCACGCCCGCCCAAACCACGGCGGCGAAGACGAGGATCCACCATGACGCGTTCGACGACGGACGACCACCGACCGATCACGCTCCCGCTCGCCTGCGCGGCGGCCATCGCGTCGATCTCGCTCGCCGCCTGCTCGACAGGTACGACTCAGGCCCGCCGCCCCGCCCCGCCCGCGCGCGGCACGTTCGCGGTCGTGGACGGCGCCCGCGTCGCCCCGCCCGTGATCGAGATGGGCGACGCCAAGACCGTCCGCCGCATCATCAGCGAGGGACGCGACCGCAACCAGGCGATGGACCACCTGACCGAGCTGTGCAACACCTTCGGGCCCCGCCTCACCGGCTCGACCGCCGCCGAGCGGGCGGGCGAGTGGGCCCGCGACCGCATGGCCGCGTGGGGACTCAACCGCTCACGCATGGACTGGTGGGGCGACATCGCCGTCCGTTTCGACCGCGGCCCCTCGACCGGCATCGCCTGGCTGCGGCGTGAGAATGTCGATGACGACGGCCTCGCCGAGGTCGAGTGGGAGAAGATCCGCGACCTCCAGTTCACCACGCTCGCCTGGACCCGAGGCACCGAGGGCCCGGTCCGGGGGCGCGTTCTCCAGCTGCCCCGCACCGAGGACCAACTGGCACGGCTCCGCGACCAGATCCCGGGCGCCTGGCTGCTCATCGCCCCCGACTATTCCGGACGCTCTGGCGTGCGCCAGTCCGGCTTCCTGATGCGCCAGCGCCTCCAGCAGCGTCACGACATCCGCGAGGGCGCCACTCCCGAGACCCCCCAGCCCCAGCTCGCCTCGGCCGACGCCGCGCCGATCTCCGCCCTCCCCGCGGACGACGGCGCCCAGGTCTGGACCGGCGCCTTCGACTACCACGGCTCGCCCGTCCCCGTCACGCTCGAACTCACCGAGTCCGAATCGGGCGGACTGACCGGCACGCAGGCCATCGCCGGGTTCCACGAGGGCCCTATCCACGACGTCACCTTCGACGAGGACACCGGCTCGCTCCACTACTTGTGGAAGCACGCGATGGGACTCAGCGACATCACGCTCAGCCGCGAGGGCGACGCGATGACGGGCAAGTCCGTCAACTCCTCGGGCGTCGAGTTCCCGATGAGCCTCGCCCTGGGCGCCCCCGAGGCGCCTGAGGCAGCGCCCGGGTCCGAATCCGAATCGCCCGGCGCCGCCGACTCCATCCTCGCCCGCGTGCTCGAGCTCAACCCCGCCGGCTTCGTGTCCTCCTCGGGCGACGAGCGCGTCTGGACCACCTCGGCCAACGGCTGGCGCGAGCGGAGCATCGCAGACTACCCCGTGGACGTCGAGGTCAACATCCGCCAGAGCGACTACGACTACCTCAACTCACGCATCGCCGACGACGCGCCCCTCTTCGTAGAGTTCGACCTCGACAACCGCCTCGCCGAGGGCCCGACCCCCTGCTACAACGTGATCGCAGAGATCACCGGCTCCGAGGCGCCCGACGAGTGCGTCATCGTCTCGGCCCACCTCGACTCGTGGAACGGGCCCGGCTCGCAGGGCACAGTGGACAACGGAAACGGGTCGGCGGTCGTGCTCGAGGCCGCCCGGATCCTCGCGACCATCGACGCACAGCCCAAGCGCACGATCCGCTTCATCCTCTGGACGGGCGAGGAGCAGGGCCTGCTCGGGTCTCGGGCCTACGTCGCCGCCCTGCCCCAGGAGCAGCTCGACAAGATCTCCGCCGTCTTCGTCGACGACGGTGGAACCAACTTCCAGGGCGGTGTCCCGGCCGCCGACGCGATGGTCAACTACCTCGCCGCCGCCACCGCCGCGACCAACGGCCAGTTCTTCTCGCAGACCGACTACGACGCCGCGATGTCCGACGACGACCCCACCAACGACGAGGGCGCGGGCTGGATGCTCGTCAACATCCGACCCACGGGCGACGAGATCAAGACGCACTCGGGCTCGGACCACGCCGCGTTCAACGCCGTCGGCGTCCCGGGGTTCTTCTGGGACGAGACCGGGCGCGCCAACTACCGCCACGCCTGGCACACCCAGAACGACCGGCTCGACCAGGCGATCCCCGAGTACCTCGCCCAGGCGTCCACGAACATGGCCGTCGTGGCCTACAACCTCGCCAACGCCCCCGGGCTGCTCCCCCGCGCGACCAAGGACGACTCGGCGAGCGACGACGCCTCCCCCGCGTCCGGCGGCTGAGGCTGCCCGGTTGCAGGCCGTGAATCAGCGCAGGACCGACACCCGACCGATACACTGACAAGCGATGGCGACGGACCGCATCATCTCCCCCACGGAGGCGCCGGGAGAGCAGCGCACCAACTGGGCCCTGCGCCCAGAGTCGATCGGTGAATACGTCGGGCAGCCGGAGCTTATCGAGCGCCTGTCCATCGCACTCGAGGCCGTCCGGGCCCGGGCAACAGGCGAAACGTCGGGCGCCGATTCACCCCCCCTCGAGCACGTCCTGCTCCACGGCCCGCCAGGGCTTGGCAAGACCACGCTCGCGCACGTCATCGCCAAGGAGATGGGCGCCCGCCTGTACACCACCTCGGGCCCCGCGCTGGCAAGGGGCACCGACCTCGTCGCCGCACTGACACGCCTGGAACAGGGCGACGTCCTGTTCATCGACGAGATCCACCGCCTGCCCATCGCCGTCGAGGAGTTCATCTACCCGGCGATGGAGGACTTCAAGATCGACATCTGCCTCGACACGGGTCTCAACGCCCGGACCGTCGAGATCCGCTGCGAGCCGTTCACGCTCATCGGCGCGACGACCCGCGCCGGGCTTCTCTCGGCGCCCCTCCGCTCGCGCTTCGGGCTGGCCCACCACCTCCGCTACTACTCGACCGACGACCTGCTCTCGATCCTCAAGCGTTCGTGCGGCCTGCTGGGCGTGGACGACGCCGACGACGGGGCTCTGGCGCGGATCGCCGACCGCTCGCGGGGCACGCCGCGGATCGCCAACCGCCTGCTGCGCCGCGTCCGCGACTTCGCGCTCGTCCGCGCGGGCGGCGCCCTCTCGCCCCCTCTCGTGGACGACGCGCTCGCCCTCGAGGGCGTGGACGACCTTGGTCTCGACGACCTGGACCGCGCGTATCTGCGGACGATCGGCACTGTCTACGACGGCGGGCCCGTCGGCCTCGAAACCATCGCCGCCACCATGAACGAGGACGCGGGCACACTCGAGGACGTCGTCGAGCCGTACCTCCTGCAGATCGCGTTCCTGGCCCGGACGCGGCGCGGGCGGGCCCTGACCCGGGCGGCCGCCGACCACCTGGGCCTGCCCTCCACCGTCGCGGTCACGGGCGCGGGCGAAAAATCCGACGCCCTGTTCTGAGGTATGCCACGCCGGCCACGAGAAGAGCGCAAGAAAACAGGCCGGGACGCCCCGACCTGAAGATCCGCCGATCTCACGACCCGCCGATCCGCCGTCTTACTTCTTCGCCTTCGCCGTCATCGATTCGCGGGTGTTTTCCTCGAGGTAGAGGATGCACCCGCAACTGACACACCGCGTCAGGCTGCCGTGGCTGAGCAGGGCGCTCATCGATTCGATCGGCAGCGTCATCATGCACGAGCCGCAGGTGAACTCGTGACGCTTGCGGTCGGCGATCTCGATCGGCGCCATCGCCTCGTCCTCACGCTGCTCGACGAGCTCCTCGTACGCCCGGAGCACCTCGCCCGGCACGTCGGCGACGACCTGCTCGCGCTCCGCCTCGAGCGCCTCAAGCCGGTCCTTGATCTCGTCGGCGCGCTCCCGACGCTCGCTCTCGGCGACCTCGCGCATCCGCGTCCGCTCGGTGTGCTGCGACTCGATCTCGGCCTGCTGTGCCTTGAGCTTGTCGATCTGCTCGAGCCGGGAGATCGCCCCGTCCTCGTGCGTGCCACGCTGCTCCTTGAGCGTGTTCACCTCGGTGAGCAGGGCCTTGTATTCCTTGTTGGTGCGGGCGTTGTTCATCCGCTCGCGGAGCTCTTCGACACGCCCGGTGATCCGGGCGACCTCGCCCTCCTCGTTGGACGCGCTGGCGGTGATCTGGCGGAGCTGACCATCGACCGCGGTCTTGCGCGTCGCCAACTCACCCAGCACACGTGTCTGCTCGTTCAGGAAACGCTCCGCGGCGGTCAGGCGGCTGCGGAGACCGCGGATCTGCTTGTCCACCTGGTAGACCCGAACCAACTTCCCGGTGACCGTCATGCACCCTCCAGCAGCGCCGAGCCGCGTCTCTCGTCGTCCATGTCCGAGTGTAGCACCCATGCCCACCCCCGAACGCGCTCATCCGGCGCCGACCACCCCGATCCCTGTACGCAGCCACCAGAACGCCGCCGCCCCCACCACCATCGGCGAGTCGATCACGTCCAGCACCCCCCCGAATCCCGGCAGCGACGTCCCCGAGTCTTTCACACCCGCGTCCCGCTTGAGCACGCTGGCGACCAGATCCCCGAGCTGCCCGATCACCGCGAACAACGCCCCGGCGATCGCGCCCCCCCACCACGCCGGGACCTCGGCGCCGGCCGGAACAAGAGCCGCCAGCGCCAGTGCGCCCGCCCCCCCCACGAGAGCCGCGAAAGCCATCCCCCCGCCCAGCCCTTCCCACGTCTTGCCCGGGCTCAGCCACAGCGCCAGCTTGTGCCGACCGATCGCACGCCCGACGAAGTACGCCCCGATGTCGGAAGACTTGGTCGTCAGCAGCACCCAGAGCAGCACCCAGGCCGAGTGCTCCCGCCGCAGCGCACACAGGAAGCCCAGCAGCACCCCGATGTAGACATACGCGAGCAGCGCCCCGCCGCCCGCCGCGACCATCCCCTTCGGGTTCTGGCGCCTGGCATAGACCGCCAGCGAGCCGAGCATCGCCAGCACGGTCACGCCGTTGGCGATCGCCATGCCCGTCAGCACGCCCCCCCCGCCCGTGCCGGCGGGCACGAGCGAGGTCACGCACACGCCCGTCGCGGCAAGGACGCAGGTCACGACCGTCGAGGCCTCGATCCCCACGCCCCGCAGCAGACGGGCCAGCTCGCGCCCGGCGAGCAACGCCAGCAGAAGCACCACGATGAAGACCAGCACCCCCGGCGGGTACGTCTCGCGGCCGATGAGATCGGCCAGCCACCCGGGCGCCGCCCGACCGTCGAGCCACTCATCGCACCACACGCCCGCCAGCAGCAGCGCGATCAGGAGCGGGCCGAGCACGAGTCGTTGGCGGAGCACGGGCGACAAGCGTAGCGGCGGACACCCCGTGTCGCGCCTCACCCCGGGTACGCCTCGTCAGCCCGCCGGCTCCTCGCCCCCGGCTTCGGCGTCCGCCTCGTCGCTGGCGTCCAGGCCCCCGAACCGCCTCCGGCGCGAGGCGTACGCCCGGACCGCCTCGCAGACACTGGCCCCGTCAAAATCGGGCCAGAGCGTCTCGGTCACGTACAACTCGGCGTAGCTGATCTGCCAGAGCAGGAAGTTGCTCACCCGCATCTCGCCGGCGGTGCGGACGAGCAGGTCCGGGTCCGGGATGCCCGCGGTATACAGGCGGTCGGCGATGGCGCCCTCGTCGATCGCGTCCGGGTCGAGCCTCCCGTCTCGGACGTCGCGGGCTGCAGACCGGATCGCGTCGATCATCTCGGCCCGCGAGCCGTAGTTGAGCGCCAGGCAGAGCGTTGGCCCCGTGCACGCCTGCGTCGCCCGCTCCAGTCGCCCGATCGCGTCGCGGGCCTCCTCGGGCAGCTCGCCGACCCGCCCGAGCACACGCACGCGGATGTTCTCTTCGACGAGCTTCTCCCGCTCGCCGTCGCAGTACGTCACGCACAGCTGCATCAGCGCGTCGATCTCGTCCTTGGGGCGTTTCCAGTTCTCGGCGCTGAACGAGTACAGCGTCAGCACCTCGACGCCCAGTCGCCCGCACATCTCGACCGTCTCGCGAACCGCGATCGCCCCGTTGCGGTGCCCAAAGATCCGCGGGAAGCCCCGCTGCTCGGCCCACCGCCCGTTGCCGTCCATGATCACCGCGATATGCCGGGGGATCCGCGCCGGGTTGACGTCGGGCAATACCTTCTCGGGCTCGGCCCGCGGGTTGACCCGGCGCATCCGCGCCAGCGCCGCAGCCGCCTCCGGGTCGTCGGCGAACAACGACGCGCTCGCCTGTACCCCGGTCTCTCTCCCAACGTCCGTCGTCATTCGACCCTCTCCACGGCCACCCCCTGCTTGGGATTCGCCCAGGCCCAGGTTTCGGCGCCCGACCTTACCCCACCACGCCCGCCGACGTCTCGATCGTCTGCGACCGCTCGGGCCCCACCCCGATCGAACACACCGGCACGCCCACGAACGCCTCGATCCGCTCGACGTACGCCCGGGCGGCCCCGGGCAGTTCGTCCACGCCCCGGCAATCGCTGATCTCGTCCCCGAACCCGGACAGGGTCTCGTAGATCGGTCTCGCCCCCGCCAGCACGTGCCCGTCGGGGATGAACCGCTCGGTCCGCCCGCCGTCGAGCTCGTACGCGATGCACACCTTCAGCTCGTCGAAGCCCGCGAGCACGTCGAGGAGTGTGACCGCGAGCTCGGTCGTCCCGTTGATCATCGCCGCGTACCGCGCCGCCACCAGATCCAGCCACCCCACCCGCCTGGGCCGGCCCGTCGTCGTGCCGTACTCGCGCCCACGCTCGCGGATCCGCTCGCCCGTCGCGTCGCCCAGCTCGGTCGGCATCGGGCCCGAGCCCACCCGCGAGGAGTACGCCTTGAGCACCCCCACCACCCGCGACAGCGCCCGCGCCGGCACGCCCGAGCCCGCGTGGATGCCCAGGGCCGACGAGTTCGAGCTGGTCACGAACGGGTACGTCCCGTGATCGACGTCCAGCAGCGTCGCGTTGGCGCCTTCGAACAGCAGGCTCTTGCCCTCACCGATCATGCCGTTGAGCAGGTAGACCGTGTCGTCGATCATCGGTTCGAGCTCGCGCCCCAGCACGACCGCCCGCTCAAACACGGGCCCCGGGTCGAACGCGGGCGACTCGACGCCCAGCTCGCGGCAGATCTCCGCCGTCGCCGCACGCTTGTATGTGCACGCCCGTTCTATCTTTTCCCGCAGGATCTCCGGGCGCAGCAGGTCACCCACCCGCACGCCCGCCGACCGCTGCACCTTGTCGGCGTACGCCGGCCCGATCCCCCGCTTGGTCGTCCCGATCGCCCCCGACCCCCCACCGGCGGTCAGCAGCGCCTCGCGCAGATTGTCCTCGTCCTTGTGGTACTGGAGCACCACGTGCGCACGATCGGACACGATCAGGTTGGACGTGTCAACGCCCCGCGCCCGCAGGCCCTCGATCTCCCGCAGCAAGACCTCGGGATCAACCACGACCCCGTTGCCGATGACCGCCTTCACCTGGCTCGACAGGATCCCGGACGGGATCAGGTGCAGCGCATACCGCTCGCCGCCGACCACGACCGAGTGACCGGCGTTGGCCCCGCCGTTGTAGCGGACGACCGCGTCGTGCTCGGAGGCCATGCGATCGACGAGCTTGCCCTTGCCCTCGTCGCCCCACTGGAGGCCGACGACGGCGCTGCACACGCCCACGCCATGGTCCCGGTTCAGGTCCTGGTTCACGCCGGCACCTCGCTCGCCGCGGCCACTCGTTCTCGGACCCACGCGGACCCGATCGCCCGCCAACGGTACACCATCCGCGTACCCCGATCGCGCCGATACGGGCCCCCCGATCGCACGCGGGCGGGCGCCGATCAAGCCGGGCCCGGTTCGGGCCGATCCAGGGCTTGGACGGAGACCCGCGCGATGACCGAATCCAGCGTCCGGATCATGTGCCCGAACCTGACGTGCCGCAAGGTGCTCGCGGTCCCCGTGAGCGCCCGGGGCAAGACGGTCCGCTGCCGGACCTGCGGCACGACGATCCGCATCCCCGAGCAGGGCGCCGCGCCCAAGGACGCCAAGGGCGGCTCGCAAGAACCCCGCGCCGCCTGACGCACCGGACCGGACTCACACAGTCTTGATCGTTCGCACCGAACGCCCGCCTACAGCGGTGGCTGGTCGTCCTCGTCCTCGTCCGAGATGTCGAAGTCGAAGTCAAAGACGCTCGAGTCGCCGCTGTCCGCCAGGCTCCCCTGGGAGGCGGTCGGCGGCGGGCCGCTCTGCTTGACCCGGGGCGGCTCGGGCTCGTCACCCCGATCGGGCATGCCGTCCTCGTAGCACGCGACCGCGTCGATCTCCTCGGGCGCCCCGTCGATCCGGATGACGAACACGTGCTTGCCAAGCGAGATCAGATCGCCCGCCTTGAGCTCGTGGCTCTCCACACGGTCCTGGTTCACCCAGGTCCCGTTGCTCGAGCCCAGGTCTCGCACAGTCGCGTTGTCGTCGTCGATGAGGATCTCGCAGTGGTGCCTGGAGATCCCGGGCGTGGGCACCCGCACCTCGCAGTCCGTCTGGCGCCCGATCACGGTCCGGTCGTGCTTGAGCACCAGCGACTGCGTCCGCCCGTCCTCCGTGACTCGAACCAGCACCACTTGCACGCGGGTCTATCCTTCCGTCTGACGCCAGCCTGTACCGGGAGTCGTTGTCCCGGAGGGGGACGATTCCGCCTCCCCTCCCCCGCGCAGGCGGGTCCCGCGCGATGCCGCACAATATCGCCATATCACTGCCCGAGCAACGCCCGCCCCGGGCGCCGGCCCACCCGCTCCGGGCCATCGACCCGTCGGCGCCCGGGCTTGATCCCGTCCGATCGCTCTACGTCCATATCCCGTTTTGTGCGCACAAGTGTCACTACTGCGACTTCTACTCGATCGTCGATCGCCAGGACCGGCAGAGGGCCTTCGCCGAGCGCCTCGAGCACGAGCTCGACGCGGTCTCGCCCTGGGCGCCCGCGCCCCTGCGCACGATCTTCGTCGGCGGGGGCACGCCGACACTGCTCCGGCCCGATCTCTGGCGCTCGCTGCTCGCCGTGCTGGACTCCCGGTACGACCTTTCGCTCATCCATGACGGCTCGGGCGAGTTCAGCGTCGAGTGCAACCCCGAGACGGCGACGCCCGAGCTCTTCGATGTGCTCGTCGAGGGAGGCGTCAACCGGATCTCGATGGGCGCCCAGTCCTTCGACCCGCGCCACCTCAAGACCCTCGAACGCTGGCACGACCCCGACAACGTCGCACGCGCGGCGGGGCTTGCGCGTGCCGCGGGCATCGATCGCGTCTCGGTGGACCTCATCTTCGCGATCCCGGGCCAGACGCTCGACGAGTGGCGCACGGACATGGACACCGCCCTTTCGCTGGGCACCGAGCACCTCTCGTGCTACGCGCTGACCTACGAGCCCGGAACCGCGATGACCGCCCGCCTGAACCGGGGCGACTTCGTGCGCGCCGACGAGGATCTCGAGGCGGACATGTACGAGCTGTGCGTTGACCACCTGAGCGCGCGCGGGTTCGAGCGGTACGAGGTGAGCAATTATGCGCGCCCCGGCAAGGAGTGTCGGCACAACCTCGCGTACTGGCGCCAGGAGCAGTGGCTCGCGTGCGGGCCCAGCGCCTCGGGTCACGTCGCGGGGTGGCGCTGGAAGAACACGCCGCGCCTGGACACGTACCTCGCCCCCAGCGAGGGTGGGTTCGCGCCGGTGGTGGACGTGGAGGAGGCCGACGATCGCCGGGCGCTGGCCGAGCGCCTGCTCTCGGGCCTGCGCCTGCGCGAGGGGCTCGATTCGGCGATGATCCTGGCCCGGGCGGGCGGGATCGGGCCGCAGACCGCCGGACGCTTGGAGACGATCGCGGGCAAGTGGGAGCGCGAGGGGAGGCTGGACCCGTCAGGCGGTCGGTGGGTGCTCACCGACGCCGGGATCCTCGCCGCCGACCGGATCGCCGCCGACTTCATCGCCGCCCTCGCCTGACGCGTCCGCTCCGGAGCCGGGCAGGTCCGGTCGAGACAGGCCCAGACGTCGGAGCGTGGTCTTGAGATCGACGGGCCACTTTGTGCGCACATCGATGGGCTCGCCCGTGATCGGGTGGTCGAACGCGAGGCGGTGTGCGTGCAGCGCCAGGCGAGGGGCGGCGCCCGCGACCGCCTTGGGCGCGTAGTCCTCGTCGCCCAGGATCGGCGCGCCGATGAGCTTGAGGTGCACGCGGACCTGGTGCAGGCGCCCGGTCACGGTCCTGGCCTCGAGCAGGGCTCCCAGCTCGCTCGCCTCGAGCACGCGGTAGGCCGTCAGCGCCGGCTTGCCCGCGACCGAGACACGCGCCAGCTTCCGCGACGTGAACCTGTCCTTTCGCCGCACGACCTCGATGATCGGGCGCCGGATCACCCCGGTCTCGTCGCCGGGCGCCTTGCCCGTGAGCGCCCAGTAGAACTTGCGGACCTCGCGGGCCTTGAACGCGGCACGCATCGCGTCGTACGCGTCGGCGCTGAGCGCGACGGCGAGCAGCCCACTCGTCTCGCGGTCCAGGCGGTGGAGCATCCCGAAGTCACGGGACGCGCCCAGGTTCTGCAATCGACCGGCGTATTTGGCGAACAGGCCATTGAGCAGCGTGTCGTGCTCGTGCCCGATCCCCGGGCTGCTGACCACCCGGGCGGGCTTCTCGACCACCAGCAGGTCCGCGTCCTCGTGGTGGACGCGGAACGTGACGCGTTCGTTGGGTGTGATCGACAGCGTGGGCACGCAAGGTCTTACGCGCCGACGGCGTCCGAGTCGAGATACCAGTTCAGGGCGCCCCCTATCGGCTTGAGGCCAATGCACCCCAGGGCGGGCGCGTCCAGCGGCGCCCGGGCGCCCGCGCCCGAGGCGAGCACGATGATCAGGCGGGCCGAGTTGACCAGGCGGCGGGTGAGGCACACGCCATCGGCCGCGTCCTTGCGGACCAGGTCGCCCGGGCCGTCGCCCCCCGACCAGCCCTCGATAGACCCGCCCGCCGCGGCGAGCACGACGCAGTCCAGGCGGTCGTGCCCGGGCTCGCGCCAGGCGAGCGTCTCGCGGATTTCGTTCTCGTACGCGCCCGCCGCGTCGGCCCGGTCGCCCTCGATCGGGTGGGCCTGCTCGAGCGGGAGCCCCGCGTGATCGACGAGGGTCTCGCGGAGCGCCGAGTACGCCGAGCCGGGCGACGCGGGTGAACAGGCGCCCTCGCTGGCGAGCCAGAGGTGGGTACGCGCCCAGGGCAGGTCGCGGAACTTGGGGTCCACCATGAGGCGGACGTACAGGCGGTCCTGGAGATCGCCCACGCTCAGGGCGAGATGGAAATCGCCGAACGCTCGGACGCACTCTGTCGCGTGCGTGTACAGGTCCGAGCCCGCGGCGTCGAGCGCGTCGTCGAACTCGTCGCGGACGATCGTGCGCCCGGGCAGGGCGTGCGGGTCGTGTCCCGGTCCGGGCTCGGTCGGGGGCGCCATGCCCTATTGTCGGGGGGAGGATCGCGTGGCGCCACCCTCGAACATGAACACCCCCGGTGGGCGCGGGCTCGCCCGCCTGATCGACGCGGCGTCGAACCGCGCCCGCGAGGGCCTGCGCTTGCTCGAGGACGTCGCCCGGTTCGTGCTCGACGACGCCGTGCTCTCGGCAGAACTCAAGCAGATCCGGCACGAGGTGACCGCCCGCGTCGGGGCGCTGCCCCTCTCGCCCGGCCTGCTCTCGGGCGCCCGCGACACGCCCGGCGACGTTGGGACGCGGATCGGGACGGGCGCCGAGGGCGTGCGCACAGGCGTGCGCGACGTCGCCGCGGCCGCGGGCAAGCGGGCGGGCGAGGCGCTGCGATCGCTCGAGGAGGGCGCAAAGGCCCTCGGCGCCGACGCGGGTGCGTTCGAGGCGTTGCGGTACCGCCTGTACGAGTGCGAGAAGGGCGTGCTGGTGCGCCTGGATGCGCGCGCCGAGCAGTGGTCGGTCTGTGTGCTGCTCAGCGAGTCGCTGTGCACGCACATGCCGTGGGAAGACGTCGCACTGCGTGCGATCGAGGGGGGCGCGGACTGCCTGCAGCTGCGCGAGAAGGACATCGACGACGGGGAACTGCTCGGCCGGGCGACGCGCCTCGTCGCGATCGCCCGTGCCAGTGGGCGCGCGGTCCGCGTCATCATCAATGACCGGGCGGACGTCGCCCGGGCCAGCGGCGCCGACGGCGTGCACGTGGGCCAGGACGACCTTCCCGTACACGCGGCCCGGGCGGTCATGGGCCCGGGGGCAATCGTGGGCGTCTCGTGCCGCACGATCGACCGGGCCCGGGCCGCGGTCGCGGGCGGGGCGAGCTATTGCGGCCTGGGCCCGGTGTTCGCCTCGACGACCAAGCAACGACCGACGCTGGCGGGAACGGGACTGGTGCGCGCGTACCTGGAGGACCCGGGAACCCAAGAAACACCCCACCTGGCGATCTCGGGGATCACCCCGGAGAACGTGGGCGGGCTGGTCGAGGCTGGTGCGCGAGGGGTCGCGGTGAGCGGCGCGGTCTGCTCGTCACGGCGCCCCGAGGTCGTCTGCAAGGCGTTGCGCGATGCGGTGCTCTCGCGGAATGCGGCGCCGAGCCCGGACGCCACTACACTCCGGGCATGAGCATCACTTACAAAGAACACTCCCTCGACAACGGCCTTCGGATCGTCGCGGAGGTCGATCCGGACGCGCACTCGGCGGCGGTCGGCTTCTTTGTCGGCGCCGGCGCCCGCGACGAGGCGGGCGAGATCATGGGCGTGAGCCACTACCTCGAGCACATGATGTTCAAGGGGACCGAGCGGGTCTCCGCCGACGCCCTGAACCGCGCGTTCGACGAGATCGGCGCCCGCAACAACGCGTACACCGCCCACGAGCTGACGTGCTTCTACGCCCACGTCTTGCCCGAGAGCCTGGGGCGGGCGACGGACACCCTGGGCGACATGATGCGCCCGGCCCTGCGCCAGAGCGACTTCGACACCGAGAAAAACGTGATCCTCGAAGAGATCGCGATGTACAAGGACGACCCGTTCTGGGTGCTCTACGAGGCGTGCCTGGACGCGCACTTCGGGGGCAGGGGCCTGGGGCACCGGGTGCTGGGCACGACCGAGACGATCGCCGCGATGACGCGCGAGCAGATGCTCGGGTACTTCGAGCAGCGATACTCGGGCGATAACACCATCGTCGCGCTGGCGGGGCGGATGGATTTCGACGACGTTGTCCGGCGTGTCGAGGACAGGTGCGCCTCGTGGCAGACCACCAAACCCGTGCGCGAGGCGTCGGCGCCCGTGGGCGAGGACATCCGCGTGGATCGGACCGACGAACGGGTCGGGCGGGCGTACACGATCATGGTGATGAACGCGCCGGGCGTGGGCGATGAACGCCGGTACGCGGCCTCGCTGCTCGCCCAGATCCTGGGCGGGACCAACAACTCGCGTCTGCACTGGGCGCTGATCGAGCCGGGGCTGGCCGAGGAGGCGCAGGCGAGCTACGACCCGCACGACGGGGAGGGCGAGCTGGTGGTGTTCGCCTGCGGCGACCCGGCGCGGGCAGACGAGATCGCGGGCGCGCTGACGCGCGAGCTCGAGGGGCTGAGCGCGTCGCTCGAGGAGGACGACCTGGCACGCCTGCGCAACAAGCTGGCGACGAGCGTGACGCTCTCCGGGGAACGCCCCCACGACAGGATGCAGCGCCTCGGGCGTCTGTGGACGATGCGCGGCGAGTACCGCTCACTCGAAGAAGAACTCGAGCGGATCCAGGCGGTTACGCTCGATGACCTGCGTGGCGTGTGCGCCGACTTCCCGTTTACGCCGAGGACGGTCGGACGGATGCTGCCGGGCTGAGCCTGGAATCGACGGCGTGTGGTCCGCTAGGCGGCCTCGGCGGCGTAGGCGCACACCCGGCTGCCCTCGGCGGAGCGCGCCGCGCGGACCGCCTCTCCCGTCGCCATGAGCAGCGACTCGGCGTCCTGGAGCTTGTGCACCGTGTCCGTGTCGATCGACGCGATACCGGTGCTCACGCGCACCGGGCAACCCTCGCCCGGTTGCAGTCCGACCCAGAATGGCGCGGATTCGGCGAAGCGGACGCAGAACCGCTCGGCGGTGAGGACCGCCGCCGCCCTGGCGGTCCCGGGCAACACCACGCCGAAGATCGACTCGCTGAGCCGGCAAACAATCCCGCCCATCGGCTCGAAGAGCGTGTGCAGCTGCGAGACAACGCCGAGGAGAACCTCGTCGCGGGCCTCTCCACCGTGCACCTTGGCGACCTCGCCAAGCCCTTCGAGCATGAGCTGGACGACGGTAAACGGCGCGGCGCCGGCGACCGCGAAAGGCGTGCCCTCGCGGACCGCGGCTGCGAACCCCTCGCGACCCATCGCGCCGGTCAGGGCGTCGCGCTCCTGGGCCAGTCCGAGCACGCTCTCGAAGTTGCGTTCGGCGTACGACTCGTGGTCGCCCCCCTGCCTCAGCTTGATGAGTTGCCTCTCTGCACGGCGCAGCACGCCCGGGGCGTCTGGGGCGGCGCCGGCGTCAACACTGAAGAGCTTCGCGGCCTCACCGACCAGCTCGCCGATCTTCTCGACGACGGAATCGACCTCGTCGTTGGAAAGCGCCATCCACGAGTACGCCTTGTCGTACAGGCGACGGAGCGGCTGTGCGGGCTCGGACGCGTCGAGCAGCTCGTGCGCCATGCCGCCGAGCGCGACGCACCGAACAGTGAGGCTGCACTCGCTCGGTGCCGCGGTCGGTGTCGTGTGGTACCTGATCGGCAGACCGAGCTCGGGCGGGAGGCGCCAGTGCTCGGCGAGCAGGGCGCCCACGGTCGCGTGCGTCGTCTCGAAGGCCTCGAACTCGAGCCGCGGAAGACGGGCGTGATCGTCCCCGGCGGCCTCGATCACGTCGAGGTATTGGCGTCCGAGCGCCCGGTGCATGGCGATCATGCCGATGTCCTGGAACAAGCCCGCGAGGAAGGACTCCTCGATATTCGGCAGGTTTTTGGCTTCTGCGAACGCGCGTGCGCCGATCGCGCCGTAGAGGCTGCGCCGCCAGTAGTTCCGGTAGTCGAACCCGTCCTCGTCCTCGTCATCGACAGCCGCGACGAGGGAGAATCCGAGCACGAGCGACTTGACCGGGTTGAGCCCGAGCAGCCCGAGCGCCTTCTGGATGCTCGAGCAGCGCTGCCGGAGGCCGTAGAAGCTGGAGTTGACGGTCTGCAAGACTTTGGCGGCCAGCGCCTGGTCGTTGCGGATCAGCGCGGCTAGCTCGTCGAGCTTGACGTCGGGGTTGCTGGTGAGCTCGAGGACCTGTGCCGCGACCGCCGGCAGAGATGGGAGCGAGCTGCACCCGATGATCTCTTCGAGAATCTGGCGTTCCATGCCGCTTCCGCCCCCAGGGGGTATGCAGACTGTGAGTTCGCCGCACGCATCCATGCGCCCCGCGAACAGGGTGGTCATCGACGGGCCATCACAGAGACTTCACTCGCCCGGGAGCGAGTTCTCCGCCCGATCGAGCCCTATCGCGGCCTCCCAGGGGGCCAGCGATGGCAGCTCGAAGCCCAGGCGATCGCTCAGAAACGTGGCAAGCAGCTTGTTGGCGCGGACCACGGCTTGCGGCGCCTCGCCCGCGTCAGCACCGGCACAACCGGCACGCAGCGCCCGGATCGTTTCTTCTCGGACGCGCCACGTTCGTCCAAGCACGCCTGCGGGGGCTGGGTCGGGTGTGAGCCCGCCCAGCTCGGGGCAGAAGCAGTACGTGGGCGCGCCCTCCAGCGGGGCGCCGTTGTCGGCACGGCGATCGAGCTCGGGGCGGTGCCCGGTCTCGCGGGCGAGCGACCACTGGAACTCGAGCAGCGCCCGGGGCGGGTCGGGGTCGGCCGAGGCGAGCGAGGCGAGGGTGTTCGCCGCGTCGTCGTACAGCCTCGGGTGCGGGTCCTCTTCGCGCAGAGCGTGGTGGAGCAGGTCAACGACCAGGAGGCCCGTGTGGTAGCGGGCCAGGTCGCGGCGCAGCGCGGCGTACGGGTCACGCAGATCCCAGGACGTGATGATCGAGAGCGCCCCCGGGCGCTTGAGCGTCGCGGTCAGCTCGCCCCGGGTCAGGACCTCGACCCCGCCCGAGAACGGGGCGCGCGGGCGCTTGGAGCCCTTGGCAACGCCTCGGACGACGCCGGTCTCGCGCGCGAAAACGGAGACAGTCTGGCTCGTCTCGGACCAGTCCCACTGGCGGATGCAGATCGCCTCGTCGGTGATCGTCGGCACGTGGGTGAGGGTAGCGGGCGGAACGCGGGGCGCCCGCGGCACGCCGGGCGGGGTGTTCGGCTACCCTTGCCCCATGAGTTTCCGACTGATCGACGAGGTGATCGAGCGCGACTCGGAGCGTCTGGTCGCGGTCAAGCTCGTCGAGGCCGACGCGCCCTACCTCCGCGACCACTTCCCGACCTTCCCGGTCCTGCCCGGGGTGCTGATGCTTGAGGCGATGGTCCAAGCCGCCCGCGAGCTGGCGGACCAGGGCGACCGGAGCGACCCGCCCCTGGTCCTGGGCACGGTGCGGGCGCTCAAGTACGGGCGGTTCGTCGCGGCGGGGTCGACGATCCGCGTCGAGGTCAGCCGCGCGGGCGAGGGCCTGGACTTTAAGGGTCGGGTCGAGATCCTCGAGGGCGACGGGGTCGGGGACGGCGCCGTCGCGGCCAGCGGGCGGTTTACGCTCCGGGCGGCCCGGATCGCGAGCGCGGGATCGCCCCGGCTGGGCGCCCCTCGGGCCTACGCGTAGCATGGTCCCACGCCGCCCGCAGACCCGGGCGGGCTCCACCCGCTCCCAGAGCCCACCGCTCCCAGAGGATGATGGATGACGCGAGACGAGATTTTCGACAAGGTCCGCAGCGTGCTGGTCGAGGCGTTGGCGGTGGACGAGGACGAGGTCGCGCCCGAATCCAAGCTGATCGCGGACCTCGGCGCCGAGTCGATCGACATCCTTGACATCTCCTTCAAGCTCGAGCAGGCGTTCGGGTTCAAGATCGCCCAGGGCGAGTTGTTCCCCGAGGGCGTGACGCAGAACGCCGAGTATGTGCAGGACGGGAAGGTGACCGACAAGGGCCTGGAGGAGCTGGGCGAGAAGCTGCCGCACTTTGATTTCTCGGAGCTGGCGCGGGACCGGTCGGTGCAGAACGTCGCGAACATCTTCACGGTCAGCGCGCTGGTGGACTTCTGCGAGCGGAAGCTGCAGGCCGCGTGAGCACGACCGGGCGTACACGGACAACCACGGGGGGCTGAGGGCACGCATGCGTTGGATGTGGATCGATCGTGTCGTCGAGCTGTTGCCCCGCGAGCGGATCGTGTGCGTCAAGGGCGTGTCGCTGTCCGAGGACCACCTGCACGAGCACTTCGGCGCCTCGGGCGACCGGGCGCCGACGCCCATCATGCCCGCGTCGCTGATTATCGAGGGGATGGCGCAGACGGCGGGGATCCTGGTGGGGCACGCCGAGGGGTTCCGCGAGAAGGTCGTGCTGGCGAAGGTCGGGCGCGCGGAGATCGAGGCCGAGGCGGTCCCGGGCGACCAGCTCCGGTACACCGCCGCGATCGAGTCGATGACCGAGATCGGCGCCTCGACGCGTGGCGTCGTGGAGCTCATCCGCCCGGGGCCCGAGGGCCCGATGCCGGCGCAGCTGATCGGGGCGATCGACCTGATGTTCTCGCACCTGGACAACAACATGGCCGGGCAATCGTTCCCCGAGCACAACTTTGTCTTCGGCGAGACATTCCGGACGCTGCTCCGGTCGAGCGGCGTCGAGATGCCGGCCTGAGCGATCAGGCGCCCGCCAGCTTCTCACGCACAAGACGCTCGAAGAGCTGGGCCGGGGCGGGCTTGCCCGTCCAGAGCTGCGCCTGCATCGCGGCCTGGCGGACGAACATGCCCACGCCGTTGATCGTGCGCGCCCCGCGGGCGCGCGCGAGCGCGAGCATTGGCGTCTCGAAGGGCGTGTAGACGGTATCGAAATAGACGGTGTCGGGCGGGCAGTCCTTGATGACCGCCGCGGGGACGGGCGATTCGTCGGGGGCGGGGCCGCCGGCCATTCCAACGGGCGTTGCGTTGACGATCGCGTGCGCGCCGGACGACGGGAGCTTGTCGATCTCGATGGCGCTGGCAGCGCCGTTGGCGGAAGCCGCCTTGGCGAGGTCGGCGACGAGTCCGGCGGCCCGCTCGGGCGTGCGGTTCGCGACCAGGACATCCGCGCCCAGCGCGCTAACGCCGACGGCGATCGCCCGCGCCACGCCGCCGGCGCCCACGATCGCGATGCGCTTGCCCTTGAGGTCGCCCAGCACGTCGGCGAGGCAGGCGGCGGCCGCGGGCGCGTCTGTGTTGCGGACGTCGGCGGTCACCCTGCCCTGGGTGCGGGTGATGGTCAGCGTGTTGCCCGCGCCGCATGCCTCGCTCGTGTCGTCGATCGACCAGCCCCGCTCGCGTGCGAGGCGGACGAGGTTCTGCTTGTGGGGGATGGTGACGCTGACGCCCGCGAGGTCGAGCCCGCGGTGGTCGATCATCGCGAGCATCGTCGCCTTGAAGCTCTCGTAGGCGCCGGTCTTGTCGCGCCCGCCGTCCTCGCTCACAGCGATGGGCATAGGGAGGTACACGCCGTCGTGACCGACCGCCTCGAAGCCCGCGTTGTGAACCAGCGGCGAGAGGGAGTGTTCGACGGGCCAGCCGACCACGCCGTAGACGCGGGTCTCGGGGGTGATGGCGCGGAAGCGGTACAGGTCGAGCAGGTCGCGGATCGTGGGCTGGCCCGGGGCGGTGACCTCCATGGGGACGACGGAGGCGAAGGTCAGGAAGGCGCCGAACTTGGGCGCCAGCACGCGGCTCATGAGCCCGAACTCGCCCATGCCCAGGGCGATCGTCGGCTTGGACCGCTCGGCGATGATGTCGATCAGTTCGAGGTTGTCGCGGAGCGAGCGGGCGTTGAAGGCGATCTTGTGGACCGCCGCGGCATCGTGGGCGCCCATCGACAGCACGCGGCGCGTCAGGTCCGAGGGGCGAGAGACGAAGTCGTGCGTGGACAGGATCAGCGAGGTCTTGACGTCGCGGACCTGGCGCGGGTGCTCGACGGCGAGGTCGATCTTCTGGCGGAGGTTGGCCGAGCGGGTGTAGGCCGCAAGCTCGACGTCGATGTAGCGGGGCGGGTGGTCGCTGGTGCCCAGGCGCTCGAAGAGGGCGACCCGCTCGGCGTCGTCGGCGTCGCAGTTGCCGCCCTCCCACGTCGGGCGGCAGGTCACGATGCAGGGCAGGGGCGAGCGGCGGACGAGGTCGAGGATGTTCTCGGCGTCCGCGTCGTCGCCCGAGAACAAATCGTCCACGCGGAACTCGACCAGGTCGGCGCCTAGATCACGGGCCTGAAGGGCGATCTCGAGCGCCCTCCCGCTGTCCTGAACCATGATCGGTGCGCAGATGAGTGTGCCCATTGGGGCGGAGTGTACGGCGGGGTGAATCTGGCGGGCTCGGGGCGGCGAAGACCCCGTTCGAGGCCGCCGCCCGTGTCGGGCGGGCGGCGTGCATGAAGGAGGTATCTGATGAAGGCCGCGATGATTGTCGCCCTGGTGCTCGTGCTCGTCGGCGCGCTCAACTGGGGGTTGTGGGGGATTGCACAGTTCGACCTGGTCGCTACGCTCTTCGGCGGAAACGACGCGATGCTCAGCCGGATTGTCTATTCCTTGGTCGGCGTGTCGGCAGTGTTTCTGATCGCGACGAGCCCGAAGCTGCTTAAGAACGCAGCGCCGGCGATGGCCTGATACGAGGGCTCGTAACGGCTCTTCTCGGGAGGACCCCCCCCTCGGGGCGGCATGTCGATGCCGTGACGTTTGGCGCCGACGTACGCCTCGGCCACCCACGGGCGATGTCCGCGGGTGGTTTTTTGTAGACGTGGTGGGATACCGGATCTTCAGAGCGCGGTCAGGCGCCTGGCCGTCTCCTGCTCGATCAACGCGTCGAACAACGGCGCCAGGTCCGCCTCGTCGATCACGCCCGTCTTGGTGAACTTCTCGCCCAGGCGCTGGTCGGCGACGATGTTGTCCTGGTAGCGGTAGACGCGGATCTTCTCAGAGCGCCCGCCCGAGCCGATCTGGCCCTTGCGCTCCGCGGCGCGTTCCGCTTCTGCTTTCTCCCGTTCGATCTCGTACACGCGGGCCTTGAGCAGGCGCCGGGCCTTCTCGCGGTTCTGGGCCTGGCTTTTGGTCTCCTGCATGCGGACCTCGACGCCCGTCGGGTTGTGCACGAGGTGGACGGCCGTCGCGACCTTGTTGACGTTCTGCCCGCCGGGGCCCTGCGACGTCGTCACGTGCTCGGTCACGTCGTTGGCCCAGTCGATCTTGACGTCCACCTCCTCGGGCTCGGGGAGGACGGCGACGGTGCACGTGCTCGTGTGGATCCGGCCCTGGCTCTCGGTCGCGGGGACGCGCTTGACCGAGTGCACACCCGCCTCGAACGAGAGTTCACTCCAGACGCCCTCGCCGGCGATGTTGACGATGGCGCGGCGAACGCCGCCGAAGGACGGGTCCGCGTCCAGCTCCATCTCCTCGACCTTCCAGCCCTTGCGGGCGGCGTACCGCGTGTAGACGTCGAGCAGGTCGCGTGCCCACAGCGCCGCCTCGTCTCCGCCCGTGCCGGCGCGGATCTCGAGGATGACCGAGCCGATCTTGCGGTCGTCGGCGGTGACGAGCCTCGCCTTGACATGCTCGATCTCCTCGACCGCCCTGCGTTCGAGTTCGGGCAGCTCGGCGCGGGCCATCTCGGTCAGTTCCGCGTCCTCGCCCGAGGCGACCGCCGCACGGAGTTCCTCAGCCTCGGCGGCCAGCGCCTTGAAGCGCCGGTACCCCTCGACGACGGGCGCGAGGGCCGCCCGCTTGATCGACAGGTCGCGGAGCTTGACGTGGTCGGACGCGACCGCGGGGTCCTCGAGATCGCGCTCGATGTGCGCGAACTGATCGTCCAGCTCGTCGAGCTTGGCGAGGACGGCCTGGGGGATGGCGTTGGCGATGCCGGACACGCCCACAGGTTATGCGAGGCCGCCCGGCGTGACGCGGCTCAGCCCTCGGGCGTCAGATCGCGCATGTGCTCGACCTTGAACTTCTCGGGCGCCAGCCGCTCTCTGATGAAAGCCCCGCCCGGCAGTGGCTCGAACAGCTCGATCGAGATCTGGCTGAACGGGATCTTGCTGCCCGCCAGCGCCGGCGGGCCGTCGAACGAGAGCGTCGCCATGACCATGATCGGGCCGTCGGTCTCGACGTGCTCCATGGGCTCGTCGTCGCCCGCCCTGCCGCCGATGGCGCCCATGAAGCCCTGGTGCGTGTTCGAGTAGTACCAGCGTTCGACGGCGGCCTTGTCCTCGAACCAGGCGCAGATCGTGTTCTTGCCCGATTGCCACTGCGCCAGGTCCACGCCCAGGCAGCCTTTGGTCTCCCGGAGCCCCTCGGCCAGGCGCTCGCCCATCTCGTTCTGGGGCTGGGCCTCGGCCTTCATCTCTTCGGATCCGCCCGTCTCGATGCTCCGGGCCCCCATCGCCGCCATCGCGCCGATCGCGAGCAGGGCCGCGGCGCCGGCGAGAACGCCCCGTGTCCACGTGCTCATCCCGGATCTCCTTTCGTCTCGTGGTCGGTATAGTCCCTGGCCGCGAACGAGACCCGCGGCCGGTGCAAGACTATATCGGGATCTGCCAACACTGCTTTCAGGGTCCAAACCTTTGACACACGCGATCCGAATGACCAGCGTCCGCAAGACCTTCGGCACGAAGGTCGCCGTCGAGGGCATCGACCTGGAGCTGCCCGAGGGATCCCTCTACGGCTTCATCGGGCCCAACGGCGCGGGCAAGACCACCTCCATCCGCATGATCATGTCCATCCTCTTCCCCGACTCGGGCGAGCTGGAGGTGCTGGGCAAGAAGTCCGCCGTCGAGAGCAAGGACCGGATCGGCTACCTGCCCGAGGAACGGGGCGTGTACCGCAAGATGAAGGTGCTCTCGTTCCTCATGCATATGGGGCGGCTGAAGGGATTGGGCGGGGGCGCGAAGCTCCGCGACCACTGCATGACGTGGCTCGACCGCGTCGAGCTGGCGGACGTCGCGAAGAAGAAGTGCGAGGAGCTGTCCAAGGGCATGCAGCAGAAGGTGCAGTTCATCGCCTGCATCGTGCACGACCCGGACCTCTTGATCCTCGACGAGCCGTTCAGCGGGCTGGACCCGGTGAACATGCGCCTGCTGCGCGACCTGATCCGCGAGCAGCACGAGGCGGGCAAGACTGTCATTTTTTCGACGCACGTGATGCAGCAGGCCGAGCAGCTGTGCGACCACATCGTGATGATCCACGAGGGCAAGAAGGTCCTCGACGCGACGCTCGACGAGATCCGCACGCGCCACGACCCGCGGACGATCGCGTTCAGCCCGCTCAACGGGCTCGACCGGGGGCTCGTCTCGTCGCTGGCGGGGGTCGAGAGCGTGGACGATGGCGAGCACGGCGTCGAGGCGCACCTGGCCCACGGCGCCGACCCGGGCGGTGTCATGCGGGCGATCCTCGCGGCGACCCCCGTCTCGCGGATCGAGATACGCCGCCCCACGCTCGAGGACGTGTTCATCGAGATCGCCTCGGGTCGTGACGGCGACGCGGCCAGGCTCCGCGAGGCGCTGCGGGGCGGGCACGACGTCGCGGGCGAGGAGGAGCAGGCGTGAGCAAGATCCTCCAGATCGCACGACGCGAGTTCGTCTCGACCGCCCTGACCAAGGGCTTCATCATCGGCGCGATCATCGTGCCGCTGATTTTCATGGCGGCGATGCCCCTGATCATCTGGCTGACGATGCTCGCCGAGGCGCCCAAGGTCGAGGGCGAGCTGGCGGTGATCGATCGGTCGGGCCAGGTGGTCGGGACACTGCAGGAGTACGTGGACACGCGTATCGCGCGCGACCGCGAGCAGATCGCCGAGCAGATGGAGAAGTCGCAAGAGCTGACCGGCGCGATGGGCCCGGGGGGCGCCGCCCAGGGCGAGCAGGCCCTGGATATGGTGCTGGGCGAGGACCCCGAGATCGTTGTGCACGACCTGGGCGCGGAGGGCGACGAGGAGGGAGCCAAGGCCGCGCTGCGCCCGGGCGAGGGCGAGGGGGGCGGCGAGGGATTGGGCTCACGCCTCGGGCTCGCGGTCATCGACGCCAACGCCGTCCGCAAGGGCGAGGACGACGAGGCGTTCGGCGCCTTCCAGCTCTTCGTCCGCCCGAAGCTCGACGACCGCGTGATCGACTCGATGCGCGACGCCCTCCGCGAGGCGGTCCGCCAGGGCCGCTACCGCGAGTACGACTACGACCCGGCCTTCATGGACGCCCTCACCAGCGTCAATGCCCCGAACACTCGCGAGATCACCGAGACGGGCGAGGAACGCGCCTCGACCCAGATCTTTACGATGATGCTCCCGTTCGCGTTCATGATCCTGCTGATGATCTCGGTCATGATCGGCGGGCAGTACCTGCTGACCACGACCATCGAAGAGAAGTCCAGCCGCGTCGTCGAGCTGCTGCTCAGCGCCGCCTCGCCCATGCAGCTGATGACCGGCAAGATCCTGGGCCAGATGGGCGTCGGGCTCTCGCTGCTGCTGATGTACTCGGGGCTGGGGATCGCGTCGCTCGTGTACTTCTCGCTGGGCGACGTGCTCGACGTCTGGGACGTCGTGTACTTGTTCGTCTTCTTCCTGCTGGCGTACACGATGATCGCGTCACTGCTGGCGGCGGTGGGCAGCGCGGTCAACGACGTCCGCGAGGCCCAGAGCCTGCAGACGCCGGTGATGATGGTGATGATCCTGCCGTACATCCTCTGGATGCCCGTCACGCGTGACCCGAACGCGCTGTGGGTCACGATCCTGAGCTTCATCCCGCCCGTCAGCCCGTTCATGATGATGATGCGGATGACCTCGAGCCAGGACGTGCCCTGGTGGCAGCCGCCGATCGCGGTCGCGATCAGCGCGGTCGGGGCGTACTGCTGCATCTGGTTCGCGGCCAAGGTGTTCCGGGTGGGCCTGCTGATGTACGGCAAGCCGCCGAACGTCCGGACGCTGATCAAGTGGGTGCGGATGGCCTGAGCGCGCGCGGGGATTGAAGGGGTGGACGCGATGGACAACAACGCGAACGACGAGCGCCGGTCTGATCGCGACGATGCGGCGCCCGAGACCCCCGCGTCGGACAATCCGCTCGCCCCGGCCGCCCCGCCGACCGTCCCGACGACGAGGGCGCCGATCCTGTGCGCCTCGTGCCGCTACGACATCTCAGACCAGCCGGTGGGTGGCGCATGCCCGGAGTGCGGCACGCCGATCCATCAGCGGGCTGCGGTCCGCCAGACGCAGGGTCGGGCGATCGCCTCGATGATCCTGGGCATCTGCTCGATCGTTGGGTGCTTCATGTACGCCGTGCCCGGCCTGGTCTGCGGGATCCTCGCGCTGGTGTTCGCCAAGAAGGCCGAGCTCGAGATCCAGGCGGGACGCGCACCGGTCACGAGCCAGGGGTTCGCGAAGGCCGGGCGGATCTGCGGGTGGATCGGGCTGAGCCTCTCGATCGCGTTCTTCCTGTTCTGGATCGTGTACTTCGTGTTCATCATTCTCATGCTGGTGAACTCCGGCGGGGGGGGCGGCGGCGGGGGCGGGCCGCTGTTTGGGCCGTGAGCCCGGGCGCGCCTATGCCCGACCGGCACGACCTGTACGAGCGGTGCGTGCAATCGGTGGACGATCTGGCGCCGCTGCTGCGGGCGATCCACGGCGGGAAGCCGGCGGTCCTGGGCGAGGACTTCGCCGGCACCGCGGCCCTCTCGCACCTGTGGGTTGATGCCTCGGACGACGCACGCGCCATCGCGGTGGACCTAGACGCCCAGGCACTGCATCGGCGCGACGGGCACGCGCGCCTCGAGAAACACATCGGGGACGTGCGCACGGTCGGTGCGCCCTGCGACGTCCTGTTCGTCGGCAACTTCTCGATCGGGTACCTGCACACGCGGGGCGAGCTGGTCGAGTACCTGCGCCACGCGCGGGGGCGCCTGAACGATTCGGGCGTATTCGTCTGCGACACCTACGGCGGCGAGTCCGCGTTCGTCCTCGGCGGCGTCCACCGCCCGCACCCGCTCGCGGGCGGGCGGGTGTGCCGGTACACCTGGGAGCAGCGGAGCGCGGATCCGACGACGGGCATGGTCACCAACGTCATCCACTTCCGCATCGAGCGGGCGGGCGTGATCGAGCACGAGATCATGGACGCGTTCGTGTACGAGTGGCGCCTGTGGTCGGTCCCGGAGCTGCGCGACGCGATGGCGGAGGCGGGGTTCGCCCGGACCCAGGTGTACGCGAAGCTTGCGGACGCCGTCGATGACGAGGGGAACGCGTACGTCGAGCCGGTGCGCGACGCCGAGTCGGAGCTGGACGAGAGTTTTATCGTGCTGGTGGTCGGGCGGGTGTGATGGTTTACGAGTTGCGCCCAGACCCGACGAAGTGCTGGAACTGTGGATACTCACGCGAGGGGATTTGCACGACCGAGCCATGTCCAGAGTGCGGTCACGACGCTCCACATCCAATCACGCTTCATTCGCATGGCGGAAGCGCCGGAGCATCGCTTTTGTTGTCGTGCTCGTCGGTGTTACTAATACTTGTCTTCAGCCCCACTCACGCACCCCTCTGGGGCGTGGGTATTGCGTTAGCTTGCGCGGCAGCTGCGGTAGGGCTTGGCATCTTCGCACTCGCTCGATCACCACACCCATTCGTGCCACGTCGGGCACGGGTTTTTGCGCTTGTAGCAATCTGGATTGCCGTTCTGATCTTCATCGCGAATCTCTCGGTGGCTGCGAATCTACTCTTCCTGACCCGCTAGCCTCGCTCCTACGCTCCCCCATGCCGACAACCACCACCACCGCCCAGCTCGATTCGTTCAACCCCGCCACCGGCGAGCTCGTCGGGAGCGTGCCGACCACGCCCGCGGCCGAGATCCCCGCGATCGTCGCACGGGCACGCGAAGCCCTGGCATCCTGGGGCTCGATGACCGCCCAGCAGCGGGCCGACATCGTCCGCCCCGCCGGCAAGGCCCTGGCCGACCGGGCCGACGAGCTGGGCGAACTGCTCACGCGCGAGATGGGCAAGCCCCTGGCCGAGGGCGTCGGCGAATGTCGGGGCACGGGCGAGGGGCTGAGCGACGAGGTGGACGAGATCGCCAAGGCCGTCGCGCCCCAGCGGCTCGACGGCGATGGCGTGAAGACCACGCTCTACCACGACCCCCTGGGCGTGTGCGCCGCGATCACGCCCTGGAACTTCCCGCTGGCGATGCCGCACTGGATGACGCTGCCGGCGCTGGTCACGGGCAACACGGTTGTGCTCAAACCCAGCGAGCAGACGCCCCTGATCGCCCAGGCGTACGCGGACGTGCTCAACGAGTTCCTGCCCGCGGGCGTGCTGCAGGTCGTCCACGGCGCCGACGAGCAGGGCAAGGCCCTCGTGGCCGCCGACGTGGACCTCATCGCGTTCACAGGCTCGAAGACGGTGGGCCAGAAGATCATGCAGGCCGCGGCGGGCGGGCTCAAGCGGCTGATCCTCGAACTCGGCTCCAAGGATCCCTTGATCGTGCTGGAGGGCGCCGACCTCGACGCCGCCGCGGCGTTCGCGGCGCGTAACTCGTTCCGCAACTGCGGGCAGGTCTGTGTCTCCACCGAACGCATCTACGTGCAGGACTCGGTGAAGGACCTGTTCCTCGCCAAGCTCATGGAGGAGTCCAAGGCGTACGCCGTGGGTGACGGGATGAGCGAGGGCACGGTCGTCGGACCCATGATCTCCGACGAGCAGAAATCGCACGTCGAGCGGCAGCTCGCCGACGCGATCGCCGCGGGCGCCCGCGTCGCGTTCGGGGGCGATAAGCGCGACGGGCGCTTCATGTCCCCCACTGTCCTGGATGGCGTGACCCACGCCATGGACATCATGCGGACCGAGACCTTCGGGCCGGTCGCGTGCGTCATGGGCATCGGCACGGCCGACGAGGCGGTCGCGCTCGCCAACGACTCGGAGTACGGCCTGGGCGGCGTGGTCTTCGGGCCCGACGACCAGGCCAGGAGCGTCGCACGGCGCCTCAACTCCGCGATGGTCGGGGTCAACCGCGGACTCGCCGGCGCCCCCGGCTCGCCCTGGGTCGGCGCCAAGCAGAGCGGCTACTCGTACCACTCCGGGCCGATGGGGCACAGGCAGTTCTGCCAGGTGCGTGTCGTGAGCGAGGGCGATCCCGGTTAGGCTCCGCGCCATGAGCGACGAGCACACGCCGCCATCCGCGACACCCGCACCGCTCGGCGACTCGCCCGCGCCACCGGTCGTGCGCCAAACCGCCGCCGACTGGCGCCCGCACCCCAAGTGCACCTCCTGCGGCTACGAGCTCGTCGGCCTCCGCGTCGAGGACCTGTGCCCCGAGTGCGGCGCCCCGGTCTGGGGCAGCAGCAAGGTCCCCCCCACCTCCGGGCTCGCCATCGCCTCGCTCGTGCTCGGCATCCTGTCCATCGTCTCGTGCCTCGGCGTCGGGCCCCTCGCCCTGATCCCGGGCGTGCTCGCGATCGTGTTCGGCGAGTTCGCCGCCCGCCAGTACCGCAACGGGCTCCGCGCGGGCGGCACGTACGGCATGGCCCTGGCCGGGCGGATCTGCGGGTGGATCGGCGTCGTCATCTCCGGCGGCTTCATCCTCATGATCGTCGGCTCGATGCTCCACTGGTGGTAGCCCGAGCAATCGGGGCTACTTCTCGAGCCGCTTGGCCAGCAGCGCGATCTGCAGCTCCACCCGCTTGATCTCGCGCGTCACCGCGATGCGGTTGAACTCCATCCACGCCCAGGTCTTGAGCAGCCCGACGCCCATCGCGAAGAAGAAGAACCCCATCGCCCACAGGATGTGGTCGTGGAACTCCGTGCTCGTGAACACGCGGTAGGCGCAGTAGAACATCGCGATCGTAAAGACGAGCGTGGCGACGAACGACATCGCGACGAAGAACCGATACTTGCCCCGGAAGCTCTCGGCGACCAGCTCGGGCAGCGACGCCTCGCCGCCGACCTCGCCGAACAGCTCCGCGTCCTCGCGGCTCAACGCCTCCTTGATTTTGTCATCGAGCGAACTCATAGTGAATCTCCTTCCAGGGCGGCGCGCAGCCGCCGCCTCGCGTTGAACAACCTTGACTTGACCGTGCCGGCGGGCACGCCGAGCGCCCGCCCGATCTCGGCGACCCCGAGGGCGTCGAGATAAAACAGCTCCACCACCACGCGGTGCTCGTCGTCGAGCCCGCGGATTGCCCGGCGGAGGTCGTCCACCTCGTCCGGATCGTCACGCGCCTCTGGCCCGTCGGCGCCCGGGCGCGACGCCGCGGCCCGGGGCAGGTGCCTCCGATCCCGCTGCGCGCGCCGGATGTGATCGGCGCACCGGTTCGAGACGAGCCTGTAGGCCCATCCCGGGAAGCGGGCGGGGTCGGCCAGCGAGCCGATCCCCGCGACGATCGAGAGCCACGCCTCTTGTGCCGCCTCGGCGCCCTGCTCCGGGTCGCCCAGCAGGCGAGACGCGTACCGGATCAGCCGCGGGGCGTACAGCGCGTACAACTCCCCCATCGCCTCGCGGTCCCCGCCCTGGCGCCGGAGCACGAGGAGTTCTGAATAGATCTGTTCCGGCGTGCGGGGCATGGGGCCTCCACCAGCAGGTCGCACGACGGCGCCCGGCGGTTCATTCGATTGTCACTGTTCACGCGCCGGCCCGCCTCGCCATCGAGCCCAGAGCGTAAGCGACGGGTCCATCGCGGGCGGCGCCGTCCTGTATCCTCACAGCATGCCGGGGGCCCTCGCCTGCTTCCTGACCTGGACCACCTACGGCACATGGCTCCCGGGTGACGCCCGCGGGTCCATCGCCCGTGGCTCGGCCGGCCGCGCAGGGATTGTGGGCGCTTCGCCTGCGCTCGAACGCGCGAACCAGGCTTCGCTCAAGCACGAACCAACCACGCTCGATCCGAGACAGCGCGAGGTCGTGGGCGAGTCGATCCGCGCGGTCTGCGATCACCGCGGCTGGACACTCCACGCTGCGAATGTCCGTTCCAACCATGTCCACGTGGTCGTGTCGAAGACAAAGCCGCCTGACGCGGGGTTGGCGGATCTCAAGGCGTGGTGCGCGCGTGCGCTGCGGTCGCACGGACTCGTCGATCCGGACCTGTGTATCTGGACGAAGCACGGCTCGACAAGACACCTGCACACTCACGCGTCCCTCGCGGCCGCGGTCGATTATGTCATGCGGTTTCAGGATGAATCGTGCGAGTGAGTGTTCGGCGCCGACGCGTCGTTGGTCTGGACCCGTCGCTTACGCTCGGGGCTCATTGCAGGGGATCGAGCCCGGAGCGTGAGTGACACGCCCAATGGGTGTGCACCCGTACGCCGCGCCGATGAGTCAAAAAAGGCCGCGGGCCCCGGGTTGTCCCCGGGGCCCGCGTCACGCGATCGGGCGTCGCTGATAAGCCGAGTTCTGTCCGGGCGACGGTTTCCCGAAGGACCTGCCGCCCTGGGCGACCATTTCTCTGCCCGCGCCGTTGCCGACGCGGTGGGGAGCAAGCTCCCAGCACCCGACCCGGGATCAACCGCCGGACCGGCGGCGGGGCCTAGGAGCCCCGGATCCCTGCTTGGGCTTGCACGCGGTGGGGTTTGCCGTGCCCCGCCCGTCACCGGGCGGGCGGTGCGCTCTTACCGCACCCTTTCACCCTTGCCTGTGCGTCCCGAGGGACGCCATCGGCGGTTTGCTTTCTGTGGCACTTTCCCTCGCCCGCGATCGCCCTCTCGCGAGGTCGTTCGGGCGGGTGGGCGTTACCCACCACCGTGTCCTGCCGTGCTCGGACTTTCCTCACGCCGGGACCGTCCCGGCGTGCGGCCGCCTTGCGACGCCTATCGCCCCAATCGTACGCAGGGGGCCCCGCCCCGGATCGCAGCCCACCCCCCGGTGCGGGGCGACCCACCGCCCAGTACGATCGCGACTCGTGGGAGATTCGGAGTCCAACCACAGCCGCAGGACCATCGTCTGGCTCTCGCCCGGGCAGGCGGGGCTAGCGCGCGCGCTCCGCGACGCCGCGGGCCTCGAGTTCGTCGGCGTCGGGTGCCCAGAGAAGGGGCGGTCGGGCGCGGTCGCCGACGAGCTCGGGAGCGAACCGGCGACAGACCTCCGCGTCGCGCTAGCCTCCGGCGAGGCGGACCTGGCGCTCATCATGTCGCCCGGCGAGTTCGGCGCCGGCGGCTCGCAGGACGCGGGTGCGATCGAGAACGCACGCGCCCGCGGACTCACGCTCGCGACGCTCGAACCCATCCCGGGCGGCGCCCTCGAGCTCGGCTCGGGCGTCTGGACCCGCGCACAGCATGGCGTCCGCCCGATCGACGCGGTGCAGCTCGTCCCGAGGATGCGACAGTGCCGGGCGATGAACCTCGCGGCCGACGCGCTCGACGCGTTCGGGCAGATCCGCGTGCTCCGGTTCGAGTCGCTTGGTCGCGCCGAGCAAGCGTCGCTGGCCGGGCGCCTGCTCGACGCGATGGACCTGGTGCACGCGCTCATGGGCGCGCCAGAAAGCATCGACGCGGCGTACATCGGGCCCAACGCCTCGGGCGTGCACGCGGCGCCGGGCGATTCGCTCCGCGACCTGCACGGCGACATGACCATCAACCTCCGCTTCGCCGACGGAAGGGCCGCGTGCGCACTGGTCAGCGACCAGGCGCCCCGCTGGGACCGCTCGATGTCCGCCCTGGGCGACGAGGGGCGCCTCGCGATCGACGAGGAATCCCTCGCCTGGTCGAACCCCGAGGGCGAGGTCTTCGACACCCAGCGGGTCGAGCCCCCGCTCGCCGACCGCGGTCTGGAGCCCCAGGTCGCGGCGATCGCCGACGCGATCTCGGCCCTGTTCGACGCGTCGTCGCCCCCGCCCCCGGTGGACCACGAGATGCTGCTGGCGATGGCCCAGGCGGCGCTGCTCAGCGCCCGCACGGGGCAGGGCGAGTCGCCCGCGATGTTCCGAAAACTCGTCGTCGGCGCCTGAGCACTGTCCGGTGGGACAGCCTTCCCGCCTGCCCGCCGCGTCCTTACAGCGCCACCTCGCCGGCGATGTACGCCTCCATATGGCGGACGGTCGCGGCGAGCGTCTCGGTCTCGCACAGGTTGAGGTCGCCGATCGAGACCATGCCGACGATCGCCTCGCCCTCGGCGACCGGCAGGTGGCGGATGCGCTTGCTGCGCATCGCGGCACGCGCCTCGCTCAGGCGGGTCTGCGGCGAGCACGTGAGCACGGGCGAGGTCATGACCTGCGAGACGCGCGTCTGCGCCGGGTCGCGTCCGGCCGCGACGACCCGCGTCATGATGTCACGCTCGGTCAGGATGCCGACCATGCGCCCGTTGTCGAGCACGACGACCGCGCCGATCTTCGCCTCGTTCATCGCGCCCGCGGCGTCGAGAATCGTGCAGTCCGCCGGGACGGACCGGACACCCGCTTCTTTCTGAGAGATGAGTTCGTGGATCTGGTGCATCGGCACGCCTCCTGCGGACCAGGCGGCGTTCGCACACAGACGCGGCGGGCGACGCCGCCATCCTCGGAACCGGGTCAGTATCCCAGAAACAGGCCGAGTATGGAAGCCCTTTTCTGGACGCTGTTTATGCTTGTCGGCAGCCAGCCGGTCCTGCGGGCTGGGCGCCGTCCGAGCGTCCCGAAACACCCGGATGCCGGGCGTTCTGTCGCCTGAGCAGGTCAGCCCCAGCGGGTGACGTGCCAGGCCTTCTTGCCGCGGCGGAGCGCGATCATCGAGCCGTGCAGCAGGTCGCCCGCGGTCACGCGCCGTCCCTCGCCCGCGCCTTGGCCGTTGACCGAAACCGAGCCGTTGGCGATGAACTCGCGGGCCTCGCGCTTCGACTTGGCCAGCCCTGTCTCGACGAGCATCTCGACCAGATCCACGCCCTCGCCTCCCAGCGTCGCCTTGTCGTGCTCGCTCGACGGGACCTCCGCGAACACGTCGCGGATCGTCGCCTCGGGCAGGCCCGCGATGTCGCCCGAGAACAGGGCCCTGCCCGCGGCCTCGGCCTGGGCCATCTCAGACTCGCCGTGCAGCAGCCGCGTCGCCTCGCGGGCCAGCGCCCGCTGGGCCGCCCGCTTGCCCGGCGCTTCGGCGTGCTCGCGCTCGATCGACTCGATCTCGTCCCTGGTCAGGAACGTGAAGATCCGCAGGAAGCTCGACGCGTCCGCGTCCGAGCAGTTGAGCCAGAACTGGTAGTACGCGTACGGCGACGTGCGGGCTGCGGTGAGCCAGACGGCGCCCGTCTCGGTCTTGCCAAACTTCCCGCCGTCGGCCTTGGTGACGAGGGGGGCGGTGAAGCCGAAGGAGGCGTGCCCACCCTCCATGCTCACACGACGGATCAGATCAGCGCCAACGACGATGTTCCCAAACTGGTCCGACCCCCCGCACTGGATCGTCACGCCAAGCTCGCGGTATAGATGCAGGAAGTCGTACGCCTGCAGGATCATGTAGCTGAACTCTGTGTAGCTGATCCCCTGCTCGCGGTCGTGCAGGCGGCTCTTGACCGAGTCCTTCTGCACCATCATGTTCACGGAAAAGTGCTTGCCCACGTCGCGCAGCACCTCGATGTACTTCAGCTCTGTGAGCCAGTCCGCGTTGTTGAGCACCGTGTGCGCCGGCCCCTCGACCTGCCCCAGCACGCTGTCGAAGATCGGGCGCTGGGCGGCGACAAACCCCTCGAGCGTCTCGCGCGTCAGCAGCTGCCGCTCGGCGGACTTGCCCGACGGGTCCCCGATCAGCCCCGTTCCCCCGCCCATCAGCGCGATCGCCTCGTGCCCCGCCCGCTTGGCGTGGGCGAGGACCATGATCGGCACGAGGTTGCCGATGGTCAGGGAGTCCGCCGTCGGGTCGAATCCCGCGTACAGGCGGCGCGAGCCCGTCGAGAGGTGCTTCGCGAGCCCCTCGCGGTCGGTGACGTCCTTGAGCAGCCCGCGCCACTCCAACTCGCCCAGAAAGTCTCTCGCATCGCCCATGGGGGGCAAGGATAGCGGGCGAGGGGCCCGCACTCAGGGCCCCGCTCAGGGGAGGTTGGGCTCGAGGGCCCAGTCGGACGCGTCGGCCTTGTCCGCCCAGTGACGCATGTCGCTGAGCCCGTCCCACCCCATCGCCTCGGCGTGCCCGTCGAGCATCGCCGTGATCGCCTCGCCCCGGTGCCGCAGCGACACGTGCCCGGAGTTGAGCCCCGGGTCCGCGTCCGCGTCGTACGCGTCGCCCCACAGGCGTCCCTGGGTCGAGACGAACCGGGGAGGCGTGATTGTGAAATACCCCTGGGGGTGGTTGTCGCCACCGGACGAAGAGGTATCGATCGAGCGGGCGCTGGCGAAGGCGAGGACCGTATCCGGGCGGCGAACGGCGCTGAGACGCTGGACGAAGAAATCCCCGAACAGCCGCTTTCCCTGGACGTGCCTCCGCCCGGCGTTGTCGAACCCGTACGCGCCCGCGCCGGCGCTGCCCCCGACGAAGTGGGCGTTGATGCCGAAGCTGGGGGCGACGCTGATGACGTACTCGTAGTCGGGCGAGAGGCGGAGGTTGGCGAGGCGGTCGTCGTCGCCGTACATCCCGCGCCAGTCGTAGTCGAACCAGGGCGCCAGGCGCCAGGGGTAGCGCCGACGCATCTCCATCTCGCGTGCGCCCGGCGTGTCGCCCCCGACGGGCTCGCCCCGCTCGTTGCGTGGCGCATCGCGTCCCTGCACGTGCCCGGCCGCGGCGTACCCGATGAGCAGCGCGTCGTCGCTGTCGTCGGCGTACATCGTGTACGCGATCATCAGCTGCTGGGCCGCGGCCAGTTCCCTGGTCTTCACCGCCACCGCCCGGGCGCTGCCCAGCGAGGGCAGCAGGATCCCGATGAGCATCGCGATGATCGCGATCACGACCAGCAGCTCGACGAGCGTGAAGGCGGCCGGCTGGCGTCGTGTCGGCGTGGGCATGGTGGGGCGGATGCCTCGATCGGCTCGGGTCGGAGGAAAATACGTGCTCGGCGCTTGACGCGATTGAGACTCAGTCTCAATACTCCCCATTGTTCCTGCCACCCCGTTCTCTGTCCAGTCTGGCAGGAGATTGTGGACGGGCCAGCGCGTCCCTGAGGAGGTACCCACCTTGTTGCCAAAGACTTACGCCGCGGCTGCCCTCGGGCTGCTCACAACCGCCGCCCAGGCTCAGGTCGTGGATCTCGTCAAGGACACCGCGGACGGCGACCGGTGGATGTACCCGTTCAACGGCACGCCGGGCATCCGGGCCATCGCGTCCACGTTCTCTGCCGCCGACCAGGGCCCGGGCTTCGACGACCGCGACGGCCAGTTCCTGCTCATGTTCGACACGGACGCCGCCATCACGCCCGGGCTGGACCCGGGGTCGTACCAGATCATCGCCGCCCGCCTGACGCTCGTGATCGACAACGACGAGGAGTTCCGCTACGACCCGACGCCCGACTCGTTCCGCACGCTGCTCGCGGAGTCGGACCCGGACTTTATCGCGGACGCCGACTCGGGGCGCGCGATGACCATCTTCGGCGTTGGCTACCGCAACGGCTGGGACGTGTTCAGTTGGACGCAGACCTCGGCGTTCGGCGGCCCGCCCGTGATCGAGCCAGCCCAGAGCGCCCGCAATGTCTTCGCCGCGAACTACGACTCGGTCGGCGCCGCGTTCGACATCTCGAATAACGTCAAGGAACGCTTCGAGGTCGCCCCGCTGGGGATCGGAGAGATCGAGGGGATGGCGCCCGGGGACACGGTACCCGCCGAGAGCGTGGTCGTGTTCGAACTGGACCTGTGCGACGAGGACGGGATGGCGTTTCTCCGTCGCTCCCTGCGCGACGGGCGCCTCAACCTCGCAGTCAGCTCGATGCACCCGGCCTCGGGCGGGCCCGGCGGCGGCGCGGGCGACGTGCTCTACCCGATCTTCAAAACCAGCGACGACGTCATCGCCCAGATCCTCGACCAGACGCCCACCTTGGAGCTGACCGTCCGTGTCGGATCGCCTGGCAACTACGACGGGATCGGGGGCGCCGACTTCTCCGACGTCATCGCCTTCATCACCGACTTCGGCTCGGGCGACCCGGCCGCGAACCTCGCCCCGCCCTGCACGCTGGATTTCTCAGACGTCCTCGCGTTCCTTGTCGCCTTCGCGGCGGCGAGCGGCGGCTGATACCCGACCCGAACCCGTTCCAGTTTCAACCGGCCCGACCCGGGCCGCGAAGAGGAGAGACCGATGCGTTCGATGATCGTCCCCGTCGTCCTTGCCGCCCTGGGAGCCAGCGCCAACGCGGGCGTCGGCGCGTACACCGAGACCTTCACCACCGACGTCGCCGCGTGGCAGACCGGCGCCTTCAACCCGCCCGTGTTCGACCCCATGGGCTTCATCTCGACGTCCGCGGACGTCTCGACCGCCGGCGAGTTCGGCCTCGCCCTGTTCCGGGGACACGATGCGTTCGATTCGTCCTCCGACGCGTTCGTGGGCGACTACCTGACCGCGGGCCTCGACACGATCAGCCTCGACGTCCGTCACGACTCGGACGAGCTGATGGGCTTCGCGATCCGCGTCGCGACGAGTGGAAACTCGCCCGCGTTCGTGATGCTCTCGGGCGCCCCGGTCGCGGGCGGCTCGTGGACGACGCTCAGCTTCGACCTGGACCCCGACAACCCGTTCTACGTCCCCGAGGGCCCCCCCGGCTTCGGCTTCTTCGCGGGCGTCATGACCCAGGTGGGCAATCTGCAGGTGCTCGTGCTTCCCCCCGCCGGCCTGCCCGACGGGACCGTCGTACACTTTGATCTCGACAACGTCTCGACGACCCCCGCGCCTGCGACGATCCTGCCCGCGTGCCTCGGGCTCGCGCTGGCCGGGCGCCGCCGCCGCTGACCTGCGACCCGATAGATGTGATGCCGCCCGGGCGTGGCGCCCCCCCTTTGCCCGCCCGGGCGGTGTCCTTTTTGTTTAGTACGACCGGTGGAGGACGGCCAGCGCCAGGCGGTCGAGCATCTCACGCGCCCCCGAGGGCGCGAGGCCCGCGATCACGCCCCGTGCACGCTCGACGCGCTCGGCGCCCGCGCGCTGGGCGTACTCCACAGACCCGGTCTCTCGCACGCCCTCGAGCACACGCGCCCTGGCCTCGTTGTTCTCCGGGTGCGTGCACCTGGCGAGCAGTTCGAGCGCCTGGGCCCGCTCGCCTTCGGCGCACGAGGCCAAGTGGTGGATGAGCGGCAGCGTGAGCTTGCCCTTCTCCAGGTCCTTGCCCACGCTCTTGCCGACGGCCGATTCGCGGCCCGTCAGGTCGAGCACGTCGTCGCGGATCTGGAAGGCGACGCCCAGGTCCACACCCGCGTCGTAGAGCGACGACGCGAGCACGCGAGAGGCCCCGCAGACCGACGCGCCAAGCTCGCAGGCGACGCCGATCAGCGCCCCGGTCTTCCGCTCGACGATCTCGAAGTAGGTCGGCTCGTCGAGCGAGAAGTCGTCGCCGTGACTCAGCTGGAGCAGCTCGCCCGCGCACACGTCCATCGAGACGCGGGCGATCCGCAGGTCCAGCTCGGGTCGCCCGATCGAAGCGCACAGGGCGTAGGCGCCCGCGATCAGGTAATCGCCCAGGATGACCGCCGCCTCGTTTCCCCGCAGGTGGTTGATCGTCGCACCGCGACGGCGGACGTCCGCCTCGTCGAGCACGTCGTCGTGCACGAGCGTCGCCATGTGCACCATCTCGCAGACTGCGGCCAGACCGATGAGGTCGGCGCCGATTCCGTCCGTATCCGCTTCCCCGCCGGGCGACACGGCCATCCCCGAGAGGATCGCCAGCACCGGGCGGAGCATCTTGCCCCGGTACCGCTCGACATGCGCACACAACTCGCCGACGGGCGCCAGCTCGGACGCGAGCTGGGCGTCGAAGGCCCGCTGCACGCGCACGAGGGCGTCCTCGATCCGTTCCTGGACGGGGGTGAGATGGTCCGGGATCTCGATGACGCCGCGCACGAGCGATCGTATGCCCGCCCGCGGACAGCCTACGTCCCGGGCGCCTGCTTCTCGGCCATGAGGTAGCAGATGTACGAGGGGTCGGCCTCGCCCTCGGTCACGGGCTCGAACTCGCCGTCGCCCTCGCCCTCGTCGTCGGCGCCTTCCCAGAAGATCGTCACCTTCTTGAAGCCCGCCTCCGCCAGCAGTTCCTGGATCTCGGGGAGCGTCCACAGGCGCCACTCGTAGCTGAACGCGTGCTTGATCTTCGTCTTGTCGGGGAACTTGAAGTGGATGTAGCAGCGCATCCGCCCCGAGATGGGGTCGAACTTGTGCTGGTCCCAGACGTAGATGAACGACTTGACACCCTCGTCGATCTCGCGGTCCTCGGTCATCTCCCGGGCGGCCTCGTACCCGCCGTAGAAGTCGAGGAAGAAGACGCCGTCGTCCACGAGCGAGTCGCGGACGCTCTTGAAATAGCCGAGCATGGCCTCGCGGGTCATGAACAGCCAGTACGAGAAGTTCATCGCCAGGATCGTGTCCAGACCCGTCGCGTCACCCGGGTTGAGCACGTCGCGGTTGATGAGACTGACCCGCTCCCTCTGCTCGGGCGTGAGCGGGGCGACATTGTGCTCGGCGCCCCAGTCGAGTGTGGGCTGGTCGATGTCGAGCCCGACGGCGGTGTTCGTCTTGCGCCGCCGCACCCACTCACACGCGGTGTTGCCCGTGCCGCAGAAGTCCTCGCGGAGACTCGCGGCCTTGCGCCCCCTCGCCTTCTCGAACTGCTCGTCGATGAAGTCGATCTCGGACTCGACGTGCTGGACGGCGAGCTGGTAGAGCTCGTGGATGTCCGCGGTCTCGGCCGTGAAGGCGCCCTTTTTGGCCTTCTTCTTGGACCGCCCGGCGACCCGGGTGACCCGCTTGGGTTCTGGGGGCGGCTCGAACATCGTGGCTGGCTTCTCGGTGGTCATTGTTGTCATCGGGGCGGGAGTGTAGCGGCCCGGGCCCGCCGCGCCACGCTCCACAATCGGCGAACCAGGCGGTTTATCCGGTCGTAGCCGCAGGACGGGCGCGATCCCCCGCGCCCCGCCGCCCCACGCTCCAGCGGCGCCCTCGGCGGGCCGATATGGCCCTACGATCCCCTCCCCCTCGTCTCGGGCGTGGCGGGTTCCCAAATGGCTCGGACTGAGGACAGCATCATGAAGCTCACCATGGTCGGCACGGGGTACGTCGGGCTCGTCACGGGCGTCTGCCTGGCCAACACCGGCAACGACGTCACCTGCCTGGACGTGGACGCAGAGAAGATCGAGAAGCTCCGCAACAACATCTGCCCGATCTACGAGCCGGGCCTGACGGAGCTGATGGAGAAGAACAACGCCGCCGGGCGTCTCCGCTACACCCTCGACAAGGCCGAGGCGTACAAAGACGCGGACATGGTCTTCATCTGCGTTGGCACCCCCTCCGACGAGCGCGGTCACACCGACCTCAAGTACATCGACTCGGCCTGCGACGACATCGCCAGCGTCATCAAGACCCTCGGGCCCAACCAGAAGCCGAAGGTTATCGTCGTCAAGTCCACCGTCCCCGTCGGGACGACGTTCTACGTCCGCGACCGCATCCGCTCGATCGTCGGCCCGGAGATCCCCTTCTCCGTCGCCGACAACCCCGAGTTCCTGAAGGAAGGCGACGCGATCGGCGACTTCAACAAGCCCGACCGCGTGGTGGTCGGCGTCGAGGACGAGCGTACCGCCGAGATGTTCCGCGACGTCTACGACCCCTTCGTCCGCAACGGGCACCCGATCTACATCATGGACGTGCCGTCCGCCGAGATGGTCAAGTACGCCTCCAACAACTTCCTGGCGACCAAGATCTCGTTCATTAACGAGATGGCCAACCTGTGCGAGGCCTACGGCGCCAACATCAACAAGGTCCGCGAGGGGATGTGCTCGGACAAGCGCATCGGCAGCGCCTTCCTGCACCCGGGCCTGGGCTACGGCGGCTCGTGCTTCCCCAAGGACACCCTCGCGTGCATCATGATGGGAGAGAAGTCGGGCGTGAAGACCGACGTCTCGCGCGCGGTCCACGACACCAACCAGCGGCAGCGCGACCTCTTCTTCAAGAAGATCCTCGGGCACTTCGGCGGCGAGGCCGGCATCACCGGCAAGCACCTCGCCTTCTGGGGCCTGGCATTCAAGCCCCGCACCGACGACATCCGCGAGGCGCCCGCCCTGAGCATCGCCCGCAAGGCCCTGGGCTACGGCTGCAAGGTCACCGGCTTCGACCCCGTCGCGATGGAGAACGTGGGCAAGGAAGCCCCGACCATCGAGCTGTGCGAGGACATGTACGAGTGCTGCAAGGGCGCCGACGCGCTCGTCATCTCCACCGACTGGGACGAGTTCAAGAGCCCCGACTTTGAGCGGCTCGCCTCGGTCATGAAGGGGCGTGCGATTTTCGACGGCCGGAACCTGTACCGCCGCCAGGCGCTGGGCGAGATGGGCTTCCACTACTACTCGGTCGGGCGCGAGGCCGTAAAGCCGGTGTGACCGCGTTACGATGGGGCAATGCCCCGCCGTGAAGCGAAGCGACAAGGACCGACCGACGACCGCGGCGAGCCGTGCGGGCTCGCCCAGTTGTCCGGGCGCCAGCTCGGCTGGCGGGCGCTCGGCCTCCGCCGCCTCACACCCGACGTTCACACCAGGTCCGAGCAAAACATCACCGTCGGCCTCGAGACGGGCGTCGCCCTCGTTGGCGGGATCGCCGGGGCGGTCCTCTACCAGCTCGTGCTGTACCCGGTGTTCTCGGGGTGGATGACGCCATGGATGTTCTGGCTCGGGTTCCTGATCATCCCAGTCGTCTTCTCGATGATCGCGTGGTGGTTGTTCCTCGGGAAGATCAGGACGGCGAGGTCGACCCGGATCATCGAGATCTACCTCGCCGCCGGGCGGTGCGCCGCGTGCGGGTATGCGTTGGCGGACCTGGTGGGCGAGCACGACCGTTGCCTTGTCTGCCCGGAGTGCAACGCCGCCTGGCTGGCCTCGCGGGTCGGCCGGAACGCGGGAGGCGCGGCGACGACCGCCGAGTAGAATGGCGCCGATGACGCGTCGAACCACCGCCGCCGTGTGCCTCGCGCTCGTGACCGCCCCACACGCCCGGGCAGGGCCCGGCGCCGCGCCCGAGACCGGCGTCCTCGCGGGCGTGGTCCGCACGCACGGGGGCGAGCCGGCGCCGGGTGTGTGCGTCGTTGTCTGCGACGCTCAGAGCGGCGTCCCGCTGGACGCCGACAACCTCGAGCCGTTCACCACCGACGCCAGCGCGCGCAACGAAGCGTTCCAACGCATCCTGTTCGTGCTCACGGGTCACGACGGCGGGTACAAGTTCTCACTCCCCTCCGGCGCCTACCGCCTCGTCGCCCAGGCCTGGGACGAGACGCCCGGGCAGGTCCTCGGCGTCAACGGCGCCGACGTCCGCCTGTTCGGCGTCTCAGGGGTCGTCGAGCTCGACGCGGGCGAGACCGAACGCGCGGACCTCGCCCCCCCGGGCCGGTGTACCCTTGCCGTCTACGCCGAGGCGGGCAACAGCGACTCGGTGTTCATCGTGAGCTCGGAGCCAACGCGCGCAGACCCCATCCTGGGATTCGCGGGCTGGCGGGGCCCGTTCATCCGCTCGATGCTCGGGGGCAACCGCGCGCCCCTCGGGCGGACAGTCTTCCGCGGGCTCCCCGCCGGCGAGGTCCACGTTGCGGTATTCTCCCCCGACAATCTCCCCGGCTGGGGCGCCGCGAGCGTCACGCTCAAGCCCGACGAACCTGTCGAGGTCGATGTGCCCTGGATCGCGGCGTGGTCCGATGCCATCCAGGGCCCTCCGGCCGACCTCCGGGCCCTGACCAACCGGCTCGCCGCCCTGACCGAGGAGGCGCGCACCGAGATCATGCGATCGGCGATTAATCGCGCGGGGATCACGGGCGACACGCGCGACATGCTGGGGCAGATGGCCGCCCTCGGCTCGATCCTGCTGGATCCCGTCGAGCTGCCGGACGGCACGCGACACCCAACAGGCGAGGTCTTGGCCGCCCTGGCCTACGCAAAGCTCGGTGGCTGGCTGCGGGACTCGGGACGCGAACCGAACCCACACCACGCCGCGCAGACGCGTCCGTACAAGGAAGGTCCGTGAACCGCGTCCCCAAGGCGAGCGTCGAATCCGCCGACTGGCTCGAGTTCGTGCGCACGCTCGACGACGCGTCGGTGGACCTGCTCTACGCCGACCCGCCCTTCAACTCGGGGCGTGCCCAGTCGGGCGCCGCGGGCGCGTACGACGACGCCTGGCCCAGCACCGCCGACTGGCTCGGCTGGCTGCGTGAGCGCCTGGCCGCGACGCTGCCCAAGCTCAAGCCCACGGCCTCGATCCTCCTGCACGTGGACTGGCGCACCAGCCACCACGCCCGCCTGCTGCTCGACGAGTTGCTCTCGCCCGACCACTTCGTCAACCACCTGATCTGGTCCTACGGCCTGGGCGGCTCGTCGCCCCGCCGCTTCGCCCGCAAGCACGACGACATCCTGCTCTACGCGATCGACCCCGACCGGTACCACTTCGAGGCGCCGATGGTCCCGGCGACCAGCCGCCGCATGGAAGGCCAGCTCAAAAAAGCCACCGACATCCTGGACATCCCCTCGCTCAACAACATGGCCTCCGAGCGGACGGGGTACCCGACGCAGAAGCCCCTGGCCCTCCTGGAGTTGCTCGTGGGCGCCTGCTGCCCGGAGGGCGGGCTGGTGCTCGACCCGTGCTGCGGCTCGGGGACGACGCTCGTCGCCGCCGCCCGCCTCGCCAGGCGCCCCCAGGGGTGCGACACCAACCCCGACGCGGTCGCGATCGCCCGCGACCGGCTGGAGGCGGTCCACGCCGCGGCGCCCGCCCCCGCCCCGCCGCTACGATGACCCGTTATGCCGTCGCGCCTCTTCCGTTTCTATCAGCGCAAGCGCATCATCAACATCAATGCCAACGTGATCGCCGCGGGCCTGCTCGCGCTGATCCCGACCGCGGCGGCCGTCTGGATCTTCAAGCACCTCGCCCCCGACCAGTCCGCGTGGATCTACACGGGCGTTTCGGTCATCGCCGACATCTTCGCGGACGTCACGATCTACTTCCTGCTCCACTGGGTCGCCAACCACTGGCGCCCGGTCTCGGGCGGGACCGAGCGTGAGAAGCAGAAGCTCACCGCCAAGCCGCCGCCGTTCTGGAGAGACGCCTCGCTGGTGCAGTTCGAGCGGGCGCTGCTGAGCCCGCTGTATTACATCATCGCGGCAGGGCTGATGCAGTACCTCCAGTCGCACATGCACGCCGGCTGGGCGGTGCTGATCGCCTTCCCGGCCGGCCTGCTGGCGACGCGGGCGCTGCACACCATCTGGGGCCTGCGCTCGGGGACATTCCGCGACCACGACGAGATGGCCCACAACCGGGCCGCCGCGGCGGGCTTGACCCCGCCGGGCGAGCCGACGCGTCCGGCCGATTCCGACGCCGCGTAGCACGCCGCCCGGTACCCTCGCTCGCATGTGCGGCATCGCCGGAATCCTGCGGATCCACAACCCGAACGACGGGCCGCCCCCCCACCCCCTCGAGGCGATCCCCGAGGCATGGCTCGACGTCTTGGACGACTCGATCATGCACCGTGGGCCGGACGGCGAGGGCCGCTTCCGCGACCGGGCAATCCGCGCCGACGGCCTCGTCGTCGATCTCGCCCTCGTCCACCGCCGCCTGAGCATCATCGACCACGAGGGCGGGCATCAGCCCATGGTCCACGATGGCGAACACCTCCGCCCCGACCTGACCTACGCCCGGGGCCAGACGCCCATCCTCGCCCACGAGCTGTGCCTCCCCAGTGAGCACCCCGACCTCGTCGCCGTCGCGTTCAACGGCTGCATCTACAACCACCGTGACCTGCGGCGCGAACTCGAAAGCGAAGACCGCCGCTTCGAGACCGGCCACTCCGATACCGAGACGCTCGTCCACGGCTGGCGGGCGTGGGGCAACTTACTTCCGTCCGACAAGCTCGACGGGATGTACGCCGCGATCGTGTGGGATCGGCAGGCGTTCACCCTCGCCGGTATGCGCGACCTGTGCGGCGAGAAACCGCTCTACGACGCACGCCTCTGCAATCACAATGTGCTCTGCCTCGCCTCGTCGTCGGCCGCCATCCCACGCCTGCACCGCATGAACGGCCCGGACACAGGCGGGATCCATCCGTTGTACATCACGCCCTGGTTCAGCCACGGCGCCGGCGACGGGCCGGGCAGCTTCGGCGACGAGCAGTTCGAGCGCGGCGAGGTCCGCACGCTCTGGATCGACGACGAAGGCGGCTGGGACTTCGAGGACACCCGGCCCGTCACGGATATCACGACGCGACCAGCGGACCAGAAGCGGAAACAGGCGTGGCCGAGCCGCGCCGGCCCGACGCCGAGCATCGACGACCTCGACGCCATGATCGGGCGAGCGGTCGCGTCCCGCCTCGACACGGACACCGGGGTCGCGCTGCTGCTCTCGGGCGGGATCGACTCGGGGCTGATCGCCGCCCATCTCCAGAAGATCGGCGCCCCGACGCGCGCGATCACCGTCCGCATGCCAAGCGCCGACTACGACGAATCGGACGACGCGAGACAGATCGCCGAGCACGTCGGGATCGGGCACACGATCCTCGAAGTCGGCGCACAGCCCGCCGAAGACCTCGTCCGCCTCATCGAGCAGCTCGGCCTCCCCTTCGGCGACAGCTCGCTCCTGCCCTCGTACTGGGCTTTCAAGGCCGCGGGCGAGCACGCAAAAGTAGTTCTGACAGGCGACGGGGGTGACGAGCTGTTCGCCGGGTACGAGCGGCACATGATCAGCGTCAAGGGGCCGTTGTTCAGGCTCGCCGCCTGCGCGATCCCAAGCCCGCTCCTGGCTCAGCAGAACCCGCCTTCCAAGTGGTCGAAGCTCGCACGACTCGGCCGGGCCGCCCGCGGTGAGGGGTACGCGGACCTCACCGCGATCTTCGACCATGGGCGCCTCAAGAAGCTCCTCCCCAAGAGCACGCTCCCTCCGTGCGTGTACCCCCTCGACCGCGGGTTTCGCCAGCACCAGGATGGCGCCCTCATGGATCTGGATTCCTACTTGCCCGAGGACCTGCTGCGAAAGACCGACACCGCGTCGATGGCTGTCCCTGTCGAGGCACGGGCGCCCCTGCTCGCGCCGGAACTCTTCTGGGCTTCTCGTGCGATCCCCTTCGAACAACTCACCCGCGGCGGGCGCAAGGGGCTGCTCAAAGAGGTCGCACGCCGCCACCTGCCCGACCACATCGTCGATCGCCCCAAGCGCGGCTTCGCCATCCCCATCGGCGACTGGTTCCGCTCCGACTACGGCGGCATGCGCCAACTGCTGCACGACCACCTCGGCGCCCGGGACCCGTTCCCACTCCTGACATCGCTCAACATCGAGATCAACTCACGATTCGTCCGGCGCATGCTCCGCGAGCACGACGCCGCGGGCGCCGAGAGCCTCAACCCCTGGCACGGGCGAGACCATTCGCAACGGCTGTACCTGCTGCTCGTGCTGTCGATCTGGTCGAAGTGGCGTGACCGGATCCAGCGCGAGACGGACGACGGCTCGGGTTGAACGCGAAGGCCGCGAAGATCACGAAGCAAGGCGTGGGCAGCACGAGGCAATGAAAAACTCGGGCACTGAAAAGAGGAGACGCGTGAGCGCCTCTCCTTCGAGTCTTTCGCGACCTTCGCGTTGAAGCCTTACTCGTTGGACATCCGAACTGTGATCGGCGAGTCCAGGTGCACGTCCCGCTGCGGGAACGGGATCCCGATGCCCGCCTCGTCCAACGCCTTCTTGGCGTCGCGGACCAGGCGTTGGCGGACGTCCCAGAAGACGTCGCCGTGCGCCCAGACGCGGAGCTTCCAGTCGATGCTGCTCGCGCCCAGGTCGGCGAGGAAGACCTGGGGCTCGGGGTCGCTCGCCCCGCCCTCGACGTTCTTGACGACGCGCTCGAGGATCTCACGCGTCTGGTCCACGTCCGCGGGGTACTCGGTCCCGACGGGCACCTCCATCCGGCGCACCGGGTGGTAGGTGACGTTCTCGATCGTGTCGCCGTAGATCTTCCCGTTGGGCACGATGATTCGCCGCTTGTCGAATGTGTCGAACGTCGTCGTGAACATCCCGATCTCGTCCACCTTGCCCAGCACGCCCGCGGCATTGACCACGTCGCCCACCTTGAAGGGCCTGAACACCAGCAGCATGATCCCCGACGCGAAGTTGGCCAAGGTGCCCGAGAGGGCCATGCCGATCGCGAAGCCGACGGCCGCGAGCACCGCCGCGAACGCGGTCGTGTCCACGCCGAACGTGCTCAGGATCGCCAACCCGCCCATGACCACGAGCAGCCACTTGGCGGCGTTCCCGAAGAACCGCGCCAGCGTCTCCTCCACGTTCGCCCGGCGCAGCGTCCCGGTCGTGATCCGCTTCGCCCAGCCCGACAGGAACATGACGAGCAGGATGAGAACGATCGCCTGGACGACCGGCCAGCCGATGATCGTCCACAGGTCGATCCAGGTCTGCTGGCTGAAGTCGCCCTCGAGCACGCGGTCGAGCACGCCCTGCGCCTCGTCGAGCTTGCTCGGTTCGCTCGACACCGCCTCGGCGCCGCCCGATTGTGCCGCGGTACCCGCGGTTTCCAATGTTTCCGTCAGGTCTCCCCCGCCCGTCGCGTCTCCGCCAGCCTGCATCATCACCTCAAAATCTCCTCGGTCAGTCTGTCTCACAGGCCTACGATCCGGGCCCGAATTCTCGTGGCGACGTGACGCCCGCGGCCGTCATCCGCAGGGCCTGCCACACATCCCGACGACATCATAGATGGAGACACCGCCATGGGTCTGATCAAAGAGTTCAAAGAGTTCGCGATGCGCGGCAATGTCATAGACATGGCTGTCGGCATCGTCATCGGCGCCGCGTTCGGCAAGATCGTTTCGTCGCTCGTCGCCAATGTCGTCATGCCCCCCATCGGCATGCTGCTGGGCGGCGTGGACTTCGCCGACCTCAAGCTCGTCCTCAAGGAGGGTGCTGGCGAGGTCCTCGACCCGGCGACGGGCGATGTCGTGACCGCCGCCGTCCCCGAGGTCGCGATCGGCTACGGGCTGTTCTTCAACACCCTCATTGACTTCGTCATCATCGCCTTCGCGATCTTCATGGTCATCAAGCTGATGAACAACGCCACGGCCCGCTTCAAGAAGAAGGAAGAGGAGAAGCCCGCCGCGCCGCCCAAGCCCAGCGACGAGGTCGTGCTGCTGACCGAGATCCGCGACTCGCTCCGCGCCCGCGGCTGATCCGAAACGGTTCGCGCACAACAAAGCCCGCCCCGGCGCCGGTCCGGGGCGGGCTGTTTGTTTGCGCACAAACCGGTCACACGTGCGTGACGTCGGTCGCTCTCAGAACTTCCAGCCGAGCGTGGCGTAATAGTCGATGTCGTTTCGCTTGGCCGAGCCGCCGGGGTTCGAGTCGTACCGGTCTTCGACGCCGATCTTAAGGAACAGGTTCATCTCCGCGTCGAGCATGATCTCGTAGCCCAGGTTGGTGATCCAGCGGAACTCGCCCATCTCCTCAAGGCTGGGATAGAGCTCGGTGGTGGCGACGAACTTGTGGTCGTCCTTGATGTCCCAGACGAAATCGAGGCCGAGCAGCCCTTCGGGGGTAAAGCCCTCGTCCGTCCCGCCGATTGTCTGCGAGCCGCCGAGGCCCGCCCGACCGACGAGCGAGATATTGGGCCCCTGGTCCTCGGGTCGGATGAACTCATATCCCACACCGCCAAAGCCCGAGATCCGCGAGTCCCAGTCCTGGAACTCGTCGAACTCGTACTTGCCCTGGACGAAATAACGCCAGCGCGAGTCGGGGATAAGCCAGTCGTTTCGCCCCTTGGCCTCGAAGCGGCTGGCGTTCTGCGTGCCGTCCTCGGTCGCGTACTTGTACGCGAGCCCGAACGTCGTCTCCATCTTGTCGGTCTTGCGTTCGAGCGAGAGGCTGGCACGGAAGCTGAAGTTCTCGGTGTTGCCGTCCGAGCCGGTGATGCCCGCCTCGGCCGAGCCCTCCCAGCCGGTCCAGAACGAGGTCGGCGCCGCGAGCGCGTCTTCCCCGCCCTCGCCGCCGCCGTCGGCGGGCTGGTCGGCGCCCCCCCCGTCGGTGCGTTCGTACTCGGCCCTAGCGGCGTCGTACTCGTTCTGCGCCTGGGCCAGCGCGGCCCGGGCGGCCTCCAGACGCTCGCGGGCGCCGTCGAGCCGGTCCGTCGAGGACGGGACGTCGGTCCCCACACCCGCCGCCCACGCGCCCGACGCACCGATCGCGAGCACACCAACAACAACAGCACCGCGCACAAATCGCATGACTCGGATCTCCTTGCCGGCTCCCCGGGCGAGTCCCGGGGGGGGCCAGGCGGGCGAAGGGTACCGGACCCGGGCCCCCGCCTCCACGCCGGCGCGGCCCGCACCCGCAAACTGGGGACTTCCGATACCATTGGACTCAGTCGGCGGGCGGAACCGATGCTGAAGGGCGAATGGAGCACATGAACCGACGAGACGCACTGGCAATCGTTCTGCGCGCCGGCGGCATGGCCCTCGGCACTGGCGCCGCCGCATCCCTGACCGCCTGCGCCTCGTCCAGACGCACGGGCCAGGTCGGCAAGCCGATCCCCTCGGACCCGACCGTCGCCAGCGTCCCGCCGCACACGACGCCCCAGGGGGGCGGCTGGTCGAGCCCGGCCCCGGTTGACTCCCTGCCCGCGGGGGTCATCCCGCGTGCCCAGTGGGCCCGCGGCGCCCCCCGCACGTGGCTCGCCGACCCCATGAACGGGGTCTCGCAGATCACCATCCACCACGACGGCATGTCGCCCTTCTACGACACCTCCTGGGGCGCCGCCGCCCGTCGGGTCGAGTCGATCCGGGCCGCCCACGTTGGCAAGGGCTGGGCCGACATCGGCTACCACTACACGATCGACCCCGCTGGCCGCGTCTGGCAGGCCCGCCCGCTCGCCCTGCAGGGCGCACACGTGAAGGTCGCCAACCCGCACAATCTCGGGATCTGCGTCCTGGGCAACTACGAGCAGCAGACCCCGACCGCCGCGACGCTCCGCTCGCTCGAGGACCTGGTCTCGACGGAGCGTTCACGCCTGGGCGTCTCGATGGCCGCGATCTACACGCACCAAGAACTCGCGCCCACCGCGTGCCCCGGACGCTCGCTGCAGGCCGCGATGAACCGGACCCGCTCCGCGGGGGGGCGTCTGGCCCGCATCTGACGGACCCGAACCACCGTACAGACAATTGCCCCGTCGTTGACTAGGCGTCCGCGGTCGCCTCGTCGGAGCCTTCGCCCTCGCCGAAGATCGCGCTGCCGACGCGGACGATATTGGCGCCCTCCTCGATCGCGACCTCGAAGTCGCCCGACATGCCCATCGAGAGCAGGTCGAAGCGGCCCTCGCCGATGCCCTGGGTGCGGATCTCCTCGTAGAGCTCGAAGCACCTCGCGAACGCGGGTCGCGCGTCCTCCGGGTTGTCGGACCGGGCGGCCATCGTCATGAGCCCGCGGACACGGACGTTGATCATCGTGTCGATCTGCTCGCACAAGGGCGCGGCCGCGGGGGCGGGCGCCCCGCCCTTCTGCGACTCGCCCGAGCAGTTCACCTGCACCAGCACGTCGATCACCTCGTCGCGCTTGTTCGCGACGAGTTGCAGTTCCTCGGCCAACCGCAGCGAGTCCACGACGTGGATCAGGCGGCAGAACTCGACGATCTTGCGCGCCTTGTTCCGCTGCAGGCGTCCGATCATGTGCCAGCGCACCGGGGCGCCCGGGTCGAACCCGCCGACGGCGGCGCCCGCGTCTTCACGTTCCGCCCGCGTCCGCTCGATCACACGCATCCGGTCGAACCACTCGCGCACGACCGAGGCCCGCTGGACGAGTTGCTGGACCCGGTTCTCGCCCAGGTCCCGGTGCCCCATCTCGACCAGCGAACGGATGTCGTCGATGCCCGCGTGCTTGGTGACCGCGACCACGATCACGGACTCGGGGCTCCGCCCCGCCCTGGAGCACGCACCGCCGACCCGGCTCTTGACCTCGTTGTACCGCTCTTGGAGTGTCATCGTCGCGTTCATTTCGCCTCCGTGCCGCGAACGCCGCCCGTCTCCGACGGACGCTGCGTCGTAGCATACACCAGACGAGCGGTCCGCCCCGGACGCGTCCCGACCCTCGCAGGAGACACCATGTCAGCCAACGCCCACCTCGTTACACGCCAGGCGCCCCTCAAGGCGGGCGACCCCGCCCCCGACTTCACCCTCACCGACCAGAACCGCGAGCCCTGGTCGCTCTCCGAGGCGCTCGGGCAGGGCGACGTCGTCCTCAGCTTCTTCCCGCTCGCCTTCACGGGCGTGTGCGGGACCGAGATGCAGTGCGTGACCGCCGAGATGTCCACGTGGAAGGACAAGGGCGCCCAGGTCGTCGGCGTCTCGTGCGACTCGTTCGCCGCCCTCAAGGCCTGGGCCGACCAGATGGACATCAAGCACACACTACTCGCGGACATGCACCGCGAGGTCTGCCGCGCCTACGGCCTGTACTGGGCGGACCTGAACGTCGCCACCCGCGGCACGGTCGTGATCACCAAGGACGACGCGGGCAGGCCGGTCGTCAAGTGGTCCCAGGCCCGCGAGGCCTCCGACGCGATGGACCTGGACGAGGTGCTCGCCCACCTGTCCTGAGCGGGCGCCGCCCGAGCGCGGAGATCAGTCCCACGGGACGCTGCGACGCTCGGGGGCCTCCGGCGCCCGGGTTCCTTCGGGCTGCGGCGCCTCGCGCCAGATGCCGTAGCCGGCGCGCCGATCCTGCATTGTCGGATCCTCGGCCTCGGCCGACAAGCCCAGCTCCGCCGCCCGCTGGCGGTCGTGCTCGGACATCGACCGGGTCCGCCGCGACCCGTCGCACCCGGCGAGCCCCGAGACGCCCAGCACGCCGAGGGCCGCGAGGGCCACCGCCATTCCACGCCGATCGCTACGCTCGTTCATAGACAACCCTACGCACGCCGGAGCGACCCGATGCCCGCCAGACCCGCCAACACGCCCTTCGTGCTCGTCATCCGCGACGGCTGGGGGGAGAACCCCAACCCGGGCCACGACGCGTTCAACGCGATCAAGCTCGCCGACACACCCGTGGACGACGCCCTGCGTGCCGACTGGCCCCGCACGCTCATCCACACCAGCGGCGAGGACGTCGGCCTGCCCGAGGGCACGATGGGCAACTCCGAGGTCGGGCATCAGAACATCGGCGCCGGGCGCATCGTGGACCAGGACGCGGTCCGGATCACCAAGGCCTGCCGCACGGGCGAGCTCGCGGCCAACGAGGCCCTCGTCGCCTCCATCACCCGGGCCAAGGACACGGGCGCGGCCGTCCATCTCATGGGCATCTGCTCGGACGCGGGTGTGCACGGGCGACTCGAGCACCTGTTCGCGCTGCTCGACCTATGCAGGGCGATCGGCGCCCAGAAGATCGCGCTGCATCTGTTTACCGACGGGCGCGACACCGGCCCGTTCACCGGCGAACGCTACATCACCCAGGTCGAGGACAAGCTCGCATCGATCGGTGTCGGCCGCATCGCCTCGGTCATCGGGCGGTACTGGGCGATGGACCGGGACAGCCGCTGGGAACGCGTCCAGCAGGCGTACCAGTGCCTGACCGGGCGGGGGGTCGAGGACGCGACCGTCGGGCTCTCGCCCACCGCCGACGACGCGGTCCGTGCCTACTACGAGAACCCATCCGCCCCCACGATGCAGGGCGACGAGTTCGTCGCCCCCACCATGATCGGCGCCGACACCGACGACGCGATGTCCACCCGCGTCTCCGACGGCGACAGCGTCGTCTTCTACAACTACCGCGGCGACCGCCCCCGCGAGATCTGCTCGGCCTTCCTGCTCCCCACGTTCCAGGGCTCGACCGAGCTCAAGCCCTCGCCCGACACGGGCGAGCGGGGTTTCGAGCGGGGCGAGCAGCTCGAGCTCGACTTCGTCATCATGGCCGCATACTCCGAGCGGCTCGCCGAGCTCGCACGCGTCGCGTTCCCCAGGCCGCCGAAGATGGTCAACACCTCGGGCGAGTACCTCAGCGCCAACTCGTACACACAGTTCCGGTGCGCCGAGACCGAGAAGTACCCGCACGTGACGTTCTTCTTCAACGATTACCGCGACGAGCCATTCCCGGGCGAGGGGCGAGAGATCATCCAGTCGCCCAGGGTCGCGACGTACGACCTGGCGCCGGAGATGTCCGCCGCCGGCGTCCGCGACGCGGTCATCGCCCGACTCTTCGCCGACGACTGCCAGGACGTGATCGTGGTCAACTTCGCCAACGCGGACATGGTCGGGCACACCGGGAGCCTCGACGCCGCGGTCCGCGCCTGCGAGACAGTGGACGCGTGCGTCGGCACAATCATCGAGGCGACGCTCGCCCGGGGTGGGTCGCTGATCATCACAGCCGACCACGGCAACGCCGAGCAGATGTGGAACCCAGAGACCGACGCCCCCCACACCGCCCACACGACCTACGACGTCCCCCTGCATGTCGTCGGGCAGGCCTTCCGGGGGCGCACGCTCCGCGAGGGCGGACGCCTGGCCGACATCATGCCCACGGCCCTGGCGATGATGGACCTGGAGGCGCCCCCCGAGATGACCGGGAGATCCCTGCTGGACTGAGCGCGCAAGCTCGGATCAGATCCTTGGCGCCGGGATCGCTCAGAGCGGGTCGCGCTGGATGTCCGGGCCGGCGCTGTGCGGCGGGGGCTCGAGGCCCGCGTCCTCGCGCTCGGCCCCCTCGGCCAACGCCTCCAGCCGCGCCTCGAGCGCCTGGATCCGTCGCGAGAGACGGTTGATCGAGGCCGTCACCTCCAGCACCGACTCGTTGAGCGCGTCCATCGCGCGGTCGGTGAAGAGCGCAGCCTCCTCGAGACGCGTAACGCGCCCATCGACGGGGTCCGTGGTCATACAAAGATCGTAGGGGGCGGCGGCGCGAGCCGTGCCGCTCAACCCGCGTCGGCCATGCGGGGAGGCTCCGCGGCCACGTCCGCGACGCACACGCGGTTCCGCCCGCGGGACTTGGCGTCGTAGAGCAGTTTGTCCACCCGCTCGAGCCACTTCTTGGGCGTGACCAGCGTCGGACCGCTGGTGCCCACGAGCCCGACGGAGACCGTCAGCGGACGGCTCGGGTGCCTCGCCCAGACAGTGCTCTCGAGCCGCTCGCGGATCCGCTCGCAGACCGTGACGGCGTGGCCCGGGCCCGTGTCGGGCATGATGATCGCGAACTCCTCGCCCCCGTACCGGCACGCCACGTCCGACTGGCGGATCTCCTGGAGCATCTGCTGGGCGAAGGTCTGGAGCACCTCGTCGCCGGCGGGGTGGCCGTACGAGTCGTTGATTGTCTTGAAGTGGTCCAAGTCCAGCAGCGCCAGCGAGAGCGCCCCGTCGCACCGCTTCACACGCGACGTCTCGTTCGACCAGCGCCGATCGAAGTACGCGCGGTTCCACAGCCCGGTCAGACCGTCGATCTGCGCCTTCTGGGCCAGCATCAGCACCAGCTGACGCATCCTCAACGCCGAGCGGACCCGCATCCGAAGCTCGGTCAGGTCGAACGGTTTGGTGATGTAGTCCACCGCGCCCAGGTCGAACGCCGTCACCTTGTCGTGCGGCGAGTGCATACCCGAGATCACGAGCACCGGGATGTCCGAGGCGTCCGGGTCGTCCTTCAGTGACCGAAGTACCTCGAACCCGTCTACCCCCGGCATGTCCAGATCCAGCAAAATAATCGTGGGCTTGATCTCGAGCGCGAGGCGCACACCTTCCTCGCCCCCCAGCGCCCCCGCCAGCTCGAACGCCTCGCGGCTCAGCCGCGTCTTGAGCAGGCGGTGCACGTCCTCGCAGTCGTCGATCAACAGGATGACCGGGGCACGCTCGTGCTCGTATTGCCCGGTTGAACTCATCCGCGTACGCCCTTCATCACTGCACACTTACCGACACTGTCGAGTACACGATCCGATCCAGAGAGTGCTACGCGGCGCGGGCCCGCTCGCACAACGCGATGAGGTCCTCGAGCTGCCCACGCACCGCCTCGCCCGATGCGCCGTTGCTCCGCAGTGTGGCCTCGAGCCTCCCGGCGAACTCGCCGATCGACGGGAAGCCGTACCCGGGCGCCGCCCCCTTGAGCTGATGCGACAGCGTCCGCAACGCGTCCTGGTTGTCACGCGTAAATGCCTCGCGCAGCGCATCCACTCGCGACGGCAACTCGCGCACGAACAACTCCACGATCTCGATCATGTCCGGATCGTCGGCGTATTTCGAGCAAATCGAATCGCCACCGGGACCACCGCTCGGGTCGCTCATGTCGGGCCTCCCGACAGCCAGATCGGCCCGTCCCGCCCCCGGGTTCACGCAATCTCCCCAACCCCCCCGGTTCGGGCGCCATAATTGACACCGCCCGGGACGCTGTGCGTCCCGGGCGGGAAGTGACCCCAGGGGGATTCGAACCCCCGTTACCAGGATGAGAACCTGGTGTCCTGGACCAGACTAGACGATGGGGCCAGGGTGGCCTCTCGGGGCCGGGACAACCCTATCGCGGACGCCGCCCGGGTCAAGTGGGCGCCGCCCCCGTGGATGGCCATTCGGGCTCGTGGAGTGCCTCGGTCTAGGAGGCCGAAGAGATCGCGATCGCCCGCCGCAACTGACTCAGGGCGTACACCGCTGCCTCGGCATCGGTCTGCCCAACGACGGCGCCCGCCGCCGCCCCGCCCGCGTCGCGCCACTCGGCCCGATAACAGTCGAACAGCTGGATGTGGCGGAGCGAGAGCTCGTAGCCGGCCTGCTCGAACTCGCGGCCGACCGTCTCGGGCGTCGGGTACGCCCGCCCGTCATCGTGACGCCCGCACCCGGCACTATCGAGGGACGTCCACCCGGTCGCGTAAAGCTCGTCGATCGCGAAATCAATGCCCATGGCCAGTTCTCCCGCCGGTGTACCGCGCGGGCAGCCCCGCCACCACGGGACCGCCGACCGCTCTCCCCACGACCGGCACGCGCCGGACCAGATCAGGCCCAACATCGGCTCGCACCGCTGCGAGTATAGAGGTTTGTGCCCCCCGTCGTCCACAACGCCGCCGCCCGCCCGCGGCCGGGGCTCGGCACAGATCACCCGCCTCGTCCACGCCCGACCACCCCCCCAAACGGGTCGGACGGCGTTCAGAACCGCCCGATCACGAGCAACGCGAGCACGTCGTACAGGGCGTGCACACCGACCGCGATCCCGAAGCCACGCGAGAGGTACAGGGACCCGAAGTACATGCCCGCGATGGCCAGGAACGCCGTCTGCTCGAGCCCCCCCGGCCCGCCCCCGATGTCGTGGTACGCGACGAACGCGACCGTCGAGACGACCAGTGCGAGCAGGATCGACGGCGTCTCCTTCATGCCCGCCAGGTCCTTGGCGATGAAGTGGACCAGGGCGATGAGGGCCATGCGGAACAGCAGTTCCTCGTACAGCCCGGCCCCGACGGCGATCGTCAGGCGCGCCTGCCACGACCACGCCTCGAGCGCCTCGGCCGTCCCTGCACCCCCGTCGGTTGCCGCGGCCGGCCCGGGCGCCAGGACCAGGGCGACGATCGTGAGCGGCGCGGTCCAGACCGCGGCCTCGACCACCATGGCCGCGGGCACGATCGGACGGACCCGCCAGGACGCGCGTGAGAACGCGTGCTGCATCAGCAGCACGCAGACCAGGGCCAGCGCAGGCAGGTGCATGCCGTACGCGCCGAGCGACTGGTACGCCTGGGCGATCAGGCGGAAGGCCGCGACCGTCCGATCGATCTCGCTCAGGTACAGCGCCGAGCCGATCTCGAAGACCGCGATCAGGGGGAGCACGAACAAGAGCGAGTGCCACGCCCCACGTGACAGCTCGAGGTACCCCGCCCTCGGCGGCGCAAGTGGGCGGCCCTCCGCGCCCGGGCTGGTTCGACCGTCCGTGGTCATCGCCCGCGAGGATACGCCCGGATTGCGCGATCTGCGCCGACGCCGAGCGCGCGCACAAAAAACCCCCGCCGATGATGCGGCGGGGGTCGGAGTCTCGATCTGTCCGCCGGGCGGGTCCGCCGAGGCGTTACTTGGTCGCCAGGGCCTTGAGGCGCGAGTTCAGGCGGCTCTTGCGGCGGGCGGCCTGGTTTTTGTGGATCACGCCCTTCTGGGCGGTCCGGTCGATGACGCTCACGCAGGCGCGGAACGACTCGCCCGCGCTCTTGGCGTCGCCCGAGGCGACCTTGATGTTGAAGTCCTTGATCGCCTCGCGCATCGCCCGCAGACGCCACCGGTTGATGGAGCGACGGGTGACGTTCTGACGGATCCGCTTCTTCGCCGATGCTGAGTGGGCCATTCGATCCTCTGCTGCTCTGTCGTGCCTGCCGGTCGCCTCCCAAGGCCCCGGGCACGGACCCCAATCATTGCCGCCGGACGCGGCGAATCAACCCCGACCCGGGGGCCGGCGGTGGGATTGGCGGTGAGATCGGCGTCCCGCCTCTCCCGCGGTCCGCACCCGGCCCCCACTCCCCCGTCCCACCGGGCGCCCCTGGGGCCCCCGCCCACTTGCCGCCCAGAAGACCCCGGCGTATCGTCGCCGGTCATACACGCGGGCGTAGCTCAACTGGATAGAGCACCTGACTACGGATCAGGAGGTTGAGGGTTCGAATCCTTCCGCCCGTGCTTTCGACAAAGGCCCTCGGCGATTGCCGAGGGCCTTGTTCATTCAGCAGACGACCGCCTCCAAACACTCACCGGATGGTGAGAAGCTCCCGGTAGTTCGGCAGCGGCCACAGGTCGTCGGCAACGTACCGCTCCAGCTCGTCGCCTATCGCCCGCAGGTCGTCCATCGCCGGGCGGACCGCCGCGGAGATGTGCCTGGCGTGCTCGACCGGGTCCTCGACGCCGTGCCTGCAGACCTCCTCCAGAACCGCGATCTTGTCGCGGAAGCGGGCCGCCAGCTCGGCGAAGTCTTCGAGCGCGCCACGCACCGACTCGGCGTCCACGCCCGCGCCCTGCGTCGCCGCGACCGTCTCGGCCAGGCGCCGCTGGTGCTCCATCGCCGCGGGCAGGATCATCGTCCGACCGATCGACGCCATCGAGTGCGCCTCGATGTGGCACTGGGTCGAGAACTTCTCGCTGAAGATGTTCAGCCTCGATTCGAGCTCGGACCGCGAGAGCACGTGGTACTTGTCGAACAGGGCGACCGATTTGTCGGACCGCAGCGCGGGCAGGGCCTCCGAGGTGTCGCGGAGGTTGGGCAGGCCGCGGCGCTTGGCCTCGGCGTGCCAGTCGGGGGTGTAGTTGTCGCCGTTGAAGACGATCGCCTTGTGCGCCTTGATCACGTCGCGGAGCGTCTCGTGCACGCTCGACTGGATCTTGTCCGCCGACCGGTCCTCGCCCAGACGCTTCTCCAGCTCGGTCGCGATGTGGTCGAGCGACTCGGCGACGATCGTGTTGATGACCGTGTTGGGCCAGGCGACGGCGGCCGACGAGCCTACGGCACGCAGCTCGAACTTGTTGCCCGTGAAGGCGAACGGGCTGGTCCGGTTGCGATCGCCCGGGTCGCGCCGCAGCGCGGGGAGCGTCCGCGAGCCCAGCGTGAGGAGCCCACCCTCCTTGGTCCGCTCTGGGGCGCCCTTCTCGATCTGCTCGATGAGGTCGGTGAGCATGTCGCCCAGAAAAATTGAGATGATCGCGGGCGGGGCCTCGTTGGCGCCCAGGCGATGGTCGTTGCCCGCGCTGGCGACCGAGGCGCGGATGAGGTCGCCGTGCAGGTGCACCGCGCGGATAACGGCGCACAGGAACGTGAGAAACTGGAGGTTCGTGTGTGTCTCGTCGGTCGGGTCGAGCAGGTTGACGCCGGTGTCGGTGGACATGGACCAGTTGTTGTGCTTGCCCGAGCCGTTGATGCCCGCGAAGGGTTTCTCGTGCACGAGCGCCATGAAGCCGAACCGCGGCGCGACGCGGTCGAGCGTCTCCATCACGACCATCTGGTGGTCGCACGCGACGTTCGCGTTCTCGAAGATCGGCGCCAGCTCGTACTGGCCCGGGGCCACCTCGTTGTGACGCGTCTTGACCGGCACGCCAAGGCGGTACAGCTCGTCCTCGACCTCCGCCATGAACGCGAGCACGCGGTTGGGGATAGACCCGAAGTAGTGGTCGTCGAGCTGCTGGTGCTTGGGGGGGGCGGCGCCGAAGAGCGTCCGCTCGCACGAGACCAGGTCGGGCCTCGCGAAGTACAGCCTCCGATCGACCAGGAAGTACTCCTGCTCGGTGCCCAGCGTCGTCTCGACGCGGCTCACGCCCTGGTCGGAGCCGAAGATCCTGAGGATCCGCATCGCCTGTCCCGAGATCGCGTCCATCGAGCGCAGCAGCGGGATCTTTTTGTCGAGGGCCTGGCCGTTGTAGCTGACGAAGGCGGTCGGGATGCACAGGGTCGAGCTGTTGGCGCCGTGGACGATGAAGGCGGGGCTCGTGACGTCCCAGGCGGTGTAGCCGCGGGCCTCGAACGTCGCCCGCAGGCCGCCCGAGGGGAAGCTCGAGGCGTCAGGCTCGCCCTGGATGAGTTCCTTGCCAGACAGGCCGTACAGCACGTGCCCCGAGCCATCGGGGATGATGAGCGAGTCGTGCTTCTCGGCCGTCAGCCCGGTCAGCGGGTGGAACCAGTGGGTGTAGTGGGTCGCGCCGCGCTCCAGGGCCCAGTCCTTCATCGCCGCGGCGATGACGTCGGCCTGGTGGGCATCGAGCCCCTCGCCCCGCTCGATGACCGCCTGGACGGCCCGGAAGGTCTCCTTGGGCAGCCGCTCGCGCATCGCGCGGAGCGTGAACACGTCGCGGGCGTAGATCTCGTCCACCCGCTCGCGCCCCGCCTGGAACCGCCCGTTGACGACCTCCCACTCCGCGGCGGTCGCGATCGCCTCCTCCCTGACGCTCATCCTGTCCATGGCCGCTGACTCCCTTCGTGCTGACGCCCCCGGGCCCAACCCGCCCGGGCCCGAAGAGGGAGTATTGCGACCATCGCGCGTCAGGCAAGACTCCACAACCGGGGCCGCTCGTGCGCGTCCCGCCGGCGGTCAGCCACCGCAACCCGCCTTGCCCCGGCGCCCACTACTCGACCGGCGCCTGCGTGGACGGGTCGATCAGCGCCTCGATCTGCGTCGTCGTCAGGTCGCCCGGGCGGACCGCGCCGAACAGGGCGCTCTTCACCCCCGCGACCTCGCGAGACGACAGACCGAGCAGACGGATCCGCCCGAACAGGCGACGCAGCTCGCGGACGTACCCCAGGGCCTCGGCGGTCTGCTCGCCCTGGTCCTCGAGGAACGCCATGAACTCGTCGGGATCGAACGTGTCCGTCTCGAGCGTCTCGAAGTAGAGGATGACCGCCTCCGAGAGCGTGTCGCGGATGTGCGAGCGCCGGTCCACGACCACCGTCTCGCCCGTCTCCGGGTCCACACCCTCGCCCCGGAACAACGCCCGGTAGTCGGCCAGGATGTCCTCGACCAGCTCAAGCTCCAGGCGGTCCACCGTGACCTCGGTGATCTCCGACTCGGTGTCGCCCGGCAGGTCGTTGTACACAGCCATGCCCAGCATCGCCTCGAGCACCGCCTCGAGCAGCGCCGTCCGCTCGGCGTCTGTCAGGCGCGGGTCGGTCAGCGACGCACGCGGGTAGATGCCCAGCTCACGCAGCACCTCCTGGGCCGCCAGGCCCACCGTCGTGTCCTGCGAGATCGTGCCCGACTGGCTCTCGCGGGGCACCGCCCCGGCGATCGCCTCGGCGACGTTCGTGTTTGTCGGGCCCAACGAGCGGACGTCCAGCACGATCAGCCCCGCCATCAGCGCCGAGACCTGCTCGGAGAACGAGCGGATCTCGAAGGGCTCGGAGACCGTGACGTTGCCGCCCGAGACTGCGAAACTCGGGTCGTCGCCCACGCCGTCGAGCGTGATGGACCCGGTCGTGAAGACGATCTGCGTCCCGCCGGAGATGAAGTCCACGCCGTCGTCGAAGGCGAGCATGAACGTCGTCGGGTCGAACACCTGGCCCGGGTCGCGGAGCAGGATCGTCAGCGAAGGTGTGGTCACGAACATGTCGCCCGCGGCGGTGATGTCGCCCAGGCGGGCCGAGACCAGCGCGTTGAGCGTCAGCGCGCCGGTCACGCCGATCTTCTCGTGACGCCCCATGTTCAGGGAGCCGACGTTGAGCATGAAATCACGCGTGACGCCCGAGCCCAGGAACGCCGCGGCGTCGCCCAGCACGATCGTCGCGTACACGGGCACGCCCGTGTGCCCGTCGATGCCAAGGGACAGCGAGTAGTTGAGGTTCAGCTCGGCGAGCATCCCGCCCACCGCCGTCCCGATGTCGCCCACGAAGTGGATGATCGGCACGTTAGAGTTCAGGGCCCCGTCCAAGACGCCGACGCCCGAGAGGTCGGTCAGGACCGTGAGCGTCCGCCCGGGGACGCCGTCGGCATTCACGGTCTTGAGGAAGAAGATCGAGCCGGCCCCGCCCGTGTCGTACGTCCGCAGCGTCGGCGTGCCGCCGATGAGCACGTCGTCGCTGAAGGTCATCCCGAGCTGCGTCGAGATGTCACTGGTGATGAGCGTCGTGCCCGGCGAATCGGTCACGAGCGAGCGGAGGCGCCCCGCGCCGTCGCCGACGGGGCCGCCGAAGGTCGTGAGGCCCGTCGCCATGACCTGGATGCCCGAGGCGCCCTGCACGCTGGAGACCAGCGCGTTGTTGAAGGTCACGTCCGTGCCGCAGAAGACCAGGACCGAGTCCGCGTCGCCCGAGGCGTCGAGGATCGCCGTCCCGGTGATATCGAGCTGATCGGCGGCGTACACGTCGCCCAGGAATGTCGTGGAGACCGCGTCGTCGATGAACAGCGACTCGAGCTCCTTGGCCGCCGTGCCCACGCCGCCCTCGAAGCGGACGAAGCCCGCAGGTCCGGCGTTGATACGGAGGACGTCGGCGCCCGTGTTCATGCCGAACACGTCGCCCATGAACGTCGTCTGGTTCGCCCCGCCCATCATGACCAGCGAGTCGCCCCAGACATAGACGTCGTTCTCGAAGGTGATGCCGCCGTTGACCGCGTCCGCCAGGGCGGTCCCGAACGTGCTGTCCAGCGTGGTCACACCCGAGTATGTCTGCGAGCCCTGCGTGCGGGCGAGCTGGAGCGTAATTGCGTCGCCGATCAGGTGGAGGCTGCTCAGCCGCTTGGTCGAGCCGTAGCCGTACGTGCCGGCGGTGAAGTTGACCGCGCCCGAGCCGTAGCTGATGGTCAGGTCCCCGTCGCCGTCGCTCAGACCGTCGAAGTGCCCCGCGACGTTGACGTCGCCGCCGCCGGTCGTGATCGACGCGGTCCCGCTGACCTCGACCGTGGTGTCGGACGTGAAGTCCCCGCCCTGGGTCGTGACCGAACCGGCCAGCAGCATCGGATCGAACGAACGGAAGTAGACCGAATCCCCGCCGAGGATCGACAAGGGCCCGTAGACCTCGATCTGGCCCCCGGCGCCCTGCATCTGCAGTTCGAGATACGACGAGAGGGTCAGGGCGCCGACGCTCATCAGGCCTGTGCCGTCCAGGCGACCAATGTACAACTCGTCGAGGCCCATGAGCGAGTTGAGCTCGGCGGCCGTCAGGTCCAGGCTCGTCCCGCTCGTGCCCATCGCGACGTTGACGTCCGTCCCCGCCATGTACGGGATGAGACTGACGATGTTGCTCCAGAAACCGGCGCCGCTGAGTTCGATCTCCTCTGCGGTGAGCGTCGTCGTGTCCACGCCCGTGCCGGCGCTCGTGCCGGCGCCGTTGGTGAAGATCGTTCCCGTCGCCGTCGCGATCAGGTCCTCGGTCCCGTTGCCGAGGATGTTCGCGAGGATGATGTCGCTGACGCCGCTGATGGCCTCGAAGGTGATGTCGCTCGGGCCCAGCAGACGGATCTGCCCGCCCATGAAGGCGATGTTCCCCGCCGTCGCCTCCATGAAGACCGAGGGCGAGCCGGTGAAGTCGTAGAACGCCGCCATCAGGTCCCAGCTGGGCGCCGTCAGGTTCGTCCCGGTGAACGTCATCGTGCCGCCCGCGGCGTTCGCGACGACCGTGCTCAGCCCGGTGACGTTTCCATCGAAGAGGATGTCCCCGCCCATCGAGTCGTACGTGCTCGCGAGCGTCAGCTCGCCGACGAACGTCTGGTCGCCCGTCGCGCCCGCCTGCATGAGGGTGTACACGTCGTTGAGGGCGACAGTCGTTCCGCGGACCTCGACAGAGGCAAGACGCCCGCCAGAGGAGCCGAGGTCGGCCAGGGAAACGACCCCGCCATTCGAGTCGACCACGAATGTCTCGCCGATCGCGCCCGATCCGACGAATGCGGAAGTGATGGAGACGTTCTGCCCGGCGGTGAGGGCGTTGAAGGAGTTGCCGGCGAGCGTGAAGTCGCCGCCGCCGATCGTCAGGCCTGTTCCCGTGAAGACCGTGAAGTCCAGATCGGACGCGGCCAGGAACCCGCCGGCGGAGGACCACATCTGCTCGCCCGCGCGATAATCGACGCCGCCGAGCGTGACGAGGCCGGCGGAGGTGACGTCAACCAAGCCGTTGACGCCCTGGAGGACGGAAGTCCCGATGCCGTCGAGGAAGATGTCGCCACCGCTGAGCGAGAGCGAGGCCAGCGTCGTGGTCCCGCCGATCCTGCCCAAGTCGATCGCGCCCGTGCCGGTGTTGACCGTCAGACCCTGGACACCCGCGTCTACCGCGTCGGTCACGCCCGTGACCATGAGGCTCCCGGCGCCCGCGCCCGTCGAGATCGTCGAGGACTGGGCAAGGCTGAGCGAGCCGTAGGCGGTGATGCCGCCGTTGTTGGTCGTGATCGTCGCGCCCCCAACGTCGAGCGTGATGACGCTGGACTGGGCGACGCTGTCGCCGAGCGTGATCGTGTCGCCGGCGGTCGAGGTCGCGAGCAGGCCGTCGATGAGGATGTTTCCGCTGGTCGCGAGGCTGACCGAGTCGAGGAACGTGAAGCCGTGGATGCCCATGAGGCCCGTGCCGTCGCTGCGCCCGATGAGGATGGACGCGAAGCCGTCGCCCAGCATCGCCAGGTCGCCCATCGTCAGGTCGAGGACGCCGCCGCCCGAGTCGGCCAGGCCGCCGACCTCGATCGCCTGCCCGGCGCCGAATGGGCGGAGCGAGAGGGGCCCGACGCCGAAGATCATCCCGCCGAGGTTGATCTCGGTCGCGGTGATCTGGATCTCGTTGAACGGGTTGAGCGCCGTGCCCAGGCCGCCCAGGGTCGCGGTGCCAGAGGTGGTCAGGAAGATCGAGTTGCTGGGCCCGCCCGTGATGGGGACGAGCGTGATGCTGCCGTTGGGCGCGTTGAAGGTGACGTCGTGCATCGACGCGAGGGCCATCGTCCCGCCCATGAACACGATGTCGCCCGCCTGCGAGGCGTGCCCGGTGAACAGCACGCTCGCGGGCGCCGACAGCGTGTCCACGCTGAACAGGTTGGCGGCGTAGCTCTGCCCCTCGGCGGCGTACGTCAGGCCACGGAAGTTGATCGTCCCGCCGCCCGCGTCGATCGTCAGGCTGTCCAGGCGGTTGAGGTCGCCGATCGAGGCGACCGTGACCACGCCGTCACCCGCCTGCAGGTCCAGCGCCCGCGTGCCCGCGACGTCGGCGTTGACCGCGTTGTTGATCGTGATGTCCCCGCCCGAGGCGCCCGCGGCCGACGTGTCGATCGTCAGATCGGTCGCGAGCGTCACCGCCCCGGTCAGATCCACGCTCCCGTCGCCCGCGATCGCCCCGCCCGTCGTCGTAATCGACGAGCCCGCGTTGAACAACAGGGACCCGCCCGACATCGCGTCGAGTTCGACACCCGCGACGCCGTCGGACACGATCGCGCCGTTGAACGTCAGGGCCAGGGCGCCCCCGCCGCTGCTGACAGAGATATCACCGCCGTCGAGCCCCTCGAAGGCGCCCGTCATGCCGCCCAGCGAGCCCGTGTCGAGCGTGACGAGGATGTCGCCCCCGCTCATCACGGCCGAGCGGAGGATCAGCGAGCCCGTGGACTCGATGTCGAAATCGCCCATGGACGTGATCATGCCCGCGCCGGCGTTCGCGTCGATCGCGCCCCCGCCCGCGGCCATGCTCGTGGCCCGGATCGCCTGGCTCAGAGCCAGGCTATTGGTCACGTCCAGCTGCAGCGCGTAGCCCGCGGCGTTCTGCCCGGAGAACGTCGAGACGAGTGTGCCGGGACCGTTCGCGAAGATCACGCTCCCGACCGTGCCCATCGTGCCCGCGGTGAACGACTCGGCCTTCATGGCGCCGTTGACATCGACCGCACCCGCGTTGAGCACGAGCACGTCGCCCAGCTCGCCCGCGAACCCGATCTGGTCCGTGCCGGCGTCGCCGAGCGTGATCGCCCCGATGCCGACGTCGAACGTGAGGTTCTCGCCCGCGTTCGCGTCCAGGTTCCCCGCGAAGAGGATGGAGTCGGACACGCCCGCGTTCAGGATGGTCAGCAGCAGCGTGCCGCCGCCCGAGAGCAGAACGTCGCCGTTGAAGCCGAGGTCCGCGGCGTTGATCTGGATGTCCCCGCCGAGCGTGGTCGGGCCGTCGAACGAGACGTGGGCGCCCGCGCCCTGCGAGTCGATGTTGCCGTTGAGCGTGATCTGCGTGCCCGCGTCGATGAAGACGGCGTACCCGCCCCCGCTCGCCCCCAGAAGCGTCAGCGTCGTCGTCCCGACGTTCAGCGTCGCGGTCCCGACCGTCCCGCCCACGCCGATCGACAGCGAGTTGGCGGTCATCGATCCGTTGATCGTGACCAGCCCCGCGTCGGTGACCAGCACGTCGCCCAGGGCGCCCACGCCGCCGTGGACGTCAACCGCCATGCTGTCGCCGATCGTGACATCGCCCGTGCCGGCGTTGAGCGTCAGGTTCTCGCCCGCCGCGGCGTCCAGGTTGCCCCGGAAATCAATCGTGTCGCCCGCGTTGCCGGAGTTGATCGTCACCAGCCGCGTGCCGGCGCCGCCCAGGGTCACGTCGTTCACGAACGTGATCGAGCCCGAGTTGGTCGCGAGATCGTTGTTGAGGTTGACCGGGCCGCTGAGCATCACCGTTGCGCCCGCGCCCGTCGAGTTGACCGCGTGCGCCAGCGTGATCAGTGTCGCCGCGTCGATCTCCAACGCGTGCCCGGACCCGTTGGCGCCCGTGAGCGTCACCAGGCCGGTGGCCTCGCCGAAGTCCACCGTCCCGACCGTGCCCCCGACGCCCGCGCTGAATGACTCGGCGGTGAAGAGCCCCGCGTTGATGGTCACCGTCGTCGCGTTGCTCACAAGCACGTCGCCCAGGGCCATCCCGCCCTGCCCGACGCCGTCGCCCGAGGCATCGCCGAAGTTCACCGAGCCCGTGCCCGCGTTGAGTGTGAGCCCCTGGCCGGCGAGGGCAAAGAGGCCGCCCTGCATGTCGATCAGGTCGCCCGCGCCGCCGCCGGTGATCGTGATCGACCGCGCGCCCGCGCCGCCCAGCGTCAGATCGCCCACGAACGTGACCGACTCGCCCGCCGAGACGATGTCGGCCAGCAGCGTCGTCGAGCCGGTCAGCGTGACCGCCCCGCCCGCCGCGTCGATCCCGCCAGCGTTGATGTTGATCGCCCCGCCCGCGCCCGAGTTGATCGTCACGACGCCCGCCGTCGAGCTGATCAGCCCCCCGAAGTCCAGCGTCGCGTCGTTGGCCGCCAGGATCGAAACCGAGCCCGCCGCGACCGACCCGAACGAGCTGGTCGTCGCGCCCGCGGCGCCCTGGTCGATGTTGGCCAGCAGCGCCCCGGCGCCAAGGTCGATTGCGCCAAGTGTGACCGCATCGCCCGAGTTGATCGTCAGCGACGAATCCATCGTGCTCGTGATCGAGCCGGTCGTGATGCCGAAGGTGTCGGCACTGGTCAGCGTGACTGTCCCGCCCGCGCCCGTGAGGCTCACGCCCCCGGTCACGCCGATCGCCCCGCCCATCGCGTTGAGCGTCAGCCCCTGCCCGATCGACAGGTCGCCCGTGACCGAGATGCCGTGCGTGTTGGCCGTGAGCCCCGCGGCGATCGCGGTGGTCATCGCCGTCAGGTCGATGGCGCCGCCCGTCGCGTCGATCCCGCCAGACGTGATGTTGATGTCGCCGCCCGCGAGCGCGTCGAGGGTGACGCCGCCCGCGGTGGTCGTGATGAGGCCGTTGAAGTTCAGCGTCGCCGCGTTGGCCGCGACGACCGAGACGGACGCCGCCGTGATCGCGTCGAAATCGCTCGTCGTCGAGTCGTCCGCTCCCTGATCGACGTTCGCGACCAGCGCGCCCGCGCCAAGGTCGATCGCCCCGGCGGAGATACCTGCCGCGGAGTTGACCGTCAGGCCAGAGCCCATCGTGCTTGTGACGCCGCCCATGGTGACGCCCATCCCGCCGCCGCTGGCCAAAGTCACGGTCCCGCCCACGCCCGTGAGCGTGACGTCGCCCATCATCAGCTCGCCCGCCGACGTAACCATCAGCCCGCCGCCGATGGACAGGTCGGGGCTCGTGAAGACCATCCCGCCCGTCTCGGTGGTCAGGTTGACGCTGATGGTCGAGCTCGTCGCGGCGGTGACCTCGAGGTTCGAGAACACGGACGCCGCGCCCTCGAACGTCACAACGTCACCGACGAGCATGATCGCGCCAGTGCCGAAGCCGGCGAGCACGTCCCCGCCCAGCGCCGCGCCGTCCACGCCCTCGACGCGGATCGAGGGCGTGATCCCCGAGCCGATCGTGAGCGACCCGCCCGAGATCTTGGACAGCTCCGTGTTGTCGATGACCATCACGCCGCCGCCGCCGCTGGCGACACCCAGCTCGATGCCGTTGGTGGAGGTGATGCTCACCCCGCCCGCGCCCGCGTTGATCGAGCCGGCGATCGACAAGTCGCCAGCCAGCAACGCCAAGGCGCCGCCGTCGGTCACCAGCATCCCGGTCACGTCCAGCAGCCCGCCCGCGACGAGCGTGAGATCCGCCCCGTTCGCGTCCAGCGTCCCGTTGATCGTCGTGCCCAGGACCGTGATGATCGAGAGCGAGGGCGCCGCGATGTTGTCGATGCCGACCATGCCCTCGAGCGTCAGGGCGCCCGTGGCGCTGGTGACGCCGCTGGCGAGGGTGGTCGTCGTGCCCGCCATGCCCAGCGTGAACACGCCGCCCGGCAGTAAGATGCCCCCCGCGCCCGCGTCGAGCGTGAGCGTCCCGCCCGCGCTGGCGTGGATGCCCGAGACGTTGGCGCCGAAGGTGATGCCGCCGGCGCTCTGGGCGTCGAGCGACACGAACTCGAGCGTGGTCGCGCCCGAGGGCGTGAAGTCGATCGCGCCGCCGGCGCCCGTCGCCCGCATGACGACGTCCGCGCCCGTGTAGTCCGTGAGCACCACGTCGCCGACGCTCAGGAGCGTGGTCGAACCGTCCCCGAACTGGAGCGTCGGCGCGAGCAGCGCACGGATCTCCTTGGCCGAGAGCACCAGGCCGGTACCCAGCCCGGAGGCCATGTCGATGGTCCCGCCGCCGCCGGTGATGATGATGGACCGCCCGGTCCCGCCGTTGGTCGTGACGAGCGCGCCGCCAACCACGTCGATGTCCAGGTCCGCGACGTCGAGGGTGATCGACTCATTGTCCGTCGCGATCGAGACCGATTCGTCGAGCGTGAGCAGCGAGTCAGAGACGATCGAGACCGACCCGCCCGTGGACGAGACGCCCGTGGTCGAGTCGATCGCGCCGATCGTCGTCGCGCCCGAGAACGAGAGGAACGCGTCGCCCGAGGTCGCCGCGGCGAACAGGGGCGTGCTGATCGACAGCGCCGAGGCGCCCGAGCCCAGGTCGCCCCCGACCATCGCGTTGTTCAGCTCGACCAGCCCGCCCGTGAGCGAGGCGCCGCCCGCCGCCGACAAGAACGACGCCGAGCCGTCGTCACCCTCAACGGTCAGGTAGATCGCGCCGGTCCCGGCGTTGAGCGTCCCCAGGGTGAAATCACCAGCAAGCTCCGCGCCCGTCCGCCCGTCCTGGCTCGTGACCGTGATCGCGCCGTCCGCCGCCCCGAAGGTGGTGTTGATGACCGAGTTGGCGCCCATCGTGAACGCGCCCGCGCCTACGCCGCGGTCGGCGTTGGCCATGATGTCGTTGACCGTCGCCGTGAACGCGCCCCGCAGGAAGATCGACACGTTGTCGGAGATCACGACGCTCCGCCCCGCGTTGAGCGAGAGCGAGTGGTCGCCCGCGTTGCCCGACGCGTCGATCGAGCCTTCGATCAGGATGTCGTTGTTCGCCTGGAGGATCAGATCCGTCGTGTCCAGCAGCGTCACGATGTCCGCGTTGGCGATCGAGGTCTCCATGTCGCCCGGGTCCGCGTCGGCGGCGCCGAAGATGAAGTCCGCGTTGGTCGCGCTCGAGTCCACGTCCCCCGAGCCCGCGGGCCCGTCGAAGATGCGGATGTTCGTCGGGTCCAGCAGCAGCGTGCCCTTGTCGCCAAAGGCCGCGGTCAGGTCCACGCCCCCGTTGAAGCTCAGCCAGCCCTTGCCCGAGACCTCCGCGAACCCGCCGTCGCCCCCGAGCAACCCGCCCTTGGCGCTGATCGTGCCCGCGAACCCCGTCGCGCCGTCGGCCCAGACGACGATGGCCCCGCCGTCGCCCTGCGTGATCGCGTCCGCCCTGAGCAGCGCGTTCTGCCCGATCCATGTCGCCTTGGCCCGCCAGAGGTACCCGTCGCCCTGGTAGTCCCCGCCGATGCGGATCGTGCCCCCGCCCAGCTCGCCCGAGGCGTCGATCGTGGCGTTGTCGATCTCGATGTAGTCGCCCAGCACGTGGACGCGCCCGCCCGTCTCCCCGGTGACGTCGATCTTGCCCGCGACGCTGATATGCGAGCCGTTGCGCCCGTGGATATCGACCGCCTGCGCGTAGATCTCCGACGTGTCGAACAGCGCCAGCGCGAAGTGGTCGCCCACGCCCAGGATCACCTGACCGCCCGAGCGGATCGTGCCCGCGTTTTCGACGCCCATCTGCGTCGCCGGCCCTCCCGTGTTCAGGCCCGAGCCGGTGACACGCGCGAACACGTGCCCGTCTCGCTCGCCGATGAGTACCTCGTCGCCCGCGGCCATCGTCACCACATCGTCGGCGATCACCTGCCCGAAGTTGGCCACCCGCCTGCCGAGCATCGCGACCGAGCCAGACGAGCGGATCGTCCCGTGGTTGACCACCTCACCCTGCAGGCCCGTGAAGTTGTTGATGCCAGCCGCGAAGTCCGCGTCCGAGACGTGCCCCGCCGCCGCGTAGATCCCGCCCACGTCCACGACCGCGCCGCCGCCGAAGTAGATGCCCGCGGGGTTGACGAAGAAGACCTGCCCGTTGGCCTCAAGCGTGCCGTTGATAAACGTCGGCATCGCGCTGTCGATGCGGTTGAGGACGCGGCTGAACTCGCTGGGCTGCAGGAACCGGACGGTCTCCCACGACTCGATGTTGAACGCGTCGTACTGGATGATCGCCATGTCGCTCACGTAGATATACGTGAACACACCGTCCCTGTAGAACTCCGCCCAGCCGCTGACGACGTCCTCGCCCTCGGGCCCCGCCACCGCGTGCGTTGCCCCGCCGGCGAGCAACGCCGCCCCGATCGCGCCCCGGCACCCGATCGCCCGACCGGCCGCCCTCATCAGTTCACGAGCCCGCATATTCAGCCTCCAGCCGTCATCGTCCCAGAACCGCCCGCTCCGGGACAGCCCAATCAGGCCACACGACCTCAGAACAGCAAGGTCAGCACAAAATGAACCCGCTGATCGCCCTTCTTGCCCGCCCCGTTGTCCAGGTCAGACAGCGCGACCGCCCAGTCCACACGGGCAGAGAAGTTCCGCATAATCAGCAGCTCCGCCCCCACGCCGGCGCCCAGCATGCTCTCGTTGCGCTCGAACGGCAGCCGCTTGCTGTTCCAGCTCCAACCCGCGTCCATGAACGCACGCAGGACCAGGTCCCAGTCCGGCCGCCCGTACACCTGCTGGGGGGACCACTTGAACGGCCGCTTGCCGAACGCCTTGGCCGTCGGCTCGGGATTGATCGCAAGCGCACGCGGCACGTGGAACCGGTACTCGCCCGAGATCACGAGCGTCGTGTCCGCGGCGACCACCGACTCGTCGTACCCACGCACCGTATACAGACCGCCCAGCACCGCCTCCTGCTGCGGGATCAGGCGATTGTTGAACGCGTACTGGCCCTTGACCGATGCGACGATCTCGTGCGCCAGGGTCGACGTCCCCGGTGTCGTCGCGTCCTCCCACGCCGCCCTGTCGATCAACGGCTCGAGGAACGTGCTCATCTGCGCATCGACTCGCAGCACCGCCCAGTCCTTGTCGGGCGCGATCCGCCCCAGCCGCTCGAGGTTCCGCACGCTCGCGCCCGTCACGCCCGACTGCGACCACTCGAGCATCACCGACGCGTTGGCGCCGTTGGTCTCCGTGTACCGCTCGGCCCGGACCCCGACCCGCGGCAGGAACAGGTCTTCCTCGCCCATACCCATGAAGATGCCGGGGTTGGTCACCTCGATGTGCTGGAACCGCGCGCCCGCGACCAGGTCGATGAACACCTCGTGCCTCTGGCGGACGTTCCAGATCAGCTCGCCACCGACGCCCCAGCCCGTGCCCGTGAACGTCTCGCCCAGGATGCCGACCTCGGAAGCCTCGAACTGGTTCCAGTTCGCGTCGATCCGCCAACGCCAGCGTTCCGAGTCACGCAGGCGTCGCTCGTACGAGCCCGAGACCAGGTGCGAGGACTTGAACGCCGCCGTCACGTACTCGACCAGCAGGATGTCGTCGTGGTTCGTCAGCTGGGTGTGCTGGAAACCGAACCGCTCGCGCCACTCGTTCGTGCTATCCGTGCCCGTATTCGAGATCTGGAAGTACGCGCTCCAGGGCTTGTTCTCCTGGACCAGGTACTGCAGTTCCGCGTTGCCGATCCCCTCGGCGGGCGCGACCGCGATGTCAACGCGGCGCCCGGGGTGCCGGTTGAGCCGCAGCGCGTACTCGTCGAGCTGGTCCTTGAGCAGCAGATCGCTCCGCTCCTCCTGGGGCGCCCCCTCCTCGTAGACCCGCACGGGCGACTTGTCCAGGATCCACGCGTGCCTCGGGTTGTCGATCCGCTCCTCGCGGTCGATCCGCGACCCCGACGCGATCGACCGTACCCGTGTCACACGGGCCGTGTACACGACCAGCGTCAGCGCAGTGTCCCCCGCCTCGCGGTAGTCCTCGCCCCCCTCGAGCAGGATCAACTGGTTCGGGTCCGGCGCAACGAACACGCCGATGATCGAGTTGGCCTTGAACTCCGTCGCGATCCGGTTGAGTACCCGCGTGATCGCCGATGCGTACATCCGCCGGACCGTCCCGTCGCCCAGCTGGCCGATCGTCAGCGTCTGCACCGCCACGCCCGCGCGGGGCGCAACATACCCCTCGTCGGTCACGCCGAGATCGACCTCGAGCGCCGCAACCTGGCCCGCGCTCAGGTGCAGCGGGTGCTCGCGGAAGAACCGCACCTCCAGGGGCGCCACGTCGAACGCGCGTCCGTCCACCGTCTCGTCGGGCGCTGTCAGGTCCACGCCGACCGCGCCGTCGTCGGGTGTATCTGCCCCGGCGTCCGTCACCGCGCCGTCGACCGCGTCGTTGGACGTCGCCTCGACACCGGTCGTGTCGGCGCCATCAACGTCCACCACCCCGCCAGCGTCGTCCACGCCGTCCTGTGCCCGCGCCACCCCGACCGGGGCGCACAGCACAGCCAGCCCCACGACAAGGCGGCAAACCAACCCCCACGCCCGGAGGCGGGCGTGCCTGTTCAATAACACCGTTGGCATCATGCGCGTTTCACCACCCGGGGGGGACCATGAGGCCGCCCCACCCACTCCCTTGCACACGGACCGTAACACCCCCCGCCCACCGCTTCAAGAAAGCACAGCCAGCCCCGCCCCCAGCAGACAACCGACAGGCGGCGCCCATCGCGCTGATTCTGCGCCTCAGACCCCCACCCACCGCCCGGCACGCACGGATCAGCAACGCCCCTCCCCCCCAACGCTACCTCCCCGAGAACCCCGGGTCCCGGTCCCGCCGACGCCCGGCACGCTGCTCCGCGAGCAAATCCGACACCCACGACCGCGTCGCCTCGTCCACCTCGTACGGCACGTCCCCGACCACCGGCAGCGCCGTCTCACCCGCCATCAGGCAGTAGAACTGGTCGGCCTCGGGCCGCCCCACGAGCACGTCCACGAACCCCGCCCCGTCCGGCGCGATCGCCATCAGGTCCGTCCCCTCCCCCACGATCTGATCCATCACACGCACCCACTGCGAGCACGCCTCGCCGCCCGACTCGGCGTACGCCCCGACCCGCACGTGCCTCGCCGACGCGTCGATCGCACGCGATCGCGACCCGCGCCTTTCCTCGTTCAAGCTCTCGATGACGTGCGACCGCATGTCCCGCTTCGCGCAGTACACCACACGGTCCAGTGTCTCGCGCCCGCCACGCGACTCGATCACCACCGCCGCCGCGTCGCCGTCGCACCACTCGACCGCCCCACCGACGGACTCGGACTCGCTGCGCAGCTCATCGCGCGCACGATCGATCTCCGCGATCGCGTCCGCCTGCGTCGTCGCCGCGCGGCACGACGCGGCGGCCTCGGTGATCCGATCGACCACACGCCCGCAGACCCACGCCAGCGGGAGCCCGCGCCCGTGCGCGCACAAGATGAGCGGGTACCGCGCCCGCCCCTTGCCATCCTCCGACGCGATCAGCCGCGCCGCGATCAGCCCCTGCTCACTCCGCCACACGAGCGTGTGCCCGAACCCGCCCAGCCGCTCGGCGCTGCCCAGGCGGTCCCACACGCCCGAGTCGATACGCCCGCCGATCCCCTGCGTGTACAGCGTCGTCCGCAGCTCGATCAGCGCCTCGGTCTCGATCCCAGAGGTGTGCACGTGGTCGTCCCACGCCGGGTGCTTCCCGAACATGCCCGCCCACACACGCTCGCTCGTCCGCTTGCCGCGGAATCGGTCGATCAGTCCCATGCCTCACCCCGTCACGGCGTCGGCGCCGCCCACGTCCCCTGCGTCGCCCACTCCGTCGTCTCGGGCAGGCTCGCCCCCGTGAACCGCACGCCGACCACGTACCGCAGGGGCTCGCCGCCCGCGCCACGCAGCGGGCGACCGTCGGGCGTCCTCAGCTCCAGCGGGTACCGCCACACACCAGTGATCGGCAGGCCCTCGGGCGACACGTCGTCCGGGTCCATCGGTCCGGTACTCTTGCGGACCGCCCCCAGCCCGCTCCAGGGCGCCTCCAGGCGTGCGACCGCCGACGGCTCGCCGTTATCACTGCCGCCGCCACGCTCGAAGAACCTCAACTCGATCACGTCCTCGACCGGCAGCGTCAAACGCACGCCCGTCGATGGGTTCAGCCGATCGGTCGAGGCCGTGCGTTCGCCCGAGATCAACAGCCGCCGCGCGCCGAGCCAGACCTCGAGCGTCGGATACCTCGAACCTATCGCCTGGTCGTCCTGCGACTGGCGCCGAAGCAGAACGAGCTCCTGCTCGAGCCGGTCGTCCGCGTCGGCCAGCGGCGCGACCGCGCCGCGGACCCGCTCGAACCAGCGGCGCTGCGCCACGCTCGCCCAGACGAAGTCGCCCCGGACGCGTTTGAGCTGCTCCTGCACCCGCGTGGGGAGGGCGCCCATCTCGCCGTCGCCGATCGTGTTCCGCGAACCGTCCCGCCCGCCCGCAGGCAGGTCGAGCATCGCGACCATACGGGCCGCCTCGTCCACCTCCGCCCCCGTGAGCACGCGCTCGCAGTCCAGACACAGCGGGAACCCGCGGGCCTCGACCGCGAGCCGGTCGCGGGCCTCGCGGGCCTGGTCCTCGGCGCTCGTCGCCAGCGCTACCAGCGAGCCGTACTGCACGTCGCTCCAGTATGCCATCCCCGGGCTCTGGGCCCCGCCGTCCTGGTACTGATAGACGAGCTGCGTCAGCAGCCGCCCGGGGCTCATCCGCAAGATGTCCTCGCGGGCGCTGCCGGCCCGGGGCGAGAGCAGGCGCCAGTTCTCGATCACCGCCTGGCTCTCGACATTCAGCTGCCGCGGCGCCAACAGGCGGGGCATGTCCTGCTCCAGCAACGCCTTGAGCTCCACCGACGAGGCGTCCTGGGCGACCAGCCCCTCGGGCGCCGAGCCGATCGCATCCAGGATCCGTTCGCTCAGACCCCCGAGCGACGCGTTGATGTCCCGCGCGCTCAAATGACCGAGCGCCGAAAAGCACGCGTCCCACGTCCCGGGAAGGCCCGCCCGCGCCTCCTCGGGGACCCGGACGCACCAGTACGCCAGGTACCGGCGTGTGTACTCCGCCGTCGCCCGATCCAGGTCCGCAAGGCGCCCGCGGTCGACTTCGGCGCTCTCGTCACGCTCGACCGTCGTGCGCACCGCGTCCGCCGCGGCGTACAGCTCGCGCGCGCCCCGGGGGTCGTACGCCGCCTCGAATACCCCGCCGTCCATCCGCGTCAGCGGGATCGACGGGCGTTCGATCGCCCCGAGCGTCTCGCCCCGGGAGGCGACGAACGCCTCGATCTGGTCCGCGCCGCCCGCGAACGTCTCGAGCGTCGCGCCCAGAACCGACGCCCGCTGGGCGCCCGCGAGCGCCTCCAACGCCGCGCCCGAGAACTCGTTGACGCGCCGCCCGGCGCCAACGCCCGCCGAATCGCCCAACGCCCCCGCAACCGCCGCCTCGCCCCGATCGCGAGCGGCGTCGATCGCCCGCAATCGTTCGGGCGCCTCGGCCGGCCCGCCGGTGCCCACCCGCGCGCTCCTCGCCTCGTCCAGCGCCGCGATCGCCCCGAACCGCGATTCGAACGCCGCCTCGCCCCGCTCGTCGACCGCGAGTGTGGCGCCCAGCCGGCTCACCTCGTCCAGTGCCGCCAGACGCCGCCGCTCGATCGTGCTCTCCAGCCCGCCCCACGCGTTCTCCAACTCTCGGCGCAGCTCGACCGCCAACGCGTCGTCGGCGGTCTCGTCGTCCACCGGGGGGAGCCTGCGCAACAACGTCTGGAACGCGCCCTGGGCCGCGTCCAGCGCCTCGGTCCGGACGCGCTGGGCGAGCTGCGCCTCGCCCGTCGTCAGATGCACACGACCGGCGTCCCACGCGTCGCGCAACGACGCCCGCGCCTCGCTCAGCCCCGCGTACGCCTGGTTCCAGTCGTCGCCCGCGAGCACGCCCGGGCCCATCGACAGCAGATCGCGCTCGAGCCGCTCGTACCCCGTGCCCGCGCCGCCCAGCGCCTCGATCTCCGCCAGCGTCCGCGAGTCCGCGCCGCCTCGCGCCGACCAGTGCGCAACGAACGTCTCCACGCCCTCGCGCACATCACGCGCCAGCACACCCTCCTCGCCGCGAACACTCCGCGGCGGCCAATCACCCCCACGCTCGTATGTCCGCCCGAGCACGCCCTGGAGCGTGTCCGCGTCCCCGGAGCGCAACGCCCCGACCGCCTCGTCCTCGCCGCGGAGCACGAACGCGCCCAGCGTTTCGACATTCAGCATCTCGCGCGATTCGGCCGCCACATCCCGCGCGTCCAGCTCCAGGCGCACCATCTCGCCCAGCGCCTCGGTCGCCCCGTCGTCCCAGCTCTGCGCATCAAGCCCCGCCAGACGCGACCGCGTCAGACGCACCAGCGGGATCAGCACCGTCCGCTCGAACAGCGCCCGCTGGGCCTGGCCAGTCTGCTCGAACGGGTCGCCCCAGATCCCCGCCACCGGCCTGAAGATCGCCGGGGGTTCGGGCGCAGACGCGGCGTTGTCCTGCGCGATCCGGTGCAGCTGTGCGATCGTCGCCCCGTCCCACGCCGGGCGGACGATGACCGCGCCGCCGCCCGAGACGTCGAGCAGCTCGGCCCGAGTCGAGCCCTGGTACCGCATCTGATCCGAGGGCGCGTCGTAATACACCAGGTCGTAATCGGGCTCGCTGGTCCCGATGTAGTTCGCGAGCTTCGAGACATCCATCCAGAACTTCTTGCGGTCCAGGATCGATTCGCGGAGCTGCTTGTGACCGATCCCGGTCAGCACGCCGACGACGACGATCGCCGCCGCCGCCGCCCCGAGCACCGCCATCTGACGCCGCCGCTTGCTCTTGGACGCGTTGGCCGCCCGCGTCACGAGCCCGCACTCCTTAAACACCTTGCCCAGGAACAAATCGCGCAGGAAATAGCTCCGGTCCCGCTCCCACGCCCGCCCCTCGGGCAGCGACCCCACGTCCACGCCCAAGACCTCCGCCAGGTCCTGGTCCAACGCCGAGCCCTCGCGCATCGAACTCGTAAAGTAGATCCCACGCAGGAACAGCGGCCGCGTGCTCCACTCGCCCTGCACGAAGATCATCTCCAGGTACCGGCGCAGGCGGGGCGCCACCCGCGTCATGCTGTCCGGGAACGCGTACAGCGCGTCCGCCCGCTCCAGGCGCGTGAGCCCCCCGTCCTCTCCCTTGCCGGCGCCGGGCGGGTCGCCCACCAGACGCAGGCGTCTGCGCAGCAGCCTGTCGCGCACGCTCGTCAGGTGCCGCTCGACGTCGTTGGGATCGAACGGATCGTCCAGCTCGCCCGGGTTCGACCATCCCAGGATCTGATGCTGCACCGCCGGGTCGGTCAGCTCGTCGAAGAACTCGCGGAACCCGTTGATCAGGTCCGCCTTCGTGATCACCACGAACACCGGGAACCGCACGCCCAGCTGCCGCTGGATCGCGTCGAGCTGCTCGGCGATCCGCCCCGCCTTCTCCTCGATCTCGGCGCCCGTGTCACGCACCAGGCTGTCGGCCGGGATCACCAGCAGCAACCCGTTCACCGGGCACGTCGGGCGTGCCGCCCGCAGCAGGCGCAGGAACTCATTCCACTCGCTCGTCGAACCCGGCGCCACGTCCTCGAACAGCAGCCGCCCCGCGGTGTCCAGGATCACCGCGTGGTTCGTGAACCACCAGTTCATATTCAAGGTACCGCCGGCGCCCTGCAACTCGTCCTGCAGCCCCGGCGGGAAACCCACGCCCGAGTGCCGGACTGCTTCCGTCTTCCCCGACCCCGGCTCGCCCACGATCATGTACCAGGGGATCGAGTACATGTCCTTGCCGTGCTCGCGGAAGACTCCCACGCCCTGCTCGAACCGCGACCGGAGCTCGTCGATGCGAGCGCGAGCCGCCGGATCGCGCAGCTGGTTCGGCGCCGCCCCCGCGTTCTCACCCAGGCGCAGCTCGAACGGCCCGATCTTGCGCCGCTCGAAGACCCGCAGCGCCACGCCGTACAACGCCAGCGATATCCCCGCCGTCAGCACCAGCGCCACGACCAGGTAGTTGATCGGCGCCGGCGCAAGCGCCACCGCCGCGGCCAGAAGCGCCGCCGCGATCACGAGCACCGCGATCCGCACCGGCGCTGGCATGTTCTTCACACTCGCGGGGACCAACGCCATCTCAGCCACCCCCGCCAACGACGTCCAGGATCGTCTTGAGCGCGCCACGAAGCTCGCCCGATGCCGCCCGATATATCAGCGCGTTGCCCACGACCACGACCACCATGAGCACCGCCAGCACCACCGCGATCCCCGTCACGCTCCGGCTCGCGGGCTGGATCAGGTCGCTCGTGTCCACGTGCTCGTACGCCTCGGGGCACACACGCGCCGACGGGTCCGTGTCCATCACCGGGCGCAGGCGCTCGGTCGTCCGCTCGAGCAGGCCGTCGATCTCGCCCGCCGTTCGACCGCCGGTGAACCCGAGCCCGAGGCACGTGTGCAGCACCTCGACCCGCTCGAGACCCCCGGGCGCCTGGTCGGAGAGCGCGTCCTCGAGCACGTCGAAAAACTCACGCGGCTCGATCTCGCGTCCCTCGATCTCGTCCGCCAGCGGCTCCCACCCCTCGCGCATCGCCCCGATCTGCTCGCCGACCATCTCGTCGCAGAACACCGTCAGCGGCAGCCGGACGCTCTCGAACCGCCCCCCCAGCTTCGCATCGCCCTGCGCCTGTGCCGCCAGCTCCACGAGGAGTGCCCGCACGTCCGACCGCACCTGCCCGCGGTCCAGCGCCACGCCCTTGCGCGCAGACCGGCTCAGGCGGCACACGTACTGCAACAGAGGCTCGCACAAAACCGCCAGCGTCGTCACGCCGCGCCCCCCGCCGCCCGACGACGCTTCTGGGCCAGGTCCTCAACGTACTTCGCGATCGCCTCCATGATCTCGCCCTCGAAGCCCGACGCGTCCAGCTCGCCCGCCAGCTCGCGGTACTTCCGCCAGGCCGCGAACTCGACGCTCTCGTTCCACTTCTTCTCCGAACGCGCCAGCCCCTCGACGCGCTCGGGCGCGAGGCGTGCCGTGTGCCGCCAGGCAACCTGCCCGGCGCGGCTCACCGCCGCGAGCATCGACGCCGCCAGCGCCCGCGACGCCGCCAGCTGCTCGTCCAGCTCGCCCGCCCCGCCTTTGCCGTCGAGGAACCGCGCCGCCGCCTTCTTCACCGACCCGGACCGCAGCGTGGACCCCGGCGCGATCTGCTCCCACGTCCCCCCCACGACCTGATCGACCGACACCAGGCTCTCGAGCGTCCGCGCGAGCAGCTGCATCGCCAGCTCCGGGTCGATCCGCCCCCCCTCGCCCATGCCCAGCGCCGCGCGCACCCTGGCCTCGGGGTTCGTGTGCCCGCCCTGTCCAACGTCACCCATCGCATCCTCCACCCGGCCGCCACCCGCGCCGCGGGCCATGATACGGACCGCCCACCACCCCCGCCCCGGGCGCCGCCCACGCACGGCGAGGCCCAGAACCGCTCTCGGACCTTCGCCCCGCATGCCTGCGACGCCTGCGCCGCTCGCAGCCCTACGACCCTCCGCTCCTCGCCAGCGCCCGCCCAGGTCGTTCGCACGCCCGCGGGGCGAATCCGATCCTCCACACTGCCCACGGAGGAGACTGTCTTATGCGACGCAACGCCCGACCACTCGTGCCCGCCGCCCTGACCGCGCTCGTCGCGACGGCCCTCGCCGCCGGCTGCTCGGGCAAAACCGCCACCGTATACGCCCCCGCGACCCCGGGCGTCCCGCTCTGGTCCGCCGGCGCGGGCGACACGCTGGGCTCGGGCTCGTTCGAGCGCCCCGTCGTCATTGCGGCCTACGAGGCCCGCCAGATCGACGACACCGCCTTCGCCGCCGTCCCCACCGACTGACGCCGACGTCTCAAATCACTCAAACAGATACGGCGCCCGCGCGAGCAGCTTCTCCAGCCGCCGGTTCACCGTCTGGCGGAACACCCCGTCGGGCACGTCCAACGCCATCCGGAACCCGACGTCCGTGTACGAACGGCGTTTCCGGTATCCCTTGACCGGGCTCGGCGTCAGCAGGTCCAGTTCGGGCGGCGACAGCGCCGATCCCCCGACCACGCCGTACCCCTCCGAAGTCGTCACCATCTCCGCGACGTTGCCGATCAGGCTCTCGAACACCTCGCCCCGCCCGCCCCCAACCGGCTCGAACCAGAGCACGCCGTCGTCGGCGTCCGATGCGTCGGCATCGGGGCCCTGCCCGCCCGAGTACTCGTCGGGGTAGAACGCGTCGCGGTCCGGGTACTGGAACTGCGACGTCTGCCCCAAATCCATCAGGCGCCGCTCGACCGAACGCACCCATTCCACCTGACGCGCGAACGTCGCGTCGCGCAGGTTCCACGCCTTCCGATCGACCACACCAACACCAAACGCATACGCAGCGCTCCACTCGTCATCTCTGGGCAGTCGGCACCCGAGCGCTTCGGCGATCACCCCCGCCGCCGCGAACGACACGTCCTGCGCCGGGCTCGCCTCCGACGGGCGCCCCTGCGATCGCGCGATGAGCAGCGCGTCGCCCGGGTCGCCCAGCCCCGCCGGGTACGCGGGCGAATCGGGCGCGACGATCTGCGAGTGGCGTTTCAGCCACGATTCGCCCACGCCGATGTCGTCGCCGCTCGCGCCACGCCCGGGGACCCAGCGCCACGCCCGGGGCCCGCTCCACTCCTGCCCGCCGGGCTTGGTCGCCCGCGCCTGCGCGTCCTGCAGATTGCTCCATGTCTCCGCGAGCCCGTCCCAGCCGCCCTGCTCGCGCCCCACGAGCATCACGATCCCCAGGCTCGTCTCCTGCGTCGCAACGTACGCCGGGCGTTGCAGCCCGTTGTCCGACGTCGGCTCGATCCGCACGAACTCCAGGCGAAGCCGCGCGTTCTCACGCGACGGCAGCGAGTACACCAGCCGCTCGCCCGCCTCGACGTCGTACCCGTCCCACCCGTGCGCCCCGGGCCCGAAGTCCTGCGCGTCCAGCGGCGGCTCGTCGCTGTTGGGCGGCTCGGCCACCTCCGCGACCTCGTCCGCGAACCGCCTCGCCTCCGAACCCGCGTCCATCCCCGCCACCGCCGGCGCCAACTGGTCACGCAGCCGCGCGACCCGCACACGCAGCGCGTCCTCGTCCATCGTCAGGTCCACGCCCGTCTCGAACTCGCGCAGGCGCAGGTTGTACCTGGCCGCCCCGCTCAGGTCATCGACCGACCCCGCGTACGCGTCCATCACCGACAACGCCTCGTCGAGCAGCGAGACGCCGCCCGCCCCCGCCGCGAACCGCGACCACCGCGCCCGCCCGGTCTCTCTGACCCTGTCGCGGACCAGCTCTAGGCGCCCGCTGTCCTCGATCGTCATGACCGACTCGAGCGCGGCGCTCAACGCGGAGAGGTCCGCACGAAGCTCGTCCGGGCTCATCGCCCACGATTCGCCCCCGACCCGCCCCAGGGCCTCGTACGCACCGACACGCAGCGCCGGGCGGTCCACACCCGCGGCCACACCCGCGGCCGCCAGCTCGCCCGGATCGCGTATCCCAGCGAGTACATCGAGTGCATCCACACGTGCCCGCACGCTCGCCAGCGCCGCCACGACCTCCGGCTCGATCGTCGCCGTGATCTGATCGACCCCCGCCAGCTCCTCGCGGACGCTCGTACCCGTGGGGCCCGGCTCGTCGAGCCCGTACGCCGCGTCCAGCAGCGTCTCGGCCCGCGCATGCGCCGCGGCCAGCGTCTTGACCCGCTCGCCCCACTCCCGCTGCTCGCCCGCGAGCCGATCGAGTGTCTCGCCCGCCGTGCCCGTGTCCACGAACACGCCGTCCTCCCACGCGAGCCCGTCGAGCACCGCCCGGACGCGTTCGACCAGGCGCCCCTGGATGATCGAGTCGAACGCCGCGACGTCCAGCCCCCGCGGCGCCTCGCCGACCTCCAGCTCCACCGCGAGGCGCGACTCGATGCCGCCCAGCCGCGCCCGCGCGAACTCAACCCCCGACTCGAGGTCCGCGTACCGCGCTCCCGTCTCGTACCGTGCCAGGAGCGCATCGCGCGACATCCGCCACGCCTCGTCCAGCGGCTCGACGCCCAGCCGCGAGACCGTCTCCATCCCGCGTACCTCCCGCTCGAACGCCGCCGCGACCGCGTCCATCTCCGCCTCAGCCGCGTCCAGCACCCCCACGATCTCCGAGTGCGCGTCGCCGAGTGCGCCGGCCTCCTCCTCGACACGCGCCTGCGTGAGCCGCTTCCACGACAGCCCGTCCGTCTCGCCCGCCCGCTCGACCAACTCCCCGATGCGCGACTCCACCGCAGGCGCATCGATCGTCCCGCCGATCAGTTCAGCGCCGAACCGTGACCCGAGCGTGTCGAATCGCTCTGCCAGCGCCTCGAATCCATCACGCCCGCCGTACACAAGCCTCGGGTCGTCCGCCGCGTCCAGCTTGACCACCCCCGGCGCAGACGCCTCCGCCAACCACGACTCGAACAACTCGGGCGTCAGCCTCGTCTCCGGGTCGTACGCAGCGAGCGTCTCCGACGTCGCCGCGAAGAACTCGCGGTCCACCCGCTGCCACCCGTCCTCGCAGAACGCCGCGAACTTCTGCGAAAGCTCGTCCACCCGCCTGACACGCTCGGCGAGCCGTTCGAGCGACTCGCCGCCCCCCCCGATCCCGGAAAACGTCACGTACATAAGCGGCATCTCGCCGAAGCGTTCGAGCAACGGGTCGTCCGGGCCGTCCCCGTCCACAGCCGCCGCCTCCATGAACATCGACTGCAACGCGAGCCGCTCCCACTTTCCCTCCACCTCGTCGCACACCGCGTCCGCCGCGATCAACTCGATCATCGCCGGCGCCATCCGCGGCCCGAATCCCGCGTCGATCTCCTCCGGGATCACCAGCAGCCCCGTCTCGCGATCAACCCACTCGGGGGGGCTCACATCCGCGGCCAGCCGCGCAAGGCTCGTCGCCTGGGGCCCCCACCCGCGTTCGCGGTACGCCGCCGCCCGCGACCGCGCCTCGCGGGCCGCGTCCCACCGCGACAGCGCCGCACGCACGCGCCCGATGATGTCCATCGCCTCTGTCGTCCGACCGCCCAGTCGCCTGTTCCGCTCGTCCTCCTCCAGGAAGTCGATCAGCCGCAGACGCGACCGCGGGTCGGCCCGGACGAACGCCTTGGGGTCCAGCTCGATCTCACGCGTCACCGCCTCGTCGATCACGGGCAAGAGCACACGCGCCAGGTACGCGTCTTGCGACAGCGCCGCACGCTTCTCCCGCGCCTCACGCTCCAGGTATAGCACCCACGTGTCCGCGTCGGCGCACCACCTGCGGAACGAGTCGGCCTCGAACGGCGCCCGCGCCGTGCCACCCTTCGCCAGCCCCTCGCCCCCCGAATACATGTACCACGCCGACCCCGCGCCCGCGATCGCCAGCACGCCCACGCCGACCGTCGCCCCAACCGCCCGCCTCCGCGTCCGCCGCCGCCGCTCAACGATCCCGCCCGCCCGCTCCAGCGCCCCGTCGAGCGTCGGCTGATCGTCGTCGGACCGCAGCTGCTCGCTCAGCTCCCGCCACGCACGCCCCGCACGCCCCAGCCCCGACCAATCGCCGTCTCCCCCGCGACCGCCCGCACGCCCCGTCGCGAGTCGTTCGATGAACGCACCGACCTCACGCAAGTCCCGCGCGTGCGCGTCAGCGTCGAGGATCGATGCCGGCAGGGGATCGGTCAGCGCCGCCCGCCACCGCCGCCCGCTCGTCGGCGCCTCGAGCAGCACGTTCTCCGCCCGCAGCGCCCCGTGCGCCCGCCCGTCGCACGAATCGCGCAGCGCGACCAGCCCACGCAGGACCGGCCCGATGATCGACGACAGCGCGTCGGACCCCAGCCGTGCACGCAGCGCGAGGATGTCCGCCAGCGTGCACGCGTACCGACGACGCAGCACGTACGCCGACCCGTCGTCGCTCTGCCCGGACTCGACGACCTCCGCCCAGGCCGTGGGCTCGCGCTCGCCCGCTCGCCGTTGGTCGGCCGCCGATTCGAGCAGGCGCGCCACCCCCCGCTCCCCAACCCCCGGGCCCTCGCCGGGCGCGACGCATCGTGTCTTGACGACGTGCTCGCACGCGTTGGCCAGGGGCGCCCGCGCCTCGTACACCCCGCCCAGGTCGCTGTCCCACAGCGCCCGCTCGATCGCGTACCCGCCGACGAACTCCGGTCGTGTTTGCGACACCGCGGACCACCCCTCTGACGATCAACACCCCCACACCCGCGCCCGAGCCGGTGAGTCTAGGGAATCCCGCCCCCCGCCCGGCGACACCGCCAACTGCTCGTCCAGCTCGCCCGCTCCCCCGAGCCGCCGTTGACCCGCCGGCACGCCGGCCCGATGATCTGTCCGTGGAGCGCACAACGCGACAACGCCGGGCGATCCGGGACGCCCTGACCCGGGCCGACCGCCCCCTGAGCCCCCGTGAGATCCTCGACGCCGCCACCCGCGACGCCCCGGGGATGAGCCTGGCGACCGTCTACCGCGCAATCTCCGCGTTCTGCGAGGCCAGCGAGATCGAGTCCGTCGCCCTGCCCGGCGAGCCCGCCCGCTACGAGATCGCGGGCAAGGGCCACCACCACCACTTCCACTGCCGCGCCTGCGGCCGCGCCTTCGACGTCGAGGGCTGCCCGGGCTCGGTGGACAAGATCGCGCCCCGCGGCTTCGTCGTCGAGGGACACGAGATCACCCTCTTCGGCTTATGCCGCGACTGCGCCGCCTGAGCCCACCCCGTAGGCTCGGCGTGTATCCCCTGGGCCCGTGGCGGAACTGGCAGACGCGGCGGACTTAAAATCCGCTTCCCGGAAACGGGAGTGAGGGTTCAAGCCCCTCCGGGCCCATTACATGCTTCTCCGATAACCAACGCTTCGGCGCCGACCAAGCGTCCCGCGCGTATTCCGGGATGCGCGCGCGCTCCCGAGGGCGGTACGCTGGAACGCCCGAACACCGCGTTCCGCATCGGGGGACCCATGCCGCCGAGCCTGTACCAACGGGCCGCCGAGATTTTCGACAGCGCCCGCGCACTCCCGCCCGCCGACCGTGCCGCGTACATCGATCGCGCGTGCGCCGGCGACACAGCCCTCCGCGACCTCGTCGCCGAGCTGCTCGAGTACGACTCCCGCCCGCTCGCACTCGACGACGCCGCCCTGGCGCCCGCCCACACCGGCGCCGCCTCGCCTATCCCCGACCGCATCGGGCGCTACCGCGTCATCGACGTCCTCGGCGTCGGCGGCATGAGCGTCGTCTACCGCGCCCGACAAGACAACCCCGACCGCGACGTCGCGATCAAGGTCCTCCGCACCGAGCTCCGCTCCCCCGCCGCCACCGCCCGCTTCGTGCACGAGGCCCAGATCCTCGCCCGCCTCCAGCACCCCGGCATCGCCCACGTCCTCGAGGCCGGCGTGCACCAGTTCGGGCACGCCGAGCAGCCCTTCTTCGCGATGGAGCTCATCAACGGGCGCCCGATCACCCGCGACGCGGACGAAAACAACCTCACCAAACGCCAACGCCTGGAACTGCTCGCCAGGATCTGCGACGCCGTCGACCACGCCCACCAGCGCGGCGTCATCCACCGCGACCTCAAGCCCGCCAACATCCTTGTGGACGAACGCGGCCAGCCCAAGATCCTCGACTTCGGCATCGCCCGCCTCTCCGACGCAGACCTCCGCGCCGCCACAATGCACACCTCCACCGGCCAGCTCCTGGGCACCCTCGCCTACATGAGCCCCGAGCAGATCGAAGCCGACCCCCACAACATCGACCGACGCACAGACATCTACGCCCTGGGCGTCATCGGCTACGAACTGCTCACCGGCGCACGACCGCTCGACATCGACGCCCTCTCCATCCCCGAGGCCGCCCGCGTCATCCGCGACGACGAGCCCACACGCCTGGGCACGCTCGACCGATCGCTCCGCGGCGACGTCGAGACCATCATCGCCACCGCGATGGCCAAGGAGCCCGACCGACGCTACCCCTCCGCGTCCGAGCTGGCCAAGGACATCGGGCGGTACCTCCGCGACGACCCGATCGACGCCCGCCCGCCCAGCGTCGTCTACCAGTGGCGGAAGCTCGCACGACGGAACAAGGCACTGGTCGGCGCGGTGGCGACGGTCATCGTCGTGCTCGCCGCCGCCACCGCTGTCTCGGCGACCATGGCCTACCAACGCACGCACGCCCTCGCCGCCGAGACCGAGGCCCGCGAACGCGCCCAGATCGAGGCGTCCAAGGCCCAGAACGTGACCGTCTTCCTCGAACGCACCCTCCTGGCCGCCAGCCCGATGGGGCGGATGGGGATCACCGGCCCGGAGGTCACTCTCGCCGACTACCTCGAGTCCGCGGTCACCGATCTCGAGTCGCTCGACGCCGATCCCGAGGTCGAGGCGCATATCCGCCTCACGATCGGGACGGCGTACAAGGAACTCGGGCGGTACAAGGAAGCCGAGCCGCTGCTCCGCGAGGCCCTCGCGATCCGCCAGCGCGTGCTCGTGCCACACCACCCGATGATCGCAGAGGCCAAGCGCCAGCTCGGCGTCACCCTCGCGCGCGACGGGCGGATCGACGAGGGCATCGAGCTGCTCGAGAGCTCGCTGACGATGATGCGCACCGAGTTCGGCGACCAGCACCCCGACGTCGCCAAGGCCCAGGCCGACCTCGGCTGGTGCTTGCTCCAGCGCGGACGCCTCGACCAGGCGGGCGCCCTCTTCGCCAGCGCGCACACGACGCTCCGCGCAGACCCCGAGACCAACCCGGATCTGCTCGCGACCCTGCTCGCAAACAAGGGCGCCCTGGCCAAGCAACTCGGCGACGCCGCCGCCGCCAAGGCCCACTACTCCGAGGCGTTGCAGATCCTCGGCCCCGACCACACCCAGAGCGCCCTCATCATGGGCAACCTCGGCACCCTCCACTACGCCCTCGGCGAGTACGAGGACGCCGCCCGCGAGCAACGCGACGCCATCAACATCCTCGAACGCCGACTCGCCCCCAACCACCCCCTCCTCGGCGCAACACTCAACAACCTCGCCCTCTCGCTCAGCTCGCTCGGGCGACACGACGAGGCGATCGACATCCAGCGCCGCGTCCTCGACATCTCCCGCGAACACCACGGCGAGAACAGCCACGACTACATCATCACCCTCGGCAACACCGCGTACGACCTCTACATGAGCGATCGCCTCGTCGAGTCCGGCCAGGCCTACGGACGTGTCGCCGCCTGGTACAAGCAGCACGAGCCCGACAGCCCCAAGGGCCCGCTCCGCGGCGTCTACGAGGCCGAGCTGCTCGCCGGACGCGCCATCCCCTGGGACGACGCCCAGCGCCAGATCCTCGCCGACTACGAACGCCTCGTCCAACTCATCGGCGACGAGCACCCCTACGCGGCCTCCGCCCGACGCTCGCTCGTCAAGTTCTACGAACGCTGGGAGAAACCAGGCGAGGCGGCGAAGTACAAACCGCAAGAAGACGTCGCCGGGTAACGCGCCTCAGCCCCCGAGCGTCTCGCCTTGCGCGCCAAGATCGCGCCCGAGCCACGCGCGGGCGAACCGCCACCGCCGCTCCACCGTCGAGAGCGACACCCCCAACACCTCCGCGATCTGCTCGTGCGTGAGCCCGACGAAGAACCGCAGCGCCACCACACGCGCGCCCTCCGGGTCCTCACGCTCAAGCTCGTCGAGCGCACCGCCGATCGCCACAACGTCCTCGGGCTCGGCGCCGAGCTCGAACTCCGGGTCGTCGAGCGCCTCGCGTCGCCGACCGCCCCCCCGCTTCAGGCTCGCACGCCGACGCGCCTGCTCGACGAGGATGTCCCGCATCGCCCGAGCGGCGGCGAAGAAAAAGTGGCGCCGGTTCTCGAACGCCGCCCCCCCGTCGCCCGCGACCCGCAGGTACGCCTCGTGCACCAGGGCCGTCGGCTGGAGCGTCTGGCCCGCGGGCAGCCCCGCCATCCGCGCCCGCGCCAGCTCGCGCAGCTCGTCGTAGACCATGCCCAGCAGCGTCCGTGCCGCGCCCGTGTCCCCGCCCGCCGCCGCGGCCAAGGTCCGCTCGAGTTGCCCGTCCGCAGCGTCCATGGCTTCCCCGTAAACCCAGCATACATAGCCGCTTGCGTCGCCGGACCGTAAAAAACTCGCCGAACCGTGAAGGCCCCCACCCCTCCTTCTCGGCTTGACCCCCGGAGGCCCGCCACCGCGCGGGGGAGTGAACCACGCCGAAAGGAGAATCGCCATGAACACACTGCAGCACGCGGCCGCCATCGCGGCCATCGCCGGGGTCTCGCTGGGCGCCCTGGGTGACATCACCGTCGTCAGCCGCACGTCCAAGATCGCGTTCGACGTCTTCGCCGAGTCCGGCCCCGACGTCGACCGCTTCCACCTCGTGCCCGATCTGGAGGAAGCCTCGACATCCGCGCCATTCGACCACGTCCACGCGTACGACGCATTCGTCTTCCGTGGCGAGGAACCCGCCTCCGGCTCGGCCTCCGCCTCGGGTGTCTCGACACGCGCCGAGTCGCTCGTCCTCGGCGCCAACGGCCTTGTCCAGGTCAGCAGCGCCGGGACGGCGCAGATGCAGCTCGATCACCTCTCCGGCGCCGGTGGCGCCTTCTCCGCCATCAACCACAACCTCTTCATCGAGTTCGAGGTCACCGGCGATCCCGTCAACTACCGCATCGAGGGCGACTTCCTCCCCGACGGCGACGACCTCGCACAGATCAAGCTCCGCGCCGGGCTCATCAACACGCTCTTCCAGCGGTCCACCATCTTCGGCGACTCCGGCCCCTTCAGCCAGACCGGCACGCTCGAGCCCGGTGTCTACCAGCTCATCGTTGATTTTCTCAACTCCGGGCTCGTCAACGAGTTCACCGACCCCAGCCACACCCGCAGCGGTTCCTACTCGCTCACCTTCACCATCCTCTGCCCCGCCGACCTCGCCGAGCCCGTCGGCGTCCTCGACTTCTCCGACGTCATCGCCTTCCTCACCGCCTTCGCCGGGGGCGAGCCCGCGGCCGATCTCGCGGCCCCCACGGGCGTCTTCGACTTCTCCGACATCATCGCCTTCCTTTCGGCGTTCGGGGCCGGCTGCCCCTGAACACGGCGCCGACCACGCCTCGATACGTCCAGACGCCGGGTCCCCCGCGGGGCCCGGCGTCTTGTCGTGACGGTCCAGCCTTCAATGCCCGATGTGCTTCGACGCCGCGTGCCACTCGACCAGCTCGTCGAGCAGCAGGCCCTCGGTCTCGACCGCGATCCGACGCAGCGTCCCCTCCGTCTTGACTCCGGGCAGCAGTTCCGACAGCCGGCGCAGCCGCGACACCATTGTCGAGTAACGCTCCGTCCGACGACTCGCGTCCATCGACACCAGCAGCGACGTCGAGGCGCCCGCGATCAGAGGCAGCGCCACAGGCAGGAACGAGACGAAGACCGCCGCCCACAGCGCCCGCTCGGGCAGTTCGGGCGTGAACAGCTTGAGCACAAACGCGAGCCCGATCACCACAGGCGCCGCGACCGTCGCCAGCGCCCCGAGCGTCCCGAGTCGATGCATCCACGCGCTGGCGGGGCGGAGTTTCTGCGAGTAGTGCCCGAGCTGGTCCACGATCCGGTCGTTCAGGTACGCGTCGCGCCGCCGCCCGACGTCGGTCTCATGGGTCTCGCGGCTGGCCGCCAGCCCGACCGTCAGCCCGAACCGCCTCCACCGCTCGTCGTACCGCCCGACCAGGGGCCACAGCGGGTCGATCAGCCCCGAGGACACAACCAGCCCACGGACGATCTCGGCCGCGAACCGCCGGCGACGCCAGTGCTCGTGCGAGCGGCGCCGCAGCGCCTGGAACATCAAATACCACGCGACGAGCACGAGCCCGAACTCGATCCCGGTCAGCACCTTGGGGATCAGGTGCAGCCAGTGCGCGAGCGGCGCGTCGTGGTGGGCCCCGACATACCCGGAGATCACGGGCGTGCACGAGGCAGTGATCGCCGCGAGCAGCGCCGCGACGAAGTGCAGGACCAGCGAGAGCACCAGCCTCGTCCTGAAGTGCCCCGCCGAGGCCATCGCCATCGAGTCCAGGCACGCGCGCAGACCCGCGACACCCTCCTCCTCGCCCTCGGTCACGCGCGCGGACACAATGTCTGCGTGCACCGCGTCGAACACGGGCTCCGGCGCGGGCCACGCCACGCCGAGCGCATCACCCGCGCCCGCGTCCGGGCGCCGTGGGTCGATCAGGATGCTCGGGATCTCCAGGCGCCGTGCCTCGTCGATGATCTCCGACGTGCCCCCGACGCCCACGCCCGCCGTCCCGTTCCAGACCGCGACCAGCGCGTCGGCGCACGCGAGCATCTGGAGCCCCGCGTCGTGGTAGCACGAGGGGCGCGGCTCGCCCGAGACCACGCGGATCGACCACCCGTCCTCGCCGGCGCTCGCCCGGGCGATGATCGCCTCTGCACGAGCCAGGTACGACGCGCTCTGTCCCTCGAAGTCGTGCACGAAGCCCTCGGGCGCCATGGGCAGCACCACGTGCACCGGGATGCCCAGATCGTGGGCGACCTCCGCCGCCTCGATATCCGCGCCCGCCGCCGCGCCGACCACCAACTCGACGTGCCCGCGCCGCGCCGCCGCCTTCTCGCGGAGCCCGCCCAGCGCCGCGCCGATCGCGCCTCGGCACGCGCCCAGGTCCCCGACCCGCCGCCCGTCCTCGTCGGCGGGGCGGTGGCCCGTGAACGCGACAAGCCACACCGGTTCGATCATGCCCACCCTCTTCGTGGCGCGGCCAGCGCTGTGCGCACCGCTGTGTCGGCTCAGTCGTCCTCGCCCGCTTTTTCCTTCTCCGCCTCCGCCAACGCGTACACGCACAACGCCTGGTAATCGACATTGTTTTTCTTCGCGAGGTTGTGGAGTCGGCGGAACGAGTCCTGCACGTCTTCGGGCACGACACCGTTTCGGTACTCGTACACCCAGCGGAACTGATCCTGCAGCTCCAGGTACCCGCGTCTCCCGCTGAGCAGGTAAATGTTGAAGGGCGACTTCTCACCGTTGAAGTCCGTCGGGATCGTGAACCGCTTCATGCCGACCGTTTCGACCTCGCTCGTCTTGTTGAACTCGGCCTGTTCCTCGGACGAGGCGAACCCCATGAAGTACGCCGCGTCCGCCGCAGGCGCGTCCGCGGGCGACTCGCCCTTCATGGGCAGCCTGCCCGAGTACCTGCCCATGAGCTCGTCCCGCCCCTCGGAGTACGTGTGGATCCTCCACGCCCGCGCGAGCAGCCCCTGTGCACGCGCCGGGTCCCCCAGCAGCGCGACGATCTCCGCCGCCTCGAAGCACAGCGTCGCGTACGCGCGCTTCGAGTACCAGTCCCACGGGCGGTCACGCAGGAGCGCCTCGCACCCCGCAAGGCACTGCTCCAGGTACACCCCCGCGTCGTCGCGGCGCCCGACGGAGAACAGCGACACGATGCACGCACGCTGCTGGTTGATGATCGAGTCGTACTCCCCCTGGGGCACGCCCTCGGTCTCCAGATCCCGGTAGCACTTGATCCAGAACTCGGCGACGCGCATGTGTTCGCCGTTCTTCTCCCACGCCTGGACGACGCCGGACGTCGCCTTCGCATAGTCCCGGAAAAACCTCGAGCGGACGATGCGTGGCGACGCCGCGTACTGCTCGACCAGGTTCTGTGTCATCCCCTCAACCGTCCCGCGGACCGGGTCGCCCTCGTCGAGCTCGCCGACCCGCGTCATCCGCTGCACGACACGCCAGTCGCCCAGCACACCAAGCTGCGACCGGAGGCCCAGGCCCTCGTACCGCTTCACGAGCCTGCCCAGGTCACGCTCCAGGCGGGTTGTCGACTTCCCGTCCGCGACGGCCTGCGTGTACGCGTCGAGCTTCTCGATCAGCGGCGTGATCACCGTCTCGGCGACCGCGTAGGGCTCCGCGTTCGCGACCGCCCGGTCCATCCACTTCCTCGCCGCCTTTTCGTCCTTGGCCAGCCCCTCGCCGCCCTGGAGGTAGAGCCGCGACAACGACCACATCGCCCCCCGGTGACCCAACGCCGCACTCCGCTCGTACCACGAGACGGACGCGGCCAGGTCCGCCGGCAGATTCGCGTACCCGTAGCGGTAGCTGTACCCGAGGTTCGCCATCGCGATGCTGTCGTCCATCTCCGCGGCCTCGCGGTAGTACGCCAACGCCAGCTCGTCGTCCGCCGGGACACTCTTGCCGTTGTCGTACATCCAGCCCACGGCGTTGACACCCGCCGGGTCACCCTGATCCGCCGACAGCTTGAACAACTCCATCGCGCGCTCGTCGTCTTTCGCGACGCCTATCCCGTCCGAGTACATGATCCCCACCAGGAACTGCGCCCTGGGGTGACCCTGCTCGGCCGCCCGCGACCACGCTTGGAACCGGACCGGGCCGCGCTCGGCAAGGTAGTCCTCGGTCGCGCCGCTCTGACGCAACGCCGAGTACTCCTTGAAGTCCGCCAGCGTCCGCGAGTCGATGTCCAGCCCAGCGCCAAGGACCTCCCGCCCGCCGTTCCCACCGCCCACCCCGAACGTCCTGGTGATCGCCCAGCCCCCGCCGATCATCACCAGCAACGCGACGACCCCGCCCGCAAGCATCACCAGCCTGGTCGCGTTGTCCCGGGGCCAGAGCACCGCCACCCCGTCATCCGCGGGCTCCGCGTCGGGCGCCCCGCCCGCGGGCTCGGGAACGGGCGCCACGCCCTTCGCCGCCCCCTCCGGGTCCACCAACATCCGGATCTTCCTCGCCAGGTCCGAGATGTGCTTCTCGATCGGGGGCGTGATCGCGTCCATCCAGTGCGACGAGCTCAGGAAGAACTCCAGCTCCCCCTCCGGCGTCACGTCCTCGATCCGCACCGGCACCACTGGAACGCCACGCTTCACCGCCAGCTCGATCTCGCGACGCACGTGCCCCGACGCGTTCGTGTGCGACGAGAACACCACCACCAGCACCCGGCAGCTCCCCAACGCGCGCACGATCGAATCGGGCCAACTCGCACCGGGCAGGATGTCCCGGGGCGCCATCCAGCACGCGATCCCCGAACGCTCCAGGTGCGACACCACCGCGTCCGCCGCGTTCTTGTCCTGCTGCGAGTAGCTAATAAACGCTTCGTGCGGCATCAGGCGCCTCCCCACGCTCCCCCGCGCCCGAACCGGCCCCCGCCGACCCCTCACGGTACTCCCGCCCAAGAATAGCCGACACCGCCCCCCCCCCCAGCCGCACGAATGCCCACCCCGAGGCCTGCGTGCGGCCCACCCCGGGTGGATTCCACCACCCCCTCGCCCAACAATCCCTGCCCCCGAGTACACAGACGCCGCGATGGTCGCCGCGTCGAGGGACAAAGCCGGATCACGGGCCACCACGCCCGCCGGCCAGCCCGGGGACAGGTCCGCCGGCCGCCGCACGCGGCCCGCATAGTTGGAGACTCCCACATGGTCCGCATCCGCATGCAGCGTCTCGGCCGCCGGCACCGCCCCTTTTACCGCATCAGCGCCATCGACCAGCGCACCCGCCGCAACGGGCGCGTCATCGAGGCCCTCGGCTGGTTCGACCCCCTCGCCACCGACGAGTCCAAGCAGATCGAGCTCAAGGGCGAGCGCATCCAGTACTGGCTCAGCCAGGGCGCCCGACCGACCGAGACCGTCGAGGACCTGCTGGCCAAGCACGAGCTGCTGCCCGACAAGATGCGGGCCGCCTGGGAGAAGCGCCGCGCCGAGGCCAACGCCCGCGTCGCCGCCAAAGTCTCGCTGAAGAAGGCCGAGGGCGCCGTCGCCGCCATCGCCGAGATGTCGGCCAAGGCCGAGGCCAGCCTCGGCGACTACCAGGCCAAGGCCGCCGCCGCCCTCAAGGCGACCCAGGACGCGGTCGCCAAGGCCGACGTTGCCGGCGCGACCAAGGCCGCCGCCGACGCCGAGAGCGCGGTCGAGTCCGCCAAGGCCGCCGAGGACAAGGCCCAGGCCGCCAAGAAGAAGGCGGACGAGGAAGCCGCCGCAGCCGCGGCCGCCGAGGCCGCGAAGTCCGAGGAGTCAGCCGAGGGCGACGCCGAGAAGACCGAGGGCGAATAAACCTCCCGCTCGACTCGCCAACCGAAGAATCATCAAGCCCCTCGCGCAAGCGAGGGGCTTTTTTTATTGTGCGCGCGTGTCATTCCACCGAGCCCGATGACGATCGCGGCCTCGGAGCCGAGCGGGGCCCCCGGTTCGCCCGGTCGGTTCCTTCGACCCCGTCACTCGCCGCGCAGCTCGCGAAGCCGCGCCGCGGCATCGCCGTACCCAGGTTCGAGCTCGAGCACGCGTTCGAGCATCGCGATCGCCTCCTCGGTCTCGCCCCGACGGATGTGGACCTCCGCCAACGCGTCGTACCCCAGGATCATCCCCGGGTAGACCTCGACGAAGTACACGAACGTCCGCTCCGCCTCGTCCAGCTCGCCCGTCTCGATCTGCGCGAACCCCAGGTTCGCCAGCACACGCTGCGGCGGGCGCATACGCTTGCCGAAACGCCCCGATATCGCCACGTAGTGCTCCCGCACAGCCCCCAGCCCGCCCGCGAGCTGCTGCTCGCTCATCACGCAGTCGCGGAACACCCAGCGCAGCCCGTCGAGCGTCGCGACAATCGGCGCCGACGAGTGCGTCTCGCGCGGGAAACGCTCGAACCGCCAGTCGAGCCAGGGTGGCGCCCCCTGCGCCAACGCCGAGTACAGGCGATGGATCCCGTCCCCCTCCACGCCCGGCTCCGCCCCCATCGCGACGTACAGGCCGAGCCGCTGACCCGGGTCGCGCCCGAACGAACGCACCAGGTCGTCGAGCGGCTTGTACCCGTCGTAGAACACCGACGGCGAGATGCTCACGTACGCGTCGAACGCCCCGGGATCGGTCGTGATCACGTGCGTCGCGAACAACCCCCCGAACGAGTGCCCGACCAGCACGCGGTACCCGCTCACCCGGAAACGCCCGCCGATCTCCGCCCGCAGCTCGTCGCGCAGGAACCGCAGGAAATTGTCCGCGCCGCCGCCGTCGTGCGCGTCCTGCCACGCCGAGGGCGTGAGATCGCGCGACCTCGCCACGTTCGGGATCGAGACCACCAGCAGCTTCGGGTACCCGCTCTGGTACAGCGCGTCCGCGACCCCCGCCGTGGAGTAGAAGCTCTGCTCCCCGTCCAGCACGTAGACCGTGAAGTACCGCTCGTCCGACCCGGCGTACCCCGGCGGCAGATACACACGCACCGGCCTCGACTCCCCGAGCACGCCCGACTCCACGCGAAACTCGACGACCCTCGGGTCCGTCAACCCGCCCGCCCACTCGCCTTCAGCCCGCGAGTACCCCGGCGTAACCAGAGCGCCCATGCAGATCGCCGCAATCACTGTCCGTGCCCACGCGCGTACCGCCATCCGTCACCCCTTCCAGCCAGCGTCGCCGGCACGCCGGCGCCCGTCACGACACCGCCCATCCTGATGCGCACGATCGAGAATCCAGGCGCCAATACGCTGACTCGCCGCTCTGGGAGAGAACTGACCCGGCGGTCTGGTCCAAAAACGATCGCGGCCTCGAACCCGCGCGGAGTTCGAGGCCGTGTCGTTGGCGCCTCCCGTTTCGCCCGGTCGGTTTCCGGCGGTTCGTGACGACCCGAGGGTCGCTCGATCCCACCGGGCCTTCCCGGCGAGCGGCGCTTCGCCCGTTTCCACCACCGGTCTCGCATGACCGGCGCTTCCCCGGGCCCGACCTCAGTGCACGAGGCCGGGTTCTTTTCCCTCGCATCAGACCCCCGAAGGGCTCCTGGCGAGGCCGACGCGGACGACCAGTCCGCCGCGTCGGTGTCGGCGTGCATCCTCTGACGGGGTTGGTCCCGGACCAGGGTTCGGTCCGCCGCCCGGTCTCCCGGGATCCTGACGCTCCGAGCCGTGGCGTTGTCCGGGCCCCGCCGGGGCCGCCTCGCCGCGTCTGGCAGGACGCGACTCCACCTCTTTGGGCTGCCGCCCGCAGCCGTGCCTTACCCGGTGGCTCTCACCGCCGTGCTCGGCTCGACAGCGGCAATCTACCGCGTCCGCCGCGGGCCGCAAGTCGTTCGCAACCGGGGCCAATCCGCCGACAGTTTCTCCCCGCCTCGGCCACCAGAAGTGCGCAGGCTTGTCACCACCCCGGGCCCGGATGTGCACGTTCTTTCCACGCCCCCTCCACGACGCCGAAGAATTTTTCGCCGTTTCTGCGCCCCCAGGCCAAGGATGACCCGTGGACACCCCCGCCCCCATCCGGATCGACGTCCTGACGACGTTCCCCGAAATGTTCGCCGCCGAGGCGCCCGCGGCGATGGCCGTCTCCATCCCCGGCCGCGCCCGCGCCGCAGGCCTCCTCGACCTCCACGCAACCAACATCCGCGACTTCGCCGACAACAAGCACGACAAGACCGACGACCGCCCCTTCGGCGGCGGCCCCGGCATGGTCATGATGTGCCAGCCCCTCTGGGACGCGACCATCCACGCCGAGTCGCTCGACCCCCGCCCGGCCAAGCGCATCCTGATGACGCCCCAGGGCCGACGCCTCGACCAGCCACTCGTCGAACAACTCGCCCGCGAGCCCCGCCTGCTCGTCGTCGCCGGGCACTACGAGGGCATCGACGAACGCGTCATCAACAAGCTCGACCCGCTCGAACTCTCCGTCGGCGACTACATCCTCTCCTCGGGCGAGCTGGGCGCCATGATCCTCATCGACGCGATCACCCGCCTCGTCCCGGGCGTGCTCGGCGACAACGCCTCCGCGCACCAGGACTCGTTCGCCCTTCCCCCCACCACCGACCCCGACGGCTCACCCCTGCCCCCCAAACTCCTGGCCAAGTGGAAACGCGAGCTGGGCGTCCCGGATGACGCACGCCTGCTCGACTGCCCCCACTACACCCGCCCGCGCGTCTGGGAGGGGCTCGAGGCGCCCGATGTCCTGCTCTCGGGCGACCACGCCGCCGTCGCACGCTGGCGCCTCGAGCAGATGGCCCGGCGCACCCGCGACCGCCGCCCGGACCTGCTCCCTCCGAACCGCTAACCCCCGACAGACGAGCCCCCAGCGCAAGCTGGGGGACCCGGGATGCGCATGCTTCCCCTCTCCTACTGGAACCGCGAGACGTAATCGACCGCCGCCGCCAACGACGCCGCGGAGCCGATCCACCGCGTACTTCCCATTCTGGTCCACACGCGCGTCCTGGCGCCGATCAGGTCTTCCTCACGCAACCGTCTTGTCGCCCAACTCTTGAACTCCCGGACAACGTCTTCGGGCGCCTTGTTCGCGCTCACAACGACATGCACGTGATTGGTTCTCACGCTGACCGCGTGGATCCGCCAGCCACGAAACTCGGCGTGATCTCTGATCGCCTCGGCAACGCTCGACCGTTGGCGGTCGCCCATCCAGAACACGGGCTCCACCAATCTTTGGCGCATCCGCGCATGCCGGCTCGCATCCTCTGACAAGTGCTCATGACCCGGGGAGTTGTGCCCATCATCGACCGACCCTCGTACGTCGCCGTGGAGCCAGCTCCCGTACGTCGTCCATGTCAGGATGTACGCGAGGACCGGCATCCGCGGATGCTACCGGTTCCCCTCGCTCGCGCGAGGGGCTCGTCGGGCGACTCCACGCGAGTCACGGATGTAGACTGACACCCATGCACTGGTCCGGGTACATCGCCGTCGGCGCCAGCGTCTTCCTCGGCGCCTGGCTCGCCTTCGACGGCTCGCACGCACTTCTCAGTGGCGACTACGTCACACCCAAGACGGGAAGGTTCGCCGGCCAGCTCGGCCCCTGGTCCCGCCTCGTCGAGGGCGTCGGCCTCGACCCGAGGTCCACGCTCTTCATGGGCGTCCACATCGTTCTGGGGCTCGCCCTTGTCGCCGCCTCCATTTTCTTCGCCGCGTCGCCCAGGGCCCCCGCCTGGTGGACCCTCCTGGTCATGGCCGCCCTCACACTCTGGTACCTGCCCTTCGGCACGCTCCTCTCGCTCGTTACGATCGCCGTTCTGCTCCTGCCCCCGGCCCGCTCTGGCCTGGCGTAACCCGGCCTGAGAAGACCCAACGCCCGCCCCCGCCTACCCTTCGGGTCCCCCCCCGGGCGAGCCGGGAGGGGGCCAACCCGCCTCCAGCCCCCGAGGGGTCCCCGCCATGGGCACGCAGCAGCTCATCGAGTCAGTCAACGCCGACGCGCTCAAGACCGACATCCCGCGCTTCGACGTCGGCGACACCCTCAACGTCCACGTCCGCATCCGCGAGGGCGAGAAGGAGCGGATCCAGGTCTTCCAGGGCGTGCTCATCTCCCGCAAGGGTCGCGGCATCAACGAGATGATCACCGTCCGCCGCGTCGTGGACGACATCGGCGTCGAGCGGACCTGGCCCCTGCACACGCCCTCGATCTCCATGTTCGAGGTCGTCCGACGCGCCGACGCCCGCCGCGCCAAGCTCTACTTCCTCCGCGACCGCGTCGGCAAGAGCCGCCGCCTCCGCGACCGCCGCCGCGGCATGAAGCACGTCGAGGGACAGAAGACCGTCCAGCGCTGACCCGCGCGACGACATACCACGTTCAACCAAATGCCCCCCGCGCAAGCGAGGGGCTTTTTTTTATGCGCCCGCGGCGGTTGCGCCGGGTTGCTCAGCCGCCCCGCGCCGGCGCCTCGAAAGCCATCACAAACTGGAACCCGTGCACCGGGTAGCTCATCCGCAGCCGGTGCACGCACAGCCGCCCAACGTCGCGCCCGAAGTGCGCGCACACTCGCTCCACGATCTCACGGTACCGCGGCGCCTCGGCGAGCATGAAACGGTCCGCCGACAACCCCAGCGACTCGACACACTCGGGGACCTCGACCCGGTCGATCTCCCGCGCCGGGTCCACCGGATTCGCCGGCCCACGCGGCCCGGGGTTAAACACCATCAGCTCGGGCTCCGCCCCCGGGAACACGTCCTCGTGCACCAGGGCGTCGCAGATCATCGTCTTCACGGGCACATCAGGGAACACCACCACGCCACCCTTCGGGCGCTCCGCCGTCGCGTACCGGCGTGACCCCCTCGCGTTGTGGCTCACCGCGAGCATGTCCACCGTCGCGTGCCGCCCGAGCCGGTCGTCCGCCAGCCGGTGCACGAGCTGCCCGCCCGACACAAACGACTCGATCCCCGCCGGGTCGTGCTCGTAAAACTCGCGCAGGTCCACCGGTCCCGACGAGAGGTTGCCGGGGTCCTCCGCGTGCCCGGGCGCCCCGAACGTGAAGTGCACGCCCACGTCCGGGCGCAGACGCCGCATCCCCAGGGCGCCGTGGATCGAGGTCACCTCCAGCATCTCGTCGTCGTCCGCGGACGGCACGAACATCATCGAGGTGAGCCAGGTGTCCGCCTCGACGCCCAGGATCTGGCGCATCCCCTGATACACCTGGTACCGCCCCGAAAGCACGAGACGCTGCTGCAACTCCGGGCGCTGCGCACTGATCGCCGCGGTCAACGCCCCGCGCGTGCCGAAGTCCTCCCGGATCAGCTCCGCGAACCGGTCGATCGCCGCGTCCGCCCGCACGAGCACCGAAGACGGCGCCCCCCCGCCCTCGCCCGCCGCGACAACCAGCGAACGAAGAGAATCCGGACCAGGGAATCGCTCGAGCGCCTCGATGGGATCCCCGCAATCGATGGCGCCGAGCACCCGGCTCAGGATCACCCGGCTCAGACCCAGCCGCCGAGACAGATCCGTCGGGCGGTGCGGCGAACCCGGGATGGCGCCGAGCAACACACCCATCGCCCCAATCAACTCGACGCCGACCGGACGCACCCGTTCCCCGAGACTCTCGGGGCCCAGCCCGCCCCCGTCACGGATGTCCGCCGCCGTCGTCATGCCGCCCAAGCCCTCACGAGATCGCGAGCAGAGTACCACGAAGAATTTGCGGATCAAGAGTGTAATTTATTGCAATTTGAAGCCCGCACATCTACGCTGACCAACGCCGAGCCCGGCGATCAATGCCCAGGCCCGCGCCAGACAAACGCCCGAACCGGGTCTCCGAGGAGATTGAGTATGCCCGCGTCCGCACGTCGTACCGCCCCGCTCGCCGCGGCCCTCGCCATCGCCGCCCCCGCCATCGCCACGCCCCCCGATTACACCATCATCGACATCGGCATCGTCAACGTCGGCGACTCCGGCTCCCAGGGCTTCGGCGTCTCGCCCGGGGGCGTCGCCGTCGGCCGCTCACTTGGTGGTTCGGGCAGCGCCGCGTACTCGTGGACAGAGGGCGGCGGGCGGACCGACCTGCCCGACCTCGCCTCGCCCGCCCGCGCCTACTCCGTTTCCAACGCCGCCAACGACGCGGGCCTCGTCGTCGGCACGGGCGCGGCAACGTTCTTCGGCTCCAGCCCTCTGCCACTCGTCTGGGACAACGGCGTCGTCTCGCAGCTGCCCCTGCCCGCGGGCCAGACACTCGGACGCGCCAACGGCGTCAACGCCTCGGGCGTCGCCGTCGGTTCTGTCAACGGCGGCTCCCTCGAACGCGCATGTATTTACGCCGACGGCGTCGGCACGCTCATCACCACCACGACCTCCAACGGCAGCTTCATGACCACCGCCTACGCCATCAACGACGCGGGCCTCGTCGCCGGCACTGGTCTCGACCCAAACAACGCCGCCGTCAACGCGGGCATGGTCTACGACTCGGTCGCTGGTACCGCCGCCCTCGTCGATCCACTCCCGGGCGACAACGGCACGCTCTGCTTCGGCATGAGTAACGCCGGGCACGTCACCGGCAGCTCCATGATGAACCAGGGCTCGGGCACGCCCTTCGTCTGGACCCAGGCCGGCGGGTCCATCGAGATCCCGCTCCCCCCGGGCGCCACCTCCGGCTCCGGGCGCGACGCCAACTCCGACGGCTGGGTCGTCGGCAACGCCGGGGGCGTCTTCGCCGTCCCCTTCCTCTACGACGGGACGACCACCTACGCCATCGCCGACCTGCTCCCCGAGGGCACGGGCTGGGACCTGAACATGAACACCTCCAGCTCCGCGACCGGCATCAGCGAGGACGGCGTCATCGTCGGCACCGGCGTGCTCAACGGCGAGGTCCGCGCCTACGCCATGATCCCCGTCGCCGCCGGCTGCAACGACGCCGACCTCGCCGAACCCTTCGGCCAGCTCGACTTCTCCGACGTCGTCGCCTTCCTCACAGCATTCGGCACGATGAGCCCCGAGGCCGACATCGCCGAGCCCATGGGCCAATGGGACTTCTCCGACGTCGTCGCCTTCCTCACGGCATTCGGTTCGGGCTGCCCGTAGCCGACGCACGCGTACTCCTCCCCGGCCGCACGACGCGTCAGCGCGTGCGACCGGTGAACACGCCCGCCACCCCCTGGCGGGCGTTTTTCTGCGCGGCGTACACTCGTCGTATGCGAGCCGTCGTCGTTACCAGGCAGGGCGCCCCCGTCGCCGACAACATCCAGCTTGCGCCCGAGTTCCCGAACCCGCCCCCGCCCCCTCCAGGCGAAGCACAGCTCCGCACGCTCTGCTCCGCGTTCAACCACATGGACCTCTGGGTCGGACGGGGCGTGCCGGGACTCGAACTCACTTATCCGCGCGTCTCCGGTTGTGACGGGTGCGCGATCGTGGAAGCCGTCGGCGATGGTGTGGACGAGGCCTGGCTCGGGCGGCGCGTCATCTACAACGCCGCGATCGACGTCTCGCCCCCCCCGCGACCGGGCGACCCGCCCGCGTCCCACACCCCCCCCACCTACGAGCTCATCGGCGAGCACCGCTCACCGGGCGCACACGCCGAGCTGTTCAATGCCCCCGCCGCCAACCTCGCCGACGTGGGCGACGCAGACCCCATCAACGCCGCCGCTTTCGGCCTCTGCGCCCTTACCGCCTACTCCATGATCGTCACAAAGGGCGACCTCCGCCCTGGCCAGAGCGTCCTCATCACCGGCATCGGCGGCGGCGTCGCGACCAGCGCACTCGCGATCGCCAAACACCTCGCCTGCCCCGTCGCCGTCACAAGCCGCCACCAGTGGAAGCTCGACCGCGCCGCGGACCTCGGCGCAGACCTGTGCGTCCTGGACTCGGGCCAGGACTGGTCCCGCGACGTCCGGGCCTGGACCAGCAAGCGCGGCGTGGACATGGCCGTCGATTCGGTCGGAAAAGCAACCCACCTCTCGTGCATCAAATCCCTCGCCCGGGGCGGCGCGTACGTCACCCCCGGGTGCACCACCGGGCCCGACGCAACCACCGACCTCGCCCGCCTCTTCTGGAACCAGCTCCGCATCCTCGGCTCGACCATGGGGTCCAACGACGAGTTCCGCGAGATCGCCGCCCTCTTTCGCGTCGGCGCACTCGCCCCGGTCGTGGACAAGGTCTTCACCCCGGACGAATGCGTGGACGCCTACCGCCGCCTCGAGGCGGGCGACCAGTTCGGCAAAATCGTCATCGACTGGCGCTGACAGCCCGCAGGACAGGCGTCCCGCCAGTCCGCCTTCGCCCTCACGCCACCCTCTGCCGCCCCCGTTCCGGATCCGCCCGATCCGGCAACGCGTGCCACCCCGACCGGCGCGCCCCGCGGGCCCACCTGTCCAGATCGGGCCCCGCATCAAGCGCGACGACCCCCGCGAACGTCACGAGCGTCGCGTACCGCCGATCGCCCGCAGCCTCCCAGAACGCGTCCATCCCACGGATCCGATCGTCGAACGCGTCGCGCACGTCCCCCACCGCGACCGGGTTCAACTCCGCCAGCATCAACACCCGCACAACCTCCGCGACCGCGAAGTACCCCCCCGAGCACCGCTTGAAGTACAAACGCTCGCCTGCGTGGACCCGCCCATACGGAGCCCTCCGAGCCCGCGCGAACCGCGCCTCGATTGTCTTCTCGCCGCTCAGAATCGAGTCCGCGTACGGCGACTGCACGATCGCGACATGCACACAACGCCCTGGTCGGCTCGTGCCCATGCCCGGATATCGGCCATCGCCCCGGGCGGCTTGCAACCTTGGGCTCCCCGCCCGCTTTCACGCCCGACCGGACCCGCCCGCCCGCGTCCGGTCCGCGATGTACGCCGCGTGGACCTCCGCCGAGTCCTCACGCGCCGCCTCTGGCTTGCCCATCCGGCGCAGGATCTCGCTCGAGCTCAGCCCCGCGCGCATGGGCACGCGGACGACACGCCCGCCGTACCCCGTCACGAGCCCCTCGCCCTGGACCTCGCCCTCGCCGTACTCCCCGCCCTTGACCAGCACGTCCGGGCGGACCTCCTCGAGCAGTTCGACGGGCGTCTGCTCGTCGTACACCACCACCGCATCGACAGCGCTCAGCGCCCCGAGCACCGCCGCCCGGTCGTCCTGCGTGTTTACCGGGCGCGTCGGGCCCTTGTACGCGCGGACCGAGTCGTCCGAGTTGATCGCGACGAGCAGGAAGTCGCCCTCCGACGCCGCCGCCTCCAGCAGCGCGACGTGCCCCGCGTGCAAGACGTCAAAGCACCCGTTGGTGAACACGACCCGCTTCCCGGCGCCCCGCACCGCCGCGACGCGCACCAGCGCCTGCTCGCGAGTGAGCAGCGTCCCCTCGTGACCGATCTGCTGCGAGAGGATCTCCTGGTGGATCCGTTCGATCGGGATCGGGACGACGCCGAACACCTCGACCTCGAGCCCCGACGCCGCGTTCGCCAGGCGGACGCAGTCGCCCCACCCCAGCCCGTTGGCCCGCCCCGCGGCCAGCCCCGCCAGGAACATGTCTCCCGCGCCCGTCACGTCGTACACGTCCCGCGCCACCGTCGGGATCCGCTCGAGCCCCTCGCCCGTCAGCAGCAGCGCCCCGTGCCGATCGAGCGTGAGCGCCACCGCCTCGAGGCCCAGGGGCTCCATGAGCGCCCGCGCCACCTTCGCGTTCTCGCCCGCGCTCGCCTCCGGGCAGGTCTTGAGCCCTGTCGCCCGCTCGGCCTCGTTGCGGTTGGGCGTGATCGCCGACGCGCCCGCGTACTTCGCGTAGTCCTCGATCGACGCCGGATCGACGAGCACGGGCACGCCCGCCGCCCTCGCGCGCCGGATGACCTCTTCGCACACACCGACCGAGCACACACCCTTGTTGTAATCCTCGAGGCACACCACGTCCGCGCCCGCCAGCGCCCGGTCGAACGCCGACAACAGCGCCGCCTCGGCCTCGGGACCCAGGGCCCCGTTGGACTCGATGTCCATCCGGAACATCTTCTGGGGGTGCCGCGCCTGCGCCAGGCCGATGAGATTCCGCTTCACGGTCGTCGGCCTCGACCCATCGACCACGAGCCCGCCCGCCTCGACGCCCTCGCGCTCCAGCGCCGCACGCAGCGCAACGCCCTCCGCGTCGGCGCCGACCACACCCAGCGCCGTCACCCGCCCACGCATCGCCGCGAGGTCCAGGCACAGGTTCGCCGCCCCGCCCGCCCGGTCCTCCTGGCGGACAACCCGCAGCACGGGCACCGGCGCGTCCTGGCTCAGACGCTCGGCGTCCCCGAACACGAGCTGGTCGAGCATGAAGTCGCCGACCACCACCGCCCGGAACGCCTTCCAAGACCCCAGCCTGTCGAGCAGCTCATTCATCCGCTATCCCGCGTGCCTGGCCCGATCGAACCCCTCGCGAAGTCTACGGGCTCCCGCCCGCCCGGCCCGCCCGGTCCCCGCGTGCCGCCGCACTGACCAGCCGCCCCAACTCCCCCTCGCCATCGGCAAAGGTCAGCTCCAGGCGTGGGCGGGCAACGGCGCAGGGCCACTCGCCCGCGGGCACCCGCGCCAGCTTCACCCAGTCCTTCTCCGTCGTCAGGATCACGTCCGCGTCCAGCGACCGCGCCCGCCGGATCAGCCTCTGCACCGTCCCGGCCGCGTACCGGTCGTGATCGCGCATGGTGATCGCTCCCACGAGCCGATCGCCCAGCACCCGCCCCGCCTCGGCCAGGAACGCGTCCGGGTTCCCGATCGCGCACACAGCAAGCGCCCGCTGCCCGTCGAGCCACGCCAGATCGTGCGACTCGTCCTCCTCGCGCCGCTGCACGTCCAGCCCCCCCCACTCGTGCCGCGTCACGCTGATCGGTGCGCCGGGGGCGGCCTCCATCAGGCGCGCGCGCAGCTCGTCCACCCGCGCCCCCACGTGCTCGGCGTGCGTCACGACAACCGCGTCCGCCCGCGCCAGCGACGCCACCGGCTCGCGCAGCCACCCCGCGGGCAGCAGCGCATCATCGAACGCCGACCGCGACGCGTCCACGAGCACAATGTCCAGGTCCCGCGCGATCCGCCTGTGCTGGAACCCGTCGTCGAGCACGACGCAGTCCACGCGCTGGCCCTCGCCCGTCGCGAACAGCTCCTCGAGCCCCCGCGTCCGATCCGGCTGCGCCACGATCGCCAGCTCCAGGAACCGCCTGCGGTAGATCGCCGCCTCGTCCGCGATCCCGCCCTTGGCCCGGTACCCCCGCATCGCGATGCACGGGCGCCGCCCCTCGTCGAGCAATCGGCGCACGATCCACGTCACCAGCGGGGTCTTGCCCGTCCCCCCGACCGACAGGTTCCCGACCGAGATCACAGGGCGCCCGACGCGCGCGACACCCACGCCCGCGTCGTAGCGCCGGTTCCGCCTGACCATCTCTCGTGCGTACACGCCCGCCAGCGCGCGTCCCAGGAGACCCGGGACCGGCCCGGACCGCGGCTCAGCCCTCGCCGGCGTCGTCATGGGGCAAGCGTAGCCCCGCCCCGCCCTGTCCGATCTCGCCCAGCTCGCGCGCCACCCGGTCGCGGAGCACCCGGCGCGCCTCGCGATCCGTCTCCCACGTCAGCCGCATCGTGTTCAAGACATCGATCACCGCCAGCATCACGACGATCCCGATCAGCCCCGCGACCGCGGACCACGCCAGCACAAACATCCCCGCCCTCTCGGGCGTCACAATACCGAACCCGTACGCCGCAAGGCATGTGGTCAGCATCATCGCGAAGCCGTTGGCCGTGCGGATGCGCACGCGGCTGGACGGCACGAGCCCGCGTCGCCCCGCCTCCCACATGGCCTGAAGATGGCCGGCCGTCACGATCAACGCCACCGCAGCGATCGGCAGGACCAGCCACACGGGCGCGATTGTGCTCGCATCGTTCACACGTCGAGATTACCCCACGCCCCGCGGCCCGGCGACCGAATCTCGACGCCCCCCGCTTCTCGGACCGTGCCCCGGGACGACACGCCCAGCCCGATCAGGCCGCGTCCGAGGAGGCCGCAAAGAACGCCTCGACCCACCCCGCCAGCGACTCCATCGGCAGGCCCATGATCGAGGTCGCGTCGCCCTCGTACTCGACGGGCCAGCCCGCGTCGATCCGCTCGCGCAGGTTGTACCCGCCCGCCTTGCCCCGCCACATCCCGGTCGCCAGGTACTCGTCGAGCATCGCGCCCGTGATCTCACCGACGTTCACACTCGCCCGATCGAAGAACAGCTCGCGCCGGCGCGTCCGGGGGCACACCAGCGCCACACCCGTGAGCACCTCGTGCCCGCGCCCGCTCATCTTCGTAATCATCCGCGCCGCCTCGCCCTCGTCGAGCGGCTGGCCCAGCATCACGCCGTCCACGACGCAGACCGTGTCCGCACCGAGCACCAGCGTCGCCCAATCATCGCCCCCGTGCCTCGCCAGGGCCGCGGCCGCTTTCAGGAACGCCAGCGACATCACCCACCCGGGCGCATCGCGGTCGTCGGCGAGCAGCAGCGCGTCGTCCACCCCGCTCTCGACCACGCGGAAATCGAAGCCGTGCGCCTCGAGCAGCTCGCGCCGCCGCTGCGACCTGCTCGCCAGCAGCACCCGCGGGCGCCGCCCCCCGCCGCCCCCGTGATCCTCGTCCCCCCTGTGAAACCGAACGCCGACCATGACCGCCCCGCCTTCCTGATCCCCTGACGCTCCCACCGACCAGATCGTACACCCGCCGCGCCCCCCCGGTTGCGTCACCATCGGGCGCCGCCCGCTATCGTCATGACATGCGCGCTCACCTGGTGCAACCCGACACGGCGTGGGAGGACCCGGAAGAAAACTTCCGGTACATCGACCGCCTCCTGGGACCGACAAAGATCGAGCCGGGCGACCTGGTGCTGCTGCCCGAGATGTTCGCGGTTGGTTTTTCATTGAATATTGACACCACAACACCCGCCGCGCCCAGGACGCTCGAGTACATCCTCGCCCTCGCCGACGACCTGGGCGCGATCGTGCTCGCAGGGCGCCCGGTCCGCGATTGCCACTGCGCACTGGCGACGAACAACCTCACCGTCGCGGCGCCCGCCCAACGAGTGCTGGGCGACTACAAGAAGATCCACCCCTTCTCCTTCGGCAAAGAGCCCGAGGCTTTTACTCCAGGCGACGAGATCGTCCTCTTCGACTGGCCCGCCCCTGGCTCGGACGACGCGCTCAGGGTTTGCCCCTCGGTCTGCTACGACATCCGATTCCCCGAGCTGTACCGCAAGGCCATGCTCCGGGGCGCCGAGGTCATGGCGGTCGCCGCCAACTGGCCCGACGCCCGCCAGCACCAGTGGCGCGCGCTGGTGATCGCACGAGCGATCGAGAACCAGGCGTTCGTCCTGGCCGCCAACCGCACGGGCGCCGACCCCCACCTCAACTACGTCGGGGGCACGATCGCCGTCTCGCCCAGGGGCGAGGTCCTGGGCGAGCTGGGCGACGAGATCGGCGTCCTGAGCGTCGAGATCGACCCGACCGCCGTGCGTACGTGGCGGGCCGAGTTCCCCGCCTGGCGCGACGCCCGCCTCATCGAGGCGTAACAGGGGCGGAATCGCCCCCCCAAACCGCAATCAAGACCCGCAAACACGCTGAGAGGAATGACCGCTCGCGCAGAGTTGTTGTATCTGCAGGCTCACCCCACGCGAAAGGAGCACGAGCCATGAACAACCGCACCAACAATCTCAACCCCGTCCCGCTCGACGCCGACCGACTCTTCGAGGCCGCCGAAGCCACGTTCGCAGCCGCTGCACGCCACGCCGCGTCCGACAACGGGCGCTACACCTCGCCCGCCCTGCTCAAGTCCGCCGACAACGCCCCGCCCGAACTCGACGCGTTCACACTCGAAGAGATCATCGACGCGACCGCGTTCCTCGCGCGGATGGGCTTCCTGCCCGC
>JAJDDC010000059.1 GCA_029260515.1 Phycisphaerales bacterium | reverse complement strand
GCCAGGCCACCCTGAGCGCTCGGCTGACCTGGTTTGGGAGGTTCCAGCCCCCGCGGCAAACTCGCGAGCTCGCTGCTCCTAGGGAGAATCACGAGGCACTGGGGCTGCGTTTCCCGTCCGGTGGTTTCCACGGCTGGCAGTGTGACAACGGCCAAAGCGACGAGACGGAGAAGGTGCCAACTGAACATTATTCGTATCTCCCAGTGCGTGACAGCAAGAAGGACCGTTTGATCACCGCAGTTGCTCCGTAACACCGTGCCAATCGGCGATACGCGTCAGGAACCGCTCTCGCTGCTCTTCCGACAGCGAGGCCGCGGATTCATGCACGATTTCGATGGCCGATTCGATCAGACTCAGGGCGTCGGGGTCGTCGGGGTCGAGGCCAGCGAGGGCGACGCCGCGGAGGAATTGCAGCTCGACCCGGGCGAGGACGCCGATCGGCGGGTGATCGGGGTAGCGCTCGAAATGGCACGGGCCGGTGTGCCGTTGGGCTTCGTCGGCAGCGGACAGTGCTGCGGCGAAGTGACCACGGGCGATCGCGATTCGCAGACGCTCCATCGGTTCGACGAAGTCCAGGCGCGACTCATCGGCGAACTGGTAGTCCGGCAGGGTAGCAGCCAGGGCCAACGTTCGCTCGGCCGCGTCCAGGTCACGCGCGATGCGAAGGAGCTGCGTCCGGTACAGCAGATGCTCACGCACCTTCACCACGATGGACTCTAGGCCCGCGGCCCCGTCGCTTACTAGAAGGCTGCATAGTCGGACGAGCGACGTGTGAGGGCCTGCGTCAAGGCCGCGGTGTTGGCACTCTTTGCGGAAGAAGTCTATCAGCAAATCGGCGGCCCGGTTGTGATAGTCCCACGCCAGCTGCATGTCGCCCTCGGCCGCGGCTAACAGGCTCAGCAACCAAAGGCGGGGTGCCAGTGTGCCAGCTAACGCGAGATCGAGCGCGCGCGGCCGCTGGTCGTTGGACCGGCCGCTCTCGTGAAACCATAACTGGTAGTCGCGGGCGGCCTCGAACGATTGTCGATGGTAGGTCAGGGCGGTTTCGTAGTCGCCGATGGCCCGGTAGGTCTCACCCAGGTCCGTAAGGCACATCTCGTAGAACGTGTAGCGCTCGGGCTTGGCGTTCTCCTCCTTCGCGAAAGCCAGCGCTTCGTGCATCTCCGCGAGTGCCTCGTCCCACCGGCCGAGCGCTCTCAGGTTGCGGTACAGCTTAGTCCATGGGATCCAGGGATCGAGTACTTCGCGATCACCCACGGCCAGCGCGGTCTGCAACTCGATGCGCGCCTCGGTGACGCCTCGCTCCGCCTCGCGAAAAGCGGATTCATCACTTGGGTCGATCCAGACATTTGCAACGAGCAGAGGCGCGGCGTAGCCGACCGCGCGAAGCTCCCCGGCAAGAGCGCGACTGCCTGCTGCGTACGACCAGATCAGAACCAAGCCGATCAGCACCGATGCAGCGGTGGCCAGGCCGGCGAGCACCCCACGGCGGGACCAGATTTGGACAACGAATGCACGGGCGGGATGAGCTTTGCTTGCATCACCTGGAATGCGGTCGATTATCGCCAGCATGCTATTGATACCGTCCGCACCCGATTGCTCAAAGAAGGTGCTTAGCAGGCCATGGACAGCCCATTGGCGGGCGTCGAACGGCTCGGACGAGTCGAGTAGATCGTCAGCGACCGGGGGTCGGTTCCCACCCGAAGGATCTATGAAAGTGACCGGATCAGGCATGTGTTATCTCCATCCGTAGTTTGCCGAGAATGCAATCGCGAAGGCGCAGGCGAGCCCGTCGCAGGCGTTGTCGAATGGCGATAGCTGTACTCCCGAGTTCGTCGGCGACAATCTTACAGGCTTGACCGCCCTCATAGACTCGGCGGACAACTTCACGATCGTTCGCCGGCAATGCGTCCAGGCACGCCCGCAACGCCTCGAGCGTGTCAGTAGAAACATCGCCGCGACCAGGGACCAACCGATCAAATTCGTCGGCGACGGCGCCGATCTGTTCACGAGTCAGGAACCGAATGTGCTTACTCCTGATCGCTTCCTTCCGATCGTGCGCATGGACCTGGTTTATTGCGATGCCGCGGAGCCAGCGCGCAAACGGGATTCGCTCGTCGTACTGCTTCAGCTTGCGCCAAGCGATGACAAACGTCTCCTGCACGACATCGTCAGCCGCCGCTTTGTCGTAGGAGCACCCGCGCACAAAGGCGCGCAAGGCCCTCTCGTGCTCCTTCACGAGGATCTCAAAGGATCGATCACGTTTCCGCGCCATCAAATCGCCTTCTTTCCTTGCGTGACTTCCGGGCCAAGCCCTTCCACCTTAGGATTGCGCGTGAGGGGGGAAAAGTGACACAAATCACGACAAACTTGAAAAGCCCGTATGCGAGCCCGCTCCGCGAGCCTTGTGCCTGTGTCCGCCGTCGGGCTGAATAGGGCGTTATGACCTAATACGCGGGACGGCGCTTGGGTCCGATCCCCCCGCCTCTGATTCATAAGTCCTTTCCTGGCAACATGTTCCGGATCTCGCTTGACACAGTGGGGACTGTGGTGGGGAGTTTGTACCTGCCCAGGAACTCGAGGGCAATCGCGGACGACACGCAGCCCATCGAAGCGAGATTTGTCAGTGGGACACCTCCGGCAGCACGGAAAAGTGGCATTCGACCGCCGATTCGGAACGCTCTCGTCGACAAAGGCACGTCCGATCAGCCAAAGGACGTGCCAGTGAAATGACAAGGCATTTGCCCTCCGAATGTGCCACGTCGAGGCACTCCAGAAGCGCCAGCGCAACGGGTCGATTTGGCCCCCAACCTGCCTTGTGGGACGCAACTCGACCGAGATGACCAGGTTTTTGGTTCAAGGCGCGTTGGCTGGCTATGCTGGTCTTCGATTTTAACAGTCACCTGTTCCGCAGGTCCCGTAGCGAAGGGTGGATTTGCACGCGAGACGGTACCCCCTGAATGACATCTCCGAGGATTGAGCTCGCACCGCGCGGCATCAGGTAACTCGCCGACACGCCGGGCTTGGCTGGGCTGCTCTTCCCAGATTGCGGCAACGGCGGCACGGTCGTTGCGATGTGCATTACGAACCGCCGCCGGCGAGTTTCTTCAGGGCTGCTTCAGCTTCGGAGTATCGGTCGAACAAACGCTCCTGGGCACGAAACTCGCGCGTGTGCGCTGAGGCCCGGCCGTTGTGCCAGTCGATGCCGAGCTTCTTGTGCAACAGCTCGTGATAGACCACAAAGTCGAGTGCGTGTTGAGGGACGTTGGCTCGATCCAGGCTGCAGCTGATCATCACGGCGTCGCGAATAGAATCGTAGTGCCCGAACTTCCTGCCGGTGAACGAGCGGCTCCACGTCAGACGTGGACGGGCCAACGAGCCGCTAAAGTACCTCTCGTTGATGCGTTCGAAGGACGTATCGAGATCACGGTGCACGCCGCCGGCGCGCTCCTCCACGCCACTGAGCGCTTCCAGTTCCGCCTGGACGCTTTGGTACTCGTCGCTTGCCGTCGCAGCCATGACCGGTTGCTTGTCGCCATTGGCCAACGATGCCTCCGCCAGCAGCGCGAACAGCTCTGAGGAGAAGACGATCATCGGCGTCGGAAGGATTACCCGCGTCTCGTTGCGGCGCCCCCGCAGCTTGTATAGACCGGAGATCGATTGGAACTCAACAATCGCCGGTTGGTGAAAGTGCTCGGTGCGCCGCAGGACTGCCTCGAAAACGGGTCGGGCTCGATCGATGGCCACGACGTACGCATCGAAGTTCTGGCGGTTGGCAAAGAAAGCCAGCCAGCCACGAATCGTGCGCGACTGGGCGGTCAGGTCTCTCATCGCCAGGCCTTGTTCTTCCAGATTATGCTCGATCTTCTGATTCGTTGAACGAATCGAGTCGTAGAGTTCGTCGCGATCGCCTGCCACTGACGCCAGGGCCAGCCGTCTCAGGATACTCTGCCAGTACGATCTCACACCGACCAACCGGATGGTGCCGGGCGATGGCTCAGTCGCATCAGCTGCCGCGACGGGCGTAGCTGCGTCGATATCCAGATTCGCGAGGAAGTGGTAGGCCCGGCGCGTCGGCGGGGGGAGCCTCTCGATGCGCGTGCCGCGGTTGACGACAATCTGATCGACCTGACGGATCAACTCAGCCACCTCGCCGCGCAGCTGCGACTTGCGCGCCCCTGAGATTGGAGCAGACAACTCCCGGCGCACGCGATCAGCGAATCCGACAACACCTTTGATTCGAAACGACCTCATGGGAATTATCTCTAGCAGCCTCGCGGTTTGATTTCAAGAGTCGTCGCCAGACGAACCGGTAGGGATGCGTTTCCACATGACCGCGGGTGATTCTCGTGCGCGG
>JAJDDC010000058.1 GCA_029260515.1 Phycisphaerales bacterium | reverse complement strand
AAGCACGGCACCCAAAGAGCCGGAACCGACACTGTCGAAGGCATCGGGCCGTCTCGCTGCCAAGCTCCGTGCCGCGAGGGGCAAGCGAACGATCGAGGAGATTGCCCGCGAATCTGGTATCCCGCTGAGCACGATCAAGGCCTGGGAGACCGGACGAGGTCTGTCCGCCATCGACCAACTCGATGCGCTAGCCCAAGTTACGCAGTTGATCGCCATTTTGGGATTTTTGGGGCCGGATTTCCGGGCGCTCGACCGGGCAGATTGCGGTAAGTCCTTGGCCCATCGTCCGCCGACGAGCGTTCAGGCCGCCGGAGCCCGTGTAGTGAAGACCTTCTCTCTTGTATCCCCTTCACGGCATGCGATCCTGGTAGCAGAACTGCCAAGGATCGAGCATGTTTCTGCGTCGCTTTCAAAGACGAAAAAACGGCAAGACGCACGCCTATTGGGCGTTGGTCGAGTCGTATCGCACCGCCCAAGGTTCGCGGCAACGGATTGTCGCCTACCTGGGTGAGTTGAAGGAGTCCGAGCAGAGCGGTTGGGCTCAACTCTCCGCTCAGCTTGGCGGGACCGGCGGCGATGTCCGGCAGCGGTCACTCTTCGATCCGCCCGTGCGCGACGCTGGCGATGCGGCGGCAGTCGCGGCACAGCCGGCCTTGGTGGATCTGCAAGGCGTGCGACTTGAGCGGCCCCGCGACTTTGGTGACGTCTGGATGGCATGGGGATTGTGGCGACTGCTGGGCCTGGACGAACTGCTGGCTCAGCGGATGGCGGATGGTCGCGAGCAGATTCCCTGGTCGATCGTGGCGTCGATCCTCGTGATGGCACGCTTCTGCGAGCCGTCGAGCGAACTGCACATTGAGACGACCTGGTATCGCCGGACGGCCCTGGAAGATCTGCTGGATGTGCCGCCGGAAAAGGTCCACACGGACCGACTGTATGCGGGACTCGATGCCTTGCTGCCGCACAAACAGGCCATCGAGAAGCATCTCAAACAGCGGTTGGGTGAACTGTTTGAGCTCGATTACGAACTGCTGCTGTACGACGTCACGAGCACTTACTTTGAGGGTCAATGCCGCGGCAATCCGTTGGCCAAACGTGGTCACTCGCGCGACCAGCGGCCGGACTGTTTGCAAGTTTGCATCGCCCTGGTCGTGACCACCGACGGCATGCCGGTGGGTTACGAAGTATTCGCCGGCAACCGCCACGACAGCACCACGGTCGAAGACATCGTCACCGCGATCGAGACCAAGCACGGCCGGGCCAATCGCATCTGGGTGATGGACCGCGGCATGGTCAGCGAAAACAACCTGGCCTTTGTCCGCAGTCGCGATGGACGCTACATCGTGGGCACACCCAAGGCCAGCCTGCGGAAGTTCGAGGCCCAACTGTTGGAGCAAAATTGGGAGCAGGTCGAAGCGGGCGTGGAGGTCAAACTGGTCCCGTCACCCGACGGACAGGAGACGTTCATTCTGGCTCGCAGTGCCGAGCGGCGTGAGAAGGAAAAGGCCATCCATGAGCGTTTTCTCGCGCGTATGGAAGCCGGCCTCCAGAAGCTACAAGCTGCCATGGCCAGCGGCCGTTTGCGCGAGGAGACCACCGCGCACCGTCGGTTGGGTCGGCTGCAGGCCGAGAACTCGCGCGCGGCCAAGGCTTTCGACGTGACCATCGAACGCATTGATGAACAACCCGCGTCCGAACGCAAGCTCGATGGTCAGCGTCAGAGCAAGTCGCGGAAGTCTCCAGCGGGCTTGCGGATCTCGTGGCAACGCAACGATGCCTGGAGCGAATGGGCCAGACTGTCGGAGGGCTGCTACCTGCTGCGCAGCAATCTGAATGAAACAGATCCTCGGCAGTTGTGGAAACAATACATCCAACTTACGGATGCGGAATGGGCGTTTCGGATCACCAAGGACGAGTTGGTGCTGCGTCCGATCTGGCATCACAAGCAGGCTCGGGTCGAGGCCCACATCCTGGTTTGTTTCCTGGCGTATGCCATGTGGAAGACACTATCCGGCTGGATGCGCAAGAGCGGCTTGGGCGACGCACCGCGCAGCCTGCTCAGCGAACTGTCCAAGATCAAATCGGCGGACGTGGTCTTGCCGTTGTGCACGCCCACGGACGGCACGTCTCGCGCGCTGCATTTGCGCTGCGTCACCGAGCCGAACGAGGAGCAGAAACTGTTGCTGCATCGGCTGGGGCTGACTCTGCCCAAGCGGCTTGGCACGCGCCTTGCGGCCAGCGAAACGTAGTGAAGACTTTGGCGAAAAAACGACGTAAGTCGTTATTTGATGGTCGAAACGCCGACGAACAGCGTAACTTGGGTTAACTCGAGCCGACAGCCATCAGGCAGGCGCTGGCCTATCGCCCTGTCCGGTTGTGTTCCCCGGATCGCACGAGTTCTGCTCGGGCTGCGGGATTGGCAGGGGGGCTCCGGTCACCGTGGGATCGCTTCCCGCCGAGGGGGGCTGAATGTGGCTACTCGGGTTGAACAGCGGCCAAGGCTGCCCGGACTTCCAGGCCAGCGCGACCTGCTCGATGCGTTCCACGTTCTTGAGCCCAAATCGAC
>JAJDDC010000057.1 GCA_029260515.1 Phycisphaerales bacterium | reverse complement strand
AAAAAGAGCTCCTCCACTTCGATGAGTTTTTGCTCATCCTGAGCTGAGGCTCTCTTCGTTTGGGATGCGATCGCCAGTGCTGCATTTCGAAGGTGTGCTGCCCGGACAAAGTCGTTTTGTTTTAGGCAAAATTGCGCAAATTCTTCTAGTGATTGCTCCTGGGCTGCGAGATTGCCCCGCAGATAGGCTTGCTCAAATTGGCGGTCGAGCTTGCCCTCGGGATCATCCTTTGAAAGAGACGGAGAGTGTGACGGCTGCTTTGGGTCTGATATGGCCAGGCTAGGCCCGGGCTTTGCAGCTTGCAAAAGGGTGCCCGCAACAAACCGAACCTGTTGATCTGACGAGGAGCCAGCTTGCATCGAAGCGGCGTGAGTGGCGTTGCTGGAGGATGCCTCCATCTTGAGAGTCTCCTCTCGGATCTGATTGACCTGGCTTAGTTGCGCTGATCCATCGGCATCTTCTTGAGGAGGCGATAGGCTAGGTGTGCTCAGACGACTCGCTGCCGTGGTTTTCACGTACGAAATCCACTCGGCAATGCGATTGCCTCGACCCGAGCCGGCTCGGAGATGCTAGGAATCATTTTTTTCTTGATTGAGTGCTGCGTCTTCGCAAAGATCTCATACGAGTGCCTTACAATGGCCTGCTTTAGGAGCTCTTGGACCTGCTCCTCATTCCCCTCTTTTGCTGCTAGTGAGTGCGCGCGTTGAATTGTTCCGGCTTTTTGCAGAACAGCACCTCGCTTCGAGACACCCAACCTCAACAACTGCTACGCGCAGCTTCAAGCTTATCCACACAACCCTTCGCCATAATGGTCTCTGGGGCGTTGTCTCCTAGAGTCGCTTTGTATATGACCAGAGCCTCCTTGAGACAGTCGAGCGATTGATCCAGACGGTGCATACGGCTATGTGCAAGCCCCATGTTGTATAGCATGTCTCCCATCGACCTGTCCTGGCCATCTCCACACAGCTCGCGCTGCATCTTTAGGGCAGGTCGATAGTATTGCAGAGCCCTTTCGGAATTGCCCAACTCTGCCCAGAAATAGGCCAGACGGAGGTGAATGTTGACGAGACCCGGATGTGGCCCCTCTTTGTAAGTCTCTTTTCTGATTTTCAAAGCCAGCTCATAGCAAGTAAGCTCTTGCTCGTGATTTTTCAGATCTCGATGGCTAGCCGCTTGTTCCATGAGGAGCTCGGCACAGTCGGGCTGATCCCCAAGACCGAGCTTCTTAGCGACCGCTGTCGCGCTCCTGTGAACCTCGATTGTCTCTCTTACTTGGCCAGCTCCTATGAAAGCGTGCGTCAACTGAGCTAGGGTATCGAACGTCTCACGATCAACCTCCTTCTTGCTGATGCCTTGGAGAAACGTACTCAATCGCTGAGCACAAGAGGCTGCCTTTAACGCATCACCTGGGGTCTGATAAACTTCTCTCAACAGCTGCAAAGCTTCTACAGTGCCGCGTAGTACCTCTGCTTTCGTCGGATCGAGTTTCTCCATGATCGCAAGAGAAGACTCATAGTGTTCGATGGCCTCTTGTTTTATTGCGGTGTGCTGGCAGGAGAGCGCTAAGCCGACAAATGCGGCGGCAACATCCATGTGCGGCTTAGTTCCATGCTGTTCTTGTTTCTTGGCCAGCTCTTTTCTGTGGAGTTCGATCACATTTGCGCCAAGCTTTGGATCCTGGTTGAAAATTCTCCTGATGGAGTCTTGATCGATCACACCGCTTGGTAGATGTCTCTTGGAGAGAAACTGCGTTACCTCTTGAAAACCCTTCGTCGAAGCAATGTCGCCTGCTGTGAGTCCCTCTTTGTTGCGAATGGTGGCGTCTGCGCCGCTCTCGACGAGCAGCTGAACGATATCGAGTCGGTCGAGACCCGCCGCATAGTGAAGAGGCGTGTATCCGGCACCGTCTTGTGCACGAGTTGCCTCTTTCCCCAAACTAAGCATGTGTCGAACTCCCTCGATATTCCCTTCTTGAACAGCGAGATGAAGCAGGGTTTTTTGACCGCTTCTAGACGCATGGGCCAATGAAATCGGCCTAGATGGATCTGCCATGGATCGCTCTCCTTTGTGCAAATTCGAAAAGGGATTTTACACCGATTGGCTTATTTGGTGCCAGCTATTTCGGTTGGAGGCGGCTCGACGACCAAATCATACCGCTCCCAATCGGCTCGTTTGAACCGATCCGTTGAGCTTCGATTGACTCGGTGGTGCTTGAGCCACTGAAGTTGCTGCCTCAAGAGGGCGATATCGGCCCGATATTCATCCACATCACAGCCGCACTCCTCTGCCTGGCCAAGCGCGACCTCAAAGTCGCGCAGCGCCTCGGAAAAGAGCCGCATCGCCTCGCCTGGCTGCTTCTCCCATCTCAACCGGATCGACTTGGCCACGGCTCCCACCACCGGCTCCCAGGCCGCGCGCTCTAGCTCTTTTTTCGTCGCTCGATGGAGATCGAAAAAACCGCACCCGACCTCCTCTCCGAGCTTCAAATACTTCGCCCCTTTGGGGATGTTGGTTCGCTTTTTCTCTCGAAACTCGTTCATGTGGTGCCAAAATTCGATCATCCGCTCCACCTCCCCCCTGTAGAGTTCCACGATCCTCCAGCGATGCGCGAGTCGATCCTCCCAGCCCATTGGCGTCCGCGGTTCTGGATGCACCAGCGCATCGAGAACGATCTGCTTCGCCTCTGCTGGCCGCGTGGGCGGTGCCTCCCCTACTTCGTGGGCAAAGAGCCACTCTTCTTGCGCCAGGAGGAGGGCCAGATCGTCCCAGCGACTCTGCACATCGAGCCCCTCGAGCTCGGCAAACTTTAACGCATGCGCATACCCCTTGAGATGCGAGCGCGCGATCTGTACAAAAGCGACCGGATCGCCCCGGACTAGCTCTCGCCACGGGCGTCCCAAAGCGGGGACGGCCCGCAGCCGCTCCGCCATATGGCGCCGCAGCCGGCGCTCCTCTCGATCGCAAAAGTCGCGCACGGCTCGGTTCTTGAC
>JAJDDC010000056.1 GCA_029260515.1 Phycisphaerales bacterium | reverse complement strand
GCTGGAACTAATGTTCTACGCGGACTTAACACATACGCTTTTAAATCAGACAAAGGTTTGCCTATATTTGATTTGCATCCCTCGGACAAGTCTTTCTGTGATATTTCTTTAAGCGTAACATGCACTGTAGTTTCTGTAATACCGTACATATTGACAAGCTTTGGTTTTACATCGCCATATTTTTGTATCCAATCCCTTAATTGATATTGATTGAGTACATCGCCACCAAACATAACATAACGCAAATGCAATAACTTTTCTTGGCCATGAGAATACTTTGAGTCAATATCCATAAACTGATAAAAGGCCGCTGGCGTTTGTGACAGCATCGTAACACCTTGACGCTTACATAAATCATAAAACAAACGTGTGTCTCTCGTTTCAAAGTGATTTGGAATAATGAGTTTTCCGCCATGAATTAAGGCACCCCACAGTTCCCATACAGTAAAATCAAATGTATATGCGTGAAATAAAGTCCATACGTCTTTATCATTGAATTGATAGTATGTCTGTGTTGAACGAAATAAGCGCACAACATTATTGTGGGGTAATAATACACCTTTCGGCTTGCCTGTAGTACCAGAGGTGTAAATTACATAAGCTAGATCTGCCGACTTGCTAATTAACTGAAGATTACTTGATGATTGAGCTTCTATTTCTTGAGTAATAATATCTGCATCCAGCTCAAGGGTATTAATAATATTTTCTCTATCATCAACAGATAACCCATCTTTATAGTTATTGAAAGTTAATCTTTCTTTTATATGGGATTGCGTTAGTATTATCGAGGCATTTGTATCTTCTATCATAAATTGAACGCGTTGTTTCGAATAGTCTGGGTCAATAGGCACATATGCACCACCCGCCTTCAACACCCCTAATATCGATACTATCATCTCAATACTTCGGTCTAAGCATAAGGCTATTAGGGTATCTGCTGACAACTCTTTTTTCGTGTGTTGACGATACTGTTTCCGTATATACCTTGCTAACTGATTTGACCTCTCATTCAATTCTCTATACGTTAGTTCTTGATCTTCATATACCAACGCTACTTTATCCGGAGTCCTCTCTACTTGCTCTTCAAATAGCTGATGGACCGTTTTATCTCGTGGGTAGTCAATAGTTGTTTGATTGTAGTCATAAACTAATTTCTTATATTCCTCTTTCGTGACTATCTCTAGATCACCAAGAGTTACCTGACTTAACCTCCCTTCTCGATAGGCCCTCGTTATCTGATCTATCAGATGATTATAATGAACGGATAAACGCTCTATTGTGGCCTTGTTAAATAAACTCGTCGCATAGTTTATATTCCCGACTAACTCCGTTCCTGAGTCATCTATGAATAAGCTCAGATCGAATTTCGCTACTTTATATCGATCCTGGGCTGTATATGTTTTATAAAACGCATGCTCTTTTCTATGACTATCATCTCTACAACCAAAACTTTGCACACCAAACATAACTTGAAATAGTGGGTGTCTGCTCGTGTCTTGCTCTATCTCTAATTCATCGACTAATTTCTCAAACGGTAGGTCTTGATGTTGCTGTACTTGGATAAGATGCTCGTGCACACTCTTAATATAAGAGGCTAGATCCTGAGAGTTATTGACCTGCGTCCTAATCACTAGACTATTAACAAAAAATCCTATCAAGTTCTCTAGTTGAGCATAATGCCTATTAGCTATAGGCGTACCAATCACTATATCTTCTTGATTGCTATACCTTGACAAAACCACATTAAATACACCCAATAAGACTGAGTACAGTGTTACACCATGCTGCTTCGATAGTGCTTTCAATAACTGCGTTTGCTCTGCATCTGTCGCAAATTCAATACTGTCGCCTTGGTAATCTACTAGACCAGGTCGTCTCTTGTCTGTTGGGAATGACAACGTCTCAAAGTCTGTCAGCTCTGCCTTCCAGTAGGCTAGCTGTTCCTCTAAAATCGCTCCAGTTAAGTATGACCTTTGCCACTGTGCAAAATCTTTATATTGAATACTTAGTTTTGGTAAAGCTACTGCCATCCCTTCTGTATAATAACGATAATAAGATTCTAACTCTTTATACAATAAGTCTATTGACCAGCCATCAAAAGCTATATGGTGAATATTGAGTAATACATATTTTTTCCTATCAAGAGCCCCGATATTGTCTGTACCACTCACACCTTCAGCATAGTCATACAACCATATTTTGAATGGGATTTCTTCTTCTAACTTAAAAACATGGTTACTATCCTTTAGCAACAGCTTATTCAGTGTCGCTTGGCTTGTGTAGATTCGATAATTTATCTGTACATCTGGAGACAATACCACTTGGTAGTATTCTTCTGTTCCTTCATCGCGCCTGAAAATCGTCCTCAATACTTCATGCCGTTGTACAATCGCATTAAAACTTTTTTGTAATGCGGCTACATTAATGTCAGCGCTTAATTCTAGGCTCAGTGGAATATTATATGCATTACTGCCTTCTTCATATTGCTCAATGAACCACAATCGCTCCTGTGAAAAAGACAATCTGGGATGTGGTTCTTGGCATACTAGAATAGTATTTTCCCTACTTGAAAATACATTG
>JAJDDC010000055.1 GCA_029260515.1 Phycisphaerales bacterium | reverse complement strand
AGTGAAAAGAACGATGGCCTCGATCGAACGGTTCAGCTGGTAACCCTCAGCCGAGACCTGCCTTTTGCACAAAAACGATTCGCAAAAGGAGCGGAAATAAACAATATACTGTTTCTGTCGGACTATCGGGACGCCGGTTTTGGCAATGCCTCGGGTCTACTTATTGAGGAAACGCGGCTGCTTGCTCGCGCTGTCATGGTTCTGGACCGGAAGGGAGTCATCCGTTACCTGGAGATCGTTGAAGAACTGTCCAAGCTTCCAGATATGAATAAGGCGTTTGAATTTGCCAAATCCCTGGAGTCGGAGTAAATCCCACCCGTGGCCTTGTCCGCCCGTGGCTGATTTAATTTCCGGGCAGTTGACGTGCTTTTTGGCACGCTCGTCGGAGACGAGCTGTCTCATTTCGCTTAACCGCGAGATTCGGCTGCGTCGCAGAAGAACGAGCGCCCAGGAAAATTCCCATGACAATGGAGGACTGGGCCAAACGAATTCACAGAATGCGATCTTCTAACAGACAGTGGCAAGGCATCGGCCGCGATTGCCCAGTCTCACGCCGAAAGTGAATTTGAGAAATATCGCATTGTCCAGGATCGCCTGTTTGAGAGCGATATCGACAAAGCCGTAAATGGCAGATTTTCGTCCCGATGGCTGAACAAGCGTTGTGAGAAGGCCATTGTCACGGAATACCGCGATGATACGCCGCGCGGTCGGTTCGGGTATCCCCACCGCACCGACAAAATCGGTGTTCTTGAAAATCGGCCGTTCAAAAATCCAATCCAAAGAGGAGAATGTCGGATTCGTGGAGATCGAGAAAAACCCGACAAGGCGACGAGTGAACGCAACACAACACAGGCCCTAGTCCGTAATGTTGTGGATCCAGCCCTTCTGCGATAGCACGTTGATGGCGAGTTCAATCTGGCGTTGAGAGAACTGTTTCTTCCTGTCGCTCCAGGTGTAGGTTTTATCCACAACGTCATCCACCGATTGGACCCCGTCCTTGTCCGCGACCCAATGGACCGTGGACAGCAATTCCAAGCCAAACGGTGACTCGAATCCATCGAAGAGGTCGCAAACCTTGTCAAACCGGATTTTGGTCTCCGTCTGGTCATTCAGAAATGAGAGAGCATCTTCGAGCGCACCTGGCACAAGTTGCAATTGCTTGTCAGGCGCATCTCCTCCGTCAGCGTAACCGGATACCAAATGGCTCTCGATCGCATTTAGAACATGTCGTAGATTCTCGGCGTACGGGCCGTAGCGACCTTTGGTAAATCTCAGCCGCAATGGCTCGTTGGCGGCTTGCATGAAGTACATCAGTTTATGCACTTCCAGTAATGTCACGAACGGATCCAAAAGCCCCCCAATATATCGATCCATCAGGCCGACCAATGCAGCTCTACCAGGCGTCATCTTCGGTATCTCCGTGGACCGGGTTACCTCCGGCGCACCGCCTGGTTCGAAGACAACAACCTTGAGGCCGGGTATTTTTCCGAGTGCGGCCTCGATGCGCGGGCGAACCTCCGACCAGTCCAGCCCACCCAGCCCGCTGCCAAGTGGAGGAACTGCGATCGACCGGATATTCCTCGCTTTAATCTCTTTCGTCAAGGCGACCAGACCGGCGTCGATATCCTCAACCCGGCTTTTTCCCCGCCAATGGCGCTTGGTCGGAAAGTTGACGATATAGCGTGGATTAGTTAGCTGGCCCGTCGTGGAGACGAACATTCGTCCTGGTTGCACCTCGTTTCGCTTGCAGGCGGACGCGTAGGATTTGAAGTTTTCCGGAAAGGCTTTTTTAAACTGAAGTGCGATGCCGCGGCCGATTACACCGACACAGTTGACGGTATTGACAAGGGCTTCGGCGTCTTCAGCGAGCATGTCACCTGTTTTGTACGTGATCATCGTCAATAATCGAGGGTAGCCGGTCAACGTGAACAATAATGGTAGATCTTGGGCTCCGCCGGTACCGGCATAGTCAACTCTCCAGATTTGCAACTGATTCAGGGTTCCCTTTTTCCCAAATTGTGATGGTCTCCTTTTCTCTGCCTAGATCTTCGGCTATCTCTCGGAACTGCTCGAGGGCGGCTTCGAGGTCTTCGACGATCTCGGCGGCGATAATTTCAGGAGCAGGAAGGTTGGCGGATTCCTCGAGCGCGTCGTCTTTGATCCAGAAAATGTCGAGGTTGATCTTGTCGCGCTTGGTTAGTTCTTCGTAGGTGAAGGACTTGAATCGTTCGCTCTCTTTACGGTCGTGGCGCTTCTTCGGGTTGTAGCAGGCGACGAAGTCGTCGAGATCACTGCGCTTTAGCGTTTTTTCCTTGAGAGTGAAATGCAGGTTCGTGCGCAGGTCGTAAATCCAGAGCTTCTCCGTCCACGGATTTTCCTGCGCCGGCTTGCGGTCAAAGAAGAGGACATTCGCCTTCACGCCTTGCGCGTAGAAGATGCCGGTGGGCAGGCGCACGAGTGTGTGAACGTCGGCCTGCTTGAGCAATTCGCGGCGAATGGTTTCACCCGCGCCACCTTCAAAGAGGACGTTGTCCGGCAACACCACCGCTGCATGGCCGTGTTGCTTGAGGATGGTAAAGATGTGCTGGAGGAAATTGAGTTGCTTGTTGCTTGTGCTCGCCCAGAAATCGTCGCGGTTGATAGTCAGCGATTCCTTGGACGTCCCGCCTGCGTCGTTGATAATCGTCACGCTACTCTTTTTGCCGAACGGCGGATTCGCCAGAACGATCTCGTATTCCCCGTGCTTTCCGGCCAGCGCATCCTTGGTCACAACCGGCAAATCTTCTTCCATATTTTGCTGCCCGTCCGGCTCGGACCCGCCAATG
>JAJDDC010000054.1 GCA_029260515.1 Phycisphaerales bacterium | reverse complement strand
GGGTATTTTTAATTCCGGCGGTACCGTAACGCTCTTAAACTGTACGCTTTCCAATAATACAGCGACGTCCGGTAGTGGCGGCGGCATCAATAATAGCAGCGGCACCTTGAATATTACCAATACCATTGTTGCCAATGGAGCTGCGGGTACCGCCGGAGGAGATATATCCGGCAATGCCAACACCAGGATCAATAATCTGATTGAGATTGCGTCGGGTCACAATGTCACGAATGGCAGCAACGGCAATATTGTTGGGCAGGATCCCAATCTCGCGGCGCTCGCCGGCAATGGCGGGTTAAGTCAGACTCATGCCCTGCAATCAGGCAGTGCGGCGATCAATGCTGGGAGCAACACCGCCGCCAACAACGCCGGGTTGACGACCGATCAGCGGGGTGCGGGTTTTGCTCGTATTATCAATACAACCGTCGATATCGGCGCATTCGAATTCGGGGATGGTGCGCCGCCGACGATCACGGGGTGTGCCGCCAGTCGGACGCTGACCCTCGGCAATGACTGTAAGGCTACGCTTCCCGACTTGGCTTCTGAGACAACGGCAACGGATAATATTACCGCCAGCGGATCCTTGACGAAGATGCAGAGTCCGACAACGAGTTTTGAACTCATGTTTGGCCAAAGCGTTGTCGTTGTGATCACCGTTGCAGATGCGGCGACAAACACGACAACATGTACGGCGACAGTGACGGTCGAAGATAAGATTAATCCGGAGATCACGAATTGTGCAGCCAGCCGGACTCTTACCTTGGACGCGAGTTGCCAGGTTGCGGTGCCGGAACTGCGTAGCGAGTTGACGATCACCGACAATTGCGATACCGACGTCAATTTCAGTATCACTCAAAGTCCAGCGGCAGGTATGTTTACACTGAATCACGGCCAAAGCGTGACGGTGGTGTTTACCGCGGCGGATAGAAGCAATAATCAGGATACCTGTGCAACGACGTTGACGGTGGAGGACAAGACTAGTCCCGAAATAGTAGGTTGTGCCGCCAGCCGTACATTGATGCTGGATGCCACTTGTCAGGTGGCGCTTCCTGAATTGCGCAGCGAATTAACGGTCACCGATAATTGCGACACCGATGTGGCCCTCAGTATTACTCAGAGTCCAGCGAGCGGATTTATCTTAAAGCATGGCCAAAGCATCGTGGTCACGTTTACGGCGACGGATAGGAACAATAATCAGGACACCTGTGCGACGACGATAACGGTGGAGGACAAGATTAGTCCTGAAATCGTCAGTTGCGCCGCCAGCCGCACACTCATGCTGGATGGCACGTGTCAGGCGACAGTACCTGAATTACGCAGTGAATTAACGGTCACCGATAATTGCGATACCGACGTGGCTTTTAGCATATCGCAAAGTCCCGGGAGTACGTTCACGCTGAATCACGGCCAGAGTGTGGTCGTTCTATTCACGGCCGCGGATCGAAACGGCAACACAGATACGTGTACAGCGGTAATAACCGCAAATGACGACAGTAATCCGGAAATAACCGTGTGCGCTGCCAGTCGGACCTTGACCCTGGACGCCGTCTGCCAGGCTGCTTTGCCGGAACTGCGCAGTGAACTGACCGTAACGGATAATTGCGATACGGATGTGAATTTTAGTATTACCCAGAGTCCTGCCGGCGGATTCGTATTAAAGCACGGCCAAAGTGTCGTGGTTTTGTTTACGGCGGCAGACCGAAACAATAATCAGGGAACGTGTACGACAACGGTAACTGTCGAGGACGCAATCGATCCGGAGATTACTCAATGTGCTGCCGGCCGGACGCTGACTCTCGATGCAAATTGCGAGGCCGCTTTGCCGGAAATGCGCAGCGAATTAACGGTTACGGACAATTGCGACACCGATGTCTCCTTTAGTATTTCGCAGAATCCAGCCGGTGGATCATTCACCTTGCATCACGGCCAGAGTGTCGTTGTCCTGTTTACTGCGGAGGACCGCAACAATAATCAGGATACCTGTACGGCGACAGTGACGGTCGAGGACAAGATTAATCCTGAGATAACCAATTGTGCCGCTTCTCGGACACTGACATTGGACGAAAATTGTCAGGCCGTCGTTCCGGAATTGCGCAGCGAATTAACGATAACGGATAACTGCGATACCGACGTCAATTTCAGCATCTCACAGAATCCCGCATCAGGAGCACTGACGTTGAATCATGGCCAAAGCGTGACGGTGGTGTTTACAGCCGCGGATAGAAACAGTAATCAGGATACATGTGCGACGACGTTAACGGTGGAGGACAAGATTAGTCCTGAAATAGTCGGTTGCGCCGCCAGTCGCACATTAATGCTGGATGGTACGTGTGAGGCAGCGCTTCCTGAATTGCGTAGCGAATTAACAGTCACCGATAATTGTGACACCGACGTGGCCATCAGTATTACTCAGAGTCCCGGGAGCGGATTTACCTTAAAGCACGGCCAAAGCGTGGTGGTCACGTTTACGGCGACAGATCGCGCCGGAAATACCGATTCGTGTACCGCGACAATAACGGTTGTTGATGAAATCGATCCGGACATCACAACGTGTGTCCCGAGTAGAACTTTGAGCTTGAATGCCGATTGTCTCGTTTTTCTCCCAGATCTAACCAGCCAGTTGACGATCACTGATAATTGCGATACCGATGTCGCCTTCAGTGTAACGCAGAATCCCGCATCCGGTTTGTCGCTGACATTTGGACAAAGCGTCACCGTTTTATTTACAGTTCAGGACCGATCCGGAAATCAGGATAGCTGCACCGCAACGATGACCGCCGCTGATAACACGGGGCCGGATATCACATCCTGTGCGGCCAGCCGAACCTTGACACTCGATGCGAATTGTACTGCGACCTTGCCGGAATTGCGCAGTGAAATCACGGTAACCGACAACTGCGATACCGATGTCCCGATTTCGCGAACACAGACACCGGGGGCGGGCTTAACATTAAGGCCGGGGCATGTTGTCGTCGTTGTTCTCAGTACCGCCGATCGCGCCGGAAATTCATCATCGTGTACGGCTACGGTCAGCGTCAAAGATGAAACCAAACCGGATATTGTCGCCTGTGCGTCCAGCAGAACGCTAACCCTTGACTCGAACTGCCAGGCATCATTGCCCGAGTTACGCAGCGAATTGACGGTAACCGATAATTGTGATACCGACGTAGCCATATTGCTGACTCAGGTCCCCGCTTCCGGCTCCACCGTATTGACTTTTGGCGATTCCCAGATCGTCGTAATTACCGCGCAGGATTCAGCAGGGAACACCAGTTCCTGTTCAACCACGCTTACTGTTGAAGATGATATTGCGCCGGTCGCGGTTTGCAAGCCAACGTATACAGCGCAACTGGCGCCTACCGGATCGATCACCGTGACGCCGGACGATATCAATAACGGCAGCAGCGACGAATGCGGCATCGACTTAATGACACGAACCGTTATGCCGAATACGTTTACGTGTGCCGACGTAGGTATGGTTACGGTCACGTTAACGATTAAAGATGATACCGGTAATAGTTCCACCTGCTCATCGGTTGTCACTATTGAAGAAAAATTACCGCCCGATATCATAACCTGTGCATCCAGTCGAAGCCTGACCTTGAGTGCCGACTGTAGCGGAACGGTTCCGGATTTAACCGGAGAGTTGACGGTCACCGATAATTGCGATACCGATATTCCGATTACAAAAACGCAGACCCCGGCTGCCGGAATCTCCGTGTTCTTTGGGCAGAATATCGTTGTCGTTATGCAGGCATCCGATAGTTCCGGTAATACATCGACATGTACAGCGACCGTGACCACGGTCGATAAGGCTGATCCTGAGATAACGAAATGTGCAGCGAATCGAACCTTGACCTTGGACGGCGGTTGCCAGGCTATGTTGCCGGAATTGCGCAGTGAATTGACGGTCACGGATACTTGTGATACTGACGTGGGCTTTTCGATATCCCAGACCCCATCCGTCGGCTTTAATCTGAATTTCGGCCAGAGCGTGGTAGTGATCGTCACGGCCGAGGATCGATCCGGCAATACGGACACGTGTACAGCGGTAATCACTGTGAATGATGACACCAATCCGGACATCACGGTATGTGCGGCGAGCCGAACCCTGACTCTGGACGGCAATTGTAAGGCATTTGTCCCCGAGATGCGCAGTGAATTGACGGTGACCGACAACTGCGATACCGATGTGACGTTCTCGCTGTCGCAATCTCCCGCACAGGGATTTTCGTTAACCTTGGGGCAAAGTGTCGTGGTCACGTTTACCGCGACGGATCGCACTGGCAATCTGGATACCTGTTCGGTGACAATTACGGTTAAGGATGCCATCGGTCCGGATATTACCCAATGCGCGGCGAGCCGGACCTTGACACTGGATGCCGATTGTCAGGCTATGTTGCCCGAGATGCGCAGTGAACTGACGGTAACCGATAATTGTGACACCGATGTGACTTTCAGTATTACTCAGAGCCCTGGGAGCGGATTTGTCCTGAAACATGGCCAGAGTGTCGTTGTAATGTTTACCGCCCTGGACCGAAATAATAATCCGGGTACCTGTACAACGATAATAACGGTTGAGGATAAGATTAACCCGGAGATTACGAGTTGCGCTGCAGGTCGGACGCTGACCCTTGACGGTACCTGTGAAGCCCTATTGCCGGAATTACGCAGTGAATTGACCATAACCGATAATTGCGATACCGACGTCGCCTTCAGTATCGCTCAAAATCCGGCCTCCGGTTTTTCACTGCATCACGGTCAGAGCGTCGTTGTCGTGTTTACTGCCGAAGACGGTAATGGAAATACGGACACCTGTGCCACGGTAATTGGTGTAACCGATGGCATCAATCCCGATATCACTGCATGCGCACCCAACCGCACGCTTACCTTGGATAGCAGTTGCCAGGCCGTCGTCCCCGAGTTGCGCAGCGAGTTGACGATCACCGACAATTGCGATACCGACGTCAATTTCAGTATCACTCAAAATCCAGCAGCAGGTACGTTTACACTGAATTATGGCCAAAGCGTGATGGTGGTATTTACCACGGCGGATAGAAACAATAATCAGGCTACCTGTGCGACGGCGACAACGGTGGAGGACACGATTAGTCCTGAAATAGTAAATTGCGCCGCCGGTCGCACCTTGACCCTGGACGGCGGATGTCAGGCGATATTGCCGGAAATGCGCAGTGAATTGACGATCACGGATAATTGTGATACTGACGTGGTTTTTTCGATATCACAGAACCCGTCCATCGGCTTTAGCCTGAATTTCGGCCAGAGTGTGGCGGTGATATTCACGGCCGAGGACCGATCCGGCAATACAGACACGTGTTCGGCGGTCATCACCGTGAATGATAATAGCAATCCAGAGATCACTGTATGTGCGGCGAGCCGAACCCTGACGTTGGACGGCAATTGTCAGGCGTTGGTCCCCGAGATGCGCAGTGAATTGACAGTTACCGACAACTGTGATACCGATGTGACATTCTCGCTGTCGCAATCTCCCGCACAGGGATTTTCGCTAACTTTCGGACAAAGTGTTGTGGTCACGTTTACCGCGACGGATCGCACAGGCAATCTGGATACCTGTTCGGTGACTATTTCGGTTAAGGATGCCACTG
>JAJDDC010000053.1 GCA_029260515.1 Phycisphaerales bacterium | reverse complement strand
TACATCGACGCATCGAGCCTCAACCGTCGAGGCGCAGACCAACATCAGAAGTGCAATCCCTATCGAACACCAATGAAACATGGTCAAGATTGTACTCCCGCGAGCAGATAAGCTGAATGTCAGCTCGTATCGCAAGCAGTCGTTCAGCCCCAGAGTGCTTCTATGACCCAGTGCGACCAAAAACGGTCAGAAATTTTTCGTAGATCATTCGATTAGCTCGTGTTGTACGGAACGCTCGAGCACTACCGTAAGAGACCTCCATCGTCATTCGATCTTCGACTGACCGAATTGGCGCCTGATGCATGAAATTGTCCGGGGTACCCGTTTATCATGGAACAACTGTCTACTTTGACTGGTCTCAATAGACAGCGCCAAGACCAAACCTGCTCAAGAGGAGCGCGTTTGTCATGAAGTACTTGATTGCAATCACACTGTCGAATCTAGTGTCTTCCGTTGGCCATGCTGCGTGCTTTGCGACAACAGAGCACTTAATTCGCGTCAAGGTTCAGGCCTGCCAAAATATCAAGATTGATGCCAGCAGCTCACGACCGCCCGCACACGCGATCCACAAGCGTGGAAGTAGCATCAGCGGCGCACTTGTTACGGGTTTGGTCATAGAAAGCACAATCGTTTGGGACGGAGACCCGGACATGGCCGAATACACATTCACTCTTAGAGAAATACGCGCAGACGAATCCATCACGCTTTTCATGAACGGAGACGCATCGCAAATCTGTCCGGCGATCATCGGACAGTCCAATTTGTTCGTCACCGATACGCAATGCTGCGATGTTTTGCCTGCAGACGGACTTTGCTTAGTGCCACCAACGATGATTATTGCAAAGGAAGAGAAGGCACCGGAGCGATGGGCTGTGTGGACGCCACCAGCCAAAAAGTAGGCATGGCAGCCGATTGCCAGGGGTTTCCCACAATGCGTCCCGGGCTGATTTACCGATTTTAAATCAGTGCGAATAAATCGGAAGTTCGGGCGGTAAGTCAGACGACTCCTATGGGTCAGCAGCAGCCGTTGAGTATACAGCCAGGTGAGCTACTCGAAACGGCCAGAAGCGGCCGCTGGTGACTGTATTTGCAGACTGTTGGCGTGACATCGAATGTATCACGCTGTAGCGTGGGTTTATGCGCATCTCTAAATTGCTTTCCGTCCTGTTTATTTGCATTGCAGTACTATCTGCGTGCGGCAGGTGGCCCCCATATAAAGACGACATTGTCGAAAACTTTCACGAAAAGCGAACTGCTATCGAGGCACTAGAAACTGCCTATGAGGAAACGGAGTATTGGGACGTTACAATTGGCCCCGGTGAATCAGCAGAAACGAGAATAGAAACAGAGCGTGGGTTTACGTACCAGAAACTTGAAGGTGGGATAGATTGGTTCAATTTGCTTAGGTCGGCAAATGTATATCGGATCCAAAAGACCGACAACGGATTCGAATTTGAACTGCTGATTCCAGAGAAAAAGGACCGTTGGTTCTTTTCTCACTACATTCACGAACCAGGCAACAAATCGGAATTTAACGAATGCCAAGATGATTATGCCGATATTCCCTGCGGCACCTGTTCCATTAGTTTCGACGATGGTTGGTGGTTTCAAACAAGATGGTCTCCTAGCCAAATATTGTCGGATGACGCAATGCAACAGGTTGGGTCAGGCGAGTTGAGTCTCGAGGAATCCAGCGCCCTAAGCGAAATAGCCACCCAAGCCTGTTACATCGGTGGTTATAGGCGACTTGGCTACCCGGTTCCTGACGAATAACCACTAAACGCGGAATGACCGCAATGGGTGGGCAGCAGCCAGTCAGCAGATTACCACCTGGTCGGCTGGAGACGGCCAAAAGCGGTCGCTCACTTTCCTTCGTATACAAACCGACCAGCTTCAAAATGAATAGTTGTGTCATCGCAACGAACTGACCATTCTGGGTTACCGTTCGCCGTCGCAAACGACACCAGCCTGCGGCCTGACGAAAACTTGATGCGTAGTTCAGGAATGTCGCCGAACAACTCAACAGATTCGATTGATTGACCAGTCAGGAGACCCTTGACGGACTCGATTTCCTCGTCGTTGTTGAAGCTACCAACGAGAATCGAGTGTCCTTCTTCAATCCTCCAACTCCACTCGATCCCAACGCCACACTCGCCAGTAAGTGGCTTGACGCCGTCGTCAACTTCTCCGATTTCGAGAAAAATAGCTGTTCCAGAACCCCGCCAAACTAACGAAACGCTCTGTCCAATAATTGAATTAATGAAGTTAAGGTGTTGGCTGTCCGCCATTAGATCGCTCAATTAAGGATTGCATGACCGTCTGCTTCGGGTCACAAGCAGCCCGTCATAAACGCACAAATCCTACCACCTGAGCGGCTGGTTTTGGGGGTAAAGCAGTCGCTCACGAGCGGCCGGTATTGGGTGATAATCACCACTGGCCGGTTAGAGGAGGGCGCCAACCCGTCAGCATAAGTTGGGCTTATCAACTATCTGTCCTGCTATCGCCAGTAAGGGATAGCAAGCGCCTCGACCCATAGGGCATTCCGTTCAAGTCAACGGAACTTGGTTATTCGGTTGGGGCTTGCTGAATGTTTCATCTGGAGTGGAGGCCGCTTTCACCCGGCACCAAAGTCAGATACTTCGTCACGGCCTGGTCGATATTGACAGCGCAATTAACTAAGCCCTTTTGAAACTATCAGTGTCCAACAAATCCTCGCGATCTCGTCGTTAATTCGCCCATTGCTCCAGTATTTCCACACGAGATCAGTCAAGTAGTATTCGATGAGTGGGGCCTATACGTACGCGCAAGTGAGCTTGAACTGAGTATCGAACGAACTTGTGATCTCGGACACGGGCGAATGTCGGCAAAATCAACAATAATTGAACTATGAGAAATCTCGCTCTAGTTGGATCTGTGGCCTGCTTGTTGCAGTTTCCTGCGGCCCTGGGGCAGCATAGCGAGCTGACCAATGACGAGATTCGGCGGATTCTCATTGAAGAATCGATACGAACATATTCTGGTAATTGCCCATGTCCATACAATAGTGCAAGCAATGGTAGCCGATGTGGAAAACGCAGTGCCTACAGTAAACCCGGGGGTGCCTCACCTCTGTGCTATGCGTCTGACGTTACCGACGCAATGATCGAGCGATATCGGAAGGCGCACCACAATTAGTGATTCTGTCAAATCTTTGGGTGAAGATCGTCGCCGATCGGGATAACGCTTTACTCCCCAATACCAGATTTTCGATGGAGGAGGGAAATGGTCCGCTCTCGCTTAGGGCCGAGAAATAGACTTTTTACACTAGGCGCGTTGTGTAAAGAACGGTGAGGTCGTCGGCCGCAAATTCAGGTACTTTCCGCGCGAAGATTGGTGAAGCCGGTTCCGATTTACGGGCAAACTCCTATTTCAGTGACTCGATCGTCGGAGATACTCCGTCTCGCATGTATCACGCAAAACCATCTACGCTTCGTGAGACTGCCTGGACAGCAACCCAGTGAGGAGCCAAATTGTCTTGATAACGCAAAATTCCCACGGAGCCCGACTAATGTGCCTGCGGAATGCGATTGTCGGCAGTTTCAATAAAGTATCAACGACTGGATGGGCTGCCGACGTTGTACATTTGTCTTGCGCAGTAACTAGCGCCGAGCAGCCCTGGATGCGGGTGCAAGATCACTTGCGTGGAAATTCTCTCCATCAGCGACCGATGGCGTCCTTTCCTTTCGAAGACAGATCACGTCAGATTGGTCGACACTAACTTGTTCAAGGTATGCGGCGATCGCGTTTTCCGCCGACGCAAACTCAGTGCACTTGTACGTCTTTTCTTCATAAAAGCCGACACTCTGCTTGTTGGCAA
>JAJDDC010000052.1 GCA_029260515.1 Phycisphaerales bacterium | reverse complement strand
GCTTTTGGGGGCTTTTCAAACTTTCACGACCCCCCCCCTATGCTAAAATCGCATATTGGTACTTTACTCGGAGTATAGTTTTGTTATTAATGGCTATTTTGTAGGTGTTTTGTTTGCTTTACTCGGAGTATAGTTTATATGTGTAGCTTAGTTTGTCCTTTATACTTTGCCCTCTTGTAGTTATTGCAAGACCTGCACAATGTCTGTACGTTGCTGTATGTGTGCGGTCCTCCTTTGCTCAGTGGTTGTATGTGGTCTATCTCTGCACTGTTGTCCTTTAGTGGCTCTTTAATTGTTTTGATGCCGCATATCTGGCACCTCCATTTGTCTCTATTGAATACCTTGGATCTAACTACGCGCTTAGCTGTTCGTGCTTTACGTTCTAATGCCCTCCTTCTGTCTCTGTTTAACACCTTGGTTATCTCCTTTCCTTCTGATGAGCATATAAGAGAACAATAGCCGTTATACACAGATCTATCATATGTGCCATTACATAGCTTGCATGTTCTTATTGATAGGGTTGTTATTGATTCGTTACACGCCCTACATTTTTGTGATACTTCTCTTGTTTTTCCTGTTGTTGTATTTAAACTGCCACAATTAACACACTCTTTATAGTACACCCTCCTTGATGTTATTTCGTTTAATGCCCTGTCTTTCTTTCGTTTCTTGAAACACTCTTTGCATATAGAAGTATATGATTTCCCATTTCTTGCTTTTCTTTGATACACATAGAATCCTTTTACTGATTTAATTTCTTTGCAGTAATGGCACATCTTTGTTTTAATACCTTTTTTTATTTCTGATATAGTTATATCGTTAACCGTTCCTTCTTTAACTCTTTTCTTATGCGCTTTCTTTGAGCATGACAATGAACAGTACTTTGCTAATTTAGATCGCCCTATAATCGGACCATTACATTGTAAGCAAAACTTATCTACTGTTATCATTAGTCTGATGTGTCTATGTCATCGTTGCCCCATTTGGTTGGTTCTTGTGTTGGCTTAACCCTTATGGGTGGTGGGCTTTTAAATGGAGGTAGGTTGGGGTTGCCTATGTCTTTGTATATCGTGTTGTCCGATGGGTCGTATAGCCTTGCCAGTGCCTTGCTAAGTGATACATATGACTCATAGCAGTATCGTAGTGTAAGACCACATTCGGGCCTCTTCTGCTCTATGATATAGCCTCCATTGTCAGTGGTCTGTATCTCAATGGGTATGTCTTTGTTTAGTTGTGGTGTTTGTTTCATTGCTTAATATTTAATTGCTCCTGTACATTCAACATTTGGCTCCTTGTCGTCACCATTGTATCGGGCTTTAAATTTCATGTCATATTGAGGTAAATCACAGGGGTCATCGTAGTGTCCATTTACTATATCAAAATAAGGGCTAAATCCTACATACATGTACTGTACTGATACGTCATGTATTTCTATTGGGTAGAAGGATTCAAATAATGCCTTTAGTCCTTTATGAGAGGCTGTATGTATCAGCTCTTTACTAATATATACCCTTCCTAATCTGTTTTGTATGTCGTTTATCATTGCTTTTCTGATTCGAGGGATTTTAATATAGCTTGTTCGGCTATTATTTTATCCTTGGTTATTTGAATCTTCATATCAAGTATCTCGGCGTCTGTTCTTGTCCTGTAGAACCGCATAGATACGGTGTTCCCTCCCATTGAAACAACGAAGTAGTCTGCCGTCTTATCAGCCATATCTTGCAACCCTTTAATAAGCCCCTTTACGCTATACCCAACATCTTCGTTATCAATTAGCTCAATAGGAGCGCCTATTGGTACATATCTTTCTATTTTCATTGTTTAATTGTTTTATTGTCTTCAATCGATCTGTTATATCTTTCTTCCATCATTCCGTCTATTAGTTTAAATTCGTCATATGATTTATCTTGCTCTAACTCTTTAGCTATCATTACTACGCTGTACCAAGTGCCCTTACCTTTTATTCTTAGTAATCCAATGTAGTAATTAACGTAGCTCCTAGGGTGCCCATATTCGGCCCGACTCACAATCCACATGTGATCATTGGTTAATTGCGCTATGGTCATTACGTTGCCGTCTTTGAGGGTTACCTTCCTGGGGTTAATTGTGTTAATGCTTAGGTCCATAGTTGTTTAATTATAAAGTTAGTATTCTGTCTAAAGGAACTTCCTTGAGTTTATATTTAGAATTATCATATTGCCACATAAAACCGTTTGCAGTCTTTTGTTTCCTGTTTTGGCAGCAATTACAAATGCTACTAAGGTTTGTTCCTGTTATTTCCGATGCATCCGCAAGACTATCATAGCTTGTAATAAATTCACCATTTTTGGTATATTGATTTACTCTTTTTTTTAGATGTTCGTTCCTGTGCCCATAACCATGATTAACATACGACTCTTCAATTATAATTATTCGTCCATGCTGGCCATAATCTATAGTAGATATTAGCTGTGGTGTTGCCATAGTTGTTTAATTATAAATTCATGAACGGTGTTAAATGTCGCGTTATATCCTTTTATCTCATGGTGCGTAATGATAATTCCTCCGGCTGGTCCATATTGTACTTTTAAATCATGGGGTATTGGCTTCTGTCTGTCATTACTCCTTATTATTTCGGCCTCGCTATATTGCGGCCTTCGTTCGATACATGTCTCAATGGGTGTATCTACCCTAATTATGTAGAAAGTTAAGCCATGGTCCTGCAATAGCCTGTGAAAAGCAAAATGGGCACCTACGCACTCTATTATGTGATAACCAGGATCGTTTTTGACCGAATAAGTGATATTTGTCCAGTCAGTGTTGTCAATTTGGTGTATGTGGTCCCAATACTTTTCTGGTTGCATGGCTTCGAGCAAAGTTGACTTTCCTGATCCCGTTGGGCCTATGATACATGCTATCGGTTTTCTGCCTACTGGAATAAGTTTGCCCCATTGCCTTAATGGTAGTCCTTTTTCGTGCTCGTATGTCGGTGCCTTCGCTTTGATCTCTTTTTTCGTTTTAAATGTGTGTACTCTTTTCGTTAACCCTTGCAAGTTGTTGTCGTTGTACGGATCTCCACCGTATTGCATTGGTATAATGTGGTCAAGTTCTTTAGCTTCGTTATAGTAGCCCTGTCTTAGTCCTATTTCACACCATCGATTGCTATAAAAGTACCGCTTTCTTTTGTCTTTCCACTTCTTTTGAGAGTAAAAACTATCGGCTATTTTTAGCTCTTTTTGTTGTGGTGGTTGTTGCCAGGGTCTCATATTAATCTAACCAATTTTGTTTGTTTAGCCATTCGTTAATTCTGTCAATATTAAAGCCAAATGTGATCAATGCCCATCCTGCAATTATAGCAGCCGCTATCGGTTTTACGCCGGGATCGTGCCAACGCGCTATAAAAAAGTATTTGATAATGCATGTTATGATTATTATTAATACAATTATCCAGAATTTATCACTCCTTTTCATTTCATATTATCGTTAATGGTCCTGATCCTATAATCTTCATTTCTGTTTCACCTTATTCGTGTTCTAAAATTAAAACATCATTGCTCGATTCCTTATTTGGATGTTTTAAACAAGCTCTTAGTACATATATTTCGTCTACTATTTTGAAGGATTTGACATCGTAGAGGCCAAAAGGAACGGCATGTTGTATATGTCCTTGGCGTATTTCAATATATCCTTCTTCTTGTTTTGATAGAGTTGTATAGTTCCCATTCTGTAAAAACACATAATGCCCGTAATCTGTTTCTATCTCCACCCAAGTCCCATTCTCTACCTTTGCCAATTGTTCGCCTGGGGTTAATTCGGGTTTCTTTTTGAACTTCTTTTTTAGGTTTCCTTTCTTGGTGTACTTGTGGTCATCTTCGGGGTGAATAACATAGTAAGTATGTTTGCCTACGAATGTAGGGTTTGTACAGTCTATGAACATCGGGCCTTGTTCATAACTATTTTGTATTTGGATCCTTGCACCGTTAATAAATGCGTTTATTTCGCGCTTGTATTGTCGTGCTTGTTCTCGCGTCATTGTTTGTTGTTTTTATCAATATAAATAAATCCTATCTTTTTTGAAATATATTCATTGAAGGAACACGGCCTATAGCTTTCTGCGTGGCACTCTTCATCCATTTTGCCAATATTTGGAATTTTAAGTTTGGCCACTTTCCCATTAATGCCTACCAATCGACCATTTACCCGGACTAATAAATATCTATTTTCTTCGCAAGCTTGGATTAGTTCACCGACTGTCATTGTTTGTTGTTTTACTTTGTTAAAATTTCAAGATCTTTTATTAAAGAATTCAATAGCAATTGTGTTTTATAAAGCCTTTCAGCAATATCCCTTTGAGAATATTTGACGTAGTTAAAATGATCTTTACATAGGGTATGCGGGTCGATTTCAAATTTGTTCTGTTTTTTGGGTTTAGCAGACTTTAATATCTCAAAGTTGCTTCTCAATTCGCCTACTGTTTTATTTAGTTCATCAGATGCATTGCCTAAAATAATTTTAGTTGTGTTTACCATTGTTTTTTGTTTTTAATTAAATAATCAAATCTTCGCCTGCTAACTCAGTATCTATTGCCTCTAATCTATCAATTTCGGCAGCTATCAATGCACCCGCAATAATTAATCGTTCTTTTGGCGTTTTTGAGCACATTTTTGACCATAAAGGAATAAACCAAGACTTAGGCCTATTTTCTATTCTGGCTTTCCTAGAATGTCTCACGTCAATTAAGTTAATAGCGGCAATTATAAGCTGTGATTTGCTATTATTCCTAATGTCGCTCAAAATAGTTCTTCCGTGCTTTTCGATTTGTTCCTTTCGCTCTTTGGCGATTAATTCAATTCCTGTCATTGTTTCTTTGTTTTTAACAAACTTATGGTATTTACTTTTGGTAGATTCGTACTTTTTACACTTATGAGAAATATAATCCCACCTAAGAAAGTTGTCTCCGATTACCCTCATTAGTGATGGAATTTTACTTTGGTCTTTATACACCGCTTTCGCTATTTCTTCGCCGCAATGGTAACACGTTGGAACAATTCTTCTTAATGCCATAATCACTTTCGTTTAATTTTAGTCAAATAATGCACCCCCACCAAAAGAAGGGATATTGCTAAAAGGATTGTTTCCGGTGTTAGGTAGTTCATTGGTCATTAGTTACGAATTAATTACTTTTCTCAATGCATCCCTGTACACATCAAGATTTATCTGTCCATCTATATAATAATACTTATTTCTTTGTGGTAATCTGTAATCTTTTTCTTTAGTACCGTATTTTTCGTTTATTTCAACCTCTTTCCGTAAAACCCCTTTTTTTGTATAATTATTTAAAATATTTTTTGCGCTGGATGGGCTAAATTCAAAACCAATGCTATTAAAATAATTTATTATATCGGGGATATAACAACCTTGGTTCTTGCTAATAAATGTCAGTATTATATAAGCTGAAATTGATCTTATTTCTAATTGTTTCTTCATTTTCATTTCTTGTTAAGCTACGGATTAAAAATGTGTTTCTTCTATGTTAGATCTTATATTCTGGTAATATATCAGGCAAAAATACCTGCATGAATGATACAAATAATACCATCTTTTGAATGTTCAATTTGTCTTCTTTGAACTTTAAATCCTTCGCTTTCCTTTCTTCTGATCGTTTCCGATTCAACTTTATCAAAATATCGGTTTTTTCTTTTTCGTGCCGTGCTGTTATTTCATCCCAGTCAATTTTATTATCCGATGGGACCGCCTTTAGTTCGTATTGGTCCCTCATAAGCCTGTTTTGCTCCTGATCTATTCTGCGATATTCGACCTCTAAACCTTTGCGCCTTTCATCAATGTACTTTAGCGTTCCTTGGCTTAATACAGGGTAGTCAATACGCCCGTAAATTTCTTGTTGGCAGATACTTCTGATCATCATCTCAATTTCATTCAATCGTAGGAATTTATATTTGATCACATCTTTTGCCCATTCTGTTAATTGGGTTTCTTCGACTGGTTTATCTAATGCGACTAATCTCGGTATCCAAATAACGCCTAAATCAACGATGGTGCAAATTGTTTCGGTTTTATCGCACTTGTCTAATCTTGGAGCCTCTGACAAAACAACATCATGAAAACTTTTGCATGTTTCGTGCATCTCGAGCACGTTGTCCAGGTCGCAGATCTTTTGTTGCTTCGATAAGCTGTTCTCTTTTTGTTGGCTTTTTACTACTTCCATTTGATCCATTTTTTATGCTCGTTGTGATCGCCGTGTAATACGAATTTAAAGTTGATATTGAATAATTATTGACTACTTGAAAATGACCAGAATTAACTAAAATCATAAAGCCTTCAAATATTTCTTCCTCGGTTGGGTCTCTGTTATGTTCCGTTCTGAATGAAGTTTTTATTTGTTCTGATAATTGTTTTGCATGATCCCAATCCCATTTATTCCAGACATATCCTTTCTTTGGTCCTGTATGGTACATTTTCATTTGGCCTATTGCGTTAAATGTGGCTATTTTTTCGTCGGTTGGTCTTTCTGGTTCTGACTCATATTCTGGAGTCTCAAAATCTCCAATTATTCCATCTTTGAAATTTTCCCCCAGACCCCCTTTATCCTTGTCTTTATCTTTCTCTTTATCCTTGTCTTTATCCTTAGCCCCTTCTAATGGGGCTTCTAAGGGCCTTATTTTGTATTTTCTTAAAATTTGTAAAACTGAATTATGAACCCTATTTTTTTCGTTTAATTCGCCATATTGGAAGGAAATAAATGACGGTAAAAACCACTTATCAGAATCTATTATTTGTATCTTTTTTTCGAAAATTTGCAGGGCGTTTTTTTCTTCAATTTCGATCCCTAAACGAAGACAAGCAACATCCAATTCAACCTCCCATATCCCGGCATGATTACAGTCAGTAAGAATGTATATCCATAGCAATTTATAAGGGGCTTCTAAAGACTTTACAAAGCCCTTTTTGAAGATGTCAGAATCGATCATTCTCTTAGCCATTACTTCTCTTTTTCACTTCGCCCTGCATGTTCGATTAATATACCCTGAATGTAGTTTTTAAGATCCTTACCGCTCTTAATAGCCATAATATGGAGCTTGATTTTAATGTCGTCTGGAAGGTCTATTTGTTTTCTCGTATAACCTTGTTTTTTCATTAATCGTTGTTTTATACAATACATAAGTACAAAACTTACCGTACATATGCAAATAATATCAATAAATTTCTTTTACATCTAATAAGTTCGGGATAAGCTGATCCTTGATAAACCGACACATACCATCTTCATTTTCAAAAAGACGTACATTCCACTGTTTACGCAATAAAACCCTCATAAGGTGGATATATTTGTGTCTAAGAGACATAGCAACACCTACGTAATACCCTTTCATCTCGTCGCTTATATGCTCGAAGATGAATATCACACCTTCTTTTTCAAGGTAGGCTATGTTCTTGGCCTTTAGTAGGGATGTGGCTTTTTTCATCTTAGGTTAAGTTTTGTCTGCGAAGTAGCACGTAATACCCTCTTTATCCCATCTCGATAATAGTCTTCGTCAAGTTCGCATCCTACCAAAGTCAGATTCATTCCTTCAACCTCATTCATTTCGTGTACCGCTATTGCTATGCTCATGCTGCCTAAATGAGTGTCCAGGATCTTGTCTCCAGGCTTGGCGTAGTTCTTTAATAGCCATTTGTATAGGGCTACTGGTTTTTGGGTTGGGTGAATAGTTTGGGTTCCAAAATGCCTTTTATCCGCATGATTAAATCCATAGCTATCCAACCTTATCTCTTTGCTAACTTCATCAAAACTTGTCCATGCCAATTCAAATCCAGAAAAGCTTCCACAAGGTTGATTTTTTGACCAAGAAATCCAGCATCTATTTTCTGGTAAATCTTTTGTGAAATAATTCCCACCCCAAATAATTCTATTTTTGCTTAGCCTGAAAAGTTCTTTGAAATATTTGGGCTTCGGTCTACGATTCACATATACCGAATCCCCTACGCCAAACCTAAAATTAAAGTGCTGTCCACCCCCATACGGCGGATCTACTATCCCCAAATCAAACCACCCGTCCTCATATTCTTTCATCAAATCCATATTATCGCACAATCTTAAATCTAAATAGTCGGGTAGTTCTTTTCTCATATCACATCCTCTTTAGCTGCCATGACTACAAGCTCATAATTAGTATCAATACCATTTATGATCTTCATTCTATTAATAGACTGTATAACAGTCCTACGGTGTATTCCGATCTGTTTTCCTATCTCGGAATAGGTGTCCCCTTTTATCATTTTATTAATGATTATTAAGTCTCGTGGTTTTAGTTTCATTTCACTTTGTTTATATTGAAAAATAGGTTTCTAAATCTTTCTTTATATCCAGGTAATTAAGGGCCGTATATCTCAATACTGTCCATCCTTCAAGTTGAGCTAAGTTATACTTTTCGCAATCTTTACTAAATCCTTTTATCGTTGTATGTCTCGATTTATTAGATATTAATCCCTCATATTCAATAGCTAACCAATGTTCAGGAAATGCCCAATCGAATCTAAATTTACGATTTGTCAAAAACTGAAATTCCTTTTCAAACTTCCTTCCAAAAGTAAGGCATATTACTTGTATGTGTCCTTTAGGTTTAAGTTTCATTGTCTTATAGCTGTTTTATTAATCATCATCCCAAAAATTATACATGTTATACATAGTTTTTTTGCGCTCTTTCTCTCTAAAGTAGAGATCTATTCTGACGCTTAAATAAAGGGCCAAAGGAAGACCAATTGTCGGAATAAGGTAAAGCAAATATTCTTTCATGTTTGACTTTTATAAATTGATAATCTTTCTTGTGCGTTAAATGTTTCCAAATCCAAATGACAGTTTCTACATAAATCTTGCAAATTCTTTATATCCCAGCATAATTCTGTCATATGGTTATTTTTTGCATACAGGATAGATATTATATGTGACTTGTCTATCCTTAATCCATTACGCTTGCAATTTTCACAAGATCCATCAGAATCTAAGTTCTTTTTCTCCTTCGCATCTCGTATCTTCCTTTCTATCTGTGAACTTGTCCAGGATTTGCCTGTGCTATCCTTGTATGTGTTCGTCTTAGACACTTTAGCGATCCTTCGGGTCTTAGGCCTATTCTTTTCCTTTAATGCCTTAGACGCCTCTTTGCGGGCTTTCCTTTCTTCGGTGAAGTTTCGCTTTGGGTCGGGTTTCATTTTATATTATTTATCGGTTCGGTGCAAAAACCACTACATTCTACCAAAGACTCTGGCTTTCTTCCTTTCATGCTAGATAAATCTTTATGTGTTGGATAATCAGGATGAGGTAATAGGAATACGTTAAATAAACCTGATTCGATAGCCTTGTTGCTCTGGTCTTTACATACTGTTACTGGCTTTCCTTCTTGGTCTGTTATTTCATGTTCGCGCCTTGCCATATTGTTAAACTTTTTTGGAAATATTCTTTTATAAAGTTGCCAATATCCTATTCCGCCCTGCACGCATCCTGTTTTTATACAGTTGTTATTCGAAAATCCGTTTTTGTACGCATCTGGTATTTCGATACCTTTATTGTTAATTATTTTTACACAATCTTTTTTCGTATACCCAAACATCCAAAGTGGAAATATTGGTTTAGAATATGGATAGTTCTTTTTTATATTCAACGCTCTATTGGCCTCTCTTTTATTAAAATCAAACCCAAACACCTGATATGTGAATTTATTTTTTCTCTGAAAATCTAGCCTAACTTGTCGTTTTAGTTCACTACTACATATTGCACCTGTGGCGACATCCAAACTACCGTATTGATACCAAACATCCTCTATGTTTGCGTATTTTTTACCATCCCCTATGGCTGAAATAGTTTCTATATTTTTACCATACCACCGTTCACAATCTTTTTTAAATCTATATGTATCCTCGTCTTCATTTTTAGTATCAATCATTATTAGCCTGCATTCATCTAACCCCCATGTTTCAATAGCGATATAACAAGCTACGGCAGACGCCACACCACCAGACCACCAACAAATAATCATCTTATTACATTTTGTGTTTCAAAAAATATGCTCCTATAGTTGCATGATGTTCTAAGCGGCCTACATGGCTTCCCGTATTTATCTTTTGCCTCTTGTGTATTTTTAGCAAAAATATATACATCTGATCCCCTACCTTTACCTGTTATAACCCGATATACTTTCATGTTATTTCTTTATCACATCTAAAGCGTTTAGTCTACAATTCATTACTTTACATTTCGGCGCCTCTTTGCGGGCTTGTCTTTCTTCGGTGAAGTTTCGCTTTGGGTCGGGGTTCATATAAATTATCCTATACTTCCAATAAATTCTAATCTCACATTGGGCTTCCCCGTATCCTCATTAGGATAATAATATATAAGCTCAAATTGATAATCAATTATATTGCTTGCCGCGACTTGTACGGTTGCGCCTTTGTATAAAGTGCTATAATCACAATGCATGAGTTGCTCCAATATTGCATCATCAAATATTGGCATATCATCTGGATTATCAATTATTATGTTTGTCTTTATCATCTCTTTTTATTTAGGTTTAAGTTTCATTGTCTCACGTCTTCAAGAACAAGAATGTAATCAGAAAACCTCTTGTCTTTCACAATAGTTTTTATAACCAATTCGGCAGACTTTAGATTATCAAACATTTTTGCAAGACTGGCATATTCGGTCATGCGGTATCCGCCAATGTCTGTTAAATAGCTTGTATTTTCTTCCCCTATGTCTTTCACTATCCATTTAACATTCGATCTTTTCATGTTTGACTTTTTTAAATTTGGGGTTGGCCTTCTACTAAATCCCGCCTTCTTGTAATAATTCGACTGTCCGTAATTATTCTGCCAGATCTAAAATAGTCAAACAGCGTTCTATTTTAGCATTGAACCCAGCATAACCATGACCTCCCTTATTACATTACTAACTTTCATCAGCCAACCCCTCTCGTGGTGTGTTTATTTTAAAAGCGAGACTCGTGGCATCGAACCACATTCAACGATCAATTTTGACAGGTGCCGTTATATTACCTAAGTCTCAACGCTGTCACTAATAGCTACCGTCTACAGCAATTACGGTACAAAGAACCACTGGCGTCATAATCCGCTCCAGTTACGGAGAAATCTATTGATCAGATAGATTCGCTTCAATATCTTTACCTCTAACTTTTTAGAAGTGTTATTTCTTTATCACACCCCACAATGTCGCAGGGGTGCCGTGTGAATTTGGGTTCTTTGTCTTGCGATAGCCCACTCTTTTTATTAAGCCAGCCTTAACGGCCCTTTGTGCTATTGTTCCCCAGGCTCGCGCATTAGGCGGCTGCGGCACTATATTTTTAGATGCGTTCCTTACATCTTCTGTCATTACTTCGTCCTTATCTAATATGTAGGTTTTAAAGAACTCATAAGCGTAATGATCCCAGTCATCGTGCATTCTATTTGCATTGTCAACGGCTCGCTTCATTCCTTTGTTTGCTAAATCAGTTGCACTTGGTTGTGAGAATAAGTCTATCATCTGAACATATCGTTTAAGGTTTCATAAATTAAGTATAAAACTATTATCAAAATTGATCCTATTATGTATGGGGTTATCATTTTATAGTTTTAAAAAAGTCTGATAATAATTTTTTAAGACGTTCGATCTCTTTTACTAAGTCTTGATTCAAATCTTTTATAATTTCTTCTTTGTGATACATGTAAATAGCTTTTCTGATTCTATCAAAATCATGCGGTGAGTGTTCTTTATTTGAATAGTTACACATGCCCTCCATTATGGTATTTCTGTAATTTTGCCAATGATCAGACTCTATGTGATGCAATACATCGCTGTAAAATGTATCGGTTATTTCGCCCATTAATTTAATCGCATTTAGTTTTAATTGATGCTCAAATTTATCTATTAAATTTTTAGCCTGTATTTTCCCTTCGTCCGTTAGTTCTGGAAATAAGGGATATTTGTTTTCTTCCATCTTTAGTTTTTAAAAGCCGGGAGCCTGTAAGAACTCCCGACTAAAGTTTAGTTACCTAAGAAATACCACTACTTTTAGCGGTTGTATTTTTTATCCTAACTCCTTTCGTTTCCCAAAAAAGACGCAATGTCCTTTTCATCGACTTTCTTTTATCGAAGAGCCTGGGGATTGTTATTGTTACTTTTTTCTTTGTTTTCTTCATTTTCTAAAAATTCCTGTAGTTCGTCTGGAGATGTAAATACCTTTAGATTTATATCATATTTCATCAAGATAGTAAACCCGCTTGGCCTGTGATACGACTTGTTTATAGTAGCCTCTCGGCTGTCATCCTTTTGCACCCAAGTTTCTAAGGCGTCATCTATCCAGTCATGAAGATGCTTTGCGGTTATGTTGTTTAATGGTTTTCTCATTTTCTTTAGTTTTTAAAAAGCCCGATTATAAAACCGGGCCTGTACGATTCAATCCATTGATTACGCACTTACCTCTAACTTTTTAGAGGTGTTTTTTCTTATACCTGTATCGCCGATTCTGTGATAGTATTTTTTTAATTTTCATTTCACTTTTTTTAAATTAAAAACTGCAAACGTCTCTCCATGTTCACAAATCACTTTGTTAAATACGCTCTCGTCTGTTTGTCCTTCTTTGTTGAAATCTATCCAGTCGCCTACTGCTTTAATTTTGCTTTCATCTGTGAATAAAGATTTAAGCTTTTCAAAAAGGGTATTATATGTGTCACCCTTTTCTAACTTCACATTAATCATCTCTGATATGTGTTGTAAAAAGTCTTCTCTTCGACTATAAGGCCCAACTGTTAAAAAAATTAGTTCTCGAGTATTTGAATTTTCCATTCCACTTTATTTTAGTTTTTAATTTTAGCATAGGGGCAGCCTAAATCAATAGACCGCCCGTTATGCCGTCTCTGAGTGGTTTTGAACAGTTAAGTTCCGGATATATCTTTCTTGGTATTGGGGTCTGTCTTCGTATTCTTCGCGCCCTTGGTTATCGAACCAAACAGTAAACTCGTGCTTGTCCTTCCATTCATAAACGTATTCCAGTTCATGCCATAACTCGTTGTATAGCCATGTAAGATATTCGTCGTTCTGAATAAGGGGCGGCTCTGTACTTCCGCCCCCTTTCACTGCATCAACCAAAACGATGTTAGTCTTGTCTGTTCCAAACTTTTCTTTATAGTGGCCTTCCAGGGATTCAAAAAAGGCGCCCAATGATTTGGAAGGTGTGAGGGCGCCCTCTTGTTTAACGAATCCAATAATCTTTTTTTGGTTGATGGATTTCATTAGATAAGATTTGCAAGTTGTATCTTATGCCTACCATCTCTATATAATTGATCTTTCACAGCTTTAATTATAGCCTCCATAGTTTCCGGCCTATCATCTCTTTGCCCGTTAATATAACGCTGTATTGTACGATGTGATTTCGATAAATCGTAGGCTACTTGTGTCCAGTTAACGTCTTCCCTGACCTTGTTTACTTTATCCGTAAATTCTATCTTTGTCATGTTGTCGTTTATCATAGACCAAATGTAACATTAATTATTTAGACTCACAAATTTATTTTCAGAAAAGCCAAAAAAAAAGACCCGGATATTTCAACGGGCCTTTTTCTTTTTACATTACTTTAGTGTTAGTAACCAGCTTGAAGAATTGGAGTTCTTATAAGCTAATCTTAATTTTTCTATTTCATTGTTTAAGTTTTAGGTTAATAATGTATACATTAAATTTACAATTACAATATACAAAAATATATCGTTACCTACAATGTATATTCTATTAGTTCAACTTCAATAGGCTTTTTTACAGTCCAAACTTCTCCACGCCTATACATTTCTGCAATACGTTCTGCTACTTCTTTGGTGCCTAATCTTTCAAGCACTTCACCTTTATAAACTATTTTATACATTACAATTTTTTTTAACCTTGGCATAACCCTGTCATTGTCAATTTTTATTTAGTCGTTTTTTAATGTTAAATTTTTCTACAAAAATTATTGAAGAAATGATTCCAATAATAAGCCCTAAGTCTTCTATATCAAGTTTAAATATACTTGTGTCTAATTGGACACCGGATGATTTATATGTATACGCTATAACCAAAAATAAAGATGAAAAAAATATCCACTTAGTCTTTAATGAAGTTATCTCAATAAGCATTATGATAAAGAAACCTTTTATAAATCCTATTATAAATAATGCCATTGTCACTTTTTTAAGTTTAAAATAGTGTAAAAAATAAGGGCCAACATGCTTAATGCAAACCAAAGGACATCTCCAGTAGTGTGTGCCAAAATAGTAAGTCCCCAAAATGTTATCCACATTTCAATACTTGTGTGTTTCTTGTCTGCGATTCCATAGTTAGTGTAAAAGCAATCCGTTACCTGCCAATACAAGCTGGCTAATCTTATGTTTAGTTTTTTCATATCGTTAATTTAAAATGGTAAAGAATCTTGGTCAAATCTTGCGCCTATTGGCACTACTTGCGGTTCCTGAAACCCTTCACTTTTGTAAGTGTTTGTCTGATCTACTTTTTTCTCCAAACTCTTAACAATATTTGCCACTATTTCAGTTGTATAGCGATCATTGCCGTCTTTGTCTGTCCATTTGTTAGTTGTTATTTTGCCTTCTACAAATACCTTGTGACCCTTAGCAAGGCTGCCCTCTAAATAATCTACACGTGGACCCCACACGACTATGTTATGCCATTCGGTCTTATTCTGCCATTCACCTGACTTGTCTTTATAGCTTTCACTTGTAGCAAGTGAGAAAGATAATTTCTTACTTCCACTATCAAATTGTTTTACTTCTGGTTCTTTGCCCAGGTTACCAATTAATGTGACTTTATTGTACATACTTTATTTATTTACCTGTTCCATTTTTATGATCTGTTCCGCCATTACAAATATTGTTTCATGGCAATGATCTAATTGATCCCTCCATATAATTGATCCCGGTTCTTTACTATTGCCGTCACAAACCGTTATCTTGGAGTTTTTATATGTTACCGTTATTGTCATTGTTAATCTGTTTTATTTGTATAATGTAATACAATTTTTTTGTAAATATTCTTTATGGTTATCCATCTTACAGGAACTATGTAAGGGTTCCCGGGACTGTCTTCATCTTCCATGATCTCGTGAAACTCACCCGTAAGTAAAGCCTTTGCCCCGTTTTCGGCTGTTAATTCTAAGGGTAGTCTGTTGCTTTCTAAATAGTCAATGTATTTTTCAAGTTCATGTATGTAAAGAATATAGTTCTTAAACTGGAAGTTTTGAGATTCCCCGGATAGTGGGCTGTAAATATCTTTATTTGGTCTTTTCATTGTTTTAGTTTATAAATGATGTTAATTGCTTTTTACGTGTTTTTTTTTATATATATTGATAGGATCAAATCCTCTTTTCATTAAAAAAATATCCAATATTATAGCGCACTCTTTATCTGTTTTTTTTGTATAATACTTAGTAAGCTTAGGGTGGTTTATGTAGAAGCCATGTTGATCTTTCCATAATCCAGTAATATATTTGACTTTATATATATATTTATATTTTGTTGTTCCTATATGTTTGACTTTTCGCCTATAACTACTCATTGTTTTGGTTTATATAAATGATATTAATCAAGTTTCCCTTTGTAATGAGTAATTATTTTCTCCATAGTATGGTTGTAATAATCATCAAAGATGTCATATCCTTTACTTTCTTGTTTCCAATTGACATATAAAACCGCTCTCAATCTTTGGCTTTTGCTTTTGCCTTTGTCCTCATATCCTGACTGTAAAGATTCTAATGCGTCTAATTGATCGTTTTTAAATACATCATGCTTAAAGGCCAAAAATCCATATTCCTGACTTAGCTTTGATATTTTAACTAACTGATCTGGAGTAGGTTCGCCTGTCTCAAATGTTAACTTTAAGGTACGATCTTTTAAGCTCCTGTAGCTTTCTAATTGGGCACCTATTATTAGCATGTTATTGGTTGTTATTGTGTTCATCCGTTCAATTGTTTAACTACTAAAATTTCCATGTCTTAAACTTAAATACATCCAAAGCATTTTCAGGACAATCTACATTTAGTTTAGAAAGTATTTTATCAACGGCATCAATAGCATTGATAGCGTCAATAGATGTATTTTTGTTATATTTAATTCGGTTTATTTTCATGCGCGCACTTTATATGTCGTCATGAATAGAATCGTATAGCGCGTCTTTTTTCTTTTTTGATAGTTTCATGACTTAGGGTTGTTATCTTTATTTTCTTGCATCATCAAATAAACTTCGGATATATGCATCATTGATTCGTGGCTTATTTTAATCTCGGTGAGATCTATTTTATTTTTTATTCGCGTATGTCTACATGTGGACCTGTCATCATCAGTCCTTTGTATGATATTTAACTTGATCCCGACTTTATCTTCAATCATTTCTATACGCCTATTAGGTAGACGTATTACGGCCCCACCCCCTTTGTGAAATGTAACGGTCTTTTTCTTTTTCATGACTTAGGGTTGTTTACCTGATATAATATTTATCATAATTCACTCGATTCAAAGTATCCCATTTGGGTTCTAAATTCCAATGACTGATTCCAATTATCACCAATAATACATTCCCGTAATGCAATGCAAGCCTTTTCAATTTGCGCCTGGGCTGCCTGTATATCAAAGTCTGCCATTTTTACTACCGATACCCGACCATGTGAGTCATAGCAGATATTATAAAAGTCGTGGTGGCCTTTTAGTGCGTAACGGTATAAGAATGCCTGCCAGTTCATTTTACGTTCCTGGAAGGGCCACCGTAACTTATTAGGGCGGGCATCTGCTACTTTCTTTAAGTCAAGTATTACGCGCCTGTCATGTGCATCTATAACACCAAACCAAGTAAACCCGAATAACTCAAACTTGACAGGCTGCTCATACCTTTCACACCCGTTAACCATAGCCCCGGCGACCTCATTACTAAGGATACATTCTTTTATTTCCAAAGCCTTTTCAACTTCGTCAATAGTAACTACTGTTAATTCTTTTGTGGCCGCTTCTATTTCTGCATTCTGTTTGGCTATTTTGTTTTCTTTTTTTGCCCATGTAAACTCTTCAAATCCTTTTGGCTTTTCAAGAATTAGAAACTTATCATAAAACTTTTCAGGTTCCAGTATCATAGTGTGCTCCAAGTCTCCAAGTCTCATGCTATCCGTTTCCGGTTTCTTGCCTATCTTGTATCGAAGGAAATCTAAAGGCGCACTTGCAAATTCTTTGATCGAAGTAAATGAAAGGCTAAAATCACCGGTATTCATTTTGTCGATAAATGCTTGGTATTCCGATGGATCAAAAGGCACTTCCCGGCGTTCAATCCTTTCCTTTAAAGTCAAATCCTCGGTTATGTCAATTGTCCTCATGATAATTGCTTCTGATCTTCAATTTTCCTTAATTCCTGTTTTCTACCACCAAAGGCATCAAGTATTTTTTGGTCTGATTTCATTTTTTTATCAAGTGTATTATAGTAGCTTACTAAATCTTGAACTTCCCATATCTCCTCTAAATGAGATACGACCTCGTTTATTTGTTCGTCTGTGAATACTATTTCAGGCTCGTAAATTCCGGCCCTTTTTTCAGCACTTTGCATGTCGTCATCATCCCAAATACCCACGCTTGTAAATAAGTGGGCTAAATGAAAGTTAACAATTTGCCTGATACCGTGAAACCTCATCTTATTTTTAGATGCAAAGGTCATTGCAGTTGACTTTTGTAGTATTTCTTCGTCTCGCTTTACTTCGTATTCTTCTATCCAGTCACCTTTCTTCATAGTAACCGTAAGTCCGGATCTTGATTCGTTGGTAAATGATATTCTATATCCTTGGCCTGTAAAGTATCCTGGTAATGCTTTTGAATGCAGCATTAAACGGCCGTTAACAATAGACAAGGATTGAATAGACTCCATTTCCTTCATTCCCATTTCACGGCCCGCTACAAGTATTACGTATGCTTGTGCGGCATTTTCAATAGACTTAACAAAAGCACCAGATTGTATGAAATAGTCTGCCCTTTGTAGGTCAAACTTCATTTGAGCCATTTCTCTGGCTAATTCCGGACTGGCTTTGAGTTGGTTGTTTTCTTCGAAAACTGATAATGATCTTGTTTTTAAGGATACTAATTCCTGTTTGATCTTAAAGTTTTCCTTTTGTAAGATCTCAATCGGATCCTCGCTAATTTCTTCTGATAGCTGTAATTGTTCTTCTTTCATTGTTTCACTTTAATAGTTAATAATATCCCGCAAAAATTGGAAGGGGTGAAAATCGGGGAGACAAACACCCCTCCAATCAAATTAAAGTGAAATATGCTATTGTAAACGTACCTAATTCGGTCTATAAATAAAAATAGCACCTATCACACTTATAGTGCGGGTGCGAAATGAATGGATTGAAACTCTAATATAAGGTTTTTTTTTGAAATACAAAATGTTATCCTAATTCTATATCTTTCATCCTGTTATAAGATGCATGTTCTTTGGCCCTTTGTTCTCGCCTGAATTCTGCCATTCTTTTCCCTATAGTATCTAATGGAGGTAATTCATATTTTTTAGGATTAACCAATCCTTGAGACCTTTTTTCTTTTAAGTATTCGATATAATATTTAGTAGTTGAATTAGGCATACATGTATCTATTCTTTCTTGAAGTTTCGTTAAATCAACCATGATTTTCTTCTTTCATATTTGTTTCATAACCTTTCATTGAATTTTACAATGATGCTAAGATACAAAAAACCGGGAGCAAATTAATGCCCCCGGTAACAATGAAAACAAAACAACGAAACGAACGATAATAGACCAATGACGAGGAAAAGAGTTATTCCATCTGATATATTTCTTCGAGCACATCCGTTAAAAAGATAACCTCATCTTGGGTTTTGTCGATTATTCGTGTGCGGTCATAAGTGTTACTCATGAAACCCCACTCCATTAATGAAGCCCTGCAATAGGTATTTCTAAGTACTTGATAATTCGCATCTTTAGAATATTCTTTACTATTTACATTGTTCATCCGGAAATTAGTTTTCCCGAATCGCTTTACAAATCTTTCGCCTATGAATTCAGCAATAGGATCTGATCCCGTTTCGCCAAGGCTTGTAAATATCTCGGTGCCGAATACAGAATCACTTGTAAATGAATTATGATGGATACTCATATAGTATACATTGTTCTTTCCATACTTTCGGCATAATGCATTGACTCGCATTACTCGTGCCCTTAAACTTATGTCTTCGTCTTCAGGTGTGATATTGGCCACTTTAACCCCTCTTAAATGTAGTTGAGCGATAACACCATAAAGGACATAGCGGTTAAAGGCACCCTCTGCTAATTGGATCTGTTTACCACCATGTAGTCCGTAGTATCTTTTTCCCGGCGTTACATACTGGCCTTCTATTATACCGCCGTGTCCGGATCCCAGTGCAATTATCTTCATATGAGTGAGATTAAGAGCGCCACAATAGCACCGATACCGCCTATCACGTAAACCTTATTAAAGGTCTGCAAAGATTTAATCTTGCGTTCGTCGTGTTCGCTTTTCTTTTTGTACTGGCTTTCGGCGTCATCAAATATGTCGCTTAATGAATTTATAGTCGAATCTTGTCTGGCTACAATAGCCACAAATCCGACGTTCTTTTTCATCAAGTTATTATTAACCTCATTGTATGTAGCTTGCTGCCTTCTCAATAGCTCGTATTGTTCCATCCTGACACTATCTAATGAATCGCGGTACATTCTATCAGATTCGTACAAACTATCGACCTTCATGCGCCTAACGTAGTCTTCATGCAATACGTGTATGTGAGGTGCAAATAATAGCATAGTCTGTGTGGTGCTGTCATATACCGGGGCCGGTGCGACCTCTAAGGTATCGGATTGCCCAAGTAGCGCTACTATCAGTATCACTAAGAAGTACATAATTCCTAATGTCCTTTTCATTTTGTTTATTGTTTTCGATGTTTTTGTTTAATCTTCTAACAGTCGCATCCTTACTACCGATCTGGCTTTCCAGATCCATATTAAGAGCATTCAGTACTATGTTACTCGAATCTAAATTGGCGTTCGCTATCATCAAACTATCAATAACCAATTGACTGTGATTAAGCAAGCTGTCTGTCTTCGCTATCCTTTCATTTTGGATGTCATCGAATACAAGACTTTTGCCGCAACCCTTCATAAATAAAGCCCCGGCACCAAATGATAATAGAATTATTACCACGTTGTTTTTTAGCCAGTCCATTACTTAGATGTTTTGACCGCAGATACCACATTTACTTTACCTTCTTTTATTTTAATAGGCCAAACGAATTCTAAAGGTAATTTCTTTGATCCAGCTTTCACCATTGGGTATGCAGCCAATCCCGTGAAGATCATATACACGTTAGCCAACATAGTAGACAAAGAAAATTCTTGATTCGTGAATAGCATGATCATAATAAAAGCAGATAGCCCTATGTATATCATTTTCTGGATTTGGCCACTATTGTCAATTGATGGGATAAGTTTTAATATTTGACCCCACAACATTGTGACTATTGGAAGGAGTACAATTAATGCCTGTTGGAATGTGACTGTTTTCCAGTCAATATTAAGGATACTATCAATAACCTCCGTAACGCTTCCCGTTGAATCTACTACTTGCGCAATTAAAGGCATTGACATAATCGCCAAACAAATAACGAGTAAAATCTTTGGTTTTATGACTAGTAAAAATTTCAATGTTTTCATAATATTTTTTTTGTAAAAACCGGAGCAGATTATACTCCGGTCTTTATTTTTTTAATCGCGCGTATCTAAATCACAATTGTAATTCAATCCCGCTAAGCTCCTCATGTTTTCGTAGTGGTCTAACTTCTGTTTTTGCGCGAAGTCGTGCTGCGCTCTTTGTAGTTCAAGTTGCCCCTTTGCAACCTCTAAGGCTTTCAGGCTTCTATCGTGATCCTGTGACTTTTCAATAAGTGCCTTTGTGTTAAACGCCCATGCATTAGCATTTACATACGCTGTAAGTTTATGACTTTCGTCAATAGATGTATCATCCGTGAATCTGTTTAGTCCCACGTTAGACGTTCCGCTATCCCTCTGAAATACTCCAGCATTAGATAATGCTTGCTGTAATGATTGCACAACTTGCTGCGTATCTTGCGCCGCTTGTTGTGCATCCTGAACCAGTTTGTTTATTTGCTGATCCGTTAATGTTGTTTCTGCCATAATATTTAATTTAATTTAAAATAAATTAGTAAAATTGCCGCCAAAGCTATAATGGCAGCTATAATATATTTTCCGACTGGTAAATGCTCGTATTGGTTCATATCTTTAGTAGTTCATTTTTGGCACTATCTTTTTCTTTAACCTATTAATCTCCTCGGTATTCTTATATATGTTGTCAGAATTTTTATTGATCGATTTTCTATTTTGCTCTATAAGGTTTATAATTTTTTGGTATTGTATAATGTCCTCTCTTACCTTTTTGATGTGGTTAAAAAGTTCTTCCTTTGCATTCTGATATTTTTGCTCTAAGGACATATTACATTTTTTTCAACTCGTCAAATGCGACAATAAATTTCTGCATAAGCACTGCCATTTCTTTACTATGATCTATCGTTGTTTGGTAATGTTTAGTTATTTCATTTTTATACATATTGTTTTCAGATCTTAGCTTTTCGCTTTCTTCAAATTTACTAATTACATTCGTTAAATCTTTTATTATTTGATTTTTTGATGCAATTCGATCCCTCATAGACTTGTAGTGCGCTCCCGATACAATAGACAGTGCAAAAATTAAAATACCTATTATCCATTTTATTAATTCTGCTACGTCCCATATATTCTCAGGTAATTCTGGCTGCCAAAAATTCATATCTAATATTTCTATGCTGGTCATGCATTTTATGTAATTTATAGGTACGTTAAATTCATGCGAATAGCCTTATTTTTTTCTTTTCATGATCATCCAATTTATCAATAAAGTCTTTGGATTTTTCCATCACTATCTCCTTCTCTTTTTTGGGTAATTTACGAAATAGACTATCACCTGGAATAAGACCTTTGTAATTACATATCTCACCATTTTCGATTCTGGAAAATGTTGCGTAAACTATAGTACCATTAGGGCTTGATATTGAAATCATGTCTTAGTATATTTAATTCCTAAATCCTTTGCCCATTGTTCTGTCTCCGGGCCTTCTTGATCTTTTAATGTCATTGACATAGCTGTAATGTTCCTTCCTTCGTATCCTGCAGTGCTAATAACCAAAGCCCTTGCTATTTGATTATTTATTCCAGAAAAGTTGAAGGTTACAAATCCTTCTTTTTTCTCGCTCGGTGCTGGCGGTTCTGACTGACCGTCAAAAGAAAGTTCTTCACCGTCTTCAATTTTAGACATCCATTCATGTGTCATGCCAGAAGTTCCCCCTTGGGCATGTTTAGACATATATTGTCTGTCTCCGTCATTCCTGTGGGCATATACAATGGTCTTGCGGTCTTGGAGCGAACCATAAATAAAAGCGAATGCATCTGTAGTTGATTGTATAAGACCATCACTCCCATAATTAGAAACTGAGTTTTCCATCCAAACTACCCTTTGAGGCGATCCGTTGTCATTTACCCAGTCTTCGTATTTCTGTTTTAATGAACTTACGCCGTAAAATTCTGATATATCTTTCATTGTTTTTATTTAAAAGGATTCTTAATATCTTGATATTGCTTTCCCTCATAATAGAATGACGACCACTGACCCATAATATAACCTTCTGAGACTTTACTTTCCCAGTAACCGTTTTGGTTATAACCAGTGTAAACGATTCCGATCACCTCTCCGGTCTCTTCGTCAATCCTGATAATCTTTGCCCGCCGTATTCGGCTGTCTCCTTCGTGTCTCCATTTCCTTGCGTCCTTGGCGTTCACAGAATTTGGAACTTTAGAAAATACATCATAAGGTCTGAGCGTGCCGCCCTGCGCAACTAAAGGGATCTTTGTTTCTAAGTATTGTATACGAGAATTAAGGCTGTCAATTGTATTCCGAAATGATATTAATTCAGCGTGCAATGAACTTGCATCGTTTATGATTTGGTCATATTCGAACATCGTAGTACCTTGTTTAAATATTAATGAATCTTTAGGTACTGGGTTCAACCAATTCTCATCAGCAATTCCCTCCGTTTGTCTTATTGAATATCTATTATCATGAATCGTGCTATCCTGTGAGAATAACATAATCGGGAATAATAAGATTATTATTGTTTTCATTCGTGTATTAATTTACCTTTTTCGTCTCCAACTTTATCGACTTCCGGAATAATTGGATTTTCTAATGCAAACTTATCTTTTCTAATTCCTGTCACCTGCCAAGATACCTCAACGCCTGGGGTACTTGTCTGAATCTCGAATCTATTACCTTTTATTTTCTTCGAAATTATAGCCTGCGAGAATTGGCCTATAGATGTTAACTGATATCTGTAATCTTTATTTAGAGAATCGAAATAATCAGGCAGAACTACAATTGCAAATCCTTTTTCATTTGTTGTTACATTACCATTATATACGTTCATCATGTCGGGGCTTTCTATTACTGAGTGATATAAAAATTTATTGTATGGATCTTGTGGATGGTCAATTTTAAATGTCTTTGTCCCCGCCGTCAATTCTCCCACTACGTCCAAATCTCCCGCAACACTAGCGTTATCTGTTAACAAGTCTATAACTTCAGTTCCCGATATGTTTCTAATTTGGATTGTAGGCCGAGAAAAACCATCTATACTTATTGTGCTTGTGGTGTTTTGAAATGTTATGTTACCTAAATCTTCAATTCCTTGCCCGTTTGCGTTTGACCCTTCTATCAACACATCTTCAAAATCCTGATCTAAAATAGGAGCAAGAGCAGAAATATCCATCCTCCTCTCTCCCCCTAAGTTAGCATCATAAAACACAAGGTCGTCTGTGCTTACCGGAGTAGATGGGCTAAGTTCTGATAAATCAAGTGTAAAATCGAACGTACCATTTCCTGCACCGTTATCATTATATATCGGGTCAATGCCTTTAGATGTAGCTAAAAAATTATTGCCTATGGCGTCCTGTGCATTTTCATCCGTATAGCTTCCACCCGTGCCATTGGAAGCCGCCGTAATTCGCCCATCAATGTCTACGGTTAAATTAGTGTTTGTATAACTCCCTGGCGTTACTCCAGAACTTGCTAATTCAGTAGGCCCAACTATATTAGGATCTAATTGTAAATTGTTAAATAGACCACCCACACCACCACTAAACACAGTCGAAGTTGTTAGATCGTTTGAACTATTCTGGTCCCAACCAGACAACGTATTCCCGAGATCAACAAACGTACTGGAATTTGTTAGGGTTATTTGGTCCCCACTCTGTAGCCCTATATCTTGAAGTTCATTTGTTGGGTCACTATCTGCATCATTTGAGGTCGTGACATATCCAGAATCATTAGTCAATTGTGAGACTGCGGTAATAATATCAGTTTCAATTACGTCTCCATCTGCCTGTACTGCTAATAGATACGCCCCTGACCCTATGTCATATGTCCCTGCTCCATAATCTGATAATATTAAATTAGGAAATATTTCAAAATCATGCGTAGCTCCGAATGCTTTAAATATATTTTGGTAACCTGAATCTATATTCCTTGTTATCATTGTAATATCACCATCAAAATAGTCACTTTTTATAAAAGGATCTATATCATCAAACACTAATTCGTTTCCTCTTATTTCTGTTTTTGATGGACCCGAAATAGCCCTTATGTTGCCTCCTAATGATTGAATATCAGAAGTTGCATTAATTGTTCCTAAAGAACTAAAAACAATACTATCCCCTCCCGTTCCTTTAAATTTTAAACTTTCTCCGCCCATAGTAAGGGTGCGCGGACCTGTCAGTGTTCCATCGAACTTATAGATAGAAGTGTCTAAAGCATTTAAACCTAAATCATTGTTGAGTTGTGACAAATTAAGTATTAATTCTTTTTCTACTATATCACCGTCTGCATCGACCCCTAAAAGATATGTTTCTGTGCCGCCGTCATATGTGCCTATTCCGTATTCTGAAAACTTTACCGTCCCACCCTCTACATCAAATCTAACATCTGGCGTAGTGGTACCTATGCCCACATCTCCAGTAGTATTTTCAACCATGATCGAAGTAACACCCTCTTGTGTGTTCACCTGGAAGGGACCGGAAGGAACGACCCCTACGCCTACCCAAGGCTCGCTCGATATATCCCTGGCATATATAGCGGGAGTAGCCCCTACGTCCATTCTAAGGTATCCCGAAACTGTACCAAATCTTGCATATCCATTTAGGTTTTCTGTTCGAAAGGCGTTATATGCAGCCGATGCACTATAATTTAAGTGGATGGGATCGCTCGGAGTGGCTGTCCCTATTCCTATTTTGCTATCATTGGTAAAATATAAATCATTTGTACCTGTACCGTCTATCTTTAATGAACTCGAAGCATCACCCATAGTAACAATCCGGCCTGTTCCTGCTGGTATCGTTCCATCAAACTTATAAAGCGAAGTGTCGGACGAATTTGAAATAAAGGCGAGATCATTTACCAATTCTGAAATACTATCAAGCGGTTCGGTTTCAATTATGTCACCATCAACATCAACTGATAAATTATATGTTTCCGTTCCGGTTTCCGTACCCGCTCCGTAATCTGAGAACCTTACATTACCGCCCTCTACGTCTAACTTGGCATCCGGGGTTGTTGTTCCTATTCCTACACCTGTGCTATTTATTCTCATGCGCTCTGCCGCCCCTGTAAGGAAATTCATATAATCACCCGTGTATCCGTATGTAATTTGACCCTTTGTAGTCCCCGCCGTATTATTAAAGTAGATTCTATTAGACTGGACATCGCTTGTAGGCTGCAATTGCAATTGCGCAGAAGAGCCTTTTGCTAATACATTACCGCTTACCTCTAAGCTCTGAGTAGGCGTGATTGTTTGAATGCCTACTTTGCCATCTTCGTTTATGAATACCCCATCTCCTAAAGTGAGATCAAAGCCTCCGTCATATAGTGTTCTATCGGCTGTTAGTGTATCGTTTACCGTATAGATATTTGTATTATCAAGATATGGACTAAGGTCTAATTTGCCCGTAAAGGCTTGATCTGTTCCGGTAAAAACTAAAGAGTCATTTGTAATAGATACGGCCTCAATATATCCATCAGTAGCCACACTGTCAGGATTAATAGTTGCGTCTACTTTCCAGAATGGAGCGCCACCACTTACACTTGCCCACACCTTAGTTATAGTGTCTGAATTATTTGATATTTCAATTAGATCGCCATCTGATTCCACACCTATCATATTGGTGTGTGTTCCTGTTATTGCTTGGCTGCCATAGTCTGAGAGTCTAACATTTCCGCCCTCTATATCAAGTTTGGCGTCTGGCGTGGTTGTGCCTATTCCGATATCTCCAGTAGTGTTCTCAATACTAAATGCATTAACCCCTTCTAATGTTTTTACATGGAAAATTTGACCGCTTGGAATAACATTTATTCCCGTCCATGATTCACCTGAAATATTACGCCAAGTCTGACCGATCGTTCCCCCAACCTTTATTTGTCCATAACCCGAGATAGTTCCAAATTCAGAATACCCCGAAATATTTTGAGTTCTAAATCCCTCGAATGCTGCTGACGCTGCCTCGTTCAGGTGAATTTTATTTGTTGGCGTAGCCGTGCCTATTCCTATTTCACCAGTTGATGTGAATGTAATATCCCTTGATGACCCGTCAAATGTTAGATCGTTAGAATTTAACCCGAGTATTCTATCTTCTGTTAACGAACCATCTATCGTATAAATATTATCATAATTAGCGCCCATATCTACAAAGCCGCCGTTTTCTAAGAATAGCGTGTCTCCCGATATACTTATGACTTGATATTTTTTCAAAACAGCGTGACCATATTCGCCCGTTAATGTATCAACTACAAGAATTAAACCTATAGAGTCACCGCCCGCATAAAGTGTATCTTTTGGATTAACTTCTATATCCATCGGTTTAGTTTGGGCGCTTAATATAGCAGCCGTAAAAATTAGAATTATTGTTTTTATTATTCTCATTATTTAAAATTTCCAGTGAAAAAAGAACTCATCCGTAGTAGATGGAATCCGTTGTAAAATTATTTCATTTGTTGCATTATCAATTCCTATGTCAGTAGGCAAAGATAATGTGTCTTTGAATTTTAAATTTGCCGTACCCCTTATAGCTTTCCTGAACATTGCATTTATTTGAGCATAACTATACACATCAGGGTCCGGTAATGGACTGGCAGCCGGGACTGCAATTCTTAAAGTTGTGATACCCGTTACCTCGTGAATATAGCTTACATCATCGCTTATAGGGTCTGTTATAGTTTCATTTGGGCTTTTGCCTTTTGATATGGAATATGCCTTATCTGTGACCGTTACCTTGGTATTATCAACGTCCTCGATACTATACCAATTGCCGCCGCAATCTTCACTAATAGCATCACATTGAACGTTTCCCATTATAGATACTTTCCCATCAAAGGTAGTTAATGTATGTGGCTCAAATGTGTCAACCGTTGTGTTTAACACGCAATTCATTATCCTAACTATTCCGACTCTTAGCCGTGCCATATCCCACGCTAACAATTTTACAAAGTGGTCCCATACAGTGCCCGCCCCGTTTATTGTCCATCCGCCGTCCGCATCTTCAAGATCGGATCCATCAAGACCCGCACTCTTGTCTATCTGAATACGGCCATGCGTGTTACTTCCTTTGTCATCTCCTATGCCTGTACTATATTCTAATCTTTCAGAGTTTCGCGGGTTAACAGTAGCCCGGTATCTTGTATATGCCAATGTATCTTCATTGACTTCTGAATCATCAGATTGAATGTTAAGATAGTTGTCTTTGAATTCCCAGTACAAGTCCCATGTTTTACCATCTCTTGAAAATGTATCTTCATCCGAAAATGTTACGGTATCCCATTGATCATCTCCAAGGATTGTAAAAGAATCAAACTTTCTGAGTTCCAAAAATACCACATCGACACAAAGTTGGCCACTTGCCGGGATAGCAGGAGATTCTATATCAATTATTGTAGTATAGTTATCTCCAAACCCAAAAGATAGCCCAGCCGGAGTATCTAATATTATGTTCCAATATCCTACCACATCAGACCATGCAGCATCCTGATAGGGTATTTGTGATGTAGGATAATTACCGGGGCCATTGCTCCATACATCAAACCCGCTTTCTACATTTCTATGCAAATATTTAGTACCTACCTTTATAATTAATCCTAATCTTATTCTAAAGAATCCCGTGTCTGTTCCTACAATATACTTGACAGAATATTTAACAACAAACCGACCTACAATATACGCATTTCCAGCGTTATTAATTTCGTCAAAACATACTTCAGGATGGTTTTCTATTATCCATTCTTGCCCTACAATTTTGTTATTGCCGCCGCCCCTCTGATGGTCGATAATTAGTTCTTTGATAGGTGTCAAGTACGTATAAGTGCCGCCTTCATTATACATAAAGTAGCCTGTATTATTTACGGTCTGTGATCCTATTGTCACGGCCCTACTTTCTGCGGTTGTATTTAGCAGGCTTCCATCTGTAGCATATGTCCAAAGTGGAATTGATGGACCACTTAAAAGCCGTTCCCGACTTATAAAATAATAATGTCCGTTAGAATGAAAAAACACGGCGTTAAATTGAAAACATAGTTGTTCTAATGTTTCTCGTGCATTTCCGGCTTCTACTGGCTGTGATCCTATAGATGTCTCGACTAAAAAAACTATGTCACTAAATTGTTCTTCTACTTTGGCAGCAAACTTTCTATGATCTATGTAAATCCTATCACTAAAGTCATCAGTAGTATTCGGCATCAATGAATTATGATAGACCGTACTTACTGATAAAAAGGGATCTGAAGCACCGTATAGCTCTGATATGTCCGCACTTAATAGAATAAGTCGTAAATGATCTTTAACGCTTATAGCGCCTCTATATGGATCTTCTGGAGTGGCTGGATCTATATAGTCATAATTTCCAAGTAATCCGAGACTATCGGTTGCCCTTAATGTAAAAGGAAAGTCTGTACGGCTTCTGATAGGGATAGTAGATTGATCAATTTGCAACCATCCGCGAAACTTTTCTACACCGTTTCTTACAATTTGCATCCAATATCTATGCTCATCGGTTTCTGCAATTAGAGCATCTACGAAAGTCTTAACCGCTCCGGATCCTGGGACATTTATTCCGACTGTATAGTTTCCGGCTTTTATAGTTTGGTATAAGTCTTTATCTGATCCGTCCCAATTCCAGACAGGGCGCGATGTGATTTGCATTTCGTCTGTGCTGTCCATCCCTAAGTCCTCATCATAAATATAGACAAAGAATGTTACTTGTTTTTTACTATTAAATTGTCCGGTTAATAACTTTGCCATTATTCAAAGTAATTTATTCCGGTAGTTCGTTTAGTGCGTTGATGTTGGAGTCTTACTATTTGGTATATGTCTTCGCCTCTTTGAATATTTTCAATTACACCTCCTACTATAACAGGTTGTAATTGTTGTCTTGACATATTAGGCATAGCTCTTTTCATGTATCCCGTTAGCTTATCGAGTGGTGCCACTACTTCGGGGTTGTTTGCCGCCCCTGGATACTCACCGCCTTCGAATAGTGTGCGGCCTGTTAAGATTCCCCCTTGTGCTAATTTTGGCACTTTAGATTTGAATAGTCCCGACAATGCCGCCACCGCTCCACCGACCGCTAACATATTAAAAGGAAACGGTATCGACTTTATCACAGACGGTATTAACGCCGCTATCGCATTAGCAAGATAAGCGCCTATTTGTTTTTTAACAGCATCAATGATAACGCTACCTGCCTGTACTATTATGTTGGCTTTGTCTTTTTCGGCTGCAATTTCTTCGTGGATAAGATTTATTCTGGCCTTCGCCGCATCTCTTATATCTTTATCTGCACTTTTGTCTTTAAGAATCTTCTTTTGTTCCTTTAGCTCTTCGTTAAGATCCTTTAATCTTCCAGTATCTTTTTTGTCGAATATATTCACAAAAATACCCGCTAAACCCTGACCGACATCGTTTGAAAATTGTTTAACGGCGTCACTTATTTCTTTGAATGTATCGCCTGCAGTTGACTTGACGCTAAGAAATACCCTGTTAATGCCTTTGCCCATTTCACGGGCTGCCAGATCTGCGGTTGTGAAACTCTTAATTAAAGGCTCCATTTTCCTAAATGGGTTCGACTCGTCATCAAAGAATTTAACGTCCTCAATTTTATCTTCACCAAAGGGATTAAATTTAAACTCTTTGGCCTTTTTGTTAAGATCATCAAAACCAGTAGATAGTTTTGATAACCCATTTAGCGCATCTTGCATTGCAGCATCATCAGCACCAAGATTGTTCCATATATTCTTTATCCCGTCTCCGATCGTCTGTATAGGTCTTAAAAACTTTTCTGCATCTTCCGGCGAGATTGGCTTCAATCCATCCTTTATATTATCTGCACTATCAGCGGCTATTTTGGCTAAACTTGCTTTTAAATCAAAAAATATAACCTCTGCATTTTCGAAACCGTCTGAAAATAGCCTGCCAATTGATTGACCGATTGCGATAAGATCCTTAAACGGTAATAATAAAGCCTCTACACTGGTTCTAAGAAATAAAGATTTGTTATATGCTAATATAAAGGCATTGGCCAATCCTGTTATTATCTTTATGGACGCGTCCATATTGTTATAAATAACCACGCCTAACGCTATAACAGCCGCCGAAATCCACCCTATAGGACCAGATATAGCAGTCCATAGAACCCCCATTGACTTTACCCCCACTGCCGCCAATGCAGGAAACATCTTTGCAAGCGGCTTTAGAGTGTCTCCAACGGCTGCCAGTCCTCCGACTACCCCCGCAGATTTATCTGCCAAAGCTGCAAAAGCATTAATATTGTTTTGTGTATGTTGTGGAAGTATAGACAGTGGACCTTTAAGTTTGCCGATAGCATCTGATATACCACGTAACCCACCCGCCACAAGATCAAAGGTCTCAAATAGATTATCCTTTAGCCCTGTCTTTAATTCCTTCCATATTCCGGACATTCCAGACGCAAAGTCCTTCCATAAACTATCAGTTTTTGACTTAGCCTTATCGCCCCAATTATCTAACATCTTTAAGGATTCGGACATACCGACCTTTAACCCTGCTAAGTTCGCTCCTACCTCTATGCTAATTGATCCGAATAATGACATATCAATTGTTTTCTTGTTCGTCAATTCGCGCCCATTGCGCTGCTATCTCCGCCCTTTCTTCGTCGGTTGTCTCATATGTTTCATGTACAATATTTTCATCCGTATCAAGCGGGAAAATATCATCCTCTCTCAATTTCCTTTTAAATCCCTGCTCATCTAAAACCTCAAATTCCGACAACATCAAAGCCGCTATCCTTCTGGAATGCCATTTATCCTCCTGTTTATCTCTTCTTCGCTCAAAGGCTTGTACGAAGAATTCTGAGAGGTCGAAGTCTGGGTCTTGAATAATTCTTGACCATTCGTAGACGGAGCATCCGTTTGAGTAGGCAAGTCGTTTGATATGGTCGATTCCTGTACGCTTGCTTTTCTCTTTTTTCCCGACAAGATTTCTCCCAATATTTCAATTTGCTCGTTTAATTCTACCTCATCTAAAACCGGTTCTGTTAATCCGTTTACACATAACAGAATAAAATCAGATAGACTTGTAAAGTCTCCAATACTATCCTGGTCAATTTTGAAAATTGAATATCCTGTCTTTTTTTCAAAAGACTTAACGGCCCCACCCCTAACTTTATAAGAGTAGGTCTTTCCTTCGATTGTAATTGTATTCATTGCTCTTTTTTTTAATTACTAATTATATTGGTACGGTTCCAATTGTCAGGGCTCCAGTATGTGTGAAAGACACTGTACCTGTTACTGATTCTCTAACAGTTGCCGTTTTTTGAACGCTTGTAATTATGGCAGATTGCGTGTATTTCTCTTCTCCCACTACGCCATTATGCCATTCTAAAACCACAGTTTCTTCAGCGTTCCACGCCGCAACCATTTCGGAGTATGTGCTTGCATCTTCTTTAAAGAATGTAACATTCGACGTAGTATTAAGACCGTCCGGCGTTACTTCGTCGTGGCTTCCAACATTGTCTTTATGAATTAAAGAACGTGTATTAGTTCCATGATTTACGCTCATTGTGGTAGCGTTCACGAAAGTTAAGAGAGAACCCGCAGGGCGGGTAAATCTCAATCTCATCGTAGTTCCTGATAAAATTGCCATATCTATTTATTTTTTGAGGTTATCAATTTTTTAACTTTTTTCTTTGGGTTTTCTGCAATTCCCATCTTAATGAGATATGCGTCTCCCTTTGGCCCCTGGGTTACTTTTTGCCCGGCCTTAAATCCTTTGTAATCTTCTTTTAATACTATCATGATAATACTATTCTTGTTTGCCATGCCAACCGATAAACGTGTTTATCCACTTCGTTATCTCGTGCCATAGTTGAATTTACCAACCACATTTCCTGTATTATTATACTGTCATGCGTGCCGCTATAATCCTGTAAAGCCGTTCTTATTTCGACCGCTATATCTCCAGCATCTTGTACGCCTTCATGGTATATGTCTGTGAATATTGATTGACTTGATATTCCGGTACCGTCTTGACTTTGTTCGTCTTCGCGATCATCGGTAATTACTACTATATAAGGTGCGCTTGATTGTTCGCTATCCTGGTCCGCTACATTAGCAGATATTTCACCACTGGCCACTAAAGCCGTTATAGCTGCCGTTGCTCGTAACTTTTGCACAATTGCCGCCTCTATCGTTTGTACTGCCATTTTATAATCGTTTGTTTCTGATCAATGTTTCAATTTCTTGTATCCCTATTGTCTCGGCTTGTTTTCTGCTTTGGTTTTCTGCTCTTTTTAACCAAGGATTATTCAATTTATGATGTGCCCATGCGTAAAAAGCAAACTCCTTTGGCGGTGCCTTAACATGTGGACCTACTCTATATTTTCTCCCGTTCGGTTGTGCGTCGTGTGATCTTCTAAGGTTTCCTGGCAATGTTCTTTGCCAAATCTTTGGCCTTTTGTTTCGAGTACCCTTTCTCGCCCTACCTCTATATCGTGGGTTTTCTTGCGTCCCTACCGGGGCCAATGCCCTTGCCACATACAAAACAGGGACCGACATTTTCTTGGCTATCTTCAATTGAGTATTAACACCTAATTGATTTATAAAGGCTTTTATTTCCTTTTGCGGGCCTGATATGTCTACTCGATTTGTCATACCCTTCTTACCGCTTTTATTTGCATAAATGCCATATCTCCAAATAGATCATCTACCGCCTCAATGTCATAATCTGTACTTCTATGTTCAATTACTAAAGTTGTGTCGTCTAATTCAGCTTTATATCTTACTGTGAATACTTTACCCGTGAAAGCCGTTTCTCGTGCGCCTTCTGTTTTTTCTTCCATCCTAAAACTGTCAATTGCAGCCTGACAAGTCCATATTGTAGATGGTGTTAAACTGCTGTCTATTGGGTCATTCTTTGATCCTGTTATGTCTTTAAATATGATCGTTTGCTTCATATGACCATACAAGTCTCCATGCCGCTTATACTCTCGCATAATGTTGGGTATATGGTTCTATTAAATTTCCAATTAATCCTAAAGCCTTAGAAGGTTCTACCCTTATAGCTTCCATCTTTGTAGCAAGTATCAAAGTAGCCTCTCTGAGCGATTCTGGCACGTCTGTAACGGCTGCACCGTATCCAGCGACATAAGTTATCACCACTGGATTAACTTTAGTATCGCACGAAATAGTAGGTATCCGGAATACCTTAATTTTTGTAGGTGCCGAAAAGTCATCAATGTCATATTCTGTACTTGATAATGTTTGTTGTACATCGTCACCGTCCTGGTATTGGATGACTAAACCGGATAAATAAGGCTGACATTCTAAATGTATAAACTTAGGTATATAAGGCAGTCGCATTTCAACGGTCTGTGAAATCATAGCAAGTCCGCAAAACTTTTCAATCCATTGTCTGGCTGCCTTAATCTTGTTAAGGATTAAAGTATCCTGGCTGGTATCCGCAGACTCGTATCTTGCCTGAACTTTTAATTCAGCCGTTGTAATAATTTCCGTTGCTGGTGCTACTGTTACCTTGTACACTATTTAGACAGTTTCTTATTAGTGGCTGTTTTGGCCTTTAATGTATTTGTCTTTTCGGCCCTATCTATATCTGTAGCCTGATCCGATTTTATCAAAGATTTGAAATATTCAACTACATCTTTTTCAGGTACATTGTTTCTTTTTGAAACTACGTCAGATTCGTGCCAGCCTCTTCCAAGACTACCAAAATCAGAACTTGCCGAGCTATACATATATATTTTCATAATCTATATTTTTAAAAACCGGGAACGATCTAACAGCGTAAACCGTCCCGGCTTTCCGAAAAAGAGCTTTCTTACTATACCGCTGCAACGGCTAAATATTTGATTGCCGCCGCATTTAATATTCTTCCGTCCATTCTGGCAAATCCATAAAAACCTACCATGAACTCTTCAATGTGTCTGTCATCAGTTCGTCTGATATTGAAATCTTTAACGATCCTTACAGCGTACTTTGAAAAGTCACCAAACAACATAACCTTGGCAGATAAAGTAGCTGCACTCGCCATATCTTGATTTATATTAACCGGGTATCCTTCGATGGTGTCACTTTCTAAGACTCCATTTTTAAATGATCCTGGTAACCAAAGAGGTCTATCATCTGCTGATCCGATTGTCAATTGAGAGATAAGTTTCAATGAATTATCGTTCATCATAAGTCCTGCACTTGCAGACTTTCTGTATGCCGGATCAACCGAATGTATAAGGTCTAAAATTCGACCTCGTGTAAAAGTATTGACCGCGATAGTAAAAGTTGAATCGGTAGCCGCCGTAACTATTCCCTGAGGTTTAGAACTATTGTCTCCAGTAGTAAAATGGGTGTTCGTAATACGTCCTATTCTCTCACCTGCAAACATCGGAACTTCGCCCTCCAAGTTGATAGAGTCATCCTGAAGCATTTCAACTGAAAACTTGATCGCCTTAGAAGTATACTTATAGGCTTTCATTGTCACGCTGGAAGTTGGAATATCCAAAACTACTTCTGCTGATCCTTCGCCTAATAGCGCGCCAACATTCGAAGTGTCATCAATTACCGGAATTGGTAAATCACCACCCGTTGATGTTCTGATAATTCTACTGGCTTCCATTACACCGCCGTATTGGAGTAGAACTTTTTCAAATCCTGAGATATACTCCTCTCTGACAAGTTCCAAACCTACGCCCGCCGTGCCTGCTAATTGACCAGTAGTACTACGTTGTTCTGGTGCTGTCATGATTCCAGTCCGTGGATTGAATAGCATATCTCTATGCTCCGGAGATAGAGAATTTTTACCTTTTCTTAGGTATTCTCTTACCGCCGTTCTCGCTTCAATTTCAGCCTCTTTACTTCCAAGTAAATTAGGTTTATCGGAGCTTATGACTTTTTGGGCTATTGCTCTCTCTTCCTCTTCTATTTGGTTTTCAAGTCTGATTTGAGAATCGTATGACTGTTTGTCCTCATACATTTTGTCGAACTTTACCCTCTCTTCGAGTGACATAGTTCTTTCTTCTTTTTTCAAAAGAGTTTGTAGCGCCTTCATACTTTCGATGACGGTTGCACGCTCTTGTTGAAGTTCATGTTTTTTTGCCATGATATTAATTCAATTTGTTATTAATAGACCCGTGCAACCATATTGCACACAAGTCTTGTTTACTCAATAATTTTTAATAGCATTTCCGTCTGGTCATGCTCAATCTTGGCTTTATCCTTTTCGTCTTCAATTGGTTTAGGGATAAGAGCTAAGATTTTTTCTTGTGTTCTTTTTTCGGTTGTTACATAGGTGGCCTCATATGCCGGGTATGTAGCAAGACATATGTCGTGTAGGGTGTGATATGTTCTTATCTCTCTTAATACAGACCCGTCGTCCTGTATGCTTATATCTTCTTTGTTTGGAAGGTATTTGTAAGAGCACTGATCTATATCTTTTCTTTGCACGCTTTCTACTACATCCTTGTGAGACCCGCTTGCTTTAAAATCGAAATGTAGACCACGTTCGTCTGCCGTTAATTTCATGGTACCTACACCATTTTTAGACCTTGCTAATACAGGCCAAGCGTCATGATTAAGGGTAGCCTTTACATCTGATCTGTCTATTAACTCCTGGGTAAATGCTCCCGGCGAAATCCTTTCAACTACATTTATAGACCTCCCTTTTTCATCTTCAAGGGTATATCTGTATTCATGATTGTACAATGCAGCATATCCAGATAGATGATCCTCTTTTGAATCAGTATCCCTAAAGAAATCCATTATTCTTTGCTCGGTATTATTCTTGCTCATCTGAATTCGATTTTGAAATTGTGTGAATGTTCGGCCCGCCTGGCGTCTCGTTTGCACTCTTCTGATTGTCGATAGGCTCATCGCCTCCGGGCCTGTCTGGATAGCCTATTTTGTGCCGTACTTCATTTGGGACAAGCACCCTATTTGCCAACATTTGACTAAAATAGTTAACCATTGCGGTAGAATCTCCACGCATAAGGCTATCGAGATCTACTTTTATTCTGGTATTTGTTAGTTCCTTTGATGTAAGTAACTTCCTTTCGAGCTCTTCCTCTTCTTTACGCGCCCAAGGTCTTATACAATTAGTCACATATTGAATTGCTTGCTGCTCTATATTTGACCCGCTTACTTTATCATCAAGACCTAACATGTTTAATGGCATCCTGTAGATGGATGCAACATTAGTTTGAGACCAATTGAGGGTATTTATTAAGTCTACATCTTTGGGGCTAATTTTGTTAGGGACAAATTTTATCCCCCTGTCAAGTACCGGAGGTATACCCATTGCTTGAGCCCTCTTTACTTGTTTAGAATATTTTAGCCTACCTTCTGGTGACATTGAATCGGGGTTCTCTATAAATCCACCACCAAACCCACCATTGGCATAGTTATCATCAGCGTAATTAATAGCGTTTAATCCGACTCCGATAGATCCACCCGCCAAGGATACCGGGCTAAGTCCGACCCTTCCATTAAGTGAAAAGTTTCTAAGGTGTATTACTTGGCTGGAATTTAATAACTCGCTTTTGCCGTCTGCGTCAACCGTGTAATACCAAACTACATTTTTGCTCTGAGTAGGGTATACGTATATTTCTGTAAAGTCCCTTACCTCTATTTCCTGTATTCGGCCCGTCCTGGGATGCCTTTTAATTGGTGCTATTCCGTTACCTGTTAAGGCAGCGTTTCCCGTGTAGGCTTCGCGTATGGTAGTCATACCATAATTTGGCGAAGGGTTTTGAAAGAAATCATTTAGATAATGATCGTGATCAATTACCCATTGTTTACCTACCTTTTTTTCGATGTTGATATCGCAAGTAGATAAGTCTTCTGATATGATTTTAACACATGCGTAAACCGCAGATAATGCGAGTGCTGAGTAAGGTGTTACTTTTACGCCACTTGTGCCAGTTTCGTAATCAACTATATCTGATAGGGAGTTTGCAGGGTTTCCGAGAGGATCTCGGCCAGATAAAGATCGCTGCTCCTTTTCGGGAGTAGTTGTAATAAATAGCGATTTTACACGCGACAGCATAGACATATTTGCCATATGCCTACAAAAAAACGACTACATATTAAGAAAGGGTGTAATGTCTCATTACATTGTTTAGAATTAGTCTAAGTATAGATAGGGTGATTATGTTTAGTATATAGGTATTAATATTTATATTTATACTACCATGACAGACAAAGAGACAAAACCCGTAAAACTTAAAAAGACAGATACTTATACGGTCGAATGGTGGGAGTTTTCAGGAAATTGTAATTGTGGGGCACCAATAGAATATCATATAGAGTCTGAGGATAGATTTTTTGCAAAGGATTGGTACTGTCACGGCTGTAAAAAAACAATAAGGATAGAATCATGACAGAAAAGATGACATTAAATGAATGGATAACCTTAGTATTTCCTTTTCTCGTTTGGTAAGTTTAATCATTTAGCTCTTTTTTAATCGTTGGTGTTTTCCCTGCCTGAAAGATACATAATCTACATATCTATGTGTACCAAATCTTTCGAAAAATATATCTTCTGTTAATTCATAAGCCGCCTTATAGGTTTCGACATGTGGGACAATACCATCATATACGCTCCAATACCACTCATCATGAGTTTGGTAAAAGTGGTTAGATGACTTATAAATGATTCTGATTTTCATTTTGCGAATATTGGAAATAAATCTTCTGTCTCATATACTGATTGTCTCGGTGCCGCCTCACTTAACCATCCACCCATAGCCATAGCCAGGGCCACAATTCCATCTATCCGATCTACTACTTTGCGCTTATCGAATTTTACCTTTCCATTTGAGTCAGTAAATAGCATTACATTAGCTACATTCCATCTTAATATCGGATGTCGCCCATGATCTAATTCTTTTTTCATAATTAGCCTTTCAATTTCCTGTATTGGCGGGTTCATGTCCCTTGTGTTTTGCCCGAATACAAATGTCTTAATTCCTATGCGTTCTATCTGATCGACTAATTGATAAGCAAAAGAGGGGTCATAATCGAGTCTTTTGATATTAAATAGTTGTTTCCATTCCTTTAGCGTATCAAGTAGGTAATCATAATTTACAACCCTCCCAGGAGTAGCAACGATATACCCATCTTCGGCCCAAACGTCATAATTTACTTTATCGCTTTTTGATCTTTCAGGAATATTATCCTCCGGACAAAAGAACTTGCACAATACCCGGTAATTTGGGTCATCTTCTGTAGGCGGGAATAAGGCTTTCAAACTTGTCAAATCCTTATTTGTAGAAAGGTCCATCCCTATACAACATAGTCTACCCTTTAATCTTTCAATGTCGATCGGTCCGGTGCTCGACTTCATCCAGTCCTCATCACTTACCCACGTGGAGCCCGAGGTCATCCATTGATTAATGTTCTTTGTCCGGAATTGATATTCTGCCTCTTTGCCTTCGTTGATAGCTTTGCGACATTGGGCACGCATATAATCCCAATATGGTGTAATACCTATGTTCGGATTTGGCTTAACCCATACGTCCTCATCTTGCCAGTCGTCACCTTCGTCAATGGTGTATATAAAGCTGCATGTACGCTCATCCTCGTTGATTCCTTTGAGCACCTTAATGTTATCTGATCGAATCTTATAACAGGGTCCATAAATATTAAATCCTGCGGTAGTGATCATCCCTAAGATCGGCTGAATGCGCGACCCCATACCCGTTTCTATCACATCTAATTGGTCCCTATCGTTATATTCGTGTACCTCATCACCAAACCCACCATGTGCGTTAAGTCCATCTTGCTTATCAGAGCCAGCCGGGAGCGGTTCATACTTAGATTCATTAGGAAGATAGGCAATATTATTAGTAATAACCTTCAATTTATTGCTTAAAATTGGGTAGTCTTTTATGTATTTTCGGCACATAGAGCGTGAAACATCGAATACAATACGCGCCTGATCCATTTTAGTAGCAAAACTGTACACTTCTGCACCATCTTCGCCGTCTCCAAATAGCATGTAATTACATACGGCTGCCAACCAAGCGGTTTTGCCTTCCTTCCTTCCATTTTCTCGATAGAACTTTGTGAATCTTCTGACCACTTGCCCGGTGTCCTCATGCCTTCCTACCCATCCGAATATATTAGAAGTTATATACTTTTGATGGGGTGATAATATAAATCTTTTATTTGCTAAGATCCCTTTAGTGTGCCTCATCTTTTCGATGAAGTTTATCACATGGTCCGCGTGTTTCTGACTGAAAACATACGGCAAATCTCCATTTTTGGAACGGTCTAAGTCTGTTAAATGCCTTTTTACTGCGAGCTGTATTAGTTCTCCGGTAACTATTTTACCGCTTATTACATCTTCGCAATATTTTTCGGATACTGTCAAATTTTATTTATAATTAGACTTAGACTAAATCTAAATAAGGTGATAAAAAAATAGGCAACCATCCATAATCCAGACTCTTTATAGCCCCACTGGTAACTAATTGAATAGCCGGATGGCTTTTTTTACTCATTTCAAGTCAATTTTAAACCCCTTTGCCTCAAAAGGCAGTCATTTTAACCCGTCACCGCTTGCACACTGTCCTTTATTTATCCTTTTTAACCTTTTCTTTACCACATCATCAAATTCCTTTTGCATTTTCTTCAAAATGTCGTCATTTTTTTGAAGTTCCTTCATTGTCTCAAATATTAATTTGTTCATTTCGCTATGTTTAACACTGGTTTTGGCTCAATTGCCTCATCTATTCCCTTAATTCTATCCTCTTGCATCACTCGCATGGTCTGTCTGGCAACCGGAGTCATCCCGTATTGGATCATTAATTGAGTAGCAGACTTGAATTTCATCTGTTTTAGCTGACCAATTTTGTACATTTTCTTAAATTCGGCATCATTAGACGGGTCTAAATCGACCATAGCGGCATGTAAACGTCTGTATTCTGCTAATTCAATACATAACATCGAGACCGCAGCTATATCAATTTGCTGCATGATACCCACCTTTTTGAATTGTGGTACTATCTCAGACCATATCTTGGCCTCATCTTCTTTGAGTTCGTCGGGTGCAAGTTCGTCGGGATCGTAATTGCTTACGTCGTTAAATTTAGGTTGTTCGTCGTTTATTCTGGATAGTCTGTCGGTTCCCTGGAGTTTCTTTAATGCGTCCGGTTTTACCTTTGTGCCTCGCTTACCCATTGTCTATAGATAATATTTTCTCCGTTCTTTTGTCGCTTGTTAGAATCAATCTCCATGTTTTATAACACTTATCGCAAATTGGGTCTCCATTTAATTGTTTAGTTGGATTTTCTGGACAATTTTTACCCGTCTTATCTGCAATTACAGAACACTGAGAATTTTCTTTCATAACTATATGATTATCAGTACATTAATATAGGTCCATGCAACATATAATGATAGGTAATCATAGCTTTATCAACTTAACAAGCTCCTTATCTGCCTTGTTTTGCGCACTTTGTCCCCCTATGTATGACATTATTCCGATAGTTCCAACCGCAATAGCTACTGTATAAGATGAAGAGTTTACTTTTTTAGTGTTCGGATGAACTAAGTACCCTGTTAATACCGCAGATAGACCGACAAAGAACAATCCGGCCGCCTTGCCAGAACTTTCGGCCTTTCGATACTTTAGATAATTCTCAATAATGACCTCTTTGGTCTCGGTCTGTTTTGGATTGTCTATTCTTTGCCCTGGCAGCGAAACAGCGAAGGACAAAAAGACAAATAAGAAAAAGCTCTTTTTCATAATATTTGTTTTGGTAAAGATATAAATTTTATTTTAGGTTTTGTATATTGCTTGCTCAATGATCGCGGCACGGGTTTCTTCTTAACCGCCTTTTTTCTTTACTCCGAGTATAGTTTTACCCATCCAAACCACCTAAAAAATACCTTTACTCCGAGTATATATTTTCTAAAATGTAATATGTTCAAATATGCTAAAATCGCATAAATTAAGGGTTCAAAAACTTGGCGCACCCTGGGGAGGGG
>JAJDDC010000051.1 GCA_029260515.1 Phycisphaerales bacterium | reverse complement strand
GCCGGTCGGCGGAATGATGCCGTCGACGATGTAGTTGGCGACACAGGTGCGGTCGGCGATCGGAGTGAGCTGGCCGTCGATGCAGTCGGCATCACCGCTCCAGAAGCTGAACAGGAAGCCTGGCGCGGCGATCGCGTTCAGACGGATCGGCTCGGTGGTCATGAAGACCGCGCTGCAGACGCTGCCGCAGTCGAGCCCCGTCGGATCGCTGGTGATGACGCTGCCCGACTCGCCCGCCCCGGCTCCAGCCTTGCTCACGGAAACGTTGATCGTCGCCGCGAGGATCGTGATCGAGACTGTCCCGGTATCGCTCAGGCTGCCGTCACTCGCCGAATAGTCGAAGCTGTCGGTGAAGTTGGCGGTGCCGTTGTGGGTGTAGGTGAACGTGCCGTCCGCATTGAGCGTGAAGTTGCTGGCGAACAGCGGTCCGCCGCCCACCGCTGTCGCGGTCAGCGCATCCAGGTTGGCGTCGGTGTCGTTGGCGAGCACGTTGCCGTTGATCACGCCGCCCAGGCTGCCGCTGAATGCGTCGTCGTTGGCTACCGGAGCGATGTTCACCGGGTTGACCTCGACTCCGACAGTCGTCGTGTCCGCGCCGGAGGTACCGGTCACGGTGTAGTCGAACGATGTCGAGGTGCCGAGGACCTCGGCGTGGGTGATCACCACGTTGGCCGAGCTGAAGCCCGGACGGTTGTCGGTGATCGGCGTCGGCGCGCTGATCGCGCACGAGACGCAGTCCACGAACGAACCGGCCGAATCCGGGTCGGTGCTGAAAGTGAGGGTCTCGTTGTCCGGATCGCAGCCCGAGAGCGTGACCGTCAACGGATCGTTCTCGTCGGTCGCCACCGAGCCGAGTGCCGTCGCCTCGATCACCGAGCACGGCGGCTCGTTGATCTCGACCATGGCCTGAGCCGTCGAGACGCCGTTCGAGATCGAGAAGATGAAGCTGTCGCGCTCGTTCGGCGTCGGGTCGGCCGGCGTGTAGGTCACGTTGAACTCGTAGGGCGGGGTGATCGAGCCGCTGGGTAGACCGGTCACCGAACCCTCGTCGCCGTCGTCGACCAGAGCGAACGTGACCGGAGCGTCGCTCGACTCGCAGCCACGCAGAGTGACCTGAATCGAGCTGGCGCCGTCGGTCGCCGCCGAGTCGCCGAACGCCGCGATAGCGACGATGTTGCCGCCATCGTCGCGGCAAGCGTTGTCCGCGTTGATCTCGACCACCGCCGGCTCACTGACCAGACCGATCTGATCGGTGACCTCGAAGGCGAACTCGTCCGGCGCCTCGCTGAAGGCGCTGTCCAGCGAGACCGTCGACTTGCCGCCGACCACGACATGTTTGGCCAACAGAGCGCCGACCAAGTCGGAGTCGTCACCCACGTAGACGGTGCCGTTCGGGGCGTAGAAGTTGGCATTGACCTCGGCGTTGTTGAAGCCGATGTCGACCGCCTCGTTCGAGCCGCTGTCGGCTCCGGCCACGTAGAAGAGCACGTTGCTCGCGATGCCCCCGGGGTTGATGTCGGACTGCGAGTCCGTGCTCAGGCGCCCGGCGACCATCACGGTCGTCGGACCGCTGAACTGCATCGTCGCCTTCTTGCCGGTGGTCACCTTGCGCAGGCTGTACTTGCCCGGAGCGAACACCAACACGCCGTTGGCGTTGATGTGCACGTCCCCGTAGAGACCCGGCGTCAGATTCACCGTGCCGCTGACCGTGATGTCGTTGTTGTCGTCGGGGTCGCCGACCAGGAAGGGCGGCAGCAGGTCGAACACCGGCAGCGTCAGCGGGTCGCACTGGCTGGCGAAGTCGCCGCCGTTGCAGAAGGCGTCGCTGTCGACGTCCGCCGTGCTGTGGGCGTTGATGTTGTCGGCCTTGACCGCGAAGCCGGCGGGCGAGCTCGTGCTGCGCTCGAAGCTCAGCGAGCCACCCGCCTTGTTGACCACGGTGTCACCGCTCAGCACGTCGCCGAACTTGACCACCAGGACGCTGTCGGTCGCGATGATCGCCGCGTCGGTGATCGACGGACCGTCCGGCGTGTAGACCACGTCGGCGCTGACGCCGTCCGGGTTGGTCGGCGGCGTCGTCGTGTCGAGGGTGCCGCGGAACGGACCGGTGTCCGAGATGATCTCGCCGGTATCCTGATCGGTCACCGGTTCGAGCACCCGGAAGGAGAGCGGAGTCTGATCGTCGGGATCGCTGCCGGTCAGGGTGATCGGCAGCGGATCGTTGCCGACGGTCTGCACGCTGGCCGCGTTGGCGATCGGCTTGGTCGCGACCACCATCTCGAGGGTGAACGTCACCTCGCCTGACTCGTCGACGCCGCCGTTCGCGGTGCCGCCGTTGTCGGTCAGCTTGGTGGTGATCGTGCATGAGCCGGTCGCGTTGTCGACCGGGGTGAACCGCAGCGAGCCGTTCGGGTCGACGAACGGGCCGCCGGTCAAGAGCGCGCCGCAGTCGTCGCTGACGATGACGAAAGCCGGCGTCTGCGTCGACTCGTTGGCCGGGCCGACCGAGACGTTGGTCGCCCACGCCACCGACTGCTCGCCGGTGCCGGCCTCGGTCACCAGATCGCCACCCGAAGTGAAGCTGGGAGCGTCGTTGACCGCGGCGATCGTGATGTTGAAGGTCGCCGGAGGCGAGGTGTCATCGCCGCCGTCGGCCGTGCCGCCATCGTCCATCAGTGCGATGGTGATGTCGGCCGAGCCGTTGCCGTTCACGGTCGGCGTATAGGTGAGCGTGCCGGTGGTCGCGTCGACCGCCGGAGCGACGGCGAACAGCGCCGGGTTGGTGTTACCGGTGACGTTGAAGGTCAGGACCTGACCCGCCTCGTCGGCCGGGCCGGCGGAGATGGCGGTCGCCCATCCGGCCACCGACTGGGCGCCGGCGTCTTCGAGCAGGCTCTGGTTCGGGCCCGCAACGAAGGAGGGCTCGTCGTTGACCGCATTGACCGTGATCGTGAAGGTCGCCGGCGGCGACAGGTCGTCGCCCCCATCAGCGGTGCCGCCGTCGTCCATCAGCTCGACGGTGATGTCCGAGGAGCCGTTCGTGTTGGCGGCCGGCGTGTAGGTCAGGTTACCGGTCGAGTCGACCGCCGGAGCGACCGAGAACAGGCCCGGGTTGGTGTTGCCCGTGACGTTGAAGGTGAGCGCCTGGCCGGCCTCGTCGGCGGGGCCCGCGGAGATGTCCGTGGCCCAGGCCACCGACTGCGGGCCGGCGTCCTCGAGCACGACCTGGTTCGGCCCGGCGGCGAACGACGGTTCGTCGTTGACCGCGGTGACCGCGATCGTGAAGGTCGCCGACGCCGAAGTGTCGTCGCCGCCGTTGGCGGTGCCGCCGTCATCCATCAGCTCGAGGGTGATGTCCGAGGAGCCGTTGGCGTCGTCGGCCGGGGTGTAGGTCAGATTGCCGGACGAGTCGACCGCCGGAGCGACGGAGAACAGGCCTGGGTTGGTGTTGCCGGTGATGTTGAAGGTGAGCGTCTGTCCCGACTCGTTGGCGGGACCCGCGGAGATCGCGGTTGCCCACGCCACCGCCTGCGCGCCGGCGTCCTCGAGCACGGCCTGGTTCGCACCGGCCGCGAAGGAGGGCTCGTCATTGACGCAGGTCACCGTCACCGCGACCGTGGCGATCGAGCCGCCCGGATCGAGCGTGTAGGTGAAATCGTCCGTCGGCGAGCCATCGTTGCAGGAGTCGGCATCCGGCTCGTAGGTCAGGCTCAGGCTGTCGCCCGCGATCACCACGGTGCCGCCTGCCGGATCGGTCGCCGAGAGAATCGTCTTCGGACCGGCGTCGACATCCGTGTCGTTCGCCAGCACGTCGATCATCGTCGCCGCGTCATCCTCGGTCACGGTCGCAGTATCGTCCACCGCCACCGGATCGTCATCGACACAGTTCACAGACACAGCCACCGAAGCTATGGATCCGCCCGGATCGAGCGTATAGGTGAAGTCGTCGGTCGGCGTGCCGTCGTTGCAGAAGTCGGCATCCGGCTCGTAGGTCAAACTCAGGCTGTCGCCCGCGATCACCACGGTGCCGCCCGCCGGATCGGTAGCCGAGAGAATCGTCTTCGGACCGGCGTCGACATCCGTGTCGTTGGCGAGCACGTCGATGGTCGTCGCCGCGTCGTCCTCGGTCACCGTCGCGGCGTCATCCACCGCCATCGGGTCGTCGTCGACGCAGGTCACGGTCACCGCGACCGTGGCGCTCGAGCCGCCGTTCAAGGTGTAGCTGAAGTCATCGGTCGGCGTGCCGTCGTTGCAGAAATCGGCATCCGGCTCGT
>JAJDDC010000050.1 GCA_029260515.1 Phycisphaerales bacterium | reverse complement strand
TTCATAGAATAAACGCACGGCCAGATATTGTGTGGTGTCAATGGGATTCTTGTGTTGCGCATGGTATGTTGGGTGTTCCCCGAGCCACCGTATGTATCGCGTCCAGCCTGGTAATAATGATAGTTGCCTTGAGAGATAATCCTTCCATTGTTCTTCGGGGATTTCGAGTTGGTGTAAGCTGGAATGGATCGCGTCCTCTGGAGCTGCAGGAAGGCTCTGAGCTTTTTGGGTAAAATCGGTAATCCCGAGAAGCTGCCCCGAAAAATCTTTTTGCGCCAGGTTCCGCCATACTTGGTAGAAACCTTCTTCTCGGCCAGGCATTTCCCAGCCGGCTAATCCTTCATCGAGAAACGCCGCCACCCATTTGATGAGTTGATCATTGACTTGGTCGACCACCCCGCCTTCAGTCAAACTATCAACCCAATCGCTGATGGTCCGTTGAGGCGGCAAGGAAATGGCTGCAGACGTTTGCGAATGCGAATCTTCAGATATTTGAGATGAAGCATGAAAGTCAGATAGCCCGAGGGTGGCTAACACACTCTTCCATAAATTCGTCAGGTAGGCCTTTTCTGGATACTCCCGATACTGCTCATATTCTTTGATGGTTTGCTCAATAATTTGTTTCTGGGATTTCTCGGAAAGATCTTGCCGAAACCGTTTTGTAGTCCCACCACCGCTTAACTCCCATTCCATGAGGGCTACTGGCAATTCCTCGAAGCCAAAAAGTACGTGCAATTGCCAAACATCTTTTGGGGTAATCTTCCGGCTTCCAATTTCAATAGAAACTTGCCCATCTGAGGAAGGCCCAACCCTGGAAAAAGCGCGTTTAAAACTTTCTTGGGTAATACGGCCATTTCGGTAAAATTGACGATACTCCTCATTCGCGAGATAGCCATTTCCACCAAGGAGATCCTTGCCTTTTCGAATAGCCTGATCAAACGGCAGATACTCCAACCCATGAATGGGATTCTGGGCGACCATGGTCCGCATGGGCCAAAATGGCGCAATTGGCTCACTGGCGTTCAATACAATTTGCCGAATCTGATCGCGATCTTCTGGGGAAAGGGAATCCACTGAGATAGTACTCATATAGAGCGACTTATTCCTTTCACAGACACACAAAAGCCTAACCGCAGTTTAGAATGCCTATTACTTTCTGTTTGAAACAAAAAGAAAGCAGAAATCCAGTCTTGACCTGCATAAAATCAATAGCTTTTACCATTTATATCAAGAATTTTCGGTGGGTCAAGTGATAACTCCCCAGTCTGGGGTAACTCACAATGAAAACCAATCCAACAGAAACTGAAGTGGAGAATTCTGTTGGTCTTAGAGTTTGACAATATCTTTCATGGAGATGATACCTGCGATTTTCTTTCCTTTCGTTACCGCTAACCGTTTGATTTTATGGCGGATCATTTTTTCGTTGGCTTCTTCCGGGGTAAGGAACATATCAATCGATAAGATTGGGGAAGTGGCCACTGAAAGTGCCGAGGTGGTTTTCGAGTCCAATCCTTTCGAGACCACCCGCTTGACCAGATCGGTGGTCGTGAAGAGGCCCGCATAATCTTCGTTGCCCTGCACAAATACGCAACTGACCCCCTTGTCGGCCATAACCTGAGTAGCTTCTTGTACGGTGGCGTTCTCAGGAACGCTGATGACAGGGGATGACATGCAATCTCGGAGAATCAACATAGTAAAAACCTATTTCGACGAAGGTCGACCGGGCTGAACCTGTTTCATCAGATCCAGCAGTTTATTGAGGCTTTGTCTTAGCTCGCACAACTTTTTTCAATTTAATATGAGTTGCAACCTTTGAATGAGACATAGATTTATGATGATCCAAGCCACGGCCATGGTTTGTTCAATGATTTTTTTTCTGGAATTCTTCGGAAAGATCTTGCCGAAACTGTTTTGTAGTCCCACCTCCGCTTAACTCCCATTCCAAGAGGGATTGGGGCAACTCCTCGAACCCAATAAGTGCGTGTAACCTTTCGACTTCCAACCTCGATAGAAAATTGGCCATCTAGGCGAGGCCCAACCCTGGGGAAAGGGAATCCACCGAGATAGTACTCATATAGAGCGACTTATTCCTGCATCATACACACAAAAAGCCTACTGCGCTCTACAATGTCTATTCCTTTTATATCAAGAATTTCCGGCAGGTCAAGTGATAACTCCTCATTCTCCGGTAATCTTTTTTCGAGCTTTTAAGGTGGTTTTATAATAGATAATTTTATATTCAAAAAACTGCTTTAGGGGAATAAACGATATGTGTCTACAGCGGGATTCGAGCCCGCGTCGACGTCGGGAAAGGCCTTGTAGATACGACCTTGAGGTTTCGAGGTCTCCATACCAACAGCCAACCAAAGTCGGATATCCTCAACCAACAAGATCTTTCGTTCTTTTATTTCCCAATATATAAAAAAAGGAATACGCCATTTTTAAATGGGTTGGAAAAGGATCGGGAAAAACTAAAACTTTCCCTTCCACACAGACTTTAAGTTCTGCTATGTTATTATAAAACATATTAGAATATCCCTCTTTCTGCATTCTACTTCTGCGAAGGGTTTGACGGGAGATTGGATTTGGTGGTTTTCAGGATGGTTATTTTAGGGAGTTGAGATGTTTAACTTTAGAGATATGACAATAGGGAAAAAAGTAGGTTTGGGTTTTGGTGTCATTACCTTAATTTTATTGGGAGTGGTTTTGCTCACCATTCAGCAAGTGAGAACCATGGAGATAATCACTAAGAGGGTTGTCGACCTTCGAACTCCCACGGCTCACGCCAGTCTTATGATGTTAAATGGCATCAACCATTCGCTGGCTTCTCTGCGTGGATGGATTCTTCTAGGTGATCCAAAATTCATGACGGAACGATCCATTGCGTGGGAAAAGCAAATCCATCCATCCTTGAAGTTGATGCATGGTCTTGCCCCTAACTGGACAGATCCAGAAAATAAAACTCGTTTAAAATCTATCGAAGAAGAAATCAATAACCTTAAAACGGTCCAACAGAAA
>JAJDDC010000049.1 GCA_029260515.1 Phycisphaerales bacterium | reverse complement strand
ACCGTGACATCGACCGTGACATCGACCGTGACATCGACCGTGACATCGACCGTGACATCGACCGTGACATCGACCGTGACATCGACCGTGACATCGACCGTGACATCGACCGTGACATTTTTTCAAAATCTGGAGAATCCCATGAAAGACGCCCCCGAGACCAAAGAAGCCCGCGACCTTCGTCGTTACTACCCCGGCGAGTGCCCGAACTGCCGAAACCCCGCGTTTCTCGAGCTCGCGGTCCCGCAGTGTTCCAACGGCAAGAGCGCGAGTTACGAGCCCGTCGTCGGTTGGGAGCGGATCCCGCACATTCGACCGGACCGCAAAGACAAGACCTCTTTCTGATTTTTCCCCAGCCTCAGAATTTCTGATCGTTCCTTCCGCTTCCCCAACCAGGAGACCGCCATGCGAATCACAACCGAGAACGTCAACGAGATCTTCAGCTACCACGCACCCGACGATGCGCAGATCGAAAAGTACGCAGCGATCCGCCATGAAGCGAGAATCTTCGCCCGCCTCCTGCTCGCTGAAGTCCCTGAGTGCGCCGATCGCTCAACAGTTCTGCGCAAGCTTCGTGAATGCGTTATGGATGCGAACGCCGCGATCGCGCTGGAAGGTAAATTCTGATGTCCGAGTCCAACAGCTTGAGCGGCGTCGGAGTCTTCGGACTCCTCGGAATTACCCTCGTCGTCCTGAAGCTCTGCGACGTCATCGACTGGTCGTGGTGGTGGGTAACGGCGCCCTTTTGGGGCTCTGTGTGCCTCGGGGTTCTCGTCTTCCTCATCGGGTTGATCTTCATCACCCTCAACGAAAGACGGAAGTGTTAATGAATAAGCAGTGCAGTACGTGTCGGTTCTGGGACCACGACGGGATTGTGATGGGGACTTGCGAACGACTGGGCCTCTCGACTGGCCGAGCGCAACTGTGCGGCACAGAGACCCAGGATACTTTCTACCAGCCCAAGGAGGAGCCCCGCACCGAGTGCGAGAACCCCGTCTACGACGTGCTGAAGACGAACGCCAGTGGCAGCTACGACGCGAAAGTTATGGAGCACGACGCCGGGTACGTGGTGCATTCCGAGACCACGTTCAATCTGATCCGTGCCACTCGCGCCATCCACGAGCGGCTCAAGAAGCTGGAGGCGGGCGATGAGTGATTCTGGGCAAGAGTTAAAAGAGATCATCCTGCGTGGCTGTATCTCGCCGGGGCTGAAATCCGAAGTGGTCGACTTCTTGGTTGAACTGGAGCGCCAAGTGACGACTCTTCGCGCAGATGTGGAGGAGTTGCAGGACAAGGTCGCGAAGCTGGAGGCGAAGGATGACTGAAGATCAGGGAACCACCCTTATTGTGCTGGTGGCTGTTATCCTGGGGGTCCTCATCAGCAGGCTCATAGCCGATATCAACGACTTGGGGGCGGGAGGCGGGCGATGAGTGAGCACTGGGAAGCCTACGACGACGACATCGTGTCGATTCGCGACGCCGAAACAGGAGAGCCTGTCTGTACTGACGTGACACCGCAGCACGCAGCCCTGATTGCGGCGGCTCCGGAGCTTTACCGCACACTGAAAGATCTGGTCTATCTCAGAGATGCCGGAGTGACCCAGGGTGAGTGCTTCGAGGCCTCAATTGAGAAGGCCCGTGCCGCCATTGCGAAAGCCGAGGTGACGTCATGATTCTTGGACTACTCGGCGCTCCGCCGCCAGCTCGAAAAACCATCAACAGGAGACTCGCAATGAAGAGAGCCGTCTTCAAGTACCCAGTCCCGCGAAACGGATCGTTTTCTCTTTTCTTGGAGTCAGGCGCCAAGGTGCTTCACGTCGCCGAGCAGTTCGGCAAAGCTTGGATATGGGTCGAGGTCGACCCGAGCGCGGATACCGCGCCACGAGAATTCGTCGCCGTCATGACCGGCGAGAAGTTCGACGCCGATGGCCTCCACCATGTCGGCACCGTGCTCCTTGACAGCGGCAGCTTCGTCCTTCACGTCTACGAAAGGAACTGAAATGACAGTCTCCCCGAAATGGGCCGCCCAAGCGCACTTCGTAACCTTTCGACTTCACTCCGAGACAAAAGGAGAAGGCCGATGACTGACAAGACGGTTTTTTTCGACCTCGAGACGGGTGGCGTCGAGCTCGGCAAACACCCAATCATCCAGATCGCCGCCATCGCGGTCGACACCCTGACATTCCAGGAGATCGAGCAGTTCGAAGTGAAGATTCACTTCGACGTCAAGGAATGCAGCCCAGAGGCCTTGGAGGTGAATTCGTTTGAGCCCGAGGCTTGGAAGACTGAGGCTGTCGAGCCTGCCGTCGCTCGCGCGAGATTCTCTCAGTTCCTCTCGCGACACGCCACGGTGGAGCTCATCAGTAAGCGAGGTCGCCCGTATTACGTCGCACGCATGGCCGGGCACAACGCCGCGAGTTTCGACGGGCCGTTCATTCAGAAGTTCTTCCGTGACGCCGACGAGTTCCTGCCCGGGTACTTCCGAGTCCTGGATACCTGCCAGCTCGCGCAGTGGTTTTTCTTCGGTCTGGGCAAAAACCTGCAGCCAAAAGACATGAAGCTCGCCACCCTGTGTGAGCACCTCGGGATTTGTATCGATGGAGCGCACGATGCGCTCGTAGACGTTCGCGCGAACGTCCAGATAGCAAAGGAGCTACAGTCCTCGCTCAACATCTTCAGGAGACCATCATGAGTGATTCACAGGACCTGATCGGAAAAATCGCACCTGAGGACGCCGTGCGTGACGCGATTCACGTTGCGATACGGATGAGGCTCCTGAGTTCCCTGGCGGACAAAAAGAGGAAGTGAAAATAAAGGACGACAGCGACATGGCGATGTTTCTGATCGGCGGACCCTTCGCGGGGAGCAAAATGAAAGGTGTCGACGACAAGGTCGGCAAGGTTGTCGTTCACTACGGCACGACGCAGTACATCTACGAACGCCCAAAGGATGGCGCGAGCGTTTTCGCTCTCTTTAACATGGTGAGCGGCGTTGACGAGGCTGCGAAAATTGTCGGGCTGGAGAATCAGAAGATCAAAGAGCTCGAAGCAGAGGTCGCCGCGCTCAAGGAGAAGAGAGAATGAAAGAACCTGAACTTTAACCTACCAACAGTGCATGCAAGCAATTATACTGGCTGGTCTATGCGGCTTATCGACGGCGACGCAATGGTGCGGCTGAAGCAGAAGTGTAGGACAAGGAGATAGAAGGATGGCTCATCACGGTCAGGAAAACTTCAAGTGGCAGGAGGACGCGCTTCGAGAACTTCAAGGTCAACTCGGAGGCACCGACAAGTTCCCGCAAGGCAAACTCACCGAGGACGACGAGGGCGAAATCAAGATGGCTGTCGCCGTCCAAGGAAAGAAGGTGATCGTCGACTTTGGCAAGCCTACAGCGTGGATCGGAATGGACGCACAGCAAGCCGCCGATCTCGCAGCTCTCTTGATTTACCACGCCAAAGAGCTGGCGAAGACGTCCGGTCAACCACTCACGGTTTTCATCTGACATGAACACCGAAACCAAGCGCCGCATCTGCCGCGAGATCGCGGAGCGGCTGGAGCCGCTGGAATTCGAGCAGGACGATCTCGACTGCTGGCACAAATGCCCCACAGGTGGCTACGTCAGCGACCAAAGGACGTGGTGGACAGACTTCGGCGAGTCAACACAGCCCCGCGACTTCTTCGACGATCCGGCGGCTTGTATGGATCTGCTTGCAGCGATGGAGCCGACTCATGCACTGCACGTTATTCGAGTCTGGGAGAAGCCAGAGTGCGTTGCAAGGGGTGTCTATCGAGTGGTCTTCTCGCCGTGGAATGTCAACGAGCACCGCGTAGGCGAAAACTCCAGCAATGGATTTATGACCACTGTCGTACTCGCTGTCGCCAAGGCCCTCAAAATCGACACAACCGACGCCGCAGACAGCGCGTAGATATGCTGGAGATAGTGCCCATGACTCTCAGAGAGGCGAATCGATTTGTGGAGCGGAACCATCGGCACCACGGTGCCGTGCGAGGGCATAAGTTTTCCATCGGCTGTGCGGTTGGCGGTGACGTCATTGGCGTGGTCATCGTCGGGCGTCCGCTCTCACGGATTCTCGACAACGGCTGGACCGCTGAAGTTCTGCGATGCTGCACGGACGGCACGCGGAACGCCTGCTCCACTCTCTACGCTGCGGCGTGGCGAGCTGCGCGAGCGATGGGGTATCGGCGCATGGTGACGTACACGCTTCCCGAGGAGGGTGGCGCGAGCTTGCGCGGTGCTGGCTGGAAGGTCACCGCTGAAACCAAGGGCGGCTCGTGGTCGCGAGAAGATCGGCCGCGAGTGGACAAGCACCCGACGCAAGGAAAGTTCCGATGGGAGAAGACCGACGCCGCAGACAGCGCGGGGGAGGAGGCGTGACCGAAGAAATCAAACTACGCCAAGCACTCGACGACGCAGTGGTGCGTGAGGGCAAGGTCTTGATACTGCTCGAAGAAATCCGTGGCGTGCTCGTTGACTCCTGCCAGCTATTCGATGGCCGGCACGTCAATACGCAGTGGACCGAGTGGGATCAATCGGTACGGGATCGAGCGTCCGAGGCGCTGCGGAAAGTTCACGAGGTGATTGACGATGTGCCGATATTTTGAGGTTGAATCATGATGGACCCAGAAGACGAAGCCGCCCAACGAGACCCAGGGAACCAGCAGCAAGCCAACGTGGGTCAACGCGAGCATGATGAGGTTGTCGCCCAGCTCGCCGTCGTCACGAAAGAGCGGGACGAGTGGAGAGATGGATGCGTACAGCGTGCCGCAGCATTGCGGGATGCAGACGCCCAGCTCGCCGCCGTCGAGAAGGAGCGGGACGCGACCGAGGCGCGGTACGGATTGTTGCATACCCAGCTAACGGGAGCGGGACGGCTGTCTGCGTGGAATCAGTGGTGCGAGGCTACCGACCAACGCGACCGCCTGGCGGCTGCGCTGCGGGTGTTGCTCAAAGAACTTGACCCGATGTCTATGGCCATGGACACGGTAGCTGCGTATGGCGAAGCCGAAAAGCTCCTCGCCGAACTCGACGCGCATGGAGGGAAGGCATGACTACCGACTATTTCGCACAGATAGTTTCGGACCTCCGCGCCCAGCTCGCCGCCGTCGAGATCGAACGAGACGACATCGCCAGGGAGAACGCGGATCTCGTGCATCTGATCGCTGCCAGGCAAGACCTTGTCACCCGCCTGGCCGGTATCATGCGAGGCCTGCGCTCCTTGTACCAGAGCGGTGACACGATGGGTTCTTTGTGGCGCGAGTGCTGGGATGCTGTTGACACAGTCCTCGCCGAACTCGACGCCGAGTCTGCCGACGACGCGCAGGGAGAGGAGTCATGAGAGACCCAGGACAACGACAGGCGAACGTAACACAGCACGGGTACGACACCATCCAGGCTAAACTCCGATCCACCGAAGAGGAGCGAGACGAGCACTACGAAAACCTGGTTGAATCGATGGAGTCGGTAATCACCTACCGTGACCAACGCGACCGCCTGGCGGCTGCGCTGCGGGATCTTGTCTACCTGAAAGAGCGCAAGGTCACGTACGGAGAGTGCTGGGCAGCGGCCTACGATAAAGCCGGCAAGCTCCTCGCCGAACTCGACGCGGGAGGGGACTCGTGATGGAACCTTGGGAATGCCCACGATGCAGGACGATACACGCCGGTTGGGTAGCTCGCTGCGATTGCTTGCCGCCAGTTGTGACTACGACCCAGACTGACACAGGGCCGGTCCTCAACTTCACGGTAGACACGGAAGCCGAAGACATGCGGAGGAATCTCGAGGCCTACGACGACCTGCTCGCAGCGTGCCAGGCGATGGTCGACTTCTTTGCGCACTGTGTCTGCACCCCGGAAAAACGACCTTGTGCTACGTGCCAGGGACGCGAAGCCATCGCCAAAGCCGAGCGGGGAGGGGGCGACGATGAGTGAACCTACGCAGGGGCACGTTGACATTGTTTTCGACGGTCCACCGGGGCATACGTGCGGGCGGTTCGTTGACGCAGAGAACGAAGCTGGCGCGTCCATCAGCATCGGCGAGTGGGTGCATCGCGACGATGGGTACTACGCACTACGCATTCCAGTCTCACAAGCACTCATCGCAGCCGCGCCGGAGCTCTTAGCAGCGTGCAAGGAAGCTCTGCCTCTGCTCCAGTATTACGCCGACACCGAGCCGTGCGCGAAATCACAACAGGTGCTCCATGCCGGGATCGCGAGTCTGACTCGGGCGAAGGACAAGGCGGAGGGAGGCGACGATGACTAACACCGAACTCGAGCTGGCACTCGCGACGGCGCTGGAGCCGGATCCGACGTGGGAGACCAGAGATTGCCGATACTCAGTCGGTGGGTTGTGGTCAAGCACCATTTCATTTCGCCGATTCTGCACCGACGGCAACGCCTGCTTGGCTCTGATTGAGGCGCTCGGACGAATCGGCTGGACTTGTGATATCCAGATCCACGAGGACAGCGCAGAGTGTGCGCTCTTCATGAACAACGGCGAACCCGACTACGTGTCCCACGATGCTTTCGTTGGGGGCGAGACCAACAGGGTGCCGCTCGCCGTCGCCCGCGCAGCTGCGAAAGCACTGGGAGTTTACGACGATGACTGACCGACGAATCAAGTGCCCGTGGTGTGGAGATGGACCGATGATCTCATACCTGCTGAAGCCGATCGCAAAAGAGCCCGACCCGACGAAGAACATGTGCTGGCGCTGTTCGAATTGCGGCTACCAGGAGGCCGTGACGATGGAGCAGGCTCGACCGTGGCTGTTTACTGAGGAGGGACGATGACTAAACCCAAGGAGATCGACATGAACATCCCTGAGTTCCCACGACTGGTAAAAGGCGAAGGCGCACCCGGAAAGGGCGCGTGCTGGATGTCTGCACTCAACCACATGAGCGGCAACGAGCGATGGACAGGCAAGGCCGAGTGCGTTGACCCCGTGATCCGTGAACTGTGCATCAGAGTTAATGATTCATTGCCGAGTGACGCCGATCGCGAGCGGGTCATCGCTCCGATCCTGATGGAACCGTACGGAACGAATCAGGGGATAGAGTGGACGAATCGCCGATTGGTCGTGATCGTGCGTGTCGCTGTCACCGTGTGGGTTCCCGCCGCGTTGCGGTCGGTTGGGTTGACGACCGAGGCTGAGTCGTTGGAGTCGCTGACGATTAATGGGCCGGAAGATTACGCTGCTGCCAACGCTGCTGCCAACGCTGCTGTCCGAGCTGCCGCCAGCGCTGCCCGCGATGCCCGCGCTGCCGACGCTGCTGCCTACGCTGCCCGCGATGCCCGCGCTGCCGACGCTGCTGCCGACACTGCCTACGCTGCCCGCGATGCCCGCGCTGCCGACGCTGCTGCCGACACTGCCTACGCTGCCCGCGATGCCCGCGCTGCCGACGCTGCTGCCGACGCTGCCCGCGCTGCTGCCTACGATGCCCGCGCTGCCTACGCTGCTGCCGACGCTGCCCGCGCTGTTGCCGACGCTGCCTACGCTGCTGCCGACGCTGCCCGCGCTGCTGCCTACGCTGCCGAGCATTTAATAGTCCCGCTCATCCTGGAGCTTTGTGAAATCGGCCGCGAGGAGCGCGAGCCGGTCCGCACTGTGCGTACGCTGGCCGACGTGTGCCGAGTGGTGTCGTGACTGACAAGCCCTTGCACGAGCGCTTGAAGGAAGTGATCGACATCATCGAGATGGGCTTTCACTGCGATGAAGGCGACCTCTGGGATGAGATGATGGAACGCCTCGACGTCATCGCGGCGGAGGTGAAGGATGCGCTCCACTCGCGCACCGTTGCGGTCGTCCCCGGCGCGCGGTCAGGGCTGAAGACTATCGCCAAGCTCCAAGCCCGCGTGGCGCGGCTGGATGGTGCGCTCGAGTGGATAGTAGAAGGCCGGTGGGGTGCTGCTGAAGTAGCCAAGCAAGCACGCGCCGCGCTGGAGGAGTGATGATGAGCTTAGAAGACTGCGCCACATACTTACTGTGTGTCTTGATGATCTGCCTCGCAGCCTGCGCGGTGGCTGGGACTATTATCGTCTGGAGGTTAGTGCTGACATGAAAGAGCAAGACCAACGTGTCACCATCCGCCGCCAGCGCACCGCGATACTACTCACCTTCGAGAACCAAACCATGCCGTGGCAGTGCCGCACCGAGGCAGCGGCTGACCGGCTCGAGGCTGCGCTGCGCCGGGGCGCGGTGACGGAAGAAGAAACAGAAAAGGAAGAGGAATAAGCCCATGCCTGATGTGCCGAGTAGAGACGAACACAACGACCTTCTCAGCAAGGTTGAATTGAACGAGGTAGACATTGCTGCGCTCAACGATCGACTCTCATTGCTGGAAGGCCCCGTTGACCCACCACCGCCCGGTCCCGAGCCGATCCCCGCTGAGCCAGCGGACAACATCGACGGCTTCACGGACTACACGATTCAGGCCGGGAGCAAGTACATCTACCTGCGTCCTGACGGTGACGACACGGCAGATGGGCTAACCGAGTCGAACGGTGTCCGCACCTTCTCGCGTGCTCGCTCGCTGCTCGTACCGGGCGACATCATGATGGTCCGTCGTAGTGGTGAGTGGCGTGGCGAGGAGATCATGGCCGGAGACAACTGGGTTAACGACATCGTGGTGCGTGCCTACGGTCCACTCGACGAGCCGCGCCCGTTGCTGCCCGGTTGCTTCATCGCGTGCAACAATCCAGGGGTTTCTAATGTCGCCTTCCAATCACTCGACTTTACTCAGACACATCGGGATCCAACGACGTATGCTGTACCGGATCCGGGTGGCGCAACTCAGCCATTCTCCTGCCTTGGTGGCGGCATCGTGGGCTTCCGCATGGAAGACGTTAGATTTCAGTTCTGCGAAAGCGGACCAGCGGCTATGGCAGCGTCTGGATCGGCCGACTGGACTTTCCACCGCTGCCAGTTCGTCCACGCCTACAAGCTGGACGACGAAGCCGGCGGTGGATTCTTCCACGGCATCGACGGCATCGAATTCTCCGAGTGCGTGATCCACGGCAACGGCTGGCATCCGCTCGTCCAGGACCGCAACGATCTCGCGCCCGCGCTGCGTGTCCAAGGCATGTATGTCCATTGCGAGAACACGATCTTCCGTGGCTGCATCACGAGCTACAATTGCAATTTCGGCATCAAGGCCAGGTCAGATCACGAGGGTGCTGTCGGGCTCATCATCGACAACTGCATCTCGTACGCTGACGGCAACGGCTACTCAATCGACGGTGAGGACCCAGCCGGTGTCAGGCCGCAGTTTCGTTTCGTCTCGCCGCGAGTCTCACGCTGCACATTCAGCCAGCTCGGGTTCTCGCCGCCGCCTGGTGCGAACCAAGCGATCGGCATCTATCTCGGCAACGTCGAGGACTTCCAATCGTCGGGGCTGCTGTTCGTTGACCGGCAGATGATGGACACATGGGAGACCTCGGCGCTGATTCAGCTCTCTGAGGACAACTACCGAGACATCTTCATTCACGATACGATCGCGCACCGTTACGCGACTTACACTCACGACGAGTTCGGTGATCCGAAGGTGCCGCGCATGGATTTCCAGGGCCACGACGCAGCGGTGACGGATTTCCACGACGAGCGCGACGACGCGGACTACGTCGATGCGAGCCAGTCTGTCACCGATTTACAGATTAATTGGGCGAGGGAGAATCGTATGGGTGCTTGGGACGACAACGTGACCGCACCCGCGATCAACGAGCGGCTGCGCGCGGGCTTCACGCTGGTCGTGTGAGCTACTCGTTCTCTTGACGCCACCGGGCCAATTCGTTGCGTATGGCTCGCAACTCCTCGCGGATCTCGAGGTGGACCTGGATAGCTTCGTCGCGGGTGAACGCAGACTTGTGTGCGGTGGCGGCGTGTCCCTCGATACGGTGGTCTGCAATGCGCTCAGCGACCACTAGTGTGACACCAGAGAACGCCATGAGGACGACGCAGGTCATCGCGACCAAGTGGCCTAATCGAGGTTCGCCGAGCATCCACCACGTCAGTCGTCGCCAGCTTTTTTTAGTTCGCGAATCTCCAGCAAAAGGTCCAGCTTCTCTCGTCCCTCCCGCTCCCTGGCTTGTGTGCATTCCTGACATTTCCGTTCGCACTCCTTGAGTCGATCCCGCAACTCCTCAACCTCGGTTTTTCGGGCAGCTTTACGATTTCCCAGTACGGTGATGAGCAGCGAGGACCCACCGAGCCCCGCCGACATTATTAACGCGAATATCGATACCCAAAGTTCCACGATAAAGGTCTCCTCTGTGTGTCATGCTCCTACCTCTTCGTGGGTCTGAGGGTTCGTTTTGTTCCACAATAAATTCCAAAAACTGAGCGCCCCGTAGAGCACCCGCCCCGGTTCGGAGGACCGGAAAGAAAACACGAAAAGCGTATCACAGAGAACAAGAAGGAGACAGCATGCTTGGGGCGGAGATTGACCTGAAGGCGCGTTTCGAGGTCGCAGAATCAGAAGGGAGGGCCCGCTCATGGGAAAGACGATAGAATTCACCCCAACAGAGCTCGAGATTATGCGTTTCATTGAGAGGTTCATTGGCGCGAATGGGTTCCCCCCGACGCTCGAGGAGATATCGGTGGCTCGGGGGGTGACGAAAGTCACGAGCCTTCAGCACATCGCGAATCTTTGCGAGAAGGGTGCGATATCGAGGACGAAGTACCGCTCTCGGTCGATCGTAGTGCTGCACTCTGTCCGCGACATTGGCTCGGGTCGCGACGAGTGCGTTTGCTACAATTGCAAGGGAACGGGCTACGTTGAGCGCGTTTGATGAGGGTTACACAGCGATGGACGAAGTCGCTGAATCGCCGACCTTGACGGACTGACCGCTTCGGGTGCTACAATCGTCGTGCTGTAGGCTGGGGCCTCACGAAGCGGAGGGCTTTCGATGAAGGTCTCAGATTCCCAGCTCGCGATGCTGTCGACCATGTCCTACGGGGCGCCCTACGACGCCGAGCTTCTCGAGGAGTTCGAGTCGAGCGACTTCGTCGTCCGAGCGGAGATCGCCAACGAAGACGCCGAGGCGGTCGTCTACGAATACGGCGACACGGTTGTCGTGGCGTTTCGCGGTACGTCGAGCGCTACGGATTTCCTTCGCGACATGAAAGCTTGGAAGGTTCACCTCGAGCCCTACAAGAAGGCGCGCGTCCACGCAGGATTTCTTGCTCACTACAGCAAGATCCGCGAACTCGTGGCCAAAGAAGTCAAGACCACGGAGCGACTGATCGTCACTGGGCACTCCCTCGGCGGCGCGGTCGCGCAGCTTGCGGCTCTCGAGCTTTCAGCGGAGCACTGTGTCACCTTCGGCGGGCCGAGAGTTGGCAACCTTCGCTTCGCTGGGATTTTCAATCACGGCGTTCGCGAGACGAGGCGATATGTGAAGCAGAACGACGCCATCCCGAGAACGCCTAAGATAAATTTTTGGCATGCTCACCCGCAGACGTATATCGCGGCGGACGGGCGCGTCGTTTTCAATCCAGGGTGGTGGTTCGAGAAGTTCGACCGCATGAAGGATATGTGGAGAGGAAAGAGAGCTCGTGAGCTACTCGCGGATCATTCTTCTGTTGGTTATTGGCGCGCTCTGCGTGCTGCTGAGCTGTAACGGATACGACCGCTACATCTCGAAATCGGTCGGCGCCGTGTCAGACGGTATCGAGGTAACAAACCTCCGCGCCGGCACGTACCTGTCGACCGATAGCGTCGACCCCGGCTTTGCACTCGACGCGACGACAGCGTTCCTCGACGACGGCGTTATGGAGACGACAGTCACGCCGATGCTGCTCGTCCGCCGCCGATTCGGGTCGGTCGAATTCCTTAGTGTCTACATCGGCTCTGGACCGTCCGTGATCCACGCAACGGGGCTCGAGGCTGAGGAGGTGGGCCTCGGGTGGGACGCGCGGGCTGGCGCCGAGTTCTACCTTGGTGATTTTCTCGGCTGCCCTCTCGCGGTCTTCGTCGAGGGCCGAGCTCTTTACCGCGACATCGAGCTGAAGGAAAACCCGCGCTACGAGGAGATCCACTGTCAGATGGTTGTCGTCGACCCCGGAGAGCGCATCGACCTCTCGGGGCAACTCGCTTTTCTCGTAGGCTTGAGGATCTCACTTTGAAGAAAACGCTACTCATCGCCGCTCTGTCCCTCGCCCTCCTTCCTGGCTGCTCGATGTTTTTGTCGGCGGCAGCGAGAATCGAGGTCGCCCGCCAACTCGCCGACTTCCGCAAGGACACGGAGAGCGACGTCCTCGAGAAGGCAAACGCAGACAGGGCTGTCGCGCTGGGAAACCTCGCGAATCTCTTCGAGGCGAACTTCAAGCTATTGAAGGAGCTCGTCGCTTCGACCAGCGCGCGAATCGACCGGGCGCAGGCGGACGCTGTCACGCTCGTCGAGAAGGACATGCCTCGGTTCCTGAACGACCAAGGCCTTTCCAAGGCGGATATCGCGCACCTCAGAGAAGCGCATGAGAGCGCCGACGACTTCCCGTGGATGAACACCGGATTCATAACCGCCCTCGGCGGGGTCGTGCTGAACCAGATGCGAGTGAATCGCAAGCGCCGAAAAGAAGGCGAAGAATCCACCGAAGGGTAATTGCTTGCATTCATTTCCTGCCTCGCGTAGTCTCCTGGCATGAGGGACGAGTACTTCATGAGCCGAAACAAAACGAAGGGCAGTGTGGTGTTCCACGCCTGCCGTGCTGTAGGCCAAGGAGACAAGGCTGTTCTCTCGACGTACTGCGGGAGACAGGTCATCAACCCAACTGCGCGTCGGCGGTCGGTTGAGTTGTGTGGCTGCGAGAAGTGTCTCGAAGAGATCGCGAAGGAGGCGGAGAGAAGTGGAGTCAGCCAATAAAGAGCAGGGCCGGCCAAGGTGTGCGACGTGTCAGCACTTCTGGGAGACGAGCCCCTTGCAGGGTGGGGCGGACGTTGGGGAGTGCCACTACGACCCGCCGCAACTTCTATTGATTCCGATTCCGGGTGGAGCCAACATAAGGGGGCAGTATCCGCCTGCGGCGACCCTCGGTGGCTGCAGGCATCACCAAGGCTTTCAAGCGTGGGCGCTGAGTAGGGGTTTATCGTGAGAGATGCAGACACTCAGGGTGGCGTTCTTGGGCGGGCCGGTAGACGGTCTTTTCTTGAAGATGGCGGGCGACGGGGTTGGCGTGATACAGGAAATCGCAGCCACGGTTGACTGCGAGGTGCAGATTATAAACGAAGACCTTGCCTGCATGACGGCTTGCCTGGCTGAGCCGGGAGCAGAGGGTCGCTTCGCCCTCCACTTTTACTTGCGCGAAGACAGGAAAGATGAAGAGGGGCGGGAGGTTTTTTCGTGGGACGCGGATCACGAAATTCCTGAAGAGTTTATCTGTTAAGCGAGCGTCCACTTGTTTAGCGGCAACTTGCCTGGGGGGCGATCCGTCTCCGTCTCCCGGGCTTTTTTCTCTCAAGGCTTGCAAGCATGGCTGGCAATGTTAAGCTCTTCGCAACAAAGAGAACAACTCAAGCTCACTCTCTTCCTCTGGTCGACGCTGCGGCGTTGGCAACCAAGACCCCTTCGGGCGACCTGGCTCCTCACCCGGTCGCCCTTTTTTTCTGCCAGGAGACACGCCAATGAATGGCCGCGCCGCGAAGATCATCGGCAAGATAGTCGCAGCCTCGAACCGCAGGGGCGGGAGGGTGTCGACAAACCTGAGAGACCTGATGAAGAGACGCTACTACTCGCTTAGTGCTAAAGAGAAGCGGGCGTGGTATCGCCGAACGAGGCACGCACTCGGACAGCTTGCGGAGGTCGCGAAATGAGCAGCGAGCCACCAGTCGTTACTGCTCTACCAGAAGACGGGCCCGACCCGGAAATGAGCCCCGCCGCCGGGCACTTCGTGAACGCCGCATCGTTTATCTCCGCACTCGGCCAGTCGCGATCGATACTCTTGGCTGCGATGTCGCAAATACCCCTGCGTCCCGAGATCGCCAACGAAGTGGGTAACGGGCAGGCGAAGATGGCTCTTGAGCACCTCTCCGCCGCGATCGACATCTTCAAGGCGAGGGCTTACGACTTCGTGATGCGGGAGGAACTCACGCCGCAAGCTCCGGAGGACCCAGTAGCCGGGGGTGATGAGTCTCACGCCGAGGAGGGCGAGTCTTGACCTCGGCGGTTCCAGAGAAAACGGGCCGCTCGAACGAGTGGTTTACGCCGGAGCTTGTTCTCGGGCCGGTGCGAGAAGTTTGTAGTGCGATTGCGTGGAGGAGGGATGTCGACATCGAGTTGGACCCTTGCACGACGAGCGACAACCCGGTCGGCGCGGAGACCTTCTACACGAAGGATGACGACGGGCTCTCGATGGACTGGGGGAAGCGGTCGTTCTTTTGCAACCCGCCGTACTCACGGCCAGGGCAGAAGAGGGGTGACCCCGCCCCGACTTACGACTGGATTCGCAAGTGCTTGAGCGCCGTTGACCGCGGAGCCTTCGGGTTCCTGCTCCTGCCGGCGAACCGCCTTGAGATGCCGCAGCGCATGGAGGTCTACTCCTCCGCGAACCTGACGGCGGAGGTGTGGCTTGGGAAGATTGAGTTTATCGACGAGTGGGGCAACATCGGAAAAGCCCCGCCGTACCCATCGGTGCTCTACGTCTACGGAATACCGCTCGGACACCTCGTAGAGACTTTCGCCGACACCTTCACGGTGGTTGGCGTTGACGCGTCGTACGCCAGGCCAATCCCGTGGAAGGCCGAGCGCCAAGCGGAGAAGGCAGGAAAAACCCGCGCTCGGGATTTGCCGCCCAAGCGCGGGAATGAATGATCCCGCTGCGCCTCATCGAGGCCCGGCGTTCGGGATTTTACAGTCGAAGCCTCGGAAGGCGCAAGTAAATGGCCGCAGCAAAAAGACCGCCTGAGAGGGCGTACAAGGTGGCGATATCGACCTACATCACGATGGATTTGAGCCGCCGTCTGGAGAAATTTCGCACAAGCGGTGACACAGCGCTTACCGATATCGTTGAAAAGGCGCTCGTGGCTTACCTGAAAAGGCGCGGGGCTTGACCTCTGCGGTAGCGCGCCCCTATCCTGGATGGCCCTCGCGACAGAGGTAAGAAGTCACCGCACTGAGGAGGCGGCGTGTTCGAGGAAAACAAAAAGACAGGACAGCCAGGCGGAGCAGTGGCGATACTCTACGGAGTCAGCCCTGCTCCTGGCGGCGAGCGCTTTGTGATGAACTTCGACTCGTCGGTCGCCTTCTTATCGTTCGATGAAGAGTCGCTCGTAAAGTTCATCGGCAATCTTCAGGGTGGCCTCGAGACCATCCGAGAGCTGCGGGAGACTCGTGCAGCAGGGGGAGCTTCGGATGCCGCACACTGAGCACGTCACGCGCAAGGCCCCCGTCATCGCAGTGCCGAAGGCAGAGCTTCCGATTTGCCCGGTCTGCAATGACGATATCGATTTCTCGGATGAGCGACTTCGCTGGAGGGGGCAGACGATCTGCTTGCCATGCGGAGTGAAGCTTTCGAGCAAAGAGGAAGAGATTCGTTGGAGGGATTCAGAGGCCAAGGGGGAGACTGCGGCACAAAAGTGCCTTCGGGAGGCAGGGGAGTTTCAGGGCGAGCAATCGTTCTGGAGGGAGAGGCTGGTTCGCCGTTGGTGAGCCCTTGGAATAGAGGGGCGGTTGAGAGCGCCGCCCCCCTTGGTCTGTTTTAGCAGAGGAGTGCAGAGGGATGGAAGATGAGGGAGAGCAGAGGACAGCTCGTCGACTTTTTGGCGAGCCTGTGGCCGGGATACAAAGTGACTCAATCCATGCGAGTTTTATTCGACCGCTCAATGAAAGGCTTCGACGAGGCCGTTGTGCGCGAGGCTCTCGAGGATCTTCGCTGGGAGTCTAAGAACACACTGCCGAATCCGGAGGACGTGAACAAGTCATGTCGAAACGCAGTGGCGAAGCGCCGCAGGGTTGCCGCAGAACGCTCAACGAGGTCTTCCTCGAAGCCTACGGAAACTTCGAGCTTCCAGAAGTATCTCTCGTCGATTTCTGCGGAGGAGCGATTCGCAGACCCAATGGCGCACGTGATAGCGAACGCCAGGGAGAAGAAGGCGAGAGCGGGGAGGGCGAGCGCGGTAAAGAAGGAGTCGAACGAAGCGAAGATGCTTGAGCTCTCCGCGAGAATTGAAGCGAAGCGCGCCGCGCGCAAGGCAGCGGGCGCATGAGGATGCCGCGGCTGACTCGACAGGGCGAGCGGCACACGAAGTGGCGCGCGAATCCTATGTGGATTTGCCCCAAGTGCCTCTTCCGCTGGAAAGTCCTCCCCGGTCCGATCGACGAGAAGACGAAGAAGCCGCGCCGCAAGACAGACAAAGAGCGCAACGCTGAGAAAGTCTGCCGAAGCTGTAAGGGGGTTGGGCTTCACTGCGGGTCGAAAAAGGAAGCGGACTACTACGCGAAGGTTCAGAAGATGAAGGACCGCGGAGAAATCGCGGACTTCAAGTTCCAGGTTCCGTTCCAGCTCGAGGGCTGCAAGTACATCGCAGACTTCGTCATCGAGGATCTCGACGGCACGATCCGTGTCGTAGACGTAAAGGGCTACGCCGGCGAGACCCAACTTTCGAGGCAGAAGATCCGCCAGATGCGCGAGAGGTACGGAATAAAAGTTGAAGTGGTTTAGGTGGGAGACGAGAGTCCAGGGAGCCTCTCAGTTTCGAGCCCTCGAAGGCGATCAGCGCTCTCGGGGGCTTTTTTTGCTGGCTTGCAAGCAGTGAAAAGGTTGTTGTAGGAAGTATGAGCCTGTACTTCGCAGTTCGCCGTCCCGCCGAAGGAAATCAGTCCTCGCTTCTCTACGACTCCGAATGCTTTATCGGCGTTTGGCGGTCCTACTATCAGAGGCGAGGCGAGTTCTGTCTCTACTACCCAAAGACCCGGGAGTGGATGCCGTTCCCCCACCTCTCGGCCACAGCGAGCCACAGCAGGGCCGGGTGCGAGATGACGAAGATCGGCGTTGTCGAGTTCGTTCGGGGGACCAAGTGGCGCGGCCTCCTCTTTGTGCTGCGCTCGACAGTCCCGCTTTCGCGCATTACTCTATCAGTGGCTTGCTGGATGACCTCTGTCCTCAGGCGCATAAAGCCGAAAAAAGAGGAGAAGGAAGAACTTCGGAGCTCTGACGACTTCTTCCTGAGCCGAGAGGACGAAGACTTTTTCTCAGACCTCAGCCCGCTGCGAGTTAGTGGCGGCCAATTGAACCCAGGAGAGGACGACGATGCCGAGAAATAGCCCAAACGTTACGGCGAAACAGAGCGAGGCTGACAAGGCAGAGTCGAAGCGCCGCTCGATCAGCCTTGATCCGAAAGAGTTGAAACATCTCATGGAGGCCCTCCTCGGGGGGCAGACGTCGATAAAGATCAGCATCCACCCCGACACCGAACATCGCATTCACCCTTCGATCTTCGTTGTCGTCGATGGACGAGCGCCCGCGACGCTATCCTTGCAGGTTCTCGCCGATCGCCGAGAAGACCGAGGAGAGGTCGGAGTGCTCACCACTCTCGCGGACTTCCTTTCGGACATTATGAAGTCTGAGGTGAAGGTCCCGACGTCCGTCGCGGAGAAATATCGCGACGAAGACGCGGAGGAGAAGGAGAGGCTTGAGCGTGTCCACGAGCTGACGGATCGGTCGTCGTACAGTTAAAGCCATGCAAGAAACGATCAAGAAGTGCATCGAGTCGATCGACGTCCTCAAGCAGGAGATTGCGTTTAGGGGCGTCGGGTCTTCGGAAGAAAAGGTCCCCCTTTGCTCTGCCCTTGTCGAGATCCTCGAGCGTCTCGAGTCCGCAGAGAAGAAGGGTCTCGACTTGGCGAAGGGCGTCGGATCCCATCCTGACAGGCTGGGGCGAGCGTTGGGCGGTAGGGACGCGTAGCATGGAAGACGTCGGAGGCCCCGAACTACTAGCGGTCCAGAAGGTCTACGAGGGCAAGGTCGACCAAGTTCTCGGCATGGGCGCTGCGGGACTTCCGCCCGCTGAGATCGCAGCGAATCTCGAGATGAAGGCGTTCGAGGTCGTCGACATCCTGGCGAACCCCGAGAATGAAGCGAAGCTCAGGCTCGCGAGGCAGTGTACGATGCAAGCCGTGGAGAGTAGTCTCGCCCGTGCCGGGGTTAAGGCTGTCGCCGCTCTCGAAGACCAGCTTACGAACAATGAAGACCCCGCCGCGATTCTTGCCTCTTCGAAGATCCTCCTCGATCACCACGCTAAGAACGTGAACGTTCCAGCGACGGGCGAGGGTCCAGCAGTCCCGGCAGTAGCCGTTCAGGTCATCCTGAACACTGCCGAGGCCAAGAAGATTGTCAGGAACGAACTCCGCCAACATCACGACCGTTGACACTCCGGGGAAGCTCCGGAAGTACATGCAGGACCCGCAAGTGCGGGCGGCTGTCATCGCGAGCATGTGGGACTCCGGAGATCTCTTCTACCAGTTCCGCCCATACGGACAGACAAAGCTGGCGGACTTCATCAGCCGAGTCCACAAGGACGCCCCGTCGCCACTGCCCTTTGTCGGCGAGACGCACCGACGCTTCGGGAAGTCCTACCTCTGGCTGAACATCCTCGTCATGCGCTGCCTCTCGCGCCCCTGGCAGCTCACGAAGTACTTCGCGCCCACGGAGAAGCAGTGCGGGAAGATCGTTCGCTCGAACCTCCCGCGAATCCTCCGCGACTGCCCGCCGCATCTCAAGCCGCACAAGTCAGGGCTCACCTGGACATTTCGAAACCCTGAGCTCAAGGACGGCGGGGTGATCCCCGAGTCGGTGATTGCGTGCTACGGGACGAACGAAGACCCGGACGCGACGCGTGGCGAGGCCTCGGACGCCATCGTCCTTGACGAGGCCGGGCAGATGAAGCGCCTGGAGTATCTGATCGGCGAGGTCCTCGTCCATCAATTCATTCGTCGCAAGGATCCCCTCTTCGCGATGATCTCGACGCCGCCCCCGTCGATGGACCACCCCTTCATCACCAAGTACATCCCGCGAGCGCAAAAAGCGGGGCGCTACTTTTTCATGCCGGCATCCGCCAATCGTGACTGCTCCCACGAGGACAAGGCCGTCGTCTTGTCGGAGGTTGGCAGTAAGGACTCGGTCGGCTGGCGGCGTGAGATGGAGTGCGCCCATATAACCGACACCTCGCGAATGGTCATCCCGGAGTGGCAGAAGGTTCGAGAGAAGAGCATAAGGAGCTGGAGCGACCCCCGTTACTTCCTGCGCGATATCTGCTTCGACTCCGGGGCGAAGGATTACACGCACGCACTTTTCGCTTATTGGGATTTCTGTGAGCGCAAGCTCATTGTGAAGCGCGAGGTGTGGGGTCAGTACATGTCCTCAGGCGAGATCGTCGCGATGCTCGAGGAGGTGCAGGAGGAATTGTGGCCGAGGCAGACGGAAATACGTCGCTTTGCCGACGCTCCCTTGCAGCAACTGATCGACTTCAAAAAAGATCACGGCCTCACGGTTTACCCTGCTGAGAAATACGACAAGGACACAGCCCTAAATAGGCTTCGAACGGAAATTCAGCGCGGAGGGATCATCATCGACCCGAGTTGCGTTCAGCTTATTTACCAGCTCGACAACGGAGTCATGAACGAGGCTCGAACCAAGTGGGCTCGCTCCGATACCCTCGGGCACCTTGATGGCATTGCCGCGTTGAACTATCTCAGCAGAATGACGCGGAGGGATCGCAACCCGTTCCCTGACGCGCTCAGAGATCCAGACACGACGTTCCAACTATCTGTCGAAGAGAATAAAGAGGAGTCTTCAAGTCCGGTGGAGTTTGGTGGCTTGCTCAACCGGGTTTTTGGGAAGGGATAGAAAAATGGCAGAGTACACAGGAACAGGAGAAACGAGAGAACTCGGCGGGAGGTATTGGGCCACCGAGAAGAAAGGCGACAAGCTCGCGGCTCACTGCGAGTCGAAGTTTGTCGACTTCGCCGACCGCATGGACACGAGCAACTACTGGCAGAACTCATCGAGAAACTGGGACTACTTCAACGGCATCTTCACTGGCGGGGATCGAGGCGCGGGCTCGACGGCAATCAAGTCGATTGGCCGTGGCGACATGAAGATGATCGGGGTGAACCACTTCCGAGAGTTACTGATGCATGTCGACAACCTCGTGACGCAGAATCGGCCGGCGTTCGACACGGAGGCTTCTCGGGCTGATGCGGACTCCATGAAGAACGCGCAGCTCGGCGACGCCATCGTCGAGGACTATCTCGTTGAGGGGAAGCTCGACAAAAAGCTGCGTCGCGCCGTTACTCACGGACTTGTCCTTCAGATGGGCTTTCTCTGGGCTCCATGGGACGGGACCGCGGGGAGGCTTGTCGATGAGGAGCAAGTCCTCGACGAGGGCGGAATGCCGATCTACGACGAGGGCATAGAGGACTACGTCACTGACGTAATGCACGAGGGCGACTACCGGCTCTCGAATCCATCGCTGTACGACGTTGTTTGGGACTACTCGGTCCAGGATTTCGAGGATATTCAGTGGTGCATCGTTCGCACCTTCGAGAACCGTTTCGACGTTGCCACCCAGGTGGAGAACGAAGAGGACGCTGAGCGGATCCGCAACATGCCATTCCTTGCTGGCGATGACGCTCGAGGGAGGACTCAGGTCGGGTACGGGATGTTTGGTTTTGACGAGAGGTCAGAGACCGACCTCGTCCCTGTGTACCACTTCGTCCACCTTGACTCCCCCGGCTGCCCTGGGGGGGCCGACTTCAGGTACTGCGGTGACGGTGTTGAATTGGGGCCGCCGAGTGATTGCAACTACGAGAGGCTGCCGCTGTTCCGTATCGTCCCATCGGAGATCCCGCTTACGAGCTTCGGGTATTCGAGTGCGAACGACCTCCAGGGTCCCCAAGAGGCGCTCAACTCGGAGATGTCGACGATTCTTACGAATCACTCGGCAGCGGGAATCCAGGCGATATGGGTTCCGCCCGGATCCGACCTCAACGAAAACCTCATGGGTGACGGTGTCCTCATCATCGAGGGCGGGCAGATCGCGCCGCAGGGCGTCAACTTCGCTAAGACTCCGAACGAGTTTTTCGTTTTCATACAGAAGCTTTCCGAGGTGATGGAGATGACGTCGGGCGTCAACTCTGTCGCTCGGGGTCAGCCGGAAGCGAACATGCGAACCGGCGAGTCCCTCAAAGTCATGGACTCGAAGGCGATTCAAGCGCAGGACTTTTTGCTGCGCAGCTACTACGCCGCCATCGAAGAGGTGGGGACCTACCTCTTGCGCCACCTCGTCATCTTCATGGGAGAGGATGATGAACGCCTTGTTCGTGTGGTTGGCGAGGACGAGGCCGCTTACGTCGAAAGCTTCAAGCGGTCGATGATCGAGAATATAACCGGGGTTCGGGTCCGAGCAGGCAACGCGCTGTCGAAGACTATCGCCGGCAAGCTTGCCATCGCCGACAACCTTCTCGCTCACGGCTTTGTCCGAACGCCAGAGGAGTATCTCCGAGTTCTTAACACCGGGCAACTCAAGGCGCTCACCCGTAGCGACCAAGCGCAGCTCGACACGATTTCAGATGAGAACAAACACCTCAGAGCGGGAGCTCCGAACGGCCCGGTCGAGGCTCTAATGATCGACAACCACGCGCTGCATATTCGCGAGCACGCAGCGCTTTTGAACAAGGTTGAGACTCGGCAGGACCAAGGGGTAGCCTCTGCCGTTCTCGCGCACATCCTCACGCACATAAAACTGCTCGACGACGTCATGGGGGCGAGGATTCAGATCGCCCTCGGGTACCAAGTTCCCAATCCTCCGCTCATGCCGCCAGCGGGCCCAGAAGGTCCGCCGCCAGGGGGTGGGGCTGGCGGTGAGTCGCCGACTCCGCCGGGAACCCAAGCGCCAGCGAGCGACCCCGGGAATCCACAGGGAGTCGCGTTCGCGCCACAGGAAGCCACTGCACCAGCAGCCGTATAGAAAAAACCAGGAGTTCGATCGACATGGCAAAAGAAAACGCCACGCCTGCGCCGGTTAACGAGACCGCCATCTTTGACGCCGATGATGAGCAAGAGGGGAAGGGGTCCGCGAGCGATGACTTCTTCAATGAGGACCAGGGCTACGAAGAGGGTGATGATGACCCGCCGTACGGTGTTCCTCCCTCTGCTGAGTCCATCGATGACGACGTTGCACACGAAGGCCCTACAGGAGAGGGAGCAGAGAAGGAGCCCGCCGAGGATCCCGATGGGACTGACGAAGAAGAAGGAGAGGATGGGGAGGTCGAAGAAGAGGAGGAGGAAGAGGGCGAGGATGAGGCCGAAGAAGAGGAAGAGGGCGATGGAGAGGAATTAGATGACGCTTCCGAAGAAGACGAGAGCGAAGAGGAGGACAGCCCAGAGACCAACGCACGACACCCTCAATCCCTGCACGAAGTAACAGTAAATGGCGAGAGCGGAACAGTAACCTATGACCAGCTCGTCGTCGGATTTCAAAAGGGCGCCGCGGCAGACCAGCGCTTTGAAGCTGCCGCAGAAAAGGAGCAGGGTGCGAAGGGCGTTCTTCAGAAGCTTGCGAACAAGGACGCCGTCCTTGACAACCTCGTGGACTTTTGGGCGACGGCCGTCACGGGCGACCGACTGAAGGCGGAAGAGATGCTCGACGAGGTCATCGCGGAGCGCGTTGCAAAGCAATTGGAGCGCGAGCAGATGACTCCGGACCAGCGAAGAATCGCCGAGCTCGAAGAGGAGCAGGAGCGTTACAAAGCGGACTACGACCGCAAGGAAGCGGCAAATGCGCAGGAGCGGGCGGAGCGGCTGGCTCGCAGTCGAGACGCCGCCGCGGTCAAGGCGATGGACACCGCGCTTGACGCCGGGGGGCATCCTCACGACGGCCCTATCAGCGAGGCCTTGGCAAATAGGCTTGTAACTCTGATTTCTCAGGGGCACGATATCGATGACCGCATCGCCGGCGCAGTTTTGCAGGAAGTCGTCGTCGAGCAAAGGGAGCTACTCCAGCGAAGTGTCGCAGGAATGACCCCTGAACAGCTCGCCGAGGTGAATCCCGAACTGGCGGCGGCGGTCAAAAAGAAAAATATAGAGAAGCTCCGCAAGCGGAAGAAGGCCACCAACCGCTCAGGGACGAACCGGCGAGGCTCCACCAGAGGGACGCCGGAGGCCACCCCTGATCCGAGGCGTCGGGACCGCGAAGGATCCAGAGTAGGACCACCAAACTACGAGGATTTCTTCAACGACGGAGACGAGTAGGCGCCGCCCCTCTTTGGGGAACGGCGATCACCGTCTAACCGAACCCCCGAACAGGTGGCACTTTCATGGCCGATGCTCCAAATACAGTCACCACTCTCAGTGGTAACTTCAAAGAGATCTACGCGGATACTCTGGAGAATCTCCTCCCCCGCGGTATCAAGCTCACGCGCGACGTAAAGTTCGTGTCGCGAGACCAGATGCCCGGTAACTCTTACCACCAGCCGGTGTTACTCCAGCACGAGCATGGTGTGACGTACAAGGCTGCGGCCGGAGGTGCCTTCAGCCTCGTGGACGCCGTCGCTGGCGCGACCAAGGATGCGACTCTCGTCGGCACGCAGATGCTCCTCAAGTCGCAGATTGACTACGAGACGGCAGCCCGCGCCTCGAGTGGCGGCAAGCGGGCCTTCCGCCGAGCGCTCGACGTCGTCGTCGAGAATATGTACCAGTCGTGCCGCAAGCGCATGGAGATCGATTACTTCTGGGGGCAGAAGGGAATCGCCGACTGCTCGGGCGCGACGATCGTCAATAGCGGCAACAACTCGACGGTCACGTTCACGAAGGCTCAGTGGGCCCCTGGTATTTGGGCGGGAATGGAAACCGCCGTCATTGACGTCTTCACGAGCGCTCTGGCGGATCGCCACCACGCAGCCCCATCTATCGCCTCGGTAACGAGCGTCGACATGGACGCTCGACAGGTCGTGATCGCTTGTGGTGAAACCGCCGCGATTGCCGATGGCGACCTTATCTTCTTCGACGAGCAGTACGACCTGACAGGGACTGCGCACAACGTCTTTGCCGGCCTCTACGAGATCCTCGACTCCGCCACGACCTCGCTGTACGGCATCACCAAGGCGAGTTATTCGCTCTGGCAGCCGACGAACTTCGCGGTGAACGGCGCTTTGACTTTCTCGAAGGTCAACGAAGCCATCGCCCTCGCTACGGGAAAGGGTCTCGACGAAGATCTCTGTCTCTACATCTCTCCCGAGGTGTGGGGCGACCTGATCGACACCGAGGTGAACCGAGTTCACTACGACAAGCAGCCCGGCTCGAGCCGCGCTGACGTCGGGGCGAGCGGGATTCAGTTCTACTCGCAGAACGGCACGATCACGATCAAGCCATCGATCTACTGCCGCAACGGCTTCGGCTTCATGTTGTCGCCGCGCCTGTACAAACGTATCGGCGCTACGGACTTGACCTTCAAGCTGCCTGACCGAGGCGACGAGTTCTTCCGTCATTTGGATGACGTCGCTGGTTACGAGCTCCGGGCCTACGTGAACCACGCGCTGTTCACGAAGGCTCCCGGCAAGTCCGTCCTCCTGACGAACATCGCGACGTAGTCCATCGCGCTGGCCCGACGCTTCGCCCCAGGGTGTCGGGCCAGCTTTTTTACTCGCCAGGGCAACGGGCCGGGAAGTGATGCCAGCATTACCAGACGCAGACCGATGGGCTATTTGGGCCGAGTGGATGAAAACAGATCCAGTCGAGATCACCAAGCCGCAACTCCGAGCCGCAGTCGACGCTATAGACGACTGGGTCAGCAACAATGCAGCAGCGATTAACGCGGCGATTCCACAGCCGGCTCGCGGGTCTCTAACGGCGAAGCAAAAAGCCAAGATGTTGATGGCTGTCGTCGCACGTCGCTTCAGAGTGGAGACCTAAAATGGCATCCGGCGACACGCTCTACGTCTGGGAACCCAAGAACGCAGACTCCCCGGCTTCTGCTACAGCGGCTGCAATTCGAACGACGATCAACACGACGACGCCGCACCCATGCCTTGAGTTCTCCGCGTCGGTAGATCAGAGCGCCATACTCCCCGGCGTCATGCCGCAGAATTACGCCGGAGGTGGCGTGACGATGCACTTTTGGTGCTCTGCGCCGATAGCCACGAACAACTTTATCTTGGATGGTTTCTTCGAGCGCACGCCGATCGACACTCAGGTGCTCACGAGCGACAGCTTCGCCGCGGCTCAGTCTGTTACCGACGCAGCGCCCTCAGCCACGGATAGGGTTGTCGAGCCGACGATCGCCCACACCTCTGGCGCGCAGATGGACAGCGTCGTCGCCGGTGATATGTTCCGCTACAAGATCACTCGGGACGCCGACAATGCATCCGACAATATGGCTGCTGTCCTCCGAATCCTGCGCGTAGAGATGAGGGAGACATAAGATGTCTCGCGTCTTCGAGTCAACGACACCGACATATCTCTCAGGCTCTTTCGCGCCGGTAACAACGCTACCACTGACGATTGCGTGTTGGGCCTATCGTACAACCGAGACAGGAAGTCAGACGATATGGACGATCGACGACAGCGGCAATGCTGGAAACAACATCTACGTGGTCTCTCAGGGCAGTGGGGATGGGGATGTCAACTTCAACGACAATTGGACCGGGACATCCGACAGTGAGGTTGGTTGGACGATCAACGCCTGGGTACCGATCATCGTTACGATAACGAGCAGCGAGATTTCCCTGTGGATTGACGGGACAAACACCGCTCCCGTGTCTCATACGGTCTCGATACCGACGCTCAATCAGTTTGCTGTCGCGCAGTGGCCCGCGCTTGGAAACGACTTTGACGGGCGACTTGAGCACATTGCTGCGTGGAACATCGAGTTGTCTGACGACAACATCGCTGAGTTCGGTGCCGGCTTCTCGCCGCTGTTGATTCGCCCCGACGCCCTTCAGTACTACTGCGAGTGTATGGGGAATAGCGGCAGCGGGGTTGAGATTGACCTTGTCGGCGGCAACGCCCTGACGCCTTCGGGTGACAGTGGCTGGGCCGCAGGCGTGCAGCCGTTCTACTCACCGTGTTCGGGATGGTCGCCTTCGATCAGCCCTGCCGGTGGCGGCGGCGGCCTTTCTATTCCGATAGCGGCTTACCACTACAATCACAGCTTGGCGGTTTAGATGGCCCTGGTACTCAAAGCTGACACTCTGGTCAAGGTGGTGATTGGGCCCGTGGTGGCTGTCGGTGACGGGTTCACCCCCGTGACGACCTTGGCGGTCTCTTCGGCCGACGAAGCGGAGATCATAAAACATGACGCCGCAGCGGTGACGGACATCAGCGGCAATACTTTTGCCGCGATCACGTCGGCAGACGGTTACTACAATCTGACGCTCACTGCCGCGCAGCTCGACACCGAGGGTATGCTCGTCGTCATCATCAACGACGACAGTCTCTGCCTCCCGCTGAAGGCGCTGTTCATGGTCGTCAATGCGAACGTCTACGATTCGCTTTACGCTGTCGCTGCAACCGACCATCTCCAAGTCGACACGATTCAGATCTCTGGCGATGCTACGGCAGCGGACAACTGTGAGCTCGACTACGACGGAACGGGTTACGCCAAGGCGAACTCGACAATCGGGACTTGCACGACGCTCACCGGACACACCGCTCAAACGGGTGATTCGTTCGCGCGCATTGGGGCTGCAGGGGCCAGCCTGACCGACCTTGGTGGCATGTCGACCGCAATGAAGGCGGAAGTTCAAGTCGAGGCAGACGCTTCGCTGGTGAGTATCGGTCTCGACCACCTCTTGTCAGCGGCAGTCATCGGAACGGACGTTGTTGACAATTCAGTTATCGCCAAATTGGTTTCAGCTTCGGCGACTGCTGACTGGGATGATTTCGCCAACACCACGGATTCACTTCAGGCTGTCGGTGACAAGGTGGCGCTGGAGGCTACGGTTGCCGCCCTCAACGACATCTCGACTGCCCAGGTCAACACAGAGGTCGACACGGCACTTACGGACATCGGTCTTGACCACTTGGTCTCGGCGGCTGTCGTTGGAGCGGACGTCACAGACGACTCGATTATTGCGAAGCTCGTCTCCGCGAGCGCGACTGCGGACTGGGATGACTTCGTCAACACGACCGAGTCTCTCCAAGCCATCCGCGATCGAGGTGATACTGCGTGGACCTCGGCCGAGTCGTCGATTCTCATGCAGAACACGACGATTGCCACACTCGCAAGCCAGACAAGCTTTACGCTCACCGCCGGCTCGGCGGACGACAGCGCCTATCTCGGCTGTGTCGTGGTCGTCACAGACGCTTCGACGGCAGTGCAGAAGTGCGTCGGGATCGTCAGCGCTTACACCGGGTCGACGAAGACGGTGACGCTCCTTGTGGACCCCGCTGTCTTCACTATGGCGATCGGCGACACGATCGACATTCTCGCAGATCGCTCGCTGAAGGCTTCGGTCCCGACGCGCACTCTCGCGATCACCGCTGCTGGTCGACCGGGCGTTGACTGGGCGAACGTCGAGAACCCGTCCTCGACTGTTGGCCTTAGCGCCACGACGGTCGGCACGGTCACGACATGCGCGACGGTCACGACGCTCACCGGGCACACGGCCCAGACTGGGGACAGCTTCGCGAGAATTGGAGCGCCGGTTGGCGCTGACATCTCCGCTGATATCGCGGCCGTAAAGGTCGACACCGCCGCAACGCTCGTAGACACCTCGGTCATCGGCGTTGCCGGAGCGGGACTCACAGACCTTGGCGGAATGTCCACGGCCATGAAGGCAGAGGTCAAGACGGAGGCGGTCGCGGCGCTCAACACGGACACCTACGCCGAGTCTTCGGCGGTGCCTGCGGCAACGGCAACTCTCGTCGCCAAGATCGCGTGGCTCGCGACACTGGCACGAAACAAGGTGACACAGACAGCGACAACGCTGACGGTTCGTAACGACGCGGACACGGCGGACGTGGGCGCTTCAACGGTGTCGGACGACGGGACAACCGCGACACGAGGAGAGTTCTCGTAATGGCTGTAGACACCGCCGAGAAACGCTTCAGCATGCTGAACCTCACCATTCCAGGCGCGAGCATGATGCTCTTCGAGCGCGACGGAACGGTAAACGACGACGACCGACAGCACCTCGTTGGCTGCTACTCAGGCATCGCGATGGACGAGCCCCCCGGTATCAATCAGGACGAATTCCGCCACAAGTACGCCCCCGGCATGTGGACCGGGTGCTCGAGAGGAATGATCTGAGATGCAGATCCATCTGAAAAAGAACGAAGCCATCGAGATCGTCTTCGCGATGGTGGACTCGACGACGCCGGCTAACTTCAAGACCGGGGAGTCCCCGGCCGACGACGGTTACTACAAGGACGGCGCTGGCGCGTGGACTGCCCTTGCCATCGCCGACACCGCCGCGGAGATCGCGTCGACTGGGTACTACGAAATCTCGCTGACCGCAGCGGAGATGAACCACGACTACATCGCGATCAAGTTCACCGCCGCCAGCTCGCAGGACACGCTGATCGTTATCCGCACCTATGGAGTGGACATCGACGACGTCTCTACGTTCACCGCCGGCAGCGACACGGTGACGCTCGCCTCAGCGACTCACACCGGGGCGGTAATCCCCACGGTTACAGCGGTAACCGATGCGGTGACGGTCGGTACGATCAACACGGATGTCATCGCTGCAGCGTCCCTCTCCGCGGCAGCGGCCGAGAAGCTCACGGACATCCTTTTGCGACGAAACATCACGACGGTCCGAGCGAGCAGCTTTGGGGACTCGGTCGCCGCCGGCTCTCGCAACCTACTCGCCGGTATCTCGAAGCTCGTCAACCGAGTCAAGCTCAACAGCGTCACCGGAAACCTGGAAGTCTACGACGACACGGACGCCGGGACCCCGATCCTCACGCAGACCTACACAGCGTCAACTACTGCCAGCCCGATCACGGAGGTGGATACGGACTGATCCTTGCGTCGCGTCTCTTGAAAATCAAACGGCCCTCAACAACAGCCCGAAAACCCAGCACCCCCAACCCGGAAAAAGGAAATAGAAAATGTCTCGACCAACGACTCACAGAGTAGACACGTACACTGGCGCCCAGCTTGGGCTTGCGACTGCCGACAACCTCCTCGCCCCGGGTACGGGGAAGATTATGAGCGGGGTCTTGGACTTTCGCGACCTCGTATCGATCTCGATCAACGTCAACACGAACGAGACCGGGACCTCGACAGCGGGAGAGGTTGACTTGGTTTGCGAACTGTACGACGTCAACGGCCAGAATCTGCTCCACACGATCCAACTGATCGAGGAGATCGACCTGCTCGATGGTGACGCGGACTACCTCTTCGCGGCTCAGCTCGGCCTCGCCCCCGAGATCAGGGAGGCGACGACCGGAAATCCTGTTGTCGGCGTTGCGGCGCAGGGCATCTTCGCTGCCGGTTTCTGCAAGATCGGCTTCGACGTCATCACGGACGAGGCTGGAGCAACCGGCTACACGGGAACGGTTACCGCTGTCGTGAAGCGAGTCGGAGACGCGACGTAGTCTGACACCAACCACCAGTCGGGGCGGGGCGGTCTCGTCCCGACTAACTAAATCACCCTGGAGTATTAGAGATGTCAGACCCGCGTCATCCGTTGGAGGTGAAGCTCTTCTCGCAGCTCGACCTCGACCCCATCTTAATTACGGTCGAGACGATGTCCGAGTTCATCGACCTGGCGGGATACACGGAGTTCTGCCTTCACTTCAAGGTCGATGAGACGGGAACAACAACAGCCGGCTCTGTCGATATTTTCGTCCAGAAGTACATGAGGGACGGGAACAACGATCCCATTGCGGTCGGTGTCGAGCAGGACATCTCTGCGGCCGTCGTCGTCACGTCAAGTGTGGACGCCATGTTCCGTTGGGGGGAACACGAGACGGTGGCCTGCGTCCCCGTCTCCCAGGGAACGCTGAACGTCCTGATCGACGAATTCACTCAGATCGGACTTTGCAAGATCGGCCTTCGCATGGCGGCGGCTGTCGCCACCGATGGAACCTCGATCTGCAACGTATGGCTCCAAGCGAGGTGATCGATGAGCATCACTCAGGCACTCTTCGGAACGGACAGAACGATACCTGTCGTCGGCGAGGACGGCTGGGGGCCAGAGGTTACGTCCCTTCTCGAGGATATGGCGAAAGCTCTTAACGGCCTGGCGACGTTGGTGAGCGACGTCCCTTTCATGGTTCTCGACTCGGCGACAACGACCTTCGCGGCGGGTGGGACCCTGACTCCGACGAAGCCGAGGCACAGAATCGCGGGAACGAGCGCTGCCGTCACGCTGAGCGCCACCACGGCGATTGCGAACGGATCGACGAACGGCCAACTCCTCGTTCTCGAGGGAACAGACGATACGAACACGGTTGAAATCATCGGAGCGAGCGACAACACGAAGCTCAACGGCGCGGCGACCTTCTTTGACGGCGCTGTGATGACTCTTTTCTGGGAGTCGACGCGATCGTTGTGGCTTGAAGACAAAAGGAATTTCTGATGGCAGAAGACGTCAAGACTCCGGAGACCAAGCACTTCTCGAAGTCCAAAACGGTTTGGCTCGGCGCCCTCAGCGCTGGCTTCTTCGGCGCGAACTCGATGGTGCTCGACGGGCAGCTCCTGTCCGACCCCATCCTCATTTCGAACCTCGCGGCGGTGGTCGCGGTCGTCCACGTCGTCCTGCGGACGATCACAAAGGGAGGAGTTAAGACTTGAGACGCCTGAAAGAACGGATCGGGAGGTTCTTCGAGATCTCCTTCGCTCTTGTCGTGTGGAGCTTGGTCTTCTCTATTCCGCTGGCTTTCGCCGGCACGATCTACAGGCTTCATGATCGCGGAGAGATCCGCTTCATCGAGTCTCGGGCCAACGGGGCCAACTACATCGCCCTGCGGGCGCCGGCATCGCTGTCGGGGGACGTCACCTTCTCCATGCCGGCGACGGATGGCACGACGGGCCAGTTCCTCCAGACCGACGGTTCCGCGGCGCTGTCGTTCGTCACTGGCTCTGGTATCGCAGTCATTGATGTGACGGCCGCCGCTTACGGAGCTATCGCGGACGACGCAACCGACGACACGGCAGCTTTCGAGACGGCGATGGCTGCGGCGGATGGCGCAGGGCTGATTTACATCCCCCCTGGCGTTTTCGACCTCTCGGACATGACGCCGCTGGCGAACGGGGACTACACCTTCGTGGGTGCCGGCGAGGGGGTCACCACCCTGCGCCACCTCGGCAGCTCGACGACTGCGATGATAAAGCAGATCGGCGCGGGTGATACCGGGGCGGACGACAATGTGAATCGCTTTTTCATCTCCGACCTGACGATTGATGGAAATCGAGCCAACGTCGCAGACGTGGACCTCCCAGCGATAGAGCTCGACGTTCTGGAGTTCCGCTGCGAGCGCGTCACCTTCACGGGGACGCAAGAGGCTGCGATTCAGCTTCGCGAGATCGGTACGCGAGCGGAGATCACGCAGTGCCTCTTCAAGGACATGGCGAAGCACGACGCGACCGCCAACGGGGAAACCCTGGCGATTCACGTTACTAAGAGCGTGGCGTCGAACTCGCTGCTCTGGGTCCACCACAACCGAATCGAGTCGACGGACCCTGGCGTGGCGGGAGACAACCCCGGCGGGATATTGGTGAGCGCGGCAGACGGTACGCCGCAGCGCTGCCTGATCGAGTCGAACCACCTGATCGGACTCGGGACCGAGCAGTCGACTCACGGGAACTTCTCGGCGTGTATCCACATTTACCAAAACGGCGACGACTCGACCATCCAGAACAACTTGATCGAGGACTTGGCTGGCGAGGGGATCCGCGTTCAGAAGTCGAACAACATAAAAATCCTCCACAACATCCTGCGCAACGAGGTGTCGACGAACTTCCCTACGACCGTAGACGGTGTTATCAATATCGAGAACCGCTCGACAAACGCCGTAAAAGACAGGTTCCAGATCATCGGGAACACGATCGAAGGCTTCACCACTGCCGGTGGGTTCGACTACGGGATCTACTGTGTCGCAGACTCGAGCAACCTGTTCACCGACATCGACATCATCGGGAACCAGATCAACGGAACCGGCTCCGCCGTCCTCGTTCGCTACTTTGACGGGACGATCCGCGTCAACCAGAACGTGATGCGAGGCCTGACGCACGATACGAATCCGGTCGTTAGGATTCAGGATTCCACGGCACAGTCTTCGCTTGAGTACATCGGGAACACTGTCGACACGGCGGACGAGCGAGCTCTGGTCATCAGCGACGGGGCGACCCGCGACATCGATGTCATCGTTCGCGACAATCACATCGAGGACGTTGGCAACTTCTCGGCCGGAAGTGCGATCACTCTGAACCTCGTCGATCGGGTTCTCTGTGACAATAACGTCTTCCTGGACATGGGCGCGGTCGGGAACTACAGCTTCACGACAATCGCCGACAAGGTCCTGATCGACGGCGTCGACTACACGGACCACTTCTCTACGGTTGCTACGGTTGAGGGTGCTCGCATCTACTCGGGAGACGTAAGTCCGGAGACGACCGTCGCAGCCCCCGAGGGCTCGCTCTACATGCGCGACACGGGCGCGACCGGGACGACGCTATACCTGAAAGAGACCGGCACGACAACCTCGTCAGGCTGGGTTGCGTACGGACCGGGAGCCGACCACACAGGCAACGTAACGACGTCGGCCGCCGCCGGATATCTCCGCGTCGGGAGTACTGACTATGTCGAGTGGCACCGAGATGGTGCGAACGTCTGGGGAACGCAAGACAGCGTGGTCGTGGATGCGGCGCTCACGGTCGGGACGAACGCGACCATCACCGGAGACGTTGATGTCACGGGGAGTCTTAGCGCCGGCGACACATCCACGTCTATCGTGATCGCGACCGGGGTCTTGACCGTGACGACGAACTTTCACGTCATGGACACCGAGGGGAACGCGGCCACGGACGAGCTTGATACGATCAATGGCGGCGTGGATGGGATGATCCTGACGCTTCGCCAGGAGCTGGTGACGCAGGATGTCACGATCCGAGACGTCTCCGTTGGCTCTGGGAACATTCAGACGATCAGTAACGCCTCGGTGACGATGAACGACCCCGAGGAAGTGATCCAGTTCATCTACGACGCATCGGCTGCCGAGTGGCTGATGATTGGCCCGAAAGCAGACAACTAATGCCGCGCAAGTTCACTGCTGAAGAGCTCATCGCCAAGGTCCGAGACGAAGCCAGGATCCCGAATACCGGGTCGACCGGCAGCGAGGACCAGGACATCCTGAATCGGATCAACGAGTTTCTCTTGGCCGAACTCTACCCGGCGGTGATGGAGACACAGGAGAACTACTTCGTCCGCACCCCGGCGACGACGCTGGTCGCGAGCACTTCGCGCTACCGCATCCCGGCTCGAGCGATGTACCAGAAGGCGCGAGACATTCGCCTCGTCGACTCTGACGGGAATGTTGTGCGCGTGTTGACGCACATTCCGGACGGAGACATCGACGAGCGCTACGGCTCGGCCGACGCGTCGAACAGCCCATCGGGCTTCTACCTGGAGGGCAACGAGGTCGTCCTCTGGCCGCCTATTGGCGGAAGCCCCGACGAGATCCTTCACATCCCGTTCTACTTCTCGCCCGGAGAGCTGGTCCTGTCGACCGCGGTGAGAATCATCGAGTCTGTCGATTCGACGACGAGCGTAACGCTAACGGCGGAAGCGCCGACAGCCTGGACGATAACCGACACCTTCGACGCTCACTCCCCGAACTCTGGAGCCGAAGTGAAGGTGTGGGACCGATCGGTCTCAGTGGTCTCAGGGACGACGATCACCTTCAGCTCGGTCATTGACGGTTCCGTGCAAGGCGACATCGCCCTTGCTGCCGGTGACTACATCTGCCTCGCTGGGGAGGCCGGGTTGCCGGGCATCCCGAAGGAGCTCCACCCCGCCGCTGCGCTCGGGGCTGCTTGTGTGATCCTTGAGGACGACGGCGACATTGAATCCTCGAAGCCGAAAAGGGATCGCCTGAACCTTATGCTCTACGGCCGCAGGGATCAGCGCTCTCGCGGCGCGCTGGGGAATATGGAACATCGCGTCGAGGTTAAGCCTCGATTTATTCGCGGAGGAAGGTTTCTCGACGCCCACGGAAGGATTCGCTGATGCCTCCAGCTCTCGTCCCGCAACGGCGGGTCAAAGGACTCTACACTCACTACAGCCCGACCTCGGGGGTTCCGGAAGGTGGCCTTGTCCAGGCGGTGAACTGTGTGGTGTCTCGTCCTGGAGTTCTGGAGCCCCGCCTCGGGCTCGATCGTTACGGCGACGAGCTCACAGTTGGAGCGAGGGCGCTCCTCGACTTCAAGGATCGCCTGATCGTCCACGACGGCGACGAGCTGAAGTACGACTCCGACGCGCTCGGAACTTTCATCGCTTGGGCTGGGAATTTTAACGCGCCGCCCGGGGTCAGCAAGATCCGTAGTGTGGAAGCGCGTCGGAGTCTTTTCTTCACTACCGAGAGAGGCGTCTACGCGAACGACGCACTGACGAACGACCCCGTTCGCGCCGGCCACGTGGCTGGGCTTGACACAGAAGCCACGCTGTCAGGGACCGGCGGCGACTGGTTTACGCCGGACAATCAAGTCGGCTACCGCATTGTGTGGATGCGCAAGGACGAGAATGACCGAGAGATACGCGGCGCGCCGTCCTACAAAAAGACGGTAACGAACCCCGTGACCTCTGTCACTATCGCCCACGACGGAGCCTCGACTGCGACGGTGACACACACCGCGCACGGCTACATGACGGGCGACACGATCGAAGTCACAGGGGCGACGGAGACCGCCTACAACGGAACGAAGGCGACGATCACTGTTGTTGATGTCGACACCTACACCTTCACCCTCACGGGAACTCCAGTAACACCAGAGAACGATGCGAGCATCGGTAGGGCCCTCTCTGTGGATTTGACCTTCACAGTCCCCGCCGAGGCCCTGGCTGACGAGTCTTACGAGATCTACCGGACGAACCTGTCCGGCGCTTCGGGTAACGTCACGGGCGACGAGCATTCCCTTGTCACGAAGAGGAAGCTGACCGCGGCGCAAGTCACAGCCAAGACGGTCGACTACACCGACGAGGTCGACCAAGCCTTCCTCGGCGACTCGCTCTACACGAACCCAAGCCTCGACACGATCGACCGGGAGAACTCTCGGCCTCCGCTGTCGGTTGACGTCGCCCTTTACAAGGGGCACGTCTTCTACGTCAACTGCAAGCAGCCGCACTTCATCGAAATCCAGCTCGACTCGCTGACCGACATCTCCAACGGCGACAAGATATCGATTCGCATCGGCGGCGGCACAGCGATCGACTATGAGTTCGCCGCCGCGGAGGACATCCCGAACCGCAAGTTCTTGCTCAGCACCGCAGAGCTCACCACCTCGCAGAATATCGCCGAGACGATGAGGAGTTTTGTGCGGGTCATCAATCGGCATACGACGGACGCGAACTTCTACGCTCACTATTCGTCGCTCGACACGGACCCCCCGGGTCGCGTACTCGTCCGCGCTCGCAACTTCGAGACGGGCAAATTCTACATGCTCGCGAGCGACACTGACGTCGGCGACAGCTTTGAGCAGCAACTGCCGACGTCGGGCAACTCGGTCCCATCGAGTGACAGCCAGAAGATCAACGGCCTGTACAAGTCGAAGTTCGAGAAGCCCGATGCGGTTCCCCTGGGCAACTTCGAAGAGATTGGCTCTGACGATTCCCCGATCATCGCTATCCGCTCGACGCGAGACTCACTTATCATCCTGAAGGAGGAGGGCGTCTGGCGCCTCAGCGGAGAGGGCGAGAACTCCTTCGTCACTAAGCAGCTTGACCCGACCGTTCGAATCAAGAACGGGGACTGCGCCGTGAAGCTGAACAACGGCGTGTTCTGCCTCTCTACGCAGGGGGTCCTCCGTATCGACGAGCAGGGCACGGCATTGCTGAGCTGGCCGATCGAGGGGGACATCGAAGACCTCGTCGACTTCGAAGACTCATTCGCAGTCGGCCACGAGAAGCAGCACCTCTATATCCTGTGGGCTAAAGAGGTCGCCTCGAACGAAGCCCCTCGTGTGGCTTGGGTCTACAACTACCTGACGAAGGAATGGACAAGCTGGAAGAAGAAGGTTGCCTGCGGGGCTGTTCTCTTCGAGGACGAGAAACTCTACCTCGGACACTCCGAAGACAAGTACGTTCTCCAGCAGCGCAACGACCCATCAGCCCTCGGGAATAGCGACTACCAGGACGAGGACATCGCGATCACCGTGAACTCCTCGACCACGTCGACGAACGCTGCCGGAGACACGGTCAGCTTTCTCAATGTCACGTACACTTACACTGGAGCGACCCTGCGCAAGGGGTTCCTGTTTAAGTACCTCACGAGCGAAGCCCGCTGCTTCAACGTGACAAGCCTCGGAAGCGACACGTATCACGTAGAGCTCGACCGAGACCTGTCGGGCTTCCTGCCGGCCTCGAGCGCGTCCGTCGTCGGGGGCTTCTTTGATATCCTCGCCCTGCAAGGGCTGAAGGTCTCCAGTGGGACGTCGTCCGTCACGAGCTTCGCTGCGAACGTGTCGATACCGATCGACTGCCAGGTGACGTGGGCTCCCGAAGACGCAAAGATGACAGAGGTGAAGAAGCACTTCACCTACGCTGCAGTGACGATAGAGAAGGACTCCGCGTTCTCCCACGAACTCGGCTTCTCCTCCGACGTTGTTCCCGTGCCTGAGTGGGTTGACGTTATCGAGCTGGAGAGCACTTCGGGATGGGGCCAATTCGGGTGGGGCGAGCAGCCTTGGGGGGCGACCTACAAAAGCGCCACGCCGATCGTTACTCCTGTTCCTCGGCAGCACCAGCGCTGCCAGCGGATTACGCTGATGTATCGGCACCGTGCCGCGAAGGAAAAGTTCTCCATTCTCTCGACTGCGTTCTTCGGTCGCAAGCTCTCGAGTCGACTTGTGAGGACGCCTGACTAATGCCAAGAATCGAAAGTTTCTCACCACCGACGAAAGCGCAGCACCCAGACATCGAGGAAAAGTACTGGCGTCTGATTGACGCGCTCGTTAAGCAAACTCAGGTGCTCACCGAAGCCATGCAGGGGGACATCTCCTTCGCCGACAATTTCAACGCGGTCGAGCGCGTGGTTGAGATGCGTGACAGCGTCTTCGTCGACATTTCTGCGGAGGAGGTGCGGGGAATCCCCGAAGAGGTCAGCTTCATCAGTAGTGACTTTCTCGGCGCTGACAATCAGCCGGTGACTCCGCGGTTCGACTTTTCAGTTCCAGGCGAGAATAAGGTGAGCGTGCGCGCTGTGTGGCCGGCGCCGGCACCTTCGGGTGTCGTGAACGTCAAGATAAGAATCAGAGGGCCTTCGTCGTAAGATGGCTGGAGTATACGTCTCAGATAACGCTCCGACGTTTGACCAAGAGCGCGACAACCTCCTTGGCGTTGGCGCTGAAGCTCCAGTCGCCGCGCCGGCGCCTGGTAGCGACTTGCCGCTGGGGGCGCAACAGCAGGGTGGCGAGATCCCCCTTTCTGGCGGCGGCGGAGCATCGTCGAGCCCGGCTGCTGCTTCGAGCGCTTCGAGCGCTTCGAGCGCCTCAAGCGCGCCGGCCAACTCAGGCGCGGCAGCGGCGAGCGCGGCGCAGACTCCTGGTGTCGGTGGACGCTCAAACCAAGGCAGCATCGAGGACCGCCTGCTGAGTCCGCTGACGACAGGGCTCTCTTCGACGGGCGCATCGCTCACCAAGGGAATTGATGACTTCTACAACTCTGCCGGGGCCAGCCGGACCTTCGAGGGTGTTGACGGAGAGATGGTTCTGTCCGGTGCCCTCGGCAGTTTTCAGGACCCAGAGAGCCAGGTCGCGGCGATCAACGATGCGCGCGGGCTTGTCGGTGCGGCCTACTCGGGGCCATCAGGCGTGGACGAGCAGGCGCTCGCCGAGGCCTACCACAAGCTCGGAGGGCTCCAGGATCGCGCTGCGGCCTTGCGCACGGGCGGCGGAATCAAGTCGCTACTGCAGCAGGCAATCCCCGGGCTCACTCCCGGCGAGGCTTCCGCTGAGTCGCGGCGCCTCCTTGGCTCCACTGAATTCCAGCAGCGTCGCGCCGCCGGCGAGAGCGAGGTCGGACGCTTGCGTTCTCTCGCCGAGCGCGAGGGCCTGGCAGCTTCCACCTTTGCCGCCCAGCGTGGCACCGAAGAGCGAGCTATCTCACAGGCGGCGACGGACTACCTCAACGCGCAGCGTGCGGGGCTGGCTGGTGACCTCGACGCGCAGGTTGCTGAGAGGGCGGCGTCGCAGGCGAGTATCGAGTCGGCATATCGAGATCTCCTGGAGTCGGGCTCCCTTTCCGCACTTGATGGCGTTGCGGAGGGGGGCCTGACGTTTGACCCGACTCGCTTGCAGACCGAGGCGCAAGTCGGTCTTGCGGAGAGCGAAAGGGTTCGCGCGGAGATCATGGCGAAGTACGGAGACATCGCCGACGTTCCCCTCCTGACGCCGCACCTCGGACGACACGGACGCTCGAGAATCAACCAGCTCGACCCGCAGTGGGACGAAGACAACCCAGGTGTGTCGCCGCAGGACCGAGAAGTGATCCGCAAGCGTGCGGTCGAGAGGCAGCGGGAGCTCGACGCGCTGTTCTCCCCGGGCGCTGAGGGCGAGTTCGACACTTACAATCCATCTCAGTTCGGCAGCAAGATACAGCTCCCGGACGTACGCGGATACGCCAGCTTTGACCCAGGAACGCAGCCGTCACGCGGCAACGTCTCGACGGAGGACCAGCGGCGAATCTACAATCGCATCAACGAGATCGTCGGGTCTCTCGACAGGATCGAAGCGTCAGGGGAAGGGTTTCGGGCGGCCCGTATTTCTGCGGACGTTGAAGCCTTCCTCGAAAACGAAATACTCACACTGGAGAACCAGAAGGCGAGCCTTAGCAACAACAAGAGGCAGTGGCTCTCCCTCGCTCGTCGAGCTCGAAGCAAATACAAGAAGGCTCGCTCGAAGGCGAAGTGGGCTAAGATTGGTGGTATCGGAGACCTCGGCGGACTTCTCGGCGATAGCTCGGCGGGCGCCAAGACGTCGGCTTTATTTTTCGGATAAGGAGTAACGGATGCCTATCGGAGCAGGAGCTGGTGGCGGGATTGGGGGTGGAATCGGTGGTGCCATCGGCGGCGCGATTGGCCTCCTCACTGCCGGCGACCTCCCCGGTGAGTACGACGCCGTCGTGCGTCTCTGGCAGCAGCTCAAAGACCCGGAGTTCGACATGCGGACGCTTACTGCGCCGCAGCTCCAGATGGTCGGGGAGATTGCTCCGGAAGTTTACGACGCGGTCCTTGCTGACGGCGCAGCGCTGCCAGAAGACTCCCCGCTGATGCGTCGCGCGCAGACGCAAAGCCTCAAGCAGATGCAGGAGATCAGTCGCGACGGCCTGCCGCTCGCTGACCGCCTTGCCGCTGACCGTGCGCAGGGCGCTGTCCAGCAGGGCTTCAACCGAAGCCAGGGCGCTGTCGCAAGAGACCTTCGTGAGCGTGGCCGCATGGGCGCCGGCGAGGAGCTTCGCAGCCGCTTGCTCGCGGGGCAGGGAACCGGAGAGCTCGCGGCGCGAATGGGCAAGGACTTGACCGCTACCGCTCTCGGTCGAAGGGAGAACGCCATCCTCACGTCGGCTGGCATGGGCGGGCAGATCCGCGGCCAAGACATCGGCCTCTCTCGTGCGCGCACAAGCGCGACGAACCGATTCAACGAGCAACTCATGGGCTACCAGACGAACGCGGCGCGTTACGCTGCGGACGCTCGCGCGAGGGCGAATGCTTACAACGTCGGGACACGGCAGCGAGTCGCCGACACGAACACGATGTCGACATACGAGGCCGCGCGTGCCAACCTGGAGCGGCAGAACCGACTGCGTCAGCAGAAGTTCGGGAACGAAGTAACGAAGCTCGGGGGTCAGTCGAACGCCATGATGGCGAGAGCGAATGCCGAGCTTGCCCAGGACGCCGCGCAGCAACAGAACATCCAGGCGATCGGCCAGGGCGTCGGGCAAGCGGCCGGCGGTGTCGCGGGGGGGCTTATCTGATGCAAGATCAACAGCGACAGCTCTTGCTCGAGAAGGTCGAAGAGAAGCTTCGCAGCTTTGGCGGCGGAGTCCCCTTCCCTGGCGACCTCGCCCCGCAAGCGCAGCCCGACAACTCGGCAGCGGTCTCTGGCCTTGCTGCGAGGTCTGGCATTGGGGTGTCGCCACCAGGGGCGGCGGTCCCGCAGGCGGGCAGCCAGATGAGCCCAATCGAAGCGCAACACGCTCCGGAGGTTTACGGGCCACGGCCGCCGACGTTCGACGAGCGAGGTATGTCCGACGTTCAAGCGCTGTCGATGGAGCAGCGCGGCGCGCCCTTTGGTCTCTACAACGTCCCTCGAAGCGGAGTCCCCGAAGGTCTCAAGGCAACGGAACGCGGCAAGCGGATTCGCCGTGGTAAAGTGCCGGACTCTCCGTGGGCTGGCGAGGATGGGCCGTACGGATATGCCTCTCCGCCAGGAGATACTGGGCCGAGCCCCCTCGGATTGCGAGCGAACCAAAGAACCTCCAGGCCTCGACTTTGGTCTACCGACGCAATGGATGACCAAGACTACGCCAACCGTCCGCAGCCGAGAGGATGGCCCGACATCGGGGGCTCTATCAAGGAGGCCTGGAGGGGCGAAGGTTATGATTCCCCGAACGAAGCGCAGCGTGCGTATCGGGAGGCACTTAGAAGTGGTCAGCGCCCAACTCCCCCCGTCGCCACCGAGGCTCCAGTAGCGAACGATGAGATGAAGGCTCGCGTTGCCGGCGTCATCGCGAGCAGAGGCAAGGATGAGAGCAGCGTCTCCGGTTCTGGCCCCGTCGTGACCGGCGGAGAGTTCGAGGGGCCGATGACTGAGGCGGCGACGTCAGCGGAAGGAACTCTCGCCGCGCGCATGACGCCGCAGCGAGATCCGAGATGGAATCAGGTTGGGGTTGGAGAGGGCGCCGACTCCAGTCTCGCGACCGACGCGATGTCGAAATTCGACAAGGACCACGCGGCGCAGGAGGTTCGCAAGGAAAAGGACGAGCGCGCCGACAAGCGCAAGTGGCTCGAGATCGGCAGGGAGGTCTCCGAAGGCCTCGGCAACATGAACCTCACCTCGGCCGCCGAGATACTCACGAACCGACCGCCGCGCAAGCTCTTCGGCGAAGCCACGGGCATTCGCAACGAGCTCGCGAAGATGGACTCGGAGGACAAAGGCACGCGCATGTCCGAGCTTCTTCGTCGCGCCGGGGTCGAGGGCATTCCTGACGGTGCGACGCCGGACGAGATCAACATGCTGTTGAAGGTGCGTGGTGACGAGCGTGCTGCGAAGCTTGGCGCTGACAAGTTCGCGGCGGGTCGTGGCGATGCCGGGAAGGCTTACGAACTCGCTGTTGCGAAGTTCCAGCAGTCTGAGTTCAAGCGCTCCGACGATTTCGAACTGGCCCTCAGGGAACTCCAAGGGAAGCTATCAGCAGCCGGTAATGACGCACTGCCGCCGAAGGTGCTGGAGGAGATGACCGGCGCGCTTGCGACCGCCCGGCAGCTTGAGGGCGTCCTCTCTGCAAAGGTCGAACACGGAATCAATACCGGGTGGGCCGCTGGGCGCTGGATGCAGTTCATGCACGAGCTCGGATTCACCAACGCGAAAGAGGCGGACTTCGTCGCGAAGAACTACCGCGCTCTCGTCGCCTACATCTTCCAGATGACCGGCAAGCAGATGTCGAAAGACGAAGCGAAGCGGATCGGCGGCGGAATCCAACAGATGAAGAATAGCAACGAGGCCTTCCGCAAGATCCTTCTCGAGATGCGGCAGGCGGTTCTCGAGAATGGCAGGGAGAAGCTCGGCCTCTACAACCCCGCCACGTACGACACCGAGTACCCGTTGGCGCAGTTCGACAAGAGGGACACGGTTATCGTTAGTTCGACGGCAGACCCGACGCAAAAGAAGAAGGTCCCGCGAAAACTCGCAGACGAGATGGTCGCGAACGGAACCGGCACGTACGAGTACTGAGATGCCAAGCGCCTTTGATAACCTCCTCGCACAGCAAGTGCCCGCGACCTTGCAGGCTCGTGCGAAGCTTCAGCCGAGAGATCTCCCGTCTGCCGCCGGAACACGTGGCCCCTCGTTCCCCGTCAAGGCCGAGGTCGCGCCGAGCCCGCCAGCACCATCGGCGCAGGCCCCGACAGGCGGTATCACGTTTGATAGCTATCAAGAACCAAGCCCGACCGGAGGCTCAACTAAGCCTGGGGGCATGACTTTTGACGAGTACCAACCCACTGAGCCGGTTTCCCATCTCGACGTTGCCATGTACGGAAAGGCCGGAGACTCCCCCCTCCGCCCAGTCGACGAGCAGCACCCGGAGCTTTCGAACTCGAGTCGTATGGGGATGATGTCGCTCGCCGCGACTCCGGAGACAATGCAGCGCGAGCTCCAGTCTCAAGGCTGGGAGACCTACCCAATGGGCGGTTTCAATTTCGCCATTCGTCGCGGACGCGATGACCCGTGGCGCGTCGTAGACGAGTCGAGCTTCACGATGATGGATTTCGCTGACGCTGCTGGCGACGTCGTCAATGTTGCTGGCGACATCGCTGGTGGAGTCGTAGGTGGGACGCTCGGCTTCGCTGCTGGCGGTCCCGTAGGCGCTTTCGGGGGCACCGTTGCTGGTAGCGGCGCGGGCGGGGCAGCCGCCGAAGTTCTCAAGCAGGGTGTCGCGAAGCTCGCCGGCTACGAGCCAACGCTCGGCGAGGTAGGGCAGCGAGTCGCGACCGAGGGCATCCTCGGTTCGACCTTTGAGCTTGGGGCTGGCCTTGGTGGTGGAGTGATCCGTAGCGCCCTCGGGAAACCCTTCCTCAGCGCTTACGGTGCGCGAGCAGCCGGGAAGGAGGCGCTCGAAGGAGCGACGCGGGCCGGGGCGCAAGTGCGTCCGATTGACATGGCGAAGAGAGCCACGGATACGCTGACTCCTGCCGAGGCTGCGTCCATCGGCCTCAGCCGTGAGCAGGCAGCCGAGATTGGTGTTCGGATCGCGGACGATGCGGCACCACCTCCCAGCGCTATCGCGGCAGACCCTGCGGTCGGCTCTCCTGGCGCCGTGCTGCCATCTGGCCGGGCTGTCGGTGGGCCACACAACGTCCCTGGCGCTCCGGTGGCGCGAGCCGCGGACGACCTTCCAATTGACGCGCCGAGGCCGGCGAAGCCGCTCGAGACTCCGGCGGACACGGGCCCGGTAGGCGCACGCCCGGCGGAGACTACGATTCTCGGCGAACCCGCGGGGACGTCAGCGAAGGGGAAGGCTTGGCCACGAATCCCGGTCGACGACGAGATCCTGTCGCGCAATATGGTCGACGTGAAGGACGGAGCAACCCGCCCAATCGGAGACATCCTTTCGGCGATGCCGCAGATTCGACGCTTCGCGGCAATCCACAAGCTGAGAGAGAAGCTTGGGATCCCCGATGAGCGGATCATCGCCAGCAAGCACCCAGACAGAGTGAATGCTCTCGAGGCAATCCTCTCAATCGGAGAGCAAGACCTCTTCCGCGTGACCTTCGTGAACGAGGCAGGGCAGACGGTCGTCCGCACGGCGAAGGCCGCCCCGATGGCTTCACGAGGCGAGTGGCTGCGCGCGAACCGAAGAGTAGTCGAGAGCAAGGGCCTTCCGGATGTCGTGGAGCTTGCTCGTGACTGGCACGTGTCGGACGATGTGATCCAGAAGGCAAGCCGGCTGCCGAAGAAGCACGCGAAGCGAGAGCTGGTCGATGTCATGCTTGGCGAGAGTCGTCTATTCCCTGACGCTTCGGTCAGGCAGCCGCTCGCAGCGAAGGGCGCGAAAGGTTACGGGGGCCAACCTGTGCCGCAGGGCCTCCCGAGCGAGGGGGGCAAAGGGTACAGCATGCAGCAAGCCGGGCAGCTCCAGTACTGGGACGTCGGCAAGCGCAGCCCCGGCTCATTCAGAATCGACCGCCTGAAAAAGTTCGAGATCATGCAGGGCGGCGAGTTCGTCGATGCGATGGCAGCTTTGCCGGCGCGTCCGGCGAGCAAGCGCGGGCTGCTCAACTTCCCCGACGACCTCGCTCTGCCGAAAACTGGGATCCCCGGCGTCAAGCCGAAGGTTAAGCCGAAGAAGGCGGCCTCGAAGCCGGAAATGGCATCGGTCGGCGCAACGAAAGCCGCGAAGGAAATCCCATCAGCGCCGGCGCCAGCACCTGCGACGAAAGCAGCGACGGCGACTGCAGCCCGAGCTCCATCGGCAGCCGGCAAGGCCGCTCGTGCCGGAACCGTTGGGAATTTCGCCGAGGGTGTCACGAAGCATCAGGGCAAGTCACGCAAGATCTATACGACCGAGGTCGTTCCGTCCGCCGCAAAGGCTGACGTCAAGGCATTCCAGTTTCGCGGCAAGGTCGACGAGTTCGGCGTCACCACCAAGCGTGCGCTCAAAGGTGAGTGGGACGCCGGGGACCAGGGCGTCTCGACCTTCTGGCGCGACAAGTCCGGGCAGCTTTGGGTCGCAGACGGACACCACCGCCTCGCGTTCGCCAAGAGCAAGGGAGCGAAGAGCATTCGAGCGCAAATCATCGACGAGGCGGACGGCTGGACGAAGCAGGACGCGATAGTCTTTGGCGCTCGGCAGAATATCAAGGGCGATAGCGGCAGCGTCGCAGACTTCGCGCGCTTCTTCCGTAACGCTGGTATGGACGAGCGCGCCCTCAAAGCGGAGGGATGGCTGGCGAAGGACCGAGCGAAGGACGCGCACATGCTCGCGACCCGAGCGAAGGAGGACCTTTGGGTCGCCTATCTCAACGAAGCGATCACTGAGCGCAAGGTTCTCGCTATCGCTCGTGGAACGGACAGCGCCGGCGCGCAAGGTGCTCTGATCCGTCGCCTCAAGACGCACCCCAACGAGTCGGCTGAACATCTCGGCGCAGTCGCTTCAGGAATGAGCGCTCGCGCCTCGGCCGCCAAGCAGGCGGGAGGCGAAGTTCAGGGCGACCTCTTCGACACCGCTGGGCGTGCGGAGATTGACGCCTTCGTCGCAGAGGAGAGCCTGGTCGCAAAGGAGGTCGCGCGCCGCATGAAGAGTATCAGTGGAGAGCTCGCCGCGCTCAAGTGGGTCGGAGACCCCAAGCTGAAGCCGTCAACCCTGAAGCGGCGTCTCGCGAGCGCGAAGAAGAAGGGCAGAATCGAGGTCGCAGATATCGCAACGGCTCGTCGCGCAGTCAAAGACCTAACCGAGCAGAAGGAAGCGCTCGGTAGGTACGCGCAGAACCCGATGCTCTTCGACGAGATCCGCGAAGCGGCCGGGCTCGCCGCATCTCCGGGACGCCAAGCGCTGCGCGCAACCCGAAAGCTCAACGCAGCCAAGGGGTCCCCTCCAAAGGAAACTCCGCGACCGATTCGCCGAGGCGGAGAGCCGCCGGCGGAAGGAACTTCGCCCGCACGCACTCCCTCGGACGCGACCGGCCTACCAGGGAAACACGAACCGCTGCCGCAGACCGGCGGCAAGCCGAAGTCTGAGCCGGAGATCCCGAAAGGGAGCTCGACGCGCAAGCCGGCCAGCAATCCGCAAGTCGAGAAGGGCCTCAAGAAAGCGAAGAGCTCGAAGGGCAAGAAGCCCGCGAAATCGAAGAAGACAGGGGAGAGGCTCCCCTTCGACGAGGACGACTTCGTGCCGGAGACGAGCGCGCAGAAGGTGCTCGAGGCTGTCGGCAAGAAGATCGGACTGCCGAGGCAGTGGCTGGATCACATCGCAGGAAAGATGCTCGGCTCGCGCTACGCAGCGGGAAAGGTGATGAAGTGGGTCGGGGTCACTCACTTCCTCGGCCTGGCGAACCTCGGCTCTGTCGGTTCGTTCATGACCGCGCGCCTGGGATCCTCCTTCGGTGAGCGCTTCTTCCGCGGCTGGGCGCGTCGGCTCGCCGGCTACAACGCCAAGAGCGCGACGAAGGCCGGACGCGAAGGCGTGGACAAGATGATGAAGGAGATTGCCGAGAGCCCGACCGCGCCGAAGGAGGTCTCGAAGGTCGCTGCTGCCGTCATGGCGACGAACAACCCTGTGGTGCGTCAGACTCTACTTCTCGGGCTTCTGCACACGACGAAGTTCCAGTCGTGGCTGGGGACCGAGGAGACTCGCAAGGCGATGAACCTCCTGAAGCGGAAGCGAGCCTCTTGAGTCGCTTGCGGTACCAGACGATGAACGAGGTCGCCATGCCGCGATACGTCCGATTCTCACTCGGCACGTACCAGCGCCCGGTCGACGGGTAGAACTGCACGTCGACCTTGCCCTCCGCCGGGAAGCAGAGATTCTCCCCGCTGTTCGTCGAGCGCCAGTGCAAGGGCGAAGCGCGCAAGACCTTCATGTTCTTGCGGTTCCACTCGGCGTGGCGTGACTGCTTGTCTTGTCGCTCTTCGCTGCTCATGGCTAATCCTTCGGCGGGTCGTTACAGAATCGCTTCTCGAGCTTCGCCAGCTCGGTGAGAACTCCGGCGATGCGCGATAATCTCGGGTAGTACAAATAGCCCTCGTTGTCGGTCTGCTCGTCACCGCAGTAGAGATGCCGCACGCCGTCGAAACGAGCGGAGCCGTGCCAGAGACACTCGACGTTGATTTCGTCTGGGTCGTCATCGAATAGGCTCGCGTCTTCGACCGTGCCTCGGCGTCCACCGCACCACCCGACGGCGTAGAATTCGAAGCCGTAACCGCCCTTGCCGTTGTGCCTGTCCTCCTCGTAGAAGAGCCGGCAGACGTAGTCGATGTCGACGAAGTGCCAGCCGACAATCGACTCGCCGCGTTCGGTGCGGATCTCGGAGAGCTTCACCTGGGGCGGTTCGCCTTTCGGGTCCTTCTGCGGGCCCTGCTTCTCGAGGCGCTCGTAGAGCGCTTGGATTTTCGAGGCGACGATAAGTAGCTCGGTAAGTTCTCGGCGCTCGGCCGGGTGAGAGAGGTCTCGCAGTTTGCGTTCAATTTCGCGGAGGACACGCGTGCTGGGTTCTTTTGTTTCGCTCACTTTATCTGCTCCTCAATCTTCTTAAGCCTCCGAAGGATCTCCGCCGCGATGTCTTCGTCCGAGCTGTGAAGCCACGGGTTCCGGCCCATTGCGTTGCGGACAGACACGATTGCCTCTTCAACCCACTCCGTAGCTGTCCGCGCCGCGTCAGAGACTCCCTTCGGGTCCGACAAGAACTTGAGACCGTCAGCGAGACCCCCTCCAGCGGGGACCGCTTGCTGCGACATTCGGTGGACGACCAGCCGCTTTACGTTTGGCCCTATCGCTCTATCCTTCATCGCAGTCGTGCTCCGCGTAACAGTCGTTACACATCCCATCGTAGCCGCACTCGTCGCACAGGTTGACTTCGTCGATCTCGATCTCTCGCGAGCAGCGCTCGCAGATTGCTCCTGGCTCAGCCATTCCCATCTGTAATCTCCTCCCACTCTTTCGCCTTCGCCTCGTCGAGCACTGCATGGTCCTGTCCTGGGAGATTTTCCGCCTCGAGAAAGTACGGCAACTCGTCACGCTTCCAGCGAATGAACAGACACCCAGGCATGTGGCACATCCCCGGCTCGCGACGGATGCACTGCTCGCAAACGCGGATCGCGATGCAGATGATCGCGGGTTCTTTTGCTTTGCTCATAAACCCATCTCACTGAAAAGGTCGGGACCACTCCCAGGACGTCCTGCGTTAAAGGTGCTTGCTGCCACACCGCGCTCGGTCCTTGTCCCCCGGTTATCAGCAAGAACTCGGCAGCTCTTGCGGGTAGTGCTTTTTTCATGCGGGGCCGACCTTACACGTTATTCCTATGTCTCGTGTGTGCCTTCGACGTCGCGATCTTCACGGTCTTTCGTCCTGTCTTGCAGGCAGCAGATTGCAGCCTTCAAGGCTTCGATGGCTGCTTCATTCGCCCCGCACTCGAACTTAGAGCGCTGATAAAACTCAAGGCGATCTTTTGCAGCCGCAATCACGTCTTCGACAAACGCACCGTTCGGTTCCTTTCGATCGTTACCGCGGCCGAGTGGGCCGTTTTGCCACGAGATTGTGAAACCTCGTCCACTCGTGACGCCACCGGCTGGGTTGTCGTTTTCGTCACTCCACTGCTCGGAAAAGAATCCTTGGGCTGCCATGGTGGCCTCCTGGTTGGGTTGAGAGTTGTTCACTTTATCTGCTCCACAGCTTCGACAACTCGCTGTTCTCGAAGGTTAACCTCGAAGAGCGGGCATTTGATTCCCCAGTACTCGCGCCCTGAAATCTTTACCTTCGTGAGATACTCGAAGTCGCTGGTCTTCATTGGGATGCTTCCGGCTGCGTGCGAGCACAACGGCCTGCCGCCGGACGGCTCTACCCGGCAGACAACCGCCGTCTCGCTGTGCGTTTGGTCATCGTAGTGCGGGTGGTAGACCCAGCACGTGGTCGCCGCTTCGCGGGCTTCGCGCTCACGCCTTTCGATGTTCTCGGGCTTGAAATACCCAGACTCCAAGAGGTGCTTGTATTCCGCCTTCATAGCCTCGGCGACGAGGTCCCAGTTAGAGGTTCGCTTCGGCATCGGCGGCCTCCCTTATCTCTCGGCGCAACTCCGCCTTCGCGACGCTGCGTCGGATTCCACCGTTACGGTAGCGCTTGGCGTACCAAGACCTCAACTTCGGCGGCAACTCGATGCAAGCCTCCGCCAAGAGGTCGCACGCCTCGGTGAGAAGGTCGACGAGTTCGTCAATCTTCGCCTGCCGGTTCTCGTCTATCTGCGTCACTGGCCCCTCGTTTAGGTTTCTGGGATTTCGCCGTTCATCAACTGGCGCATCTCGACCTCCGCGGTCGCCGCCCTTATCGCAGCCTCTGCAAGCAATCCGTCAGGCTCGACCGCGTCGAGCTCATCTGCGATTCGCCGAAGCTGCGGGCCGAAGCCACGCAAGTCAGCCCAGAATCCGTCCCTTATCCGCTGGATCTTGTGGAAGTAGATCTGGAGCTGCTTGTCGGCGAGGACGAACTCGGGAATCGAATCCTCCCCGAGACCTTCGCTCGCATTCGCGATCCGCTCTCTACAGTGCTCTTCGAGAAGGTTCTCCACGACACGAGAGAGCGAGCGAGCGAAGAGCCAGCCCTCCCTCGGAGTGAAGTCGACAAGGCTGTCGATATCTCCCTTCTCGAGGTCGGAGAGATGCACGCGCTTGCCACCAGGGACAAGGACGTAGAACTCACTGGCTCTTCGCTTCTCGCTCATTCGCTCGCCGCCTGTTCCGGCCAGCCGCCCCAGCTCTCAGCGTGCATCGGGTGAAAGGAAAGAGCTGCTTCGATTTCCAATTGGGCGAAGATCGTTGCGCCGACTTCCAGGGACCTCTTCGCCCGAAGAAGACCTTCCTCGTACGTGTTCCTTAACGAATCGATGTTGGCGTGGATAAGATCAGCGTTCGACGAACAGTAAGAATCGACGGCTTCTTTCAGCCGTGCTCTCTCGTCCTCACTGCGCTCCAAACGCCGAGACAGGTCGTCGATGATCTCTTGGGCATCGAGTGGCTCGTCAGTCATCGGTCAACTCATTCGCTCGCCGCGAAGCTCTGGATTATTTTGGGCACGTTCGCATCGAATCCAACGACATCGAGCATTCCGGGGTCCTTCGGATCCGCAATCGAGAACTTGTTCGCCGTCATCGCAACCACGACGAGCTTGGCGTTCTTGTTGAACTTGTTGCGGTACTCCTCGAGCGCCTGTGATGGGTGGATGGTTCCGTGCCACGTCTCGGAGTCCGTGAGAACCACGAACACGTCAACGGGGATCTCGTGCTTCGTGGCGTAGCGCATCGGTAGCGCGCAGTCCGTTCCGCCGAAGTTCCGCCGGCTGGCCTCTTCCATCGCTTGCGTGAATGAGGTCCTGCGATGTAGCGGCATGGGCTCGAGGCCGTCGTTCGGATTGGCGACGTTGCGGTGCATCCAGCCGTACTCTCTCCGACCGCCGCAAGAGAAGGACACAACGCTGACGTTCTCCTCGGTGTATACGAAGGACAGCGCCATCGCCGCGGAGCCTTCGGCGCAGGAGATACCGGGCAACCCTGCGACTGGCGCAGACATCGAGCCGGAGACGTCGAGCGCCACGAGGAACCGCTTCCCGGTCGGCTCGATAGACTTGAACGACTTGTCGAAGGCGTCTTCGAGCGCCCCGCAGATCTTGGCGTCCACCGCCCAGGTCAGCGACCCGCGCACGCCGCGACCCTGCCCGTAGACCTTGATTGCAGAGAGTACCTGGACGGGGTGAACGCGAGCCTTCTTGATCGCGGCCTCGTCACTGAGTCGACCGGCAACTTCGGCAATGCGCTTGATCTTGCTCGGGGCCAGAACCTCCTTGTGCGACAGGTTGCCGAGGTTGCGGAACAACGCGCCGAGCGGCATCTTGTCCGCCAGCGCTTCCCACACAGCAGGAAAAGCCTTGGCGTAACTCGGGACCATCTCGTGCGTCAGCCCGCTCTCCCGAACGACCGCGGCGACCCGAAGAGGCTTCGTCTCCTCCGGCTTGATCGACTCCATGCCGGCGAGGACCGCAGGCAGCGGAGACTTCTCGTCCCACTTGCCGATGGCGTAGCGGATGAGCTTGTTGATGACCGGGTTCTCGGTCTTCGGGCGGGACAGAAGGATGACGTCCTTGTGGCTCCAGCCCTCTCGACTCTGGTACTTGGCGATCTGGTAGGCGAGCCACGACGGGTCGGCCGCGGTGTACCACTGCGAGATGAGTCGGCGGTGGAAGCGACTGAACCCGCGCTGCGACTTGAGGTACCTGCAGAAGATGAAGAGCTGGTAGCCGGTGCGGACGACCGACCGGAAGCTCGCAACCATCGTGTTCCGAAAGCCGACATCGTTGCTACCGTGAGCGGCGAGCATCGCGAGCGAGAAGAGGGTAACGTTCTGCCGTGGCGTGCGCCCTTCGACCGAGAATGAGTGCAGGATTCGAAGAACCTCTTGCTCGTCCTTGGCGATGCATCGCAGGAGTGTCGCCGAGTTCTCGTACGTGAGCTCCGGCTCAGACGAGTAATACGTCCCGCCCTCGGTGCCGAGGATGAGGAAGCGCTCGAGGCGTTGCCAGTCGCTCACCTCGAAGACGTAGCCGCCGGCGTTGTTGACGGACTGATCTTCCTCGCGCCCGGGGATGGGCTTGGACTGCGGGGTGGCTTTGGGGTTGAAGGTCTTTCCGAGGTCTTGCATCTCGATCTCCTGAAGTCGAGCCAGCGGGAATCAAAAGGGCCAGCCGGTCAAGTGAGGGAGTCGACGGGGAAATCACCAAAAGATAACCGTCAACGGGCATACCGGTTGGCCCTCACACACACACATCGTGGAGCACGATGATTTCAAAAGCAATCGAGCAAGGTTGTACGAGGGCAACACTGACCGGTGCTCTACCGACTGAGCTACCGAGAGGGCTTACACAAGCTCGCGCTTCGGCCTCTCGGGCAGGACTCGAACCTGCGACCCCCGGTTTTTGGATGGTAACGCCCACGATTCATCTCGACTGCAAGTCTTATAGGGAGGCAGAGAAGAGCAAGTTGTGAGCGGTCGAAGTAAGCGCTTTGCCACTAAGCTACGCGAGCCTTTCGACTCGCGCCTGGATTCGAACCAGGGTCTCTCTATTAAAAATAGATAACGACCAATCTCGGCATCTCTACTCCACCATGAGTGGGGGCCAGTCGAGGCGAGCAAGTAATCGTTCGGCGGGTTGTCGTATTGAAGATAACCGCCGAAAAGCATCTCGTCGCAACCAGCGCCCAGATCATTGTTCCTCTTTGTTGTTTCGTCAAGGCCTTTTTCAGAACGGCAGCGCGACCTTGCGCACATCGCTCTCGAATACGGTGACCATAGCGACGGCGTTCTTATCGCTGAGTGAACCGATGCCGTTTGGGCACAAAGCGGCCAACCGCACCACTGGGTCGTTTCCGTTCGTCCTGTAGCATTCCGCGAGCTTGTCGAGCCAGAGCTCCAGCATGGCCCGAGGCATGTCCTCGAGGTTCTTCGTGCGCTTGGGGAATATCGCTGGGATCGTCGGGTTCTCGGCCTTCTTGGGCTTGGGTTTCGCGGCCGGGGCTTCTGCCGGCTTCGCGCCTGTTGTCATCGCGCCGCCGCCAGCCGGTGGCACGGTAGCCATGGCCTGCTCTGCTCGGCTTTTCGCTGCGCGATCAGCTCTGCTTTTGCGGTGCTCGTCAAGGCGCTTGTTGTGCGCCTCTCTCGCCTCCTTCTCTTCGGCGAGCTTCTTGGCGGAAGCGGCGGAGAGTTCCTCTTCGCTTAGCGTTGTGTGGGCGATGGCTCCAGGGTCCGCGCCTTTGACGAGGTCGGCGATGGACTCCGGCTTCTCCCCTACTGCGGCCTTCGAGTCGGCGAGGAGTTGCCTCGACTCTGCGACGACCTCCGGGGTGAGCTTGTTAAGCTTCGGCTCGTCGTCAAGCTCTGGCGCGTGGAGCACCCGCTCGCCAGGATTCGGCAAGCCTTCGATTGTCATCGCGGTCGGCGCTTCGATCTGAGTATCCGCAATCCGCTCCGCTTCGTCGGGGTCGTAAATGCCGCCGAGCGAGAAGGCGTACCGGCAAGCCTGAATGAACGCCTTGTGCCGCAGCATGCGCGCCGGGAAGTCGTTCCACGGGCCCGTTCCGCGGTGACACTCTTTCAGGTACTCGGTGACCTCCGTGGCGTGGCTGCGGTCCTTGCGGTAGACCTTGCACTTGATCGCGACGACGATGTTTTCGTGGACGATATCCTCGAACTCGCAACCGTCGTACTGAGGGTGGCGGTTTGCAATGTTCGTCCAACCGTCAATCGGAACGATGGTGAGGATCTTTCCCCTTGTGCGAGTGAGGTAGATCTCCTTGAGGAACGGATTCAGGTCGTGAGCCTTGGCGATGATCAGCGCGGCTTGGACCTCGCTATCCGTGAATGGCGGGTTCGGCTCGCCTCGCTTGTCCTTGCCGGGATTGAAGGCCGTGTCGCGGAGCAACCCGAGAACCTTCCTCGGGTCGACCGTGTACTTCTCGCCGAACTCTCGGACAAGGGAAGGCGCCGGTGCTTGGGTCAATTCTGTCGTGGTCATCAGTCCGCCTTCGTCGTGTTGTCGCGCACGATAGCCGTTGTCGGCGCGCTGGTTCTGAGTGCTTCTTCAAGGTCGCTTTCGAAGTCAGCGAGCGCTTGCTTCTTCGTCGTCTTCTCGGGGTTCTCCTCCGAGGTTTTAGCGGCGACGTACATATCGCGGATTTTCGAGACCGGAATATCCGAATGCTCCAAGAGCCAGGGAAAAGTGAGCGTCACCTTGCTGTCGACAAACATCTCCAGCGGAATGTCGCCGAGCTTGATGCCGCCCGTGCGAAGCATGTCGACGGTCGCGACCTTGTCGCCGAGGAGATGCGCGGCTCGCTTGTTGTCGCTAAATACCGTCTTTCCCTTTCGTTGCTGTGGCTTCCATCCGGGAATAACCGCGCGCGAAGCCATTCGAGACTTGATGACCGTGTCGAGGGCAGCGGCGCCGACCTGTTCAATCTTGTGCGCCTCCTTGCATTTCGCCAGCGCCGCGTTGTCCATCAGCACGACCGGGTCGACCGTCTTGGGGATGATCTTGTGGATCTCCTGCGCCGCCTGGCAGTGACCGATAGCCGGGCAGTAGCGGCACGCGGCGAGGCACGGGTTGATTGCCGCGTCGGCGGCTTGCGCGGCCTCGACTGTGTCGACGACGACCTTTAGCATCTCGTCGTACTGCGCGCCCGTGAAGACCCCGGAGAACAGCCCGTCACATCGTGGCTGATTGATCCACGCGAGTACCGTACACGCCTCGCGATCCTCGACGGACAGCGCCTGCATGAGGCCGAGGGAGTAACCGAGCAACTGCATGGTGGCGGCCTGCGGGTCGAGCGACGAGCGGCCGAACTTCCAGTCGACCACCATGATGATGGTCTTGCCGTCGTGCGTTCGACCGATCAGTGCGTAGTCAACCGTGCCCCTGGAGAGAAGCTGCGTCGAGCCGTCGCGGAAAATCGATGTCTCATCCTCGACCATGTACGGCAATAGGTCGACGCCGTACTTCTCGTTCGCGCGCTCGACCTCGTCGTCGACCCAAGTCAGGCATTGAGTCACGGCCCAGTACTGCGAGCCGTCGAGCGATTCGCCCTCCTTCGTGAGCGCGTCGATGTCGTAGAGCTCTCTCGGCTGATCTCCGTCCCACTCGAGGAGCCTGGCGCAGACCTCGTGCAGTTGCGTACCCTCGGCCGCTGCATCACTCTGCGTGTCTACTCGTGGGCCGGCGGCCTGCGCGAGATGGAAGGACCCCGGACAGTACCGCAGCCGCGGCAGCGAGCTCATCCGAAACGGGTGGTCGTAGTCGGGTCGCTCACGCTCTTCGACGGGCGCGGCGGTTTCTGCTGTCTGTGTCATATCAAAACCCCATAAATGTGCGGGCCAAAGCCAGCCCGATGAAAATCGAAAGGAAACTCCCGAGCGCTCCGAAGACGACAATAGCTAACCGTCTCCCTGCCTCGACGACATCGACCTTCTCATTCGGCATCGGCGTTGCCCTCTTCGTCGTAAGTCGTGACCTTGAAATCGCTAACCGTGACGTTGGCATTGCGAGCGGCGATCATGTACTCGAGGACCTCATCCGCATACTCGTAGGCGCCGATGGACCAAGCCTTTTTGGAGCCGCCCTTGTGGCTTCTCAGTAGCCAGGCGGCAGCCAGAACATCGCGAAGCGTCGCGGGTGTCGTGTTGTTTCTTGGGTCCTCAATCATCGTCCGTCTCCGGGTTCCCGACGAGCATGCGAAGCCCGTCATTCTGTGGCGTTACGCCGACAACGACAGCAAGGTCGATGCCTCTGAACTGAAAACCGAACCGGCTCGGAAGGGCGGCCTCTTCGTCTGGGTTTTCCTTTTCCGTCTCGATGAAGGTCCGGCAGACCTCGAGGAAGAGCGCCGAAGTGAGAAAGTGAACGCGTTCATCTCGCTGTGCCTTGCCGGTCGTGTCGGGCTCAATGGCGACGTCCCAGGCGGATTGAGTAATGAGTACGGGACACTTGAGACCCGCGGCCATCGCGGCCTCGCTGATGTCGCGTATCGTCGAGCGTCCGATTGTCTCCGAACTCATAGCCCGACCTCCATCTCTTCGACCTCGCAGTGCGAGCCGTCAATCTCCTGAATGACCGCGGCGGCGGCGATAGCGATGGTCTCCGCCGGGAGCGTCAAAGCGTCGGGATTGTTCCATCCTTCGGCCCAGTAAACCTCCGGAGTTTCCAAGTTAATCGACGTCACAAACTGAGAAGAGCCGGAACGTCTCAAACTGTACTTCTTCATCGTCGTTCTCCGTGTGTGTGAAAAATGCCGCCCCCAAGCCCAGGAGCAACCAAGCGAGGGGGCAGCGGGATCAATCGTAAGGACTCCCCCGGCGCGGGGCGTAAAACGCCGGGGGAGTTTGGAGAGACAGGGAGTTATCCGCAGATGGTGGCCTCGCCATCTTCGTCGACCTCAACCGTGATGTCGGAACCGCTGCCGACATCGATCCATCTAACCTCGGTATCGTCGCCGAGACCTTGAGCCTCTACGGCAGCCTTGAATTCTTTCCATGTCATTCTTCGTTTTCCTTTCGATAGTCGCGCTCGCGCTCGGCGGCGTCGGCTGCTTCGTCCGGGTCGGTACCGTACATCCTGATGTCTTCGGCGTAGCGCTCGGCGTTCGTCTGGTAGGTTTCCGCCAGGTCTTCGGCGACATGTTCGAAGAGCTCCGAGAAGCCCATCGACTTGGCTCGCAGCCATCCGAGCGTCTTGGCGTCTTCGTAGTCCGGGGCGCCGCGGTAACCGGACATCAGGACCGATCCGATGGTGTTGCCGTTAACGTCGCGGACGATAGCATCGCCGTCGAGAATTTCGGACGGGATGCCGCCTGCGACATCAAAGCGCTTCGCAAGGTCGGCAAGGATTCGCGCGACCTCGTATCCGGTGTCATCGTAGAACGCGTCGGAGTCGAGAGAGAATCTAATTTCAAGGTCCATCGCTTTGCTCCTTTGTGTGCTCAGAATTGCAGAAAGGCGACGTCTCCGCCGTTTTTGCTCCAACAGTAGCCACAATCGCCGCAAGTCTCGAGCTTGCCAGTCTGCTCGGGACAGACGAGCGCATCGCCGTGGTAGGTCTTCACGCGGTTCGGGATGGTCGACTTCGAGAACGAAGAGACGAACGCGATGCGGAATCCGAGCTGGCGCGCGTCGTGCTCTTCTCCTGCCGTGTGGACCGATGCGTAGATCTCAATTCCGACCGCGCGCAAGTACTTGAGATGCGGCGCCAGGTCGCGCCACACGTGCGAGTAGCCAAAGCCCGCCGGGCGGGCGCCGAGTCGACGCGCGGCGCGGTAGCTCCAAAGTAGAGCGGCGAGGTAAGGGCGGTCCAGGGTCAACCGCCCCCCTGATGTTTTCTTTAGGAAATCTCCGCCGACGTGGATGCGGTGCGCTTTGATGGTGGCGTTCATCGCTCGACATCCGGTCGTATTGCCTGTGTGGTTATCCAGTGCATCCCGGCTGCTTTCAGCCTGTGCGCCGGCTTCGGCCAGTGGCGGGAGAGTTCCGCTACCGCTGGCTTGCCGTCGCGGGCCGGTTCGAACCGGATCAGATATCCAGCGAGATGGCCCGACTCAAAATGGACCTGCGCGCCCTTGGGGGTAAGCGGCCCGATATCCTTAGCGACAAGCTCTGTCTCTTCTTCGTATTTCATCTGTCATCCTCCGGAGGAAAGGCCGCGAGAAGATCGGAGAGAAGTAGCACGGCCCATCGCCCGTAGTCATCCGGCGCGTTCTTGCGCCAGTGCGTCTTAACGGATTCGGTGGCGCAGTGTCCGCGCTCGGCGAAACAGCCGGCGCCGAGAAATGGACACGTCGGCGGGCAAGTGTCGCCGACGGGGCGTGAGTGCGTTGCGATGGTTGCTCCGGTCTTGCCGGTCGCGTTGCGCAGGATGTTCATCGCTCGTCGCCGTTCGGGCGGTACTTGAGCTGCAATCGGTGGCATTCGGGGTGATACCGGCCAAAGAAGACCCAGAGCCACGCCACGCCACCGGGGACGCAAGCGGGAAAGAGTGCCGCAGGTTTGCCGCAAACTTCGCACAAGGGGCGCTCGTCGGGCGTCGGGATTACCGGGGGCCGCGTGATGGTCTCGTTCTTAGGTAACATCGATCGCCTCCGGATAGAACCATCGAGCGTCGGAAGGGCTGGCGATGCTGTAATGGTCACACTGGCGATGTTCGGATATGAGGCCGCGAACGAAGCGCGGGCCCCTGTCGGCCTGAATCCGCATCTCCTCGCGTTCGGAAACTCGGCCGCGCAGATGGATGCGCTCACCATCTGAACGAAACGGCAACACGTAGAACGATACCCCGTGCTCGGCGTGGCCCCATCCCGATAGAAAGTCGTCAATAGCGACGACAAAGCCGATGGTGGTTTTCTTTTCGGCTGCGGTTCTTTTGTCTTCAATCATCGTCTTGCTCCTGGATGAGTGGGTGATTCTTAGATGATCTCGAGGACTCCATTTTCCGCGGAGATCATGTCCGCGACTTGGGCGACGTTCGAAAGGGCCTGAGCTTCCGAGATTCCGCCAGAAGACGCGACGGCGATGAAGCTGTGGATGGCATCAATGTGTGTGTCGAGTGAGTCAGGACGGATCCCCGGCCGCCGGCGCGCGTCGTCGTCCTTCTTGGCAAGTCCGCACATCAGCCCGTATTTGTACGCTTCGGCGATGATGGGGTACTCCTCGCGCCGCGGCATCTCGTATTCTCCGTGCCGAACGAACCATCGGCCGCGACAGTTATCCAGGCCTCCTTCGTCGTCGACAGAGAACCGCCCATCGTGGCCAAGTTTCGAGAGGAGATGGATGAAGCCTAACGCCTCTCCGCGCGTGCCGATGATGTCGGCTTCATAGATGGGTGTCGGTCCGCGGCAAGAGAACGAACCGCAACACGGGACATCCGATGCGGCGTTGCCGATCGGCGTACCTACAAGGGGGGCCCGATCTGGCTCCTTTGCGCAGAATCCACAGAGCGGAGATGTCTCCCCATCCTTGTAGGGGTAGATCTTGATGATCTGGTCGCGGTTGTACTGATTCTCTTTCATCGTCTTGCTCCTGTTGTTTGTGTGTGAGTCAGTAAACGCGGCGTACTTGCGTAGGTTTGGGCGTGCCGTGGGAAGCGAGGTAGTTCTTGCCGTCGGTCGTGATGGACGCGGCTCCGGCTTTGTTGATTTTGACGAGACCTCGCGCCGCGAGGACTTCGAGCGCGGCATCGTAGTCGGCGCCGTGGACGCCGAAATAGTGCGCGGCCTCCTCACGTCGTGCGAAGGCTTTCAGGCGCGGGAAGCAGTCAAGGACGCCGTGTGTTGCGGGATCAAGTGGCGGCGCGCCGTCGGGGGCCGGCAGAAGGGCCGCGATGGCGTCCGGGCGTACGACGATAGAAACTCCCCACACTCCGCGGCGATTCGCGCGTCCGCCTTGGTAGCCTCGCAAGACGGCGCCGTTAACGGGGATGGGTTGCTCGCGTTGGTCGCGGTCGATGGCGTTGCCGGGGGACCACGGATTCGCGCCGCCCCAAGATCCGGAGAAGTGCTCCGCCTTGCCGGTCTCCATGTCGAGGAGCACAACGATGGCTCGCATGCCGTCTCCGCCCGCTGAGAACGCGGAGAACGTGTCCGCGGTCGTTACCGATACATCGCGCTCGTAGCAGCCCATCGAATCGTGGGCGGCGCGTAGGGTCTCGGGAAGGTCTTTTACTGCGATATGTCGCGTGGTTGTCATCGTCTTGCTCCTGTGGTGGTGAAGTGGGGCCCGAAGGGCCCCGGTTGTGGTTAGCAGAAAGAGACGAGTTCGGTCGGCATGCTATCAGCCGATCTTTTCCATCGTTGCGCCGTCGACCTCGTCGCCGTCTGGGTTGACGACTGCGTCGCCACTGACTGTCCAAATGTCGCCTTCTTCATCGCGGTACTGGTCGTCGTCGATTTCAGTCACCAGGTATGTTTGCGCTGCGCAGCAGATCCGGTGTGTATGTGTCTGGTTCTCGGTACTTGTCATCGTTCTGCCTCTGGTGGTGGGGCCCCGAAGGGCCCCGGGTTGTGTGGGTCGTGTCAGGCGCGCGCGAGGTTCTTTCGTGCGTGGAGCCATCCCACAGCGACAGCAAGCGCCATTTCGCGAGCGGATCTAAGGGCGGCTTGACTCGCGGGGGCGATATCGATGAACCAGTCGCGGCTATGCTCTGCTCCGGTCGCGACGACCCGGTAGTTTCGTTCGCTGAGGCGCTTCGCGATGGCTCGCGCGAGCGGCTCGTCGGTGGGCCCGTAAACGTATTCAGTGGTCAATGTCATCGTCTTGCTCCTGTGATGGTCGTTCGTGCGTCGGCCGCACAGAGAATATATCGGCAAGAGCAACAAAGAGCAACAGAGAAAAACAGTCTTTTTCTCGCTTTTGACAAAGAGTCCGAAGGCGTGTATTTTCAGGGAGTTACAAAGAGCAACAAAGGCCCAGGAATGAGAAAGATGGCTCGGACACCGAAAGATGATCATTGGAATCTGCACGTTATTCTTTCGCGACGGAAGTGGCGCAAGTGGATGGAGCGTCGGCGAAAGCGTACGGGGGCGTCGTACATGCGAGCGATTGAGGACGGATTAGAGCTTTTGCGGCGGGAGGACGCTCGGCGCGCGGCGTTGGTCGAGGCGGGGACGGTGGATGACTAGGGCGCGGGATGATGCGGCTGCGGGATTCGAGCGGCCGCAGGGCGAGATGATTCCGATCAGCTCGGAGCGTCTTGCGCATCAAGTCTTGGGAATGTCGGACGCGGGCATCGCGGCTTGGTTGCGGCTCGTTCGCTGGCTCTGGGATCACGGGCCGGTTCCGGCGGATGAGGGAGTCATCGCGCATTGTGCGGGGCTCGGGGTCGTGAAGTGGCGCAAGCTTCGCGCCGCGGAATTCGGTGGGATTCTCGTCCCGCTGGATCTGACGACGTTGGCGCGTGCGGGGTGCTCGTCGCTCGGAAAGATGAGGGGGCGCGACGAAGCGGAGCGGCTTGTCGCGCGGGTAGCGTCGATCGCGTGGGACGCGCGATGGCGGTACTTGCGGGAGATCCGCGGGAGCACATCCAAAACGGCATGGTATCGTCTGCGGGACGCCTTGCTGCCGAAGGATGTACGGGATGAGTTAGAGTCCCAGGCGGGCGAAAACAGTACCGAACATCGTCCTACCGTGCTGGCCGATTGGCTCTGGAGCGAGGAAAAAAAAAGTCCCACGGGCGGGGCCATCGCTGGGACTATTCCTTGGCTCGAAGCGGCCAGAATAGACCGCATCGCGCGGTACATAAGACAAAGCGAGGGAGGGAGTAAGGGTGGGCGAAGGGGTAAGGGCGGGGGCCGACCCAAAAAAACAAGCTCTCGCGCGCGCGCCCGCGCGGCATCATCTGAAGAGGCGATTCCGCAGCGTCACCAACGCGAAAATCGCGTTGCCGACTCCGCTCCATCTCCGTCTTCTCTTCTCCCCTCTCAAATGAGCGAAGCGGACACTTTGACAGGAGATTCAAAGATTGAGCCAAGTCTAACGTCATCCGACGCGCGAGGACGCGGACAAGAAACGGAGGAAGTCGTAATATCTACGACTGGCAGCGGGATCGATCGGGTGGACGCAATCGGACAGACGACGGACGAGAGCGCGCCGGTAGATCGAGACGACGACCACACATCACCGGAACGCGCTGTCAAAGTTTTCGACTCCGTCTCCAAGGATGGGGAGAAGAGCGGCGACGAAAAGACGAGCGGTAGGGTCTCGCGCTATCCGCCGGTCGATCACTCGGAGATCTGGGAGGGCGGAGAAGATAGGGAGGAAGAGCGCGCGATGGCGTGGCTTCAAGGTCCCCAGTGGCGTTTCGGCGCGGAGAAGACTGCGCGTATCCTCAAGATGTGGGCCGACGCGGGGCTTTCGGCACAAGACGCCATCGAGCGGTGGAAGTCGTATCGGAGGCGCAAGGACGCGAAACTCGTTAGCTACTGGCTTCAGCGAGTTGCGCACCCTCACGACATCGGCAAGGCCGAGAACTATCCGGAACACGCGCGGGAGAACCTGCCGGACGTCGTTCGCGAGCGGCTGTATCCAGAGGAGAAAGCGAGTCGTAAAGATTACGACCACGAGGAAGTCGTAAAATCTACGGGTGATGAGTCGGAGGAGGAGAGCGGGGACGATGTACACCCAGTGCACGGCGAGGATGCACAGAATGTACAGGCGGGCTCGGCGGAGAGTCAGGGGGAAGGAGGGGAGACGGTTTTCCCTCATCCCATTCACCCGGCCGAAAATCCTGATGCTTCCGATGTCGCCCCGCCTTCGGGCTCCGCTGGGCGCGCTCTCGCCGGCCCGATACTCTCCGCGCCCTCCGACTCGCCCGATTCCACCTCGGCCGCTCCGCTCGCCGTGGCGGGGCAGCCATCGCCCTCCAGCGACGCGCCAGATGACGGAGACGCCGAGCCCGAAGCGCCGACGCTCGCTGAGGAGATGGCAGCCGATATCCTGCGTGCGCGACGCGAGGCCGGCGAATGAGTGCGGCACGACGAGGTACCGCGTGCATGGGAGCCGTTTTCGGCGGGAACCGGGGGCTCGGAAAGGCGATGGACCCAATCGGACCCGGTAGGGGTTCCGGCCAGCCCTCTGCACCTGGCTGTAGAAATTTTCCGGTTCTGGCCCTTCCTGAGACCAGTTGCCGCAACATTCACATAAATAACTACAAATGAAACACTTAGATAATTCAATCGAGGGCGTCTACGAGTCTTCTTGCGGTCACGAGCAGGAGATTATCGACTGGGCTGGGCGTCTCGGGGTCGAGTCTGCCGGCATTTTGACGATTACGCGTGCTGCAGAGGCGTTTAAGCGCTCTTGCGAGCTGTCTGAGCACATTCGCGGCAAGGTCGTCGTAGAGATTGGCGCTGGGGTTGGTCTTCTTGCTCTCGCAATGGCGAAGATCGCCAAGCATGTCTACGCGATCGAGGCCGACCCGGCGTGGTCTTGGGTTTTCGTCGAGCATCTTCGTCGGCACATGCCGCGTAATTTGACGTGGATCTTCGGTCGAGCGCAGGAGATCCCACTGCGCGCTGATGTGGCGGTGATTTTCACGCGTTCAGACGTCAGCGGAATGCTCGCTGCTGGCGCCGAGAAGGCACCGAAGGTGCTCATGCCCTTGCAGGATGAGCCGGGGATTACCGAGGTTGATGTTTCCTGGGCTCGGCGACTCGCGGCGACCCTCGAATGACCCCTCCACACCTCTAAATTATTTTTTCAAAATCTGGAGATCACCAATGGCGGACCCTGATTATCTCCCTGGACTTCTCGACGGACTCTACGACCCAGATCGGGCGGAAAGAGACCTCTCGGACCTTCTCAACGATTTCGAGCTTCGCTGCTCAGAGATCGCGGATCCCGTTGGCGGCGTCGAGGACCGAAGAAGCTGGTACGAGGACTGCATCAGGCGTGACCTTGAGCGCCTCGCAACCAGGACGGAGCGTCGTGACGGCGATTGGTCTCGCGAGGTTGAGTGGGTCCCCTGGTCTCTCCTCGCGAGCTTCTTCGGTGACGCGATGTACGGTTCCTTGCCGAGTGGCCCCAGTAGCGCGAGTGAGCAGTGCCGTGAGATTGAGGCTTTCCGCGAGCTCGCTGCCGAGTCTTGTGGTGGGTCGCTCCTTTTGGCGCTCGAGGCGTGGCGACGCGGGGAACGTCCGGAATCCTACGACGAGCCGCGTTGGATTGAGTGATGTCACGCTTTCGACCGTGACATCGACCGTGACATCGACCGTGACATCGACCGTGACATCGACCGTGACATCGACCGTGACATCGACCGTGACATCGACCGTAGATAGGAAGAGCACAAGTCAGAACTAAAGTC
>JAJDDC010000048.1 GCA_029260515.1 Phycisphaerales bacterium | reverse complement strand
CCCCCCGCGCGTCTCTGGCCCCCCGCCCCCGCCGTTGCGGGGTTATCCCCCCCCCCCCCTCCCCCCGGGGGGGTGTGGGGGGGGTTGTGGGGCCCTGTCTCCTCCGACTTCTCCTCCGCATTCTTCCCACTCCCATCGGGGCAAAGGGCCTGGGTGAGGGGTCTCCGTTCCTCGCCCCACGCATTCACACTCATCGAGCTCCTCGTCGTCATCTCCATCATCGCCCTGCTCATCGGCATCCTCCTGCCCGCGCTCGGCTCGGCGCGTCGGACCTCGATCAACGTGCTGTGCGCATCCAGGATGCGCCAGGTCGCCCTCGGCTGGCAGATCTACGCGAGCGACAACGACGACATCTCCGTCCCCGCCCAGCCCGGCCGCTACGCAGACGAGCAGCGCAACCTCTACCCGCTCGGCAACGGGATGCAGTACCGTCCACGCTGGTTCGCGCTCCTCGGCGCCGCCGCAGGCTTCGACGCGTACGCACGCCCCAGCGACGACCGCGACGACGAACACTCCATCCAGATCGACGGCTCCGAGGTCTTCCTCTGCCCCTCCGTCCGTGATTGGACGTCCACACGCAACGCCGCGTTCGGCTACAACCACCAGTTCCTCGGCAACACACGCTTCCGCAACAACGATGAGTCCTCCGGCTTCATCAACTTCCCCCTCCGCTCGAGCACGGTCCACGCCGCGATGACCGTCCTCGCGGCCGATTCAATGGGCGCCGCCGCGGGCAAGCCCCGCGATCTCCGCACACCCAACCTCGCCGACGGCTCCCGCCACCCGATGCTCACCGCGATGGGCGGTCACGGCTACGCACTCGACCCGCCGCGGCTGACCGACAACTGCGACTACGCAGACCGCCGCAACCGCACTCCCGAGCACCGCTCCGCCCCGGACCCGCGTCACTCGGGCGCCGCGAATATCTCCTTCTGCGACGGGCATGTCGAGTCGAAGACCCTCGAAGCCCTCGGCTACAGCGAACACCCCGACGGCTCCATCGCCACCCGGGACGACCGCGCCACCAACCGCTTCTTCTCGGGCGACGGCACGGACAAGGACCCGCCGAAGCTCTACACCATCCCGTGACACCACGGACGCAACCCGACGCGTCCGATCCCCAATCACAAGTAGACTCCCTGTATGCCCGCCCTCGACGCAGCCATCCTCTGCGCCTGCCCTACCTGCGGCCTCATCCAGCGCCTCCCGCCCATCCCCCCGGCAAAACGCCCCGCCTGCCGCCGATGCCGCAGCGCGCTCCATCGACGCTCCCCCACCCGCAACGCCTCGACCGTCGCCGCCCTCTCGCTCGCAGGCCTCATCCTCTACCCCTTCGCGATTCTCCTGCCAGTGCTCCGGATGCACGAGATGGGGTTCTCGACGACCACGAACATCTGGGACGGCATGGTCTCCCTCTTCGCCTCCGACCAAATCCTCGTCGGCGCGATCGTGCTCGTCTGCTCCGTCGTCGCGCCCCTGGGCAAGCTCGCCGCCATGCTCGCGTTGTGCTTGGGCGACATCCTCCTGCACCGCCGCCACCAGGCCTTCACGTACCGCGCCGTCGAGTGGCTCGGGCGGTGGGGGATGCTCGACGTCCTGCTCGTCGCGACGCTCGTCGCCGCCGTTAAGCTCGGCGACTGGGTCGAGGTGCAACCAGGCCCGGGCGTGCTCGCCTTCGCCGCCGTCGTCCTGCTCTCGATGCTTGCCTCGGCCGCCTTCGACCCCCGCGCCATCTGGCAGGAGGCCGACTCATGACCACCGACACCGTCCCGACAGCACGCCTCGTCCGCCGCCCGCGTTTCAACCCCGCCTGGCTCGCGCCGATCATCGTACTGGTCGTCGTCGCGCTCGTTGCCTGGCAGGGCTACTCGCAGCGTGGCCCACGCATCGCCATCCGCTTCGACGATGCCGCGGGCCTCCGCGTGGGTGACGCGATCGTCTACCGCGGTGTCCAAGTCGGCGCAGTCACGCGCATCGCACTCGATCAGACATCCGAATCCGTCCGCGTCACCGCCGAGCTCAACGCCGACGCCGCACGCCTCGCGGTCGAGGGCGCCCAGTTCTGGATCGTCCGCCCCGAGGTCAGCCTCGAACGCATCGCAGGGCTCGAGACACTCGTAGGCCCACACTACATCCAGCTCCGCCCCGGCCCCGAAGACGCCGCGCCCGCCTCGCAGTTCATCGCAAGGACCGACGTCCCCAGAAGCATCATCGAAGTCCCCAGCGGCGCCAGGGTGATCACCCTCCGCGCCCCCCGCCTCGGCCCCGTCGCCCGAGGCACACCGATCACATACCGCGATATCCCGGTAGGCCGCGTCTACAACACCGCGCTCGCCCCAGACGCCGACGCCGTGCTCATCTCCGCAGCCATCGACGCACGCTACGCCCCCCTCGTCCGCGAGCGGACCCGCTTCTGGAACGCCTCGGGCATCCAGGCAGACTTCGGCTTCTTCGCGGGCCTCTCGCTCCGCGCCGACTCGCTCCAGTCCGTCATCAACGGCGCCATCGCAATGGCGACCCCCGACCGCACCGGCGCCGAGATCAACGACAACCACCTTTTCGATCTCGAGAGCGAACCCCCCGAGTCATGGGCACGCTGGGAACCAGCGATCCCAATCGCCGACGCCGATCCGCACAACCCCTGACCCCCAGCGCCCAAGACCGGCGCCCTTGTTCCCGACCACGCCCTCAACTAGCCTGATGCCAGTGGGGGAGGGGTTTGCAACGCACGCTGTTTTCGGCGCGGCTCCTCCCAGAACGCTTGACCACCACGGAGGCAGAGCCATGCGATCGATCCGCCCGCACACCATTCTCGTTCTCGCCCTCGCCGCCGGCGCTGCGCCCGCATTCGCCGGCGGCACAGTCTCCGGCTCCATCGTCGTCAAGGAGGGCGACGCCCTCTCCGACTCCGCCGTCAACACGCTCAACGCCCCCTTCACCAACGGCGACGGCAAGGTCGGTTCCGTCGTCGCCCTCGCCGACGCCCGCCGCGCCATCTGGTACGACACCGGCGTCATCTTCGTCTCCGACGACGCCCTCCCCGACTCACTCACCGGCGGCGAGGGAACCATGGGCATCGGCGACGCCGCCGAGTTCATCTACAGCCCCGCATTCAACGGCGACGACGCCGTCTGGGGCGAGGACGGCCTCATCCTCTCCGAAGCCCAGCAGGCCCCGGGCTTCGCCACCGGCTTCCTCTCCACCTTCAACTCCCGCCCACAGATGATCGACGACGGCACGTCGTTCTGGATCGGCGGCATCAACGACGGCGCCGGCAGCGGCACGTTCCAGCGAGCCCTCTACCGCCGCAACCCCGCCGGCGTCATCGACATCGTTTCCGTCTGCGGCGACGTCATCCCCGACACCGGCGGTCTCACCATCGACTTCCCCTCGGGCGTCGACTTCGACCACCACACCGCCGGCGACGGCTCCCATCAGATCCGAGTCGTCCTCGCCGACTCAGGCTCCACCACCGACGACGGCTTCGTCCTCGTCGATGGCTCGCCCGTCGCCCGAGAGGCATCGCCCACCGGCGACGGCGACAACTGGGACAACTTCGACATCGTCTCGATCAACGCCTCCGGAAACTACCTCTTCTCGGGTGATACCGACGGCGCCTCCGCCTCCGACGAGTTCATCGCCTACAACGGCGCCATCGCCCTCCGAGAGGACGACGTCGTCGACGGTCTCACCCTTGGCTCCTCCGTCGGCGCTCTCTCCATCAACGACCTCGGCCAGGCCGTCTTCATCTGGTCCACCGACGAGGCGGGCGAGACCCTCTTCTTCGCAGCAGACGCCTCCGACCTCGCCTCCGCCGTCAAACTCCTCTCCGTCGGCGACCTCTTCGACGACGGCGAGGGCGGCGCCGATTGGACCATCACCGACTTCAACGCCTCCAACATCATCGGCCCGGGCCTCGATCTCGCCGAGGACGGCAGCGTTTACGTCGAGGTCGACATCGAGACCCTCGACCAGGTCACCGAGCTCGAGGCCATCATCTGCCTCGCGCTCCCCCCCGCCGGCTGCAACGCCGCCGACCTCGCCGAGCCCTTCGGCCAGCTCAACTTCGACGACGTTATCGCCTTCCTCACCGCCTTCTCCAACATGGAGGCCGCCGCCGATCTGGCGCCGCCCTCCGGGCAGTGGAACTTCGACGACGTCATCGCCTTCCTGACCCTCTTCGGCGCCGGCTGCCCGTAACACCCCTCCCCACCAGCGCAACAAGAAAGCCCAGGGACACCTGTCCCTGGGCTCTTTTATTTGTATTGCCTAGTGCCTGGTGCCCAATGCCTAGTACCTGTAGTGCTCCGCCTTGTAAGGCCCGTTCACCGGCACCCCGATGTAGTCCGCCTGCTCCTTGCTCAGCTTCGTCAGCTTCACGCCCAGCTTGTCGAGGTGCAGGCGAGCAACCTCCTCGTCCAGGTGCTTGGGCAGCATGTACACCTTGTTCTCGTAGGCACTCGTGTTCGCGTGCAGCTCCATCTGCGCGATCACCTGGTTCGTAAAGCTCGCGCTCATCACAAAGCTCGGGTGCCCAGTCGCGCACCCAAGGTTCAGAAGACGCCCCTCGGCGAGCACCAGGATGCTCGTGTCCTTGCTCTTGAATCGGAACTCGTCGTACTGCGGCTTGATGTTGATCCGCTCGACATCCGGGTCACGCGCCAGCCGCTCCATCTGCACCTCGTTATCGAAGTGCCCGATGTTCCCGACGATCGCCTTGTCCTTCATCCGCCGCATCGACTCGAGCGTGATGATGTCCTTGTTGCCCGTCGTCGTGACGAACACGTCTGCCGTCTCGACCACGTCGTCGAGCGTCGTGACCTCGAAGCCCTCCATCGCCGCCTGCAACGCGCAGATCGGATCGACCTCGGTCACGATCACGCGGGCCCCCTGACCCTTCAGAGCCTGGCAGCACCCCTTGCCCACCTCGCCATACCCGCACACCACCGCGACTTTGCCCGACATCATCACGTCCGTCGCACGGTTGAGCCCGTCAAGGAGACTGTGACGGCACCCATACACATTGTCGAACTTGCTCTTGGTCACGCTGTCATTCACGTTGATCGCCGGGAACGGCATGATCCCCTGCTCCGCGAACTGGTACAGACGGTGCACACCCGTTGTGGTTTCCTCGCTGACGCCCTTGATCGCACCCGCGATCTTCTCCCAGCACCCCGGGAACTCCTTCTCCTGCTCGACGAGCTGGCGCAGGAACGCGCCGATCTCCTCGGGGTCGGTCTCGGGGGCGAACGCGGGGATCTTCCCCGCCTTCTCGTACTCGAGCCCCTTGAGCACCATCATCGTCGCGTCCCCGCCGTCGTCGAGGATCAGGTTCGCCCCCGCACCGCCCGGCCAGTTCAGGATCTGACGCGCGCACCACCAGTACTCGTCGAGCGTCTCGCCCTTCCACGCGAACACCGGCACGCCCTCGGGCTTCTCGGGTGTCCCGTTCACCCCGACCACCATCGCCGACGCCGCCGAGTCCTGCGTCGAGAAGATGTTGCACGACGCCCAGCGAACCTCCGCGCCCAGCGCCGTCAGCGTCTCGATCAGCACCGCCGTCTGCACCGTCATATGCAGCGACCCCGCGATCCGCGCCCCCTTCAACGGCTTCGTCTTCCCATACCGCTCACGCAACGCCATCAGCCCGGGCATCTCGTGCTCGGCCAGCCGGATCTCCTTCCGCCCGCTCTCTGCAAGCGACAAATCCCGCACCTTGAACTCGAGCGTCCCGCCAGCCGTCTTCACACTGTCCGGCTTCGTCATCATCGCCGTCATTGCATTCTCCAACTCTGAAGTGATTTCCGTTCAATCCGCCGCGGCGCCGTCAAACGCCCCGGTGCCACGGCCGGCCCGAATCGGGCAGCCGCGCGTATTTCCTATGATCTTCTCTCACGCCTCCGTCCCCTCTGTCTACTCATCTCTTCCTCCCCGCCCCCTTCACACGACCGACAGCCGCGAACAACCCCGGGCCCTTCGCCTGGCTCTCACCCCGGATCGTCCGCACGTCCGGCGCCCCGAAGCCCGCCTCGTCGAACAACTCCCCGACCCGCGCCTCGCTGAAACCCAGGTGCTTGTGCCCCATCGTGTGCTTGTACTCCACCCGCCCGTGCTCGAGCATGTCCACCACCAACGCCACACCACCGCCCCGGTCGCCCCGCAGCACCCGCGCCATCTCTCCAAGCGCCGGCCCCGGCTCGTCCACGTGGTGCAGCACGAGCACGCACACGATCGCGTCCACGCTCGAATCCTCGAGCGGAAGCGACTCCACCGACCCCTGCACGAACCGCACGTTGCCCGCCCCGCCCCCGAGCCGACGACGAGCCGCCTCGAGCATCGGCTCCGACTGATCCACCGCCACTACCTCATTCACACACGGCGCCACCAGCTCCGCGACGTTCCCCGTCCCGCACCCGACGTCCGCCACCACCCAGTCCCGCGGCAGCATCGTCAAGAGCGCCTGCGCCGTGAAATGGTTCCCGAACATCTCGCTCCGCAGCGCGTCCCACCCGCCCGCGATCCGCCCGAAGAACGACACCGAATCCGTCGCACGCTCCGCAATAACCGTCTCGACCCGCCGCGCGTCCTCGGCCAGCTCTGGCGAATCGCCCAGCTGCCCCCGGACCGTCACCCACAATCCCCGCTCGTCGTCCGAGAGATCATCGAGCACGACCCGGTAGTAGCTCGCAGTCCCGAGCTGGCGCCGAACCAGCCAGCCCCCCTCGCCCAGCACCTTCAGATGACGGCTCACCGTGGACTGCGGCAGCTGGAGCACCTTCGCCACCTCGCCGACCGACAACTCCTCGCCCTCGAGCAGCCGCAGCACACGCAGGCGAATCGGGTCCGACAGCGCCGCGAGCCGCTCCAGGACAGTCAGGTTAATATTCGGGTGCTTCATCCGTATATCCGGATAAAGCGTAATACCGACGCGGGCGAGTGTCAAATCAACGCGCACACCCCGCCACCGCTCTTCCAGCGTACGCAAAGGCAGCCGCGCCCTCGATCAACGCACCCGCTCACCCCTCCGCGTCCGGCTCCAGCGCGAAGCTCGGCCCGACGATCTCGCCCAACTCCTCGAGCCGCGCAGCCGCCACCGGGTCCGCCGCGTCGAACCACAGCACCTTCCGCAGCGACCGCACCTCGTTCTCCCGGTCCCCGATCCGCCTGTAGAAATCCGCCAACGCCCGGTGCGCCGCGGGCGATCGTTCCCCGTCCAGCGCCACGCCCTTGCGGTAGGCCGCCAGCGCCTCGTCCATGAACCCCAACCGCTCGGCGTACCGCGCCGTCCGCAGGAAGCCCGCCGACGTCGTATCCGCCTCCGCGAGCCGATCGAGGTGCTCGAACAACGCCGTCACATCGCCCAACTCCAGCAGCGCGTCCGCCAGCGACTCGGCGTACGCCACGTTTTCAGGCTCGATATCGTGCGCGACCGCGAACTGCTCGCGTGCGTACCGGGGCTCGTTGAGCGCCAGGTAGGTCAGCCCGAGTCTGTACCGCCCCCAAGCGCTCTGCGGCCTCTGGTCAACGTACGCCCAGTACGACTCGAGCGCCCCCGCGTAATCCCCGCGCGCGTACGCCTCGTTGCCGCGGGACTTGTACCCGGTCAGCTCCGTGGAGTGCTCGACGATCCGCTGGGCCTTGCACCCGCCGAGGCACAGCCCTCCCGCCAGAGCCGCCGCCGCGAGTCCAACCAACACCGTTCTTGAGGCGTACAAGCGCATCACATCGCTCCGTCTGCGCGTCAGAAACCGGGGGCATCCATCGCCCGCCGGGGCCCGCATCCTACCCAATGGGCCAGACGACGGCCGACCTACGCTCCCTTGTGCACACCGGCCCCCCGCACGAGCCGCTTGCGACCGCCCGCAAAACCACCCGTGCGGTCGTCCTCCGCCACGCCATGCCCGATGGCGCCTGGCACCACGACCTGCTCCTCGAACGATTGCCATCCTCTGCACAGGCCGCCAACGACCCCGACGACCGCCGCCTCATCGCCTTCCGCGTCACCCCGCCCCCGCACGACCCCGCCACCGCACTCGCCGGCGCCACCCGCCTGGCCGACCACCGCGCACTCTACCTCGACCACGAGGGCCCGCTCACGCGCTCGCGTGGACATGTCCGCCGCCTCGCGACCGGCTCCATCACGGCCCTGCTCGAATCGACCGACGACCTCTCGGCCTCAATCACCTTCCCCGCCGCCCGGGTGTCGCTCACCGCTTCCCGCACCGATGACGACCGCTGGCGCCTCGAACTGATGTGGGCGCCGCGACCGTAACCCCCGCTTCCGCCACGCCCTGGACGCAGTACGCCCGTTTCGGGTACGCTGGACACAGATCGGCCACTCGGCCGAGCGTCGCGCCACGGACCACCCGGCCCGCACACGCGGCGTCACGCGCGCCCACGGAGGACCGCATGCCCCGCGTTCATCCCCTCTTCTCCCCCTTCGAGGGCGGGCCCGACTGGCCAAAACCCGTCAAGCGCGAGCCGGGCAAGAAGCCCTCCCCGAAAGACGCTGCCGGTGAGAAGCCCCCGGGCTCTGTCTACGACGACAAAAACCTCGACCCCGAGCACACGCCCCTGCACGTCGCAGACGAGGGCGGCGAGATCGACACCCGCCTCGTCGACCCCGCGGGCAACAAGACCGTCACCGCCGGCACCGGCCCGGGCGCCTCCTCCAAGATCCGCGCCTTCCAACAGCACCTCGGCGGCAAACGCCACGAAGACTCCTGGCAGCGATCGCCAAACGTCACCGGCTCCGGCGCGATCCACGTCAAGAGCTTCCACTCCAAGCTCACCGGCGATTCGCTCTCCTACCTCGACCGCCAGATCAACGAGTGGCTCGACGAGCACCCCCAGTACGAGGTCAAGATGGTCACAACCTCCATCGGCCTCTGGACCGGCAAGATCAAAGAGCCCAATCTCATCGTCAACGTCTGGGTCTGAGGTCTCCCGGCCGCGCCGCTGTGGTTCTTACCCGTCCGCTGCCGCGAAGCCCTCCGCCTTGATCCGGTCCGCCTCCGCCTCACGCCCAACCGCGCGCAGCGTCCAGTCCATGTACTGCATCATCGACCGCGTCACCGGGTGGTCGTAGCCCAAACGCCCGGCCAGGATCTCACACCCCTCGACGCGCAGGTCCGCCGCCTCCTCCAGCCGCTCCTGCTCGTACCGCACCCAGCCGCGCAGACACAGCGCCACGCCGTACTGCTCGTGCCGCGAGCCCAGCCGCTCGCGCGCCCGCTCCAGCGTCCGGTCCGACCACGCCTCACCCCGCTCGATCTCGCCCGCCGAGAGCAACGCCATCGTCAGGTTGTTCATCCCCTGCACGACTTCCTCGGCCGAGTACCCCTTGAGATCCCCCGCCCGCTCGATATAGCTCAGGTAATGCGGCTCAGCCTCCAGCGGATTCCCCGTGTTCACCAGCGTCGCCGCCAGCAGCTGTTCTGCCGTCAGCGTCAACACGTGCTCGGGCCCCAGCCGATCGCGCAGCCCCTCGAATGACGGGCGCAGCATCCCGACGCCCTCGTCCGCACGCCCCATCTGCCCCAGCGCCGCCCCCATCCACGCCCGGCAGATCAGCGAGTTCGGATTCGATGCGCCCATCTCCTCACGCGAGATCACCCACGCCTCCTCGAACCGTGCGTACGCACGCTGCGGGCTCCCCTTGCTCATCTCGATGATGCCGATCGTCCGCAGCACGCGTGCGCGAACCTCCGGCTCGTCGCCGAACCGCTGCTCGAGCGCCCGCACCGCCGGGTCGAGGAAGTGCTCCCGGTACAGCGCCACGCCCAGATCGGTCTCGCCGACGCCCGCCAGCGCACCCTCGAGCGCCGAGCGTGACGCCTCGTCCTCCACGCCCGCGCCCTCAAGCACCCGCCGCAACGCCGACGCTCCCAGCCCGCGCATGCTCACGTTCCGCAGCATCGCGCTCTGAAAATCCACCAGCCGCTCGAGCGTCGCCGTCCGCTCGTCCGCGATCCGCTTCTCCTCGATTGCGCGGAGCATGCCCAGCGACGTCGCGACGACCCCCGCGACCAGCAGCACCAGCATCGCCGCACCCGCCGCGACCTGCCCGCGCCGCCGCGCGACAAACTTCCTGAGCCGATACGCCGCCCCGGGCGGCCCGGCCACCACGGGCTCGCGCGCCAGGTGCCGCGCGAGATCGTCGCTCAGCTCGCCCGGCGTGTCGTACCGACGCGCACGGTCCTTCTCCAGACACCGCATCGTGATCCACTCGAGCTCGCCCCGCAGCCGCCTGGGCAGCGTCGCGGGCGTCGTCTGCCTCGCCTCCGCGATGCGGCTCACCGCGTCGCTCCCGGGCATCCGCGCGATCGTCCCCAGCCGCGTGCTCGGCCGCGGCGGGTCCACCTCCCGGATCAGCTTCTGCAGGTCCACGTCGCTCTTGGACCGCAGCTCCTCGGGGTCGAACGGCAGGATCCCCGTCAACAACTCGTACAGCACCACGCCCAGCGAGTACACGTCCGCCCGAGTATCGATGTCCAGCCCCGACATCTCCGCCTGCTCCGGGCTCATGTACGAGGGCGTCCCGACCATCTGCCCACGCCCTGTGAACAGCGTCCGCGTGCTCAGCGTCCGGTTCAGCGCCTTCGCCACGCCGAAGTCGATCACCTTGACACCCACGCCCTCGATCCCGCGCTCGCGCGTGGACGCCTCCTTGGGCCAGTGCCCCGCCTCGTAGTACGCGAGGATGTTGCTCGGCTTCAGGTCTCGGTGGATCACGCCCTTCATGTGCGCGTGCTGCACCGCGTCACACACCCGCATGAACACCCCGATACGGCGCTCGACCGTAAACCTGTTCCGATCGCAAAAGTCCGTGATCGGCTCCCCGCGTACCAGCTCCATCGCGAAGTAGGGCAGCTGCCGGTCCGTCACGCCGCCGTCGAACACCTTCGCGATGCACGCGTGGTCCATCACCGCCAACGCCTGCCGCTCCGCCTCGAACCGCCCGACCACCGCCCGCGAGTCCATTCCCGGCTTGATGACCTTCACCGCCACCCGACGCCGCACCGGCTCGAGCTGCTCGGCCTCGTACACCACCCCGAACCCGCCCTCGCCGATCGCCCCGAGCATCCGGTACCCGGCGATCTCCACGGGCGGCATCTCCCCGGCGCCAGCCGAGTCCCCGCCCACTGTTGTTGGCTCGTTCTTGTCCATGGCTCGACGCACACTCCGCAGGCCCACGGGTTAGTCTACCGGCCGCGGCGCGCACACCCCACACCGATCACCCGCGCCCGCGATCCCCCCAAGGACCCGGAGAATCCCGATGGCACGCAGAGTCCGCATGGGAATGGTCGGCGGCGGCCGCGGCGCCTTCATCGGCGCCGTCCACCGCACCGCCGCACGCCTCGACGACCACGTCCAACTCGTCTGCGCCGCCCTCAGCGCCGACCCCGACCGCGCCAAGGCGTCCGCCGCCGACATCAACCTCCCCGACGATCGCACCTACACGTCGTACAAAGACATGCTCCAGCGCGAGGCCGCCCTCCCCGCCGCCGAACGCATGGAGTTCGTCGCCATCGTCACACCCAACCACATGCACCACCCCGTCGCCCTCGCCGCCCTTGAGCACGGCTTCCACGTCCTCTCCGACAAGCCCGCCACACGCACACTCGACGAGTGCCGCGACATCGCCAAACTCGTCGAGCAGACCGGCCTCCTCTACGCCCTCACCCACAACTACACCGGCTACCCCATGATCAGGCACGCCCGAGACCTCATCGCCTCGGGCTCGCTCGGCGCCGTCCGCAAGGTCGTCGCCGAGTACGCCCAGGGCTGGCTCGCCACCCCCCTCGAACAGACCGACCACAAGCAAGCCGCCTGGCGCACCGACCCCGAGCGCGCCGGCGCCGGCGGCTGCCTCGGCGACATCGCCACCCACGCCCACAACCTCGCCGAGTACGTCACAGGCCTCGATGTCCAACACCTCGCCGCCGACCTCACCACCTTCGTCGATGGTCGCCCACTCGACGACGACGCCAACATCCTCCTCCGCTTCAACAACAACGCCAAGGGCGTCCTGCACGCCTCCCAGATCGCCGTCGGCGCCGAGAACGACCTCTCCCTCCGCGTCTACGCCGAGAAGGGCGCCCTCGAGTGGCGCCAGCCCGACGCCAACACCCTCCTCGTCCACCACCTCGACGCCCCGACCCAGATCCTCCGCGCCGCCACCGCCCACACCTCCGACGCCTCCCGCGCCGCCACCCGCATCCCCCCGGGCCACCCCGAGGGCTACCTCGAGGCTTTCGCAAACATCTACGCCGCCTTCGCCGCCGCAGTCCGCGCCCGCAACGACAACAGCGCCCCACCCGCCGACGCACCCGACTACCCCGGCATCACCGCCGCCCTCCGCGGCATGGCATTCATCGAAGCCGCACTCACCAGCTCCAAAAACAACGCCGCCTGGACCCCCGTTTCTGTTGACTGACTCCCCCTCCCTCTTCCCCCGGGGAGAGGGCCCGGGTGAGGGGCTCCGTCTTCTACTTCTTCTCTGCCTTCCTCCCTCTCCCCTCGGGGGAGAGGGCCGGGGTGAGGGGGCTCCGTTATCTCCGCCTCCTCCTACACGCCAACGTCAGTTACCATCGCGCCGTGACCACCCAGACCAATCCCGCCAACCAGACCGACACCGCCGCCCCGCCCACCCCCCTCCTCGACGTCCGCGACCTGGCCGTCCACTTCCACCCCCGCTCCGCCCTCTTCTCCAAGACCCCCGACCCCGTCCGCGCCGTCGACGGCGTCTCCCTCGCCATCCACCAGGGCCAGACCCTCGGCCTCGTCGGCGAATCCGGCTCCGGCAAAACCACCGTCGGCCGCGCCATCCTCCGACTCATCCCGCTCACCTCCGCGAGCGTCACCGGCCGCGTCACCTTCGACTCCGCCAATGTCCTGACTGCGCGCGGTGACCAGCTACAAAAACTCCGCCGCGAAATGCAGATCATCTTCCAGGACCCCGCCGGCTCCCTCAACCCGCGCATGCGTGTCTGGAAGATCGTCGCCGAGCCGCTGCTCGTCCACAAGCTCGCCACCAAGCCCGACGAGCTCCGCACCCGCGCCGTGCAGCTTCTCGAACGCTGCGGCATGCCCGCCTCCGCCGCCGACCGCTACCCCCACCAGTTCTCAGGCGGCCAGCGCCAACGCATCGGCATCGCCCGCGCCCTCGCCCTCGACCCCAAGTTCATCGTCTGCGACGAGCCCACCAGCGCCCTGGACGTCTCCATCCAGTCCCAGATCATCAACCTCCTCACCGACCTCCAACGCGACCTGGGCCTGACCTACCTCTTCATCTCCCACGACATGGCCGTCGTCTCCCACACCTGCCAGCGCATTGCCGTCATGCTCCGGGGCAAGCTCGTCGAGCAGGGGCCGAGAGAGCAAATCATCGAGGACCCGCAGCACGCGTACACGCGGGAGCTGCTGAGTGCGGTTCCCACTGTGTAGCCCGGATGAATCTGGCTCTCTGCCGCGCGGTACTCTATCGCAATGCTCACCACCCTCGCCATCACCGCCGGCATCACCACCGCCGCCCTCCTCCTCGGCGCAGCCACACTCCACCTCCTCCCGAAGCTCGGCCTCCGCGCCATCACCACCTGGCTCGCCCGCGCCCCAGGCCTCGACATGCTCGTCCTCTACTTCACCGTCGCCCCCCAGGTCGTCGGCATCGTCGTCGCCGTCAACAACCGCGCCGACGCCAACGCCTGGCTCGCCGCCCTCCTCGGCCTCGCCGCCGCCGTCGCCGCCCAGATCCTCGCCGTCCTCCTCTGGGGCTGGGCGCACGAACTCGCGAACATCAAGGCCGCCCGCGGCCCACGCATCGTCCACCAGCTCAACAAGACCGTCGGCCGCACGCGCAACCACGCCGCCGTCTGGTGGACCGCCTGGGCCGTCCCCCTCTTCGCCCTCGTCCGCGTCGCCGAGATCCTCGTCTACCCGCCCCTCACCTGGCTCGTCCGCCTGCCCAAGTACCGGACCGCCGACTGGGTCAACGTCTCGCGCCACAAGTTCGACGGCCTCGTCGGCCACGACCTCATCTGGTGCCTCTACTGCGACTGGATGACCGGCGTCTGGTCACTCGGTACAGAGATGCTCCGCAACGTCGAGTCCTTCTGGTGCCCCATCCGTTTCGACTCGTCCAAGAAGTGCGACAACTGCAAGATCGACTTCCCCGACATCGACAACGGCTGGGCCCCCGCCGACGGTGACATGAACCAGGTCGTCGCCATCCTCGCCGACAAGTACAAGCCCCGCGCCGACCACCCCTGGTTCTCCCACCCCGCCCGCCTCACCATCAACGGCGCCGACATCTCCGACACCTCCCCAACCTAGTGGGGCAGGCGTCCCGCCTGCCATCTCCCTGTTCTCCTTCTTCCTCCTGACTCCCCCGCCCCGCCGATACACCCCCCATGTGCGGCATACTCGCCATCGCAACCCCCGAAGGCTTCTCGCCCTCCGTCACCGACGCCCAGGCCGCGCACATGCGCGACCGCATGGCCCACCGGGGCCCCGACGACGCCACCCTCGAGCGCACAGCGTCGGTCATCCTCGCCCACCGCCGCCTGGCCGTCCTCGACCCCACCCCCGCCGGCCGCCAGCCGATGCAAACCCCCGACGGCAGGTTCAGCCTGATCTACAACGGCGAGTTGTACAACGACGCCGAGCTGCGCGCACAGCTCGAGTCCCTCGGCGTCCGCTTCCGCTCGACCTGCGACACCGAGACCGTGCTGCACGCCCTGGCGCACTGGGGGCTCGGCGCGGCCTCCCGCCTTCGCGGCATGTACGCGTTCGCGCTGCACGATCGGCGGGACAAGACGCTGCTGCTCGGGCGGGACCCGCTGGGCGTCAAGCCGTTGTATGTGTGGAAGGGCGACGCGGGCGGGCACGCCGAACTGGTCGCGGCGTCGGAGATCCCGCCGATCCTGGGGCACCCGCGTGTGCCGGTGCGCCCGGACCTGATCGGGATCAGCGCGTACCTGACGACGATCCGCCCGGTGGTGGGGGAGCGGACGCTGTTCGAGGGCGTGCGCGCGGTCCGGGCGGGCGAGTGGATCACGGTCGATCTGGCGTCCGAGTCCCTTCGCGAGCGGTCGTCGGAGGTGCAGGTCGGCGGCGAGACGGGCGTGCCCGTGCGGGAAGCCGTCGAGGACTCGGTCCGGCGGCACCTGCGGTCTGACGTGCCGACGTGCTGCCTGCTCTCGGGCGGTCTGGACAGCTCGGTCGTGTGTGCAGTCGCGCGGGGGGAGGTGGAGAGCCTTCGAACCTACTGCGCCGGTGCGGCGGACGCGGGAGAGGACTCGGCGGATTTCGAGTTCGCACGCGAGGTCGCGGGGGCTCTTGGCAGCGAGCACACGGAGGCGGTCGTCACGCGCGAGATGTTCTGCGAGCGGTGGGTGGAGATGGTGGGTCGGCAGGGTGTGCCGTTGTCCACGCCGAACGAGGTGGCGATCAACGAGGTTGCGCGTGCGATCCGGGCGCGTGGTGATGTGGTGACGCTGAGTGGGGAGGGGGCGGACGAGTTGTTCGGGGGGTACGAGCTGCCGATGGCGTTGGCGGCGGAGCATGCGGCGGGGTCGGCGCGGCTGCCCTCGGACGGGGGGGAGTTCCAGCTGGAATCGGCGGCGTGGATCCCGGCGGGGTCCAAGGCGGGGGTGCTGTGCGAGCGGGCGGCGCGGGCGGTCGAGGGGGACGCGTGGCTGCGCGAGTCGTTCAGCCACGAGTTTGCTCGGTGCGTGGATGAGGTCGGGCGGGGCATCGGCGGGGAGAGCGCGGTGGATGCGCGGGTGCAGGCGCACCTGCGGTTTCACAGACGGGTGAACCTGAGCAATCTGTTACGTCGGCTCGACTCGGCGACGATGCTCGAATCGGTGGAGGGGCGTACGCCTTTCGCGGATGCGCGGGTGTGCGCGGTGGCGGAGGGGTTGGCGATGGAGGACAAGTTCCGCCTCGGTGACGCGGCGTCGGGCGGCGGGACGAAGATCGCGCTGCGCGAGGCGTTCGAGGGGGACCTGCCCGCGTCGGTTGTCGCGCGTCCGAAGGCGAGCTTCCCGCTGCCTTTCCAGGGGTGGGTGGGGGATTGCGTTGGCGAGTTCGCGGGGTCGTCGCTGGCTCGGGAGATCTTCGCGCCCGATGCGATGGCGATCGTGCGCGAGCGGGCGGGCGAGGCGTGGCACCTGGCGTGGCCCATGATCAACATCGCGGTCTGGGGGAAGCGGTGGTGGGGCTGAACGATCTCAGCGGGGCGCGGGGAGGGGTTGGTCGTCGGGGACGGGGTTGAGGTCCATGGTCCAGTAGACGACGGTGTGCCAGCGGCCGTGCTTGAAGCCGCTGGCGGGGAACCGGGCGGACTCGGTCATGCCGATGGCGCGGTGGAGGCGTTCGGAAGCGGGGTTGGGCATGGTGGCGCCGGCGATCATGGTGCGGAAGCCGCAGGCGCGGAGGTCGGGGACGAGCGCGTCGTAGAGGGCGCGGCCGACGCCCTTGGCGTGGTGGTCGGGGTGGACATAGACGCTGATCTCGACGGCCCAGGCGTAGGCGCCCCGCGGCTTCCAGGGGGCGGACTTGCAGAACCCGATGGTGTTGCCTTGCAGCTCGGCGGCGTAGGCGGGGTAGCGCGCCTGCACGGAAGAGAAGTGCTCGCGGGTCTGGTCGGGGGTCAGGGGCTCGGTGGCGAAGTGGGCGACGCCGTTGGCGATCTCGTGGTTGAGGATGTCGGTGATCGCGGGGTAGTCGCGCGGGGCAACTGGGCGGATGTGCATGAACGAGCGTACCGAGGCGGGGGCGCGCGACGCAACCCGCCCCGGGAAGGGCGGGCTCGCGCATGGGGGGTGGACCCCATGATTCGAAGACTCATCGTGGGCGTGCGGGGGTTGCGGGCTGAGAGCGCGTCTGGTTAGTTTTTGAGCCAGCGGTCGAGGGTCGCGGGGTCGTCGGCGTAGTCGATCTCGGAGCGGGCCATCTCGACGAGTGAGCCGTCGATGAAGTAGAGCCAGCGTTCGAACTTGGCGTTCTTGGAAGAGGAGTAGGCGAAGACCTGCCAGGTCTCGAGCTGGCGTCCTTCGTGCTGGGAGGCGTCGAACTTGGTGAGCAGATCGGCGGGGTAGTGGGCGAGGACGCTCTCGCGGCTCATGCCCAGGTGGACGTGCTTGTTCTGCTCGACGAGATCGGCGAACACCGGGGCGGAGACCGTGCGGTGCGAGTTGGCGGTGTAGGCGTGGGTGTCGTTGCTCTTGACAGAGACGATGCAGCCCGAGAGCAAGGCGACGGATGTCAGCAGGGCGGCGATGGCGAGCGAGCGCAGCATGGGTGGGTCTCCTGTGTGGCTTCCATTGGTACGGGAAGCGCGGGGCCGCGTTTCAGGCTGTTGCGTGTGCGTGGGCCGCCCGTTGTGCGTCGTCGCTGACACCGCGGGTGTTCACATTCCAGGTAGAAGGGCCCAAGTTGTTGCGGGTTGGTCGTTTAGGGGCAGCCTTCGGCGAACTCGGAGAGGAAGACGATGACGTCGGAGAAGTCGAACTGGCCGAAGGGCTCGGCGTAGTCGGCGATCGGCTGGCCCAGGGCGAAGGCGGTGAGGAAGGCGATGACGTCGGAGAAGTCGAGCTGGCCGAAGGGCTCGGCGATGTCGGCGCCGGAACAGAACCGTGGGCCCGGGGTGGGGAGGGGGACGGAGAAGGAAGCCGGGGCGGCGCCGGGGCGGAAGAGGCCGATGGTGACGTCGTCGGTGATAGGGCCAGACTGGGTGGTCATGGAGAAGGTGTACATGGCGCCCCAGCGGACGGCGTTGGCGGAGAGTTCGTTCTCGGGGGTGTAGGCGTCGGTAAACCAGGCGACGTCGCCGTTGCCGATCCAGAAGGCCCAGGGGGCGTTGTTGACGGGGGATTCGGAGTGGTAGAGGGGGGCTTGGAAGATGGGGTCGGAGACGGTTTCGACGCGGATGGGGACGGAGAGGCTGGCGGCGGCGCGGTGGGAGTTGAGGTTGTGGATGGCGTAGTGGTAGCGCCACGTGCCGTCGCCCAGGTTGACGACCTTGGCGGCGATGTGAAAGCGGCCGTCGCCCGGGATGTCCACGGTTTCAACGACGACGTCGGGGTCGGCGTCGGCCCAAGCGAGGATGGCGGGGATCTGGCGGTGGGTGTCGCCCGTGGGTGCGAACGTGAGCGCGGGGCTCAGGGTCGCGGTGCGCGAGGAAGCGTTGTTCGCGCCGAGGCCGGCGTCGGCGTCGTCGGCGGCGACGTACTGGACCTCGATGAAGTACGTGTCTCCCGGGGTCAGGAGCGATTCGGGGACCTGGAGGCGGCGGTTGAGGAGGTCGCCGAGCGGCTCGTCGGCGGTGTCGTGGGGGAACGGGAATGCGCCGGTGGAGGCGTTGATCTCGGACCGGGAGCCGAGGTAGGCCTGTGCGCCCATGATCGAGGCGGCGTTGGTGTTGGAGCAGCCGGCGCCGAGGCTTTGGAAGCCGGCGGCGGGGATGCAGGTCGAGCAGAGGTTGTTCTGGAGCGGGATGACGGTGTGGGCGGCGAACGAGAGGCCGACCTGTTCGAGGTGGCCGTCGTGGACGCGGTAGAGGTTCTCGATCGTCACGGGGTGGGCGGGGGAATCGATGAACCAGTTGATGTCGGCGTCGCCGAGGTTGCAGGCGGTGGTTGCGAACGCGTAGGCGTGGACGGCGTCGATCTGGCCGTAGTGGACAGAGGTCGAGATCTCGCCGGTGATGAGGTCGGGGCCGGCGAGTGCTGCCGGGGCGGCGAGGGCGATGGCGGCGGCGGTGAGGCGGCGTGCGGTCATGGGGGTCCCCTGCGTGTGGGTGCAGGGGCATCGTACCGCGCTGCGGCTCGCGGGCCGAGTGGAAATGGACCGGTGGTTGGGGGCTCTAGGGGCAGCCCGCGCTGAACGCCGTGAGGAAGGCCGTGACGTCTGAGAAATCGAAGACCCCGGTCGGGGCGCCGAGGTCTGCGGCCGGATCCTCGGCGGCGAACGCCAGGAGGAACGCGAGGACATCGGAGAAATCGAGTTGGCCGAACGGCGCTGCGAGGTCGGCGAGGCACTGCGCGCCGGGGACTGGCAGGGAGACCGAGAAAGAGTTTTCGGCGCCCGGGCGGAAGAGGTAGACGGTGGCGTCGGCCTCGACCGGGGGGGCGGGGGCGGTCATGGAGAACGTGTAGGTCGTGCCCCAGCGGAGGGCGTTGGCGGAGAGATCGTTCGCGGGGGTGTGCTCCGGGGCGAACCAGGCGACGGAGATTGCGCCGGGCGTGAACTCCCACGGCACGTTGTCCACGGGGGAGCCCGAGTGATAGTGGGGCGCGTGGAACTCGGTGTCGGTGACCTGGAAGACGAAGGCGGGGATGATGATGCCGTTGGCGGCGCGGTGCGAGTTGAGGTTGTGGATGGCGTAGTGGTATCGCCAGGTCCCGTCGCCCTGGTTGATGACTTTGGCGGCGGCGTGGAAGCGGCCGTCGCCCGGGATGTCGATGGTCCGGACGACGACGTCGGGGTCGAGGTCTGCCCATGCGAGGATCGCGGGGCGTTCACGCTGCGTGTCGCCCGAGAGCGTGAGGCTTCCGTTGGGCTGCAGATTGGCCGTGCGGTGGGAGGCGTTGTTGGTGGCGGTGGCGCCGAGGTCCTCGGGGGAGAGCACCTGGAGTTCGGCGATGTACGTGGCGTCGGGGGAGAGGAGGCTGGTGGGGACCTGGACGCGTTTGAAGATGATGTCGCCGAGTTCGCCGCCGGGATTGGAGAAGGGGAAGTCGAAGGCGCCGGTGGCGGCGTTGATCTCGAAGCGGGGACCGAGTTGCGGCTGGCCGCCGAGGATGCCGGCGGCGTCTGAGGTCGCGCAGCCGGGGCCGAGGGAGCCGCCGCCGACTGGGGTGCATGTGGCGCAGATGCCTTGCTCGAGCGCGAAGAATGTGTGGAAGGCCCACGACATGCCGATCTGCTCGAGACGCCCGTCCGCGATGCGGTAGAGATGCTGGGCGATGACGGGGTGTTGGTTGGTGAGGTGGTTGTAGGTTGTCGGGTCGAAGCCAACATTGCAGACGGTGGCGCCGAACGAGTAGGCGTGGGCGCCGGCGACCTCGCCGTAGTGGTTGACCGAGTCGATGCCGCCGGCGATGAGGTCGGGCGAGGCGGGGGCGGGGGCGGTGGCGAGGAGGACGGCGAATGCGAGACGGTGCGTCGTCATGGCAAATCCCCCGGGGTGCTGGTGCGTCGTATTCAGGATACCGCGTGGGGTGCACGGTTCGAGCGGAATTGATTCACAATACGGCATAAAGTCTGAATCAACGAATCATGGGCAGCCGGCGCCGAAGGCGGTCAGGAAGGCCAGGACGTCGGAGAAGTCGAAGACGCCTGTCGGGGCGGCGAGGTCCGCGGCGGGGTCCATGGTTCCGAACGCGGTGAGGAAGGCCAGGACGTCGGAAAAATCGAGGACGCCCAGGGGCTCGGCGAGGTCGGCGGCGCCGCAGCCGCAGGTGCTGTTGAGCGGTGTGGAGGCGGGGTCGGCGGGGTCGGCGCAGGCGTCGAGCTCGTCGGAGTCGTAGAAGAGGTCGGAGTCGCGGTCGATGCCGATGCGGAACTGCGCGCCGAGGGGGACGGCGGTGAAGGTGATCTGTGCGCCCGGTGCGGCGGCGGCGATGAGCGCGGCGTGGGAGATGGTCTGTGCGGCGCGGTCGGACTGGTAGAGGTTGGCGCCGAGGTAGGTGAAGCCGCGGTGCTCGCCCTGGTAGACGCCCTTGGCGATCAGGCCGATGCGTGTGAGGTCGGCCTCGTCCTTGAGTGTGGTGAGGAGGGCGAGGTCGCCGGACTCCGAGCCGTCGAGGGTGGTCTGCATGCCGACGGCGGCGTGTGTGTCGAGGCTGGGGGGGCCGGGGGGCTCGAGGGCGCCCTGGGGCTCGGGGAGGTCGGAGCCGGAGAAGGCGAGCATGAAGGCGGTCATGTTCGCGATCTCCTGGTCGGAGCTGACGGCGAATGCGGGCTCGGCGACGAATCGTTCGATGGAATCTACGGAGCCGTCGTGGAGGACGCCGAAGCCGGCGGTGTTGCGGAGTTGGGTGGTGTTGAAGCCGGTCTTCTCGTGGATGGAACGGGTCTGGGGGATTTTGATCGAGCGGTTGGTGGAGCCGTCGAGGGAGACGAGGGCGTGGTGGAGTTCGCCGTCGGGCCCGGGGGGGAGCTGGTCGAAGGGGGGGAGGCCCAGGAAGTCGATGTTGGCGCCCATGCCTGTGGGGAGGGTGTGGCAGGTGACGCACTGGAAGGGGGCGTCGAGGTTGCCGAAGCGGTACTCGTTGAGGCCGGCGACGGCGTTGCCGTTGGGCAGGGGTTGGCCGGCGGGGGCGAAGCGGCCGGTGGTGTAGTGCCCGTCGAGGGGGAGGTTGGTCGGCAGGGAGTTGTCGGCGTTGCGGAAGGGGTTTGGCGGGAAGTGGATGGTGGCGAGGAAGTCTTCGAACTCCTGCATCTGGGCGGGTGTGAGGTTGTCGTCGTCGCCGAGGAGGGAGATGAAGGCGCCGTTGAACTCTTCGATGCCGGTGCGGTCGCCGCGCCAGTGGTGGGGTTCCTTGGCGATGATGTCCTGGAGTGTCTGGGTGGTCATGGGCCCCTTCATGGGGTGCCAGTCGGTGCAGCCGCCGTCGGGGCAGTTGCCCTCGAAGTCCTTCATGTCGCCGGCGGGGTCGCCCAGGTCCCAGGCGAGGCGGTCGGTGCGCGCGTCGATGTGGCACGAGGCGCACGAGGCCTGGCCCAGGCCCGAGTTGGCGTGGGTGTCGTAGAGGTGCTTGCGCCCGGTTTTGATGGATGCTGGGGTGGGGTCGAAGAAGGGGATCTCGAGGGTGGGGTCGCCGGACGCGGAGAGATCGACGACGGAGATGGAGCCGGCGAACTTGTTCATGACGTAGAGGCGTGAGCGGGCGTCGTCGTAGGCGAGGCCGGTGGGGCCTTCGCCGACCTCGAAGGTCGAGCTTGGGGCGCCGCGGGTGAGCGAGGCGTCGAAGACGGCGACGTTGTTGGAGCCCATGCCCGCGACGTAGGCGGTGAGGCCGTCGGGGGAGTAGACGATGGCGCGGGGGTCGCCGACGGACTGGTCGCGGGTGGACTGGAGTTCGGGGATGAAGTCGGGGCCCGTCGTGTAGGTGAGGTGGGGGTTGAGGTCGGTGGTGGTGGAGTTGGCGGTGTCGAGGGGATCGACGCGGGCGGCGAGGACGCGGACGAAGCGGCCGTTGACGATGGGCTCGAAGCGGACTTCGTTGGTCGCCTCCAGACCGACGACGGCGATCTCGGCGCTGACGGGGTTGACGGCGATGGCCATGTTCGTGTTCATGAGCGAGGTGGCGTAGGACACGCCGAGCGACGAGGCGTCGATGACGGCGACGTCGTGGTCCACGAGCGTCCAGCCCGGGATTCGCCCGGAGAGGGCGGCCAGGTCGCCCGAGACGAGGTTGGTCCAGTCCGCGCCGGTGTCGTCGCGCCAATTGCCCAGCGCGTCGCGGCGGACGATGAGGCCGACGCGGGGTGGGTTGGGGTTCGCGCCGTTCTCGGGGGGGCTGAAGGCGGCGCCGTCGTTGGGCGGGGGGTTGGCGCCGTTGTGCGGGCCGAGCGGGTGGGAGGCGACGTTGGGGGGGAAGGCGAGTGTGTTGTTGTCGGCGATGCCCCCGCCGAGGATGGTGGTCGCGTTGCCTGACTCGAAGATGGCGGCGTAGACGGTGGCGCCGTCGGGGCTGACGGCCAGGGCGCGGGGGTCCTCGCCCTCGATGGCGATCTCGGCGATGGGCGCACCGGGGGTGGCGGGGTCGAAGACCTGAACGAGGTTTGCCTGCGAGCAGGTGACGAAGGCGCGCTGCGGGGCGCCGGCAAAGATCACGTCCGCGGGTTCGTCGGCGGTCTGGATCGTCGCGACGACGTTCATGGTCGTCAGGTCCACGATCGAGACCGAGTCGGAGATGTGGTTGACGACCCAGGCCTCGGTGTTGGTCCGTGCACGGACCGCGACGGGGTCGAGGCCGACGGGGACAGTGGCCTCGATCGCGGGCGAGGCGCCGGTGAGCGAGAAGATCTCGAGGCGGTTGTCGGCGGTGTTGACGGCCAGGAGGCGGGAGGCGTCTGGGGTCATGTCCAGCGGGTGGACGTGGGGGTTCTCCCAGTTCACGAACTCGTCAACGAGGCCGCGGGCGATGAGGTGCGGCGTGGCGTCGCGGGGAGTGGCCGAGGTGAGGGCGAGTGCGAAGACCGCGCCGCCCGAAAGGGTGGCGGTGGCGGCGAGAACGGCCTTGGGGGTCATCAGACTCTCCTCTGGGGGCTGCCGCGGGGCGAACCAGTACCGCCGCCTCCGTGTTCATAGGAGATCGGCAGCCCGAGTGTCGCGGAACGGCGCTGGAGCGTCAAGGGCGGGCGGGCGGGTTGCTCAGGGGCAGCCGGCGCCGAAGGCGCTGAGGAACGCGACGACGTCGGAGAAATCGAACACGCCCTGGGGAGCGGCGAGGTCGGCGGTGGGCTCCATCGCGGCGAAGCCCGAGAGGAACGCGATGACGTCTGAGAAGTCGAGCGTGTCGAACGGCTCGGCGAGGTCGGCGGCGTTGCAGCCGGCGGGGGCGCCGACGGTCAGGGTCGCGGCGTTGGAGACGATCGTGCCGCAGGGCGCGACGGCGTTGGCGGTGTAGGTCGCCTCGTCGGCCTCGGTGACGTCGTTGAGTGTGAGCGTGTCGGTGTTGGTGGCGGTGATGATGAGCTGGCCGTTCTTGAGCCAGAAGATCTGGGTATCGGGGATCGCGAACACGACGGAGAAGACGACGTCGTCGCCGGGCTGCGCTGTCTGGGACTGGGGCTGGGTATCGAAGGTGGGGTTGTCCACGCTGACCTGGACGATGTCGGAGTTGAAGGAGGTGCAGGGGCTGGAGACGAGGACGTCGTAGATGCCCGCGTCGGAGAGGGCCGCGGACGGGATCGTGAGGCTCTGCGAGGTGGCGCCGGGGATCGGGATGATGTTCTTGCGCCACTGGAAGGAGACCTCGTCGATGTCCTCGGCGAAGACCTGTACAGAGAGGTCTATGGCGGAGCCGACGCAAGCGGCCTCGTCCGCGGGTTGTCCGATAATGGCGAACGGGAGGCAGCCGAAGTCGTCACGGTGGGTGGACATGTCGTTCGCGGAGTTGTCGTGGGCGCGGGCGTTGTCGGCGGCGTTGGACCCGGAGGCGACGCCGGTGGGGACGCCGACGAAGAGGACGTCGGGGTTGGAGAAGCGTTGGATGCGCGAGCCGGAGGAGACGCCCATGATGGTGCGGCGGTTGATGCCGTTGCCGTCCTGGAACAGGTGCCCGAACGCGTATGAGTAGAAGCTGCCCCCGGTGTTCTGGTGGTCGTGGGCGCAGCCCATGGTGTGGCCGACCTCGTGGGGGAACGTGATGTTGCCGATCGCGCAGCCGCGGGCGGAGACAGAGAAGGCGAGATTGGCGTTGACGGGGTTGAGGCTGGCGGCCTGGCCGCAGGCGTTGTTGGCGAAGTTGACGATGAGCGCGACGTTGTCGGCGCCGACCTGGTTGCGCGTGGTGTGGATGTGGTCGAAGTTGCCGTCTCCCGAGTTCCGCAGGCGTGTGAGGTCCGTGCCTGTGTTTCCCGACTCGACGTAGTCCACTTGCTCGACGTGCACCATGCGGAGTTGGACCTGTGTGATGCCAGAGAGGTCGTAGGCGTCGTTGGCAAGGTCGATGGCGTTCTGGCAGAAGACGATGGCGGGGGTGTGGCCGCCGAGGGTGTTGCGGACGGCGGGGGTGTAGAGCATCATCATGTCGACGAACTGGACGCCGCGGGGTGGCGCGGCGGTGTCGTCGGGCGACCCGGCGTTCGCGGGCGCCCAGTTGGTGGCGCAGGGCATGAAGCCGGCCGGGTCGATCTCGTTGACGCGGTGGAGCGGGGCGCCGTCGTCGTCACGCATGGGCGTGGGCTCGATGGTGAACGCGCCGAGCGTGGGGTGCTCGAGGCGGGCGGAGACGAATCCGTCGAGTGTGGTAATGACAGCCGATGCGTCGGGGTTGTCGGCGAAGTCTGCGAAGATGGAGACGGCGCCCGAGGCGTGGTGCTGGACGCGGCGGGTGGTGAGCGATGCGGGGGCGCCGAGGAGGTCGAGCTCGATCGTGGTCGCGGCGCGTGGGGCGTTGGCGAGGGATACGAGCGTCGCGGTGTCGATGGCGCTGATCGCGGAGCGGCGGGCGTAGTCGAGCGCGGCGTTTGGCGCGGGCTCGGAGATGAGCGTGTTGACGGGGGCCGCGAGGGCTGGAGCCGTGATCGCGGCGGTGAGGGCGGCGGTGAGGATGGCGCAGCGTCGGCTCGTGGGCATCGGGAACCTCGTCGGGGAGTGCCTGGATGGGATGGCGGGCGCGACCCACGCCCAAAGAGAAAGACACTGGCCCCTACGTCGGCGGGGGGCGTGGGGTTGCGTCCGGGGCGGCGAACAGCCCTCAGGGGCAGCCGGCGCCGAAGGCGGAGAGGAACGCAATGACGTCGGAGAAGTCGAAGACGCCCTCCGGGTCGGCGAGGTCGGCGGCCGCGTCGCTGGCGCCGAACGCGGTCAGGAACGCGAGGACGTCGGAGAAATCGATGACGTCGAATGGCTCGGCGAGGTCCGCGGCGTTGCACCCGGATGGCGCCGCATCGGCGACGATCGAGATCGCGCCCGACGACTCGATAGACGCGAGCGAGAACTGCAGGGTGAGCAGGACGTTCGCGGTGTCCCCGGAGAGTGTGGGCAGGGGGAAGGGCACGTCCTCGACGGGCGGGGCGCCCGAGAGGTCGATGTCCTGGACGATGTTCGCCAGGTCGAGCGTGAGTTCGATCGTCGCGGTGTCGTCGGGCGCGAGAGTGATCGTGCCGGCGATGGGGAGCGTCGCGTCGAAAGGTGTCTCGGGGATGGGGAGCGTTGCGGAATCGGCGGCGAGCGTGATGGTCGCTGGGATCGCGCCGACGAGCGTGTAGACGCCCGGGTCGGTCTCGACGGCGACGCCGGCGGTGGTCATCGGGCCGGACTGGGCGATGGTGAGCGTGGTGAGCTGCGTTGTGGAGAGGGGGAGGGAGATGGGGAGGCCGCCGATGAAGATACCCGAGGGGTTGATGGTGTTGAATGAGTTCCAGAGGAAGGTGGCCTCGAGTGCGGAGTCGGCGGTGTCGCCCGAGAGCAGGTCGGCGGCGAGGTCGCCGATGGTGAACGTGAGCGCGTCGGTGTCGAGCGCGAGTGCGAAGCCGCCGGTCGGGGCGGAGTCGATTGTGGTCGTGATGTCGAAGTCGATGGAGACGGGGATGGCGTTGTTGCCCGAGCCGCCGAAGAGGCCCGGGCGGGTCTGTGTCCCGTCGGGGTTTGTGGCCGCGTCGTGGTCACCGATGAGCGAGCCGTCGGAGGCGGCGGTGATTGCCGTGGTGGCGGAGACGGCGCTGGCGCCCTGGTTGATGACGAAGGCGTAGTTGTCCGCCGCGAGCGCGGGGGTGGCGGTGAGGGCGGCGAGGAGGGCGGGGGTGAGGCGGGGCATGGGTGGTCCTTGGGGAGGCGGCGTCGGGCTGGGGTGTTACGGGCAGCCTTTGGAGAAGTACGTGAGGAATGCGATGACGTCGGAGAAGTCGAACTGGCCTTCGGGGGCCGCGAGGTCTGCGGCGGGGTCACCCTCGGAGAAGAGGATGAGGAAGGCGACGACGTCGGAGAAGTCGGCGACGTCGCAGGGTTCGGCGTAGCCGATGACGGGGTTGCAGGGGACTGCGATGTTGGGGGTGGCGACGTAGACGCCGATGGTGCCGTTTCGGAAGAAGGAGGCGACGCCGACCTGGCCGGCGTCGTTGATGTCGATGACGCCGTTGATGGTTTGCTTGCCGGTGCCGCCGCCGAAGTCGAAGCCGGCGGGCAGGTCGCCGAGGTCGGTCGGCACGAGTTGGCCGTACTCGAGGAGCTTGACAAGGGTGTCGCCGTCGCCGACCCAGAGGGCGGTGGAGTTGTTGGCGGCGTCGGTGGCGCGGAAGGCGACCCAGCCCAGTGCGTTGACGACGGGTGGGAAGTTGGCGAGCGAGCCGTTGCTGATGTCGGGGTCTGCGCCCGAGGCGATCTCGGTGAGAGCGGCGCCGTCCCAGAGGTAGACGGCCCAGATGGAGTCTGCGGCGCGGCGGGCGGTGAAGGCGACGAAGCCGTTGGACGCGATGGCGGTGGAGTTGACGAAAGCGTTGAAGGTCGCGCCCGTCTGTGCAACGGTCGTGGGCGAGCCGTCGGTCTCGAAGCGGACGATGCGGCGCGTCGGGCCCACGTTTGGGATCGTGTTGGCGACGACCTGGCGGGCGTCGTTTGCGGCTGGGGAGAAGAGGAACGAATAGTCGCCCAGGGTGGAGGCGAGGACGGTCTGGGTGCGCACCGGGCCGTCGAACTCGTCGATGGCGATGACGTCCTCGAACCCGAAGTCGGCGCGGTAGGCGATGGCGCCGTCGGCGAGCATGGACGGCGAGCCGATGCCCGAGAGGGACTGGGGCCCTCCGGCGGGGAAGTTCTGGATGACGGAGCCGGCGGTGTCGAAGACGTGGGCGCCGCCGGCGCCGAAGGGGCCGTCGGCGATCGCGAGCATGCCCGCGTTGAGGTCGATGTCGGTGGAGTAGACCGAGTCACCGCTGGAGACCTGGATGATGGAGGAGCCGACGGCGTCGATGCCGTAGAAGACGCCCTCGGTGTGGGCGCCCGAGGAGAAATAGCGGATGGCGACGCCCGCGTCCTGGTCGAGGGCGAGGTACTGGCTCGAGAGCGAGGAGGGGAAGGGGAGGTTGAACGGGACGATGCCGGCGTCGAGCGATGAGCGGCACTGGAGCTGGAAGTCCCAGTCGGGGGCGTCGGGGAGTCCGCCGTCGCACTGGGCGGCCGCGGTCCCGGCGGCGACGAGTGTCTTGATTGCGATGAGGATCGCGGCGATCAGGGCGGTGTCGCTGGTGGAACGCATCGGTGTCTCTCTCGATTCGGGGTGGGGCCCGGCAGGCTCATTGTCCACGCACCGGGCGGCGGATCAAGGGTTACGGGCCCGGCCCGGGTTTGCGGACCTTGGGGAAGGGCACAGGACATCGCGGGGCGGGTTGACGGGGCGGGGGGGTCAGGTATTGTTGTCGTCCCCGGGGCACGGGCCTCGGCAGGGCAGGTAGCTCAGTTGGTAGAGCACCGCATTGAAAATGCGGGTGTCGGCGGTTCAAGTCCGCCCCTGCCCATTGCGTCGGAGGCCCCCGTGGGAGCGGGGGCCTCGATGCGTTTTGGGGCTGTTCTTGCGTGGGGGGACATGCGGCGGCTTTGTGGCGCAGGGCGCCTCTGGTACAGTGTGGGCTTCCACGACCCTCGGGGGGATGGCGGACGGAGGAGATCCCATGAGGCTTCCGGTGCTGACCGCGTTGGTGTGCGTGGGCGGGGTGTGGTCGGGATCGTGGGCGCAGGTGTGCGACATCTCGGTGATCGGGGAGGCCGCGTACGGAGTGGGAAGCGCAAAGGCGTCCGTGTCCGGGGATGTGCTGTGTCTGGCGGCGACTTACGAGCGCCTGTTGTTGGTGTACGACGTGAGCGATCCGACGGACCCGAGGCTCATGTCATCGGTGCCGTCGAACGGGTACACGTGGTACGTGGAGATACGAGGGACGCTCGCGTATGTGGGGCAGGGCGGCGACCTGAAGGTCTTCGATCTCAGCGACCCGGCGGATCCGATCGAGGTGCATGTAGAACCGGGGGTCGGTGGCTCGGAGCTGCGCATCTCCGCCTCGGGAACGTTCGCGTGCACGCGCTCATCCGCCGGCCGACTCCGCATCTTCGATCTCGCCGACCCGAGCCATCCGGCGTATGTCAGCAACGTTTTCATCTCCTCGAACTACGGCGTGGCCCTCTCGGGACAGTACGCGTACGTGTCCTACCGGTCCGGGATGACCAGCAATATACGGATACTGGACCTGACGGACCTGAGCGCCCCGGTCGTGGTGGAGAATGCCCGGGTGCAACGTCGGGGAACCCTCGATATCGAAGGTGAGCTGCTCGCCTTACGGGCAGATGGATACTTGCAGCTCTACGACCTGAGCGACCCGCTGGATCCGGAGTTGCTCGGCTCGATCGACCACATGCACCAGTCCGGGTCGGTCACGCTGTCCGGCTCGGTCGCGTATATCACGAGCCCGGGTGCTGGCGTCCGCGCGATCGACATCAGCGATCCGACGAACCCGGTCGAGGTCGGCACGACGTCGGCGTTCGAGCTCGCGGGCCGGGTCGCCGTAGACGGCGCGGTCGCCTACACCGGCGCCGACGGGCGGGTATGGAGCCTGGACCTGTCGATCCCGATGGCGTGCGTGCGTGCGGATTTCGCGGATCCGGCGGGGGCTTTGGATTACTCCGACGTGCTGGGGTTCGTGGCGGCGTTCGCGGCGGAGGAGGCCGCGGCGGACCTGGCCGAGCCAGCAGGGGTGTTCGATCTCGCCGACGTGAGTGCGTTCCTCGGGGCGTTCGACGAGTGCGATACATGCAATCCGTACGCGGTCGTGCCGGAGGGTGGGCGGTACCTGTACCGCCCGGAGGGCGTGGGCGGGTACGCGCCGGTGACAGCGGCGTTGGCGGCGGTCGGGCTGCCTCTCATCGTTGTCCGGCGGGACCGGCGGGGAGCGTGAGGGGGGTGTTGGCGATGGCGGCCGGGGGGTGTGGAGGCGTGATGCGTGTGCGGGTGAGCGTCTTGGCTGCGTTTGTGTGCGTGGGGGGCGCGTCGGTGTGCTGCGCCCAGGTGTGTGACGTTCCACAGCTTGGGAGGTCGGTCTTCGGGACACATATGCAGGGGGCGGATGTGTCTGATGGCGTGCTTTGCGTTGCGGCGGACACCATTGGAATGCTGATCTACGACGTGTCGGACCCGGCGAACCCGGACTTCTTGTCGTTCGTCCTGACCCCGTACTCATCTTTGGGCGTCGCGATCGACGGGACGATCGCGTTCCTATCGGATTCCGATGTATGGGAGGGGCTGCAATCCGTGGATATCAGCGATCCGGACAACCCGGTGGTTCTTCACCGCACCCATATCGCGAGCGGCGCCTTGGGCCTCGTGCTTGACGGCTCGGTCGTGTGCGTAGAGGCGGCCTCGGGCATGCTTGTGCTGGATGTGACCAACCCGAGGGATCTGGTGGTCGTCGGGGAGCTCGAGATCGAGGGCGCCGTCCAGGACCTCGTGTGCGAGGGGGCGTTCGCGTACGTGACAACGGAAGCGGGTTTGCTCCTGGTGGTGGACGTCATGGATCCGACTGCGCCGATGATCAGGGGCTCGGCGTCTACATCAGGCGGAAACTTGGCCGTGTCGGTTAGCGTGGTCTGCGTTCGTTCGCCGGGGGTCTTCGAGGTGTTCGACGTCCGCAATCCGGCGGCGCCGGCGATGGTCGGTATGCTCGAGTTGGGCGACTTCGGGTGGGGTGTGTCGATGTCCGGCTCGCTTGCTTGTATCACGAGCCTGGGGGCGGGGGTGCGCGTGTTTGACGTGAGTGATCCGACGAGGCCTGTCGAAGTCGGCGCCACTGCCAGCATCTCGTACTCGTATGGAGTCCACGCGCAGGGCGATGTGGCCTATATACTCGAGAACGGTTTGCGGACGCTGGATCTCTCGCGGGCGCTTGCGTGCGCGCACGCGGACCTGGCCGAGCCGCAGGGGGCGCTGGACTCCTTCGATGCGATGGCATTCCTGATCGCGTTCGGGAGCGGGGCGGCTGAGGCAGATCTCGCCGAACCGGAAGGCGAGTTCGACTTCTCTGACGTTCTGGCGTTCATTCAGGCCTTTGATGCGTGCGAGAGGTGCTCGCCGTATTACTCGGCTTTACCCGAGGGGGGGCGGTACCTCTACAGGCCGGGGGAGGTGTGGGGGTGGGCCGTCGCGCCGGTTGCGGTCGCGGCGCTGGGGGCGCCGTGCGGGGGTGGTGGGCGCCGACGGACGCGGGTGTCGGCTACGTGATGGACAGGTGGCGGCGGCTCACGCCCTGGATCGCCGGCGGCGGGGTGGCGCTGCTGCTCGTGCTCATGGCGGTTGGCGATGCGGCGCCGACGTGGATGTTCACGGCGGGCGTGGTTGTTGTCGCGGTGGGGGCGGTCGCGGGGCGGGTGAACGAGGCGAGGGCGTTTCGGGTGACGGTGATGGGCGCCGCGTGCTGTGTCTTCATTCTGAGTCAGCTGGTCTCGACGGCGTTCTCGGTCGATCGGTCGCTGAGTGCACAGGGGCTGGCGCCGTTGTCGATCGGGGTGCTGCTGCTGTTCGCGAGCGCGCACGCGGTGTCGCACCCGCGGGCGTTGTGGATGATCGTTGGGGGGCTGGCGAGTGTCGCGGCGGTGGTTTCGTTGGACGTGCTCGTGCAGTGGCGGGTGGGGCGGAGCGTGCTGTCGGGGCAGGGACCGATGGGTGGACGCTACCCGGGGAGCCTGCCGCACCCGAACGACTTTGCGCTGGCGGCGGCGTGCCTGCCGTTCTTGTTGTGCCTGTTCGTCGGGCGGCGTGGGGCGTGGCGGCTGGCGGGGCTCACGCTTGGCGGGGTCCCCGTGCTGGCGGCGGCGGCGCTGACCCAGAGCCGCACGGCGTTGGGGGGTGTCGTGCTCGCGTGGCTCGTGGTCGCGATCGTCGGGCTGCGCGGGGTGTCGCGGTGGGTCGTCCTTGGCGCGATCGCCGCGGTGGGGGGCGCGGCGTGGGCGGTGGACGCGGGCGGGGTTCGCGGGCGCGTGCTCGAGACGCTGAGTCTGCAGTCCGAGGGACGGCTCGGGTTGTGGCTGGTGGCGTGGGAGATGTTCCGGGAGGCGCCGATCGTGGGCAAGGGGCCGCACACGTATGGGCTGTTCTACCCGGGGTACCTGGCGCGGGTGCGGCTGCCCGATGGCTACACGCCGCTGATCGCGGAGATCCCGTGGGCGCACAACGTGTGCCTCGAGTTCCTCGGCGAGCGTGGCGTCCTCGGCTTGGCGGCGATGTGCGCACTCGCCGGCGCCGTGCTCGTGACGGCGTGGCGGGGGGCAAGGCGGGACGCGGGTGCTGACGGGATCAGCCTCGGCGTGCTCGCCTCGACGGTCGCGCTGCTGGCGATGTCTGTGTTCGATCTGTCGGCGCAGAAGGACTGGTGCGTGTTTGTGATGAGTGTGCTGATCGGGCTGCTTGTGGGTCAGGCGACGGGGCGCGAGGTGGGCGCCCCGACTCAGCCTTCTTCGTCGGCGGCGATCAGGTCGCGGTAGCCGAGGGCGATGGGTTCGCCGAGGGCGGGGGCGAAGTGGGCCTTGAGCTGCTCGGTCTTGTCGCGGGCGGCGGTGACGGAGCTCTTGGGGTGGATGGGGACCTCGAACTCGATGAAGTGGCCGAGGTTCTCGACGTGGTCGAGGTGGATTCGTGCCGTGCCCGCGAGCCAGAGCTCGCGGCGTTTTTTGACGACGATGTCGGTGGGGAGTGGGCGCTGGCCGTAGCGCTCTCGGGCCTCGTCTTCGGTGTAGAGGGTGTAGTGCGAAAGCTTGGGGCGGACGATGTCGGCGCGGTCGTAGAAGATGTACTGGGTGGGGAGGGGGCCGTGGCCTTGCTCGGTGGTTTCTCGTTTTTTCAGGCGCCCGGTGGTGACGCGGAAGTAGGTGTCGGTCTGGTCGAGCGTGGCGTCGAGGGTGGCGCCGATCTTCTTGGCGATGGCGCGGGCGACGAGCGGGTCGCGGAGCTCGGCTTTGTACTCGACGTTGTGCATTGGGGCGGGAGGTCGGCAGGTCGGGGTGGAGGCGACAGGGGGAGGGTAGGGGAAGGGTGGTCAGGGGTTCTCGGGGATGTGTTCGAGGAGCGTTTGTTCGTCCCAGACTTCGATGGCGAGGTCGTTGGCCTTGTCGAGTTTGGAGCCGGGGTTGGCGCCGGCGATGACGAGGTCGGTGTTTTTGGAGACCGAGCCGGTGACCTTGGCGCCGAGGGATTCGAGGAGGTCCTTGAGTTCGTTGCGTTCGTAGTTGTCGAGTGTGCCGGTGAGGACGATGGTTTTGCCGGCGAAGGGGGAGTCAGTGGCCGGCTCGGCGCCGGGATTTTTGTAATCGTGGCTGGTGAGGTCCACGCCAACGTCGCGGAGGGCTGCGAACGCCTCGCGCGCTGGCTTCGAGGCGAGGTAATCGTGGAGGATTGGCGCGGTCTTCGCTCCGAGGCCCTCGACCTGCATGAGGTCTTCCTCGGTCGAGGCGAGGAGGGCGTCGGCGTCGGGGTGCTGGCGTGCGATGGCTTTCGCGGTGGTGATGCCGACGTGGCGGATGCCCATGCCGGCGAGGACGCGGGCGAGGCCGCGGGACTTGGCGCCTTCGATGCCGTCGAGGAGGTTTTGGAGCTTCTTCTCGGCCATGCGTTCGAGGATGAGGAGCGAGTCGGCGTGGTCGCGGAGCCTGAAGATGTCGGCGAAGTGGTCGAGGGGGATCGGGGGCGTGTCCTCGGGGACGCCGAGCTCGGCGCGGCGTGGGTGGTCGGGGGGCAGGTGTGTGGCGCGGATCTGGTCGATGGTGGACTCGCCGAGGCCGTCGATGTCCATCTGCGTGCGCCCGGCGAACCAGATGAGCTTCTCGCGGACCTGGGCGGGGCACTCGGGGTTGACGCAGAGGCGGGCGGTCTCGTCGAGGGGGCCGACGGGCGGGGGCTTGCCGCAGGCGATGCGCTGCTCCAACACCGCGACCTCGGCGCGGCGCGCGAGGACGGTCTCGTCGGCGTCTGGGTCGGCGGCGGCTTTCTCGGCCTTGGCGGTGGCTTTTTCGAGTGAGCTGCGCTTGGTGGCGAGGCGGTCGGGGAGCTTGGGCCAGTCCTCGATCTCGGCGAGGCGTTTGCGGTCGTGCTCGATCTCGACGGGGCCGGCGCACAGGGGACACTGTTCCGGGGCCTTGATCTTGCGTGTGTTCTTGGGGCGTTTTTCTTCGATGACGCGGATGACGTACGGGATGATCTCGCCGGCTTTCTCGATTTCGAGCGTGTCGGCGAGGCGGATGTCCTTTTTGCGGACGGTCCCGTAGTTGTGGAGTGTGGCGTGCTGGACCGTCGTGCCGGCGAGCAGGACGGGCTGCATGACGGCGCGGGGGGTGATCTTGCCGGTCTTGCCGACCTGGTGATCGACGGAGAGGAGCTTGGTCTGGGCGCGCTGTGCGGCGTACTTGTAGGCGATGCACCAGCGGGGGCTTTTTGCGGTTGTGCCGAGGGCGTCCTGCTGGGCGAAGCTGTTGACGCGGACGACCATGCCGTCGGTGGCGTAGTCGAGTGTGTGGCGGAGCTTGTCGAAGGCTTCGATTGCTTCGAGGACATCCTCGGGTGTCTTGGCGGTGGTGGTGTGGGGGCCGGTGGGGAGGCCCAGAGCGCTGATGGCGGTGAGGAAGTCGGTGTGGGTGGCGGCGAAGTCGGGGTATGAGATCTCGCCTTTGCCGTGGGCGACGAAGCCGAGGTTGCGGGAGGCGGCGACCTTGGGGTCGAGGTTCTTGAGCGTGCCCGCGCAGGCGTTGCGGGGGTTCATGAAGGGGTCGAGGTCGGCCTCTTCGCGTTCGGTGTTGATGCGTTCGAACTCGGGCAGGGGGATGTAGATCTCGCCTCGGACTTCGAGAATGTCGGGGATTGCACGGCTGCCCTTCGGGTCAGCCGTGGCGCCGTTCAGGGTTAAAGGAATAGACCGGATGGTGCGGGCGGCGTGGGTGACGTCGTCGCCCTTGGCGCCGTCGCCTCGGGTGAGGGCGCAGGCGAGTTGGCCTTGTTCGTAGCGGAGGGAGATGGCGACGCCGTCGATTTTGGGGTCGCAGACAAAGACAAGCTCTTCGGAGTGTGTGGATCCGAAGAGACCCGAGCCTTCGCTTCGCTCAGACTCGGCGTCCAGGTTCAGAGACTTGCGGACGCGTTTGACCCAGGCGCGGACCTCGTCGGCGTCGTAGGTGTTGTCGATCGAGAGCATGGGGACGGCGTGGGGGCGGGTGACGAAACCCTCGATGGGCTCGCCTCCGACGCGTCGCGTAGGGGAGTTGGGGTCGTCGAGCTCGGGGTGGTCGGATTCGAGGGCCTGGAGCTCGGCGAGCAGGTCGTCGAACTCGCGGTCCGGCATGACAGGCTTGGCGTCGGTGTAGTACGCGCGGTTGGCCCGTCGGAGCAGGGCGCGGAGCTCGGCGACTCGCTTGGCGGGGTTGGGCGTGGGCACGGGGGGATGGTACATGGGGGGGAAGAGCGGGAGAGACGCAGAGACGGTAAGACGGAGTGGGGAGAGAAGTGGACCCAGCCCCTCGCCCCGGCCCTCTCCCCAGAGGGGAGAGGGAGGGGGAGCTAGGATGCGGCGATGGCGGCGAAGATCATCGATGGCAAGGCGTTGGCGGCACGGGTCCGCGAGGGGATCGCGGCGCGGGCGCAGGTGGTGCGCGACCGGGGCGGGGACGTCCGGCTGGACGCGATCCTGGCGTGCTCGGGGGACTCGCCGGCGCGGGTGTACGCGCACAAGCAGGCGAGCACGTGCGCGGACCTCGGGATCGGGTACACGCTGCACGAGCTGGACGGGGGCTGCGGTTTCGAGGCCGCCGCGGCGAGGGTGCGGGCGCTGAACGAGGATCCATCGGTCGGCGCGATCATGGCGCACCTGCCGATGCCCGACGGGGTGGACGCGTACGAGGTGCAGCGGCTGATCGACCCGGAGAAAGACGTCGAGGGCGTGAACCCGGCGAACATCGGGAACATTGTGTACGGGCGGAGCTCGCTGGCGCCGTGCACGGGGCTGGCGGCGGTACGCATGGTCGAATCCACGGGCGTGGAGCTGCGTGGCAAGCGGTGCGTCGTGGTGGGGGCGGGGGACGTTGTGGGCAAGCCGATCGCGGTGCTGCTCATGCAGCGTGAGGCGACGGTGGTGAGCTGCAACGAGTGGACGTGGGGGCTGGAAGAGCTATGCGCCTCGGCGGACATCGTGGTCTCGGCGGTCGGTCGGCCCGGGCTGATCACGGCCGCGATGGTCAAGCCCGGGGCGGTGGTCGTGGACGTGGGGACGAGCCGGGTGGAGGGGGCGGACGGCAAGACGCGGACGGTGGGGGACGTGGATTTCGATGCGGTTTCGGCGGTCGCGGGGTGGGTGAGCCCGGTGCCCGGGGGGGTGGGGCCGATGACGGTGGCGGCGCTGCTCTCGAACGTGGTCGAGGCGGCCGAGCGACGCGTCGGGATCGCGTAGATTGCTGGAATGGCGGGGGCTTGCGGTCGTTGACCCGGGGCGGCCTGTCCCCTTGTATTGTGTGGACGCGGGGCAGGACGCCTCGCGACGGCGGGTGCGAGACCCGTCGAGAGGAGTTGGCATGCTGACGGCTGGCGCGACGCTCGGGTTCTTGCCCAACCTGGGGCCGATGGAGTACCTGATCATCGGGGGGGTGATGCTGCTGCTGTTCGGGCGACGGCTGCCCGAGGTGGGGCGGAGCCTGGGCCAGGGGATCGTGCAGTTCAAGAAGGGCCTGAAGGACATCGAGGAGGATGTAAACCAGGCCGCGGACCGCGAGCCGGCGAAGTTCGAGAACGCGAAGACGCCCCTGAACGCCTCGGGCGAGGACGTGCGGGTGAGCCGGGGCGAGGGTGTCGAGACCCCAGCCGGCGAGGCCGGGGTGCGGCCGGCGGGCTCGTAGGGGCTACGATCCGCCCTTCACGGGACGGCCCGGGACCTGGCGAGGTAGCTCAGCTGGCTAGAGCGGAGGATTCATAACCCTCAGGTCGGGAGTTCAAGTCTCCCCCTCGCCACTTGGAATTCCGCCCCCGCGTCCGACCGACGCGGGGGTTTTCGTTTGGGGCAATATACTTGGACTGCGGGCGTTGGGCCCGATGATGGGTATCCCGACGGCGCCCCAGGTGCGTGGGGGCTGACCGCGAGTATGCCGAGCGATCGGAGGGTGTCATGGGTCTCAAGCAGACGGGCGTGATCCTGGGTGTGGTCGTTGCGGTCGGGGGGGGCGGTGTGCTCGCCTACCAGATGGGGCGCGAGGCGCCCGAGGCCCAGCCCGAGACGCCCGTGGTCGAGCGGCCGACGCCCGCTGCGCCGACTCCGACGCGCCGGACGACGCGCGACGACGGGGACGAGCAGCGCGGCGGCTGGGGCGGTCAGAACTTCGACTGGTCTCGGTTCGACCTGGACGGGGACGGCGAACTGAGCGAGGACGAACGCCGCGCGATGCGCGAGACGCTGCGGGCCGAGTGGGAGGCCCGGATGGACACGGACGGCGACGGTGAGATAAGCGAGCGCGAGCGGCGTCTTGCTCGGCGCGAGGCGATGATGAGCAACCCGCGCGGGCGAGAGTTCGCGATGCGGTTCGACGCCGACGGGGACGGGAAGCTGAGCGAGGAAGAATGGGACGCGATGCGCGATTGGGGCCAGGAGCGAGAGCGCGAGCGTCTGGCACGCCTGATCGAGCAGTTCGACCTGGACGGGGACGGCGAGTTGAGTGAGGACGAGGAGTTCGTCGCCGACGAGGCGAGGCGTGCGCAGATGGAGCGGGCCCGGGAGCAGTGGACGCAGACATTTGACGCCGACGGCGATGGGCGTCTCAGTTCCGACGAGCGGGACACCGCCCGCTCGCAGATGCGGGCGTCGTTCGAGCGCCGGCGCTTCCGCGAGGCGTACGCCGGCGGCGACGGCACGGTTGATGGGGTCGACTTTGAGCGGTTCCTCCGCGAGCACCGGGACGGGGCGATGACGGCGGACGTAAACCGCGACGGCGTGCTCGACTCGACGGACGTGGAGATGTTCCGCGATCTGATGCTCGAGCACGAGATCTACGGCGAAGAGCTCCCCGAGATGCCCGACTTCCGCGGGTTCGGGCGCCGTGGTGGGCGCCGCGGCGGCGGTGGCGGGCCCCCGCCCGGCGGCCCGTGACAAGCCGGGTGGCGCTCGGGGTCCGCGTGTAGTCTCCCGCCTTGGACTGGCGACTTCTGATTACGGCCGGGGTGATCGCTCTCGACTGGGCGATCCGTGTGGCGCTGTCGTTGCGGATCGTGATGGTCCGGCGGGCGACGCAGGCGTCGATCGCGTGGCTCGCGGTGGTCTTCTTCGCGCCGTTCATCGGCGGGTTCGTCTACCTGCTCATCGGTGAGAACCGGCTGGGGGTCGGGCGTGCGAGGCGGTACGCGGAGCTGACGCGGGGGATGGACGAGCAGGCTGTGGCGCTGTGGCGCAGGGGGATCGATTGGACCGCGGGGGGGAGGCGGTACGACCACGTGGCCCGGTTGTGCACGGCCGAGACGCACGTGCCGGCGCTGGGTGGGAACACGCTGACGATCCTGAGCTCGAGCGAACGCGTCCTGGCGTCGATGTGCGAGGATATCGACAAGGCGACGCGGCACTGCCACGTGCTGACGTACATCTGGCAGGTGGGCGGGCACGCGGACGACGTCGCTGCGGCGCTGATCCGGGCGGCGGGACGGGGCGTGGTCTGCCGCGTGCTCGTCGATGCGCACGGGGGCAAGGCGTTCGTGCGCAGTGACCGGGCATCGAAGATGCGCGAGGCGGGGGTCGAGGTGGTCGCGGCGTTGCCCGTGGGCGCGCTGCGGATGCTGTTCTCGAGGATGGACCTGCGGAACCACAGGAAGATCGTCGAGATCGACGGGCGGGTGGCGTACGTGGGCAGCCAGAATATCAACGACGAGCGGTTCCGCGTGGCGCGGAACCCGAGGATCGGGCCCTGGATCGACGCGACGGTGCGGGTCGAGGGGCCCGGGGCCCAGGCGCTGGGGTTGGTGTTTCTCAAGGACTGGCAGCTCGATACCGCGGAGGGCGCGGATATCGAGGCGTTCCTGCCGGAGCTCGAGGCGGCGGCGGGCGACGACGGGGCGGCGGTGCAGGTGGTCGCGACGGGGCCGGGCAGCGCGACGCCCGGGATGATGCAGCGTGCGGTGTTGGAGCTGATTTATGCGGCGCGGGAGGAGTTGATCCTGACGACGCCGTATTTCGTGCCGGGCGATGCGATGACGACGGCACTGGAGTCGGCGGCGCAGCGTGGGGTGGAAGTCTCGCTGATTGTTCCCAGGCGCCTGGACACGCCGTTGGTCTGGCGGGCGAGCAATGCGCACCTAGAGCCTTTGCTCGAGGCGGGCGTACGCGTGTACCGGCACGGGAGGGGGTTGCTGCACGCGAAGACGATCACGGTGGACCGAGACCTGGCGCTGGTCGGCTCGGCGAACCTGGACATGCGAAGTTTCTGGCTCAACTTCGAGGTCGCGATGATCATCTACGACACGGACACCGCCAGCCAGCTGCGGGTGCTCCAGAGGCAGTACATTGAGGAGTCTGAGCCGGTGTACATCGAGGCGTGGCGGCGGCGCGGGTTCGTCAACCGGCTGATCGACAATGGGGCGCGGCTGCTGTCGCCTTTGCTGTAGCGAGGCGATTCATGCGGCGTCGATGTCGTCCGAGCGCACCGGCTTCCACGCCCAGAGCGGGCCCGGGGGCGTCTGGATGACGCGGTCGGCATCCTCTCCCGCCGCGGCCAGCAGACGGGTCATGGGCTCGGCGGCCTTCTCCTCGGAGAGCTCGAAGGTGGAGTGGTGCACGGGCAGGAGCGTGGCGGCGCCGATCCGGTTGAACATGGCCCAGACCTGCTCGGGCGTCGCGTGCTTGTGCTCCCACGGGTCGTAGGCGCCGATGGAAAACACAGCCAGATCGATGCATTCGAGGTCGTCGAAGGCGTCGGTGTGGGCGGTGTCACCAGAGACGAAAGCCGTCGCGTCGTCGCCACGCAGGGCGTACGCGTTGCACCCGCGGTTGCGATCGATGACGGCGCGGGCGCCCCAGTGCTTGGTCTCGAGGGCGGCGATGTTGAGGGAGCCCACGTCCGCGGATTGCCCATAGTCGAGTTCGATTACGCGGGCGAAGCCCCGCGGGATGAGGCGGCGGCAGCCTCGGGCGGTGACGACGGTTGTCTTGTTCGAGGCCAGCGCCTTGAGGGTGGGGCGGTCGAGGTGGTCGAAGTGGGCGTGCGAGATCAGGATGAGGTCGAGGGGTGGGAGATTGTCGGGCGTCGTCGGGGCTGGTGCGAGGCGGTGGGGGCCGAACGTCAGCGGGCCCAGGCGGGGGCCGACGCGGTGCGAGAGGACAGGATCCACGGCGAGGGTCGCGCCCGAGATGCGGAGCAGCGCAGAGGCGTGCCCGAGCCAGGCGACGGCGAGCGGGTCGTGCTCGTGGATGCCCAGGAGTTCGGCTCCCTCGGTATCGGGCAAGGGGAGCGTGGGGCGTGCGAGCGACTCGGCCAGCACGCGCGGGTAGCGGCGGAGGCCCGAGCGTGTGATCGCGGCGGTGCGGCTGGCCTTCTTTCGGACTGGCTCGCGCTGCTCCATCGCCCTGATTGTTGGGGGTGAGTCGGTCCCTGGCTCGGGCCCGCGCTCAGGGGCAGCCCGAGCCGAAGACGACGAGGAACTCGAGGATGTCGGAGAAATCGAAGACGCCGATGGGGTCGGCGAGGTCGGCCGGGGGTTCCATGGCCGCGAACGCCGTGAGGAAGGCGATGACGTCGGAAAAATCAAGCGTGCCGATGGGATCTGCCAGGTCGGCGGGGCATGGGGTACCGGCGGAGTACACGAGATTGACGGTCGCGACGGCCGATGTTCCCGAGGGCGTGGTGACCTGGAACGAGAGCTCGTCGGATCCTGTCGCGCCCGCATCGGCCTGGATGATGCGGTAGGGGCCGGCGCCGCCGAGGATGGTGGCCTGCGCCGGGCCCGTGACGACATCCCACGAAGCGTTCGTGAACGAGTCTGCGAAGGTGGAGGGGAGTTGGACGACGCGGATGGAGCCTGGGGGGACTGGTGTGGAGTAGGCGTAGGCGACGGGGGTCGAACCGTCCGGTACGCCCGGGTTGTTGGCGATGTCGAGGGTGATGGGTTGGGTTCGGGCGCGTATGCCGTCCTGGAACTGTACCTCGGCGATCAGGGTCGGGGTGGAGGCGCCGAGTAGGCGACCGTGGACCGAGAGCGTGCCCGCGGCGCCCGAGGCGGCGACGACGCGTTCGTTCTGCAGCAGAAGAACCTGCGAGACGGGCGCGCCCGAGGCGGACACATTGAAGTCGAAACGGGTCGAGAAAGGGCCGGAGGTGGTGTTGACGGACATCGATGCGTCGTGGGGGAGGTTGTCGACGTCGAGGGAGCCGGTGAAGTTGCCGACGGTGCGGATCGGCGAGTCTTCGTATGCGACGACGCCGAACTCGTTGTAGCCCTCCGGGAGGGCGGTGGTGTCGATGGAGAACGCCGAGCCGCGGGTGAGCGAGTCGGCGAGCACGCCGTTGACGAGCAGGTCGAACGAGGCGATGCCGGCGGTTGGGTGCGTGGTGATGGCCGAGGGAGTGAGGGTGACGGCGCCGGACACTGTCGCCCCGTTCAGCTCGGGGACCGAGACGTCGGGAATGTGCGACCAGGGTCGGGTGATGGGATCGCCGTACGGCAGGCCCTGGAACGGGTAGTAGAAGACGGAGCGGAACGTGGACTCGCCGAGGCTGAGGCCGGCGCGGTAGGTGGCGTGCATGTTGGCGCGTGGGAACTTTCCGACCTGGTTGCATGGCTCCTCGACGGTGCCGAACGAGCCCGAGGCGCCCTTTTTGATCCATGCGCTGACCTTGGTCTGCTGGCCGGCGTCGAAGTGGGCGGCGTAGCTGGTGAGGTGGTCGCAGAACGCGCCCGGGGTGAGTGTGAGATCGGTCGTGCCCGGGTCGTTGTTCGCGAAACCGGAGACGATACCGAGGCAGTCGTGGCGCCCTGTTGGGAGGGCGCCGGCGAGTATCTGGGCGGCGCCGCCGGCTTCCTTGATGCGTGTCTCGGCGCCGCCGTACTGGCTGGAGCGGACGTTGCGTGCGGGGTCGGAGGTGTTGTTCATCAGGTAGAACGTGCCGTCGGGGAAGGTGGCGTCGGCGGCGGCGGAGCGGTTGACGAGACCGAGGAGCTCTTCGGGCGAGTTGCCGCGGAGGCCGGTGTACCCGAGCACGAACGCGATGAAGTAGCGGCGGGCGAAGCTGGACTCGCTGGGCTGACCGCTGGCGTAGGTTGTTTCGCTGTCGAACGCGACGGGGTCGATCGCGCCGGCGGCGTAGCGGTTGGGCCAGGAGCGTGAGAGACCACCGGCGAGGATCTCGTCGGCGACGAAGGCGCTCGAGTAGGCGGCGGTGATGGAGAAGTTCTGGATCGGCCCGACGCAGACGTCCGAGACGATGCCGCCCGTGGGGAGCTTGTAGCCCCCGCCCGGCATGATGAGGATGTAATCGATGTGGTCCTCGATGCCGCGGGCGGCGAGCTCGGCGAGGAGCACGGGGAGGTTCAGGGAGGCGAAGTCTGCGTAGCTCGGGGCGTCGGGGTCCATGTACAGGACGTTGGAGGCGGGGACGCCACGGACGGCGATGTAGTGGTTGCTCAGGCGGAGGGCGTCCGGGCTGGCGGGGTCGGCGATGATGAGGACGTTCTCGGGGCCGCCGCCGGCGAGGGCGGTGGAGACCGCGGCGAGGGTCGTCAGGATCGCGGATCGGCGTCGCATCTGCGGGATCTCCGGTCGGGTCGAGCGCGGGAGAGGGCGGCCGCCCTCCCCTTCCACAACGCTACACCGTGGGCCGGGGTTCGCACAAGGAATCTCGGACTATGGATCGGCCCCCCGGGCCGGGCCGAGGGTGATCGGACGAGATCGCGGGGCGGCATAGAGTTTCAACCTATGTCGAGAACCGAGCATACCGTGGCCTCTGCGGAGACCCGTGACGATTGGAGCACCGCGGACGCGGGGGCGCTGTACCGCGTGGACGCGTGGGGAGGCGGATGGTTCCGCGTGAACGACAATGGGCATGTCTCGGCGGTGTGCGCGGGTGTCGAGGTCGATCTGGTGGATGTTGTCGAGGGGTTGCGCGCACGGGGCGTGGGCACGCCTGTCCTGCTTCGTCTGACCGACATTCTCGACGCGAGGCTCCGCCAGCTGCGCAACGCGTTCGATGGGGCGATGCGGGAGAACGGGTACAGGGGGGCGTACCGCGGTGTGTACCCGATCAAGGTCAACCAGCAGCATCACGTGGTGAGCGAGATAGCGGCGGTGGGGCGGGAGTTGGGTTTCGGGCTCGAGGCGGGGTCCAAGCCGGAGTTGCTGGCCGTGATCGCGATGACCTCAAGCGACGACGACCAGCTCATCATCTGCAACGGTTTCAAGGACGAGCGATACATCGACATGGCGGTTCTGGCGGCCAAGCTCGGGCGTTCGATCGTACCGGTGGTCGAGAATCTTGATGAGCTGCGGCTGATCCTGCAGGCGGGCGAGCGGTACGGTGTCCGTCCTGACATCGGCGTGCGGGTCAAGCTGAGCTCGAAGGGCGCCGGTCGGTGGAAGGACTCTGCGGGGACACGCTCGAAGTTCGGGCTGTTCGTGAGCGAGGCGATGGAGGTGATCCACGTCCTCCGTGAGCGTGGCATGCTCGACTGCCTGAAGCTGCTGCACTGCCACGTGGGGAGCCAGATCCAGGACATCTCGCGGATCAAGGACTCGGTCGCGGAGCTTGCACATATATACGTGGAGATGTCTCGTCTCGGTGCGGGATTGGAACTGCTCGATGTCGGGGGCGGGCTTGGCGTCGATTACCGGGGCGAGCAGGTCAACGACGAGTCGTCGATGAACTACACGCTCGAGGAGTTCGCGTCAGACGTGGTGTACCGCATCACCTCGGCGTGCGACGAGGCCGGTGTCGAGCACCCTGCGATCGTGACCGAGTGCGGGCGTGCGATGGTGGCGTATTCGAGCGTGCTGGTGTTCGACATCCTGGGGGCGACGGGTCCGGCGCGTGCCGAGCGGCCGGGGGCGGGCGTCGACGAGACGCCCCGCGACGAAGATCCCCAGCCGATCCGCGACCTCCGCGAGGCGCTGTCGATGACCGACGGGGCCCGGCTCGACGAGAGCTACCACGACGCGAAGAACGCGCTGGCGGACGCGATCAGCTCGTTCCGGCTCGGGTACATCTCGCTGGAGCAACGGGCGTTGGCCGAGCGGCTGTACTGGCGTGTATGCCGACGCCTGCGCGAATCGATGCGGGGGGATGATGACTACGCGCAAGAGTTGACGGAGCTCGACGAGAGCCTCGCGGAGGTGTACTTCGCGAACTTCTCGCTCTTCCAGTCGATGCCCGACGCGTGGGCGATCGACCAGTTGTTCCCGATCATGCCCCTGCACCGTCTGAACGAGCGTCCGACACGGAGGGTGATCATCGGTGACCTGACGTGCGACTCGGACGGGAGGATCGACCGGTTCATCGGGGAGGACGGCCCGACGGGCGTGCTCGACGTGCACGAGCTGCGCGACGAGGCGTACTACATGGGGGCGTTTCTGGTCGGGGCGTACCAGGAGACGCTCGGGGACCTGCACAACCTGTTCGGCGATGTGCACGCGGTCCACCTGCGTGTCGAGGACGGGCGGTGGAGCATCGAGGAGATCGTTCGAGGAGACACGTCGGCCGAGGTTCTCGAATACCTGCAGCACCAGCCGAAGGCGTTCCAGAGCCGCATGGCACGCGACTGCGACAAGGCGGTCCGGGCGTCTCGGATGACCGCGGGCGAGGCGGGAGCACTGATGAAGTTTTATGAGAGCAGCCTGAGCGGATACACGTACTTCGAGCACACCGGCGGAGCGGGCTGAGATGGGCGGTGTGTTCGACGCGGCGGAGCTGCGCACGGGTGCGGCGTTCCTCGGGTACTCGGCGGATGGGTTCCAGCCGACGGCGCCGATCGCGGCGGTGATCCCCGTGCCCTACGACAAGACGAGCACGTGGCACAAGGGCGCCGACCGGGGGCCCGGAGCGCTGCTCGAGGCGTCGGCGGCGGTCGAGGAGTACGACATCCAGACCGCCTGGACACCGATCCGGGCGGGGATCGCGACGCTCGCGGATGTGGTCTGCGACGGCGGGCCCGAGGCGATGTGCGACTTGGTCGAGGAGCGCGTCGGGCGGGTGCTGGACGCGGGGGTGATGCCCCTGGTCCTGGGCGGCGAGCACTCGGTCACGATCGGGGCGGTGCGGGCGGCGGCGGCGCGGTCGGAGAAGTTGACCGTTCTCCAGATCGACGCGCACACGGACCTGCGCGAGTCTTACGAGGGCTCGGCGTGCAACCACGCGTGCGTGATGGCCCGGGCCCGCGAGGTCGCGTCGATCGTGCAGGTCGGGATCCGGGCGATTGACCAGGGCGAACTGGAGGGCATGGACCGCGGCCGCGTGTTCTGGGGGCACGAGATCGCCGACACGTCGGACGACGTGTGGATGGACAGGGTGTGCGGGCTGCTTACCGGCGAGGTATACATCACGATCGACGTGGACGGCTTGGACCCGAGCATCATGGCCGCGACCGGCACGCCCGAGCCCGGGGGGCTGGGATGGGGGCAGGTCAACCGGCTGCTCGCCAGAGTCTGCGCTCAGGCGCGGGTCGTTGGAGCCGACGTCGTGGAACTGTGCCCGCAGCCCGGGCTGCACGCGTGCGATTTTCTTGCGGCGAAGCTGGCGTACCGCCTGATCGCGATGGCGCGTCAGCCGTCGTAGCCCCGGGGATTGGCCTCAAACCAGCGGGCGGCGGAGGCGACGGTCTCGACGATGTCGGTGTACCGGGGTTTCCAGCCCAGTTCTCGCGTGATCTTGGACGCGTCGGCGTACAGAGCCACCGCGTCGCCCGGGCGTCGGCGCTTTTCGACCACGGGCACACGGCGCCCGGTCGCCCGCTCGACGGCGGCGATGACCTCGCGGACCGAATGCCCCCGCCCGACGCCCAGGTTGTACGCGACGGCCTTGCCCCGCTTGATGGACGTCATCGTGAGGATGTGCGCATCGACGAGGTCCTCGACGTGGACGTAGTCGCGGACGCACGTGCCGTCGTGTGTGGGGTAGTCGGTTCCGAACAGCGAGAGCGGGGCGGCGCCCTCGCGGGTGGCGCGGATGGCGACGGGGACGAGGTGGGTCTCAGGGTCGTGGTCCTCGCCGAGGACGCCCGAGCTATCCGCGCCCGCGACGTTGAAGTACCGCAGCAGCGCGACGGCGACAGGGCGGGATGACAGAGCCCGGGCGTGGGACCAGCCGAGCAGGGCGTGCTCGTAGACGAGCTTGGTCCAGCCGTAGGGGCTCGTGGGGTGCTGGGGGCACGTCTCGGGGACGGGGACGAGGCCCTCGGGCGGGTCGCCGTATGTGGCGCACGAGGAGGAGAAGACGAACCGCTCTACGCCGGAGGCATCGCACGCGCCGAGCAGGGCGAGGCCCTGGGCGACGTTGTTGGTGTAGTAGCGGAGAGGTTGCTCGACGCTCTCGCCGACGTAGGCGAGGGCGGCGAAGTGCATGACCGTGTCGATCGCGTGTTCGGCCAGGAGCGAGGTGACGAGGGGCTCGTCGCCGACAGAGCCTTCTGCGATGCAGAGACTCTCTCCCGCATCGAGCAGTTCGAGGGCACGCCGGTGGCCCCGTGACAGATCGTCGAGCGCGACGACGCGGTGCCCGCCCGCGAGCAGGCGTTTGCAGGCGTGGGATCCGATGTAGCCGGCGGCGCCGGTGACGAGGACGTTCATGACAGACGGGTCCCGGGGTTGGCGGGGTCGTTCGCCGGGATCGTACATGGTCGGCGTGGGGGTCGCGAGAATGAAACGCGGCCGCCCGGATGAACCGGGCGGCCGCGGCGTGTGTCAGAAAGTACGGCCGGGTCTAGTCGCAGCCCGCGGCGTGCGATGCGCTGTAGGCGACAAGGTCTGCGGCGTCGATGGCGCCGAACGGCTCGGCGACGTCGGCGGCGCGGTCGCCACGCTCCATGAGTTTGACGAACTCCGCGGTGTCCTGCGCGTCGAGCACGCCGAACGGGGCGGCCAGGTCGGCGGCGCACCGCGAGGGCGCCCGGCTGGAGACGGCGGAGAGCGTGAAGCCTTCGCCGTGCATGACGTGCGTCGGCGCCTCGGCCAATGTCAGCTCCAGGCGGTACCCGTCGCCCTCGCAGACCTGGGTGGCCAGCGGGGAGGCCGATCCGGCTGCGAACGCGGCGGCGGCGGCGAGGGTCGCGGCGAGGGCCGCGGTCTTACGCGTTGTCATTGCCGCTCTCCTTCTTGCGGCGGGAGACGGCGAGGACGCCGATGCCCGCGAGTGCCACGAGGGGCCAGACGAACGAGGACTGGCTCAGGCCGCGGCGCGACGAGAGCGACTCGATCTTGGACTCGAGCTCGGCGATTCGGCACTCCTGGTCCTTGACGACCGTGTTGAGTTCCTGGACCGCGGCGGCGGAGTAGATGGTCAGGGGGTAGGTATCGACCTGGAGGATCTCGGAGCCGTCGGGGAGGAACTCGCCCGAGCCCTTGACGTACTCAGGGAAAACCCCCGCGAACTCCTGGGCGATGACGTTGAGGTAGCGGTGGTCGGCGATCTTGGGGTGGGCTGCACGGTAGTCGTCGTCGTAGTCGAAACTGACAAGCCTCACGCGGTCGAGGGTGTCGAGCGCGTTGCCGACCGTCTCGATGTCGGTCTTGATGCGCCGGTCGGAGTTGGCGAGCCAGGCGGTGGCGGTGGTCTTGGATGCGTCGCCCTCGACCTCGAGCTCGTTCGCGGCGGCCGTACGCCCGATGCCGACCTCGCCGGTCGGGAGGATCGACATGCGGGTGGTGCCGACGTTGTTGGCGAGCGTCGAGTGCGAGAAGCGGAGCTCGGAGCCTGAGCCCTGGGTGGTGCGGTAGACGTTCCAGCCGTCTGAGAAGGCGCCGCTGCCGTCGATCTCCTTGAGCGAGATGTTGGATCCGTTGGTGCCGTCGGGGTCGGAGAGGAGTTCGATGCGGGACTTGGTGGCCTCGATGGCGAGGACGCCGCCGGTGCCGAAGAGGTCACCGGAATCGGCGAGGATGTCGGAGGCCTCGATGAAGACGCCGCGCCCGCCCTCGAACCACCCGCCCCAGCCCGAGGGGCTGGCGGTGCGTCCGCGGACTGCGTAGTTGGCGCCGGTGACGGAGGAGGCGTTGCCGAAGACCCCGATGCCGGTCTCGGTGTCGTTCAGGCCCTGGACGCCGTGCCCGCTGGGGCTCTTTGACCATCCGATGACGCCGATGGTGGAGCCGGTGGCGGCGGGGGCGTATCCGAAGACGCCTCGGCCGGATGTGCTGTCGGACTGGCCCTCAACACCGAACGAGAACCCCGTGGAGGAAGTCGCAAGGCCGCGGACGCCCTTGCCGCCGGTGCTGGAGACCTGGCCGTACATCCCGGTGGTGGGACCAACGCCAGAGTTTGCCAGTCCAAAGACGCCGATACCTTCGCTGGAAGTTGCAAAGCCGAAGACGCCCCTGGATTCGCCGCCGCCCGCGGCGACGCCGGTAATCGTGTTGCCGCCGCCGCGTGTGTTGCGTGCGTTGATGAGATTCGTAGAGTCGCCGCGCACGGTGAGCGGGAAGTTGGAGACGGTGGTGCCGATGGAGACGTTGCCTGCGTTGTAGTAGATGTTGGCGCCATTGGGGATCCACTCGGCCTGGGGGCTGAAGATCATCCCGTCATCGGGATTATCAAAGCCGGAGAGGCCGCCCTGGTTCGAGGGGTCGGGGTCGAAGGTGTGGTCGTTGGGATCGTGCTGGCCCCGGGGGTTGATGCTGAGGCTCGCGCGCGCGTCGATGTTGGCCGCCGTGCCCGCGCCCGGAGCGCTGGCGATGCGGACGCGTTGGTTCGGGGTGTCGAGGCGCTGACGGGGCGAGAGGACGACGTAGTCGCCCTCGCCGGCGGGCGCCCGGACACTTACCTCGAGCCAGGCGGTGTCGAGTGCTGAGTCCACGTCGAGTGTTACGGCGAAGGCGCCGTCGGTGAGCTTTGTTGCGTGGCGTTCGATGTCGGCGCCGATCTGTGCGCCGGCTGTCACCGCGTCGAAGATACGGAATCGGAGGTCCGCGCGTGAATCGATCGGCACGTCGAGGTAGGAGAGTCGCCCCTCGTAGACGAGCGGAGTGGGCTCGGCGAGGGCGGGGTTGGAGAGGAGGGCGGTTGTGGCCACGGCGCCGGCGAGGGCGGCGAGCGTTCTGGTGCGCATGAGACACTTCTCCGACGGTTGGCCCGCCCGCGCGCTCCGCGCTTGACGAACGGTCCCTGGGACGGGGGCCGACACGATCCATCTGTTCCCGGAGGCGCTCCGGGCTCGGCAACCCCACACAAGTCCTTGTGTATCAGGGATGAGTGGGGGCCGCAAGGGGGGGCTGTTCGGGGAATGCCGGGGAGGCAAAACTGCGCGCGGGCCCGGCCAGGGACACCCACCTGGCGCGACGATCGGCCGGTGCTGGCCCACCCAATGGCCCCGGCAGGATTCGAACCTGCGACCGAGACGATTATGAGTCGCCTGCTCTACCGCTGAGCTACGGGGCCAAGAGCCGCGATGGTACGTACCGGGCAAGCGGGGCGTGCTGCCGCGCAACTTCGGGCGGTTGTTGGGGGGGAGCAGAGCCCGTAGCATCCGCCCTTGCCGCCGCCTGGGGCGTGTCGGCACTGGGGCAAGGATGCTGTCAAGGCCCTTCGAGAAGACCCGGGGGTTGGTGCTTGCGTGCGGCCTGGCCGCGGGGGTCGTCATTGCGCCCGTCGCGTCAGGGCAGGATGCGCCACCGGGTCCTCACGGGCGTGGATTCGAGGGCGTCCGCCTGCCCCTGGCCGCCAGCCCTGGCTCGATCGGGTTCGAGGGACGCCGCGCGTGGGTCTGGGAAGAACCGCCCGGGTCGGGCGCGGCCGGGACACGGCGGATCCTGATCGAGGGCAACGTGCGGGCGGTGCTGGGCAGGCACTCGTTCAGCGCGCAGCGCGCGGTCGTGTGGCTGCAACTCCTGCCGGGCGCGGGTGAGCGGGTGTACCAGGTGTACGCGCTGCTGGAGGGGCTCGAGTCGCTCGAGGGCGACGCGGCGGTGTCGATCCGGGCCGAGCGGCTGCCCGTCCAGGGCGTGATCGCGCTCGACGAGCCGATCTGGCTACGGACCGACCTGACCCGCCAGACACGCCCCGACGCGGGAGAACCGGCTGCGCTGGTCACGGCCGCCGAAACGCTGTTCGCGCAACGCCTGGTGGAGATCACCGGCGGGCCGGCGGTCGTGCTGCCAGAGGAAGAGCGGATTGCCAGGGCGCCGCGCGATGTCGCCGACCCGGAGACGCTGCGCGAGCTCATGGACCCGTACGCCGCGGCGGCGGCGCAGGAGCAGGCGCTGTCGCCCGAGGCACGGCGTGAGGCCGCGGTGCTGCGTGCCGAGCCGGCGCCGCCCCCGCCCGAGATATTTGCGGGCGAGGGCGTGTTCTACTACTCGGCGGGCGACCGCGTCTCGGTGCAGCGGGGCGAGACGTACAACGCGGTGACACTGACCGGCGGGGTCGTGATCCAATACTCCGAGCCCGGATCCGGGCGGACGCTGGAACTCGAGGCGCAGCGGGCGGTGGTCTTTCTCCGGCCGGGCCCGCTCGACGAGACGCTCGGCAACTTCACGGGCGAGGACGTCGAGGGCCTGTACCTCGAGGGTGGCTTCCGGGCGAGCAACGGGACGTACACGGTCCGCGGGCCGCGCGTGTATTACGACGTGGCGCGTGACAGGGCGATTATGCTCGACGCGGTGTTCTGGACGTACTCGCAGAAGGCGGGAATGCCTTTGTATGTGCGGGCCCAGGCCGTCCGGCAAGAGGCGCGGGACCAGTTCGTCGCGACCCAGGCAGAGGTGAGCAACACGGCGTTCTTCCACCCGCACTTCTCGATCGGCACGACCTCGGTCAGCGTGACGATGGAGGAGGACGAGGCGACGGGCGAGGGGTACGCGTATGTCGATGCGCGGAATATCACGCTCATGGGCGGGGGGCTGCCCCTGTTCTGGTGGCCCGTGTACGTGGGGGACCCGGAGAAGTTTCCGCTCCGCTCGGTCGGCTTCACGAGCTCGAACCGGACTGGCCCGACGGTCAAGACGAGTTGGGACCTCTTCGGGCTGATCGGGAAGCGGGGCCCCAAGGGGCTCGACGCAGAGGTCCAGATCGATTACTACGTGAAGCGCGGCGTCGGTCTCGGCACGACGATGGATTGGGAGACCGACGAGCACACGGGCGGCTTGTTCGCGTACCTGCTGCCCGACGACCGGGGCGTTGATCGGGTGTGGGGCGGGCGCGAGGTTGATCAGGACGGCGAGGTGCGCGGGGCGATCGTCGCCGAGGAGATGTGGCGGTTCCGCGAGTTGTGGACGCTCGTCGCCGAGGGGACGTATCTCTCCGACGAGACGTTCGCGGTCTCGTTCGACGAACAGGCCTCCAAGACACGACGCGAGTTCACGAACCGCCTGAGCCTGAAGTGGCAGGACGACGACCTCGCGGGGACGATCGAGTTCAAGGGCGCGATCCAGGACTTCATCTCCAACGAGGACATCATCCAGGCGCCCGGGTACCTGGTGGACAAGCTGCCCGAGATCGGTGTCCGCCAGGCGGGGGGCGACCTGCTGGGGGACCTGGCGCCGGGGCTGCTGACGCACACGTGGGAGGCGACGTACTCGCACATGCGTCTGCGGTTCAGCGAGGTGACGGCCGCCTCGATGGGTTTCGTGGACAACGCCTCGGCGATGGCCGCCTTCGGGACGCTCGCGAACCAGTCTCTCGGGATGGCGCAGCGGGGGATCGGGCTGACCGAGGACTTCGTCAACCGTTTCGACACACGCCACGAGATCGCCTCGCCCCTCCAACTCGGCCCCGTGTCGGTCCGCCCGTTCCTGGTCGGGCGTTTCACGGCTTACGACAACAACTTCACATCATTCAGCCCGACCGAGGACGAGAACTACCGCTTGTGGGGCGCGGCGGGCGTGACGTTCTCGACGTCTATCACACGAGTGGATGACTCTGTTGACAGCCAGCTGTTCGACCTGCACCGGATGCGGCACATCATCGAGCCGAGCGTGACCCTTTGGCACGCGGGGACGAACGTCGCCAGCGCCAACCTGCCCGTGTACGACGACGATGTGGAGCCGCTGCTCGACGGTTCGGCAGTCCGGGTCGGGCTGGACCAGACGTGGCAGACCAAGCGGGGCGGGCCGGGCCGCTGGCGGACGGTGGACGTGTTCAAGCTCAACGCCGAGTACGTGTGGACGAGCGACACGGACGACCGGCTCGGGGCGATCCCCCGGTTCTTCGACGCACGACCCGAGCTCTCCACGCCTGGCGAGCACGTGCGGGTGGAGGCGGTCTGGAACGTGACGGACGTGGTGGCGTTGGCAGGTGAGTCGATCTACGACTTCGAGATCAACCAGCAGGCCCGGACCGCGGGCGGGATCCTGCTTCGGCACACCGACGAGTTCTCGACGTCGATGGACGTGCGGTACATCAACTCGCAGAATGTGACGTACGGCGGGGCGAGCGCGCGGTACCGGCTGACGGACAAGTACGACGCCGAACTGCGGGGAACGTACAACTTCCAACGCGACGAGTTCCAGACGTTCAGCGCGTTGTTCGAGCGCCGGTTCCCGAATCTGATCTTCGGTGCGATCCTCCGGTACGACAACGTCCAGGGCGAGACGAGCTTCGGGTTCCAGATCTCACCCCTGGGCGGCGGGCGGCGGACGAACTACCTGGATCCCTCGCGCGGGCTCGGCGGCTGAGACTCAGCCCTCGGCGTCCCGGAACCCCGAACCGGCGTTGCCAACACGCAGGATCGAGATGGTGTCCTGCGCGGTGACCGAACCCAGGGGCTTGCCGGCGACGAGCACGACGGACTCGCCCTCGGAAGCCAGGGCGTGCTCGCGGACGTGCTGCTCGACCTGGTCTGTCCAGGCCCGGAGCGAGCCGTCGGCGGGCGGGGTGGTGAGGACCGGTATGACGCCGCCGAGCAGTGTCATGCGACGCGAGGCGACGGCGCTGGAGGTAAAGGCGAGGATGGGAACGGTGAAGTCGAGGCGCGAGAGATAGCCCGCCATCCCGCCCGCCTGCGACCAGACGGCGATGAGCCGGGCCTTGGACTCGCGGGCGATGTTGATCGCCCCGTGGGCCATCGCGGACGAGCGGTGAGCGAACTCGGGCAGCTCGGGGTCGGGCATCTTCAGGAACGGGGCGTCGCGCATCCGCCCCTCCGCGGCTTCGAGGATGCGCCGCATCGTGTCCACGACGAGCGCCGGACGCTTGCCCACTGCGGTCTCTCCCGAGAGCATGACGGCGTCGGCGCCGTCGAACACCGCGTTGGCGACGTCGCTCGCCTCGGCCCGCGTGGGGATTGGCGACTCGATCATGGTCTCGAGCATCTGGGTCGCGACGATGACGGGGCGCCCGACGCGGTGGCACGTCTCGATGATCTGCTTCTGGGCGACCGGCACCTGCGCGACGTCCATCTCGACGCCGAGGTCGCCCCGCGCGACCATGATCGCGTCGGAGGCCTCGACGATGGCGCGGAGGTTGACCAGCGCCTGCGGCTTCTCGATTTTCGCGATCACGGGGATCTGCAGGCCCACCTGGGCGTCCGACCAGGCATGGTCGACCGAGCACAGCTCCGAGAGCTTGGTCTTGAGCTCGATGATCTCGGCGGGCGCGCGGACGAACGAGAGGGCGAGGAAGTCCAGGCCGCGCCGGACGGCCCACTCGGCGCACTCCCAGTCGCGGGCGGTGATCGCGGGGATTTGCAGGTCCGAGTCGGGCAGGTTGATGCCCTTGCGAGTCGTCACGCGTCCGCCCATGGTCACGCGGCAGCGCAGCTCGCGGCCGGGCTCGCGGTCCACGGCGAGCAGGCGGATGGCGCCGTCGTTGATCAGGACGCGCTGGCCGGGCTCGACGTCCTGGGTGATGCGTTCGAGCGTGGTGTCGAGGATGACGCGGGGGCCCTCGATGCTCGCCGGGCCGTGCCCCGGGCGGAGGGCGACGTCCTGGCCCGCCTCGAGCAGTATGCCGCCGCCCTCGTGGATGTCGGGGACGTCGCCGACGCGGATTTTGGGGCCCGAGAGGTCGCCGAGGACGGCGACCGGGCGCCCGGCCAGCGCGGTCACCGATCGGACAAGTTCCAGGCGGGCGGCGTGGTCGTCGAGCGACGCGTGCGAGAAGTTGAGACGGAAAATCGAGACGCCGGCCTCGATGAGACGGGCGAGGACCGTGGGGTCGTCTGTCGCCGGGCCCAGCGTCGCGAGGATCTTGGTGCGTGCCGGGCGGTGGGCGCCGGCATCGGATGTGGTCGGATCGGTCACTGGGTGGTGGCTCCGGCGACGGGCGCCTCGGGGTGTGCGGAGATGTCGAGCACGCGTCGGTACTGCGCGCGGAACCAGCGTGTGTAGTAGATCCTCGCCCGGGGCAGCGCGCCCTGGGGGCGCCACGAGTCGCGGATCGATCCGTAGTTTTCCTCGGTCCAGGCGATGTGCTCGGCCGGGTCCTTGTCATCGAACGCGCCGTCCGCGTCCACCGGCGTCTCGGGCCAGGCAAGGTACGTCGCCTCCATCCTGGCCAGGACGTCCTCGGGGTAGTCGGGGTCGAGTCTGGCGCGGCAGATGGCGCCCCACGCCGCGGAGCACTCCTGGGGGATGTCAACCGCGAAGCAGCCCATCATGACCTGCACGCCGGTCCGCCAGCCGGGGTTGGAGATGTTCGAGACGAACTCGTAAGGATTCGCCTGGTCGATGAAGTGGGCGAGGTGCTTGTCGTACATGAGGCGACGGACGGGCATGCGCCGAAGGGCGTTGTGACGCGGGCCAAGGGGTTGGTCGTTGGCCCCGACGGGGTTGTGTGCGCCGGCGGGTGTATCCAGGGGCGGGAACTGCCAGAGGGCCTGGCCCTGCTCTGTCATGCAGAACTCGACGAATCGCTTGGCCAGCTCCGGGTGGGGGGCGCCGTTGAGGATGCTGATCGGGTCGGCGTCCACGTAGACCGCGGCCTCGGGCTCGGCGTACCCGACGCGCCCGGAGGGGACGGTCTGGGCCTGGCCTCGCCCGTAGAAGTCGATCGCCAATCCGATCGCGGCCTCGCCCTGCGACACATCGATGGGCGGGCGCGTGGAGCTGGCGGTGAAGTACGAGGCGTTGCCGCACATGGAGCGGAGCAGGCGCCAGCCCTCGTCCCATCCATCGTTGCCGAGGATGGAATCGAACGTGGTGGTGATGGACCCGGATTGTCTGGGGTCGCACAGGGCGACCATCGCGTGCAGCTCGGGGCGTGCCAGGTCGTCGAAGGAGGTGGGGGTGTCAAGGCCGAGTTCGCTGAGCAGGTCGCGGTTGTAGACGATGCCGAACGAGGACAGCGCGACGCCGAGCCAGTGCTGGTCGGGGTCGTAGAGCTGCTGTGGGCCGATCTTGTTCTCGCCGAACCACTGGTCAAGCTGGGCCTGCGAGAAGCCGGCGGGCGCGGAGATCGAGACGCGGAACTCGAGGTTGAGAGTCGTAGAGTTGCTGTCCGACCCCTTTCGGATCGTGGTGGTGTCGTCGAATCCACGCTTGAGCTGGCCGTGGTCGTAGGAGCCGCCGCCGAACATGAGGTCGTAGCCGACGGCGCCCGGGGGGAGGCGGAGAGCTCCCTTCTCGTCGATCTCCCAGCCATCGAGCTGGTCGAGGTTGGCGGTGACGGCGTGGAACTGGGCGTCGAGCTGCTTGCGGATCTCGGAGGTCCCGCCCGGGATGCGCCAGTCGATGTGGACGGGCTCGCCGTGTACCCGCTCGTGCCAGGCCGAGAAGGCGCGGGCGAACTCGTCGCGGATCTGCTGGACGTGGGGGGTGACAACAATGAGGGTGGGGGCGTCGGCGGGCGGCGCCGATCCCTGCCGCGCGAGGCTGAGGGCGAACGGGACGCCGAGCATCACGAGCAGCAGGATGATGACGAGCACGCGCGCCGGGGTCATAGCGCGAGTCTAGCCGGGCGCCGAGTGGCGTGGGCTCTGGGAGGGCTGCATGGACGGGACCAGCGGAGTACGAGTGGCGATCGTCACGGGCGCGGGGTCCGGGATCGGGCGGGCGACGGCGGTCATGCTCGGGCGCCTGGGCTGGGCGGTCGTGCTGGGCGGGCGACGCGACGCCCCCCTGCGGGAGACCGCCGAGATGATCGATACAGGCGGCGGGCGGGCGATATGTCACACGCTTGATGTTGCCGAGCAGGGTGGGCGAGAGGCGCTGGTCGATGTGTGTGCGCGGGAGTTTGGGCGCGTGGACGCGCTGATCAACAACGCGGGCTATGCGCCGCTGACCCCGCTCGGCGAGATGGACGCGGACACGCTGCGCCGCGTAATCGCGGTGAATACCGAGGCGCCGATATCGCTGGCTCGAGCTGCCTGGGCCATGCTGACGAGGGCGATCCCCGGGCGTGTGGTCAATGTCTCGAGTATGGCCAGCGTGGATCCGTTCCCCGGGCTGGGCGCCTACGGGGCCGCGAAAGCGGCGCTGAACCTCGCGACGCTGGCGATGACGCGCGAGGGCGGGGGGCTTCTGGCGTTCGGTGTCGCGCCCGGCGCCGTGGAGACTGGCATGCTCCGCGCGATCGTCGATGAGACGGCGTGCCCGCCCGAGGCGTGCCTGTCGCCCGAGGACGTCGCACGCGTGATCGTGGACTGCGCGACGGGCGGGCGGGACCCGGACGCGGGAGCGACGATATTCCTGCCCGGGCCGGGCCAGGGCGAGCGTGTCGTGACGCCCAGAATCTGAGCGGGACGCGGCGACGTATCGTCTGGGTAATGCAGGACACTCCGCACGACGCCATTCAGACGCAGCACGACTCCAAGGCCGGCGGCTCGGTCGTCGGCGCCCTCGTGGTCGTGGTGCTTGTCGCCGCGCTCACGGGTGGGCTGGGCTGGGAGTTCGTCGCGTGGCGAAACCGCCCGCACGAGTACGACATGTCCTCGCCAGAGCGCGTGGTCGAGAGCGCCCGAGAAATGCTCGAGCGGGGCGAGGCGGGGCGTTTGGGCGAGCTGCTCGAGGCCACCAACGAGGACGAACGGCGTCTGTACATGCAGCTGGGCGCGGTGCTCGAGGACCTACAGGATCTCGCGGCGACCATCCGTGACGAGATGCCCGATGAGGTCGCCCGCCACCAGAAAGCGGTCGCGGAGGCGGCGGCGCGCGGCGAGGCGGTGACGTTCTTCGAGCGTATGGCCGCGGCCCGCCAGGGACGCGGGCCCGATCTGCCCGATCAGGGCGGGCTCGAGGCGTTGCGGGGCAGCCCGCAGCGCGGGCGGTTCAACGACCTGATCATGAACCTGCTGGCCGACCCGTACAAGTGGATCGAGCAGAGCGGGGACCGCGTGGGCTTTGTCGAGATCGACGAGGAGCAGGTCGCGGTGACGTGGGACGGGGCGATGGTGCCCCCGATCGGGCTGATCATGCGCGAGCAACTCGACGGGACGTGGCGGGTCGTCCCACCCCTGGACGCGCCATTCGTGAACCGGGTCGTGCCGCAGAACGAGGGCGAGTACCAGATATGGGGGAGCCTGCTCGCGTCGCTGGACAACATGATCGTTGAACTCGACGCGGAGATCCGCGAGGGCGAGCACGCGACGTTCGAGTCGGTCGCGGACTCGGCGTTCGAGAAGGCGGCGATCCCCATCGCGATGATCATGTTCGCCTACCAGCGGGCGATACGCGACCGGGGCGACGATTGACCGGCCCGCCGGCACATCGGACCGCGGCGGTGCTCGCGATCGGCGACGAGCTGATCCTCGGACAGAAGACCGACACCAACTCGGCGTGGATCTCCGATGCGCTGACGGCGCGGGGCGTCCGGGTCGTCGAGCACGCGACGGTCGCCGACGACACGCCGCGCCTGGTCGCGGCGATCGAGCGACTTGGCGCCGCGGCTGATGTGCTCGTGACGACCGGGGGGCTCGGACCCACAGCCGACGATCTGACGCGGGCTGCGCTGGGGGAGGCGATGGGCGAGGGGCTGGTCGAGGACCCCGCGGCCCTGGAGGAGATCCAGTCGTGGTTCCGCGGACGCGGGCGCGAGATGCCCGCGACGAACAGCGTGCAGGCGCTGCGCCCGGTCTCGGCGCGCAGTCTCGCGAACCCGAACGGGACGGCGCCCGGGCTCGCGTCCGTGATCGGGGAGGGCGGGCACGCGTGCGACGTGTTCTGCCTGCCCGGGCCGCCGCACGAGATGAGGCCGATGTTCGAGTCGTTCGTCATACCCGCGATCCGCGCGCAGGCCGGGTACGCCGTCGTGACGCGGGCGCTGCATACGTTCGGGCTGGGCGAGTCGGATGTCGCGGCGCGTTTGGGCGAGCTGATGGACCGCGACCGCAATCCGCTGGTCGGGACGACGGCGTCGCTCGGGGTTGTGACGTGCCGCATCCGCTACGAGGGCGGGGCGGGCACGGGGGCTGGGGCGCTCGACGGGGCGGAGGCCGCGGTCCGCGAGAAGCTCGGCGATGCCGTGTTCGCGGCCGATGGCGCCTCGGACGGGGCGCTCGCCCGGGCGGTGATCGACAAGCTCCGCGATCGCGGCGAACAGCTGGTCGTCGTCGAGAGCTGCACGGGCGGGCTGCTCGGCGAGACGATCACGCGGGTTGCTGGTTCGTCGGACGTCCTGCTCGGCGGGTGGATCACTTACTCGAACCAGATGAAGTCTGCGGCGGTGGGGGTCAAGCCCGAGACGCTTGATCGGGTCGGGGCGGTGTCGCGTGAGGTCGCGGTGGAGATGGCGGAGGGCGGGCTGGCGGCGTCATCGGCCGCGGGCGGCGCGAAGCATGCGTTGGCGATTACCGGGATCGCCGGGCCGGGCGGGGGGTCGGACGAGAAGCCGGCCGGTACGGTGTGGATCGCGCGGGCATCGGCGGGCGCGCCGACCGATGTGCGCTGCTTCCGGTTCCGGGGCGGGCGCGAGGCTGTGCGCCGGTGGTCGGTGAACGCGGCGCTGGGGATGCTGCGGTTGGAACTGGACGCGGTTCAGACATCGCTGCTCGGGCAGATCGAGCCGGCCGTGAACCCGGTGATCTGACCAAATCGACCGCGGGGTCAGGCGCCGGGCGTGAGCTTGTCCTCGATGCGCCGGAGTGTGTCGCCGATCTCGCGGAGGGCGGCGAGCTGACCGCCGGAGTCGGGGCTCGGTGCGCCGGGGGACTGCGCCGCGGGGGGGCGCGACTCGTCGCCCGACGCCAACTTGTCGCGTTGGGCGAGGACGGCCTGGCGGAAGCCGCGGGTGTCCTTGATGCCGATCATGTTGACGAGATAGCCGGTATTCCCGGCGGACTGCCCTGCCGTCTCGACGCGGAAACCCTCGAGGTCGAGCAGGCGCATGATGGGGCCCTGGTAGTACTGGACGTCGGTGATCTTCTCGAGCGGGACCGTGCTCTCGACGCGGTTGAGCAGGCCCTTGCGGACCTCGACGGTCCGCGTGGTCAGCTCGCACGAGAGGCGGTCGAGGTACTTGTCGATCACGAGCCAGGTGATGAGCAGGACGAAGGGCACGAGCGGGATGCCGACGATCGTGATGCAGAGGATGATCGTGGGCTGGATCAGCCAGTAGGTCTTGATCTTGTCGCGGCTGAACTCGGCGGTGCGGAGGGTGGAGTAGTCGGGCATGGCATGGTCCTCTTTGCTCGCGAGGGTCACTCGCCGGGGATATAGCTGATCGCGCCCTCCATCGGGCTGCTGGCGGTGGCGTAGAGCTTCTTGGCAATCCGCCCGGCGAGGTAGCTGGCTCGCCCGGCGTCGCAGGCCAGGCGCATGGCGCTGGCCATGAGGACGGGGTCCCTGGCGTGGGCGATGGCGGTGTTGAGGAGGACGGCGTCGGCGCCGAGCTCCATCGCGATCGAGACGTCGGACGCCGCCCCGACGCCCGCGTCCACGACGACGGGGTAGCCGGGGTCACCCGCCTTGAGCAGCTCCAGGCAGAGCACGATGTTGTTGCGGTTGAGGACGCCCTGGCCCGAGCCGATGGGGCTGCCGGCGGGCATGACGGCTGCGGCGCCGGCGTCCTTGATGCGGACCGCGCTGATCGGGTCGTCGGAGGTGTAGCAGAGGACGTTGAAACCGTCGGCGACGAGCTCGCGTGTCGCCTCGAGCGTGCCGACGGGGTCGGGCAGGAGGGTCTTGGTGTCGCCGAGGACCTCGAGCTTGACCCAGCCGGCGCCGGGGTTGCCGAGCTGGTCGAGCAGCTCGCGCCCGAGGCGGGCGACGCGGACGGCGTCGTCGGCGGTGAAGCATCCGGCGGTGTTGGGCAGGATGGTGTAGCGGTCGAGGTCGATGGCGTCGAGCAGGCTCTTGCCCTCGGCGTTGAACAACCGCTCGCGCCGGACGGCGACGGTGATGACCTGCGCGCCCGAGGCGTCGAGGGCGTCGCGCATGAGGTCGTTGGAGGTGTACTTGCCGGTGCCGACGAGGAGGCGGGAGGTGAGCTCGCGTCCGGCGATTCGGAGGGGCGCGTCGGCCGTGGCGTGGGCCTTGGCTGGCTTGATCTCGGTGGTCATGCGCTGAGTCTAGAGGGCGGAGCGGGGGCCCAGGCCGATCAGCCGCCGCCGACGAGGGTGACGATCTCCACGCGATCCCCCTCGGCGAGTACGGTCTCGTCGCGTCGGTCACGAGGAACGAGGGCCTGGTTGACCTCGGCGGCGCAGATGGCCCTGTCGAGTCCCAGATGGGAGATCAGGCCGGTCAGCGAGCACCCGTCGGGGAGTTCGGTCGGGGCATCGTTCACGGTCACGAGCACGCTCAGGGCCTTTCCGGGGGCGTATTTGGCGGTCGTTCGGGTCTTGTCCAAACCTTGACGCAGAATCGGGCCCACAGCCGTGGTACGCGGGTGGCCTCTCCGGTAGCCTAGGGACGTTGGATGGTCCCGTTCGGGCCACCGGCGCGGCGTCTGCCAGGTTCCTGACCCGTTCACGGTCGGGCGACGTTTGTCGGCGGGAGGGCGGGTCGAGAGAGAGCCGCGCGTCAGTGAGGACGCGTGGAGAGAACGGTTCGGGAACCAGTTCAGAGAGAGAAAGAGGAGATTACCTGACATGCGCATGATGACCGCTCTGCTCGCTGTCGCGGGCATTGCCGGCGCCGCAAGCGCCGACATCACTGTTAACGAGGTGCTCGGGTCCACCCCGGGCACGGACTACGAGTTCATCGAACTCTTCAACACCGGCGGCTCGTCGGTCGATCTGACCGGCTGGTCGATCGAGTTGTGGGACAGCGACTCGGGCGGCTCGTTCGGCGGCGCCGACGGCGGCACGCCCTACGCCCTGTCCGGGTCCATCGCCGCGGGCGGGTACTTCACCCTCGCCAACGCCCTGGCCCAGTCCACGCTGAGCTTCACGGCGTCGCAGACGATGGCGATCGCGATCGAGAACAGCTCGTACACCATGGTGCTCCGCGACGCGGGCGCAGCGGTCATCGAGACCATCTTCGTGTGGGACAGCGGCGCGGGCGACGCGGCCAACATCGCCGGCACGCTGATCACCCCCGACTACTCGGTCGGGCCCGACGGCACGTTCCTGCCCGCCGGCTTCTACCGTGACCCGGACGCCTCGGGCAACTTGGTGATGTTCGAGTTCGATAACGACGACATCGCCCTCAAGGCGACCCCCGGCGGGACGAACTACCCCGCGCCCGCGGGTCTGGCCGTCCTGGGCATGGGCTTCATGATCGGCGCCCGCCGCAAGCGCGCCTGATCGGCACGCGATTCTGTCTCTTCTGCCGCCGCCCGGCCCCGGGCGGCGGTTTTTTTACGCGCACGTGGATACCGGACGCACGCCCACGACGGTCGCCCGAGAAGATCGCGGGCGGCGTACCCGCCGGGTGCGCACAGGCGGTGTATCTGTCGGTTTCGTTGCACGCCGGGCAGAGTGGGTGTCCGTTGCACATGCACCGGTCGCGCATCTGCGCCGTGTGTCCGCCCGCCGTCATGGAGAGTCGGCGGGCGAGGAGAGATCCCGCCCGGGCACGAGACAAGGCGCCCGCGCACAACCGAAGACGTCGAGGAGCAGCGGCCACGCTCCGGGCAGGTGCGATACGCGTGCCATGCCGGGTGGCAACCGCGCCCCCCGCGGCATGAGACCGGACGCACGCCGCTGTCGTTGGTGGCGGGCGTGTGACGCCGAGTCTCACGACAGACGACGGCACACCGACGGCGTGCCCAGGCAAACAGACGCTCGATGCGAGCACGGTTCACGAGAATCTCTGAGACAAGACGCAGGACGACGACACAAGGAGAGCATGATGCGGACCACAGTAGTAACCCTGGCGCTCGCGGGCCTGGCCGGCAGCGCGGCAGCGCAGACCACCATCGATTTCAACGCCCTGGCGATCGACGCCGCCCAGCCGATCACATTCACCGTGCTCCAAACCGACCCCGGGCCCCTGCTGGGCTTCAGCTGGGACCTGATGTACGACGCGGGCAACGGCGGCTCAAACGCTTCCTGGGGCGCCGAACTCAACATCGTGCTCACGCACGTCCCGTCTGGTTTCTCAATCATGTTTGACGGCGGCGAGCCGAACCTCGGCGACACCATTCCCTCCGACGTGCTCTTTGGCTGGGGAGAGTCCTCCGGCATCTTCACCAGCACAGACAGCATCGCCTGGGACGGCCCCTCGGACACACTCGGAGTCTGGGAGGTCTTCATCTTCGAGGACTTCGATGATTTCGGGGTGGACGGCATCCTCGACGGGTACATCACGATCAACAAGGTGCCCGCGCCGGGCGGGCTGGCGGTGCTCGGCCTCGGCGGGGCAGTCTGTCTGCGTCGTCGCCGCGCCTAAGCGTCGCGAGGAACTCAACCACGACCGCCGCCCGCACGGGTGGCGGTTTTCTGCGCGCGCACGAGCTATCCTCCGCGAGAAGACGGAGGCGACAATGCGATCCAACGAAGCGCTTGCATGGCTCGAGAGCAACGAGCGGTCCTCGATCGATCGGATGCTCGAGTGGCTGCGTATCCCGAGCGTCAGCACCGACCCGGCGTACAAGGACGACGTCCGGCGGGCCGCGCAGTGGGCGTGCGAGCACCTGCGCGCGTCAGGCTTCGACGTTCGTGTGATGGAGACGGGCGAGCCCGCGGGCGCCGGGCATCCTGTGGTGCTCGCAACGTGCCCGGGCTCGCCCGGGTATCGGGGGCCACACGTCTTGTTTTATGGGCACTACGACGTGCAGCCCGCGGACCCGCTGGAGCTGTGGGAATCGCCGCCGTTCGAGCCTGTGATCAAGCCCGCGGTCCCGGGCGGGCCCGGCGAGCGTGTGGTCGCGCGGGGCGCGGTCGATGACAAGGGGCAGGTGATGACCTTCCTCGAAGCGATGCGGGCCTGGAACGAGGCCGGCGGCGAGGTCGGCGGGGGCGTCCGCTACACCGTCCTGCTGGAAGGCGAGGAAGAATCCGGATCGGCCAACCTCGAGCGTTTCGTCGAGCAGAACACCGACGAACTCAAGGGATGCGACGTGTGCGTCATCTCGGACACGGGCATGCTCGGGCGTGGGAAGCCCGCGATCACCTACGGCGTGCGCGGCCTGGCGTACACCGAGATCGTCCTGCACGGCGCCGACCAGGACCTGCACTCAGGGATGTGGGGCGGCAAGGCGCCCAACCCGATCTCGGAGCTGGTCAAGGTGCTCGCGCGGCTCTGGGACGACGACCGGCGGATCACGATCCCCGGGTTCTACGAGGGCGTGCGCGAGCTGACGCCAGGCGAACGCGATGCGTGGCGGGCGCTGGCGATCGACGAGGCCGCGGCGCTGGCCGGCATCGGTCTCGGTCCCGAGGCCTCGGTCGGCGAGGCTGGATTCTCGTTCGTCGAACGCGAATGGGCCCGCCCGACCGCGGAGATCAACGGCATCGTGGGCGGGTACACCGGCAAGGGCGCCAAGACCGTCATCCCCTCGCACGCGTCGGCGAAGGTCTCGTTCCGCCTGGTCGATGACCAGGACCCCGCGCATATCACCGAGCTGTTCTTCGCGTGGCTGCGCGAGCGGACGCCGACGGGGTGCCGCTGGGAGATGATCGACCACTCGGGTGGCCCACCCGCGACGGTCGCGACGGACTCGCCCGCGTTGCTCGCGGCCAAGGGGGCGCTCGAGGGCGCTTCGGGTGTCGCCCCGGCGATGATCAAGACCGGCGGCTCGATCCCTGTCGCGGGGATCCTCAAGTCGCGGCTTGGGCTCGAGACGATCTTCATGGGCTTCGGGCTCGAAGACGACCGCGTCCACTCGCCCAACGAGAAGTTCGAGCTCGATTGTTTCAGGCTCGGCGCTCGGGCGCACACCCGGCTCGTCGAACAACTGTGGGCGATGGGTGGTGTGGACTAGAAGGCGTCGCGGTGCTCGACACGCTGGCGTTCGTACTCGCGGAGCTGGGCGAGACGTTCGATCCGAAGCTGCGCCACGCGGATCGCCAGTTCGTGGGCCGCGGCTTGCTCGCTGACCGCCGCCGCCACGGCGCGGAGCATGCCCAGGACGCAGGCGCCGCCGACGAGTGTTATCAAGACCCACGCGACCGACGGCAGCTCGCTCATTGCGACCCAATCGGCCCGGGGGCGGGGCGCCTTGATCGAACCTAGACTCCTGGCGTGAGGCGCCTGGACGGTGGGCGGGCCAGGCCGCGCCCGTTCACACACCCGAGAGATCCGACGCACGATGCGACGACCCTGGACGAGTTCGCTGCTGGCCGCGCTGGGGACGCTGGTGGCTGTGTGGGCGGCGCTCCCGGCCCAAGCCCAGACCGACGCGGGCGGTGTCGGGGGCGATCTCGAGCTACGTGTCGCGCGGTTTGGGCCCGGCGGGGTCTGCCGCCAGGGCGAGTGGGTCGGCGTGCTCGTCGAGGTCGCCGACCGCGGGCTCGAGCAGCGGGACCTAATTCTCCGGATCGAGGGCGAGGACCCCGATGGCGACCGCCCGGTGTACGACCGAGCGATCACGTCCAACCCGGGCTCGGCCCAGTCGTTCTGGCTCTACACACGCCTCGGGTGGGAGTTCGACCAGGGGACGCCGATCACGATCAGCGCCTGGCCCAAGAGCGGCGAGGACCGCGACCGAGAGGGCGCCCTGGCGTTCGAGCCCGGGAATCGCCCGCTGGCGAGGCTCGGGGCGACGACTTCGGGCGTGCTCGACAAGAGCCAGGGCATGATCGGCGTGCTCGGGCAGTCCACGTTCGGGCTGCGTGGGTACGACCTCTCACGCCGCGGCTCGATCGGCGACAACCACATCACCGGGCACGAACTCTCGCGGGTGGTCGGCATGGACCTTGCCGACATCCCGGACCGCCCGCAGGGGCTGATGCAGTTCGACGTGCTCGTCTGGGGCGGGGCGCGGAGCCCGGACCCGCTGCGCCTCTCGCCCGAGCAGACGCGGGCGCTGCGCGGATGGATCGAGTGGGGCGGGCGCCTCGTCGTCGTCCTGCCTTCGGTCGGGCAGGAGTGGCTGGCGCGGTCGAACCCGTTGTTCGACCTGCTGCCCGACGCGCTGCCCGGCGAGCAGGCGGGCGGCGTGGACCTGGACCCGTACCGATATCTTCTGACCAAGCGGGCGGACATCGTGCTGCCCACCGACGCGAGCGTGCGCTTCTTGGATCCCAACCCCGACGCCGCGCCCTCGGACGCGACGCCGATCATCGCGTCACCCGATGGGCGGGCCGTCGTCGTGAGCCGGACACACGCGGGCGGGGCCGTCACGCTTGTCGGCCTCGACCTGGCTGACCCGAAGCTGTCGGCGATCAGCCTGCCCGAGGCCGACCAGTTCTGGAATCGGGTGCTCGGACGGCGCGTAGACCTGGACGAGACCTCGCAGGTGTGGCGCAAGGCCCAGGGCTCTCAGCGGACCCCGCTCTCGTTTGACACGGATATCCCGGGCGAGATCGCCAAATCCGGTCGGGCGTACGTCGGCGTGCTGCTCGGGATCGTGGTCTTCGCGCTCTACTGGGTTATCGCGGGCCCGGGCGGGTTCGCGGCGCTGAGCAAGCTCAAGCAGAAACGCCACGCATGGGTCGCGTTCGTCGCGGCAGTGGGGGTCTTCACCGCGATCGCGTGGACGGGGGCGACCGCGATCAGGCCACGCCGCGTCGAGGCGGTTCAGCTCACGTTTCTCCACCAGGTGCACGGCCAGAGCCTGCAGCGGGCGCGGACGTGGGCGAGCGTGCTCCTGCCCAGCTACGGCGAGGGCACGATCGGCGTCGGGAGCGGGAACGACACCGCCTCGTCGTGGCGTGTTGCGCTCATCAGCCCGTGGTCCCCGCCCGTGACAGAGGTATTCAAGGCGTCATCGTTCCCCGACAACCGCGAGTACCGCGTGGACGGGCGGCGGCCCGATTCGATGCGCGTGCCGACGCGCTCGACCGTGAAGCAAGTCCGGGCGGACTGGGTGGGCGAGGCGCGGTGGTCGATGCCCGTCCCGGTCGCGGCGGCCGGCGAGGTCGGCGATGCGCGGCTGTGGATCGACGAGGGCGGACGTGTGCATGGCCTGCTCGAGCACGACCTGCCCGCGGACGTGCAGGATCTGGTGGTGGTCGTGGTCCAACGCCCCAGGATCGTGAGTGGGAGGATGGGGCCCAGCGCCCCGTTCTTGTCGTACTCGTTCAAATGGAAAGACCCCTGGGCGCCCGGGCGGAGGCTCAACCTGTACGAGGACGTCTCGAGAGCGGGCACACTGAGCGACGCGGCGTTCGACAAGTACGCGGAGATCCTGCTCCGCGCGGGCAAGCCGATCATCAGCGATTTTGGGCGCGCTGATTCGGGCAGCGCGATGACGCGGTACTACGGCCTGGAACTGTTCCCGATGCTCCTCGCGCCCAACTTCGAGCAGAGCGGGGCGGGCGATCGCCTGGCGCGCCGGTCCGAGACGCACGGGCTCGACCTCGGGCAGTGGTTCACACGCCCGTGCGTGATCCTGCTCGGCTGGGTCGAGAACCCGCGTGGCGCCGAGGGGCCGGTTCCCTTGACGGTCAACGGGCGCCCCGCGCCGGTCTCTGGCGGGCGGACGCTGATCTCGTGGGTCTATCCTCTGCCCGCGAACCCGGCCGCGCCGTCCGCGCCCGACGATGCAACCCCCACGGACGAGGTCACGGACGACGGGTGACCGAGGACGCGACGAGACAGGAACCGATTCCGTGGCGATGATCGAGACTGTCAACCTGACCAAACGCTACGGCGAGCTGATCGCGCTCGACTCGCTGAATCTCTCGATCGAGGAGGGGGACTGCTACGGGTTCATCGGCCCCAACGGCGCCGGCAAGACGACCACAATCAAGATCCTGGCGACGCTGCTCAAGCCCTCGAGCGGCCAGGCCCAGATCGGCGGGCTCACGATCGGGTACCAGAACCGCCAGATCCGCCCGCTGATCGGGTACGTGCCCGATTTCATGGGCGCGTACGAGGACATGGTGGTCACCGAGTACCTCGAGTTCTTCGCCGCGGCGTACAACATCCACGGCCAGCAGCGCAAGAAGGTCGTGCAGGATGTCCTCGAGCTCACCGACCTGACCTACAAGGCGACGGCGGAGGTCAACAGCCTCTCGCGCGGCATGCAGCAGCGCCTGTCGATCGCCCGCGTGCTCCTGCACGATCCGAAGGTCTTGCTCATGGACGAGCCCGCCTCGGGCCTGGACCCACGCGCCCGCATCGAGATCCGCGAGCTGCTCAAGGAACTCAAACGGATGGGCAAGACGATCCTGATCTCGAGCCACATCCTGCACGAACTGGCCGAGCTGTGCAACATGGTCGGCATCATCGAGCGGGGGCAGCTGCTGTTCTCGGGGTCGGTATCGGAGATCCTCCGCCGGGCCCGCGTCGGGCACGTGATCCACATCGGCGTCGCAGAACGGACGGATCAGGCCGCGGAGCTGCTCGCCAAGGCGCCTGGTGTCGAGAAGGTCGGCGTCGTGGACAACGGCGATACCTCCGTCGGCGACGGGCGCCTGATCCACATCGGCTTCGACGCGACCAAGGGCGGGTCGGCGACCGACCTGCCCAACATCCTCGTCAACAACGGCTTCCGCCTGACCAAGTTCGACGAGGAGCCGGTGAACCTGGAGACCGCGTTCATGCGGCTCACAAAGGGCCTGGTGCAGTAGAGCCCGCACCCTGTCAGCGACCCTGAACTCTCTGCGGTCTGGCCGGTAGGATGGGGCGACCCCCCACGGAGGCGATCTCATGCTCAGACGTTCAATCGCGGTGCTGTCGTGTCTGGCCGGTTCGGCCCTCGTCGCTCTCGCGGCGCCGCCCGAGACCGAGTCCCGACCCGTCACCGAGACGATCAACGGCGTCGAGCTGACGGACGCGTACCGCTGGCTGGAGGGCGACAACTCCGACCCCGAACGGATGGGCGTCCTGACCGACGAGGTCGGCACTTGGACCAACGCGCAGAACGGGTACACGCGGGGCGTGCTGGACAACCTGCCCGGACGCCGCTCGCTCGAGGCGCGGCTCCGCGAGCTGATGGAGGTCGGCGCGGTCTCGGCGCCCACGATGGCGGGCACGCGCTACTTCTACACCAAGCGCGAGGGCGCCCAGGCCCAGCCGGTTGTGTACGTCCGCGAGTCGCACGACGGCGAGCCCCGCGTCCTGCTCGACCCCAACACCATCGACGAGTCGGGCCTGACCACTGTCTCGTGGTACAGGCCCAACGAGGACGGCTCGCTGCTCGCGTTCGGCATGTACGCCGCGGGCGACGAGAACTCGACGCTCTACGTCATGGACGTGGACACGGGCGGGTGGCTGGCCGAGGAGATCCCTGGCAAGGTCAACCTCGCGGGCTGGGACGCGGACTCGCAGGGCTTCTTCTACCAGCGCCTCGAGGACCTCGACGACGCGTACTCGTCCGTGCTCAAGCACCACGTGCTGGGCACGCACCACCGCCAGGACAAGGTCCTGTTCCGCCAGCACGACATCGACTTCTTCTACGGCGATTCGGTCTCGGCCGAGCGCAAGGCGCAGCTGAAGACCACCTGGGGCCCGGGCGGGTTCCCGAGCGAGGACGGGCGCTGGCTGGGTGTGATCTACTACACGTCCACGGCGGACATGGACTTCTGGGTCGCGGACCTCGACCACTGGCGCCGCACGGGCGAGCTGGACCTCGTGCCCGCCGCCATCGGCGTCAACGGCACGATCGGATCGTCCCACTTCGTCGGCGACACGCTCATCACCCAGACGACCTACGGCGCCCCCAAGGGACGCGTCGTCGCGATCGACCTCAACAACCCCGGGATCGCCAGCTGGACCGATCTTGTCCCCGAGCACGCGAGCCAGGTCATCAAGGGCGTCACGTTCTCGCGCGGGCGGATCGCGGTGCAGTACATGGACCGGGCCGCGACGCGGATCGCGATGTTCGACTTGCGGGGCGGGTCCCTGGGCGACCTGGAGATGCCCGGCATCGGCTCGGGCTCGCTCGCGGCCGACGACGACCGGAGCGAGGCGTTCCTCACCTTCGCCAGCTTCAACATGCCCCGGAGCATCTACCGCGTGGACCTGGCCAGCGGCGAGCGGACGCTCTGGGAGCGCCCGGACGTGCCGGTGAACCCGGACATGATCACGGTCCAGCAGGTCAGCTACCCGAGCAAGGACGGCACGCCCGTCAGCATGTTCCTCGTCCACCGCAAGGACATCGAACTCGACGGCGATAACCCGACCATCCTCTACGGCTACGGCGGGTTCAACATCTCCATCACACCATTTTTCAGCGCCACCATGTACCCCTGGTACGAGAAGGGCGGGGTGTACGCGATCCCGAACCTGCGTGGCGGCGGCGAGTACGGCGACGCATGGCACCGCGCGGGCATGCTCGAGAACAAGCAGAACGTCTTCGACGACTTCATCGGCGCCGCCGAGTGGCTCATCGAGAAGGGCTACACCAAGCCCGAGCGGCTGGGAATCGCCGGCGGGTCCAACGGCGGGCTGTTGACGGGCGCCGTCGTGACCCAGCGCCCCGACCTGTTCACCGCCGCGATCTCGGCCGTGCCGCTGCTGGACATGCTCCGGTACCAGGACTTCCTGATGGCCAAGTACTGGGTGCCCGAGTACGGGTCGAGCGAAGACCCCAAGCAGTTCGAGTTCATCCGGGCGTACTCGCCGTACCAGAACGTCAAGCCCGGGACCAAGTACCCGGCGGTGCTGTTCACCGCCGGCGAGAACGACTCGCGGGTGCACCCGCTGCACGCGCGGAAGATGGCCGCCCTGATGCAGAACTCGACCGCGTCCGACCAGGAGCGCGAGCCGATCCTGCTGTGGGTGGACCGAGACGCGGGCCACGGCCAGGGCAAGCCGCTGCACCTGCGCGTGCGCGACGTGGCCGACCAGCGGATCTTCATGATGTGGCAGACGGGGATGCTGAGCGAGGGCGGCTGATGCGGTTCACCATCCGCATCACCGCGCCGTTCGCTTGACCCGCTTCACCCGGCGCGGAGGATCTTCTCCATCTTCTTGCCCTTGGCGAGTTCGTCGACGAGCTTGTCGAGGTAGCGGGCCTTCCGTGTGAGCGGGGTCTCGATCTCCTCGACCCTGTAGCCGCAGATAACGCCCGTGATCAGCTTCGCCTTCGGGTTGAGCTTCGCTCTCTTGAAAAACTCCTTGAACGTGACCTCGTCGTCAATCTGCTTCTGGATCTGCTTGTCGTTGAAGCCGGTCAGCCAGGCGATGACCTCGTGTAGTTCTTCCTTGGTCCGCCCCTTCTTCTCGACCTTGGCCACATAGTGCGGGTACACCGATGAGAAAGTCAGCTCGGCGACGCGTTTGTCGTGCTCGGGCGTTGTCGTTGGCATGGGGGGCTCCGTCGGTCGCGCGGCCGCGCGCCAGCCGCGCCGCTTCGGCCATTCTACCCGGGGCTGTCGTTCAGGCCTCAGTTGTCCTTGGGCAGTCCAGCGTCACCGCCGCGGCGGGCGTTCACGACAGCCAATCCTCCGCCTTCAACCGCTCCGGCACGTAGGTCTCGGTCACGTAGCTGATGTCCTTGGTGATGAGGCTTTCGACCTCCATCTTGAAGCCGTTCGAGAGCATCTTCTTGATCTCTTTTTGCCACGCCGGCTTCTCGCGGAACCAGGGGTAGTCCATGATCTGCTTGGCGCGGGTGATGTCGCGGTCGTTGAGGTCGATCTGGACGTCGTCGGTCAGGTCGCAGGCGTCGTAGTCCTTGGCGCGGATGCCGAGGAACCTGGCCTCGGGGATCGCCAGGCGCGACGACTCGAACGCGAGCGAGATCGAGCCCTGCTTGATGACGGAGTAGATGTAGTGCCCCCAGGGGTCGCAGTCGAGCAGGCAGATGATGGGCAGGCCGTGCTCTTTGTTGAGCCTGTGAAGGAGCCGGCGGACGCCCCGCGGCGGCTGGCCGCCCCCCTCGGTCAGGATGCAGTTGTGCTTCTCCCAGAAGCGGTCCTCGTTGAAGCGGCTCCAGACCGTGTTCTTCTCGACGTGCAGCACGAAGTCCGCGTCGACTTTCTTGAACTGGATCACGTCCGGCTCGACGATCGAGGGGATCGCGTACCCGCCCGAGCCCATGCGACGGCAGTCGATCTCGTCGCCAGAGTCGATCAGCGTGATGGCGCCGACCATCGTGCCCGCCTTCTTGGCGAAGATGTGCAGTTCTTCTCGTAAAGAACCAAGCGCGACCTCCAGGTCCTCGAGCACCGAGTCGGACTCGGTCTGGTCGGAGAAAGTCTTCTCCTTCGTCCCCTGGATGGTGTGCAGGCCCTTGTAATACATACCACGAAGGCTGAGCGTTTTGCCCGCGTCGAGCAGCTCGTTGACGCCCTGGGCGGACAGCATGGTCTGCATGAACTTCTTCGCGTGCCCCAGGTTGAAGAGCAGACGCTCTGTCGTCGAGTCGCCCATCTCCAGGATCTTGCGGCTCTTGTTCCAGTTCGTGTTCGACAGGCTCCGCGTGGGGATGTCGAGCGAGGGCTCGGTCCCGCCGAGGGCGTCCGCTGCGACGCGGGCGGCGAACGATTCGATCGACTCACGCGTCCGCGCATCGCGGTCGGCGACGTTGACCGCCTTGGCCCTGGACCGCCCGGTCTTGTTGGCCTGCAGCGAAGCCTGCTTGGCGACCTTCTTGCCGGGGATCTTCTTCGTGGACGCTTTCTCGGCGGGTGTCGCCTTGGCGTCAACCTTGCGCCGGACCTTCTTGATTGTCTTCTTCTTGGCCATGTATTGCTCAGTTGAAGAGGCCCGAGTCGTCCTTGCCGGCGGCGCCCTTGCCCGCTGATTTCTTGCCCTTCTTCGGGGCCTTCGCGCCCTTTGCGTTCGATCGCTTCTTGGTCGGCTTCGCGTCCTCGACGGGCGCGACCGGGTTCGGGCCCGAGCCGTTGACGATGATGACGCCGTCGTCGGCGTCGAGTCGCCCGTTGGACTCGTCCTTGATGATGTTGCCGTCCTCGTCGAGCTCGGCGTCGGCGATCTCGGTGCGGGCCTTGGCCTGGGCCAGGAGCGCCTCGTAGATCTTCTCGGCGTCCTTGCCCGTGAGCGCCGCGCAGCTCCGCGAGATCTCGCCGATGTAGCGCTCGAAGACGTCGCGTCGCTCGCCCTCGCGTTTCATCTTCTGGCGGCGGCGGACGTACGTGCCCAGCTTGCGCCCGCACTCCTGCAGCGCCAGCCGCATCTCCTTGCGGATCTCGTCGTAGTCCGCGATCGCCTCCTTAGACTCGCTGGTGAAAGGCACCCAGACCGAGGCCATGTGGATCATGACCACGAGGGGCCCGACCGGGGCGGCGCCCCGCGGCTGCGAGAGGCCGTAGTTCCGCCAGCCCGTCTCGACAACGCTCTTGAAGGCGCTGCACGCGGACTGCTGATACAGCAACGGCACGCGGTTGGCGAAGCGGATGACCCGGGCCGATTCGTCGCCCGGCAGGTCGCCGCCGAAGGCGATCGCGGCCTCGATCTGGAACGGGTTACCCCGGTACACCGCCGGCGCCCGCGTGCTGGCGGCGTAGAACTCGGCCTTCACGCCCTTGAGCATGCCGGCGAGCATCTGGCGGACGCCGATCGGCGCCAGACAGTCGGTGGGGGGGGCGCGGAGCTTGGCGTCCTGGAGGGCCGTGTAGAGCCGCTCGGCGTCCACGTGATCCACCGTCTTGACCCAAGATTGGCCAGTGATCGACTTCGACTTGGTGCTCGCGGCCTTGGTGATCTCCTTGACGATCGACGGCGGGACGCGGCAGAACTCGTTCTTGTAAAATCCCGCCAGTTGCTTCTCGTCGGTGGACTTGAGCATCCGCAGGAACATGCCCAGCTCGACGCCGTAGGGGTGCGGCTTGATCTCCGTCGTCTCGTCGGGCAGCTCGTCGATGGTGCGGGGGTACTCGATCCGGTCGGCGTGCTCGGTCGTGCGGACGATCTGGCCCGACTCGCCCGCGTCCCTGCCCTTCCTCTTGTCTTCCGCGTCATCGAGCGTCGGATCCTCGCCCGCCTTGCCCGGGGGGATGAAGGTGATCTGCGCGTGCGGATTGGCGATGGCGGTCTGTTCGAGGTAGGCCTCGACGCTGACCTTGCCGCGCTGGTAGCGGGCGTCGAGGTCGATAGCGACCATCGTGCCCGTGCCCGAACTGGTCACCGGGAAGTCGTCGGTCTCGATGTCCACCGTGACCTCGGGCTTGTTCTTGGTGGTGTCCATCGCCAGCTCGATGTGGTGGGCGGGCTTCGACTTCTTGGGCTTGGTGTGGATGACCATGGGCTTGCCGGTGGTCATGAGGCCGTACATGCCGGCGGCGGAGATGCCGATGCCCTGCTGGCCCCTCGACATCTTCATACGGTGGAACTTGGAGCCGTAGAGGAGTTTGCCGAAGATGTTCTCGACCTGTCGCCGGACGATGCCCGGGCCGTTGTCGGTAACGGTCACGCGGTAGCGACCGGGCTTGGACGCCGAGGGCGGGGGCGTAATCTCCTCGATCTTGACCTCGATGTCGGGCAGGATGCCCGACTCCTCGCACGCGTCGAGGGCGTTGTCCACGGCCTCTTTGATCGTCGTGAGCAGCGCCTTGCGTGGGTTGTCGAACCCGAGCAGGTGCCGGTTCTTGGCGAAGAACTCGGAGACGGAGATCTCGCGCTGGCCCGAGGCGAGCGACTCTGCGGTCGCCTGGGAACGCGTATCGGGCTTGTCGCCCTTGCGGGCGCCAGACTTCTTCTTCGTGTTGGCGCGCGAGGGCCTGGCCGGGGCCATGGTCATTTCCACCCTCCGTGGCGGGCTTGTAACTCCGGAAAACGTCCTTGTGGGCGGAGGATAGCGGGGCCACACCGAGGGCGCCGCCCCTCCCTGGACGCACGCACGAACACAGCGGGCGCCCCTTCGGTAGATTCGTTCGGATGGACGCCGACACGGAATCCATGCGGTGCCTGGCGTGCGGCTACGAGATCGGGGGCCTCTCGTGCCCCGCGTGCCCCGAGTGCGGGCTGGCGCTCGACGAGAGCCACCTGGCGGCGGCACGAGCGCGGGGTGAACTCGAGCGCGAGCTGCCCCGGACGATCATCCGCCACGCGGTGCGCTGGGTGATCGTGATCCTTGTCTACGGCATCGGCGCAGGAGTGGTATCGCGTTCGCTCGTCGGCGGCGCGGTCTCGATCGCGATGCTGGGTATCGGGATCTTCGGGACCGGGCTGATCGGGTGGGCGGGGGCGATGCCCGCGCGTCCGTGGGAGCGGGGCATGCTCCGGACGGCCTGGCTCCGCGCTCTGCCGTGGCTCCATGGCCCGTGGCTCATGACCGCGCCCGCGGCCGCCATCATCCTCGCCGTCGCGCTCATCGACCGGTGGTCGTACAACGACGGGTTGCTCGTCGGCACGCTGGTGATTGTGGGGTTCCTGCTCTGGTTGTTGGGCGTCGCTGGGTGCTTCGCGGGGGCCATGAAGGTGTTCGGAGGGACGATCCAACGCCACACGCCGCCCGGGGCGCCCTGGCCGGGCCCGCTCGCGACAGGCGCCCTCGTGGTGCTCTTCCTCGTGGTGCTCGCGGCCTGCTCCGTCGTTGGGTTGAGGGGCGGGGGCGCCGCGATCGAAGCCGCGTTGACGCTCGTGCGGCCCATCTGGAACTCCGGCTGAGCCTGCCCGCCCGGCGCGCGGGCTATGCTTCCGCCCCCCGGAACACCCGGGGCGTTAGTTCACAGGGGATCCGACGATGCAAACCACGCTCATCATCCTGAAGCCCGACGCCGTCCAGCGCGGCCTGACGGGCCAGATCATCTCCCGCTTCGAGGACAAGGGCCTGCTCATCGTCGGGATGAAGATGATGAAGATCTCGAGCGAACTGGCCGCCAAGCACTACGAGTCGCACCAGGGCAAGCCGTTCTACTCTGGGCTTGTCACGTTCATGACCTCCAGCCCGGTCGTGGTCATGGCGGTGCAGGGTGTCGGCGCGATCGCGATCTGCCGCAAGATGATGGGCGCGACGTTCGGGTCCAACGCCGAGCCCGGGACGATCCGCGGCGACTACGGCGTCTCCAACAGCTTTAACCTGATCCACGGCTCGGACAGCCCAGAGGCCGCGGAGCGCGAGTTGAAGCTCTTCTTCGAGGCGGCACAGCTGAAGGCTGGGGACCGGGCGCTCGACGGGTGGGTCTACGACCTCAGCTCCGGCACGCCGGAGTGAGTCGGCCACACCCCGTTTTGCGAGAGTGACATGATCGCGTCGCCCATCGGGCGGCGGCGGGCGTGGGTGGCCCGGCGGTTTAGTGCGCTGCCGAGGTCGCCGGCTTGATCTCGCCGATGACGTCAGGCTTGGAATCGACCGCGGTGTCCTCGGCGAGGATCTGCTCTGCGATCTCGCGCCGATGAATCTCGACCTCGCGGGGGAAATCAAACGCCACGCGGACGCGTTCCCCCTTGACCGAGGCGATGCGGACGACGCCGATCGGGTTGCGGGGATCGCCGATGACGACCTCCTCCCCCTCGCGTCTTGTGATGACCAACATCAGACGGCTCCCGTCTCCGTGAAGGGCCCGGAGTCCTCCCAGGCCACGCAACGACAAGAGGATAGCGTCGGGGACCCCCAGACAAAAGCGCAGTATCTGAACCCGGAACCTCGTGCGTCAGTCGACCGCTTCGACGCCCGCTACAGACGGGACATGCTCGCGCAAGTTCCGTTCAATACCAAGCTTAAGCGTCATCGTGCTCGACGGGCACCCCACGCAGGCCCCGTGCAGACGGATCCGCACGATCCCCTCGTGATCCACATCGATCAGCTCGACATCGCCGCCGTCGGCCTGGATCGCAGGGCGGATGAGATCGATCACGCGGGCGACCTGGGCGAGGACGACCTTGGGATCGGACGGGATCTGCTCGTCTGGTGTCATGAGATGCCGCTCCGTGGGTCGTCCGTGCCCTGGCTCGGCGGCGCAGGGGCGCCGACGAGGGCATTGTAGCCGGATAGGCTGGAATCACTCTCAGCTTCCTGCTCGATCCGGGCCGGTACACTCCTGCCCCATGTACGCAAGGCGGCGGATCACCGGGGCTCTCGTGCTCGCTCTGAGCGTTATCGGCGGCTCCGGCTGCCGATCGAACCAGACCCACCCCACCGGGGACCCTCTGCTCGACCTGAGGAACCCGGACCTCGCCGTTCGCGACCGGGTCGAGGCGGCCGAGTTCGCGTGGACCGAGGTCGAGGGCGGGGCGCGGGACCGCGACGAGACGCGCGCCGCGATGCGAGACCTCGCCCGCTCGATCTCGACCCCCCTGCCCATCCGCGAGCAGATCGTCCGCACGCTCATGAACGACCGTTCGCCCGAGGGGCGTGCCGAATCGCGGGCGCTCGCGGGCGCGATGCTCCCGCGGGAGCGTGAACGCACAATCGTCGCGATCCTCTCGCAGGCCGCGGGCGAGAACGGCTGGGGCGAGCTTACCAGCCCGCTCGTGCGCAGCTACGCACGCCCGATCGACGACGTGGACGACGGCATCCGGACCGAACGCGCGGCGATCGAGGCGCTGCACCCGGGCGAGACACTCGGGGCGGTCGTCTTTGACGTCTTCCTCGAGCCCGGCCCGCCGCCGCCCGGTTGGGACGACGCCCGCTGGCGTGAGGGCACACGCGACGACGCGTGGGAGCTGCTCTCACGCCTCGACCCTGGCGGCGAGGTCCGTTCCTCGTTGCTCTTGCGGGTCGGCGGTCAGGTGGACCTGCCGGCCGACGCAACTGGGATCGTGAATGACCTGCGGCGCTGCCTGCACGAACTGGCCTGCGTCCCCCAGACCTCGATGGAGCTGGCCTGGCTCCGCTCGCTGCTGCACGAGGGGTCCGCCGACGAACGCCAGAAGAACGAGGCGTGGTGGCGTGATGCGGCCGGCGCGGTCGCGACGCTCGAGGGCGAGCAGCGCAACGGGCTTGAACTCCGACACGCCGAGGCCGTCAGATGGGCCTCGGTCAACCGGAGTGATTGGATCACCGCCTCGCGCCCGCGTCTGCTCGCCGAACTGGACACACGCCTGGGCGGGCGGACGGTGCATCGGCGGACCAAGGAGCTGCGCGTCAAGCGGACCGGGCGTGCCTACCGCCTCCGCGACTGGGCCGACCGCCTCGACTGGGCAGACCTGCTGACGCTGCTCGTCGTGGACGAGGCGGTCCATGATCCGGCGGTTGTCGAGCGTGTGTTCTTGTACGCCGACGCCGACCGCGACGACAACGACACGTCCTACGGCGGCACGCTCCAGGGCCGGGACGCCGGCTCGGAGTCGGGCGAGGGCGACTGGCGATTGATCCTGTTCCGCCCCAGGGCGCGGGACCGCGGACGCGACGAGCTGTTCGTCGTCGGAGAGGACATGGTCCGCTACTCGGACAGGGCGTTGGCGCACTACCGCCTCAACGCCTGGTCCACACGCCTCAGCGAGGTCGCGGGCCCAAGCGAGGACGACATCTCCCAGGCGCACCGGTCCGGGCGGACGGGCATCGTGTTCACTTCGCTCTCGGGGGATCGGATGAACGTGGACTGCATCGCCCCGGACGGGTCGAGCGTCGATCTCGGCGAGATCCGACGCTGAACGCGGGCCGCCCTGCCCGGCTTGGATGATCCGTGCACCAGGTCCTGATCATCGCGTTGTTCGTCGTCGTGTTCACCCGCGACACGTTCGGTGCTCCCCCGCTCGCCGACGCACTGCCCGCCGCCTGGATACTCACACTCTCGGTCGCACCGATCGCGCTCTTGTGGCTGCTCCTGTGCGCCTGGGTCGGGCGGTGCGCCCGGGCCATGGACAGACACGGCTCGGTCCGGGCGATCCGCCGGGCAGAGGACGGTGCGGGAGTCTTCCGCTGGGCGGTCTTTCTCACGCACGCGTGGAACGTGTTCGGGCTCGGCACATTGGACTTGGTCCGTGGTGTGATCGGCGACCTGGTCCTCGCCGACGAACTCGCCGTCCTGCTCGTGCCCATCGCGTCCATCGGCGCGATGCACTGGGCGATGTACCCGATCGAGCGGCGCGTCCGCGAGGCCGTGCTGTTCCGGCGCCTCGACGAGGGGCGCCCCATCCACCCGTTCCCGGAGCGATGGCGCTACACGTGGGCGGCGTTCCGTCAGAGCGTGCTGTTCATGGGGCTGCCACTCTTGCTGATCATGGGTTGGGGCGAGCTGAGCGACGCCGTACTCATCGCGGCGGGTGTGGACCCGGAGGGCGGTCTCGGCACGCTTACCCAGATGGCGGGCGTCATCGGGGTGCTCGCCCTCAGCCCGCCGATCATGCGCCGCATGTGGGACACCGTCCCCCTCGGGCACGGCCCGCTGCGCGAGCATCTGCACGAGCTGTGCGCACGGCACGGCGTTCGAGTTCGATCCATCCTTGTCTGGCGGACCGGCGGCTCGATCGTCAACGCGGCCGTCCTGGGCCTGCTCGCACGCCTGCGGTACATCATCCTGACCGATGGGCTGATCGAGCTGCTCGAGGATCGCGAGGTCGAGGCGGTCGCGGCACACGAGATCGGGCATGTCCGAAGGCGTCACGTGCTCTGGTTGGGTATCGCGGCTCTCGGGTCGGTCCTGATCGTGTCCGCTCCGGTGGGGCTCGTGGCGGAGCTGCTGCTCATGCTCACACCCCTCGGGACCTTCGGGCTCACCGAGACCCTTGTGAGCGGGGGAGCGATGCTCGTGATCTTTGCGGGAGTGATCGTGCTGCTGGGGATCGTGAGCCGCCGTTTCGAGTGGCAGGCCGACGCGTTCGCCGCCCAGCATCTGTCCGGGATGACTCGCGATCGCATGGACGTGACTATCCAGGAGGACGCGTCGGCGACGATGGCCTCCGCCCTCGACCGCGTCGCTCGCCTCAACGGCATCGACCCGGGCAAGTTCACGTGGCGGCACGGCTCGATCCGCGAGCGCCAACGCCGCCTGATGCGGCTTGCCGGGCAGGACGCCGGGCGCCTGGGCGCGGACCGTCAGGCCCGCCTGGTCAAGATCCTCTCGCTCGTGGCGCTGGGCGCCGGCGGCGTGGCACTGGCCGTCGAGGCGGCGCTGCTCCCCTGAGGGCCTAGAGTCGGCCCTTGAAGCTCAGCGCGACAGAAACCAGGCTGGTCGATGCGATCGCGGGGCGGCGTGAGGCCCTGCTCGATGACCTGCGCCTGCACGTCGGCCTCGCGACCGGCGGGTTCAACAAGGCCGCGATCGACGAGACCCGCGAGCGGTTTTCTTCGCGGCTGTCCGCGCTGGGGTCAAGTTTCGAGCTGGTCGAGGGCGATCCGCGTCCGGCGTGGCTGTACGGCAACGAGTTCGCGGGGCATGTCCCGCCCACGACGGTCTGCCGACGAGCCGATCGCCCGGGTCGCCGAAAAATACTCATCGCCGGGCACCTGGACACGGTGCACGATCCTGCGGGAACGTTCCGCGAGCTGAGCATCGCGCCGGACGGGAAGACCGCGACCGGGCCCGGGTGCGTGGACATGAAGGGCGGGCTGGTCATCGCGGTCGCGGCGCTCGAGGCGATCGAGGAGATCGGCATCGACGCGGCCTGGGCGTTCCTGATGAACGTCGACGAGGAGACGGGCAGCTACCACTCGGAGAACGCGATCCGGGCCGAGGCGGCCAAGCATGATTTCGGGATCGCCCTCGAGCCCGCCCTGCCAGGGGGCGAGCTGGCGGTCGAACGGATGGGCTCGGGCCAGTTCGTTATCGAGTGCAAGGGGCGGGCAGCGCATGTCGGGCGTGAGTTCGACAAGGGTGTCTCCGCGGTGACCAAGCTCGCAGAGTGCCTGGTCGAGATCGGACGGATGGCCGGGCCAGGGACCGGGCGGATCATCAGTATCGGACCGATCAACGGGGGCAATGCGACCAACGCGGTCCCCGATCGTGCCCGGGCGTGGGGAAACGTGCGGTTCCCGACGCGCGAGGTGGCCGATGAACTCGGCGCCATGCTCGACGCCCTCCAGACCGAGCCCGACGCGATGCCCGCGGTTGTGGTGCGCCGGAGCTTCAACCGCCCCGCCAAACCACTCAGTCCGGGGACCGAGCGACTCGCCATGAGCGCACGCGGAGTGGCGGTGGGGCTGGGGCAGACCCTGCCCTTCACCAAGACCGGCGGCGTCTGCGACGGCAATATCATGCAGGACGCGGGCCTGCCCACGATCGACACCCTGGGCGTCCGCGGCGGCGGGCTGCACACCCCCGACGAATGGATCGAGCTGGACAGCCTTGTCGAGCGCTGCCAGCTCCTTGCCGTCCTCATCGCGCGTCTGAGCGAGCGCGGCACGGACGAGAACTGACGGAGATTCGGATGAGCACGACCACCGGCGCCGCGACACTCGGCGCCCAACTCCAGGACAGCCCCGCGATCACCCAGGCGATCGACGCGATCACCTCGGAGGTGCGCGCCAAGAGCGCACAGATCACGGATATTCGCGGGCCTGTCGAGGGGCTGGGCGACGACTACGAATCGTTCATGAAGCGGGCGGGCGAGACGCGCGGACGCGGCCTGCTCTACCCGTACATCGGCTCGGGCCTCGGCAACGGCGCGCTCGTCGAGCTGATGGACGGCTCGGTCAAGTGGGACATGATCTCCGGCATCGGGGTCCATTTCTTCGGGCACTCGGACACCGACCTCATCGGGGCCCAGGTCCGCTCGGCGATCGGCGACACGACCAACCACGGCAACCTCCAGGCCGGCTGGGAGGGGTACGAGTTCTCTGAGACGCTGCTGGAGCTGGCCGGGCGCAAGAGCGGGCTCAAGCACTGCTTCCTCTCGCCCACGGGCGCCCTGGCCAACGAGAACGCCCTGAAAATCTGCTACCAGAAACACGCGCCCGCCAGCCGCGTCATCGCGTTCAAAGACTGCTTCATGGGCAGGACCGTGACGATGGCCCAGATCGGCGACTCTGCGGGCGCCCGCGTGGGGATCCCGCTCTCGACGCAGGTCGATTACATGCCGTTCTTCGACGAGGTTGCCGCGGAGCGCGACGGCGTCACCAAGTTCATCGACACCTCGCTGGTCAAGCTCAACGAGTACATCGCCCGCTACCCACTCCAGCACGCGTGCTTCATCTTCGAGCTGGTGCAGGGCGAGGGCGGGTTCAACACCGCGCGGCGTGACTACTTCAAGGCGCTCATGGAGTGCTGCAGGGCCAACTCCATCGCGGTCTGGGACGACGAGATCCAGACGTTTGGGCGGACAGAACAGATGTTCGTCTACGAGGCGTTGGACCTGGGCGAGTACGTGGACATCTTCTGCGTGGGCAAGATGACGCAGGTGTGCGCGACACTGTTTACGGAGCGGTACAACCCCAAGGCGGGGCTGCTCTCGGGGACGTTCACAGGGACCGCCAGCGCGTTCGCCGCGGGAACCCGGGTGCTCGAGCGTCTCCGCGACGGCGACTTCTACGGCGACACGGGCATCAACGCCCGTCACCACAAGGCATTCCGCGAGCAGGTCAAGGCCCTGGCCGCCAAGCACCCCGACTGGTTTCCGAAGGTCGAGGACGTGCCCGGTTCGCCCGGCGCCAAGGACATCGTCGGGGGCATCGGGGGGATGATGCGGATGACGCCCTTCGGTGGCGACAAGGCCAAGATCACCAAGGCCTGCAAGACCTGCTTCGACGAGGGCGTCGTGCTGTTCTATTGCGGGCACGGGCCGTTCCACCTGCGGATGCTCCCGCCCCTGGGTGTGATGAAGTTCGAGGACTGGCCGCGTGTGTTCGAGTGCGTGGAACGTGGGCTCGCCAAGGTCGCGGGCTAATGCCGGCACAGGGGCAGACGATGTACCGGCTCCGCCAAGCCCGCGCCTCGGACGTGCCTTCTCTTCTGGAGATGGCCCATACGGGCAACTTCATCAACCTCCCGCCGTTCGGCGAGCGGCTCGAGCAGATGATCGGCATCAGCGATGCGTCGTTCGGACGCGTCAAGGCCCAGATCGATCCGCCCAAGAACCACGACCGGACGCACGACAACTACATGCTCGTGCTCGAGTCGCCCGACGGCTCGTGCCTGGGCACGTCCGCGATCCGCGGCGGCATGATCGCCCGCGACCACCCGAACCTGTCGTACCAGCTCCTGATGCTCGTCAGGGAGAGCGCGTTGCTGTCGAAGACGGCCTCCGGCGCGGGCGGCTCGACCGACGATGCCTCGCGGATGGTCGTCTCGGGGCGCATGGAGCACGTCTACGCGATCCTGTTCCAGGACACCGGGTACCCGACGGAGCTGGGCGGGAACGTGCTCCGGCACGATACCCGGGGGCGCGGCCTGGGCAAGCTCGTCAGCTACGCCCGTTTCCACTACCTCAAGGCGCACAGCGCGTGGTTCTCCGACCGCCTGCTGACCGAGATGATGGCGCCCGTAGACGGGTACAACGACGGCACCGCCTTCTGGCGCCAGGTGACCCGCAAGTTCATCAACATGAGCTACAACGACGCCGACAGGCTCTCGACGCACAACGACAAGCGTGAGTTCATGTACGAGCTATTGCCCAAGTTCGTGAACCTGTCACTGCTGCCCGACGAGGTGCTCGATTCGATCGGGCAGATCTCCGAGGGCACGAGGCCGGCCGCGGAGATGCTCAAGGACATCGGCTTCCAACAGACGACGCGGATCGACCCCTTCGATGCCGGGCCGCACCTCGAGATGCACCTGAGCACGCTGAACGCCCTAGCGTGCAAGACCCGCCAGGCCCGGGTCGGTGGTGGCGGGACGATCGACGCGATCGTGAGCAGCGAGACGCCCGAGGCGGGGTTTGTCGCCGTACGCACAAGGGTCGGGTTCCCCGACGAGGGCAGCGTCACCATCGGTGACGAGGTCGCCACGGCCCTGGGCGCCGGGACAGGGGCGGGCGTCATGGTCAGCCCGTTGAACTTCATGCCCGATCGGCGCCGACGCGAGGTCATGCCCGAGATCAACCTCCGGGAGGAACTCAAGCATCGGCGAGCCCAGCTCGCCGGGCGCCGGCTGGCCGCGTTGCCGGTCTCGGACGTCGCGCAGATCATCCAGGACCGGATCGACCAGATCCTTGCGACACTGGATCACCCCCAGAAGCCCTAGCGAGCAGTCGGAGAGGAACGCACCGTGCACGAGGCCTTGTCACACCCGCCGTCGGACCTGATCGGTGGGGCGTGGCGCGAGCTGGCGCCCGGCGGCGTTGTGTCCACGTCGCCCGCCGAGCCGTCGCGGACGGTCTGGGCGGGTCGCCCGATGCTTGCGCACGCGAGCGACGCGGTCGCGGCGGCCCGCGAGGCCCTGCCCGCGTGGTCGCGGATGCCGATCGAGAAGCGCGAGGCGGTGCTGCGCCGGTTCCAGTCGATCGCGAAGGACCGCGTTGAAGCCGTCGCGGGGCTGATCGCCGACGAGACCGGCAAGGCGCTGTGGGAATCTCGCCAGGAGGCGGGCTTGCTCGCGTCGAAGGTGGAGATCACGCTCGAGCAGGGCGGGTTCAGCGGGCGCCACCGCGTGACGCCCTACGACGTGCCACTCAACGAAACCAAGTCGGGCCGGTGCTGGTTCCGCCCGCACGGCGTGATGAGCGTCCTGGGCCCGTTCAACTTCCCGGCCCATCTGCCCAACGGACACATCGTCCCCGCGCTGCTGACCGGCAACACCATCGTCTTCAAGCCCAGCGACAAGACGCCGGCGGTGGGGCAGCTGCTCGCCGAGATGTTCCACGAGGCGTTGGAGGCCGAGGGGGCGCCGGCGGGGGTGTTCAACCTCGTCCATGGCGGGGCCGACATCGCGGCGGACCTGGCCTCGCGCCGCGATGTGGACGGCGTGCTGTTCACAGGGTCCTGGCCCGTGGGCCGCAAGATCCTGGAGGCGAACCTCGACCAGCCGGGCAAGATCGTCGCCCTGGAGATGGGCGGGAACAACGCGGCGGTCGTGATGCCCGACGCGGACTTGCACCAGGCGGCGGTCGAGATCGTCCGCTGCGCGTTCAACACCACCGGGCAGCGGTGCACGTGCACACGCCGGGCGATCGTGCACGAGTCGGTCGCCGACACGCTGATCCCCGCGATCATCAAGGCGGCGTCTACGCTGATCGTGGGCCACCCTCGGGCCGAGCACCCGGTGTTTATGGGGCCGATCATCAGCGAGGGGGCGAGGGCAGCGGTCTTCGACGCACAGCGCCAGATGGCGAACTCGGGCGGCGAGGTGCTCCTCGGATCGACGCCGATCCCCGACCCGGCCGGGAACGACCCGGCGGGGTGGTATCTCACGCCGTCGATCGTCCGTGTGCCCCGCTTCGCCATCGACGCCGACGATGCCGGGTGCGACGAGGAGGTCTTCGGCCCGCTGCTGCGGATCGCGACGATCGGCTCGCTCGACGAGGCGATCGAGCAGTCGAACGCGACGCGGTACGGCCTGGCGACCTCGATCTTCTCGCACGACGACAAGGCGATCTCGCGGTTCATGGGCGAGGCTCGGGCCGGGTGCGTCAACGTGAACTGCGGCACAGCCGGCGCCTCCAGCAAGCTCCCCTTCGGCGGCCTCGGCTGGTCGGGCAACCACCGCCCGGCGGGCGCGTTCGCGCTCGACTACACCGCGATCCCGATCGCGGGCATGGTCGAGACGGGCGACGCCGCGGGGCTGGCGCCGGGGATGACGTTCGAGCGCGGTTGGTTGTGAAACAACGGAACCCCGCCTAGACGCGCCCGGGCACGAGAGCGCCGCACTCGGGACATGTCGCACCTTGCGCGCCCGAGAGTGAGTAGTCGCAGAACGGGCAGGTGTCGTAGGCGCCGAGCGGGACGAGGCCGCGCTGGTGGGCCATGACGACATAGACAACGCCCGTGATGCCGAAGAGCAGCGGCATACCGTAGAACACTCCCGGCAGGATCAGCGCGATGAAGGTCAGCACGAGGATCAGACCGGAAACGACGCCGATGAACATGAGCGGGACGACCCGCCCGGACGTCATCCGCCACGAGGTCGCGAGCGATTCGATCGGGCCGGGTCGCGGCCCCTTGGGATCGACGCAGACGAGGTAGCCGAACCAGAACCGGACGTAGATATAGATGGCAATGGCGAGGGCGACGATCACGATGATCGCGATGAGGACGTAGGCGATCGTCGTGCCCGAGGACATCAGGCCGATGGACGAGACGCCGACCACGAACATAAGCACCCACGAGATGGCGGCGGAGATGAGGGCGATGAGGACGACGGGCCCGTAGCGTGTGAAGCCGATGAAGAGCGTGTTGATGTCGCCCGAGCCGTCGCGGAATCGCATCGCGGCAATCATGCCGGGGCCGACGGCCAGCGGGGTCGCGACGAGGATCTGGCCCGCGGTCGCGACGGGCTGGATCATGGCGTTCGGGCCGACGATGATCGCGTCGATGACGCCCGCGACTAGCCCGATGCCGAAGTTGATGACCATGAACAGGAGCGTGGCGCCGAGGATGACGCCGTAGTTGGCCGACATGACCTGGTGCCCGGCCGAGAGGATCTCGCCGACCCGCAGCGCGGGGAGGCGGGCGGCGCGGCGTGCCTGCACGACCGGGGGCGCGGGGGGTGGCAGGTCGGCGTGCGTCACGGCGGGCTCCTTCCGGAGTCGGAATATAACAAGCTGGCGGTGAGGGGCACGCCGTGCCGGGACTCGGCCCTCGGATAGACTCGCCCCATGAACGAACGTGGCTGGTTCACGCTCCTCGTCCGTGGTCTCGGGCTCCTGTTCTCGCTCACCAGCCTCAGCGGCGTGGCGATGCTTCTTTCTCAAGCAATCGTGTCGTGGGTGAATACTCCAAGCGGACAACAGTTTGCACCGCTGACCACCTTCGGCGGCGCATATTCATACATCTTACCGCAGGGCATCGCGAGCATGATCGTGCTCGGCGCCGGGCTCTATCTCCTTTTCCGCGGCGGGCGCCTCATCGACTGGCTCTGCAAATCTGTCGTCGGACGCTGCGCTGCGTGTGGGTACCGCCTCCAGGCGGATCAGAATGCGTGCCCCGAGTGCGGCGTCTTGTGCTCGCCCCGGCGATAGACTCGCCCCATGCCAAAGACGATCCTCGCCGACACACGCCGCAACCCCCGCTTCGCGGGCGTGAGCACCTTCTGCCGCTACCCGTTGCTGGAGCTGGTACTCGCCGAATCGCGCCCGCTTGATTGGGCGGTCTACGGCGTGCCGTACGACTCGGGTGTGACCTACCGCCCCGGCGCCCGGTTCGGGCCGCGGGCGATACGCGACGCCTCGCAGTACGTCAAGCGGTACTCGATGCACCACGGCGTGGATGTGTGCGAGGTGCTGTCGCTCGCGGACGCGGGCGACGCGCCCGTGAGCCCGTACTCACCCAGCGACACGCTCGACGGCATCGCCGAGTTTGCCAGGGGGCTGGGCGACCCGGGCACAAAGCTGCTCGCCGTCGGCGGCGACCACTCGATCGCGTACGCAAACCTCCGCGCGACGTGGCAGCGGCAGGGCGAACCCGAGGGTGGGCTGGCGTTGCTGCACTTCGACTCGCACCTGGACACGGTTGACGAGGTCTGGGGGAGCAAGTGGGGGCACGCGTCGCCATTCATCCGGGCGATCGAGGACGGGCTGGTGAACCCGAGCCGCATGATCTCGGTCGGGATCAAGGGGCCCCTGAACAACCCGACGGACCTCGAGTACGCCAAGGCGCACGGCGTCACGCTCGTGACCTACGACGAGTACACGTCGCGCGACGGCGCCCAGACTCTCCGCGACTTCGTCCGCCGCCAGGGCGAGCACCCGGCCTACGTCAGCTTCGACATCGACGCCGTGGACCCCGCGTACGCCCCCGGCACCGGCACGCCAAGCGTCGGTGGTCTCACCTCCGCGCAGGCGCTCGACGCCGTCCGGTCGCTGGCGGGCGCAAGCGTCGTCGGGGGCGACGTCGTCGAGGTGCTCCCCGACCGCGACCCGACGGGGATCACCGCGCTTCTCGCGGCTCACCTGGTCTTTGAGATCCTGTGCCTCGACGCGGCGCGCCGGACGTGACCGCGCCGTTCAGGCCCGGCGCTTGTGCAGATTGAGCACGAGCTCGACCTGCCCGATCGGCTGCGAGAGCTGCCGGGCGATCTGCACCGGGTCGTGCCCCGCGTCCGCCAGCTCGCAGATTTTGCGGTGCATCGGGTCCATCTTCTCTTCGGGCGCAGGGCTCGCGCGGAACGCGTGCGCCTCGGGCTCGTGCGGCCGAGTCCGCACGCCAGGCGCGAACTCCGCCTTGGCCAGCGCCGTCAGCCGCTGGTCCGCCTCGTCGATGAGCAGTTCGAGGCGGGCGGCCTTGTTGTCGAGGATCGCGCCGAGGCGCCGCGTCAGCTCCTCTGCTTCTGCCGAGAAGGTCTCCACCCGCCCGCGCGCCCCCGCGTCGCCCCGGATGCGCTCGATCCGCTCGCTCGGGGTCGCGTTGGCGTCGGGGCCCTGGCGTGTCGAGTTCTTGCGGAGCAGGCGGAAGAGAACCGCGATGAGTGCGAGCATCCCAAAGACGAACAGCAGCGTCGGCGCCATGTCGTTGAACATTGAGGAACTCTGCTGGGCCTGGGGCTGGTCGCCAACGCCGGTCGACGCCTGCGTCTCGTCCGCGGGCCGGATGACGTAGAGCGGCTTGTCTGCCTCGTCCTGGAGGGTCATGGGGCGTCCTCTGCCGTGTCGCTCGGGGGCGGCACTCTACCATCTCGGGATGACGCCCGCCGCGACACCGACCATCGATATCAAGGCGGACCAGAGGGTCCGCCGCATTCTTTGCGCCTGGCGGTCGCTGACGGGCGGCGTGGGGGTTCGCGATGCCGACCGGGCGACGCTCGTCGCCTGTTCGGGCGGGGCGGACTCCTCGGCCCTCGCGATCGCGCTCGCGTGCAGCCCCGCCCGCCTGGTCATCGCCCACGTGGTCCACGACATGCGGTGTGAGGACGAGTCACTGGGCGACAGGGACGCGGCCGCCGCGCTCGCCGCCCGACTCGATGCGGAGTTTGTCGAGCGTCGCGTCGAGATCAACGCGCAGCCGGGCAACCAGGAGTCCAACGCCAGGTCACTCCGCTACGCGGCGCTCAAAGCAGTCGCCCTCGAAGCGGGGATCGCGCACATCGCGACCGGGCACCACGCCGACGACCAGCTCGAGACGATGATCATGCGCCTGATCCGCGGCGCCGGCCCGAGGGGCCTCGGCGGGATCGCGCCGACGCGTCGTCTGGGCGCGGTCAGCCTCATCCGCCCGATGCTCGATCTCGACCGGGCAGAGGCCGAGGGCGTTTGCGAGCTCGCCGGCTGGGTGTGGCGCGAGGACCGGACCAACGCGGACACGTCGCGGACGAGGGCCGCGCTGCGGCACGGGGTCATCCCCGCGATCAAGGGCGTCGCGCCGGACGCGGCGCACCGGGCGTCCACGTCCGCAGCGGCATGCCGAGATTCTGCCGATGCGACCGAGGCAATCGCCGTGCGGGCCGATCGGCGCGCACGCGTTGACGCGGGCCCGGGCGCCGTCGCGTGGGATCGGGCGGTACTCCGCCGCCTACCCCCCGCGGTCCTTGGCGGGCTCGTGCGCCGCGCTCTGGTTGACCTGACCGGCGCCGGCGGCGACAGTCTCGCCCGGCGCACACTCGTGGCCATCACCGACGCGATCCGGGAACAAAGCGGAGAGCCCAGGTGCTTTGACCTCCGCGGGGCCCGCCTGTCACTGCACCGCGCCCACGTACGGATGGAGCGTCGAGATGTCGGATCAGCAGAGCAATGAACGCGGGCGATCGGTGGTCCTGGTCGGGCACTGCCGCCCGGACGCGTGGATGCTGTCCTCGATGCTGCGCCGGGCGGCGCCCGGGCATCGCGTCGAGATGGCGGGCTCCGACAAAGAACTGCACGAACACCTCGACGACGCAGACCTGCTCGTCGTCAACCGCGTGCTGGACGGCGCGTTCCCCGACGAGTCGGGCATCGCGCTGATCCAGCGGCTCGGTGAGGACAGCAAGGCGCCCATGATCCTGATCAGTAACTTCGAGAACGCGCAGGACGCCGCCGTCGAGGCGGGCGCGGCCCGCGGCTTCGGCAAGCGCGAACTCAACTCGCCCCACGCCGCGGCGTTGGTCCGCGCGGCGCTGGGTGTCGGGCACGACGCCCCGTCGTAGGCTTCAGCCCCCGGCCAGCGCCCTCGCCCGCGCGATCAGGGCCGTGACCTGCTCGGGCGAGAGGTAGTCGGCCATCGCGACGACGTGCCGATCGGGTCCGATGAGCAGCAGCTTGGTCGGGTGCTGGACGTTGAACATCGTCGAGCCGTCGGGCAGCTCGATCTCGAACGAGTCGTCGGGAGCGACCTCGAACTTGAGGCCGTCGCGGACGAGCGACGCGACGTACGCCGGCTCGCCCGTGAGCAGCCGCCACCGCTCGGGGTCCGCGGCCAGGCGTCCGGCGTACGCACGCAGTATCTCGGGGGTGTCGTAGTCGCCCGAGACCGAGATGCCCAGCAGGCGAACACTTGTGCCCTCTGTCGCCTCCTGAACGCGCTGCATCTGCGCGTTCATGCCCGGGCACGCCAGCGGGCAGGTCGTGAAGAAGAAATCGACGACGGTGTACTCGCCCTCGAGGATCGATTCGTCAACCGCCTCTCCGTCCTGGTCGGCGAGCTCAAACTCGGGGATGAAGAAATCGGAATACAGGCCCCGCTCGATCACCACCTCGGTTTGCGGTTGCACATCGTCGGACCTCGGCGCCACGACCTCGCCTTGTTCGACGCCCGGGCGGATCACGAACACCATGACCAGCGCTCCAAGCAGCGCCACGCCCGCCACGAGCACGACAGGCAGAATCAGCGACCGCATCGAACCACTCATGGGCGTGCTCCGCTCACAATGCCGCCCGGACCGCGGCCTCGCCCACCATCACCATCAGCAGCACCGGCAGGTGAATCACCGAGGCGATGAACACCGCCCGCGCCTTGGCGGGTGTCCGGTCCGTCGCGAATTGGACGCACAGGGCCAGGAACACCAGCCCCGAGAACGCGGCGAACAGCGTGTAAACAAGCCCAACGCGCCCGGGCATCGCCCACGCTGGCGCGAGCGTGCACGCGACGAGCACGACCGCGGTCCCGAGCATCACGCCCGCGGTCCGCACGCCCGAGGGGTCGAGCACCGGGAGCATCCGCAGCCCGCCGCGCGCGTAGTCCTCGCGGTAGATCCACGCGATCGCCATGAAGTGGGGCAGCTGCCAGACGAGCATGATCGCGAAGAGGACCAGCCCGCCCGGCTCGAAGACGGCCTCGGCGCCGAAGGGCTTGGCGGCCGCCGTCCACCCGATGAGCGGGGGCAGCGCGCCCGGGATCGCGCCCACCAGCGTAGACCACGCGGTGTGGGGCTTGATGGGCGTGTAGACAAAGACGTACGAGATGATGCACGCGAGCGAAACGATCGCGGGCACGATGCCCGCCATAATCCCGAGAATCACGAGGCCGAGCAGGGCGATGCACGTGCCGAACCAGACGACGGTCGCCGAGGGCAGGCGCCCGCCCGGGATCGGGCGCCCCTTGGTGCGCTGCATGCACGCGTCGCGGGGGACCTCGAGCCACTGGTTGAGCGCGTTGGCGCCGCCCGCGGTGAGGGCGGTACCGATCGCCGTCCCGATGCCGGCGACCGCGAGCGTGCCCACGTCCCACCCGCCCCGGGTCAACGCGGACAGCGCGAACCCGACGAGGGCAGTGATCGTGACCAGGCGGGTGATGCCGGGCTTGGTCGTTTCGATGAGGGCGGCGAGCGTCGGGCGCCGCACTTCGTCGGTGATCGCGTCGGCGCGGGCGTCGATGATGAGCGGGCTCTGGCTCACGCCTGTGCGGTCCTCGCGGTTCCTGAGTGGCCGGAATCCGTCCGGCCGGGCAGGAATCACCCGAGTCTAGTCGCCCGGATCGCCCGAGGCCGCCGGCGTGGGCGTTGGCACGACGATGTCGGCCCAGACCGGGAAATGATCACTCGGGAAGGACGCCCCGCCGTCCACGCCCGCGCCGAGCGTCGGCGGCGTCCGCCAGATCCCGGTCCGCAGCGTCTCGAGCGCCGCCGAGGGGAGCACGTAGTCTACGCGGAGTCCGAAGCGGGCGGTGTCGTCGGCGTCGAGACGATCGATCTCGACGTCCGCCGTGGGCGCCTCGCCCGCCCCGACTCGCGGCGACGCGAGCAGGAACCGCCCGACCGGGTTGTACATCGAACTGCCCTCGTCCGTGTCGGCGTTCAGGTCGCCCAGGATCACGAAGTGGGCCTCGGGCGCCAGGCCCCCCGGGCGCCCCGCGTCGTCGATGATGTACTCGGCGTCCTCGAGGTAGTCGCCCCAGAAGCGGATCTCGTCGTGGTTGCGCCGCTTGTTGCGCCCTTCGGGGCCGTCGAAGGCGGGGGGCGTCGGGTGGGCGCACAGGAAGTGCACCACCGCGCCGCCGGGCAGTTCGACCGGCACGTCCCAGTGGCTCTTGGACGAGAGCCGCATCCGATCGCCCGCATCGCCGTCGTACCAGGGGACCGACGTGCCCGGGACCATGGGGCGCAGGGCGCCGGGCATGTACGCCCAGGGGAAGAGGCGGAAGGTGCGTGCCTGCTTGGCCTGCAGTTCGAGCCGCTCATCCACGAGCAGCGCCATCGCGTACTGCCCGGGGAACTCGCCGTATCCCCAGCAGTCCCCGCCGTACGCCCGGGCCAGCTCGTCGTCTTCTCCCGGCGCCGGGTACTCGACGATCGCCCCGCCCGAGCGGTCGAGGTCGTAGCCGCTGGCGGCGCCGGTATTCGAAGGTCGCATGAACGCGCGGTACGCGATCGGCTCGAGCCCGGGCGCCTGCGGGCGTGAGAGGAAGTTCTCGACGAAACGGGCGGCGTTGCGCCCGGAGTTGTCCTCGTCCGTGTCCGCGGGCACGTCGGGAGCCCCAGGCGCGTCGTAGGCGATCTCGGAGAGCAGGATCACGTTCGGGCGGATCCGCTGGATCACCTCGGCCAGGCCTCGCAGACGCTCGTTCTCTGGGTCGAGCAGCTCGGCGGTCCGCACGTCGTGAAGATTGAACGTCGCGACGCGGATCGCAATGCCGGCAAGGGCCTGCGAGCTCGCGAACGCGAGAAAAAAGGCGGCGAGCGCGGCGCGGGTTGGGCGGTGGGAAGCCATGGTGGGTCGCCGTCAGCGCCGGGGCGTCGGCGCCGTAGACTCTACCGTCGCGGCGTCCCCCCGGGGCGCCCCGGGTCCCGGTAGCTCAGCTGGATAGAGCAGCGGACTTCTAATCCGCAGGTCGAAGGTTCGAATCCTTCCCGGGATGTTGCCGGCGGCTGGGGGGGCTCGCGGTCCGTGCGCACCGCCGCGGCGCGTCTCCGGGCACGATCCAGATCCCAATCCGCGCAGAATCCCCAGCTTCACAGCATCATCCCCAGAACGCATGATCACGGTCCAAACCCGGCCCCGCAAAGCCTTTCCGATAAGAAAACCCTTCAGGATCGGGCGTGGCCGCCTCTATCTTGTCGGGAGTTCTTGGGGGAATCAGGTCTCGAGGGGAGAAGCATCATGAGCCGTTGGAAGAAGCCGTCCGCCGCGGTCGCGTCGATCGCGACCCTTGCCGTCATTGCCGCCCACGCCGCCGCGGCCCCGCCGATCGATGTGCCCATCGTCAACGCCGGCTTCGAGGATCCGGTCCTCGACGACGGGATGTTCGCGCTCGGCGGAGTGTCGCCGTGGTCGAACTTCGACGCGTTCGGCCCGCTCAACCCGCCCGAGTTCATGCCCATCCTCAACGGGCCGGTTCCCGAGGGCGCCAACGTCGCGTTCTCGAACCTGTCCGAAGATGACTACGCCGAGCAGATCCTGGACGTCTCGTTGTGCGAGGACGACCAGGTCACGCTCAAGATCATGGTCGGCGCCCGCAACGACGCGCTGATGTTCGGCGGGTACCAGATCCTCCTCGAGGCGGTCGCCCCGGACGACTCGCGGACAGAGCTCGCGTACGTGAGCAGCACCGACATCGGCGCGGCCATCCCCGCCGACGGCGAGTTCATCGAGTTGACCATCGTCGCCGACATCGCCGACGACTCGGTCAACGGCTACGACCTGGCGATCAAGCTCGGCTCGCACGCCGACGGGATCACCACGCAGACGCTCTACGACGACGTCCGCCTGAGCATCCAGACCACCACGCTGCACGTGCCCGAGTGCGTGCCCACGATCCAAGAGGCGATCGACATCGCCGAGGACGGCGACCTGATCCTGGTCGCCGAGGGCACGTACTACGAGATTCTCGACTACCTGGGCAAGGACATCACGGTCCGCGGCGACTGCGGCGATGAAGAAGGTATCAAGGGCGTGTGCGTGGTCATCACACGCCCCGAGATCGAGCCCACCCGCGGCGTGCTCCCGCCCAGCCTGGTGACCTTCAACTCGGGCGAGACCGCGGACGCGGCCCTCGAGAACGTCATCCTCGACGGCATGGACATTGACATCACCATGGGCGCCCTGGTCTTCATCGACGGCGCCAGCCCCACGTTCAGGAACGTGGGCTTCTACAACGGGCACGCCGACCTCTACGGCGGCGCCGTCTTCATCGAGAAGGGCGCATCGCATTTCTACGACTGTGATTTCGACGACAACTTCTCCTCGCTCGACGGCGGCGCGGTCTACGTCGGGCGCCAGGGCAGCCCCAACTTCTACAACTGCAAGCTCAACCGCAACGACAGCGAGTACGGCGGCGGCGGCGCCATCTACGTCGCCCCCTTCGGCGGGCTAGAACTCACCGAGTGCGAGTTCAAGTACAACGACGCCCTGACCTTCGGCGGCGCCATCTGCCTCGACACCTTCCGCCAGACCTGGGTCACCGCGTGCTACTTCAGGCGGAACGACGCCCTGGTCGGCGGTGCAGTCTCTAGCAGGGACGGCTCGCCCATGTTCACCGAGTGCGAATTCTACGACAACTACACGTGCGGCGACGGCGGCGCCTACTTCGGCTACGACTGCGACACCATGTTCAAGGACTGCTACTTCGAGAGCAACGAGAGCGGCGACTGCAACAACAACCCCGGCCGGGGCATCGAGGGCGAGGTCGGCGGCGGCGCCATCGCCCACAACCTGGGCGAGCTCTCCATCGACTCGTGCGATTTCGAGTACAACGTCAGTTACGGCTACGGCGGCGGCGGCGCGGTGGGCGTCCGCGACGTCGATCTCGACGTCATCGACTCGTACTTCTATCGCAACATCTGCATCAACCTCGGCGGCGGCGGCATCCAGGCCGTCAACGGCTTCTCCTCCATCCGGAGATCCTGGTTCGTCGAGAACGCCGCGACCCCGGAGTTCTTGCGCTGGGAGTCCGATGTCGTCGGCGGCGGCGTCGCCCTCCGCCACGAGGGGATCAGCGTCCCCGGACGCGGCGCAGGCGAGGAGCCCGAGCCGCTCGGCGAGATCATCAACTCCGTCTTCAAGGGCAACTTCGCCGACGGCGCCGGCGGCGGCGTCTTCGTCTACGGCACCGGCGTCAATATCGTCAACTGCACCTTCTACGACAACGCGACCAATGGCGAGGACCTCCGCGGCTACCCGCCCTTCGGCGGGGGCATTTGGGCCCACAACACCGGCCCTCTCGACATTGCCATCGTCAACGACATCGTCTGGGGCAACTTCCCCGACCAGATCTTCGCCCCTGAGTTTGAGCCCAACGGCGGGAGCGACCCGATCGTCGCGTACTGCGACATACAGGGCGACATCCCGGCGGGTTTCATCGACGCGGGGGGCAACATCGACGAAGACCCACGCTTCGTCAATCCGAACGACGAGGAGGAGTGCGATGTGAGCCTGCTGCAGAACTCGCCGTGCATCGACGCCGCCAACACGCCCTTCCTCGAGGGGGTCTTCGGCGATGAGTTCGACATCTGGCTCCAGCCCCGCGTCCTCGACGACACGGGCGTCGTGGATACTGGAGTCGTCGGCGCCATCGGTGCAACGGTGGACATGGGCGCGTTCGAGTTCCAGGGCACGAGCGAGCCCGAGCCGTGCGACCCGTGCAGCCACGCCGACATGGCCGAGCCGCACGGGCTGCTCAACTTCGACGACGTCCTGTCGTTCCTGGCCGCGTTCAGCCTCGAGGATCCCTCCGCAGACATGGCGCCCGACTTCGGCGTCATCGACTTCTCCGACGTCCTCGAGTTCCTGGTGCTGTTCTCGGAGGGCTGCCAGTAAGCCCGCGATCGGCGGGAAGAAAACCGCGTCTGTAGGCGACACCGACCGGGGTCGGCGCGCCGGCCCGCCCCCCGCGAGAGGGGCGGATCGGGGCGCCGGCCCCTTTGTCGTCGCCCCGCGCGTGTCCCGGTATCCTCCGGGCACGGTCCGCCAAGGGAGTGTCCCGATGAGAACGTCTCGCTGTCTGTCGTACATGCCTTGTGGCGCCGCCATCGCGGTGTTGCTCGGGCCGTGGGTCGCGGCCGCCCATGGGCGGGTGGATCCGCCGGGTGAATCGATGTCGTTCATGGTCCTCGGCGAGCGGCAGCCCGGGCCCGCCGCGGGCACAGCGATCGTCGAGAAAGCCGTCGAGATGGGCGGCTGGCTGGGCATTGACTTCGTGGTCTGCCTCGCGGGCGAGCCGGAGCGGGCCGCGCTCGACCAGCTAAGCGTGCCCTGGCACGCACCGGGCGACGCCGGCGAACCGATCTCGTTCGACCACAAGATGGCGCACGTCGTCCTCCTCCCCGATCGGGATGCCGAGGGCACGCGGGCGCTGCGCGAGTGGGTGCGTACAGACCTCGCGTCGTCTGACGCGGCGCGTGTGTACGTCTTCGTCCGTCGCCCGCGTTGGCATGGAACGGACGGCGGGTGGGCGCCAATCGAGAACGTGCTCCTCGAGGACGGGCGCCCGGTCTCGGTGTTCGCTGGCGCCGAGCGGTACGCACGCGACGATGGCGCGAAAGACAACATCCACTACCGCTCGGTCGGACCGGCGGGCGCGTTTACGAACCTCGACTACGAGGCCGCGTCGTTCCAGCACGTCACGCACGTGCGCGTCGGCGCACAGGACGAATCGGTCGCCCTGATCCCGATCGACGGCGCACGGGGGCTCGACGCGTTCGATGGCGCGGGCTTCGACGCGCTCGACGCGTTCCGCGATTCGGACTGGGTTCGACTCGACGGCGTCATCCGTGTCGGGCCCGAGTCGGGCGTGTTGAGCGAGCTGACGATCGAGCTGTCGGGCAACGCGAGCATCCCGCTCGACTACGCCGCCGCCATCGACGCGGGCCCGGGCTGGGCGTTCTCTCAGGCCGCGTTCCGTGGGCGCCTGGAACCGGGCCAGAGCGTGCGTCTCCCGGTGCACGCGATCGCACCCGCGATCGGTCGTGCCCGCCCAGACGTCACGTTGACCGTCCGCGCGAAATACCCCCTCGGGTTCGGCGGCGAGCAGGTGGTGACCCGCCGCCTGCGTACCGGGGTCGAGGTCGTGGGTGTCGGGGGCGGCGACGCGAGCGTCGCCGGGGGAGCCGAAGAGGGCGTGCTCGTGCTCAACGGGCGGTCGGCAGCGACGGTGGATCTCCACGAGTCTCCCGAAGAGTTCACGTTCGAGTTCTGGGCCAAGGGGCGCGAGCCACAGAGCGGGCGGGTCATGTGCGCCGCCGGATCCGGCTCGCTGGGCGGGTTTGGTTTCTACTGGTCCGACGGGGGTGAGGGCGAGACGCCCCTGCCGGTCGGCGTCGTGCACACCGCACGGGGCGTCGTCGAGATCAGGGCCACAAGTCCCTGGCCATGGGGTGAGTGGACGCACGTCGCGATGTGCTTCGATGGTCGTGAGGCGCGCCTGTACGTGGGCGGGCGCCTCCAATCGCGCGCTCCGGCGCGGGGCGAGGCTGTCGCATCGGACCTGCCCCTGGTCATCGGCGCCGACGCCGGAGATGACGGGGAGTCGGACGATTACTTCATCGGCTCGCTTGACGACGTCCGCCTCTCGGACACGGTGCGGTACACCTCGGACTTCACACCCCCGGCGAGGGCAGACGCCGACGAGCACACGCGCATGCTGCTCCGGTTCGACTCGCGGATCGAGGGGCTCTTCCCCGACTCGTCGGTGCACGGCGTCCACGCCTGGCGGGTCGGCGGCGCGGCGATCCGGCGCGGGGACCGCTAGCCCGCAAGGCGGGAGGGGGGCGTCGAGGCGAGGTACGCCTCCAGCTCGCCCGGGATCCGCTTGAGCCCGCGCCGCCTTGCCTTGTAGACCGCGTAGTCCATGGACTCACGCATGCGCGCACGGACCGCGTCGGTCACGTTGAGCCCCTCGCGCTCCATCGTCTCGAGCGAGAACCTCCACGCGTGGTACTCCTCGAGACAGCGGGGCTTGAAGACCCCGAGCCCGATCGCGTGGTGCCCGATCTCGTGCAGGAACACCGCTGCGGACATCGGGCCCCGCGGGCGGGGCGCCTCGATGAGGCGCGAAACAGTGCCGTCGACGTACGTGACCTGCCACGCGACGCCCGACATCGACGTGCGCCACTTGCGGACCCGGACGCCGTGGACGCGGAGCATCCGGCGCGTGACCTCCTCGTACCGCGCACGCATCGGGCTCTGTCGCATCGTGGGCGCGACGCTGACGGGCCTCGCGGGGCGCGGCGGCGTCGCATTCTGGCGGGGCTTGCGCCGCTTGAGGCGCGGCTCGATCATGTCCCACAGCGTCATCACGGCCGGATCCCTCGCGAGCCCAGGCGGGCGCCCTCCAGGCCCTTGCGCCCCCGGGCGAAGTCGGTCCACGCCATCCGGCGCTTGCCCGGAGGCTGGACCTCCAGCAGGCGGAGCGTCGAGCCGCCGGCGCACACGACGAGCCCCTGTGCGGCGTCCACGATGTCGCCCGGCTCGCCAGGGTCTGATTCGGGGCGAGAGGCGCCCGCTTGCGCGCGGAACAGCTTGAGGGCCTCGTCGCCCAGCTCGACACGGACGCCGGGCCACGGGCTCAGTGCGTTGATCCGGCGGCGGCACACGTCCGCCACCTCACGAAAATCGACCCAGGCGTCGGCGGACGAGAGCTTCTTCGCGTGGGTAACGAGCGACGCGTCCTGCTCGGCCGAGCGTACTTCACCCCGGGCGTGCTGCTCGAGGACGCGCTCGACCAGCTCCGGACCATCCGAGGCCAGCAGGTCGTGCAGCTCGCCCGCCGTCATCGATGGTCCGATCGCTCGGTGGGACTGGGCCAGGACGCTTCCGGCGTCCATCCGATCGGCGATCGTGATGATCGAGTTCCCGGTCTGCGTGTCGCCGGCGAGGATGGCGTGGTTGATGGGAGCCGCGCCCCGCCAGCGGGGGAGCAGCGACGCGTGCAGGTTGAACGCGAAGCGGTCGGCGAGCAGCGCCCGCGGCAGCTTCTGGCCGTAGGCGACGATGATCCAGGCGTGCGCCGGCGCGGCGCGGATCTGCTCGATCACACCCGGGTCGGCGATGTGTTCGGGCTTGAGGATCGGCACGCCGGGCAGGTGCTCGCTCGCCCAGGCGGCGATCGGTGTGGGTGTGAGTTTCGACCCCCGCCCGGCGGGTCGGTCGGGCTGGGTGACGATCGCGGAGACGTTGTGTGCGCGCGCGAGGTGCTCGAGCGTGGGCAGGCCGAAGGCGCCCGAGCCGAGGAAGACGACATCCGTGGTCGTAGGGTCCATCCGTGCGTGCAGGATAGTGGGGAGGGTGCGGGCCGGTCAGAATGCGGCGTTCGCGCGGGAGGTGATCAGAAGAGCTTGGACTGCTGCTCGAGGGCGCGGACGGCCGAGCGGTTCTTGACGCGCCATTTCTGGATCATCCGGTCGAGGATGAGCACGCCGTCGAGGTGGTC
>JAJDDC010000047.1 GCA_029260515.1 Phycisphaerales bacterium | reverse complement strand
AATCCAGGATAACTCCCGGGTAGAAAAACAGAATGAGGCAGCCAAAGGATGTCAGTCCGATAGCGATCAGGCACGGCAGCGGTGCCTCTTTGATGCGGTCAGTTTTGTGTCCCTTGGCCTCGCCGAAAAATGCCTTGAAGGGTATCGGCAGCAGGTAGGCGATATTCAACAGCGAGGAGATCATAAGGACAGCGACGATCAGTAACTGTCCTGCCTCAAGGGCTCCCAGCGCCAGATACCACTTGCCCCACAGGCCGCCGAAAGGCGGCAACCCGATAATGGAAAGTGAACCGATAAGAAAGGCGATGAAGGTGAAGGGCATCTTCTTGCCAAGCCCTGTTAGCTCACTCACCTCGGTCTTGTGGGCGGCTGTGTAAATCGCGCCCGCGCAGAAAAAGAGTGTGATCTTGCCGACCGCATGCATGGCAATATGCATGGACCCGCCGATAACGCCCCAGCCTGTCGCCAGCGCCGCGCCCAGCACCACATAGGCCAGTTGGCTCACGGTAGAATATGCGAGCCGGGCTTTCAGATTGTCTTTAGTCATGGCCACCAGTGAGCCGGCCATGAGTGAGAAGGCAGCGACCCATATGAGCCATTCATTGGCGCCACTGCTGGAAAGCAAGTCGATGCCGAAAACATAAATCACAACCTTCATGGCGGTGAAAACACCCGCCTTGACGACAGCAACCGCGTGCAGGAGTGCGCTGACAGGCGTTGGCGCGACCATGGCTGCGGGCAGCCAGCGATGAAACGGCATGAGCGCCGCCTTGCCGATGCCGAACATGAACAGCGCAAGCAATAGCGCGACAGTCGTTTTATCAGCCTTGCCGGCGAGGATGCCGCCCGGCGTGAAGTCGAGCGTTCCGGCGATCATGGATGTGGCGATAATCGCCGGCAGCAGCAGCACCATGGATGTGCCGAGCAGAACGAGAAGATAGATGCGCCCGCCCGCCTTGGCATTGTCATCGCCCTTATGAGTAACCAGCGGATAGGTTGAGAGCGTTAGCACCTCATAGAACAGAAACAGCGTGAACAGGTTCGCTGAAAACGCGATACCCAGCGTGCTCGCAATCGCCACGGCGAAGCACATATAGAACGGCGTTTGGCGCGGCTCATTGTTGCCGCGCATATAGCCGATGGAATAGATCGAATTGACAATCCAGAGTCCCGAGGCGACGCAGGCGAACAGCATGCCGAGCGGCTCGATCCTGAAGGCCAGCTCCAGCCCGGGCAAGACCGGAAACGCACCGGTCATCAGCTGTTCGCCGTCCATCACCCGGCCAAAGAGTGCCAACACCACGCCGAAGAGTGTGACGGCCGTGACCAAGGTCGTGGTCTCGCGCAAATTTGGCTGCCATGAGGTCAGTGCAATGAGAATGGCCCCGATGGCCGGGATCAGAAGCGCCAATATGATGAGTGCCTGGCCGGTCATCTGATCCCAGCCAACAGCCATTCAGCAGCGCTGCCGGCAATACCGGTAGTGGCTGAAGCATCAATTCCGAAATAGATGGTCGCCGCGACCAGAATAAGCGTCGGCAGCAGCATGGAGAGCGGCGGCTCCTTGGCCCGTTTTGCCGCTTGGGAGACAGGACGGAACCAGACCACCTCCACTATGCGCCCGATATAGACAACCGAGATCAGCGAGCTGGCGACAATCAGGAATGCCAACCACCACCAGCCTTGCTCGAATGCGCCTAATCCCAGATACCATTTCGATACGAAGCCAACCGTTCCAGGCGCACCAATGATGCTTAGCCCGGCGACCACAAAGGCCCCCATGGTAATCGGCATGCGTTTACCGATCCCTGCAAGGTCATCGAGTCTGACCGATCCGATTTGATAGAAAACCGCGCCAATAGACATAAACAGAGCCCCCTTCATCAGTGCGTGATTGAAGAGATGAACAATCCCGCCAGTGAGCCCGGTCTGATTTGTGAGTGCGATACCCAGCGTGATGTAGCCGATCTGCGCAACCGAAGAATAGGCCAGCATGCGCTTCACATTTTCCTGGAAGACAGCAACGAGCGATGCACCAAACATCGCTGCGAGAGAGAGGAGCAGAAATATTTCTGCAATCGGTAGTGATTTGTGGGTGAACACCGTGCCGAGGACTGTGAAGAAATAGCGAAGCAGCAGATAAACCGCGACCTTGGTTGCTGTTGCCGCGAGAAATACCGTGGCCATGGATGGCGCATATGCATAGGCATTGGGCAGCCAGACATGCAGTGGGAACAGGGCCAGTTTCAGGCTGATACCGACAGTGAGAAATGCCATCGCCGCCAGCACCGCACGCGAATTTTCAATCCCGGCAAGGCGGCTTGCCATGTCCGCCATGTTGAGCGTGCCGGTCATCGAATAGAGCAGACCCACACCGATGACATAGAAAGTCGCGCCGATGGTGCCCATGACCAGATATTGATAGGCGGCGAGCAGCGCCCGGCGATCCCGACCCATGGCGATGAGCGTATAGGCTGCCAGTGACGACACCTCCATGAAGACAAAGACGTTAAAGGCATCCCCAGTGATAGCCATGCCCAGCAAACCGCACAGACAGAGCAGATAGATTGCATAGAACCAGGCCTGCCGATCAGCCGGTATCTCCTTTTCAACGCTTGCCTTGGCATAGGGCATGATGACCGCGCCGATGAGAGAGACCAACAGCAGCAAACACGCGTTGACCACATCGACCCGGTATTCGATGCCAATGGGCGGCTTCCAACCGCCCAGT
>JAJDDC010000046.1 GCA_029260515.1 Phycisphaerales bacterium | reverse complement strand
CCACTGTCTTACCAGCGGCTCCCAGTGCCGCCAACGTTCTTCCGGTGTTTGCATTGGACCCTCCTGAGTCTATCGTTAAAATCAGGAGGACCATGCCACCGGACCGACGAAAAGAGCAGATGGCTACATATGACGCTTACGTGCGGACAGTAGCGCAATGGAGTGGGGGTGCACGAGCGGTCGCGTCTTACGACATTTTTCAGATGAAGCCGACGCAACCGAGTTTTGGGGAATCGATGTTGATCAAACATCGATCGACTGGGCGAAGGCAAGTCTGTCACCACCGTTTCATTTCCTCTGTTGTTCGGAATATCCCCATCTCCCGTTTAGCGACGACAAGTTCTCGCTCGTATATGCAATCTCGGTTATGACACATATCGGTCATTTCCGCGACATGTGGCTAATGGAACTGAGAAGGATCTTGCGTGCCGGAGGTATCTTAGTGCTTACGATCAACGATGAGCATACTATTGAGACCTACAAACACGACCGGCCGGGATGGGCACCGGAAGAGCTAGATTTTTCCCAAGCCGAAGACCATGAATTTACGGTCGTCTACGGCAGGAATTGGGCAGATACATTTACACTGTTCACTACTGACTATGTTCGTCGAGAGTGGGGCCGTTATTTTGAAATTCTGGATATTAAAGTCAGGGCCGAAAATAACCGGCAGTCGGCTGTGGTCCTTCGAAAACATCGTTGAGACAAAGTAAATGGGGAAACCTGTCAGCAGACTTTCTGCTTCACGACCGACCGTATCGACTCTGGCTCATGCGCTTCAGGCACAATTCGACTGGCAACTCTTGCGTCGAGAATCGACCTACCCGATTATTGCCGCCAATTCAATGGCGGCGGTTCGATCATCGTGAGTCTAAACGCGATATCATATTGACAGGTCAGACAATGCTATTCAAGAAACTCGTCATCAGTGCCACACGAAAAACAATCAATAAGGGTAGCGGAATACTCGATCCGCCTGGCCGTCATGCATACATTGAAAATCTCTTTCTTCATATAGGCCTGCCAAAAACTGGAACAACGTTAATCCAAACGTACTGTGCGCAAAACCGTAAAGTACTGGCGCGGCATGGCATCCTTTATCCAAAAGCCGGTTTGCCAGGGTTGGGTCGTTTTGCCCCTTTGTGAACCGTTTGTAACAGATATTCAAAAAAAACGATGCGCCGTGAAGAATGCCACGCTAACAAGGGCCTTTGACGGGTACGCGCATTCAATTAACAACGAAATATCTGCCTGCACAGCCAGGATACGTGTAATGCTCATCAGCAGCGAGCGATTCTCGGTTGTTCGCGAAAAAGGCTTGTCCGATCTAGCCACGGAGCTTTCGAGTTTTCGGGTTTCACCAATTCTCTACCTCAGACGACAGGATCACCTGGCAGAGTCACTGCACGCGCAAGCGTTTCGTATTGACAGTTCGTATTTTCGACGTGAACGGTTGTTGAACGTAGAGAAACGAACCTTCCGATTCATGGATCTCGCATCAAGCTGGGCGGAGACGTTCGGAAGAGAAAATATGATTGTACATCGATATATTCCGTACGCAGTCACTTTTGACTTTCTGGGAGCCTTGAGAATCTCGAACTTTGATACGCTACCTGCCGAGCAACACCTAAATACCGCCCTTAGCCGCGAAGCGCTTGAATACATACGATGTCATTCGCAGTATCGGTACGGAACACCGCAATATTCATCAGCGATACGGGGCCTGATCAAATACAGCAGGCTCCACCCGACCGCCCCGCAGTTTAAGCGATTCTACTTACTCGCCAGAGGAACGTATTCGACTTGTTGAATGGCATCATGAGCAAAACTGTCAGGTCGCCAGGGAATACTTCGGCGAAGATGAGCTATTCGCCGACCCCTATCCGAGTCTCGACGAGGAATGGAATCCGTACCCCAGCCTGCAGCCCGATGAGATCAGAAGGATCAAGGACTTTCTCGGAGACTACGACAGTTAACCGACGCACATATCCTACAAAATTACGTCTTTACGCTCAGAGTATCGAAAACAAGATGCTGGGTAATTTCAAAATATCGCTCTCATGAACTTCGAAGTGAAACGCGCACGACCTTGATGACTGAGATGATCCGAATCATGATATAAGGCAGAATCGAAGACAAAGTCGGAGTCAGCAGAAAAATCATAATACTCGATTCCCATCTTGTCTGCGATCGCAGGCATTCTGAGCCTCATCACCTCTTTTAGTTCATCCGCAATACTTTCAGTAAAAATATAATAATACGGCGGAGTGTAGCAAATGATGCGAATATCTGTCAGCTGGAGAAAATTCAATAGGTCGAGAAACACTGCTTCACATTTTTCACTCAGTTCTGGATCATTTTCCACCATTGCTTTGTACCTACGATTAAATGTTGTTGCGCGATCCATCGCAATTTTACTGATCGCGACCTCGCCATTCCGTGAAAAATCACGACGCACGACATGTTGCTGATCATCCATGTTGTCTAAAAGCACTCCCTCAACGACATGCCGATAATGATCTGGTCGTGCCACTGCGTAAGATTTGCCCTTGAAAAAATTCCTATAGTCCCAATCTATCAGTCCCATAACTGGATATTCATAATAGATAATTCGGCGTGAAAAGGCGCCAGCTACGCGGTCCGTACGACTGCCGTTGTCCCAGGATAGTGTGTTCGGCGACATACAGATCACTACCGTATTAACATTGCCGCACACTGAAACCAGATACCGAACTTGATAGTCGATTTCAAAAATGTCCGCCCAAGGTAGGGTGAAATTTTCTGAACACGACCTAATTCTCTTTAAGTGCAATGCATTACCGTGCGAGCTACCGAACGCAAGAAGTTTCATCTCTTGGTGATTATCTGCGATCATCGAGAGTTTCGTTCTCACTGATTCCTGGATCTGTCTCTCACGCTGGTTCCACGGATATGCCAAGCTAATATATTCAACAGGTGTGCATAGCATAATGAAAGCGATAACAAAAACGATTGATTTTGCGAGAATTATTGCAAACTGCTTTATGGAATCAAAACTGAAAGTAGATAAATTCATTGGCCGAAAATTCTCCGAACATTAATACCGCGAACAGCAAAAAATAATAGCAGCACCATCTCACTAAAATATTTTGATTTGACAACCATCTATCCAATTTATATTTCGAATGCATAAATTGCATCAACTCCATAACAAAAGCCCAAAAAACAAGCACTCGTAAATCATATGTTTTTTGGCTCGTTTCAAAGTAGCATAAGTCAATTCTGCTAACGTCAAACACTGAGAATATAATCGCAAATGCATCGCTAATTGTAGCCGCGCGAAAAAAGACCCATCCGAGTGACACTAAGTTAAACGTTACAATAATTCCTATGCCATGTCTTAATACACGGACAAAATCGTTTTTTTCACAAGTCATTGGACTCTTGATATCTGTGGCGACACCCAGTGTTCTCTCACAGATAATGAATATACCGTGAAGCGCTCCCCAGACAAAAAAAGTCCAGTTTGCACCATGCCACATACCGCTAACTACGAAGACAATAAGAATGTTCAGGCACCATCGTCCGTGCTTTACTCGATTGCCACCAAGAGGAATATACACATAGTCACGAAACCATGTCGAAAGTGAAATATGCCACCTTTGCCAAAATTCAGATATTGACCTTGATGCATAAGGTCTATCGAAATTTCTCATGAGTGAATAGCCTAAAATACGTGCCGTACCGATCGCAATGTCTGAATAGCCAGAAAAATCACAATAGATTTGATATGCGAATAAATATGTGGCGAATACGACCAAAATACCTCCGTATAGTTCCGGATGACCGTAAATATCGTCAACAAAAATTGCTGCTCGATCGGCTATTACGAGCTTCTTAAAAAGGCCCCAAAGCACCAAAATCGCCCCACTCTTTACCCTGCAATAGTCAAACGTTTTTTTCTTTCGGAATTGCGGCAATAGGTGCACAGATCTCTCAATCGGTCCAGCCACGAGCTGTGGAAAGAAAGACACATACAATGCAAATATACCAAGATGTCGTTCGGGTATCTTTTTTTTGCGATACACATCGATCGTATAGCTCAGCGTTTGAAATGTATAGAAAGAAATACCTACGGGCAACAAGAAACGCGTATCAGGAAATATGTAATAAATGTTAAATGGCCTACCTATAGCTACTAGTGTATCTTCGATAAGTACGTGATACTTGAAAATAATGAGAATTCCTAGATTGACAACAATACTGATTAGTAGGTATAATTTCTTAAATGATTTCCGGTCAGATTCATGAATCTTAATTCCACATATATAATCAACAATCGTCGACAACAATATTAAGACAATATATTCCACACGCCAGCACATATAAAAATAGTAACTTGCGGCAAGTAAAAAAATCCATTTCATCTTGTTTGGTATTATAAAATATACCGAAACAATAATGATGAAAAACAACATGAATTCGATTGAGTTAAATAACATTAATCCGAAATAATTTTCTAGTTTAACTTCATGATGAGTTGCATTGAAAGCCCATTTTATTACGAATTACTGCCACCGTTTCAAATCGATAAAGCATTGAATATAGGAATGGTTTCACTCAGGAAATACTATGTCTGGTGGACTCGCTTCAGCCGTTGCCACATAATTACATTAACTGGGGTATGCACTTTACTCAACCGACCACTACATATTGTGGTCGGTTGAACTAAATCGCTTCGCGATAGCTTTTTCTTACCGCTCCGACTTTCCGTGATAATCTCCCGTCATCCGATGCGTGGTTTGGCATGGGACGTCCTTCCGCTATGGTGAGAGTGTTGTATTCGCCGTACATCATTTCTCACCCTCAGCAAAAAGGACGTCCCAAAATGACCGAACTCCGCCGACGTATGATCCAGGACCTGAAATTGAACGGGAAGGCCGAGAAGACCATCACCGCATATGTCGATGCTGTGCGACAACTCGCCAATCATTACGGCCGTTCCCCGGATCTTTTGAATGAAACGCACATTCGGGAATTCTTCCTTGACCTCATCGAGGGTCGCCAGCTCGCTCATAGTACCATCACACAGTATCTATGCGGGATCAAATTCTTTTACGAGAAGACTCTGTGTCGTGATTGGAAGTTCTTTGATTTGGTCCGTCCACAAAAACGCAAAAAGCTGCCGGTCGTTTTCAACCGTAATGAAGTCCGACACCTGCTCGAGTTAGTAACTCAGCCGGTAAATCGCATGGCGTTAACAACAATCTATTCATGCGGGTTGCGGCTTAACGAAGGATGTCATCTGACTGCCGGCGATATCGACAGCGATCGGATGCAATTGCGCGTAGGCCAGGGAAAGGGCGCAAAAGACCGATATGTCCCCCTACCGGAAAGAACACTGCAATTGCTTCGCGACTATTGGAGAGCCTGTCGACCTGAACCGTATTTATTTCCAAGTTCTCGAAAACCGTCGGCGCCGATACCGGATGGAACGCTGCAACGAACATTCAAGGTTGTACTGCACCAAAGTAATGTGCAAAAAAATGGATCCATTCATAGCCTCCGACACAGCTACGCTACTCATTTATTAGAGGCCGGATTAACGCTTCCGGCAATTCAACACATCCTCGGGCATAAAAACCTGCAAACAACCCAAGTGTATACACACCTCACCGAAGAAGCAGGCAAGTCTGTCCGGCACACGATCAATGCGGTGATGGCCGATTTGTAAAAAGTGACGTGATGATGCTGGAAGTCGCCGATGTCTTTCGGCGCTACGGTCCGGCGTATCTAGCTCGCTTTGAAAACGATATACTGCCGAGCCATCGTCGCGCATTGGCGGATCTGGTGCAGTGTCGCACCCGTGATCTTGGAGGCTATGCCCGGCAATGTAATCAATGCGGTCACCTCGTGTACAGCTATCGGTCGTGTGGCAACCGCCACTGTCCCAAATGTTGTGGTCGGTATACGGAATCCTGGCTGGAAAAGCAGCGCGACCGTTTACTGCCCGTCACGTATTTTCATATCGTTTTCACAATCCCTTCCGAGCTGCGCCAGATCGTTCGCGCCAATCAAAAAGCTCTGTATGCGGTGTTGTTCCGTTCCGCTGCACAAGCGCTGATGCAGCTGTCTGCCGATCCAAAGCACCTTGGCGGCCAGATCGGGATCCTTGCCGTATTGCATACATGGACCCGTACTATCGGGTACCATCCACATGTTCATTGTCTGGTTCCAGGCGGGGCGGTGATGCCGAACGGGCAATGGACGTTCTCACACCCATCGTATCTGGTACCCCGAAGTGCACTGGCAAAACTCTTTCGAGGAAAGTTTATGGCCATGGCGAAAGCGGCTCTGCCAAATCTTGAATGGCCACAGGCCGTATGGCAAAAAACATGGGGCATATATCTCAAACCTGCTGTCCAGGGAACCGACAAAGTACTCGACTACCTGGGACGATACGTTCATCGTGTCGCACTGACCAATAGCCGCATTCAGCGCATCACCGACGACGCGGTATCAATTCGCTATAAAGACGCCTCCACACACTCATGGAAAACTGCACATTTTTCACCCTTGCAGTTTATTGCCAGGTTCCTTCAGCACGTATTGCCGGCCAGAGTGGTGAAGGTCCGGTATTATGGAATCCTTCATCCGAGCAAACAACCTCAATTATCACAATTGAAAGCCTTGTTCATGTTAGCCGGGCTTCTCCACCAAACGTGCGTCGAAGCGAATCGACCAACAGACTCACGCCAAAAGCCTGAAAACAACGAAGTACTGTGTCGATGTCCACAATGCGGTGTCGGCAAAATGACCATATGTGAGGTCATTTATCCAAAACGAATACGGCCACCATGAAACACTTGATAGTATCCCATTTTAATCCTCATACCGGGAAGACCATACTTGAAGCCATGAGGTATCGGTTACGCTATCGTTGTGCTCACGCATCGCGACGTGCGCCGTCAACACATCCAATATCCACACATTTCGCCGGTTTCACATCCCAATCCGGCCAACGCCTTGCCAATCCCCTCAGATTCTCTTGCATTTCCCTGTGCCTCCGCAACCTTATTTGAACGGTTACCGAATCACAGAATAGAGAAAAATCCATACGCGTCACGCGCGTTCCGCTCCGCGACTCAGTTCAACTCGAGTTTTGACGGCGGCGTCGCGCCGCAAAAACTCTTAATTCGTTAG
>JAJDDC010000045.1 GCA_029260515.1 Phycisphaerales bacterium | reverse complement strand
TTTTATTGAAGCGGTTATGCTTCTTTTAAATACTCTGCTGGTTTCTTGCAATGTTTTTTGTGATGCTTCTTCTTGGACTAAGCTTAAAAAATAGGTTGCTCTAGGCTCAGCACTTTCTTTTATAAAAAGATGAATAGCTTTCTGTTTGGCTTTGTGAGTGTGTGGCGCATGTGCTGTTAAGTCGCGAATATTCTTTTCAATCGTTCTAACAGCATGCATAGCAGGCGTATTTACTTTACCTACCTTATCAATAACACTAAATAAGCTTGACCATGCAATGGCTTTTGGTGATGTTAAAGCTTGTAAACCAGTGCTTTTTAAAGAATCAGTAAAGAGATGTTGTACTTTTCCTACAACAGCTGGTGATAGAAGCAATAGTGAAGTATTTAATAGAGAGAGCAGGTGATCTCTAAAGTGTGGTGCGTAGATTTTGGGCTCAGCACTTTTTGTGTCTCTTTTAACCGCTCCAATAAGCGAAATTAACTCTGCTTGAAGCAATTCTATATTGTTAGAGTCACTAGGGTTGCGAACAAATAAATCAAATGCTGTGTGTAATTTTTCTGCATACTTGTAATCAGCTATAACGGTGGGGCTCGTGATTGCTGGCATATTTTTTTCTCCATTTTGAAGCTTTAGAGAAAGAAGTGGTTAAGTTCTTTTCAGTCTAAAATTTCAGTGTTTGTTCAAACTATTCAAGAGGCAAAATGAATAAAATTGAACAAATCTCCTAAATCAGCTAAAGAATGATCAAATAGTGGTTTTATTTCTCACTCTTAAGGCTACTTTAACATAGGCTTAAGCTTTTGTTAAGCTTTTCTTAAGATTTCCTTAAGGTTTTCTTAAGCTTTCTTTAAGGTTTCTTGTTTTGATTAAAAAGGAGGCAGAAGAAAGTAAACTAAAACGGTAATACTATATGCTTCTATTTTGAAAGAATTTGCGTTCTGAGTAAGATCAGTTATATTGAAATGAAAGTTCGCATCTTCATTGGCGATTGATATATACAAGAGAAAGGAAGCAAAAAATGACTGACATTTTTAGCAATGTAATTCGCCGATTGGATAAGGCAGCAAAAATTATACAGATCGATCCTGAAGTCATTCACCAATTAAAACACCTAACTGCAGCGATGGAATTTTCAATTCCCGTACGAATGGACTCCGGTGAGCTAAAATATTTTAAGGCTTATCGTGCGCAGCATAATAATACGCTTGGGCCAACAAAAGGTGGTATCCGCTATCATCCAATGGTCTGCATGGATGAAGTCAAATCACTTGCATTTTGGATGACAATGAAATGTTCAGTTGTGAATCTGCCTTTTGGCGGCGCTAAGGGTGGTATTTGTGTGAACCCAAAAGAATTATCACCTATGGAATTGGAGCGATTAAGCCGAGGATTTATCAAACGTATTGCAGATTTTATTGGCCCCGACGTTGATATACCTGCACCTGATGTTTATACCAATGCCATGATTATGGGCTGGATGATGGATGAATATTCTAAAATTGTTCGCCATCACGTACCTGGTGTGATTACCGGAAAACCAATTGCACTAGGCGGTAGTTTAGGGCGTGAAGATGCAACGGGCCGAGGTGCTTATTATTGTATTAAAGAGTTAGAAAAACGATTGAATTGGAATCCTAAAAATATTCGTGTTGCTGTACAAGGTTTTGGTAATGCCGGACAGCATGTGGCGAAATTATTATTTGAGGATGGATATAAAATTGTTGCAGTGAGCGATTCTAAAGGGGGTGTTTATCATTCAGATGGTTTTGATATTGACAGCTTAATTTATATGAAAAATTCGAGTAAAATATTGAAAGCTGTTTATTGTACCGAATCCGTTTGTGAAGAAGTTGAAGCAGAAAAAATAACGAATGAGGAATTATTGGCATTAGATGTTGATTTATTAATTCCAGCGGCATTAGAAAATCAAATTACCCTATCAAATGCATCAGAAATTAAAGCACCAGTGATTGTGGAAGTAGCAAATGGTCCAATTAGTACAGATGCCGATGAAGTATTGCAAAGTCGGGATACATTAGTTGTACCCGACATTTTAGCGAATGCAGGAGGTGTGACGGTCAGTTATTTTGAATGGGTGCAAAATAAAATTGGGTATTATTGGTCAGAGACTAAAGTGCGTGAAAAGTTGCATTCGTCAATGTTGCGAGAGTTTAGCGCTGTATGTCAAATGAAAAAAGATAAAAAAGTTGATATGCGAACGGCGGCATATGCACATGGACTCTGCCGTATTGGAGAAGCTGTTTCTGCACAAGGAACGCGGAGTTATTTTGCACCAAGAGAATGATGAGCTAAATAGAATTATTGAGGAACATTTTGTTAAGAAACTAAGTTATGACAAATAGTAATTTACAACAAGCTATTCAAACGTTGCTCACACCCGCTGATATTACAGAACAACAGCTGGGTTCAGTTTTAAACTCAATGCTTAATTTTACTATCGATGATGCAGATTTATATTTTCAATCATGCTTTCATGAAGCATGGATTTTAGAAAATGGCATCGTTAAAGAAGGTAGTTTTGATGTTGAGCGTGGTGTAGGTGTGCGAGCAATTTGTGGCGATAAAACAGGTTTTGCTTACTCAGATGATATTTTGCTGCCCGCATTAAAAAATGCAGCCTCTGCGGCTAGAAGTATTGCACATCTTGGCAAGAGCCATCAAACAAAAATTCTCCCACAAAAACAAGCTGCCAATTTGTACCAACCGGTTAATCCTTTAACCAGTATTTCAGAAAAAGATAAAGTCAATTTATTATATCAAGTCGATAAAATTGCACGCCTCACTGACCCGCAGGTTAGAGAAGTAACGGCGAATATATCGGGTGTATACGAAACTATTTTAATTGTTTCTTCAGATGGCGTGCTATCTGCAGATATTCGTCCCATGGTGCGCTTAAATGTCAGCGTGATTGTTGAGCGTGATGGTCGTCGCGAACAGGGTTTTTCAGGCGGTGGCGGTCGTTATAC
>JAJDDC010000044.1 GCA_029260515.1 Phycisphaerales bacterium | reverse complement strand
CGGTTCCATCATCCATATCTACTCTATCGGCTACATGTATGCGGAGTACAGCTACTACCGCTATTTCGCCTACCTGAACCTGTTCCTGTTCTCCATGCTCCTGCTGGTCATGGGCAACAACTTCCTGGTGATGTTCATCGGTTGGGAAGGCGTGGGCGTGTGTTCATACTTTCTGATCGGTTACTACTTTGAAAAGAAATCCGCCTGCGACGCCGGCGTTAAGGCGTTCGTAGTGAACCGCATCGGCGACTTCGCATTTCTGCTGGGAGTGTTCGGCATCTTCAAAATGTTCGGGACCATCGATTTTACAGAGGTGATGACCGCCGCTCCGACCACCCTGATTTTCGACGGCGAGGCGGCCACGCTGATCACCCTGGCATTGTTTATCGGTGCCACTGGTAAATCCGCTCAAATCCCCCTGTACACCTGGCTACCGGACGCGATGGAAGGCCCGACCCCGGTCAGCGCGCTCATCCATGCGGCGACCATGGTTACCGCCGGTGTCTACATGGTGGTGCGCTGTAGCGCTCTCTTTAATATGGCTCCATTGACGATGATGATCATCGCTCTGGTCGGCGGCGGCACTGCGTTATTCGCGGCGACCATTGGGTGTACACAATGGGACATCAAACGCGTGCTGGCTTACTCCACCGTCAGCCAGATCGGCTACATGTTCCTGGCCTGCGGAGTGGGCGCTTACACCGCGGCGATTTTTCACCTCGTCACTCACGCATTCTTCAAAGCCTGCCTGTTCCTCGGTTCCGGAAGCGTCATCCACGGTATGCATCACGAACAGGACATCCGCAAAATGGGTGGACTGAAAGATCACTTTCCAATTACGTACGTCACGTTTCTGGTTTCCACTATTGCGATCGCAGGGATATTCCCGTTCTCAGGATTCTTCAGTAAGGACGAAATTTTGTACCACGCCTTGATGGACGGTAATGTCATCTATTAGGGCATGGGCATCAGTAATGCCTTCATCACTACATTCTATATATTCCGCCTGGTCTTCCTGACCTTCCACGGACCGTCCAATGTCGATCCGCATGTACATCCGCATGAATCACCTAAGGTAATGACAATGCCCTTGATGATTCTGGCATTCCTGGCGTTGACCGGCGGACTATTGGGCATCCCTCTGGTTCATGGCTGGCATGTTTTGCATAACTGGCTGGAGCCGGTGCTGGCGTTCGATCTGGAAGCCGCCCTGCACGCTTCCGAGCAAATGCTGGCAGAACACGGACACCATACTTCATTTGCAGAAGTTCTCCATCAGGCACAACATACTTCGCACAACATATGGGTCGAAATCGGCCTGATGATCTTCTCGATGTGTGTGGCTCTGGCAGGAATTGGCATGGCTTGGTTCTTCTATCTCAAACGGCCGGACCTTCCAGCCAAGCTGACCAAGGGACAATGGGGATTCGATCTGGTGGAAAACAAATATTATGTCGATGAGATCTACGACGAGACCATCGTCAAGCCGATTGTTAAGGGGTCTGATCTGCTCTGGAAACAGGCCGATATGCGTGGAGTCGATGGGGCCGTTAACGGTGTCGCCTGGGTCATTAAATTATGCGGCAAGGTGGCGAGCAGTTTTCAATCCGGATTTGTCCGCAACTACGCCTTGATCATGGTGGTGGGTTTTATATTTTTAATCATAGTCAGTCAGATAGAGATTTGAGCCAAAACTAATGTTTTTAACTTTTTTGACATTCCTGCCATTGATCGGTGCCTTGGCGCTCGCGTTCATCCCCAAAGAAAAAGAAGGGATGATCAAACAAACGGCTCTGGCCGTCGCTATCGCGGACTTCCTGCTGTCTCTGCAACTGTATGCAGATTTCGACACCACCACTGCGGCGATGCAGTTTACGTTGGATGTCCCCTGGATTGACGCCTGGGGAATCAGCTACCACGTGGGTATAGACGGGATTTCCCTCCTGCTCTACATCATGACCACGATGCTGACCGCCATTGCCATTCTGGCTTCGTTTGGAATCAAAAAGCACGTCAGGGAATACATGATGGCGATGCTGGCCCTCAGCACGGGGATGCTCGGCGTTTTCATCTCGCTGGATTTCTTCCTGTTTTACGCGTTTTGGGAGTTCCAGTTGGTTCCGATGTACCTGATCATCGGCGTATGGGGCGGACCACGCCGTATTTACGCTGCAGTGAAATTTTTCATCTATACCGCTGTCGGCTCCCTGCTGATGCTGGTCGCCATTATCTGGATTTATTTCCATTTCCACGAAACCGTCGGAGTGTTCACGACCGATATCATGTTGATCACCAAAGAAATCAACTTGGACATGATCCATCAGAAATGGTTGTTTTGCGCGTTTTTCCTGGCGTTCGCCATCAAGGTACCGATGTTCCCGTTCCACACCTGGTTACCGGATGCTCACGTCGAAGCGCCCACAGCGGGCAGTGTTATTCTGGCCGGAGTTCTGCTGAAGATGGGAACTTACGGGTTCCTCCGTTTCAATCTGCCGCTGTTTCCTTTAGCCAG
>JAJDDC010000043.1 GCA_029260515.1 Phycisphaerales bacterium | reverse complement strand
AACCGGGGCGGCAACAGTTGATGTTGCTGGCAATGCTGACCTTACGACGACCTCGTTTGCGGACTCCCTCGGCCTCGATGTTGGCGGGACGCTTGAATCGGACGACCTGAGTGTGACCGGTGCTTCCATCGTGAACGTGGTTGGCGATACGACGCTGGCGAACACTGACTTCGGTAGCACGCTCACTATGGATATCGACGGCGGGCTGATCTCGACCGATTACTCGGCGGACGGTGTTTCGGACGTGAATGTCGCGCTGAATGCTGATCTGACCGATACGACGTTTGGCGATGACGTCGATTTTGAGACCGGCGGCGGGCTGGTGTCGCTGCGCTTCGAAAGTGGGGGGGATGCGACCTTTACCTCTGGTGTGGACGCCATCTTTGACGACCTGAACGCGTTGCAGGGGCTATCCCTGGATGCGGTTGGCGACATCATCATTGACGGCATTCTGGTGGAGGATGGCCTGCTGGTGCTTTCAGGCGGGTCTATCAACTTCTCTGGCCTGGTGTTGGGCGAAGATGCGCTGATCACGGCCGGTGACCGGCTGGAGGTTGATGGCTTCTCCGTCGCCGGGCTGATCGTTCAGGTCGGCGGTGAGGTGCTGCTGTCCAATGGCGAGGCGGATGCGCTGGTCATCAATTCCGACGGGACCGTTGATCTGAGCGGCACGCGCACGGAATCGCTGGAAATCAATGCGGACGGCACGATTGATCTGGATGGCATCCGGGTGATCGGCGATACGACGCTGATCTCTGACATCGGCAATCTGAACATTGGCGCATTGCAGGTGGGCGGCGATCTGGCGGCAGAGGCGGGCGTGATCCGCACGGTCGACACCGACTTCATTCTGGACGCGGTCGATGTAGAGGACGACGAAGGGCCGCGGCAGATTGCGGGCGAGACGCTGGGCAATCTGATCCGGGTCGATGGCGATGCGGTCTTTGTGGCAAGCGGTGATGTGCTGCTGTCCGATGATGACATCGGGACGACCGGTAACAATGACTTCCGGGGCGGCGTGACCGTATCGGGCACCAATGTGGTGCTGAACGATGCCAACGACATCTTGCTCGGCTCCCCAGACGGGGCGACGGTGCATGGCGGCGGGATCGAGGCGGCATCCGGCATCACCACGCCGGGTACACTGCGGATCGAAGCGGGGGGTAGCATCACCGATGCGCCGGCATCCGCGACCACGCTGACTGTGGGCGGCGATGCGCTGTTCTTGGCGGGCGGGAACATCATTCTGGATAATGAACTGCACGATATCGGCGGCTCAATCGCTGCAACGGGCGCTGCGATCACGCTGACCGAGATTGGCGAGGTTCTGCTCGGCCCGATTGATGCCTCTGGCGCGCTGACCGTTGAGGCGGGCGCGAACGGGGCAAATGCAGGCGGCACACTGGGCGATGCGCCGATCACCCAGACCTCTGCCGCGACGGTGCGCGATGGCAGCGTTGACGGCACGGTCTTTGACGATGAGGTGGCCGGTGCCATTACGGTCGATGGCAATACGGTTCTTTCTACCGGGCTTGATGGCGCGTTGTCGCTGACCGATGCCTCTATCACCGGGGACCGGTCGTTGACGCTGGACAATCGAGACAATGTTCTTGGCCGTGATCTGACGGTTGCGCGTATCGCGGGCGACGTGCTGATCACCGAGGAAAGCTCCGCCGGTACGCTTGGCGTCGATGGCATTGATGGCAATACGCTGCGTATTCAGAACTTTGAGGTTGGCGGCTCTGCCACACTGATTACCACCGATGATCTGATCTTTGATGGCCGGGTAACGGCGCTGACCAATGACAGCGCGAATGTCGACCGGCTGGCGCGGCCCGGGGCGGTCTCTCCGACCACGCAGGGGGTCATCGGCATTGCAAAATCCGATCTGCGATTGTTCATCAACACGGGCGAGACGTTCACGTTCGATACCACGGGTGAGGGTTTGCAGGCGGCCGGAAACGATGTGCGCTTTGACCGCGCGATTGATGGGCAGGCAGAGGGCGCGAATGTCGTTGCCACCGCCCGCGACGGGCGCGGTGCGCTGACGATTGATGCGGGCAGTGATGGTGAGTTACGGTTCCGCGACTTTGTCGGCGCGGTCTCTCCGCTTGGCGAGATGGACCTGAGCGGCGGCGACCTGATCATGGGCGTGACCTTCCGCAACAGCCGCCCCGGCTTTAACACCGAACGTGACCGGTTCCTGTTCAATGCTGCGGCCAAAAACGACTTCCTGTTTGCCGGAACGATGACCCTGAATTTCACCGGCGATATGTTCGGCTTTGTACCGCAGGCAGAGATCAACAACTTCGTCAGTGCGGACCAGTATTTCGGGGTCAATCTCGGCGCGCTTGAATATGGTACGGAGGTCCAGCCGGACCGGATCAGCATCTTTGGCTTTCTCCAATCCGCGCGGACGCGGGCACAGGGGCTGGCACCGAATGGGCCACGCAGTTCTCAGTTTGAATTCAATGACTGCCAGATCGGCGATGTCAGCGACTGTTCCAACCTGCCTGAGGCGGCTGTCGTGCAGACGGCAAGTATTGACCTGCCGCTGCTGCTGGGGATTGACGAGGCACAGTTGCTGGAACTGTTCACCAGCTTTGGTAACGAAGAACTTTGGGGCGTGCCGCAAAGTTTCTTCTCCGATATCGGAGCCGGACCGGAGGCTGACCTGCCTGCGTCAACTGATGACGGTGATGAGGAGCAATCATGAACCGCTTAGCGATATTCACCTTTTGCGTGGCCGCCGCCCTGTCTGCGGCAGCCTGTGTGGAAGAGGGCGGATCGTCGGGCGGAGACGGGAGCGCGGCGCTGTGCGCAAAGGTCGACAAGCTGTTGCTGGCCGGTCAGCGCAACAGTTTCGGTCTGCAATTCTCAGAGGCTGAGAACGCATTCACCGAACTTCTGACGGTCTACAGCCTTGAAGACGTGCGAGAGACCTGCCCGCGGGCACCTTCGCCTGCGTTTGTGATGATGAACCAGGCGCTGGCGCTGTCCAGTCAGGAACGGTTCGTCACGGCGAACGGGCTGTTCAACAAGGCCGAAGAACTGCTCGGGTCATCCGATTATGCCACCAAGGGTGAGCAGGTACGCGATACCGCGCTTTTCCGTGCCTATAAGGCGCAGGACCTTCTGAACCGGTCTTCGGTCATCAGCGCGTCAGACTTTACCGCCGCCGCGAAAGAGGCTTTCCCCGAAGAGGAAAGCGATGCCAACAGCCCGCAGGGCGGCAATTTTGATCAACTGACGCTGGAAGTGTCGGATGACGGCAAGAAAGAGATTATCAACAACGCCACCAACAGCCACGCTCGTGCGCACATCCTGCTGTTGCAGGGCGATCTGAAAGGCGCGTTGGAATCGGTCAATTACGC
>JAJDDC010000042.1 GCA_029260515.1 Phycisphaerales bacterium | reverse complement strand
TCCTGATCGGCCACGGCATCGCTGAGCCGCTTCAGAAGTACGACGCCGGCCCCTTCGCTACGCACATAGCCATCAGCTGAAGCATCGAACGTTTTACAACGGCCATCAGCCGCCAACATGCCCGATTTTGCGAATGCCATGCTTAGTTCCGGAGTCAATATCAAATTCACTCCACACGCCAAAGCCAGAGAACACTCACCTTTCTTTAAGGATTCGCTGGCCTGATGTACCGCCACCAAGGACGACGAGCAAGCTGTGTTAAGTGCAATTGCCGGACCTTCAAACCCAAAACAGTAAGCGATTCGACCACTTAGCATTGCCTCCGAAGTTCCGCTGCCAAAATATATATCGGTGACATCCGAATGATTTGATTGCATTTGCAATAATTCGTAATCATGGCCAAAGTATCCCGTAAAAATTCCTGTATTGCTCCCGCGCAAGTTTCCCGGTTTAAATCCAGCTCGCTCAAGCACTTCCCAAGCTAACTCCAACAAAATTCGCTGCTGGGGATCCATATACTCCGCTTCACGTCGAGATATATTAAAAAAAGAAGCATCAAAGCCATATACGTCGTCGAGAAATCCGCCATAGTGAATTCTATGCCCATTTTTACCATTCAAACCGGCATTGTAAAAGCGATCACTCTTCCATCTTTCCCTGGGGAATTCTCCCATTGCATCGTTGCCATTACGCAGAAGCGTCCAAAAAGCTTCCGGAGTCGTCACTCCTCCCGGGAATCGACATGCCATGCCGATGATCGCAATCTCATTTGCTTCTGTCGTTCCATTTTCCTCGACTTTCGGTCTATGGCGGGTAACCAATTCGTTTACCTGCTTTCGTTTTACTGATCTCGGAGTCACCATTTGCTCGTCGTTGGAGGTGAAAAAATCCGCAATTGCCGATGGTGTCGGGTGGTTAAAAAAGAACGTTGTATCCAGCTTCGTCCCGATGCGTTTTTCCAGCAAGACCTTCAATTCCAATAAATTCATCGAATCGAAACCTAACTCTCGCAGGGGACGATTGACGTCATAGTATTCGCGACTTTCCCTGTCTCCTACATGGAGAACGCATTCCTTTACATATCGTATAATCTCGGCTGGTGTCCGGCGTGTTGATGCGACCTCTTCATTCTGTCCAATCGCTCCCGTGTCGTTGGATTCATCGACAGAATTGTTATAAAGGTCATATTCGACTAGAACCCCTTTACCTTCGTTAACGACATCGTCCGGGCGATAGTCCGGGACTAACTCACCTACTTGCGCCCCATGCGAGGTGTGAAAACGTAAAATAGGATCTGTATAGACTCCGTCATGTTTCTGACCATTTACATACGCCTCCAACGTCGATCCCTCCGATCGCTTGTAACCGGAACAACGCGTTACTCCAACGATCGTTTCGATGCCTCCTTGCAGCGAAAACCGATGGAGAGCGAAGTCCAATAAATCATCGCCCAACCCTTGAGATTGAAATTCAGGATGTATATTTAATCCCAGCAATTGGATCGTTTTTCCCCCAGGGACATAAAGAGACGAAACGTCGCTAAATTTAATGCCGTTCAGACTTTGACCATTGGAAATGGGTTGTGCATATAAGACCCCAATGACCTTGTCCTCTTGCTCTAGCAATAAGCAACTTCCTGAATCAATTTCAATACGCCGTTGAATTTCCTCTCGTGAAACGCGTAAATTGTCCCAGCACAGGCTCTCCAGCGTATCCAATTCACCAAGATCTCCCTCGGTAGGAATACGAATCATACAAGGACGTTTTTCAAAGTGGTGAAAAGTGATTCGGGTAAACGGTAACGTCTTTGGATAACGACGACTTTCATTTCTCTTCGGGAATAAACCCACTTGCGCTGCCGCTAATAGAAATACGTCGGCCTCGACTAAATACTGATTGGAAAAACCGTGATAGGCGTCGAAATGAAGACTTTCACTCTCGTCCAGATATGCCGCTTTGATTTGCGGTGGCAAACTATGGACTTCGAGTAACAGGAGCCCGTATGAATTGATTACCTCCGCCCAACCCCTTAGGTGTTCAAGCAGACTTTGCAGCGAAACTTTGGGATCAATTAGTGCGCCTGCTTGGTCGACATGCACGCTTTTTGATATTCGTGCTAACGCTTCGATGTCTGCCAAAACACCTTTTTGAGGTTCGACAAATGGACGATCATGATCAAGAAATGAGCGTATATGCAAAATCGAATCAGTATCCTTAATTCCTTTTGCTCTCAGGGTTTCTATGAGTTGCAGGGGCTGCCCGATGTCTCCCTTCATGACAAAATTGGGAATCTTCCGCAACGTTTTTCTGGTGGCTTTCAAAGCCGCTTGATTATAGTCAAGTCCAATAACCGTCAGTGGATAAACGGCAAGCGCCTGTCCTCTGGCAGTACGCGTTTCTATCGTTTGGTAAACTCGCCTCAGAAACGTCCCATCTCCACAACCCATGTCGGCTATGAAATGCGGTTGCTTCTCATAGTTTTCGTTGTCGAAAATGGTTGCAAGCGTCTCCTCGACATCGGCGAAATATCGTTCATGCTGAAAACCGCTTGATAGAACATTTAACGCTCGATCGACATGGGTTTCTGATCCGTTCTTTGCGCATAAAAAGACCTCGCCAGGATTTCCAAATAACAGATTGTCAAGGCGAGCAAACATCGGTGTATAGGAAGCGACGGTTCCCATGACCAACACGCGTTCGAGGAGGAACCGCCCCAAGTCACTTAAAACATTTCCAGTCTTGTGCCGTTGCAACCAGCCTTTTGACTGAAACCAACGCGCGAAAATATCTCGACGATTCTTGGTAGGTAAGACAGAAAATGCAACGGACTTTGCATTCACGTTAAACGATTTATGCCTGGTCAATCCGATAAAGGCAGAAATCACAAGGCATCCATCTAGAAAATCACATAACAGAGGATCTTCTACCCCCGTCCAGCC
>JAJDDC010000041.1 GCA_029260515.1 Phycisphaerales bacterium | reverse complement strand
TAACCATTGCGATCTCTACATCTGGATGGTTTACTAAAAGACGAAGTGTCTCTCCACCTACATATCCTGATGCACCTACAACACCTACTTTCATGATAAGACCCCTCCTAAAGGAGTATAATTATTTTCTTACGTAGTTTATAGCAAATTCTATCATTTCTTTTGGTATGTTTCGTTTTGCAACTCTTGTCAATCCTTTGAATTCGACTGTATTGTTAACTTCATGGACAACTAAGCCTCTCTTGTCGTCTTCCATCAGGTCGATCCCTAGAATTCCACCCCCCATGGCCTTTGATGCTTTTACTGCCATATCTTCCATTTCCTTTGTGATCTCACAAAGTTCTGGATCTGCCCCCAAAGCGATATTTGTTTTGAATCCTCCAGAAGATTTTCTATACATGGCTGCAATAGGCTCATCTCCCACTGTGATTACTCTAATGTCTCTTGGTGGTCTTTGAATTAATTCTTGTAAATAGTAAATTCTATCATGAGGGCTGTCTGTAATGTCTCTAATTTCAAAAACTGCTTCCATGGTGTCTTTATCTTTGAGTGGCATTACTCCTCTTCCCCAACTTCCAATTACTGGTTTGATGACTAGTGGAAATCCTACTTTTTCTAAATTTTCTGCTGCACTTTCACTTGAAAATGAGAAATATGTTTTTGGTGTTGGGATGTTATTTTTTTTTAAAAGTAATGTCATGAACATTTTATTTCCACAAATATTTGCAACTTCAAACTTGTTTAGTACTGGAATATCCATGAATTCTAAACTTGCAGTAAAATGTAATCCTCTAAAATAACTCACACATCTTTCTAATACGACATCTCCAAAATCATAATCTTCTCTTTTACTATCTGTGTTGATTTGAGTAATTTTTGCATCTAGCATCAATGCATCGTGACCTAACTCTATTGCTTCTTTTTGTAACATCTTTTCTTCCGTTCTTAAGCGGTCAAAGACAATACAAACTTTTGACATTACTCTCCCCAGTCTTCGCCTACGGTTTCTGCTTGTTTAAGCTCGACATTTGATCCTTCTTTTTTTGAGATTTCAAAATCAGCGCCACAATCAGGGCAGGAAACAATTTCTCCTACTGAGGCATCTTCTGGGATGTTTAGTATTGCATCACATTCTGGGCAGTTCATGTTTTTGTAGATCTTTTCTTTTGTAATTTATTAGCTTCTGTTGTCTGCATTCCCCATAATTCAACAAATCCTTTGGCTAATCTTTGATCAAATGTAGATTCCACTCCATAAGTTGCAATATCGTGACTGTACAATGAATTAATGGACTTTCTTCCAACAACTCTGAGACTTCCTTTGTACAACTTTAGTTTCACAGTTCCTGATACTGGTTTTTGTGAGGTTTCGATAAATCCATCTAGATCTGTCTTTAGAGGATCTTGCCAAAGTCCTGAATATACCAAATATGCCCATTCATCATCAATCATTGATTTGAACTTGTTTTCATGTTTAGTGTGCACCATTTTTTCTAAATCTGAATGAGCTTCAATTAGACAAGTTGCTGCTGGGGTTTCATATACTTCACGAGATTTAATTCCTACCACTCTATCTTCAATATGATCCACTATTCCAACACCTGCGTCTCCTGCTTTTTTGTTAAGGTATTCAATTAGTTTTATTGGCTCCATTTTTTTACCGTCAACTTCAACTGGTATTCCTTTATTGAATTTAATTTCCAAGTATGTTGGTTTATCTAGCAAGTTTTTTGTTTTGACCCAAATGAATGCATCATCTGGTGGTTCGCTGTATGGATCCTCTAATACTCCTCCCTCTATTGCACGTCCCCACAAGTTTTGATCAATGCTGAATCTTTTTGCTACAGTATCAATTTCAATTCCATGTTTTTTTGCAAACTTTAGTTCTGTATCTCTATCCAAATTTTTATCTCTAATTGGAGCAATGATTGGAAGATCAGAACCTGAACGTAATGTGATATCGAATCTCACTTGATCATTTCCTTTTCCGGAACATCCGTGAGCAAGTGATGTTACTTTTTCTTTCTTTGCAATTTCTAAAACTTTTTCGGCAATTAATGGTCTAGCCAGTGCTGTTGCAAGACAATATTTTTTTTGATAAAGAGCATTGGCTTTAATTGATGGAAAAATGTAATCTTTGACGAATTCTTTTCTTGCGTCAATGTTATAGTGTTTTTTTACGCCAAGTTTTTTTGCCTTTGCTGCAATTTTTTTCCAATCATCTCCTTGTCCTACATCAACTGTAACTGTAATAACGTCCATATCGTGTTCATCTTGAAGATATTTTACAACGACTGAAGTATCTAGTCCGCCTGAAAATGCAAGAATTCCTTTTTGAGTCATAAAACATCTTTTCCGTCGTATTTTGGAATTTATCTTTTGTGATGGGCGTAAATTAAATTATTTTCAAAAAGTCTCTGACTAGCTTGAGCTAAAATTCGATGATTTTTTAACCGACAAATATAACGCTGTTTTATGAAAACTCGATCGCTAATTTCTGCAAGTGTTGTAGGTGTTATTCTGTTATCTGTATTGG
>JAJDDC010000040.1 GCA_029260515.1 Phycisphaerales bacterium | reverse complement strand
GCAGGGCCGTGATCTCGAGCGTGCCGTCGCTGGTCGACATGGTCCGCCCCGGCGCGTCGAAGAGCGTGTCGGAGGGTGATCCGCTGAGCTGGGCCTCGACGCCCATGAAGCCGACGACGAAGCCGCTGTCGAAGGTCGGGGCGGCGGCCGCGTCGAGCACGACGCGCGCGTTGAACGAGGCGTCGGTGGACGTGGGGGATCCGTCGCCGACGCCGGAGACGTTGATCTCGATGTACGGGCCTCCCCCCGCCAGCGCCGTCGCGGACAGGAACAAAGCGGCGATCGAGAGCGCGAGGCGTCGGGCGTGGCTCATGTCGGTCTCCTTGGGGGCGTACAGGCTACCGGCTGTCCCCGCCCCGATCGAGCGCCGCGGGCGGCGGGCGTGGCGGACCACGCACGCGAGGCGGCGTGGGACGACGAGCGAGACCTGGACCAGGGCCAAGGCGACCAAGGGGGCCCACACTGAGGGTGGTCGCCTTGGTCATCTTGGTTGGGTCGGAGTGAAACTGGAAGGACGGTGCCACGGCTGACCCGTTAGGGCAGCCGTGCGTTCGCCGTAACTCGCCCGGGCACGGCTGCCCCGAGGCGGGGTCAGCCGTAGCACCGTGTTGTGTTGGGTGGCGTGCAGACGCCGGCTTCGGCTTCTGCACGAGCACGGCGCGGGCGTGGGCCAACGTCGTGGAGACGCCGCGGACGGCGCCCCCACGGCACCCGGCGGCTGGGTCTCGCGTCGCGCAAGCGTCCGGGCGCCAACGGCGCGTGGGAGTGGGGACTGCGCGATGACGAAGGAACTTGACCAACTTGACCACCGTAAGGCGTGGTCAAGTTGGTCAAGTTACTCGGGTGTGTCTGCCCCCGCAGACGCTGAGCAAGAAGCCCAAGGGGACCAGTCCTGATGGTGGCCCTCTTGGGCTTCTTGGGTTCAGACTGTCAGAATCTCACGGGCAGTCCTTACGGAGCCCGCTGGATCTCGATGCAGTCGCTGGCTTGGAAGATGGTCCCATCTTTCATGAAACCACGGACCCCGATCTGGACGGTGTCCCCGTCGAGAGCGCCGATGGAGTTCATGCGAAGCTCGAAGATATGGTTGAAGTACGACAGGTAGATGTCGAGGTCGCCGTCCGGTCCTCGGCCCGCTTCCGTGCAGACGCACACGCCTTCTTCAAAGGTCGGGGAGGTGACGTCGGTGATCTCGACACGCCTGGGCGTCAGCTCGCCAATGCCCGGAAGAATCAGTCTGAGGCTGTCGAGGTCGACATCCTCAGCCGAGTACGTGCCAGGAAAGGTGAGCACGTAACTGGGCGAGGGGTTGGGTGTGAGCGCGAGGCTCTCGAAGATCTCAAGGGCGTCGTCACGGACGAAGAACGTGTTGGGGCATTCGCCGGGTGAGTAGTCGAGCTGGACCTCGGGGGTAAGCTCCACATGGGCGCCCGGGCTGTCGGGGATGACACGACTGGGCGTGAGCTCGACCCCGATCTCCTCCTTCCCGCCGACACGGACCATGATCCTGTTGGCGACAGCCATAATAATGTACTGTGAAATGAATGTATCTTCGTTCGCAGAGATCGTGTGGCCAATCTGAGGGATGAAGACGCGATCTCGGTCAATAAACGGATCGCCGGAGTCATTCCTGGTTGTCAGGATGCAGAACTCGAGTATGGGTGTGGTCGGTATGAGCAGGGGGTTGTTGGTCTGCAAGAGCAAGCGGACCGAGCCTATCTCGCTGCCGATATCGGTTTGTCCGTTGGCGAAAGACACCCGGCCAATCCTTATCTCGTCCCCGTCTTCCGGGAGTTCGGGCACAAGAGTGTGATGCCACACCAAAGCACTCACGTTCGTTGCATCGGGGTCGTCCGTCGATCCCCAGTTCACTTCCGACTGCCCTGGTGTTGACAGAAAATCGTAGCTAAACACGGCGTCGTTTGAGCACCCCGTCGAACAACCGACCGGCAAACACGCACCGAACCAGTTGCCGTAGATCTCCAGATCCTGGCCCTGCGCGCCCGACGCGAACAAGAAAATCGACAAAGCTGCATGGCGGAGTCGCAACATCAGTATCTCCTAGTCGTCGTGGGCTCGCGGTTCGCGCGCTCCGAACGTGATGACAAACTCTCCCCCTCGCCGCGCCGCAATCGCGCCGAGCCCTCTGGGGCGGCGAGCCTAGCGGATGCTTGTGTCCGCCGTCAAGGAAAGTTGGCTGTCCGAGTGGCGCATGTCATGGGCGGTAAGAAACTTGATCGAGTACCCATGACCACGTTTCGAAAGGCGACACTCGCAAGCCGCAGCGAGAAATCGACTTATCGTCGCGCCGTGATCTGTGCCTCTCACCCGCGCCTCAGCTCACTCTCCAACCACATACCCCGTCCCCCCCAGCCCCTCCTCCACCTTCCCCTTCCACCCCTCGAACCCTTTTCGCCCCATCAGCCCGAACGTCGCCTTCTTGCCCGTCTCGACGGCGGGCTGGTCGTACGCGTCCACGCCCAGCATGTGCCCGGCCTGCGACGTCGCGATCTCCCACAGCGCGATGAACTCGCCGACGTGCTGCGCGTCGATCCGCGGGACGTGGATCGTCATGTTCGGGCGCTGGCTCTCGACCAGGGCGTACTCGGTCGCCCGCTTCTCGGCGTTCAAGAGCGCCGTCATCGATGCGCCCTCCAGGTACTCCAGGTTCTCGACGCCCAGGCCCTTGGGGATCGTCACGTCGGACTCGAACGCGCCGACCTCAAGGAACATGAAGACCTTGTCGTTGGGGCCCTCGCGGTAGAGCTGGACCTGGGAGTGCTGGTCGGTCGCGCCGAGGGCCTTGATCGGGGTAAAGCCGGCGTAGACGGTCTCGCCGTCCACGCTCGTCTTCTTGCCCAGGCTCTCGGCCCAGAGCTGGCGGTACCAGTCGGCCATGAGGTACAGCGAGTTCGCGTACGGCATCATCACGTGGTTGGTCTTGCCCTTGCGGGCCGCCAGCTCGCACAGCAGCGTTGCCAGCATCGCCGCGGGGTTCTTGGTCAGGTCCGGGTCCGAGCAGCGGGCGTCCATGGCCTTGGCGCCGTCGAGCAGACCTTCTATATCGATGCCGCACATGGCGGCGGAGAACAGGCCCACGGGGCTGAGCACGCTGAACCGCCCGCCGACGCCCTCGGGCACGGGCAGGGTGGCGTATTCGGCCTCGTCGCAGATCTGCCGCATCGTGCCCTTGGCGGGGTCGGTGATCGCGACGACGTGCTCGCTCGCCTTCTTGCCGACGGCCTTTGCGAGCATGTCGCGGACGATCATGAACTGGGCGGCGGTCTCGGCCGTCTCGCCCGACTTGCTGATGACGTTGTACAGCGTGTCCTTGGGCGGGCAGACGTCCATGACGGCGCGGAAGTTGTCCGGGTCCACGTTGTCGAGCACGAACAGGCGGGGGCCCTTGCGATGCTTGGCCGGGAGCAGGTTCCACGTGGGCGGGTTGAGGGCGCTGTGCAGCGCGATGTTGCCCAGGGCGCTGCCGCCGATGCCGAGGACGACGAGGTTTTCGAATCTGCCGGAGTGTTCCTTGACCAGCGCGTTGACGCCCGAGACGTGCTCGGCGCGCATGGGCTCGTTCCAGAGCTCGCGCCAGCGCTCCCAGCCCGTGCCGCGGGACTTGGCGAGCGTGGCGGTGATGCTCGCCGCGGCGCTGGCGGCCTCGGAGCCGGGGCCCAGACGCGCCGGGTCCAGGCCGTGGTAGCCGACGCGTTCGGACGTGCAGTTGGCGTAGTCGATGGTGAGCATGCGGGCAGGGTAGCGGGGGCGGGCGAGACGTTCTCGGGCCGTCGTGATGCGGAGAGCGGCGTTGGGCCACGGGGCGCGCCGTGGTACGCTCGGGGTTCCCATCCCTCTGCCCCGCCCGGAGATCGACCATGCCGATGCGTCGCCGATTCGTTCTGCCCGCGCTCGCGGCCATCGCCCTGTCCGCGTCCGCCGCGTCCGCCCAGCCGTTCCTCGAGTTCTCCTTCTCGGGATCGGGAGAAACCTTCAGCGGCGATCTCGCCCAGGTCTCCGCCAGCTTCGTCATCGACGCGGCCGATCCCGCGCAGGATGTCATCGCATCGACGATTGAACTCATGGCGTTCTCAAACTCACCCTTCTCACCCGCGCCCGACGCGCCGCCGAACGCCAGCTTTTCAATCAGCAGCAACGGCTCCTTGACGCTGGTTTGCACCGGTCCCGTCGCGGGGGCGAATACGTTCATTCAGTTGTTCATGCCTGGCCCCTCGGGCGCCGTCGATGACCCCGACGGCTCGATCCCGGACGACCCCGGCGCGTACACGGGCTGGGGCGCCGCCTCCGTCACCGCGTTTTCTGCCGCAGGTTCCGTCAGCCCCTCCTGGAACGAGACGAGCGGGTTCAGTGACTCGTGCGACAGCATCGCGTTCAGTGTCCGCGAGGTCGCCGACCCCAACCCGCCGATGCCCGAGGGCTGCAGCGAGGCCGACCTGGCCGAGCCGTTCGGCGTGCTCGACTTCTCCGACGTGCTGGCGTAGCTGAGCGCCTTCGGCGCCGGCTGCCCGTAGCGGTGGGTCCCGTGAAATCGGCGCTTGGGCTCCGGGCGTGGTTCGCGTAATCTCGCGTGTCTGTGGTTTGTCGCGAGGCCCGTCACCCGGGCGATCGCGAGTGCCGTCAGGGGAAAGGGAGAACCCGATGAAGAGCAGCCTTGCGCGGCGCGTGGTCGCGGCCGCCGCGACACTGATGGCGTCGCCGTCGCTCGCGTCCGCCGACGTCTGCCAGGACGAGCACGAGGCCAGGCTGGCCGAGTGCCAGACGATGCCGACGATCCCGCGCCTCGTGTGCGTCGTCGTCTCCAACGAGATGCTCGAGGAGTGCCTCGACACCCAGGCCGCGACCGACTTTGGCAGCATCACCGACGAGATCATCGAACGAATGCCCGGCGTCGGCACTATTGATATCGAGCTGGTCGAGCTGAGCCTGCAGTCGATCGACCTGCTCGAGGTCGAGATCCTCCCGGGCAACGGCGACCCGAAGTTCTCGCTCGACACGGACCCGACACCCAACGGGTTCAGCTTCGACCTGGACGATGTTTCCCTGGCGCCCTACTTCGAGGACGGGTTCATCGTGTCGATGCTGGCCTTCGACGACGCCGGCGCGTTCGTCGCGGGCGGCGCGTTTGTCGTCCCGTCGCCGCCGGGCGCGGCCGTACTCACGGGCGTGGGGTTGCTCGCGGCCAGACGCCGCCGTTGAGGGCGGCCGACGCGTGCGCACAGCGGGCGAACATGCTCACCCTAAACCATGGTCCGGTTGACCGCCTTGTCGCGCTGGCTGCCGCCGCGGCGCTCGATCGGGGCTGGGCGGGCCGGTAGGCTGTGGTCTTCAGGGCAGAGGCCAGGAGAACCCCCCATGCGAACAATGTCCCTCGCCGCGCCGATTCTGCTGCTCGCGTGCTCCGCCATCGCGGGCCCCGAGACCGAGTACCTCGAGGACGACGGCGTCTCCAGCATCCTGCTCGGCCCGCCCTCCTCGTTCGAGGAGTTCGGCGACATCGACATGCTCTGGGGGAACTACTACTTCACCAACGACGCCAGCGAGCTGGTCACGCTCGTCTCGTTCGGCATGGGCTCGATGTCTGCGGGGGACCAGGTGCACGTCTGGGTCTTCGACGACCCCGACGACGACGCCGACCCGACCAACGCGGTCCCCTTGTTCAACGCGACGATGACCGCCGCGAACCTGGGCTTCGGGTTCAACACGCTCGCGATCCCGAACGTCGAGGTCAGCGGCGGGTTCTTCGTCGCCGTCGGGCACCTCGCGCTGCTGACATACCCCGGCGGCTCCCCCGACTACCCCGCGCCCGCCCGCTTCGACCCCGACGGGCGCGCCGACCGCTCGTGGTTCTTCTACGACAGCGACATCCCCGAGACGGACCTGTCCACGTCGGGCTTCGTCAGCCGCATGGACGGCGAGTTCGTGCCTATCCAGGGCGCGTTCGCCATCCGCGCGACGACCGTCTGCGTGAGCGCGGGCTGCAACGGGGCCGACCTCGCCGAGCCGTACGACCAGCTCGACTTCAGCGATGTCATCGCGTTCCTCACCGCGTTCGGCGCGATGGACGCCGGCGCGGACCTCGCCGAGCCGTTCGGCCAGTGGGACTTCTCCGACGTCGTCGCGTTCCTCACCGCCTTCGGCGCCGGCTGCCCGTAAGCGCCCCGGGCGTGGACTCCGTGCCTTTGGGCGCGGGGCGCGAATCTGTTACGGCGAGCCGGCTGTTCTCCAGGCCCCGGGGGCGGTGTATCCTGGGACGCCCCGCGCGCCGCGGGCGCGCAAAGGAGAGAAGTATGCTCAGGCAAGCCCTCGCGATGGTCGTGCTCGCCGCGGTCTGCTCGAACGCCCACGCACAGACCCTCAGGCTGGCGCTGACCGGGACGCTCGAGTCCGTGCCGCTCACGCCCGTGCTCGGCGCCCGCGGCACGCTCGACGTCACGGCGCGCGTCTACTTCGACCCCGCCTCCGCGCCCAGTGGTCAGGACGGCGACACCACCATCTTCCCCCTCGAGTACGTCGAGTTCGACATCACCCACCGTGCCACGGGCAAGACCCGCCGCGTCGTCTTCTCCGACGACTCCCGCTTCGTGGGCAGCGTCCGCTCCGATCCCTCCGACGCACTCTTCACCGGGCGCCCGACGTTCACCATCATCTTCGGCGGCGCCGGCGCGGGCACGCCGGGCGTCAGCGCGACGGGCAGCCTGAGCATCGTCGAGCCCGCCGGGCACCCGGGCCCGAACCCGACGCAGCTCCCCTCGTCGCCCTCGGGGTACAACGGCGCCGGGAACGTGTTCCTCGAAGTCAACGTCGAAGACGGCGAGGGCGTGTCCGGGATCTCCAGCGTCTGGGTCCCGACCTCGAGCCTGTTCACCGGCGGCACGTTCTCGTACACGGTCTCCAGCGACGACCCACCGACGCCGCCCGCCCCGGAGGCCTGCTCGCCCGCGGACCTCGACGTCCCGTTCGGGGCGCTGGACTTCTCCGACGTGCTCGCGTTCCTTGTCGCCTTCGGCGCCGGCTGCCCGTAGGTCGCGAGACTGCCCGGCAACCCGCCCGCGCGGGGGCGGTACCACGTGCGGGGTCCACGAGGGAACGCCGCATGTCGAACGGGCGCCGCACCGTCAGTCGTCTTGCAACGCTCCTGGTGATGCTGGGCGCCTCCCCGCCGGCCACCGCCGCCCCCGCGCCCGACATCCGCGGCGTCTTCTTCCACCAGTTCGCAGGCACGTTCGACGGCACAGAATGGTTCCAGGTCTTCGACCTCGGCGAGCCCGGACGCGTGCACATGGGCGACATCCGCGCCACCGGCGCCTGGGGCGCCACGCTCTCGGGCGCCTCGATCACGCTCGACGCCGGCTCGGGCACGGGCACGATCGACGACGCGGACACTTACGAGATCGACTTCACCCTCGGCGCCTTCAACTTCCACTCCGAGATGACCCGCGCCCCCTACACCGGCCCCGCCTTCCCCGTCCGCCTCGACTCGCCCGCCCCGGCCCCCGCGCACGTCTCGGGCGCCTGGTCCGGCGTGCAGCGCGACATCCACCCGATGACCGGCGCCCAGCTCGCCTCGGCGCCCGTGAGCGTCAATCTCACCGCCTCGAGCACCTCGGTCGTCGCCCCCATCAACGCGATGATCGTCACCGGCGTCTGGGAGACACCCGTGCTCGCCGGCTTCCGTGTCGTCGTCCCCAACGCTCTCGACGCCCGCTACCGCTCGTTCCCGGGCTCGGGCATCACGATCGCCCAGAACCTGCTGGGCGAGCTCCGCCTGACCGGGCGCAACAGCATCGAGATGACACTGCTGCTCCAGACACGTGCCGCGGTCGGCGCGCAGTCGCAGTCGCTCGTCCGCGTCGAGCTGACCCGCGACGCCCCGCTCGACGAGGGCGACGTCAACGCCGACGCCTCGCTCACCCAGGCCGACCTCGACGCGCTGACCGCCCTGCTCGGCGCGACCGACGCGGACGACGCCTACACGATCCTCGCCGATCTCAACCTCGACGGCGTCATCGACGACGACGACGCGGGTCGCCTGGGCGCGCTGCTCGCCGGCTGCCCCGCCGACCTCGCCCCGCCCTTCGGGGCGTTCGACTTCTCCGACGTGCTCGCCTTCCTGACCGCGTTCGCGGCCGCGGACCCCGCCGCGGACCTCGCCGTGCCCGCGGGCGTCTTCGACTTCTCCGACGTGCTCGCGTTCCTCACCGCGTTCGGCGCGGGCTGCCGGTAACCAATACGGTGCTCGCTCCGCGATACCGGAACCTGTAGGCTCGCACGCGGAGGTGGCGATTTGAATCGAGCCGAGTACGTCTGTGCTGTGATCGGGCTGGCGACGGCGACGTCCGTGGCGCCCGCGACCCCGCCCGATGAGCCGCTGCTGTGCCCCCCGGGCTCGCTCGACGCCGAGGGCCCCACGAACCCGGACGACCCGTGGACCGCGGTGATCTCCGAGGACAACATCAACAGCGTCGAGCCGCTCCGCCTGCAGCAGTTCGAGCGGTACAGTGTTTTCCCGGGCCACATCTGCGGCATGCGGTTCTGGGGCTGGACCATCGAACTGCCCGAGGGCCCCGGCCCGATCACGGTCTGCGACGAGGGCGGCGCCGTCCCGTTCATCATCGAGTTCTGGACCGTCGGCCCCGACGAGCTGCCGGGCACGATGCTCTACAGCTACGAGGCGGACGCCGTCGGCTACCCCGCGGACGCCGAGTACTTCTTCGAGAAGTCCAACTCCACGCTCGAGCTGCGTGTCTACGACGTCGGCTTCTACTTCCAGCCGGGCGGCTGCCCTGTCGTCCCGGGCGTCGGCTACGTCTCCGTCCGCGGCGCGGGCGAGATCGACTGCGTCTTCGCCTGGATGAGCGCCGGCGACGTCGGCGACGGGCAGAGCGTCATCCGCGTCAACGACGGGCCGTTCACGCTCCAGGACCACAACCTCTCGTACTGTCTCTCGGGGACCCTCGCCGACCTGGCGCCCCCCTTCGGCCAGCTCGACTTCACCGACGTCATCTTCTTCCTCGTCGCGTTCGACGAGGGCAGCCCGCTCGTGGACTTCGCCCCGCCTTTCGGCCAGCTGGACTTCTCCGACGTCATCATCTTTCTGACGTCCTTCAGCGGGGACTGAAGCCGCCCGCTCCCGTGCTACTGTTGCGCCCACACACGGGAGACGCCCATGCCACGCCCAAACATCCTCGCGGTCACCGCGGGGCTGATCCTCGCGACCACCGCCCCCGCCCGCGCCGAGCACGTCGAGATCACGATCGCCGTCTCCGCGGTCCCTGGCCAGGTCGTCACGGCCCTCGGCGGCGTCGTCGCGACCGTCGTCTTCGACACCGACGCCCCGCCGACCGCCTCCAACCTCAACTCCGTCACCTTCGCCGGCGTCGCCGGCAAGATCGACGGCGTGCTGTACACGGTCCCCGCCGAGACCAACCCGTCGTCGGCCAATCCCGCGCCCATCGTCGTCGATGGCCCGATCACGTCCGCCGAGCTCGTCTACTCGCAGTCGGGCGACGGGAGCATGATCGTCCGCCTGATCATGGGCGGCGCGACGGTCACGCTCACCGTCATCGCCCCCGCCGGCCCGTTCTCGCCCGCGATGCTCTCGCTGCCCGACGCGCCCGCGGCGTACCTCGTCGCCGACCCGCTCGACTACCGTGTCTCGGCGGGCCTGCTGACCGGGGGCACGGGCGTCTTCGCCAGCGTGCAGCGCATCAACGCCAGCGTCGTCGCGATCGGGGGCGTGAGCTACAACGTCCGCCTCGTGGACCCGCCGCAGGAGGCGTGCTCCGCCGCCGACCTGGCCCCGCCCTTCGGCGTGCTCGACTTCTCCGACGTGTTCGATTTCCTCGTCGCGTTCGGGACCGGCTGCCCGTAGACCGGCGCCGGCCCACACGATCCACCCCCGGGTCTGGTGCGGCGTCGGGCGCGCCGGTACGCTCGATCCTCCACGAGAGGGGATCCAATGCGCACCACGTCCGCACTCGCCGTGTCCGTCTGCCTTGCGCCCACGCTCATCGCCAACGCCGACACGATCAACGTCCCGGGCGATCAGCCCACGATCCAGGCCGCCCTGGACGTCGCGATCGCGGGCGACGAGGTCGTCCTCGCGCCGGGCACATACGACATCAGCGCCGGGCTGAGCTTCGCATCCAACGGCGTGACACTGCGCTCGGCCTCGGGCGACGCGACCGGCGCCATCCTCGACGGCGACGGCGACACCCAGCCCGCCAACCTCGGCTCCCGCACCGGCATGGTCCTCCGCGATCTCACGTTCACGGATTGCGACGGCGCGGTCCGCGTCAGCGGCGAGGCCAGCATCATCGGCTGCCGCTTCGTGCTCAACGACATGTCACTCGCCGGCGGGGCGATCACGCTCTTTCTTGGTCAGCTCACTGTCAGCGGGTGCGCGTTCGAGGACAACACGCAATCTGGCAATGGACAGTCGCCGGGCATCGCCGCGTTCGGCGGCACGCTGGACGTCTCCGGATCGAGCTTCTTCGACAACACCGCCAGCCTCTCGGTCGCCACGCCGACCTCCGCCGGCGCCGCGATCCTCACCGGCGCCGGGTCCAGCGGGGGGGGCGTGTTCCAGACCGCAACGATCACCGTCACCGGCTGCGTGTTCGGACGCAACGAGGCGGACTTGGGCGGCGCGATCGGGATGTACGGCGGCGACGCGACGATCGACCGCTGCCTGTTCTTCTCCAACACCGGCACCTGGGGTGGCGCTGTCTTCTTCACAGACCTCAACATCGGGCCGGACAACTTCCCCCTCTCGGCCCGCGTCACCAACTCCGTCTTCACCGGGAATCAGGCGCCGCGTTTCCAGGGCTTCACAAACGGTCTGGGCGGCGCAGCGGGCGCGGGCGGGTCCGCCCAGCTCGAGCTCGTCAACAACTCTTTCTACGCCAACGAGGCCGAACTCTTCGCCGGGGGCGTCTTCTGGGGATCAAACGCCGTGGTCACGATTATCAACAACCTCTTCTCCGACAGCATGCCCGGCCCGGACTATTCCGGATCCGGTCCCTCGACGATCTTCAGCAACGTCTCTGGCTCGCCCGCCGCGATGGGGCTCGCAGACGCCGACGGCGCCGACAACATCCCGGGCACCATGGACGACGACCTCAGACTCCTCCCCGCCTCGCCCGCCATCGACGCGGGCGACAGCGGCTCGCTCGATGGCGAGCTGTTCGACTACGACGCATACGACCGCCTCTACGACGATCCCGCCACGCCCGACACCGGCAACGGGGTGTTCACGTACCTCGACATCGGCGCCCACGAGTTCCAGGGCGCCGCCGGCCCGTGCAACGCCGCCGACCTCGCCGAGCCGTTCGGGCAGCTCGACTTCTCCGACGTCATCGCGTTCCTCACCGCCTTCGGCACGATGCAGCCCGCGGCCGACCTGGCCGCCCCGATGGGCCAGTGGGACTTCTCCGACGTCGTCGCGTTCCTGACCGCGTTCGGCGCCGGCTGCCCCTAGCAAATTCTCAAGAATCCTCCGGGCGCGCGGCGTTCAGAACTCGTCCATCGGGGTGCGGCGGAGGACCCCGCCGACCGCCCCCCAGTGGTTGAACCGCGCCCGCCGACCCGGAGAACCCGATGCGTTCGCTCGCCCTTCCCCTCGTCGTTTGTCTCGCCACGCACGCCCCCGCCGAGCCCGCGCCCGAGCTGGGCAAGCTCACACCCACGGACCCGTACTTCGACGCCCTGTTCGCCGACACGTGCGACCTGCACGCCGGGCTGGCGATCTTCGGCGCCTCGGGCGTCCCCTTCCTCGACGCCCCGGGCTCGGCCTACCTCTTCGACGTCGGCACGATGACCCAGCTCGCCGAGTTCCCGCTCCCATCGACCATCCCCAACAAGCAGGCGGTGGTGGGGGTGGCGCTGGGCGACGACCGCGCGTACGTCGGCACGATCACCGACACCCTGCCCGGATACCGCTCGCTCGTCCGCCTCTTCGACACCACCGACCCGATGAACCCGTCGCTGATCACGACGATCGTCCCGAGCGACGTGGGCTTCGACGACGACTTCGGGCGGGCGATGGTGACCGACGCCGACACGACTCTCATCGCCGCCCCCAGCGCCGACGACAACGGCGCCCTCTCGGGCGCGGTCTACATCTTCGACACCGCCACCGGCGCCGAGCTGGGCAAGTTCTTCGCGCTCGACGGCGAGGCGCTCGACCAGTTCGGATTCAGCGTGGACCTGGACGCCGACCTCGCGATCGTCGGCGCCCGCTGGGAGACCGAACGCGGTCACCGCGCCGGCGCGGCGTACCTCTTCGACATCTCCGACCCCGAGAACCCCGTCCAGACCGCCAAGCTCCTGGGCTCGGACCTCGAGGCCGACGACATGTTCGGCTTCAGCGTCGCGATCGACGGGGGCCTCGCCATAGTCGGCGCGATATTCGACGACGACCACGGTCACGACTCCGGCGCCGCGTACGTCTTCGACATCACCGACCCATTCGACCCCGTCGAGACCGCCAAGATCATCACCAGCGACGGGAACGCGAGCGATGACATCGGATGGGACGTCAGCCTCGAGGGTGCGACCGCGCTCCTCACCGGGCGCACCGACGACGACTTGTTCCCGGGCGGGGGCAGCGCGTACGTCTACGACCTCACCGACCCGGCCAACCCGGTCGAGGTGTGCAAGCTCACCCCCAGCGACGGGCACGCCACCCAGGTTTTCGGCTGGTCGGCCGACATCGACGGCACGCTCGCGCTCATCGGCGCGAGCATGGACGACGAGCACGAGGACAACGCGGGCGCCGCCTACCTCTTCGACGTCGCGCCCGAGCCGGCCGGCTGCAACGCCGCGGACCTGGCCGAGCCGCTCGGCGACCTCGACTTCTCCGACGTGCTCGCCTTCCTCACCGGCTTCGCGTCGATGGACTCGGGCGCCGACCTGGCCCCGCCCCTCGGCGTGTTCGATTTCTCCGACGTGCTCGCGTTCCTCACCGCCTTCGGCGCCGGCTGCCCCTGACCCGCTCCCGCCGCGCGGGCGACTGACATCGGACGGGCGTTTAACACGCCAGAGTCGAGCCGGGCCTGCGCCGGATGACCGCGACGCGCTCGGGGCGCCCCTCCCGAGCGCGTTCGGCGGCGCGTGCCCACAGAAGCCGCTCCGGGGCTATCCTCACCCCATGTTCCGTGAGATCGAGCGGGTCCTGGTGGGTCGTGAGCAGATCGCGCAGCGCGTGCGCGAGATGGGCGCCGCCCTGGCCGCGGACCTCGAGTCGCTGCTCGCCTCGCACGGCCACGACCCGCACGACGAGGGGCGGATCGTGCTCGTCCCGATCCTGACCGGCTCGATCGTGTTCGTCGCCGACCTCATCCGCGAGCTGCCCGTCAAGCTCTCGATCGACCTGGTCACGGTCTCGAGCTACCCGGGCGAGTCGATCACGTCCAAGGGCGCGCACCTCAAAACCGAGATCCCCGAGAACCTCGCGGGCAAGCACGTGCTCATCCTCGACGACATCCTCGACTCGGGGCGGACGCTGGCGCTCGTCCGGTCGTTGATCGAGACGCAGAACCCCGCGAGCGTGCGGACGATCGTCCTGCTCGACAAGAAGGAACGCCGCGTCGCACAGATCGAGGCCGATTATGTCGGTTTCCAGATCCCCGACGAGTTCGTGGTCGGCTACGGCCTCGACTACGACGGCTACTACCGCAACCACCCGGAGATCGCGGTCCTCAAGAGCGAGGTGACCGCGGGCGCCGACCGTGCACCCCAGCGGCCGCGCGAAGACGGGCCCGCGACCCGATGAGCACGCCCGCCCCACGCGGGCGACGCTCGGGGCGCCTGGTCCCCGTGATCGGCCTGGCCGGCGGGATCGGCGCGGGCAAGTCCGCGGTCGCGCGTGCCCTCGCCTCGCTCGGCTGCCTCGTCACCGAATCGGACGCCCAGACCCGCGCCGCCCTCGCCGACGAGGCCGTCCGCCACACGATCGTGGAGTGGTGGGGGGAGGGCGTGCTCGACGCGGGCGGAGCCATCGACCGCTCGGCGCTCGCCCGCATCGTCTTCAACGACCCGCGCGAACGGGCACGTCTCGAGACCCTTCTGCACCCCTTCGCCCACCGCGCGCGCGACGAGATCATCGAGCGGGCCGAGCGTGAGCACGCCCCCGCGGTCGTCATCGACGCGCCGCTGCTGTTCGAGGCCGGGCTCGACGCCGGGTGCGACCGGGTGGTCTTCGTGGACGCCCCCCGCGAACTGCGGCTGGAGCGGGTGCGTACGACCCGCGGCTGGGACGCCGACGAGCTGGATCGGCGAGAAAAAGCCCAGCTTCCCCTTGAAGACAAACGCCGACGATCCGATGATATTCTTGTCAACGCTGGGCACGAGGAGGATCTGATCCCCCGGGTCGAGGCCCTGCTCAGCGAGATCCGACAGGCTTTCGAGACCGGGTAATCGCAGCGGGGTCGCGTTCTCGACCCGTGCCCGTCCCGGCCCGCCAGGCATAGATTCGAGCGGCGAAGGCTTGATCCGTTGGGGGTGTCCCCGCACGTCGCGGCGCCCTATCATGTCAGGAGTCACCCGTCGGGCCCCACAGCGGCCCGACCCCCGCACGCAACCGATCGCGCTCGCACGGCCACGCGCCGATCTGTGCTGGACGACCAGCACGGCGCATCTCGCCGGTTTCACGCGAGTCCCGCGAATGCCGTCTTCCCTACCACGCAGGGTCCGCGCTCCAGGAGAAAGAGCCGCATGGCCAAGACCACAGACGTCGTCGAAGAGCCCAAGCCCAAGAGCGCCTCTCGCTCACGCAAGAAGAGCTCCACCAAGAAGGATTCTGGAGACGCGATGACCAGCGAGAAGCCCGCGGCGTCAAAGCCCAAACCCGAGAGTGCGCCCAAGACCGACGCCCCCCCAAAGGACGCGCACAAGGACACCCCAAAGGCGTCCAACCCCGAGCCGCAGCAGCGGCTGTCCGATTCCGATTCCCGCCAGGACAACCAGGGCGGCCAGGGCAAGAACCAGCAACGCAACCGCCGCAAGCGCAAAAAGCGCAAGGGCCCGGGCGGCGGCGGTGGGGGCGGCGGCGGTGGCGGAGGCGGCGGGAACTACTCGCACAACTACGCCCACCTCCCCTCCGACGAGGAACTCGAGCGCGAGGCCGCCGAGCTCGAACGCATCGTCGCCGCCTCCGGCGGCAAGCTGGACGACGCCGACACCCTCACCATCGGCCAGCTCCAACGCATGAACATCGACGAGGTCTTCGAGGTCGCCGAGAAGGAAGGCCTCGAGGACTTCCACCAGATCCCCAAGCAGGACCTCATCTTCAAGATCCTCAAGACCCGCGCCGCCAAGCAGGGCATCATGTTCGGCGACGGCACCCTCGAGGTCATGCCCGATGGCTTCGGCTTCCTCCGCTCCCCCGAGCAGTCCTACCTCCCGGGCCCCGACGACATCTACGTCTCGCCCAGCCAGATCCGGCGCTTCGGGCTCCGCCGCGGCATGACCGTCCGCGGCGCCATCAGACCCCCCAAGGAGTCGGAGCGCTACTTCGCGCTCCTCCGCGTCGAGATGGTCAACGACCGCGACCCGGGCGAGATCCACGACCTCGTCAACTTCGAGGACCTCACACCCCTGCACCCCGAGGAGCGCTTCATCCTCGAGACCGGCCCCGAGTCGGTCGAGATGCGCATCGTGGACCTGGTCGCCCCCCTGGGCAAGGGCCAGCGCGCCCTCATCGTCGCGCCCCCGCGCACGGGCAAGACCGTGCTCCTCCAGAAGATGACCCAGTCGATCACCAAGAACTACCCGGGCGTCAAGATCATCGTCCTGCTCGTGGACGAGCGCCCGGAAGAGGTGACCGACTTCAAGCGCAACTCCGACCCCTCGGTCGAGGTCGTCGCCTCCACGTTCGACGAGCAGAGCCACCGCCACGTCGCGATCGCGGAGGTCGTGATCGAGAAGGCCAAGCGGATGGTCGAGTTCGGCGAGGACGTCGTCATCCTGCTCGACTCCATCACGCGCCTCGCCCGGGCCTACAACGCCGAGATGCCCCACTCGGGCAAGATCATGACCGGCGGCCTGGACTCCAACGCGCTGCAGCGCCCCAAGAAGTTCTTCGGCGCCGCCCGCGCCATCGAGCGGGGCGGCTCGCTCACCATCATCGGCACCGCGCTGGTGGACACCGGCTCCAAGATGGACGAGGTGATCTTCGAGGAGTTCAAGGGCACCGGCAACTCCGAGCTGCACCTGGACCGGCGCCTGGTCGAGAAGCGGATCTACCCCGCGATCGACGTCGCCGCCTCCGGCACCCGCCGCGAGGAGCTGCTCATGGACCCCAAGGAGATCGAGCTGGTTTACCGACTCCGCAAGGTGCTCAGCGACATGAACGTCGTCGAGGCGATGGAGCTGCTCAAGACCAGGCTCAAGAAGGTCAAGACCAACGCCGAGTTCCTGGTGACGATGTCGCTGGGCTGAGCACGGCAGGTCGTGAGGTCGGCAGATCGGGGTGGATCGCGCCCGCATCCCGGAGCCGGGGGCTTCCAGCCCCCGCGCGATCTACGCCCGCAGTTGAGGCCAACGCTTACGCAATGCTCTTTGTTCACCTGTAGGAAGTGCGTCTATCCAGAACGCAAGTACCTCGATCCACGGATCACGTAGCAGATCGCTGTCTTGCATCTCTGCCTGGAAAGAGAGATAACGTGCTACGCAACGTCTTTGTGGGGCAGTCAGCAGAGCGTACTTCTGTTGCGTCCACTCGGTGTCGAGCAAGAACAGAAATTCTGAGGCATACGCGTTGCTATCGACGGTCGGGCCAAACTGCCAGAGTCCATGCCTGAGCGTGAAGCAGAGGTATGCGGGGAGATGAAATCGCACGCCGATTGGATCCATGAATGAGTGCCAGATGCCACACGGGTCAAGCTTTGCAACATCCAACGTCTTCCAGTCCGAGTAGGTATCCGAAGCTCGGGCCGCCGCACAAACCTCGTCGGATTCCCAATCATCGAGGGCATATGCCTCGCTGATCGACACCCCGCCCTCGCGTGACACCCCCGCGAAGTCCCGCTCGATCTGCGCGATCAGGCTGTCGCGGCGTCGCCTGAGTTCGTCCAGGTCCGGGCGGTCCATCCGGGGATCCTAACCGCGACCCCCGCCGTACCCCAGGGCGTGAATCGCTCGTTTGCCCAGCTCCCCAAGCTCTTTGCCACTAGGCGTTTGGCCCGCGCCCGGGTACACTTCGTTCCCACCCCCAGAGAGACCCGCATGAACCGCAAGCCCCTAGGCCTGATCGCCCTCGCCCCCTTCTTGGCCCTGCCCGCCCCCGCCCTCGCAGGCCCCCTGCGAGTGGTCACGTGGAACGTCTCCAACTACGCCGGCGGCCGCGACGCCGCCCTCCAGACCGCGATCTTCGCCGACTTCGAGGGGCGCTCGATGTCCCCCGACGCGATCGCGTTCCAGGAGATCCTCTCGCAGGCCGGCGTCAACGCGCTGGTGACGATCTTCAACGCCGCCCCGGGCTCGTCGGGCGACTGGGCCGCCGCCCCCTTCGTCAACGGCAACGACACCGACAACGCCTTCATCTACCGCACCTCGCGGATCGACTTCCTGGGCATGACGATCGTCGCCGTCGGCGCCGGCCCGCCCGAGCAGCCCCGCGACACCAACCGCTACGACTTCCGCCCCGTCGGCTACGCGTCCGACGAGGCGACCATCGCGATGTACTCCTCGCACATGAAGGCGGGCAGCGGCAGTTCCGACCAGGCACGCCGCCTCATCGAGGCCCAGCGCATCCGCGACGACGCCCAGGCCCTCCCCGCCGGCTCCGCGTTCATCCTCGGCGCCGACTTCAACATCCAGTCCTCCAACCAAGCCGCCTACCAGGAACTCATCGGCCCCCAGGCCAACAACGACGGCCGCTTCTTCGACCCCATCAGCACGCCCGGCTCCTGGCAGAACAACGCCTCGTACCGCTACATCCACACCCAGGACCCGACGGGCGCCGGCGGCATGGACGACCGCTACGACATGATCCTCGCCTCGGGCACGCTCACCGACGCCGAGGGGCTTCATTACATCGGCAACCCCTCGATCCCCTACTCCACGACAACCTGGGACGACCCCAACCACTCGTACCGCTGCTGGGGCAACGACGGCTCGTCGTACAACCTCGGCCTCACCGTCAACGGCAACACCATGGTCGGCCCCGCCATCGCCCTCGCGCTCATCCAGTCCACGGGCGGCCAGGCCGGGCACCTGCCCGTGATGCTCGACATCGCCGTCCCGGCCCGCGCCGACGCGACCGAGGCGATCGATCTGGGCCCCGTCCCGGTCGGCGCGATGGTCACCCGCCCTGTCACGATCGCCAACGCGGGCGACGTCGCCCTGTGGGGCGCCAACGGCATCGACGACCTCGACTACCAGCTCCTGCCCTCCCCGGGCATCGACGCGCCAGTGGGGCTCTTCTCGCTCGACGCGGGCCAGTCAGAGGTGCACATGGTCACGATCACCTCCGCGACGCCGGGCGTGTTCAACGGCGTGATCCTCGTCGATTCCGACGACCCCGAGAGCCCGACCCTGAGCATCCCGGTCACCGCGCTGTTCACCGACGGGTGCTCGCTCGCCGACCTCGCCGAGCCCTACGGGACGCTCGACTTCTCCGACGTGGTCGCGTTCCTGACCGCGTTTGGCGAGTCCGGGCCCGCCGCCGACCTCGCCGAGCCGTTCGGGCAGTTCGACTTCTCCGACATCATCGGGTTCCTGAACGCGTTCGGCGCCGGCTGCCCGTAGCCCAGCCGGGTCCGCCCAGCCCCCCGGCCCGTCCGAGAACCCGATAGGCTCCCCGCGTGCGATCCCTTCCGGGCCGCGAACATCAAGGGGACCCACGTGCGTATCCGACGATCAGCAAGCCTCTCGCTCCTGGCCCTGGTGGCCATCCCGTGGGCGGGGGCGTTGGTTGTCGGCGGGATGTGGGTGCTGGAGGTCGGCGGGCAATCGCTCGGGCTCTCGCCCCCGCAGCGTGTCGCGGGCGGTATCGCGGGCATCGCCGCGGGCTCGCTCGTGTTTACGTACTGTCTGGCCGACCGTCTCTACCCCCTCGCCGCGCGGGGGGTCGTCTGGTCCGCGGAGATCCTCTCGTGCGTCAGCGTGCTCATCGGACTCGGTGTACTCATGGCCTCCTGGGCCGCCGGGTCGCCCGCGCCCTGATCCCCGGGCCGCTCGCCGCGCTCTTTGTGCTGCTCGCCATGGCTCGCCCGGTGTTGGCCGCGCCGGACGCCCCCGACCCACGCACCGATCTCCTGTCAGATCTCATCACGCAGATCACACTTCTCGACCTGGGTATGCAGCAGTCGCCCAGGCCGAGCGATTACGAGCTGGCGTATCGCGTGCTCGCGTTCGCCGCCGCCCTCGATCCCGATGACCTCGAGCTGCGTCACAAGATGGTGGCCGCGGCCTGGGGCACGACCAGCGAGGACATGCTCGTCGAGGCCTCGCGCAAGATCATCGAACTCGACCCGCACGACAGCGTCGCGCAGCTCCGCGTGATCACCTCGCTCATCTCCCGCCAGCAAACCGCCGAGGACAGGCTGGACGCGTACGACCGTTTCCTCGGGCGCGCCGGGGAGAACCTGGACCCCGCGGTCCGCTCGCGACTGGCGCTCGACGCGGCCCTGCTCGCCCGCGAGCTCGGCGACGAGCAAGGTTTCGTCCGCCGCCTCTCGCTCTCGACCAGCCTCGACATGACGCACAAGGAGGCCGCGACACTGGCGGCCTCGTTCCACGCCGAACGCCGCGACGTCCCCGCCGAGCAGTTCGAGATGCTCGTCAACCTGCTCTACGCCGACCCGTTGGACCCGAACGTGCACGACACGCTCGCCCGCCTGCTCGCCCAAGAGGGCGTCTACACCCAGGGCAGGCGGTTCGCCACCGACGCCAGCATCATCCGCCGCCGGTCCGGCTCGGGCGGGATCGAGGTTGCCGAACGCGACTTGATTTTCTTGTGGCACGCCGCCGGCCCGCAGCGGGTGCTCGACGCGCTCAACGACGAGCTCGCGTCCCAGCGATCGCAGGTCGCGGTCAACCTCGCCGTCGCCCGCGCCGCCGAGATGCCCGTGCTCGACATGACCGCCCCCGAAGAGGTCCGCCTCGACCCCACGCTCGACCGCCTGCGGATCCTGGCGGCCGCGTCGGTCGGCGACACGCAGTCGCTCGAAGCCGCCCTGACCGATCTCAGCGCCGGCGCCGAAATCACCGTGCGCCGCCTCGTCTCGGCCGCCCAATCGACTGACCCGCAGGCCAAGGTCCAGGCGATCCAAGAGATCTCAACGCTCTTCAACATCATCCACTTTGTGCGGATGCTCGTCGGCACCAACGCCGAGGAGAGCGCCGCCGCGTTCCAGAACTTCTCGAGCATCGCCCCCGAAGTTCGCACCGCGATCTCCGGCCTGGTCCCCTGGATCACGCTGCGGCTGGGGCGCCCAGACGCCGCCCGCGAGCAAGCCGTCGCGATCGCGTCCCCATCCGGTCGCACCCTGCTCGAGGCGGAGATCGCGCTCTTCGAGGGCGACGAGTCCGAGGCCGTCCGTCTGTACCTCGAGGTCGCCCGGATGGCGCCGATCACACCCATCGGCTGCTGGGCGCACGCCAAGCTCGACCAGCTCGGGGCCTCGGACCGCCTGCTCACACCCGACGGTGAACGCATGCGAGAGTTCGCGGCGAGGGTCGATCCGTTTATCGACAAGGTTTCCATCGACACCCTCGAGTTCATGGCGATCCGCGTCGAGGCGCTCAAGACCACTATCAACGCCACCGACCGGACCACACTCCGTATCCGCATCCAGAACGTCGCGCCGATCCCGCTGGGCCTGGGCTCCGCACGCCCCATCTCCTCGCGCATGCTCGTCCAGCCCAAGCTCGACACCGAGACTGGGCACTTCCGAGGCGACCCCCAGCCGCTCGTCCTCGACCTCGACCGCCGCCTACGGCTCATGCCCCTCGAGACGCTCGAGGTCGAGATCGACGCCGACTCGCCATACACCCAGTGGCTCCTGGACATCAATGCCGGCGCGACCATGCGCCAGCGATGGCGCCTGCTCCAGGGATTCCGCTCCGCCGGCGAGCAGGGCGCGATGCTCCCCGGGCCCCTGTGCCTGAGCGCTGAAACACCGCGCTCGGTCGTCCGCCTCGCGATGCCCAGCGCCACCATGCCCCCCGCGGAGCTGGCCCGTCGCCTCCGCCACGACCCGCGTGACGCGCTTGTTCCCACGCTCTTCGGCATCCGCGCGCTGCTGCTGCGTGATGTCACTGCCCCCGCGATCGCCGCGGACCAGGCAACGATCCCCCAGGACCCCGACGCCGAGTCTCCCGCCACGCCCGGCGCGCCGCCGGACTCCGCGATGACAGATCCCGGCGAGCTCGACGACCTCGTCCAGGCGGCGATCGAACGCTACGAGCGGAGCGACGCGATCGGCCGTGCGATCATGCTCGCCGTGCTCCCGCACGCCCGCATGAACAGCGCCATGGCGCCCTTCGAGGCCGCGATCCGCAAGTCCATCGCCGACCGCCTCCAAGCGCAACAGCCCGTCACGGAACTCGAGACCGTGATGATGGTTTTCACCCGGGGCGTGGGCGCGCAGGACCCGCTGCTGACGATCCTCGCGAACAGCGCCTCGTCGCGGATCTCCGCGATCGCCTCGCTGCTCGTCGAGCGGTACACGAACCAGGGATTCGGCTACGCGACCGTCTCCTCGGACCTCGACACGATCGCCGGCCCGACCATCGGATTCCTGCGCAAGCGGTCCGAGGCCCAGAGCCGGCAGCAATGAAGACGCCCGCGCTCGAGCCGGACGACCCCGTCCCGCCGACCGGCCCCCGCCCTCTGTTCAAGCGTGCCGTCGGCTTCGTGATCTCCGTCTCGCTCTTCGCCCTCGCCCTCGCCGCGGTCGGAGTACGGCGCGAGGACGTCGCCCAGGCGATGGCCCACGCCTCGTCCGCGCCGCCATGGCTCATCGCCGCACTCGCCATCCTGCCCGCGGTAAACCTCGCGCTCATCGCCACCTCCCTCTGGTTCATCATGACCCGCTACGGGCGCGTCGGCCTCGTCGAGATGAACCAGCTCATCTTCACGGCGTGGCTGCTCAACTTCCTGCCGATGAAGCCGGGCCTCATGGGACGCGTCGCGTACCACAAACGCTTCAACAACATCCGCGTCCGCGATTCTGCACGCGCGCTCGTCGAGAGCATGGCGTTGTCGGCCATCTCGATCGGCGCCCTGCTCGCCGTCGCCGTCGGTGTCCGCGGCATGACCAGCACGGGTCTCGTGATCGCCGCAACAACCGCGCCCGCCGGCCTCATGATCCTCGCCGCCCTCGTCGCGATGACGCGCTGGGCGCCCGCCGCCCGCCTCATCGCCGCTCTCGCGCTCCGCTACCTCGACATCCTTGTCTGGGTCGCGCGCTACGTACTCTGCTTCCAGATCCTGGGCGCCGACCTCGCCCTCTCCGACGTCGTCCTCATCACCACCGCCAGCCAGCTCGCCCAGCTCGTCCCCTTCGCGGGCAACGGTCTTGGCGTCCGCGAATGGGCCGTCGGCGTCGTCGGAAAGGCCTCGGGCCTCACGATCCCCGTCGCCCTGTCGGCGGATCTGATCAACCGCGCCGCCGAGCTCGTCCTCGCCGTCCCGCTCTCGTTTGCCGCGATGTGGGCCGTCACACTCCGCGTCCGACGGCACCGGCGCGGGCGTGAATCCGTGCCCGCGACCGCCTGATCGGACGATTCGCTGGCAGATCCGCGCGATCTGGCCGATGCTTGAGTTCGTATCATGTCAGGAGGCAAGGACCGCCCATGATCTCGAAGATCGAGCAGGACCACCAGCGATTCCGCCAGATCGTCCGCGGCAAGATCCGCAAGGACCTCAGGCGGTTCCTGTCCCGTCACGAACTCATCGGGCGCGAGGGCAAGCGCCTCGTCTCCATACCCGTCCACGACATCGACATCCCCACCTTCCGCTACGGCGACAACTCCGCGGGCATCGGCATGGGCGAGGGCGAGGAGGGCGACAAGGTCGGCGCACAGCCCGCGTCCGGCGACAACGCCGGCGGCGAGGACCAGGGCCAGCACATCCTCGAGGTGGACGTCTCGCTCGACGAGCTCGCAGACATCCTCGCCGAGGAGCTCGAACTCCCACGCATCGAGCCCAAGGGCGAGCAGCAGCTCCAGACGATCGCCAACAAGTTCACCGGCATCCGCCAGACCGGCCCCGCCTCGCTCCGCCACTTCAAACGCTCGTACCGCGAGGCGCTCAAGCGTCAGCTCATGATGGGCGACTACGACCCCGATAACCCGATCATCATCCCGGTAAAGGAGGACCTCCGCTTCCGCTCGTTCCAGGAGGTCAAGAAACCCCAGTCCAACGCCGTCATCGTCTACATGATGGACGTCTCGGGCTCGATGGGCGACGAGCAGAAAGAGCTCGTGCGACTCGAAGCGTTCTGGATCGACACCTGGCTGCGGCGCAACTACGAGGGCATCGAGAGCCGCTTCATCGTCCACGACGTCCGCGCCGCCGAGGTGGACCGCAAGACGTTCTTCAGCCTCCGCGAGGACGGCGGCACCCGTATCTCCTCGGCCTACCAGTGCTGCAAGGAACTGCTCGACTCCAAGTACGACCCTGCCGCCTGGAACATCTACCTCTTCCACTTCTCCGACGGCGACAACTCCTCCGAGGCCGACAACCGCCAGTGCGTCTCGCTCATCCAGGACCAGCTCGTCCCCCGCGCCAACATGTTCGGCTACTGCCAGGTCGCCAGCGCCTACGGCTCGGGAAACTTCATCAACGTCCTCCGCGAGGCCTTCCCCGACTGCCTCGCCGACGCCGACGGACCCCGCCTCATCGCCTCCAAGGTCAACACCAAAGACGACATCTACGACTCTCTTGCCACGTTCTTCAAGCCCGGGCGATAACCCCCCGTCCGACCGCCCCCGCGTGCGAACAATATCGCGACCATGATCCCCTTCTTCCTCGGCTGCGCCCTGCTCATCTGGATACCCGCCGCGCGGTTCCGCCGTCGCTTCCTCGGCGCGGGTGTGGTCGTGCTCGGAGCCGCCGTCCTCGTCGCCATCGCCCTCGCCCACTACCAGCTCCGCCTCCTGCGTCCCACGTGGTACATCCAGGGCGTGCAGGTCATCCTCTACCCATACACCGTGATGGTTGTGGGGGTGGGGGCGTTCATCGTTGCGATCCCACGCTACCGACGCGGCCGCTGCCCGCACTGCACCGAGCCGCTCGACCCGGGCGCCCCCGAGCCCGTCTGCCACGCGTGCCGTCGGTCGCTTATCCCCCGGGCGTGCCCGGTATGTCACTACGACATGCAAGGACACGAGGCCTGCCACGACCGATGTCCGGAGTGTGCGTTCAGCTTCATCGCGCAGACGAGAGCGCCCCGCGTGCGCGACGCACGCGCGCCCATCGATCACGCCCAGGCCTCGACGACGTTGCCCGCGGCCCTCGCGATCGCCGGCGTCGGGCTAGCCCCGCGTCAGGCGCCACACCGCCCCGAGCGTCAGGATCACCAGGGGCAGCCCGGCGATCAGTGACCACGCGATCGCGCGAACGCGCCCCGCCTCCATAGGCTTGATCAGCGCAACCTGAGTCGTCGCCGCGCTCTTGGCGACCAGCGCGTCCATCCCCGACAGCCAGAACACAGACGCCTCGAGCAGCTCGAAGTTCCCGGGCTGGTAGACCCGCCCGTCCACCTGCTGGGGGTCCTGGGCCACGCCGCTCAGCAGCCACCCGTTCGATCCGACCACGACCAGGCGCTGCGTCCGCCCGGTCTCGCCGTGCTCGCGCGAGCCGGCAGCGGCAACGACATAGGTATCGGCGATCATGTCCTGCGCCTCGTCGCGTGCGGGCGCCTCGCTCATGTACCTGCGCAGCTCCGGGTCCGTCTGCCACAGCCGCAGCCACTGGCTCTCGCCCCAGACCGCCTCGGACCCGTCGAGCGCCAACACCGCCCGGGCGTCGCCCGAGAGTTCCAGCGGGATCGCCCACGGCAGGCGCACCGTCAGGTTCTCGATCGCCCCGCCGACGGGGCTTGCGCCCCCGCGCGCGAGCACGGCGACCTCGGGCGTCACCGCCGCCGCCCGCCCCTGCATCACCCGGCGCAGCAGCGGTCGCCCCGACCGCGCCCCGATCCCGAACGCCGCCAGCGCCCGCGCCGTCGGGTCCTCCTCGCCGAAGCCGGGGAAGACCGAGGGGTTGAGCGACAACAGCACGCTCTCGCCCCCCGCGACCATCTGCTCGATCGCGTCCCCCAACGCCTCGGCCCGTTTGGCCCCGCCCAGCTCGTCGCCCTCGCGCGACGCGACGGCGCTGTTCGTGTTCACGACCAGCCACACGATCGGACGAACGCCCGCCGGGTCCAGCTCGAACAGCTCGGGCGGGTCGGGATCAACAGCGACCGCCCACTCCGCGATGTCGATCCCCCGCATCGCCAGGCGTTCCAGCGCCGCGCCCAACGCCCCGCTGTGCACGAGCCCCGCCCCCGGCTCGGCGTGCGTGACGACCACGATCGGGCGCACAGGACTGGCCAGCGACCCGATCGCTGTCGCGACGCGCTCCTCGGTCCGGCGCGCCATCTCGCCCGCGGCCGATACTCCGACGCTCTCGAACGCCGCCACGCTTGTCGGCAGGATCTGGCCCAGGTCAATCGCCGTCACGCCCTTGTCCTCGGGCCCCACGACGAGCAGCGCCTGCGACCGCTCCAGCGCGCCCGCGACCCGCACCACGTCCGGACGCTCCAGCCTCGACAGCCCGTCTGCCAGCACCGCCCACCGGTCCCGCCGCTCCTGCATCGGTCGGACCAGGGGCCTGGCCCGGTCCCGCGCCACACGCGGCATCGCCTCGGCGTCCGCGTACGTACGAAGCTGCCCGCCCAGCGCGTCGTGCTGCTGCACCAGCGCATCGAGCGACGCCGCGACCGCCTCGGCGACCGCCTTCGTGTCCGCGACGCCCGCCGCCCCCGCGGGCGACTCGAGCATCGCCCGCAGCTGCGGCGCCTTCTCGCGCAGCTCCCTCGCCGCGAAGTGCGCCACACCGGCCTGCTGCTCAAAAAACGCCCGGTTCGTCTGTGCGCCGACCGACTCGGGCCCGATCGCATTCCGGACCTCGAGCAGCCGTGCACCCAGCGCCTCCAACTCGGTCTCCGCCCCCTCGAGTTCGGCGATCGACTCGGAGAGCAGTGCAGTCTGCGTCGTGATCTTCCCCGCGTCGCGCTCGCGGAGCCGGTCGCCCAGCGCGCGGAGCTGCTCGCCGCCCGCGGCGGTCGAGACGTCGATCCGAGTCAGCCGGACGCGGTCCGACCGCCGATCGAACTCCTCGAGCACGTCGTCCACCCGATCGCCCACCGCCCGGGGCACGCCCGCGTGGTCGAAGGCCGCGACGATCTCGTACTCGCCCTCAAGGCCCGCGAGGATGCCCCTGGTCCTGGGCGAGAGGTCGAGCGCCCCGGTGATGGTCACGTCGATCCGCGCCGGGCGGTCCGCCGCGAGCAGCGCAGCCAGCGCCATCGCCGCCCCTGTCGCGAGCACGTAGACAACCACGAGCAGCGTATTCCACGCCCTGCGCGCACCCGTCGAGCTCATCAGCGCCACCTCCGCGAGCCCAGCGCCGCCGTCGCCAGCAGCACGAACCACCCGCTGCCCGCCAGGAAGAACACGACCGCGCCGGTGTCGATCACGCCCTTGGCCATGTCCCGGGCCCGGGCCTGGACACTCAGCGCCGCCAGCGCCCGTGCCAGCCAGCCGGGCGTCGCCTGCGCCTGCGAAACGACGCCCGTGAGCACCATCATCAGCACCAGGAACATCAACGCCCCCAGGAACGCCAGTGTCTGGCTCGACGTCAGCGACGAGGCAAGCAGGCCCACCGACAGGTACAGCATCCCCACGAGCATCAGGCTCAGGTACCCCGCGAAGACCGGCCCGGGGTCGGGCCTCGGGTCGCTCACGCCCCAGAGCACCACCGGGAGCACCAGTGTCGGGGCCAGCATCAGCGCCAGGAAGGCCACGGCCCCCAGGTACTTGCCCCACACCACCGCCGCGTCCGAGATCGGCGCCGTCCGCAATGGCTCGACTGTCCCCGACCGCAGCTCCTCGGACACCAGCCGCATCGACACCGCCGGCGCGATCGCGAGCATCAGCCACGACGCGCTGGAGAAGAAGTACCGCATCGTCGCCGGCTGCCCGGGCGCGAGTGTCCCGTTCACGAAAAGCACCGCGGACAGGAACGCGAACAGCGCGATGACCACCCATCCGACCGGAAGCCGCAACAGCGACCCGACTTCCCGCGTCGCGATGGCCCACACGCCCCTCACGCCGCGCCCCCCGCCGCGCCGTCCGCCTCGACCGTCCGCACGAACACGTCCTCGAGCGTGTCCCGCTCGCCCCGCAGCTCGCGGACGAAGAGCCCCGCGTCCGCGGCCGCCCCAGCCAGGGCCTCGCGCAGGTCGCCCGCGCCGGGCTCGCCCTCGACGAGCAGCCGCGTCCAGCCGCCCGACGCGTCCGAGGGCTGCTCGCCCGCCGCCTCGATCGCGCCCACACCCGCCACGCCCCGCAGGCGCCCGATGGAGTACCCCGCCCCGGCGCTGGGGTTGGAGCGGACCTCGATCGTGTACCGCCGCGGCGCCCCGCCCCCCCCGGTGAGCTCCTCGGGCGTCCCGTCGGCGCATACCCGCCCGCCGGCCATGATGATGACGCGGTCGCAGGTCCGCTCGATCTCGGGCAGGATGTGCGAGCACAGCAGCATCGTCCGCTCGTTGGCCAGCTCGCGGATGAGCGAGCGCGCCTCGCGGATCTGGCTCGGGTCGAGCCCGTTGGTCGGCTCGTCGAGGATGAGCACGGGCGGGTCGTGCAGCAGCGCCGCCGCCAGGCCCACCCGCTGGCGGTAGCCCTTGGACAACGCCCCGATCCGACGCGATGCCAGCTCGCCGACCCGGCATCGTTCCAGGACCTCCCCGACCGCTTTTTTGCGCCGGGCCCGGTCCATGCCGTAGAGGCGCCCGCGGTGCTCGAGGTACCCCCGCGCCGTCATTTCCGGATACATCGGCGCGGACTCGGGCAGATACCCGATCTGGCGTCTGGCCTGCATCGCCTCGCGCCCTGTGTCGTAGCCCGCGATCGCGACATGGCCCTTGTCCGCGGGCAGGTAGCCCGTGATGATGCGGATCGCGGTCGTCTTGCCCGCGCCGTTCGGGCCCAGCAGGCCGGCGATCTGGCCCGCGGGCAGTTCGAGGCTCACGCCCCGGACCGCCCGGACCTTTCCGAAAGACTTGGTGATTTCTCGGACGATGATCACTGGGGCACACAATACCCGGAGGATCCATGCCGATACGGGGTGCGAAGGGTTCTGTATCTCCCCCCGGGTTTCCCCGGAGCAGGCCGACGGCCGGAGCTAGACTCCATGAATGAGCGCAAAGGGCGCCCGGTGACGATGACACGTCCCCGCCCCAGGCTCCTTCTCGTAGACGGGACGCCGGCCGACGCCGAGCGTCTCAGGGCCCGTTTGGGCGACGGGTATCGCATCGAGCTGGCCCCGGAGCCCGGCTCCCCCGACAGCCTCGACCTCGCCGACTCCAACCACGCCCGCACACTGCTGCGATGTTTATCGGAAGGTATCTGCCTCGGCTCGCCCGAGGGCAAGATCCTCTGGTCCAACGAGTACTTCCGGTCGCTGTCGCCGACATGCCGCGCCCGGGTCGAGGGGCTCTGCCGCGAGGCGGCCGACCACCTCCGCGCGTCCCTCGCCCAGGGGCTCGAGACAGCCGGCTTGCTCTCGTGCAAGTTCGCGGTCACCTGCGACGAGACCAAGCGGGATTTCGACGTGTACGTCACGCCCGTCGCCAAGCCCGACGAGAAAGTCGCCTCCCGGCGCACGCTCGAGAGCGTCGCGGTCATCGTCCGCGACGTCTCCGACGTCCGGCGTTCGCAGCGCAAGATGGACGCGATCGACCGGGCAGGCTACGAGCTCGTCCGCCTCGACACCGACCAGCTCCGCAAGCTCAACGCCTACGAACGCCTCCAGCTGCTCGAAGAAAAGATCGTCACCTCGACACGCGAGATCCTGCACTACGACCACTTCGCGGTCTTCCTCATCGACGAGCGCCGACGCAAGCTCGAGCTGATCGTCGCCTCGGGCCTTCCCGAAGAGATCCAGGACCTGGACCTGTACCTCGAGTCCGAGGGATCGGGAATCTCGGGCTACGTCGCCAAGACGGGCGCGAGCTACATCTGCCACGACGCGACGAGCGACGAGCGATTCCTCCCGGGCCTCTCGGGCGCCCGCTCGAGCCTGACCGTCCCCCTGCGCCTGCAGGACAAGATCATCGGTGTCATGGACATCGAGTCGTCCAAGCCCCACGCGTTCACCGACGAGGACCGCCAGTTCGTCGAGATCTTCGCCCGACATATCGCCCTGGCGCTCCACATGCTCGACCTGCTCGTCGCCGAGCGGTCCACGACGAACCTGGACGTCTCGGGGCGGTTCGAGGGCGAGCTGAGCGACCCCCTCGACGACATCGCCTCGGAGGTGGGCTGGCTCAAGTCGATCGCCCACGACCCCGAGGCTTCCGAGCACATCGCCCAGATCATGTCCGACGTCGAATCGATCCGAAGCCGCATGCGCGACGTCGCATCGGGCCCCCAGACGCTCCTGGGCGTGGACCGCGCGATGCTCCAGCGCGAGAAGGACCCCGCGCTGGTGGGCAAGCGCGTGCTCATCGCCGACGACGCCGCCAAGGTCCGCAAGGTCATCGGCGAGATCCTCGCCCACCGCGGCGCCACGGTCGAGGTCGTCGAACGCGGCTCCGACGCCATCACCGCCCTCGAACGCGTCGCCAACGGCGACGAGCCGCCCTTCGACCTCATCGTCTCGGATATCCAGATGCCAGACCGCAACGGCTACGAGGTCTTCAGCGCCGCGCGCAAGCTCACGCCATCCTCGCGCGTCATACTCATGACCGGGTTCGGCTACGACCCGCACCACTCCATCGTCCGCGCCAGCCAGGAGGGCCTCCAGAGCGTCCTCTTCAAGCCCTTCGAGATCGAGGCGCTGATTACCCAGGTCCGTAAAGCCCTGACCGCGCCCCCGGACGCCGACGCCTGACGCGCCCGCCGCCCTCCCGCCAACAACCCCAGACAGATCACCCGCCCGCGCGGACCGCCCGGATCATCCGGTCCAGGCCCTCCTGGTCCTTGCGGACCTCGACCCGGGTCAGCCCATCGACCCCCTCGCCGATCCGCGCCGCCTCGCGCGCACGCGAGTCGGCGACCTCGACGAGCACCAGGCCCCCCGTGCGCACCAGCCGTGCCCCTTTCTCGAGGATCGGGCGGACAAGGTCCATCCCGTCGGCCCCGCCACGCAGCGCCAGCGTGGGCTCGTGCTCGCGGACGTTCGGCGCCACCGCGTCCCACTCGTCGTCGGGGATGTAGGGCGGGTTGGACACCAGGTAGTGCAGGCTGCCCGCCCCGCGGGTCGCGGGGTGCTCGCCCAGGGGGGCGAGCAGGTCGCCGTGCAGAAACTCGATCCGCGTCTCGACGCCGTGACGCGCCGCGTTCGTGCGCGCGACCTCCAGCGCCTCGCCCGAGATGTCCGTCGCGACGATCCGCGCCCCGGGCAGCTGCCTGGCCAGCGCGACCGCGATCGCGCCCGACCCGGTGCACACGTCGGCGATCAGGATGCCGTCCCCGTCGTGGTGCCCGCCGAAGCCGGGGGTAGACCGCGAGTGATCGACCACCGACTGCACGATCAGCTGCGTGCACGGGCGTGGGATGAGCACGCGCTTGTCTACGTGCATGGGCAGGCCGAAGAACCACGCCTCGCCGACGAGGTACTGGATGGGCTCGTGGGCCAGCGCCCGCTTGACGAGTCCGCGGAGCTGGTCGCGCTCAAGCGGGCTGGCCGGGCGGTCGGGGTCCATGTACAGCTTCAGCCGCTCGCACCCGAGCACGTGGGCGACGAGCATCTCGGCGCAAAGCCGGGGCGAGTCGATGTCCTTCTCGCCGAGGGCCGAGCCGATCCAGGTGAGCAGACGGCGCGTCGTCCAGGCCTGGGCTTTGGGCGTCGTGGTCACGGGCGTGAGTCTATCTCGCGGCGGGCCGGGGATAGGCCGCCGACCTTCTGAACGCCCTGCCGCACTCGGGGCAGCGCGGCATCGAGACGCCGTCGAGCGAGTACGCGCACGCAAGGCACAGGCCCCGCCGGAAACGACGGTACCGGCGCAGTGTCCAGGGCCAGAGGGCCCAGCCGACGATCGCGCCGACGAGCATCGCCAGGGCGAGCACGTTGTGCGCCAGGCCCAGGGGCACGAGGCGCCTGGCCATGGTGAACCCCATGAACGCCCCGGCCCGATCGAAGTCCGTCCCCGCCCGGGCCCCCCCGATCCGGACCAGCGCCGCCCGGATCTGGACCATCGCCTTGGGGGGCAGCGTCGCCGTGTTGAGCAACGCGGTCGCCGGGTCCATCGCCTGCAGGTACGGATCGATCTTCCAGGTGATGGCCCAGAGCCCGACGCGCGAGCCCGGCTCGGGCATCCAGATCATCACGTCCCCGCCCTGTGTCCAGGGCACGGGCGGCGTGCCGTTGCGGAAGTGGTCCTGGTACGCGCTCTCGTTCGACCCGGCCGCGTGCCATCCGTCGTCGTCCTCCCACGCCACGACGTAGAGGTTGGGCCAGGCGATGCCCATCGAGGCCGAGTGGGCGCCGTTGCGGACCGTGTTGGGTTTCCCGAGCACGATCGAATCGCGCAGCGCGGCGGCCGACGAGAAGTCGTTGTGCGCGCCGTTGGGCAGCCAGAGCAGATCGTTGAAGAGCAGCAGCGTGCACAGGGGCGCCCCTGCCAGCACCACCCACGACCAGACACGCAGCGCCCGGTGCGGGTCACGAACCCGCGCCGGCTCGGCGGGCGGGATCTCGACGTCGTCGTGGAGTGTCCTGATCCTCTCGGGATTCACTCACTCCCCCCCGTACACCGTCTCCCCCCCGATCACCGTCTGCAGCACCTTCGTCCCCGGGATCGCGCCCGCCTCGCATGTCATGATGTCGCGGTCGATGACGATGAAGTCGGCCAGCTTGCCCGCCTCGAGCGTCCCCTTCTCGTCCTCCTCGAACGCCGCGTACGCCGCCCAGATGGTGAAGCTCTTGAGCGCCTCGGCCCGCGTCATTCGCTCGCCGGGCGTCCACCCGCCCTCGGGGTGGCCCTCCAGGTCCTGGCGCGTGACCGCCGCGTAGATCCCGAGGAACGGGTTGTGGCTCTCGACCGGGAAGTCGCTGCCGCCGGCGATCGGCACGCCCGAGTCGATCAGCGACCGCCACGCGTACGCGCCGGCGAGGCGTTCGGGCCCGATCCGCTCCTCGATCCAGCGCATGTCGGTCGTGCAGTGCGTCTGCTGCATCGAGGGCAGGACGCTCAGTGCCTCGAAGCGGGGGATGTCGGCCGGGTCGATGACCTGGGCGTGCTCGATCCGGAAGCGGTTGTTCCGCGCGTGCAGCAGGCCGCTGGCCAGGGGCTGGCCGTCCGGTACTTCGCGCTGCTCGGCGCTGGACGGGACCGCGACGGCCTGTGCGAACTCGTACGCGTCGAGCACCCGCCGGTTGGCCCGGTCCCCGATCGCGTGCGTGCAGACCTGGTAGCCGTTCTGTACTCCGTCCTTGGCGACCCTGTCCACGTACAGCGGGTCCACGAGCGTGAGGCCGACGTACGGCTCGCCGTCGCGATCGACCGCCCGGTCGGCGTACGGCTCGAGCATCCACGCCCCCCGCGAGCCCAGCGCCCCATCCATGTACAGCTTGCACGCCCGGACCGTCACGCGGTCGGTGACGTAGATCCCGTGCTCGCGGAAGTACTCGCCCGCGAGCCGGCCGTGCACGAGCAGGTACATCCGCGTCTTCAGGCGCCCGTCCGCGGCCAGCGCCTTGAACACCTCTATCGTCGCGGGCGAGACGCCCATGTCGTGCACGCCCGTGAGCCCGACGGACAGGCACATCCGCTGGGCCGCCAGGATCAGCTCCTCGTCCTCGCCCCGCGCGCCCGCGGGCACGGCGCCCTCGATCAGCGGCTGGGCGTTGTCCACGAATATCCCCGTCGCATCCCCGGCGTCGTCGCGGAGGATCTCCCCGCCCTCGGGCGAGTCGGTGGAATCGTCGATGCCAGCGGCCCGCATCGCGGCGTCGTTCGCGAGGGCCGCGTGCCCGTCCACGCGCGAGAGCCAGACCGGGTGCTCGGGCGCGGCGTCGGAGAGAAGGCGGTGGTTGGGCAGCTCGCCGCTGGGCCAGCGCTCGTGGTCCCAGCCCCGCCCGAGGATCCATGTTCCACGTGCAACAGTGGCCGCCCGTGCGCGCACATGCTCGATCACTTCCTCGTAGCTCTGTGTCGAGGACAGATCGATCACGCCGACCTCGGTCTGGCCCAGGCCCGCCATATGCGCGTGCGCGTCGATAAGCCCGGGGAGGACGACGGCGCCCTGCAGGTCCACGATCTCGACGCCCTCGTCGATGTAGGGCAGGACGTCCTTCTTCGAGCCGACGCCGACGATCCGCCCGTCCTCGATGGCCATCGCCTCGGCCGTGGGCGAGGCGTCGCTGGCGGTGTAGATCCGGGCGTTCATGTACACACGCCGCCCGGTCTGGGCGGGCGCGGCCCGGAGGCCCAGGGCGAGGACGGCGAATGCGAGCCCGAGTGATGCGAGTGTGTTCATGCCCGGATCATATCGGGGCGTGGGGCGTTCTCGATCACTTGCCCTCGTACCAGCTCCCGCCAACCGCGGACTCGACGATGAGCGGGACGCTCAGGTCCATCGCCGCCTCCATGCGCTGCACGACCAGGGCTCGGGTTTGCTCGGCGATCGGCGCGGGCGCCTCGAAAACCAGCTCGTCGTGGATCTGCAGGAGCATCCGCACGCCCTCGATCTCGGGCGGGGCGCCCTTGCGCCACTGGGCGGCGTGCGGGCTCAGGCGATGGTGCAGGTCCACCATCGCGATCTTGATCATGTCCGCGGCGCTGCCCTGGACGACGGAGTTGATCGCCATCCGCTCGCCCAGCGATCGGCGGGCGGGGATGTTCGAGTCGATGTCCAGGATCGGGCGCCGGCGACCCATCATCGTCTCGACGTACCCGAGCGTGCGGGCCTGCTCGACGCACTCTTGCAGGAACGTGGTGATGCCCGCGAAGCGGCGCTTGTAGCCGTCGATGATCTCGCCCGCCTCGGTGTTGGAGACGCCCAGGCGCCGGGCCAGGCCGAAGGGGGTGACGCCGTAGATGATGCCGAAGTTGACCATTTTGGCGCCGTTGCGCTGCTCGCGTGTGACGTCCGCGGGGGCGACAGCGTGGATCTGGGCGGCGACCGCGGTGTGGATGTCCTCGCCCTGGTGGAACGCCTCGGTCAGGGCCGGGTCCTTCGAGAGATGTGCGAGCAGGCGCAGCTCGATCTGCGAGTAGTCCGCCGTGATCAGCACGTGCCCCTCGTCGGCGACGAAGGCCTTTCGGATGTCCCGCCCGATGTCGGTCCGGATCGGGATGTTCTGCAGGTTCGGGTCCGAACTCGACAAGCGCCCGGTGGCGGCGACCGTCTGGTTGAAGCTCGCGTGGATCCTGCCGTCCGCGTCGTGGATCTCGCTGCGCAGCGCGACCAGGTACGTCCCGACCAGCTTGGTCAGCTGGCGGTACTCCAGGATCAGGCTCGGGATCTCGCTCTCGACGCCCGGGTCCTGGGCGATCTTCTCGAGCACCTCGGCGTCGGTCGAGTAGCCGGTCTTGGTCTTGCGGACGGGCTTGATGCCCAGCCCGGGCTCGGCGTCGTCGGGCTTGTTGAACAGGATCGTGGACAGCTGCTTGGGCGAGTCGGGCTCGAAGCCGCGCCCGCAGGTCTCGTAGGCGGCGTCGGATATCCGGCGTTTGAGGTCCTCGATGCGTTCCTGGAGCTTCTCACGCTGGCGGTCGAGCTCGTCGGGATCGACGCGGATGCCGTTCCACTCCAGCTCGGCGAGCACCTCGACCAGCGGCATCTCCAGATCGCGGAACAGCCCGTCGAGTTTCATGTTCTTGAGCGCGGGCGCCATCGTCTGCATGAGTTGGAGCGTCGCGTCCGCGTCCTCGGCGGCGTAGGGCGCCGCCTGGCTCAGCGGGACCTCGTCGAAGCGTTTCTGCTTCTTGCCCGTCCCGATGAGTTCCTTGATGGAGATGTTCTCGCGTCCGAGCAGGGCGAGCGACAGCGCGTCGAGCGAGTGGCTGGAGCGCGACGCGTCCACGACGTAGCTGGCGACCATCGAGTCGCCCGCGGGCGACTTGGCGTCGTTGGGGACGAAGCCACGCAGCTCGACGCCCGCGCGACGCAGCACGAGCATGTCGTACTTGAGGTTGTGCCCCGCCTTGGGGACACCCGCGTCCTCGATGATCGGGCCCAGCGCATCAAGCACGGTTTTCTCGTCAAGGTGCTCTTCGCCCTCCGGCGCCCGGACGGGGATGTACCAGGCCTTGCCGGCCTCGACGCTCAGGGAGATGCCGCACAGGTCGGCACGCATCGGGCGGATCGATGTGGTTTCGGTGTCGATCGCGACGAGTTTGGCTTTCCCGAGCGCCCGGACGACCTTGTCGAGTTCTTCACGTGTTCGGACGCACGCGTAGTCGCCATCGACCTCGCGTGTCGTGGTTTCCGCCTGGTCGAACAGTCCTCCAAAGCCCAGGGATTCTGATCGCTGGGCATTCGATTTGCGCCTGGGCTGTTCCGGTGTCTCGACCGCCTGCCCGAGCAGCGCCTTGAGGTCGTCCTGGTACCTGTTGAACCCGAGTTCCTTGAGGATCGGCGCGAGCTTCTCGATCTTGAACGACGCGACCGAGGCCTTCGTGAGGTCCAGGTCGATGGGCACGTCGTGGCGCAACTCGATGAGCGTCCGCGACAGGGGCAGGCGGTCGGCAGCCTCCAGGATCTTCTCGCGCCGCTTGCCCTTGATCTTCCACTCCTTGGGTGGCTTGTCGGCCCGGGCCTCTGCGAGGACCGCGTCGAGCGTGCCGAACTCGGCGATCAGCTGGGCGGCGGTCTTGGGCCCGATCCCCTCGACGCCGGGGATGTTGTCCGACGTGTCGCCCATCAGCGTGAGCATGTCGATGACCTGCGATGGATCCAGGCCCGTGTCCGCCTTGAGCTTGGCGGCGTCGATGATCTCGTCGGTGTGGATGTCGTACATCTCGGTTGGGGGTGTCCCCTCGCCGAGGAGCTGCTTGAGGTCCTTGTCCTTGGAGATGATGCGGACGCGGACGTCGGGGTGCTTCTCTGAGAACGTGCTGGCGATGGTCGCGATGACGTCGTCGGCCTCGAAGCCGGGGCAGCCGATGACGGGCACACCGATCTCGGCGAGCAACGCCAGCGCCCGCTCGACCTGGGGAAATAGGTCCTCGGGCGCGGGCGGGCGCGTCGCCTTGTACTCGGGGAACAGGGCCGAGCGGAACGTGGCCTGGTCGCCCCCGACGTCGAGGGCGAGGGCGATGTAGTCGGGCGCGCCGCCGACCTTGCCCTCGCCGCGGAGGAGCTTGAGGAGCATGCCGACGAACCCGAAGGTCATATTGGTGGGTTCTTTGGTGACCGGGCTGGTCATGGGCGTGCGGATGGCGTGGTAGGCGCGGAAGAACTGGGCGTAGCCGTCGATGAGGTAAAGGGTTTTCATGGGGGAAGAAGGCATCGGGGATCAGGCATTAGGCATCAGAAGATACGTGCCGAGGCGACTCGTGGGCGCCGAGCCGAGCGCCACACTCCGGGCATCGGTCAGATGCACCGTTGAGATCGTATCCGCAGGAGCGACAGATCCCCGGACTCGTCAGGCGTACAAGCGAGATGATTGCGACGACGAGCCGCCAGACACATAGACCAATCAGCAGGAATGAGAGGCCACAACCGCCGAACCAGATGTCTGCCCATCTCGCCAGCGTGTCTCGATTGTCATACGGCGGCGTGTCAGATGCCCACATGAAAAAAACAGTCATGTTGAGCGAGTAGAGCATCGCCGCAGCGAATACGAGAATCAGCAAGGAGAGGAATACGATCTTGCAGATCTGTTTCTTGACAGGAGTCATCGCAACTCACGCGTTCGGAGCCGGCTTCCCCGGCCAGCTCACCGGCGCCCCCTCCCCCGTCGCGCGCTCGTGCAGCACGGTCAGGTGGCGGGCGTAGGCCTGGGTCTGATCGACGCCCCGCCGGCCCATGACCTGCATCGCGATCTCGACGAACTTGCCCAGGCGGAAGGGCTTGCTCCCCTCGTCGGTCACCCACGAGAAGGCGCCGATCGTGCCCGACGCGGGCGCGCTCGCCGCGTACATCACGCCCGTGTGCAGGATGGCGCCGGTCATCAGGCGGGTGCAGATCGCGGTCTTGACGTGGTCGCCGACGATCGCGCCCAGGAACGTCTGCCCCGTCCGCTCGTGCTTGGCGTCCGGCGTCGCCCTCGCGACGACCTCGGTGTAGGTGTTGAGCAGGTTCGAGTTGGTCGTGCCGGCGCCCAGGTTGGCCCACTCGCCGATCCAGCTGTCGCCCAGGTGCCCCTCGTGGCTCTTGTTGGCGTAGCCCTGGAAGACGCACCCGCCGACCTCGCCGGCGACCTTGCAGACCGGGCCGATGGCTGTGTTGGGCTTGATGTTCGCGTGCTCGAAGACGGTGCAGCCGCGGCCGATGAGGGCGGGGCCGTTGATGACCGCCAGCGGGCGGACGGTCGCGTTCGCCCCGATGACGATCGGGCCGTGCTCGGCGTTGAGCACCACCCCCCGGTACACCTCCGCCTCCGGGTCGATGAGGATCCGGTGCTCGCCCAGGCACAGCACGCCCTCGGGGACTGTGTCCTCGCTCTCGTCCTGCTCGCCCAGCACGAGCATCATGTCGATCGCGATCGCCTGGTCGCGGACGCGCCGGAAGTGCCAGGGGCGGGCGATGAGGACGTCGTCCTCGATCTCGACCGATTCCATGGAGGGCGTGCCGCCGCCGAGGAACTCGCGCATCTCGTCGAGCATGAGTGCCGCGGCGACCAGATCGCCCGACGACTTCTCGACGAACACCTGCCCCGTCTCGATCTCGGCGAAGGCGTCCAGCGGCAGGGCGCACCGCCCGTTGATCGCGACGACCGGCTCGTCGGGGTCGCCCTCGATCTGCTCGTTGATCGGCTCGTCGTGGCGCTCGCGGGCGAGGGCGATGTGGTCGGCGTGGACGTAGAGCCCGATGACCTCCAGGTCGAGCGAGCGGCGGAGGCGTTCGAGCGTGGTCAGCGCGCCGGTGCGGATGTCGAAGCTCGGGCGCAGGTCGTTGAGCGGGCTCAGCTCGCCCCGTCCGTCATCGAAGACGATCGCCTTTGGCATAGTGCGAGTCTAGCGGCGTGGGACAGCGGTGGTGGGGGGATGGTCGGGTGAGCGGTCGCTTCAGGCGCGTCGCGTGAAGCGGGCGGCCGGGGCGTGCTGGAAGCTGAACGCGCCGCCCAGGGGCGTGAGGATCAGGTACAGCGCCAGCGCGATCAGCCCGGTGTACAGGGCCGAGAGCGTGCGGAATCCGAGCTGGGCGCCGGGGCTCCAGACGATCGGGTCGTAGAAGCCTCGGATGGTGAGGATCGCGACGACGAGGATCCCCGAGACCAGCGAGGCCAGGACCGAGAGCGTGACAAGCGTGACCGGGCTGCGCCCGATGACCACGCCCCGGGCCGCGACAACGAGCTGGGCGGCCAGCAGGTACGCGATCGCGTGCGGGCCCACGATCGTCGCGGCGCCGACGGGGTTCAGATCGATCGCGCTGGTCAGGTCCGCGGCCAGGCCCAGGATCAGCCCCGCCCACAACGCCGTCCGCGCCGGGGACCAGAGCGCGACGTAGACGAGCACCGGGATCACAAAGCTCGGGGCGATGTTGCCCTGCCCCGGGCTCAGCAGTGGGCGCAGCCCGATCTCGAGACCGAACGCGACCCACGAGACGAGCGCGAAGACGAGCCAGTTCACGGCTGGACCCCCGCGTTGGCCTGCGACTCGCCCGCGCCCCGCCCGACCGGGATCCGCAGCACGACCTCCGCCGCGCCCCGCAGATCGCTGCCCGGGCGGACGGTGATCACCTTCCGGAGCGGGTGGTCACGCGCCGGTTCGATTTTCACGAGCGTGCCGATGACGAGCATCTGGGCGCTGGGCGGCCAGTCGGGGTCCTTGAGGCAGACGCGCTGGCCGATCTCGAGGGGGGAGGCCCCGGCGTCGTCGCCCGCGTCCTCGACGTGCCCGCGGAGCGTGCCGTCGCCCTGGGCCTCGAGGATGCAGTCGAGCGTCCGCGTCGCCTCGGCATCGAGCAGGACGGCGCCCTGGATCGGCGTCGAGGCCCGGGCGGTAATCGGGCGGACCTCCGAGTACAGGGGCAGCACCCGCTGCACGCGCCCGAGCAGCTGGACGCTCCCGTCGGTCGCGACCGCGCCCTGGCGCACGCCCTGCAATGCGCCGGCGCGGACGCGGAGGATGGATGTGCTCGACGCGTCTGACGCGTCGCCCATGACGGCGGCGGTGATCGGGCGGATGGGCTCGGTGGGGTTGAACTGGCGCGCGCCCGCGAGCTGCTCGACCAGGTCGTGCAGACGCTCGATCTCGAGCTGGGCCTGCAGCGCGCGGAGCTTGTACCGCTCGATCTCGTCCTGCAACCGGTTCCGCTGGTCGTCGGCGAGCGTCCGCCCGCCCTTGGAGGGCGAGAGCCAGATGCTGAACTCGGTGACCGGGTGCGCGATCGGGGAGATCGCGGCGACGACGATGCTGCCGGTCCAGCCCGCCCAGCCCATCAGACGTACCGGGGCGAACGCGAGCACGAGGCAGATCAGCACCAAGCCCGGGAAGGCGAGGCGCGAGGCCCTGGCGTTGCTCGATGCTCGGGACATCCGTGTCTCGCCCTTGTCGCGGCTGACGCCGCGGAGGCCCTTGTCGCGGCTCCGCCGCGCGAGGCCTGGTCTAGCCGTCCATGCTCGAATCGAGCGTGGTCTTCCACTCCTCGATGTTCTCCAGGAAGATCGACGTGCCACGGGCGACGCACGTGAGCGGGTCCTCGGCGAGCACGCAGTTGAGCCCGGTCGCCTTCTGCAGGCTCGCGGGCATCCCCCGCAGCAGCGCCCCGCCGCCCGCCAGCGTGATCCCGTTCTCGACCAGGTCGGCCGCCAGCTCGGGCTCGGCCCGCTCGAGCGTCCGCGTGACGGTTTCGATGATCGCCCCGATCGGCTCCTGGAGCGCCTCGCGGATCTCCTCGCTGGTGATCGTCGTCTTGCGGGGCAGGCCCGAGATCATGTCGCGCCCGCGCACCTCGATGGAGGTCTCTTCTTCCTGTGGGACGGCGGACCCGATCTGGATCTTGATCCGCTCGGCGGTCTGCTCGCCCACCATCAGGTTGTACGTGCGCTTCATGTGCGCCATGATCGCCTCGTCCATGTCGTCGCCCGCGACGCGGACGGACTCGCACGTGGCGATGTCGGCAAGCGACATGATCGCGACCTCGGTCGTGCCGCCCCCGATGTCCACGATCATCGACGCCGTCGGCTCGGCGAATGGGAGACCCGCGCCGATCGCGGCCGCGACCGGCTCCTCGAGCAGGTACGTCCGCCACGCGCCGGCGCGCTCCGCAGAGTCGAACACCGCCCGCTTCTCGACAGCGGTGATCCCCGACGGGATCGAGATGACCACGCGCGGCCCGATGACGCGCATGCGCCCGGTGACCTTGGTGATGAAGTAGTTGAGCATCGCCTCGGTGATCTCGAAGTCGGAGATCACGCCGTCCTTGAGCGGGCGGACCGCGGTGATCGAGCCGGGCGTCTTGCCGAGCATCTCCTTGGCGACCCAGCCGACCGCGGGCTGGCCGCCGCGCATCAGGACGCGGTTCGTCCCCTTCGCGACGGCGACGACAGACGGCTCGTTGAGCACGATGCCCTGGCCACGCACCGCGACCAGTGTGTTGCACGTGCCCAGGTCGATACCCATGTCGACGCTGAACAGACCTATGAGGGAATCAAGCCACACGACCGAGCGATCTCCGTTCGACTCTCGCCGCGCGCCCCGGCACGTCCCTGGCCGGCTCACGATGCTTTGCAACCAAGGCCCCCGGTGTCGGTGGCCCACGTCGCCCATCCCGCCCAGACTGACGGGCCGCGGCTGGACTGAAGACTAGCAGCCCACGCACGAACCCGCCTATTGCACAGGCGATCCGGGGCAAAACGAGTCCCGGCCCGCAGCGCCTGGCGGGGCGCGGCGGGCCGGGGAGATCGGGTCTGGAACGGCGCCGGGCGGGCCCGGCGCCTGTCGGTTAGTCGCGGATCGCCATCGGGCCGCTCTCCTCGGGCACCTCGATAACCTCGGGCTCGACGTAGAACCCGCGGACGGGCGCGGGGCGGAAGGCCGGCGCCTCGCCCTGCTGCTCCTGCTCGAGCAGGAACTGGGCCTCGTTCATGTAGTCGGTCTGACGCTCCCTCTGGCCGATCGTCTCGATCTCCTGACGCTGCATCGAGAGCTTGGAGTTCAGGCGGTGTCGGATCTGGTCCAGGCTGTGGGCCTCGAACCGCGAATGCTCGTCGATGGTCTTCTGGCGCTTCTCCATCATCGAGATCATCCGGTCGTTGCGGGCGACCGAGTCGATCTGGGCGTCGAGCTGGAACAGCTGGGTCTGGAACTCGCTCCGCTCGGTCTCGAGTTTGACGAGCAGCTCGGCAAGCTGCTGCTCCTGCTGGCTCAGGTAGCCCAGGTCGGTGCCCAGCTCGTTGACCCGGGTCGAGTGGATGTCGCGGGTCTGCTGGATGTGTGTCCGGGCGCCGTAGGCGTCATCGGCAAACATCTTGCGCCCGTTGTAGACGACCTTCACGATCGCGCCGGGGTTCTGGGTTTGGACCGCACGGGCCTCGGAGAGCGTGCCGTCCAGGCGGGCCAGGTCCGCCGAGGCGAGCTCGACGACCTTGCGAGAGACAGCCAGCTCACGCTCGAGCTCGGCGATCTGGCCCTGCAGCTCGCCCAGGTCCGTGCGGACCTCGCTGATCTTCTTGGGGTACTCGGCCTCCAGGCTCTTGAGCTGGGCCCGCAGCGCGATGGGGTCATCGACGACGGAGTTGATCACACCGCCCACGTTCGCCCTCGCCTGGTGGATGAGCGCGTGGACCCCGTCCGGGCCGGCGACCACGACCAGCGCCCCGCCGGCCAGCGCCGTCAGCAAACCAATCCGAACCACTGTCTTCGTGACGCCAGCCATGACTTCGCTCCCTGGGGCCCTCGCCCCGTCTGGGTCGGCCCGCGGCCGACCCTGGATTCGTGTGCGGGGCCGATCGGGACCCGCTGTTCTTGACCCGTTTCGTGCCCCGAACTTCCGGGGCGTCCTGGTGGGTTGCTGGGAACACGGGCGGGTGGGTTTCACGATTCTGTGCGACGGGGCGCACTTTTCGGACGTTCGGCCACTGCCAGACGTCCAAACCGGCATCCCGGCCGCTGTTACGCGACCCTGGCGTACCCTTTGGCGGTACAAAGGCAGGGGCCGCGTGGGGGGAAATCGCCCCCGCCCGGATCGGAAGAACCACATCCCCCGCCGCCTCGCGGGGGACGCACGCGGGGGGCGCCCGCGAGGGGTCACGGGTCCGATGCTCAACTCGCTGACAACCAGCTTCATCTCCCGCCTCCGGGCCAACGACCAGGCCGCCTGGTTCGAGCTCTGGGAGACCTTCGGCCCTGTCATCCGCGCCCAGCTCACGAAGTGGGGGCGCGGGCGGATCGGCGTCGAGACCGTCCGCGATCTCTCGCAGGAAACCCTCACCGCCCTCTCGAACTCGATCGACCGGTACGACCCGGGCAGGGGCGCCCGGTTCTCCACCTGGCTGCTCGCGATCGCCAAGCACGTCCTGGGCGACGAGATGGACCGGCGGATGGCCCTCAAGCGGGGCGGCGGCAAGGCCAAGGCGAGCTTCGACGACTCGTGGATGGTCGCGGACGCCTCCCACGGCGTGGACAGGGCGTACGAGGACGCGGTCTTCCGGGCCAAGGTCGAGGCCGCCATCCGGATGGTCGAGCGGGACAGCGATTTCACCGACTTCTCGATCTACCGGATGCGGGTGCTCGACGGGATCGCGGGCAAGCAGGTCGCCCTGAGCATCGGGGTCTCGGAGCCGACGGTCTCCAGGCGCCTCTCCAAGGTCCGCGACTCGCTCCGCGTCCGCCTTCAGGAGGTGATCGCGACGTACTCGTTCACGGACGACGAACTGGCGGAGGCGGACCGAAACGGGCTGACGCTGAATCCCAACATTCCAGCGAGCGACCCCGACTCGGGACGGCTGGCCGACAAGGACTCGGACGCCCTCTTCGACGAGGCGATCGCGGAGATCTACCACCGCCAGATGGAGCTGCGCCGTGTCGATGAGCAGGCCCTGGCGGACTGATACCCGGCGTGATGCGGGCCCCGGCGCGAGACCAGCTCGCGGTCCGGGTCGAGGAGACCGCCCATGAACTTCGCTGGACTGCTGATGACCCTGATCGGGGCCGCATTCGGCATCGTGGCCCTTATCGCCATCGTCTGGCTGGGCGTCGCCATCCTCGCGAAGGTCTTCAAGGCTATCGGGATCGTGGTCGCCGCAATCTTCTCGTTCATCTTCGGCGTCATCGGCGACGCCGCCCGCATCGTCGGCTCCGTCGTCCTCATCCCGATTCTGGTCCTGCTCATCGTCGGGACGGTGCTGATCGGGCGCTGGTCGGCCGCGTCGCACTACGGTCGGGCGTTCAACGCCGAGCTGTCCTCGATCTTCCTGTGCACGTACCGCATCTGTGTCGGGCGCCCGCTCCGCCTGCTCGGGCTCAAGGACGCGACCGAGGGCCTCGAGCACCGTCTGCCCCAGGTCATGGCCGCGGCGCCGGGGCGCGACACGCCCCCCAAGAAGCGCGTCGGGATGTTCGAGGGGTACACGATCGTTGGGTCGCTCCAGTCGGGAGGGTCGGGCAGCAGGCTGTATATCGCCGAGCCCGACGAGCTGAAGCACGCCGCCTTCGAGCGTCGCGGCGTCGAGGACCTCGACCGCGTCGTCATCAAGGTCTTCAGCCTCAAGGACGGCTCGAGCCTGCCCCAGATCATCCGCGAGAGCCGTGCTCTGGACGCCGCCAAGAAGCTGGGCCTCGTGCTCGAGCACGGCCAGGACGACGGGCGCTTCTACTACGTCATGCGGTACATGCCGGGCGACTCGCTCGCGACGATCACCCAGCGCCTGCACGCCCAGTCGGGCGAGAACGGGCTCGACGACACGTCGATGGCCGCGACGATGGGCTTCGCCGCCGACCTGCTCGACACCCTGCACACCTACCACGCCGGCGGGCTCTGGCACAAGGACGTCAAGCCCGACAACATCATCATCGAGGGCCCCCGGGCCCACCTCGTGGATTTCGGGCTCGTCACGCCGCTCCGCTCGGCGATGACGCTCACGACACACGGCACCGAGTACTTCCGAGACCCCGAGCTGGTCCGCCAGGCGCTGCGGGGCGTGAAGGTCCACCAGATCGACGGTGCCAAGTTCGACATCTACGCCGCCGGCGCGGTGCTGTACTCGGTGATCGAGAACTCGTTCCCCGCGCACGGCGGGCTGAGCCAGATCACCAAGCGTTGCCCCGAGGCGCTGCGCTGGATCGTGCGCCGCGGCATGGCCGAGTACGACCAGCGGTACGCCAACGCCGCGGCGATGCTCGCGGACCTGGACGCGGTCCGCACCGCGGCCGACCCGTTCAAGGTGCGCCCCGCGGACCTGCCGAGCATGAACGGCGCCGTCGGGGCGTCGCACGAGCCGATGCCGGAGCCCGAGGATCCGGCGCCCGTCTTCGCCGCGGCCAGCCCGCCCAGGCCCACCCCCGTGCCCCCGCCCGCGCAAGAGGCGCCCGCGGGCCCGCGCGGTCGCCCGAAGGTGACGCTGACGGACTGGTGGACCGGGCGGTACGCCGCGGGCCAGGGCGTCGGCGGCCGTCACGCCGTCGCGCGCCGCACACCCGCGCCCCCGCGCCGCCCGCTGCGGGCTCCCGCGGACCGGATGGCGGCGGGCGAGCAGGTCTCGCGGGCGCGGTCGCGCGCCGCACAGACGCGTCGGCGTGCGCACGACCGGATGCGCGGTCGCCGCGCGTCGCTGCCCCAGAACACGCACCGGCACCAGCGCTCCGGCGTCGCGGGCATCCTCGCGGCGTTGCTGTTGTTCTTCGTCGTCGGCGCGGTCGTGATCGCGCTTGTCCTCCCGGGCATGGGGGGCCGGTACGTGAGCGGGCACTCGAGCCAGACCGTCACGATCAACACACTCCCCGCGCCGATCCCCGCCCCGCCGCACAGTCCCGCGGGCGTCTACCAGGCCTCGATGTCGCTCGAGGGATCGATGCTCGTCGTCTCCGACCTCGGCTACCCGCTCTCCGGCGCGCTGGGCGAGAAGATCGCCCAAGGCGTCGCGGCGTTGCGCGCCTCGGGCCTCGAACTGCTGGGCGACCACGTCACCGACCCCTCCGTCCTTGACGAGGGCGAGTACGAACGCCAGGTCGATCTGCTCGCCAGGGCGCGGACTGTCCGGGGCGCGATCCCGTTCGACGCCGAGCAGTTCCCGTCGAACCTGGGCGTGATGCTCAAAGAGTCGCCCGGGCTGGACCTCGTCCTCTGGCTGGCGCCCAACAAGCACGACGCGGACGCGTTCAACTATGTCCTCGTCGCCCGCGACCGGAGCGTCCGCGGCGTTGGTTCAACGGACACGCTCGACACGATCATCGAGGCCGCCCAGTCGCGGGATTGATTCAGGCGCCCGGGCGTTCGTGCGAGAGGCGTGCCAGATCGTCGAGGGCGGCGCGGGCCCGCCCGGATCCGATCGAGTCGCGTGCCAGGGCAATGCCAGTTTCCAGCGATACCACGGCCCCGCCGACGAGCAACGCCGCGCCGGCACTGAGCACGGTCATGTCCGTCGCGGCCTCGTCGGCGCCGTCCAGAACACGCCGGATAATGTCGGCCGCGTCTTGTACGTCCGAGGCCCGCAGATCGGCAAGCGTCGCGGTCCGCAGGCCCAGCGCCCGCGGATCGACGCGGTGCATCTCGACCCGGCCAAGCTCGACGCTGCCGACGATTGTCTCGTCGCCGAGGCTCAGCTCGTCCAGCCCGTCGCGCGAGTGAACCACCCACGCCCGCTCCGAGCCCAGCCGCGCAAGCGCCTCGGCCAGCGGCCCGACAAACTTTGCGTCCCAGACACCCAGCAGCTGACGCGTCGCGCCCGCCGGGTTCGTCAGCGGCCCGAGCAGGTTAAACAGCGTCGGCACGCCCAGCGACTTGCGGACGCCCGCCGCGTGCCTGGTCGCGGGGTGGTGCCTGATCGCGAAGCAGAAGCAGAGTCCCACCTCGTCGAGGCATCTGGCCTGGACAGCGGGCGGGGCGTCCACGTCCACGCCCAGCGCCGCGAGCACCTCGGCCGACCCCCGCCCGGTCCGCGAGCGGTTGCCGTGCTTGGCGACCAGCACGCGATCAATACCCGACGCCGGGGCGGGAGTTGCCCCCGCGACGACGAGCGCCGCGGCGGTCGAGACGTTGAAGGTCTTGGGCGCCCCGCCCGTGCCGCACGTGTCTATCACCGGGCGGCGTGGGTCGTCGGGGACGGGCGTGGGCGTGACATGCCGACGCATGACGCGGGCCGCGCCGACGATCTCGTCCACGCTCGGGCCCCGGGCCTGGATCAGGACGAGGATCGCGGCGGTCTGGGCCTCGTCGAGCCCGCCCTCGAGCATCCGCGAGAACAGCGCCTCGGCGCCGGCCTCGCCCAGCTCCCGCCCCGCCATCAGTTCTTCGAGCGCATCGCGGGCTTCCACGGCCAAGAGGGTACGCGACAAGACCCCGCCCGCCCGCCGATCGTACAGTTGTGTGATGACAGACACGCCGCGTGGCGCGATCCGGGTGGCCCGGGCGGCGGCGGGACGCATCCGCCTCCGCCGCAGCGTTGTCGTTCTCGGACGACTCCTCGCCATCGCCGCCGGCATCGCCCTTGTGCTCGCCCTGCTCGAGCGGGCGGCGTGGATCGGGGCGTCCCGGTGGATGCTGCTCGCAGTTCCCATGGGTGCGGCGGCGCTGCTCGGTGTCGCGGTCGGCCTGGCTCGCCGCGTCAGCCCCGAGTCCGCCGCGGGCGTGGTGGACGACGCGCTCGACCTCCGCGACCGCCTCCGAAGCGCGATCGAACTGGCGTCCACGCCCGGGGGTGAGGACGAGACGTTCGTCGCGTTGAGCGTCGCCGAATCCGAACGCGTCGCGCCCGGGGCGCGGGCGACGCGGGCGATCCCGTTGCGGTGGGAGTGGACGTGGGGGGCGTGCGCCGCGACGCTCGCGCTGGCGGTGACCCTCGCGGTCGCCCTGCCCAGGCGCGAGGCTGGCGTGGGCGGGGCGGGGATAGAACGCGTAACGCTCGCCCAGCGTGAGCAGGCCGCCGATTCGCTCGCGCAGGCGGCGCAACTCGTCCGCGAGATAGCCGTGGAGGAGACGGCGCTCGACGACGCGGGCTCGGACGAACTGGACGCGATCGAATCGCTCGAGGCGGAGCTGAGCGAGGGGCGGGGGGACCCCGAGGAGGCGTTGACGGAATCCGCGGATGCGCTGGAGCGACTCGCCGACGAGATGGAGCGGCGTGCCGAGCAGCAGGAGCTGGAGCGCGACGAGTTCGAACGCCTCGCACAGGATTTGGACACGGGCTCGGCCGACCCGGATGTGCAGCGCCTCGCCGACGCGGTCCGGTCGGCGGACCTGGAACAAGCACGCGAGGCGGCCCGCGATCTGATGAGCGCCTCGGACCTGGCGACGCCCGAGCAGCGCGAGCGTCTGGCACGCGATCTCGAGACGCTCGCGCGCCAACTCGAAGATCGTGCGACACCCGAGGACGCGTCGACTGAGACGCCCACGGGTGAGCCGCCGAGCGACCCGGCGCCCGAAGAAGACGGCGTGACGCCGCCGCCCGGCCAGGATCCGATGTACGAGCCTCCGGACCCGGCGACACGCCCCGAGAGCGGCGAGCACGCACCCGATCAGCCGCCGGCGAACCCGCAGACCGATCAGCCAGAGACGCAGCCGGAGTCCGAGACATCGCCCGATGAGCAGATCCCTCCCGCGGATCCGATCCGCGAGCAGGCACAGCGCCGCGAGTCTGCGCGTGATCAGGCACAGCGCGATGCGCGGGACATCGCACAGGCGTTGCGCGAGGCGGCGGAGCGGACGCGCCAGGGCGAGCAGTCACAGCAAACCCCCGAGCAGCAGCCGGCCCAGCAACAAGAACAACAGCCCGGTCAGCAACCAGACCAGCAGCCGGCGCAAGACGATCCGCGGGCGCCCGACTCGCAGACGCCCAGAGACGCAGGCGAGCAACGCCCCCAGCCGGGAGAGAGACAAGAACCAAACCCGTCGCCCGAGCCCGGCGGCGAACAAGACGACCCCGCCGACAACCAGACACCGGCGCCGACTGACGAGCCACCCCCAGGCGACACGGCGCCCGAAGGCCAAACACCAGACACGCAGCAACCCGACACCTCGCAACCCGACGCACAGCAGCCGGGTGATCCGGGCCAGGCCGATCCCGAGCAGCCCGCGCCGACCGACGATCCAGCCGGCGGCGAGCCGGGCGAACAAGAGACACCCGCGGGCGAAGACGGCACGCAACCACCGGATCAATCCGCGCCGGGCCGCGAGCCCGCGCCGGGGCAGGGCGAGCGGCAAGACTCGCCCGAGCCGGGCGACGCCCGCCCGGGGCCGAGCCGGACACCGGGCGAAGACCCCGCGCCGGGCGGCGGGCGTCCCACCCTCGACGAGCAGTTCCGCCGCCTGTCCGAGCGCCACGCCGCCCCGCCCCGCCAGCGCGAGAACGCACAGCGACTCCGCGATCGCGCCCGCGAGCTCCTGGGCGACGCGCCCGAGCCGGCCGACCGCCCCGAGGGCGGCGCGGGCGCCGACGATCCCGGCCGGCGCATCCCGCCCGGTGCATCGGGCACACCCGCCGACAATGAAACGTTCGACGCCCGCCCTCCCGAGGGCGAGGCGCCCGAGGACGTGCGAGAGCAGGTGGTCGCGGACTGGTACTCGGACGAGCGGATGCAGCGTGACCCCGCCGCCCGCCGCGCCGCGTCGCAGCGCCTCCGCGACGCGGCCAGCAGCGCCGAGCGCGCCATCGAGCAGCAGACGGTGCCCCGCCGCCGTCGCGACCTGATCCGCCGCCTCAACGAGCGGTACCTCCGCCGGGCCGACGAGCTGCCCGGGGCGCCCGCGCCTCTGGGCACGGACGCCGACGGGGGGGATGGGTGAGCTGGCTGCCCTTCGAGTTCAGCGATCCGGCCTGGCTCGCGGTCGCACTCGTGTCGGCGCCCCTGGCGGTCCTTGGCGCGCGCTGGTTCGTCGCGATGAGCCGGTGGCGCCGCGTCAGCGCGATCGCCGCCCGTGTCGTCTTGTTCACGCTCATCGCCGCGTTGCTCGCCGGCGCCAGCGCCGTCCGCGAGAGCAGGCGCCTGGCGGTCGTGGGCGTCGTCGATCTGTCGGGATCTATCGAGCGGTTCGCGAGCTTCGCGGGCGATGAGCCCGGCACGCGGATCGCGCCCGCCGACGCAGTCCGGGCGTACCTCGCGCGGGCGACCGACCAACGCGCCGCCGACGACCTGCTGGGCCTGCTCACGTTCGACGCGGGCGCGCTCGCGATCGCATCGCCCAGCGCCGCGGGCGTGCTGGGCCGCCCGCTCGCACAACCGGGGACCGCGGGGACGAACATCGAGCAGGCGCTGCGACGCGCCGCGGCCATGATCCCCCCCGACGCCTCGGGGCGCATCGTCCTCTTCTCCGACGGCGTGCAGACCGAGGGCGACGCGACGGCCGCGGCCGCGGAACTCGCGAACTCCGCACGCTCGGCCGCGACCGACGCGGGGGGCATCGCCATCGACGTCGTGCCCCTCGAGTACCACGTCGGCGCCGAGGTCATCGTCGAGTCGCTCGACGCCCCGCCCAGGGCGGCCAGCGAATCCACGCTCACGCTCCGCGTGCTCCTCCGCGCCTCGGCGCCCGCCTCGGGCGTTCTCTCGATCACACGCGAGGGCGAGACGGTGGATATCGACCCGGACCCGGCGAGCACCGGGCGGCGCCTCCGCCTTGAACCGGGCGTCCGCGTCGAGCTCGTCGCGGTCGATCTTCCCGCGGGCGCGATCCACCGCTTCGAGGCGGTCTTCGAGCCAGACGCCGACGCGCAGGGCGCCATGGCGGGCGACACCGTCCTCGAGAATAACCGCGCCCGCGCGTTCACGATCACGCCCGGGCGAGGCTCGGTGCTCGTCGTCGCGGGCATGGGCGTCGAGAGTTCACAGCAGGGCTCGCGCCTGACTCGGACCCTCCGCGAGGCGGGCCTCGACGTCCGCGTCGTCTCGCCCGGCTCGCTCACGCCCGACCTGCTCGCCTTGCAGGCGCACGACCTGGTCATCCTCCAGAACGTCCCGGCCGACGCCGTGGACCTGCGGGCGCAGGAGACACTGGCCGCGTATGTCCGCGACCTGGGCGGCGGGCTGGTGATGGTGGGGGGGCCCGACTCGTTCGGCGCCGGCGGCTGGAAGGGCTCGCCCCTCGAGCCGATCCTGCCCGTGAAGCTCGACCTGCCCGAGCAGCTCGTCGTGCCCGAGGCCGCCATCGTCTTCGTGCTCGACAACTCGGGCTCGATGGCCGGCTCCGTGCTCGGCTCTTCGCGCTCGCAGCAGCAGATCGCCAACGAGGCCGCGGCACTCGCGATCCGCTCGCTCGACGAGCGCGACCTCGTGGGAATTGTCTCGTTCAACAACCGCGCGAGCCTCGTGCTGTCCCTCGCGCCCAACACCAACCCCGACCGGGCCGCGGCCGCGGCCGAATCGATCTCCTCGGGCGGGGGCACCAACCTCGAGCCCGCCCTCCAGCTCGCCTACGAGCAGCTCGAGGGCTCCGACGCCAAGCTCCGACACGTCATCGTCCTCTCGGACGGACGCTCACGCAACGAGCAGCTCCTGCCCGACCTCGCCGCCGAGATGTTCGACGCCGGCATCCGCGTCTCGACGATAACCGTCGGCGACGACGCGGACCTGGACACGATGCGGGCGATCGCCGACCGGGGTCACGGCGCCTTCTACAACGTCGTCAACCCGTCCGTGCTCCCGCGCGTGTTCCTCAAGGCCGTCCGCGTCGTCCGATCGCCGCTTGTCCGCGAGCAGCCCTTCGACGTTGTGATGCTCAAAACCGGATCGCCCCTCGTCGAGGGGCTGGGAGCCCCACCCCGCCTCGACGGGCTGGTCCTCACCCAGGCCCGCGACGAGCCGACCATCACGTACGCGATGGCGACGCCCGAGGGCGAGCCGGTGCTGGCGCACTGGTCGGTCGGGCTGGGCCAGGTCGCGGCATTCACCTCCGACGCCGACCGCTGGGCCCAGCGCTGGCTCGAGTGGGACGGGTACCGGCGCTTCTGGACGCAGACCGCCCGCCTGATCGGGCGCCCCCCGATGCAGACGGACGCGGAGCTGAGCGTTGTCGCCGACTCCGGGCGCCTGAGCGTGCGCATGAGCGCGTACGACCAGAGCGGGCGACCGATCGACATGCTCGAGGCGCCGGCGACGATCTACTCTCCGTCGGGGCGCGCCGAGGACGTCATCCTCACGCAGACGGGCCCGGGCGTGTACGAGGGGTCGGTCGCCGCGAGCGAGTCGGGCAGCTACGTGACGATCATCAAGCCGACCCTCGACGGGCGCCGCCTGCCGCCGGTCCTCGGGGGCGCGTCGGTCTCGGGCGGGATCGAGTACCGCCGCCTCGAGTCCGATCTGGGCGCCCTGGCAGCGATCGCGTCGGCCGGTCGCGGGCGCGTGCTTGCGTTCGACGACCCCGAGGCGGCCTTGCTGTTCGACCGGGCAAGCGTGCCGGTGCAGCGGGCGCTGATCCCGATCTGGCCGATGCTTGTCGCATGGACGATGTTCGTGTTCCTGCTCGATGTCGGGACACGCCGCGTCGCGTGGGACCGCCTGATCGGGCGCGAGTTCGGCCCGGGCGTGGTGCGTCGCGCCCGCGAGGCTGTGGAGGACCGCACCGGGCGCGCGCGGAACACGACACAGGGCCTCCGGGCGAAGCGTGCCGACCGGGCGCCAACGCCGTCGCGCCCTCGGGGCGGTGCGCTGAACGAGCAGGACGCGGCACGCGTCGCCGCAGAGGCGCGGCGCAAGCGGATGGACGCGCACAAAGCACGCCTCCGCGAGGTCCGCGAGCAGAGCCGCGCCGCCGAACCCGACGCGCCCAAGCCCGCGGGGTCTCCCACCGGGCCCAAGGCGGACAAGGGCAAGGACAAGCCCGAGCCCGGCGCGGCCGACCTGCTGGCCGCCAAACGCCGCGCACGTTCCCGCTATGAATCCCCAGGTAACGACGGATCCGAACCAGATCGCTGAGCCCGCCCGCGCCCTCGCGTCAGACCAGCGAGCCGCGGAGGGACATGCGGTTGGTCTCGTCGACGCGGACGCGGACGATCCGCCCGACCAGATCGTCGGCCGGCCTCGCCCCGCCCGTCGGCGCATCAAAGTGCACGATCAGGTCGCCGTCCGTCCTGGCCGAGAGCTGGACACTCGTCGCCGCGTCCACATCGTCGATGACCGCGACACCCGGGCTCGCGCCGCCGACAGTGAGCCCGATCATGCCCGTGCCCGGTTTGACGTCCACGCCGCGTTTCTTCTTCTCGGCCCGGCTCAGCCCTTCGACGAGCACGTCGTACTCGCGCCCCACCTGCTCGCGTGCGATCGCGTCGGAGATCTCCGTCTGCAGCGCCAGCAGCTCGTTGTTCCGCCGGCGTTTGACCGCCTCGGGCACGTCGTCGGGGATCTTCTCGTACGCCAGGGTGCCGGGGCGGGGCGAGTACTTGAAGATGAACTGGTTCTTCGATCGCGACCGGCGCAGCATGTCCTTGGTCGCCTCGAAATCATCCTCGGTCTCGGTCGGAAACCCGACAATGACGTCGCCCGAGATCATGAGCGGTCGCCCGATCTCGGGCTGGTCGAGGATCGCCCTCGCCCGGTCGAGAAACTCGTAGTATTCCTCGACCGTGTACCCCCGGTTCATCTTCTTGAGCACGCGGTTGGAGCCCGACTGCGCGGGCACGTGCAGGTACCGGCAGATCCGGGGTGAGTCGCGGATGACCTCGAGCACGTCGTCGCCGAAATCACGCGGGTAGCTGGTCACGAACCGGAGGCGCTGGATCGCCGGGACTTCCTCGTGGATCCGGCGCAGCAGATCCGCGAATGTCGTGACGCGCTCACCCGTCAGCGCGTCGCGGTGGTGCGACCCCTTGTACGTCCGACCCTTCTGCGGCTGGGTGACACCGTCGATGCTGACCGCGGCGCCGTGCTCGAAGCGGTAGTGATTGACCGTCTGCCCGAGGAGCGTTACCTCGATCACGCCCGCGTCTGCCAGGTGCTTGCACTCGTCGATGATGTGCTCGGGCGGGCGGTGGATCTCTGCCCCACGCGTCCGCGGCACGACGCAGTACGTGCAGAACTTGTTGCACCCCCGCGTGATCCGCACGTACGCCGAGCGCTGGCCCGCATCGATCGGCGAGATGGCGCGAGACAGGTCGAGCATCTCCAGGCTGTCGCCCGCGGCGGCAAGGGTCGAGCTGCGCCGCGACGCATCGCCCTGCAGCGCCACCTGCCCGGCCGACCGCCTGGCGCCCCGCTCGCCCGCGGTCAGCGACGCCCGTGTCCGCAGCGCGTTGTCGATCAACTCGGGCAGCTTGTCCAGCTCGCCCGGCCCGCACAGCACGTCCACGACCGGCGCCCTGCCGAGCATCGCCTCGCCGTCCCGCTCGGCCATGCACCCCAGCACGCCCACGACCAGCCCGGGCTCGGTCGCCTTGCGTTTATTGATCTCGCCCAGCCTGCTCCAGACCTTCTGCTCGGCCCGCTCCCGTACCGAACAGGTGTTGTAGAGTACGACGTCGGCCTCCCCGGACTCGCTCGTGAACGAGTAGCCCAGTTCGCGCAACCGCCCCGCGACGAGCTCGGAATCCAGCTCGTTCATCTGGCAGCCGTAGGTCTCGAGATAGACACGCGCGCTGGCCATCAGGGACGATGCTACGCGGCGCCCGATCCGCAGGGCCACGCCCCACGGAATAGACTCCGCCCATGGCCGCGGCTCTGCGAGAGTGGTTCCACGGGCTCTCGCTGGCGAACAAGTGCCTGCTGCTGTTCGGCGCCGCGGCCACCCTCATCATCGTCATCGCCCTCTCCCTGCCCTGGATCCGCATGAACACCCTCGTGGACTCGGGCCAGAAAGAGGCCAGCCGCGAGGTCGTCCGCGCCTGGCGGTCGCTGGACGTCACCCCGGGCCAGCGCCGCCCCTCGGTGCTCGGCGCGACGGTCGTCGAGGAACTCCCGATCGACCGCGCACGCCAGGAGGCCCGCTCGGACCGCTTCATCGCCCGGTCGCTGCTCCGTTTCGCCGACGACGCCTCGCCAGCCGCCGAGCTGTTCGACTCGGACTGGGACGGGCTCAGCCGCCTGTACCGCTACGCGGTCCCGGTCCGCGACCAGCAGGGCGGGGTGGACGCGATAGTGCTGGCGGAGCGCAAGTCCGCGGACGCGGGCGCGCTGCTGGCGGTCAACACCCTCTACGTGTTGGCCGCCGGCTCGGTGGTGCTCGCGGTTGCGCTGGTTGTCTTCGCGGTCATCACCAACCGGCTCATCCTCCGCCCTGTCGAGTCGCTGCGGCGCACCGCCGACCGCGTCCGCGACGGCGACCTGGAGATCCGCGCCGAACTGGACACGGGCGACGAGTTCGAGCAGCTCGCCGAGACATTCAACCTCATGCTCGCGGCCCAGGCCGCCAAGCAGGACCAGCTCGGCGCGATCAACACCGCTCTGGACATCAAGCTCAGCGAGGTCGCCGAGGCCAACATCGCGTTGTACGAGGCCGCCAAGCTCAAGGGCGAGTTCCTGGCGAACGTCAGCCACGAGCTGCGCACGCCCCTCAACTCGATCATCGGGTTCGCCGAGCTGCTTCTCGAGATCGCCCGGGCCGAGAAGCGCGAGCGCGATGAGGCGGGCGAGGCCGAAGAGAACCCCACGGGCGCCCGCTCGCTCGACAAACGCCAGCGCTACCTGGAGAACATCGTGATCGCGGGGCGCAACCTGCTCGAACTCATCGAGAGCCTGCTGGAGATGGCCAAGCTCGAGGCGGGCAAGATCGATCTGGACATCCAGCCGGTCAACGCCGTGGACGCGTGCCAGGGCCTCGTGGGCATGATCCACCCGCAGGCGACGCAGAAGGGCGTGGACGTCCGCCTCGAGTCCTCGGGCGAGGTGCCGCTGATCGAGACCGACGCCCGCAAGTTCCAGCAGGTCGTGTTCAACCTGCTCTCGAACGCGGTCAAGTTCTCATCGGACCTGGAGAACCCGCCCAGGCGGGGCGAGGTGGTCGTCCGCGTCGAGCGTCTGCGCGAGGCCGACGCCGCCGACGACGCGCCCGAGCGCATCCGCGTCAGCGTCATCGACAACGGCCCGGGCATCGCCCCCGAGGACCAGCCCCGCGTCTTCGAGAAGTTCCAGCAGCTCGACTCGGGGCACACACGCGGGCACACCGGCGCGGGGCTGGGCCTGGCGATCGTCCGCGAGCTCGTCGGCGTCCTCCAGGGCGAGATCCAGCTCGTCTCCGAGCCCGGGCGGGGCTCGATGTTCTCGGTCATCATGCCCGAGCGTCTCGACCCGGGGCGGACCGACGAGCTGGGCGCCGAGAACCGCTTCAAGAGCGCGCTCACGCGGGGCGACTAGCCGCCCCTTGCCTCCACGGCGTTGGGCACGTGCCGGACGCTCGCCCGCCCCCGTCCGTCAACGAGCACGCCGAGCGTGTCGATCCGCGTCGGGCGGTCGTGCCACCGGTTCGCCGCCTGCGCCCAGCGGGCGAGGGCGACGAGCTTGGCGCGTTTGTGGCGTGTGACCGAGGCCTCGGGCTCGGGCTGCCCGCGTCCGCCCGCGCGCCTGGTCTTGACCTCGACGACGACGATCTCGCGCCCGTCTGGCGACTCGCACAAGAGATCGATCTCGCCCATCGGCGCCCGGACATTCCGGGCCAGCACGCGGTAGCCGTGCCGTTTCAGGTACCTCGCCGCGATCCGCTCGCCCCGCCGCCCGAGCGGGGCGGGGTTCGAGGCCGACACGAGGAGGCGCCGCAGCACGCCCTATCCCTTCGGCCCGTACCGCTGGGCCGCGATCTCGACCAGCCGGTCCTGGATCGCGTCCAGGTCCGTCACGCGCGCGCGATCGACGAGGCGGTTGATGTACCGGCGCCACTCCGAAGAGCGCCGCTCGGCGAGCAGCTCCTCGTAGATCCCCAGCTGCGCCTCGTACAGGTCGATTTCCTGGCGTTCGATCCCGTCGAGCTTGAGCCAGCACGTGGACGTGCCCAGCTCGAAGGGCCCGGTCCACTCGCCCGCGTGCAGCGTCCGAGCCTTCTCGTTCAGAGCGTCGGCGCCGAAGAACTCCGCCTCCGTGTACTCGCCCTCGTAGACCGCCTCGTGCAGGCCCCCGTCGTCGGAGTGCCACGTATTCTCCGGGCGCGAGGCGACGCTCTCGAACGCGTCCCCGCCCTCGAGCGAGGCCCCGATCAGCGCCACCGCCTGCGCGTCGTCGGTCCGCACACGGATCAGGCGGAACCGGGCGGTAGGCGGCGGGCGGTACTTCTCGTCGTCCTGCTCGTACCGCAGCACGATGTCCCGCCAGCTCACGTTCACCCGCTTGTTGATCTCCTGGGCGAACGTCAGGCGGATCAGCGTCACCTCCTCCTCTTCCTTGAGCGTCTGGTCCAGCGACTTGCCCGTGTCTTCGAGCGCCCGGCGCTCGGCCAGCGCGCTCGACCCGCGGCTCTCACGCACCTTTACGTCCCGGAATCCCTGCAGGAACGCGCGCAGTCCCTGCTTCTGCTCCGGCGTCAGACTCGCGATCGCCTCGGCACGCATCAGCTCGTCGGACAACAACAGTTCGAGCTGGCGCCGGATATTCATCCGCGCCGACGTCCGCCACTCGCTCGGTGATTTCTGCGCCGCCTCGGCACGCAGCCGGTCGGCCATCGGCTCCAGAAACTCGTCGGCGTAGATCGGTCGCCCGTTGATGTCGCCCACCTTCGCGTTCACCAGCACCGGCGCCTCGACCGCGTCCGCGTTCGTCGTCGAACGCACCGGCTCGCCGGGGGTCGAGATCAGACGCGGGCCTCGCGACGTGCCGCGCGCCGCCGGGGGCGTCCGCGACGGGGCGTCACTCGCCACGGGCGTCGGCCCCGGGTCCGGTTCGCCGGGACGCGCCGGCTCGCCCGACGATTCGTCCCGGGCCGCCGCTGTGTGCTGGGTCGCGGGCTGCGCGCCGCTCGGGGCGGCGAAGTCCTCGGGCGAGAGCGTCGGGCCGGACTTGCCCAGCCCGCCGCCCCCGCACCCGCCAAGGGCGAGCACCCCGCCCAGGACGCCCGCGAGCAGGGCGCCCGTCGGCGCCGCCCGTCCACCGGTCATCATGAGTCCTCGCGTCGTTCGCTGAGCCATGCCGCAGATCCCTCGCGTCGTGCCACCCCCGGGCGAATCCCACCGCTAGGATCGCCCAGACAGGAGGCCTCATGTCCGAACCGGAGCAGCCCAAGATTATCGTGGACGACGACTGGAAGTCGGCGGCCCGGGCCGAGAAAGAAAAGCTGGCCTCGAAAGAGGCGGCAAAGAAGGCCGAGGGCGGCGATGACGGCGCTCCGGGTCTCCCCGAGAACGTCAGCTTCGACGACCTGCTCCGCCTCATGGCGACCCAGGCGCTCATGTATATGGGCGCCTTCCCCGATCCCCAGACCGGCAAGGCCATGGTCGCCCTCGATCTGGCCAAGGTCCACATCGACATGCTCGGCGTGCTCGAAGACAAGACCAAGGGCAACCTCACCGACACAGAGTCCAAGGCCCTCTTGGGCATTCTCAACGAGCTGCGGCTCCAGTATGTCGAGATCTCCAAGGCGGTCGCACAGGCCGCGGCCGAGGGGCGCCTGAGCCCCGAGCAGGCCCAGGGCATGACCCAGGGGCAGGGCCAGACGCAGGGCCAGCCCCCCCCGATGGTCTGATGCCGCGCGTCGATCGTGTCGTTGGTTTAGTATCCCGATATGTTCAAGGAGTCGACCGGTGCGTGACAACGCCGGGTTGCTGCATCGCCATCACCTGCTGCTCAGGCGCCTGCACTCGCTGACGGGGATCCTCCCGATCGGCGTCTTCCTGATCTTCCACCTGACGACCAACTCCTCGGTGCTCTGGGGCGCGATCAACACGCGCGCCGACGCCGAGGGGCTCGCGAGGGGCGTCGCGACTTTCCAGCACGAGGTCGCGTGGATCAACAACATGCCGGGGCTGCTCCTCATCGAGATCACCCTGTGGGTCTCGATCGGGTTCCACTCCGTGCTCGGTGTTGTATACGCCCTCTCGGGCAAGCCCAACGTCCGCCTCTACGCCTACCGCGACAACTGGCGGTACACGATGCAGCGCTGGACCGGGTACATCGGCATCCTGTTCATCTTCTACCACGTCGCGACGCTGCGTTGGGGCTGGAGCTTCCTCGTCCCGGGCGGCGCCCAGTGGAGCCACCACTTCGCCGCATCGACGCTCGCCGACGCGCTCCGCGGCTCGACCACCTCGATCACGCCCGCAGGCGTCGGCGTCTCGCTGCTCTACTTCGTGGGCGTCACGAGTCTCGTCTTCCACTTCGCCAACGGCCTGTGGACCGCCGCGATCACCTGGGGCCTGACCGTCTCCGAGCAGGCCCAGAAGCGGTGGGGCGCCGTATGCACCGCCCTCGGCGCGGGGCTCATGCTCGCCGGCTGGAGTTCCGTGATCGGTTTCCTGATCACCGACCGCGACCAGGCGAGGGGCATCGAGGAGCGGATGCTCATCGAACACTACGGCGAGGACCGCGCCGACCAGATCATCACCGAGCACGGCCACGCCGACGCAGACACCGACCACAACGAGCAGGCCATGACCGAGACGCAGGACTGAGCATGAGCAAGGAACGAGTCATCGTGGTGGGTGGCGGCCTGGCGGGCCTGGCCGCCAGTGTGCGGATCGCCGAGGCGGGTGTGCCCGTGGACCTGTTCTCCATGGTCCCGGTCAAGCGGTCGCACTCCGTGTGCGCCCAGGGCGGGATCAACGCCTGCAACGAGGTCGCACGCCAGCAGGGCTACTCCGAGTACCAGCACTTCGACGAGACCATCTACGGCGGGGACTACCTGGCCGACCAGCACCCGGTCCTGGAGATGGCCAACTGGGCCCCCCGCGTCATCGACCTGCTCGACCGCATGGGCGTGCCCTTCAACAGGACAAGCGAATCGAACCGCGACCTCCGCCTCTTCGGCGGCAGCCTGTTCAAGCGCACCCACTTCGCGGGCGCGACCACGGGCCAGCAGCTCCTCTACGCCCTCGACGAGCAGACGAGACGGTACGAGGCCGAGGGCAAGGTCACCAAGTACGAGTTCTGGGAGTTCCTCTGGCCCGTGCTCGAGGGCGAGGGCGACGACCGGCGCTGCGTGGGCATCGTCGCCCAGGATATGCGGACGATGCAGATCCGCGCCTTACGCGCCGGCGCCGTCATCATGGCCACCGGCGGGTGCGGGCTCGTCTTTGGCAAGTCCACCAACTCGGTCATCTGCACCGGCGGCGCCGCCAGCCGCTGCTACCAGGCCGGCGCGTGGTACGCCAACGCCGAGATGATCCAGGTCCACCCGACCGCCATACCCGGCGCCGACAAGCTGCGCCTGATGAGCGAGTCCGCCCGTGGCGAGGGCGGGCGCGTCTGGGTCCCACGCAAGCAGGGCGACACACGCAAGCCCACCGACATCCCCGAAGCTGAACGCCTGTACTTCCTCGAGGAGAAGTACCCCGCCTACGGCAACCTCGTCCCCCGCGACATCGCCAGCCGTGAGATCTTCGACATCTGCGTCAACCAGGGCATGGGCGTCGGAGGCCAGAACCAGGTCTACCTCGACCTCACCCACAAGGACCCCGAGGAGCTCGACCGCAAGCTCGGCGGCATCATCGAGATCTATGAGAAGTTCGTCGGCGACGATCCACGCAAGACCCCCATGCGCATCTTCCCCGGCGTCCACTACTCCATGGGCGGCATGTGGACCACCTACACCGAGGGCGCCTACCACCCCGACCACGCCTGGGGCGAGCACAGGCCGGGCGATCCGACGCCCGTCGATACCCAGGCCGGGCGCGGCATGAAGCACGGCGCCACCAACAACATGATGACCAACATCACGGGCCTGTACGCCTTCGGCGAGGTCAACTTCGCCTACCACGGCGCCACACGCCTCGGCGCCAACGCCCTGCTCTCGTGCATCTTCGATGGGCTGTTCTGCGGCACGTCTGTCGTCAATTACATCCAGACCGCCGAGCCCAGCCACGAGCCCACCACCGACATCGACCAATCCGTCTTCGACCGTGTCGTGGCGCAAGAGCAGTCAAAGGCCGACCGCCTCGTCGCGACCGCCTCCGACAACCCGGACCCGACCGACGCCGCCCACAACCCCTACGCGATCGCCAAGGAGATGGGCGACGAGATGACCGCGGCGTGCACCGTCGTCAAGGCCGGCCCCCGGATGGAACGGTGCCTGGCCAAGCTCGCACAGCTGCGCGAGCGGTACGCGGGTGTGCGCCTGGCCGACGGCGCGATGTGGACGAACCAGACGCTCAGCTTCGCGCGGGCGGTGGGGGACATGCTCGTGCTGGCCGAGGTCATCGCCCAGGGCAGCCTGGCCCGCCGTGAGTCCCGCGGCTCGCACTACCGAACGGATTTTCCAGACCGCGACGACGACAACTTCATGCGCACGACCGTCGCCCGCCACAACCCCGACGGCACGCACACGCTCGAGTTCCGCCCTGTCCGCGCCGACCTCGTCCGCCCCAGGGCCCGGACGTACGGCCAGAAGGCCAGCGACAAGAAGTCCCCGGTGACCGATCGCGAGCCGGCGAGCGCGACCTAGCCAGAGAGGAAGTCAGGCGCCATGCCGACCACCGCCTACGCCCACGACTCCACCGCCGCCTGGCGCCGCGCCAACCGCGAGCGCGCCCTCCCCGGGCGCACCGTCATACTCAAGATCAAGCGATGCGACGGCCCCGGCAAGCCAGCCCGCTGGGAGTCGTTCAAGGTCCCCGTCGAGCCGGGTATGAACGTGATCGCCGCCCTCAAGCACATCGCCGCAAACCCGGTCACAGCTGACGCCACGCACACAACCCCCGTCGTCTACGACGCCAACTGCCTCGAAGAGGTCTGCGGCGCCTGCACCATGGTCATCAACGGGCACGCCCGCCAGTCCTGCTCGTGCCTGCTCGACGAGTACGCCCCGCGCGAGGGCGACACCATCACACTCGAACCCATGAGCAAGTTCCCCGTCGTCCGAGACCTCTGGGTCGATCGCTCGCGTCTTTTCCACGCCCTCACCCGTGTCAAGGCCTGGGTCCCCATCGACGGAACGTACGACCTGGGCGCAGGCCCAAAGGAAGACCCCGCCAGCCAGCAGGACCGCTACGGCATGTCCGAGTGCATGTCGTGTGGCTGCTGCCTCGAGGCGTGCCCCCAGTACACGCACGAGGACGACGAATCAAAGTGGGACACCTCCTTCGTCGGCGCCCACGCCATCAGCCAGGCCCGCCTCTTCAACGAGCACCCGACCGGCAAGGAACTCAAGCCCGACCGCCTCGACGAGCTCATGACCCCCGGCGGCGTCACCGACTGCGGCAACGCCCAGAACTGCGTCAAGGCCTGCCCCAAGGGCATCCCCCTGACCGAGTCCATCGCCGCCATCGGACGCCAGGTTACCCTCCGCGCATTCGCCCGTTTCTTCCAGGGCAAGTGAGCATCCTGCTCCCTCTCCCCGTTGGGGAGAGGGGGTTCCGTCTGCTTTGTCTTCTACCCGGTCTCGACCGCGCGTGAGAGCCCGGCTTATGCGCTCAGATCGATCCGCGTCTGCTCCCCGCCATCGTCACGCTTGTGGTATCCCACGTCGTGCTCCTCGCGGTCCTCGCGGGACTCTTCCTGCGTCGGGTCCTTCGCGCTGCGCACCGCGTCCGCCTCGAGCGCCTCGTTCACGCTCTTCTTGAACTCGTCGCGGATGCCCTTGCGTCGCGCCTCCGCCTCGTCGGCCTTGCGGTTCTCTTTCGAGACCGACCGCGACTGCTGCGGGGCGCCCGCGATCGAGCTGGCGGCAACGTTGTTGATGGCGCCGGTCATCGCGACTGACATCGGTTCCGAGGGCGGGCCAAAGCCAAAAACAACGACACATCGTAGTTATCGGCCGAACGAACCACTATATATGGGGAGATAACGAACTCAGACGCCGATCGTGTTCACGCCGCAGTCCACGTAGATCGTCTCGCCCGTCACGCCCTTGGACAGGGGGCTGGCAAGGTAGACCGCCGTCCCGCCCACGTCGTCGCCCTCGACGCCCCGGCGCAGGGGCGACTTGCGCTGGGCCATCTCGTCCATCGTGTCCGTGCCCCCGACAGCCGACGAGGCCAGCGTCCGCAGGTACCCGCCCGAGATCACGTTCACGCGGATGTTGTCGGCGCCCAGTTCGGCGGCCAGGTACCTCGCCGTGCACTCGAGCGCCGCCTTCGCGACGCCCATGACGTTGTACCCCGGGACGACCTTCTCCCCGCCGTAGTAGCTCATCGCCATGATCGAGCCGCCGCCCGATGCCCGCATCTGCTCGCGTCCGCGCCTGGCCATCGCCGCCAGTGTGTACGCCGAGATGTCGATCGCCTGCAGATACGCGGCGCGGGGCGTCTCGATGAACTTGCCCGCCGCCAGCCACTCGCGGTCGGCGAACGCGATCGAGTGGATGATGAAGTCCAGCCGCTCGTGCTTGGACGCGTAGGCGTCGAACAGCTTGTCCAGGTCCGTGTCCGAGCCCGCGTCCATCGGGTGCAGCCAGGGGTTGGAGACGCCGAGCTTCTCGACCGCCTTGGCCGTCCGGCGTTCGTTCTTCTCGCCGGGCAGGTGGGCGAAGGCGCAGGTCGCGCCCTGCTCGGTCAGTCCCTTGGCGATGTGCCAGGCGTACGAGCGGTCGTTGGCGATCCCGGTGACCAGGCCGATCTTCCCGTCGAGCAGTCCCATGCGAGCAACCTCCTGAGTCTCAAGGCCGGGGGGCTTCCAGCCCTCCCGCACGCCCGCCGTGCCGCCGCAACGACCCCGCCGAACGATGCAAACCCTAGCATCCCCCGCGATGCCAGGACGTACCCGAGACCTCGAGGACCTCCCGCCGCCCGGGCTGTACGCCCGCCTCGCCGCGACCGGGCTCATCCGCCGCCTGCTCGAGCTCGCCCGCGACGAGGACCTGGGCGCCGCCGGCATGGACATCACCGCCGCCGTCATGCTCGAGCCCGACGCGACGACCACCGCCTGTCTTGTCGCCCGCGAGCCGGGGGTCGTCGCGGGGCTGGTCGTCATCCCCGAACTGCTCGACGTGTTCGGCATCGCGGACGCGATGAGCGTTGAGAAGCACGCGAGCGACGCCGACCGCGTCGTCCCGGGCGATACGCTCGCGACGCTCCGCGGCTCGTCTCGCGCGATCGTCACCATCGAGCGGACGATGCTCAACCTCATCGCCCGCCTCTCAGGCGTCGCGACGCGGACCGCCGAGTTCGCCGCCCGCATCCCCGCTGATTCACCTGCGAAGCTCTGCGACACTCGCAAGACCACCCCGGGCCTGCGCGTGCTCGAGAAGTACGCCGTCCGCTGCGGCGGCGGCTCGATGCACCGCCTGGGCCTGCACGACGCCGTCCTCGTCAAGGACAACCACGTCGCCTCGATCCCGCTCGACCAACTCGCGCAGCGCCTGACCGACGCCGCCCGCCGCGCACGGGAGCTGCGCATCGAGATAGGCGACGCCGACCCCGCGCCCCCCGCGTTCTTCGAGGTCGAGGTGGACTCGCTCGACCAGCTCGAGCGCGTGCTCAGCGTCGAGGACGCCCTGATCGACTTCGTCTTGCTCGACAACTTCTCGACCGACCAACTCCGCGAGGGCGTCGCGCTCCGCGACCGCCTCGGGTCCAAGGTCCAGCTCGAGGCATCGGGTGGCGTCACGCTCGACACCATCGCCGGCGTCGCGCAGACCGGCGTGGACCGCATCTCAGTCGGCTCGCTCACGCATCACGCCGTCAGCCTCGACCTCGGGCTGGATATCGAGCCCGTCGGCACATGAGCGTCCACGCCACCAACGACGACCTGGCGACCTGGGGCGGCGTGATCGAAGCCGTGATCGCGTCTCTACCCGAGCCCCGCGCCATCGACCGCGTCGCGGTCGTCCGCGAGACCGCCTCGACCCAGGACACCGCCCGCCGGATGTCGGGCGGGCGCCCGGGCCTGCTCGTCGTCGCCGGGCGACAGACCGCCGGGCGCGGGCGCCTCGGGCGGGCGTGGGCCGACGCGCCCGGCCACTCCCTGGCAATGACATTCGTCCTCGACGCGTCGCGGTACGAGGGCGGGCACGTCGCGCTGGCCACGGGCGTCGGCGCCTGCCTGGCCGCGGAGAACCTCGGCGCCGCCGATGTCGGCCTCAAATGGCCCAACGATGTCGTCCAGCGTTCCACAGGCCGCAAGCTCGCGGGCGTGCTCGTTGAGGGCGACGACGGGCTGCTGTACGTCGGCGTGGGCATGAATGTGACCCACGACTCGGGCGACTGGCCTGCCGGACTCCGCGACCGGGCGGTTTCGCTCGCACAACTCGGCGCCCGCGTCGCCCGCCTCGACGCCGCCCGCCTGCTCGTGACCAACCTCGTCGCCACCCTCGCCCTTGCTCCCGACGAGCTGGTCCGCATCTGGCATGGGCGTGACACACTCGTGGGCACGCACCAGACGTTCCATCACGACGGCGCCGAGTACGCGGGCAGGGTCGAGTCGATCGAACCGGGCAGCGGGATCGTGGTCAAAACCGACGCCGGCCAGACCGTCCGCCTGCCAGCAGCGACGACATCGATCGCCCCCGACGCCTAGAGCAGCCGCGCGATCTTCCGCCCCAGGTCCGCGCCCTTCTCTGCATCCAGTTTCCCCGGCGTCCAGTTCTTGCGCAGCCCGCCGTCCTCCCGGTCCGGGTAGCACGGGATGACATGGAAATGGACGTGGTCCACCTCCTGCCCCGCCTCGCGCCCGTTGTTCTGGAGCACGTTCAGTGCCCGTGCGCCCGTCGCCTTCTTGATCGCCCGCGAGACCCGGGGCAGGACGCGCCCGACCGCCGCCGACGCGTCGTCGCTCAACTCGTCGATCGTCGCCGAGGGCTCCTTGGGGATGACAAGCGTGTGCCCCTCGCTCAGCGGGTTGATGTCGAGGATCGCGATGACGTGGTCGTCCTCGTACACACGGTTCGCCGGGATCTCGCCCCGGATGATCTTGCTGAAGATGCTGTCTTCGCTCATGCCCGGATGATATCGAGGGTGGGGTATTCAGCGCGGCGGGACACGGAGAGCCGCGGAGAAATTTCGTGTGATAGAAATCCTGATTCATCCACACCGTATCCCCACCTCCGCGTCCCCCCGCGTCCCCCCGCGTTGAACCACTCCGAACGTACAATCCCCCGATGGACCGCCCAACGACCGAGCCAAGGATCGGCGACGACACCGCTGCCGCCACGCGCCCGCGGATCCAGAAGCTCGCCGCCCTGCTCGTCAACCAGATCGCCGCCGGCGAAGTCATCGAACGACCCGCGTCCGTCGTCAAGGAACTCGTCGAGAACTCGATCGACGCGGGCGCGACGCGAATCAGTGTTGATCTTGAACGCGGCGGTATCGAGCTCATTCGCATCGCCGACGACGGCGTGGGCATCGACCCCGACCAGCTCCCACTCGCCCTCGCCCCCCACGCGACGAGCAAGATCCGCAACGCCCCCGACCTCGACCGTATCGCCACGAAGGGCTTCCGCGGCGAGGCCCTCGCCTCCATCTGCTCGGTCGCCCGACTCTCGATCACCTCACGCCCCCACGACGCCGACGCGGGCGCGAGGATCGACGCCGAGGGAGACGACATCGGGCCCGTCCGTCCCGCCTCGGCCTCGCCGGGCACGACGATCGAAGTCCGCAACCTGTTCTTCAACACGCCCGCACGCCGCAAGTTCCTGCGCACGCCCCAGACCGAGCAGACCCGGTGCGTGGACTGGGTCCGCGACCTGGCGATGGCCCACCCCGCGGTCGCCTTCAGCGTCACGACCGACGGGCGGCGTGCGCTCGATCTCCCGCCCGACCAGTCACCCCGCGACCGCGTGCTCGACATCATCGGCCGCGAGCTCGACGACCAGCTCGTCGAGGTCGCCTGGGACCAGTTCGACGACGCGCGGGGCGTGACGATCTGGGGCCTTGTGGGATTGCCGACGATCGCCCGCGCGACAGCCCGCGCCCAGCACGTCTTCCTCGCCGGCCGCGTCATCAAGGACCGCACGATCCAGCACGCGCTCCGCGAGGCCTACCGCGGCCTCATCGAGCCCGGGCGCCACCCGACCGCCGTCCTCATGATCGACATGTCGCCCGAGGGCGTGGACGTCAACGTCCACCCCGCCAAGCTGGAGGTCCGCTTCCGCGACCAGTCGATGGTGCACCAGGCGGTGCTGCACGCCGTCCGCGATGCCCTGCGCTCGCGCGACCTCACCCCCTCGGCGACAGATCGCCGCCCGGACCTCGCCGCGTCGGGCGCGCAGTCCCCGACCCAGATCCTGCCGGCGCACGAGGGCGACACGAGCGGTGGGGGGATCGGCGGCCCGGACCTCGTGGACCCCGCCCGCTTCGCCGAACTGTTCAAACGCCAGATGCCCGGGCGCGACGCCGAGCGCCTCGACTTCGCCCCGCGCGCGCACGAATCCCCCGCAAGCGAGCCGGGCGGTCCCCCGCCCGGAGTCGCCGCGTCACCCGCGCCGTTCCCGCCCGCGAACGACCCCGCCCCCGCGCACGACTCCCCCATCCGCAAGGCGACCCGCGTCCTCCAGGTCCACCGCTCCTACCTCGTCGCCGAGGACGAGCGCGGGATCGTGCTCATCGATCAGCACGCCCTGCACGAGCGTGTCATGTTCGAGAAGCTGCTCGCCCGCGTGACGGGCAGTGGGGGGGGCGAGGGCGAGTCCAAGCTGGAGACCCAGCGCCTGCTCACCCCCGTCGCCGTCCCCGCGGCCCCCGCCAGCGTCGAACGCCTCGACGAGCTGACGCCCCTTCTCGAACGACTCGGCATCGACGCCGCCCCGCTCGGTCCCGCGACCATCGCCGTCCACTCGTTCCCGAGCTTCCTCTTCTCGCGGGCCGTCGATCCCCTGGACTTCATGACCGACCTGCTCGAACGCGTCGAGCGCGACGCGTTCACCCCCGGCTCCGAGGCGGCCCTGCACGAGGTCCTGGACATGATGGCCTGCAAGGCCGCGGTCAAGGCGGGCGACGCCCTCTCTGAAGAGGAACTCGCCGAGCTGATCTCGATGCGTGAGCACGTCGAGCGCTCGGGCTCGTGCCCGCATGGTCGGGCGACGACGGTGCGTTTAACAATCGAGGACCTGGAGCGCCTCTTCGACCGCAGGTAGCGCCTAGGCGCCGCTCACGCGTCCTCGATCAGCTCCAACGCCTTGAACGGCTTGCCCTCGAGCATCTGCAGGCTCGCCCCGCCCCCGGTAGACACGTGGCTCATCTTGTCGGCCAGCCCGAACTCCTCGACCGCAGCCGCAGAGTCGCCCCCGCCCACGACGCTCGTCGCGCCCGCCGCGGTCGCGTCGGCGATCGCCTTGCCGACCATCTTCGTGCCCACGCGGAACGGCGCCCACTCGAACACGCCCATCGGCCCGTTCCAGACGATCGTCTTCGCCTTGCGGATCACGCCCGCGAACACCGACTGCGTCTCGGGCCCGATGTCCAGGCCCATGTACCCGTCCTTGATCGAGTCCTTGAAGACCTCGATGTCGCCCGCGTCTTCGCTGAACGCGCTCGAGCACACGTGGTCCACGGGCAGGTGCAGGTCCACGCCCGAGTTGGCCGCCGCGTTGATCATCCGCTTGGCGTCCGCGAGCCGGTCGGTCTCGACCTTGCTCGTGCCCACGCCCTTGCCAAGGGCCGCGACGAACGTGTAGGCCATCGCCCCGCCGATCAGGATCGCGTCGGCCTTGGGCAGCAGGCGTTCGATCGTGCCCATCTTGTCCGAGACCTTCGCCCCGCCGAGCACCACGACGAACGGGCGCTCGGGCGACGCGATCGTGCCCTGGAGGAACTTGATCTCTTTCTCGACCAGGAATCCCGCGACCCGGGGCCTGGAGCCCATCGCCGCCGGGACCGCGACCATCGACGCGTCGGACCGATGGCACGTGCCGAACGCGTCGTTGACGTAGGCGTCGCCGTACGCCGCCAGCTTCATCGCGAAGGCCGAGTCCCCCGCCTTCTCGCCCTTGTTGAACCGCAGGTTCTCGAGCAGCACGACGTCGCCGTCGCTCGTGGCGCCGACCGCGTCGGCCGACGCCTGATCGACGCAGTCCCGCGACGGGAACGCGACGGGCTTCTCAAGCAGCTCGCCCAGCCGCTTGGCGACGGGCGCCAGCGAGAGCGACTGCTCGTACCCCTCGCCCTTGGGCCTGCCCAGGTGGCTCATCAGAATCGCGCGCCCGCCGCGATCGATCACGGAGCGGATCGTGGGGAGCGCCGCGCGGATCCGCCGGTCGTCGCCGACGCCCAGCCCGTCCATCGGCACGTTGAAGTCCACACGCACCAGCACGCGCTTGCCCGCGACGTCGAGAGAACCGACCGACTTCTTGCCCATCCCGGTAGCCTTTCTGGAGCAGCGCGGCCACCGCGCCTGCGTGAGAAGTGTATTCCCGCCCCCGCCGCCCGCCACCGGGGCGACCGCCGCCGTCTAGTTCCCGCCCGGTTCCTCGATGATCCGCCTGGCGTTGGCCCGGATCTGGGCGCCGCCGCGCTGCTCGAGTTGATCGCGCATCTTCCGCAGGCGGGTCGAGACCGAGGCGTCCACCAGCTGGTCGCCGATCCGCAGCCGGATCCCGCCGATCATCGACGTGTCCGTGTACGGGTGGACGATGACCTCCTTGCCCAGCGTCGCCCCGAGCCGCTCTTTGAGCCGGCGCAGCTCGTCGGCGCCGACGGGCCCGGGCGTGTACACGTCAACCTCGACGCGCCCGAAACGCTCCTGCACGATCCGGTCGAACGCCGACACGATCGGGATCAGCAGCCCCAGGCGCCCCTTCTTGTTGAGCAGGCGCAGGAACCGGAGCGTGACCCCGGTGATCTTGCCCTCGAAGATCCGCACCAGCGCCTCGTCGCGCGAATCGGCGCCCAGCACACGCGAGGACAGGAACTCGCTGAACCGCGCGTCGCCGCGGGCCAGTTCGATCACATCCTCGAGTTCGCCGAGCGTCTTCTCCGCCTTCTCCTGCCCGCCCTTGGCCTCGGCCAGCTCGAACAGGCTCCGTGCGTACACGCCGGACAGGGCGTCGGGTTGTGACTCGATCAGGGGCATGTTCCCGCGTGTCCTCTCGTGTCAGTGGGGGTCCTGAAACCGGCTCAGCCCCGCGACGCCTGCAGCTCGGCGAGCGACTCCTCGAACAGTCGGCTCTGGTCCTGGGCCGTCACCTCGCGGGCCAGGATCTTGCCCGCCATCGCCGACGCCAGCGTCACCGACTGGTCGTAGATCTCGTTGAGGGCCGCCTTCTTGGCCGACTCGATGTCCCGGATCGCACGCTCGCGCATCTGGCCCAGCTCGACGTCCGCCTTCGCCCGCAGGTCCGCGGCCAACGCCGCCTGCTTGGCCTTCGTCTCCTCGAGCATCTTGTTCGCCTCGGCCCGTGCCTGGCTCAGGTTCCGCTCGTACTCCTCGAGCGCATCCCTCGCCTGCATCCGCGCCGCCTCTGCGCTGGCGATCTCTTCCTTGATCTTCGACGACCGCTCGTCGAGCCCCTTGGTGATCAGGGGCCAGACCTTCACGTACAGCACGAACACCACGATGCCGAAGCAGACCAGCGCCGTGATCGCGGACGCCATGCCCTCCTTCGCGCCCGCGAGGGGCGAGGGGGCGTGGTCGTCGCCGTGCCCGCCCGCGGCCTCGCCGTGGTCGTCCGCCGCGGCGGCGTGGTCATCAACGACCTCCCCGCCGTGGTCGTCCTGCGCCGACGCCCGGGCGGTCAGGCCGCTCGAGGCCGGGGCCAGCGAAAGACCGACCAGGACAGCGAGTGCGATCAGGGCGAGAAGTCTGAAGCGCTTCATTGTCAAAGCTCCGTCAGGCGCGCCGGGGCGCGCACAAGGTCCGTCCAAAAGCCGCGCCGGGGCGGTCTGGCCCCGGCGCGGTGAACGTCTAGCTCAGAGCAGGCCGGCCAGCAGACCAACCACGACCGCGAAGAGGGTGGCGCCCTCGATCAGGGCCGCCGCCAGGATCATGTTGGTGCCGATGGGTCCGGCGGCCTCGGGCTGGCGGGCGATGCCCTCGACCGCGCCCTTGCCGACCAGGCCGATGCCGATGCCGCCACCGAAGACGGCCAGGCCCGCGCCGACCGCGCCCAGGCCCTTGCCGAAGCCCTCGTTGGCCGCCTCGGCGAGCTTGATCGCCGCCTCGTCCTGGGCCATCGCCATCGTCGGGCCGAAGACGGCCATCACACCGGTCGCAATCGCCACGTTCTTGATCATGCGCTTCATCGCTTGCTCAATCCTTTTTCTTTCGGAGGGGCGTGTACGCCGGCCCCGTGCTCTGTACCGCGGGGAATCACCGGGCGAACCAACCCGTCGCCCATCCGCCAGGGGCGCCCCCGCGGGGCCCGAGGCCTGCCTTCCAATCCGAGACAGCTACGCGAGCGCCGCGCCCGCCACCGCCTCGCTGATTTCTTCGTTCCGCTCCGCCTCGCTCGGCTCGTGCCCCGCCTCGTGCTCGTGATGATGGCTGAGCAGCGAGATGAACACGACCGTCAGGAACATAAACACGAACGCCTGGAGGAACGCGACGAACAGCTCCAGGAACGACACCGCGATCGCCCCGATCACCGAGGCGCCCACGATCACCGTCCCGAACAGGATGCCCGTCTTGAGCCCCATCGAGACAAAGCCGAACAGGGTCGCCATCAGGATGTGCCCCGCCGTCATGTTCGCGAACAGACGAATCGCCAGCGCCACCGGCTTGATCGCGATGCCCATGATCTCGATCGGGATGATGATGGGCCAGACGAAGATCGGCGCGTCGGCGGTCAGGTGCTTGATGTAGCCCCAGATCCCAAGCTCCTTGATCCCCGCCGCGTTGATCGCGATGCCCGCGACAACCGCCAGCGCCCCGGTCACCCAGATGCTCTGCGTCGCCGTCCCGCCGATCGGGGACATGTGGTGCTTTTTCCAGTCCGGGTTGAGCAGGTGCGCCAGGTCCAGCAGCGGGATCAGCCCCAGCAGGTTGTTCAGCAGGATGAAGAAGAACAGGGCGAGCAGGAAGGGCATATACCGGGCCGTCCGCTCGTGCAGCAGCGGCTCGATCACCTTGTCCCGTAGGTACACACAGATCACCTCGACCATGTGCGCCAGGATGTTCCTGGTCACGAACCGGTCGTGCCCCTCGCGCTCCGGGCCGGTGTTGATCTTCGATGCGATCCAGGGCCCGAGCGTGAGCATGATGATCGTCGTGAGCACCAGGTTCGTCTGCGCCGACGACCAGATCCACGTGCCGTCGGCCAGCTCGAGAAACTTGTGGTTGATCACGTGCCCGACCGGGTTGGCCATCGCCAGTGTGTTCACGCCGCCGCCTCCGTGCCAACCGCCCGCCCGCCGCTCCCTCGCGCCACGGGCAGGAACACCATCACCTCGCCCACGAGCGTCGCCAGCAGCGTCGCGAGCACCACGCCCCAGTACCCGTACCGGTCCGGGCGGACCGCCAGGAACAGCCCGACCGCGACTCCAAGCCCGACGAGCATCCGCGTCATCGACGCCACGATCTGCACCATCGCCCACAACGCCGCGGGTCGCGGCCCGCTGACAACAACAAGCATCAGCCCGCCGCCAACCCCGACGAGCGTCGCGACCGCGCCCATCCAGGCGCCGTGCTGGCCCAGCGCCAGGGCGACCCCCGACGCGAGCAACGCCGACAATGCCCACGCCGCCACCACCACGCCGATCAGTCGGCCGGCAGCGATCGAGACGTCAGGCTGTGCGTGCGTCTGACCCATCAGCAATGCCCTTCACGGCGTCCAATCCGCCCCGGTTCCGGTCTGGCCGGACCCCTGACTGCGGGGCAAGAGAATAGGCCCCACACGCCCCGTCGGCGACCGTCCGGGCCCCATTGTGCCCCCCAAACCCCGCACCCCGCTCGCCCTCACCGCCCCCGCCCCGACGACTCGCGGTTCAGGCGGTTCGCCTCGCGGACGAACCGCACCATCCCGAACGTCAGCCCTCCCAGGCACAGCCCCAGGGTCCACCAGGGAAGCGTCCCGAAGTACCAGTCGATCCCGTACCCGATCACGCCACCCGCGACCACCGAGTACGACATCTCCAGTGCCAGCGCCCACGCCCGCGCCCGGTTCACGTTGTCCCGACGCTGGTTGCGCTCGCCCTGGTCCATAGCTACATCAGCTTTCCAAGGGCGAACCGCCGCCCCGCGTCAAGCCCCTCGCGCAGCTTGCCCGGATCCTTGCCCGCGCCCTGCGCCGCGTCGGGCTTGCCCCCGCCCTTGCCCCCCATCACGCCCGTCACCTCGCGGACCCAGTCGCCCGCCTTCAGACCCGCGTCGATCGCGCCCTTGGGCGAGACCGCGACGACCGCGACCGACCCCGCCTCCTCGTCCACGCTCAGCAGCATCACCGGCGCCCCGGGCCGCTTCTGCGAGATCACCCCCAGCGCCGCCTGCAACGCGTCACGGTCCGAGCCCAGGTCAATCTGCGCGACGACGACCTGGTCCATCGCCGTGGACTCCGCGATCCCCGCCGCAACCTGCTGGGCCTCCTGCGCCCGCTTCTTCGCCTGAGCCTTCTTCGCGCCCTTCACCTTGTCCTGCAGCCCACCCACCCGGGTCCGCAGCGCCGCCCTGCGTGCCGCCGGCATCGTGAGCTGGTCCAGCTCGCCCGCGATCGCGTTGACCTCGTCGCCCAGGCGTGCCGCGTCCAGGCCCGACGCCCGCTCGATGCGTGCCTCGAGCCCGCCCGCCGCGTCCTCGGCCGCCCGCGCCGCGACGCCCGTGATCGCCACGATCCGGCGCACGCCCTTGGCGACCGCCTCCTCGCCGATCACCGCAAACGCCTCGGCCTGCCCCGTGGACTCCAGGTGTGTCCCGCCGCACAGCTCGGCGCTCACGCCACGCCATTTCTCGTCCTCCGGCGCCGCGAGCATCTCGTCGGGCTTGGCCCCGATCGAGACCACCCGCACCGGGTCGGGGTAGACCTCGCCGAACACCGCCCGCAGCCCCGCGAGCCGCTTGGCCTGCTCGAGGGGCGCCAGGTCCGCGTTGACAGGCAGATCCGCCCCGATCATGTCGCGCACGATCGCCTCGACCTTCGCCAGCTCCTCGGGCCCCACCGGGCCCGAGCGCGAGAAATCGAATCGGAGCCGGTCGTCGGCGACGAGCGAACCCTTCTGGTCCGCCCCCTCGCCCAGCACATCCCGCAGAGCGAAGTTGAGCATGTGCGTCGCGGTGTGGTTGGCCGCCACCGCCCGCCGACGCGCGTTGTCGATGTGCAACTGCACGTCGTCGCCAACGCGGACCTCGCCGCGGGTGATCCGCCCCACGTGCAGCACGTACCCCCCGAAGCTCCTGACGTCCTCGACACGGAACTCGCCGCCTTGGAGATTGTCCCCCGCGTTCGAGCGCCGCTCGCGCATCACCAGGAGCCGCCCGTGGTCGCTGACCTGCCCGCCCATCTCGGCGTAGAAGTTCGTCGTGTCGAGGATCAGCCCGACCCGCCGGGTCCCCGCGGTCGTGACGTCGGCGCGCTCGTCGAAGTTGTGCCCGTTCCAGATCGCCCTGACGCCGGCCCGGACGTCGCGCCCGTGGAACTTGTTGGAGTCGTCGGTCGGTTCGACCTTCATCCGCGCCAGGCGTGCCATCTGGTCGGGCTCGAGCCCCAGCTCCGCGGCAGCCCCGGTCTTCGAGGCCGCCCGCGAACGCTCCTTCTGCGCCTCCATCGCGGCCTCGAAGCCCGCGATGTCCACCTTCATCCCGCGTTCCTGGGCCATGAGCTGCGTCAGGTCTACCGGGAAGCCGTACGTGTCGTAGAGCTTGAAGGCGTCCTCGCCCGAAACAAGCTTGTCCGAGCCGCCCGCCGCGATGTCCTCGAACAGCTTGATCCCCCGGTCCAGCGTCCGCTCGAAGCTCTCCTCCTCTTCCTTGATGATGTCGTACACCCGCTGCGGGTCCTTCTTCAGCTCCGGGAACGCCCCGCCCATCGTCTCGACGACGACGGGCGCGAGGCGCGAGAAGAACCCGGGGCGGGCCCCGAGCATCTGGCGCCCGTACCGGACCGCGCGCCGCAGCACACGCCGCAACACGTACCCGCGCCCTTCATTCGAGGGCGTCGCCCCGTCCGTGATCGCGAACACCAGCGCCCGCGCGTGGTCGCCCAGCACCCGGAACGCCATGTCCTTGTGACCCACATCCTGCGCGCCCAGCTTGCCCGCGTACCGGTGCTCCACGCCCGGCAGGCTCTCGATCGCGTTGAAGATCGGCGTGAACAGGTCCGTGTCGTAGTTCGACTTCACGCCCTGGAGCACCGAGCACAGCCGCTCGAGGCCCATCCCGGTGTCCACGTGCTGACGTGGGAGCGTGAGCAGCGACCCGTCCGCCTGGCGGTCGTACTGGATGAAGACCAGGTTCCAGATCTCGATGACGCCGTCGTCGTCGCGGTTGACCAGCATCCCCGCGTCGCGATCGCCGACCCGGTCGTAGTGCAGCTCCGAGCACGGCCCGCAGGGCCCCGTCTCGCCCATCTCCCAGAAGTTGTCCTTCATCCCGAAGGGCAGCACCCGCTCGGGCGGGAGGTGCTTCTCCCACATCGCCTTCGCCTCGAGGTCGGGCCCGAGGCCCTTCTCCTCGTCGCCCCCGAAGTACGTCGCGTACAGGCGGTCCCTGTCGAGCCCGAAGACCTCGGTGAGCAGTTCCCACGCCCAGTCGATGGTTTCCTGCTTGAAGTAGTCGCCGAACGACCAGTTGCCGAGCATCTCGAAGAACGTGTGGTGGTACGTGTCCTTGCCCACGTCCTCCAGGTCGTTGTGCTTGCCCCCGGCGCGGATGCACTTCTGGGAGTTCACCGCCCGCGTCAGCCCCGTCAGCGGGCTCCCCGGCGCCACCTGCTCCAGGAAGATCGGCTTGTACTGGTTCATCCCCGCGTTGGTGAACAGCAGCGTCGGGTCGTCGTGCGGCACGACCGGGCTCGACGGCACGTGCGTGTGCCCCCGGGCCTCGAAGAACTCGATGAACGCCCGGCGCACATCGGCGCTGCGTGTGACTGTGGTGGACCGCGTCGTGCTCGGCATGGGGGCTCCGGGGTGGGCTGGGAGCCAGATCGTACGAGGGGTCCTCGCCGCCAGCCGACCACCGCCGGCGACCCGCCCGCGGGTCGTCGGCCTCGACTCCCGGATCAGCTTGCCATCTCGAGGATCCGATGTACATTCGCATTATCGGGGCAATCGGGAATGATCATTGCCGCCGCAAGCACGCGACGGCGTCCACCCCCTTCGCGCCCCCCGGTTATGCCAGGAGGCCCCTATGCCGATCACACTCCGCGCCGCAGCGACCCCGCTCCTCGCCTGCACGCTCGCCGCCAGCGGAGGCGTCATCCGGCACGATGTCCCCGATGCCTCGTACATCGCCCTTGCCGCCCAGGGTCAGTTCGACCCCGTCGGCTCGCTGTACCGCGACGGGGACACGTACTCGTGCTCGGCGACCCTCGTCGCGCCCGGCTGGGTCCTGACCGCCGGGCACTGCTCCCTCTTCAACCCCAGCCCGCTCTCGTTCGAACTGGGCGGCGCCGTGTACGAGGTCACCCAGCGCGTCGTCCATCCGGATTTTCTCAAATCGAACGGCGACGACGCCAACCACGATCTTGCCCTCCTCCGGCTCGCCGCCCCGGTCACCAACGTCAACCCCGCCGCCCTCTACGAGGGCTCCGACGACATCGGCGCGACCATGACCTCCGTCGGTCTGGGCTGGACGGGTGACGGCGTCACAGGCTTCATCCCCGGCACCGAGGGTGTCAAGCGAGCCGGAAACAACAGCTGGGATGCCCTCGGCGACGCCCTCGGCCTCTCCGAGACCATCCTCCTGGCAGACTTCGACAGCCCGCTGGACGCGTCAGGGAATCTCTTCGGCGACGCCAGCCCGCTTGACCTCGAGTACCTCATCGTCCCCGGCGACTCGGGCGGGGGTACCTTCATCCAGGAAGATGGTCAGTGGTACCTCGCCGGCGTTCATTCCTTCATCCTCGGCACCACCGGAGAGCCCACAGGGATGTACGGCGACGGCGCGGGAATCGTCCGCGTGAATATGCACAACGACTGGATCGAATCGGTGATCCCCGCGCCGGCATCCTGTCCTGTGCTGTTCACCGCGCTCCTGGCCGCCGTCCCGCGCCGCCGTCGCGACGCACACGCCGCGCCCGACAGCGCCCGCTAGACTCACGGGCGTCCCATGCCCGACACGCCAAAAAAACCCGTCAAGCCCAGGAAGAAGACCGCGCGCCGGAGAACCGCGCCCGGACGCGACGCCCCGCCCGACCGCCTCGACGCCCCGCGACCGATACAGCTAGCCGAGATCCTGGGACAGCGCCGTGCCCTCGCGACGCTGGAGGCGGCCATCGCCTCGGGGCGCCTGCACCACGCCTGGATCTTCTACGGCCCCCAGGGCGTCGGGAAGTTCACCGCCGCCCTCGCCCTCGCGGGCGTCGCGCTCGACCCGACCGCCGCCCCGGACCTGGCCGGGCGATTCGCCCCCGACGCCGACTCCGAGGTCCAGGGCATGCTCGCACGCGGCGCCCACCCGGACCTGCACGTGGTCGTCAAGGAGTTGGCCCGCTTCGCCAGCGACAAGAAGATCCGCGACAACAAGCTCACCACCATCCCGATGGGCGTGCTCGACGAGCACGTGCTCACACCCGTCGCGCGCCACGCCAGCGTCTCGCCCGGGGGGCTGGCGTCCAAGGTCTTCATCATCGACGAGGCGGAGCTGATCGCCTACGACAGCCAGAACACGCTGCTCAAAACGCTCGAGGAGCCCCCGCCCGGGGCGCTGATCATCCTGGTGACCGACAGCGAGGAACGCCTCACGCCCACGATCCGGTCACGCTGCCAGCGCGTCGCCTTCGCGCCGCTCGACAACGAGGCGATGCAGGCGTGGCTCGCGCGCGCGAACCCGGACATCGACGCCGACCAGCGGGAGTGGCTCCTCGCGTACGCCGCGGGCTCGCCCGGGCGCCTCGTGCGCGCGCTCGAGGGCGGCCTCTACGCGTGGCACGCGCAGGTCGGCCCGATGCTCGCCGACCTCGACGCGGGGCGGTACCCGCTGGCCCTCGCGCCGACGATGTCCGGGCTCGTGGACGACTGGGCGAAGGACCACGTAAAACGCGGCGAGAAGACGGGCGAGAACCGCTCCAAAGACACCGCCAACCGCCTCGGCGCCCGCCAGATGCTCTCGCTCGTCGCGGACCACTACCGCCGACGACTGCGCCAGGAGGGCGAGCGCGAGCACGCCGCGGGCGCGATCGAGCGCGTCGCGGCCGCCGAGTCCGCCGTCGCGGGCAGCGTGCAGGTCCCGTTCGTGATGGAGCAGCTCGTCGCGGGCATCGCCCGCTGACTCCGGGTCGAGGACTGTGCCCGGCTCAGGCCTCGATCGAGAGCGACGCCCGCTCGCCCTCGGCACGCGCGCCCTCGGGTTGCGGCTCGCCCTCGCACGCGGCGCGACCGCCGCGCTCGTCGGCCAGCCGGCCCATCGCCAGCTTCCACGTCTCGACCTCGTACTCGAGCAGGCCGATGGCCTTGCCGAGGCGTGCGATGTCCTTGTCGAAGCTCGACTCGATCAGCTCGTTGTAGATGAATGTGTACAGCGACCGCACACGCTCGGCGAGCCCCTCGTCCGGGCCCGGCTTCACGGTGTTGAGCAGCTCGAGCACGATGGCACGGCACTGGGTGAAGCCCGCGTGGCTCCGCTCGTAGTCCCTGGCCTCCAGCCCCTCGCGGGCCTGGAGGGCGAAGCGGACCGAGCCCTCCAGGAGCATCAGGCGCAGCTGCTCGGGGCTGGCCGTCATGACCTTGGTGCGGAGGTACGCGATCGCGGTGCTGTTCTGGCTCATATCGATCTGGATATCGGCGCCCGGGCGCCCATTCTGAAGCGCCGCCGGCTCAGCCGAGCCCGATCGAGGAGAGCGATGAGCTCATGCTCTGCAGGCTTGCGATCGCCTGCTCCATCGCCAGAAACTGTCGCCCGAGCACCACCCGCCGGGATTCGAGCTTCGCCGTGATCGAGTCGATCCGGTCCTGCTGGAGCTCGATCTGCGAGTCCAGGGCGTTGCGCTTGTTGGTCAGCACGCCCGAGATCGAGTCGATGTACCGGTTGGCGAACTCCTCGATCTGGACGATCAGGCCCAGCTCGGTGTACTCGTTGGCCGCGGACAGGTCCGTCGAGGTGACCCCGTCGCCCAGCTGGTCTGTCCCCGAGTCGGGGTCCACGACACGCCTGGCGAAGAGGTCCTCGACCGCCTGCGGGTCGGCCGCCAGCGCGGCGCGGAACTTGTCCGAGTCAAGCTCGAGCTTGGCGCCCTCGCCCACCGTGATGCCGACCGAGGCGAGCGTGTTGTACGCGCCGGAAAACCCGTCGTTGGCGCCGAGCACGGCGCCGAAGAGCGCGGACCGCAGCGAGATCGCGGTGCCGTCGCCGAGCAGCGCGCCGCGTTCCTCCGTGTCTTGGACGAACCGGGTCTGGAAGCTGATGCGATCGACCGTGTCGTTGAACGCCTTGATGAAGGCCTGGACGTCGCCCTCGATCGTCTCGTTGTCGCCCGTGATGGTGAGCTGGACGGGCGTCTCGCTCGCGCTCTTGAGGTCGATGCTCACGCCAGTGAGCACCGAGTCGAGTGTGTTCGACGAGCCCTGCAGGAGGATGGCGTTCGCGGGGTTGCTCGAACCGAAGAAGACGCGCGCGTCGTCACCCTCCTCGAGCGTGCTGACGCCCAGGTCGAAGCCGTTGGTGTCGAGGATGAACCGCCCCGCGACGCCGGTCTGGTCGGACGTAAAGCTCAGGCGGTAGGCGTTGCCACCGCCGCCGTCGTTGAGGATCGAGACGCCGACGCCCCCGCCAGCGTCGTTGATCTTGTCCACGATGTCGTCGAGCGTGTCGGCCGGGTCGAACTCGACGAGGACCTCGAGCGAGCCGTCGATTTTGTTCTCGCCCGCCCCGGCGGACCCGGACTCGCCGGCGATCTTGAGCACGCTGGCGACGGAGCCTGTCGTGTCCTCGACCTTGATGGGGACCGCGCCGCCCGAGCTGTCCTCGATGAGCAGGCCGTCGCCGTTGTCGTTGATCCGCGCGACCAGCGCCGACCCCGCCGCCGACGACTGGCCGTTGATCTCGTCGATCACGTCGCCCAGGGTCTTGGAGTCCGATCCGATGTCCACGCTGAAGGTCACGCCCTGGGCGTCGGTGAACCGGACCTTGCCCGTGCCCACGCCCGAGCCGAACTCGCTGAGCTTGGTCGCCCCGGAGATGTACCGCAGCTGCAACGAGCCGGAGTCCACCTCGCCCGTCGTCACGCCCGAGGGCCCGGTGTCGATCCCGAGGTCCGCCGCCGAGGTGTCCGCGGAGGTGATCGTCAGGGCAGCCCCGCCCGTCGTCTGATCGACGATCTTGATCCCGTTGCCCGCGTCGTTGAGCGAGGCCACGACATCGCCGCCCGACTGGTCGTTGATCTCTCGGATGATGCCCTGGATCGTGGTCTGGCCCGAGATGTCGATGCTGAACGACGAGCTGTCGGCGGTGACGAAGTCCAGGCTCGTCATGCTCGCCAGGCCCGCGCCGCCGTTGAGGCTCGAGACCAACGTCTCGCCGATGCCCGCGAAGATCCGATTGCCCGCGAGCGGGTTTGAGGCGACGAGGCCGTCGGCGAAGCCGATCTGGCCCAGCGTGTTCTTGCCCCCGTCGGTGAGCGTGACCACGAACCCGCCCGTGTCCAGCGCGAGGGCGCCGGTGTCCGAGTCGATCGAGACGCTGACCACCCCGACGCCCGCGTCCTCGAGCGTCGAGTTGATCCGGTCCACGAGCCCGCCGACCGTCGAGATCGCGCCCTGTGTGACGACGAGCTCGCCGTCCACGGTCTCGTAGATCTCGCCGAGATTGATGCTCACGGCGTTGCCGCCGACGTCGATCGTGAAGTCCTCGCCGAGCAGAGAATCGAGGTTGAAGCGGATGCCCGCGCCGTCGCGCAGGGCGCTCAGGGGCGTGTTCGCGTTGAGCCCGTAGACGCTCGACCCCTCGAGGATCGTCGTCGTGCCCAGGTCGGTGTCGGTCGCGATACCGAGGGTCTCGGCGGTCTGGCGCCCCTCCAGGCTCGTCACGCCGACCGTCTGGCCGTTCCCGTCGATCACGAACCGCCCGTTCTGGACGCTGGCGGTGACGCCCGCACCCGACTCGTTGATCGCCTCGAGCACGTCGTCCACGCTGCCCGCGCGCGAGAGATCGATGTCCGTGCTTGTCGAGCCGCCGACGGTGATGCGGATCTTGCCCCGCTCGATCCCGTCGCCCCCGTTGAGGCGGGCCAGGTTCGTCTCGCGGTCCAGCCTGGCCCGGTGGTCCTCGAGCGTGAGCGAGTCGATGCCGATCGCCGAGGTGTCCCGGTCGGCGAAGCCACGCGAGAGCATCTGCTGGGCCGAGACGAGGCGGTCCACGATGAACGAGTACGTGCCCGGCGCCGCCCCGACGCCCGCCGTCGCGGTCAGCACGTCCGAGTCCGAGCTCGTCGCGAGCTTGGAGTCGAATGTCAGCGACGTACGGAACTTGGCCGACGCGGTCTTGAGCGCGCTGAGTCGCGAGTTGATGTCCAGGTACGCGGCCTGCTGGGTCTGGAGCTGGAAGAGCCGGTTCTGTGCGAGCTGGCGCGGGCGCGCCTCGATCGCCAGCAGCTGCTCGATGAGCGACTGTGTATCGATCCCGCTGAACAGGCCGACCCCGGTGGTGATCCCGCCCATGCCCAGTCCCTTCCCGCGCCCGCAGGGCGCGTCAGCCGATCTCCCGAGCCCCGACACCCCAGCCGATCCCGCTCACACCACCCTCGCGACGGCATGGGCGGTCCAGCCCCTCGCGGCGCAGTCGAAGGCAGTCGCCCGCCCACTGGGCCAGCACGCGCCCGAACGCGCGTCGTGCCTCCTCGCGGGCGGCGTCACCACGAACCGGTCTCTCGATCTCGACAACACTCATGCGGCGTCTCCGTGGACCGCCCTCGACCGTGCGCCTGCATCGGCCCCTCCGAGGCCGGTCCTGCAATCCACCGAGACCCGGCGCGCGACGGGCGGTTCCCGCCCCCTGGATCGGCAGGATCGACGCACCGCTTGCCCCCGATCTGCGCCCCGTCGCGCACTTCCTGCGCCGGGCGCCGTCCGAACAACTCCCCCCGATTCGGACGTAGGATCCATCCCCCGATGACCGATCCAGAGCCCATGCCCACCGCCCCAGATCCGACGCGACCGCCGCCGACGGGCGTGCTCGTGGCCGCCAAGCTGGTCGCCGCCCTGCTCGCGCTCTCGAGCGTCGCGGGCCTGGCCCTCGCGACGATGGGCGCCCCGGCGATCGTCATCGGGATGCTCGCCTTCGAGCTGGTCGTGCTCGTCGCCACGGTCTTTGCCGTGCTCGCCTCGCTCGGGCGCTTCCTCAACGGCTGGGCCCTGGCGATGGCCTGCGTCGCGGGCACGGTCTTCGGCGCAACGATGCTGGGCTACATCGACGGGCGCCCCAACTTCCTGACCTCGCCCGACGCCGCACGCATGCTCAAGCTGCTCGTTGTTGCACGTATCGTGCTCGTCGGCGCGACCGCGGGCGTCGCGACGCTCGCCGTCTTCTCGGGATGCGCACGCGCCTGGCGCCGATTCTTCTTCGGCCTGGCCTTGGGCGTGCCGGTGCTCGTCGTGCTCGCGATCGGGTGGCAGTGGGGGCGCCCGTGGCTGCTCACGCCCCAGAGCGGGGCGATGGAGTTCCTGAGGCTCGGGGTGCTGATCGTGGGCTCGCTGGTCGCCGCGATCGTGTTCTCGGCCGCTGTCCACAACGTGATCCGGGCCTACGAGGTCGGTTTGGACGACCAACGCCCGAACAAGGACCCCGCGAATCCCTGAGCCCCGGAACCCGGCGCCCCGGGCCCCCAATAATCAGGCATGGGCGATCTCTTCACCATGCTCGTGATCCTTGCCGGCGCGCTGTGCCTGGGCGGTGTCCTCGTCTTCCTGACGATGCGGTTCTTCCGCTCGGGCCAGCACAAACCACAGACCACGACGGACCTGCGTCTGATCACCGAGCGTGTCCGCGCGGTCGGCAAGCTCGTCGGACTCGAGGTCCACGCCAAGGAGATCGCCACCGCCAAGCGCGGCTGGTCGTGGATCCCGCCAATCCTGATGACCCAGGCCAAGCTGGCGATGATCTTTCAGTTCGAGAAGCAGTACGCCGTCGAGCTCGGGCTGGTCACCCAGGACCACGTCGAGGACATGGGCTCGGGCCGCTTCCGCCTGACGCTCCCGCCCATCCAGGGCTCGCTGCGCCTTGTTGATGTGGTGCCCTACGACATCCAGCAGGGGCGCGTGCTCGGCCTGCTCGACGTCATCGCGATGAACGCAGACCGCCAGGCCGAACTGATGAAGGTTGCCCAGCAGCAGGCCGCCGAGCTGTTCGACCGCTCCGACGAGCGCTACAGCGCCCAGGCCCGCGACGCGGTCGAGCGTCAACTCCGCTCGTTGCTCGGCCTGTTCGACGTCGAACTCGAGGTGCTCTGGTCCGAGCCGCGGACGCGCGAGCAGCCCCGCGTCGTGCTCGACCAGGACGCGACCGTCTCGAGCTGAGCCGACCGACCAGGTCTTCCCCCGCCTACGCCCTCCCCCCGGTGGGGCCGGTTTCCAACCGGCCGGAAGGATTCACCGCAGAGGCGCAGTGGTCAAAGAGAGGGAATCAGGAGGGGATCGCGCCTGCGCGTTTCCGACCCTCTGTGTTCTCTGTGCCTCTGTGGTGAATCTTCTTTTTCTCTAGGTCGCGCTCGGGTGCCAGATCGTTTTGATCTCGACGAACGGCTCGATCCACCAGGGGTCCTCGCACGCCGAGTCGTCGAACCACGCGTCGCCGGTGAGCTCGCGGATGCAGACGCGTTTGAGGTTCTCGGCCGCGCCCTCGCGGAGCACACGCGACTCGTCGGCGTCCAGCCCCGCCGCGTGGATCGCGCCGATCGCCGAATGCCCAGAGAAGTGCGGGATCAGCTCCTCCCGCACTCCCGTGAGGATGTTCACGACACCCCCCGGCAGGTCGCTCGTCGCCAGCGCCTCGCCCAGCACGCACGCCGTGACACTCCCGGTCTCGCCCGCCAGCACCACGCACGCGTTGCCCGCGCACAACACCGGCGCCGCCAGCGACACCAGCCCGAGCAGCGGGTGCTCGTCCGGGCAGACGACACCCACAACGCCGGTCGGCTCGGGCACACTGAAGTTGTGGTACGGCCCAGACACGGGGTTGGCGCACCCCAGCACCTGCGGGTACTTGTCGCACCAGCCCGCGTAGTGCGTCACCCGGTCGATCGCGGCATCCACCTCGGCGATTCGCCCAGACTCGGAGCGCCCCGCCTGGTCCACGCCCATCGCCGCGGCCAGCTCGTCGCGCTTGCCCTCCATCATCTCGGCGAGCCGGTACAAAATCTGACCACGCAGGTACGCCGTCGCGCCCGCCCACCCGGGCTGGGCCTTCTCCGCGGCCTCGACCGCCGCCCGCAGATCCTTGCGGCTCGCGCGGCAGACGTACGCGATCGGCGCCTCGGGCGTCCCGCCCACGGCATGTACGCGCCCCGACTCCGAGCGCGGGAACTTGCCCCCGATCAGGAGCTTGTACGTCTTTGTCACACCCAGGCGATCGCCCATTGCGCTACTCCACCCCCACGCGCGCCACGAGCGTCACGCCCGCGTGGACCGTGATCTGCCCCGCCTCGACCGGTGTCGACACCGCGTCCATCGACAACGCAGCGCGCTCCATCCCGCGGTAGATCGGCTGCGGGCGCTGTGCGCCCTGCTCGCTGACCTCCTCGATCATCAGCACCTTCATGCCCAGCGCCTCGCCCATCGTCGCGGCCTTGCTCTTGGCCTGCGCCACCGCCCGCCGGATCGCCTCCCGCTTGGGTGTCTCCTCGTCGCGGAGCATGAACGAGATCCCGAACCCCTGGTTCGCGTCGCTCTCGACCGCCGCGTCGAGCACCTCGCCCACACGAGACACGTCGTCCACGCGCACACGAATCGTGTTGCTGGCCCGGTACCCGCTCAGCGAGCGCTCCCCGTTGCGGGGCTGGTTGTACACCGGGCTCAGCGAGATGCCCGACGTCTGGATCACGGTCCCCCTGATGTCCAGGTCGGTGATCTCGCCGATGACGTCGGCCAGCACGCGGTTGACCCGCTCCTGGGCGTCCTCGGCGGTCCTCGCCTCGAACGAGGCGCCGACGCTGATCTCCGCCCGGTCGGGCTCGACCGAGACCTCGCCCTCGCCCACCACGCTCACCCGCGTGCCCGAGACGCACACAGCGCAGGCGCAGTCGTCGGGCGCGCTCGTCGCGCCGCCCAGCAGCGACAGCCCCCCGACGGCGAGCCCGGCCCCGACCATCAACGCCGCCACGCGCCGCCACGGCGCCCCGCCCGAGTCGCGTTCCATGCCCGCCTCCTCTAGAGCTTGAGTTCCATCTCGATCTCGTGCCGCATGGGGATCCCGTCCATCCCGACGTCCGGGATCTCGGTCTTGAGCCCGCGGGCCTCGGTGATCGCGTTGCGGTGCAGCGCGACCATGTCGAACTCGCGGCGCTGGTAGAACCGCATCGCGGGCGTGTTGTCGTTGGTCGTCACGAGCCAGAGGCGTTTGCACCCCTGCTCGCGCGCGACGGCCCGGACCTCGGCCAGCAGGCACGAGCCGATCCCGCCGTGCCCCGCCAGCGAGTTGTGCGTCACGATCTCGCACTCGTCGCCGTCGATGTGGTAGGTCACCAGCCCGATCGCCTCGTCGCCGCGCCACGCCGCGAACCCGGGCAGCTCGTCGGCCTTGAAGATCCGCCCGCGCGAGACCTGCACCGTCGTCGCCCAGTACTGTCGCAGCACCTTCTGTACCCAGATTCGGTCGTCACTGGTCAGCGCGCGGACCTCGAAGCCCGAACCCGTCTGCGTCTGTGTCCCGCTCACGCGCCTGCCCTCCCGGAGCCCGCCTCGCCCTACACCCGAACGTACGCCCGCAGCCCGTGCATGCCGCCCTCGCGCCCGAACCCGGACTCCTTGAACCCGCCGAACGGGCTGGCCGGGTCGAACTTGTTGTACGTGTTCAGCCAGACGACCCCCGCCTTGAGCCTGCTGGCGATCTCGAAGATCTTCGAGCCCTTGTCGGTCCAGACGCCCGCCGCCAGGCCATACGGAGTGTTATTCGCCCGCGTGATCGCCTCGTCGGGCGTGCGGAAGCTCATCACCGCGAGCACGGGCCCGAAGATCTCCTCGCGCGCGATCCTGTGCGAGGGCTGGACGCCCGTGAAGAAGCACGGCCTGCACCAGTTGCCCCGCTCGGGCAGCGCCGAGCCGTTCACCTCGTGCAGACGCGCCCCCTCGCCCCGCCCCGCGTCCAGGTACTTCTCGATCGTCGCGAGCTGCGCCTTGGAGTTGATCGCGCCCACGTCCGTATTCTTGTCCAGCGGGTCGCCCACGCGCAGCGACGTGAGCCGGTGCTCGAGCTTGGCGACGACCTCGGGGAGCACGCTCTCCTGCACGAACAGCCGGCTGCCCGCGCAGCACACGTGCCCCTGATTGAAGTAGATCCCCTGGATGATCCCCTCGATCGCCTGATCGATAGACGCATCCTCGAAGATGATGTTCGGGCTCTTGCCCCCCAGCTCGAGCGTCAGCTTCTTCTTCGTCCCCGCGACCGATCTGGCGATCAGCTTGCCCACGTCCGTCGAGCCCGTGAACGCGATCTTGTCGATACCCGGGTGGTTGACGATCGCGGCCCCGGTCGCGCCCGCCCCGGTCACGATGTTCACGACGCCCGCCGGGATCCCCACCTCGCGGCAGATCTCCCCGAGCACCAGCGCCGTCAGCGGCGTCGTCTCCGCCGGCTTGAGCACCACCGTGTTCCCGCAAGCAAGCGCCGGCGCCACCTTCCACGCCGCCATCAGCAGCGGGAAGTTCCACGGGATGATCTGCCCGCACACGCCCACCGGCTCGGGCGTTCTGCCCGCGAACGCGAACCGCAGTTTGTCCGCCCACCCCGCGTGATAGAAGAAGTGCGCCGCGGCCAGCGGGATATCCACGTCCCGGCTCTCGCGGATCGGTTTGCCCCCGTCCATCGTTTCGAGGACCGCCAGCTCCCGCGCCCGCTCCTGGAGGCGCCGCGCCACGCGGTAGAGAAGCTTGCCCCGCTCCTTGGCGGGCATCGCCCGCCACCCGGGCAGCGCGTCGCGGGCCGCCTTCACCGCCCGGTCCACGTCCGCCTCGCCGGCCTCGCCGACCTCGCAGATCGTCTCGTCCGTCGCGGGGTTCACCGAGGCGAACCACTTGCCGCCCGCCGGATCGACAAACTCGCCCCCGATGAACAGGCCGTACCGGCCCCGGATCGTGGGGCGCACCCGCTCGGGCGCCGGGTCGTAGGCCCAGGAGCCCTCCCCGGAGAACGAGAGCGGCGTCAGGACAGCCTGTGGCCCGCCCTGCTGCCCACCTTGTTGCCCAGTCCCTCGGGTGGCTGTCGTCATCCGACCATTCTACGGCCCGCCCAGCCCCCGCCCACGCCGGTCTTATCACCCGCCTGTGACGCCTCCGCGGCCTGCGACGACGCCCACGCACGCATCCACGCCCCCGGCGGGCCCGATCGCGTGCGTCCCGCCCCGGGCGTGGCACCTTCCACGCATGGCAACCACATCCAAGAGACGAGCCCCCCGCGCCGACGACCGTCACCGCACCCACGCCCTGGCCGCCCTGGGCGGGTCGCTCGTGGACCTGTCCGCCAACGGCATGCGTGTCCGCACGCACACCCGCCCGGACGTCAGGCCCGGCTCCACCTACCGCGTCGAGATCAAGTCCACCTCCCAGTGCATCCGGCTCACCGCCGAGGTCGTCTGGGTCAAGCGGACCTCCGTCCTCTCGCGGGCCCACGAGTTCGGCGTCCGCTTCCTCGACCTCAAGCCGGGCGTGGGCCAGATCCTCGAGCACTGGGCCGTCTACGGCTTCATCCCCAGCCGCGACAACCTCGCCGCCACCATCAACGTCAACACGGGCGCCAGCACCATGCCCGCCTCCGTCCCCCCGACCACCAACGCCCCCGCCGGCGAGCTGCCGTGCTTCTACAACGTGCTCGGCGTGACTGGCGACGCGTGCCAGGCCGAGATCCACGCGGCCTACCGCCGCCTGGCCAAGACGCTGCACCCGGACGTCTGCCGCGACGAGGACGCCGCCGAGCGATTCGCGTTCATCGCCCGCGTCTACCAGGTGCTCGGCGAGCCCGAGAGCCGGCGCAAGTACGACGCCGCCATCGTCCGCATCGCGACGGGCGCCGCCGCCTGAATCCAAACCAACCGATCAGTTCACGGAGGGGCCGGCTTCAAGCCGGCCCGTTTTCATGCGCCCGCCCGGGCGACAGGGCACACCCCCAGGGCGGCCGTGCCTCCGCCGGTTCACGCCTCCGAGAACGAGTACCCCGCCGGGTATTTCCCGGTCTTGAGCTTCACCATCGTCCGCAGCAGGTCGTTGGCCAGGCTCGACGCGCCGAACCGGAACCACTCGGGGCGCAGCCACCCGTCGCCGAGCGTCTCCTTGACCATGCACAGGTAGTGCCACGACTGCTTGGCGGTGCGGATCCCGCCCGCGGGCTTCATGCCGATCTTCCTGGGCTCGACGCCCCGCCAGGGCCCGGCGCCCATCGCCGCGTCCCGGATCGCCTCGAGCATCACCAGCGTCACCGGCATCGTCGCCGCCGGCGACACCTTCCCCGTGCTCGTCTTGATGAAATCGCCCGGCGCGATGTTCTCGATCGCGATGTCGCTCGCCCGACGCACGTTGTCGTACGTCTCCAGCTCGCCCGTCTCGAGAATGACCTTGAGGTGAGCCCCGCCGCACGCGGCCTTGATCGCGCGGATCTCGCGCGCCACCTCGTCGTACCGCCCCGAGAGGAACGCCCCCCGGTTGATTACCATGTCGATCTCGTCGGCGCCGTCCGCGACCGCCTCCACGACGTCACGCACGCGTACGTCCAGGGGGTACTGCCCGCTCGGGAACCCCGTCGCGACGCTGGCGACGTTCACGCCCGTCCCGCCGAGCAGCTCCTTCGCGACCCTGACCATGCTCGGGTAGACGCACACCGCCGCGACGTGGGGCAGCCGCTCGCCCAGCAGCTCCTCGTCGCGCTCGAACGGGCGCACCGCTTTTCTGCACAGCCCCCGAACCTTCTCGGGCGAGTCCTTGCCCTCCAGTGTCGTCAGGTCCACCATCGACAGCGCGAGCTTCAGGGCCGCGAACTTGCTCTCGGTCTTGATCGACCGCGTCGCGAAGCCCGCCGCCCGCGCGTCGGCCATCACCGCATCAACAGTGGGGGACTGGACCATGCGCCAATCCTAGGGGCCAACCACACCTCGCCCCTCCCCCCGGTGGGGCCGGTCTCCAATCGGCCGAAACAAGATTCACCACAGAGGCGCAGAGAGCACAGAGTCAGAGACACCACGGAGGATCCGTCGAGGTCGATCCCCGAATCCCCCCTCTGTGTCCTCTGTGTCTCTGTGGTGAATCCTCATCCGTTCACAACCCCGAGACACGCTCCACAAACCCCCGCACCGTCTCGACGCACACCGCCCGGTTGTCCTCATCCGTCCACAGGTCGTTGTGCCGCCCCCCCGCGATCTCGCACATCTCGCCCGAGGTGGCACGCCTGACAATCTCACGCCCATCTCCGACCGGGCAGACCTCGTCGTCGCCCCCGTGCACGACGAGCACCGGGCACGCGACGCGCTCCGCGAGCACCGCCCGGTCGAACCCGCGCCACCGGGCCCCCACGCCGAACCGCACGCCCAGCAGCGCCAGCCCCGGCGCCAGGTTCGCCCGCCACGGCAGCCCCGCGCCGCGCATCACGTTGCGCGCCGGCGTAGCCGCGCTCCGATACGGCGCCTCCGCAACGATCGCATCGATGCCCGCCCCGCCCGCGGCAGCCGCGATCGCCACACCGGCCCCGAGCGACCACCCGTACACGACCAGCGCCCGCCCGTCCTCGCGGACCCGCTCGAGCAGCGCCACGAGATCCCCGACCTCGCGTGTCCCGAGCGAGCAGATCCCCCCGGACTCGCCGTGACCCGCCGAGTCGAACGCCACGACGCGCGCGCACACCGGCGCCACCGCCTCGAGACGCGCCAGCGCCCCGATCCGCCCGTCACCCCACCCGGGCGCCATCACGCACACGGGCCCGCCCGGCTCGTCGCCGGCAATCGTCCAGACGCCGAGCCGCTCCCCACGGGGCGAGAAGTCCCACGCCTCGAACGCGCGCGCCCTGTCCAGCTCCGACGGGTCGCCCGGCATCCCCCGCGCCACGGCGCTCGCGTACGTCCGGCGCGGCGGCCGCGTCAGCCTCCACGCAGTGAATCCGATCAGCACGCACAGGTACACCGCAAGCCCGATGGCCAGGAGCAGCGCGAATCCGAGCACGGAGGACAAGTCAGGGGTCTGCACGCGCCGAGCCTACCGCTCAGGGCGCCACGCCGCCCCGCCCCCGCCCTACACGCCGAAGATCGCCCGCACGTCGTTGAACGTCACGATGATGAACACCGATCCGATCAGCACCAGCCCCGCCATGGTCACCGCGTTCTGCACCGGGATCGGCACGGGCCGCCCCCGCACCCCCTCGTAGCAGAGCATCAGGAACTGCCCCCCATCCACGATCGGCAGGGGCAGGAAGTTGATCACCGCGAGGTTCACGCTGATCAGCCCCATGAAGAAGAGCACCCAGACGAACCCACGGTCCGCGATCAGCGTCCCCATGTGCGCGATCCCGACCGGTCCCTTCAGGTGCTCGACCTTCACCGTCCCCTGCGCCAGACGCGCAAACGTCAGGTAGGTCGTGAGCATCACCCGCTTGGTCTCGTGCAGGCCCATCGACACCGCCCCGACCGGCCCCTCGGCACGCAGCGTCATCTTCTCCGACTCGAACAACGCCAGCGGGATGCCGGACGTCCACGACAGCGCGTGCACGCGTTCCAGGTCCGCCCGCTCCAGGCGCCACGTCCGCGTCACGACCGGCCGCGACGCCTCGGGCAGCACAAGCGTCAGCTCGACCACCGTCGACGACTCGCCGGCGTCGTACGCCCCGCGTGTCTGCTCGACCAGCGCCACGCGGATCGAGGCCAGGTCCGAGACCTCCGCCCCGCCCACACGGACCACACGCATCCCCGGCGCGTCGATCACCCGTGCCGCCGCGGGCGTCCGCGGCTCGTCCGTCCTCGGGTCTACAAACCGCCGAGGCGGCAGCGCCAGCAGCGTCCCGTGCCGCGCCGTGTCCTCGGGCAAGAACCCGACCCGCCCGCCGTTCTCGCGGTGGACCTGCACCTCCAGCTCGACACGCTCGCGCTCGAGCGCCGGGCCCTCGCCCCGCAGCACGACAAGGTCGAGCGCCCGCCCCTTGTTGGCGCGGATCTCGCGGATCCCCTCGGCCGTGCTCGGGAACTCGACCGCCCCGACACGCGCGAAGATGTCGCCCGGGCGCAGCCCCTGGGCCGTTTCCGTCTCCGAGGACGTCGGATCGACCATCATCACGCCTGTCAGCCCGAGCAGGTGCTCGACGAGCAGCGGGCGCCCGTCCAGGTCCACGAAATCGGTGTCCAGCTCGATCCGCGGCGTCGTCGTAATGCTCGCCTCGCGCCCGCTCTTCGGATCGACGAAGACGACCTCGTAGGCATTCCCGCTCGAGCGACGGCTTGCCTCCTCGAGGTCCGCGGCCCAGTCCGCGTCGCGCCCACCGATCCGAGCGAGCGTCATCCCGGGCTCGACGCCCGCGAGCCCGAACCGCTCGGAGACAATGTCCCAGTCGCGCCACGCCCGGATCTCGCCGCTCAGCGCCGGGCTCACGCCCATGTCGAGCAGCCCCGTCGTCTCGCTCTTCTTCGGCTTGATCTCGAACGACAGGGGCGAGGAGACGCCCTCACGCATTACCTCGAACGTCAGCGTCTGCCCGGGCCCCGCGATCGCCGTCGCGAGCACGACGTCCGAGTACGACTGGGGGCGCTCGCCATCGATCGCGATGATCCGGTCGCCCGTCCGCAGACCCGGCTCATGCACGCCCAGCGCCGCGCCGTTCGTCGCGACGGCGGTCGCCGCGGGCGACCCCGGGTCCACGAGCCCGACGGTCGCCGGCTCGACGCGCAGCCCGATCATGAACACGCCGACGAACACGAGGGCCGCGGTGACGATGTTCATCACCACACCCGCTGAGATCACGATCATCCGCTTCCAGACCGGGGCACGCTGGTAGCTGTCGGGCGCCTCGCTGACCGCGCCCGGGTCCATGTCCTCCTGGCCCAGCATCTTGACGTACCCGCCCAGGGGCAGCCAGTTAAGGCGGTACTCGGTGGGGCTGATCGACGCACGAGTGTCCGGGCGAGCGTCTTTCGTGATCGTGCCATTCGCGACGGCGTCGAGACGCCCGAGGTACTCCCCCTCGCTCGACCCCCGCCGCAGCCCCAGCCCCTTGCGGTAGCTCACCGCCGCCGGCCCGAAGCCGACGGCGAACGCCAGCACCCGGATCCCCGCCCACTTGGCGGCCAGGAAGTGCCCCAGCTCGTGCACGAAGATGATCAGCCCGAACCCCGCCGCGATCACCAGCAGGTCCAGCACCGTCCCGGGTATGCCGTCAATTCCAAACATCGTGTGATCCTAGTACGTGGGCGTGGGCCAGCCCGTTCTATCGGCCGCCGGCCCCGCCCCCCGCCCGGCGTGCTGCGGCATCGGAAAAAAAAGAACGCCCCGGGCGCTGGCCCGGGGCGTCTGTGGTTCACGAGAAGCGATCACCCTGGGGGGCGATCAGTTCTTGTACTTGATCGAGCACCCGTAGGCGTCGGTCTCGCTGGTCGTGACGGTCTCGCCCGCGAGCACCTGCTGCACCGCGGTCTTCACGTAGATCTCGTCGCCGATCTTGCGGGCCCGGTTGTCAGAGTCGATCGCGCCGTGGTAGCGGAGCACGCCCTCGCCGTCGATGACGTACATCTCGGGCGTGCGCTTGGCGCCGTACGCCTTGCCGACCTCGCCCTCGGCGTCGAGCAGGATCGGGGTCTTGATGTCCCACTCCTCCGCCATCTTCTTGTTGAACTCGGCGCCGCTGGTCCGCGACTTCTCGCTGCCCGAGTTGATCCGCAGCCAGACAACCTTCTCGCCCTCGAAGCCCTTGATCGTCTCGTTCATCGTCTGGCGCTCGCCGTCGTAGTGCTTCTTGACGAACGGGCACGTGGGGTTGAACCACTCGAGCACGACCGTGTTGCCCTCGGCCGTGTACTGCGCCAGGGTGTGCTCCTTGCCGTCAACGTCCACCAGCGTGAACGCGGGGGCCTGCGCGCCCACCTTGGCGATGTCCTGGGGCTTGTCGGCGAAGCCCGCCAGGGCGGCGCCAGCCGTGACAACCGCCGCGATACCCAGAACCCGGATCGATGCTTTCTTGAACATGCTGATATCTCCTTGCTGTGCTCGTATGCGGCCTGCGCCGCGTGTGAATCTGCTCATGGACGGGCCACCCGCCACGCCCTCTGATCTGGTGATACTGGCGGTAGCCGCACGACGATGCGTCCCGCCGCCGTGGCTACTCCCGGCTCTCCCCCGCATCCGCGTCCGGCTCTCCATCCCGGGCCGTCAGTGTATAGAAGGCCGACCCGCCCCCGCCGACAATCTCGACGACCCCCGACACCCGCCCGTAGTCCTCGGCCCGCTCGAGCGCGAGCACGAGCTGCCCGCCCGCCCTGTCGCCGCCCTCGATCAGGTCCTTGATCGGCGCCGAATCGGCGCCCGGGAAAAACCGCACCCGCTCCGCGTCGGGCGCGAGGATGAGCAGCAGCGGCTTGGCGCCCTTCGACCCGATCACCCGGAACGGCTCGCCACCGCCGCCCGAGCTCCAGACCGACGCGGGCGCCGGCTTCGGGATCCGCGCCCGCGCCTCCTCGAACAGCTTCAGCGTCGCCTTGTCGCTCGCACGTGCCTCGCCCGCGCGCACCGTCAGCGTCGCCTCACCCTCCTCGGGGATGCACACCGACTCGCACACGAGCCAATCAGACACGACAGCAAACTCGGCCTCGCCGCCGGGCTCGAGCCCCGCCGGGGCCGTGACCGGCACGACCAGCGTCACGCGGTCCTCGTACACATGATCCAGGATGTCGCCGGGCGACACGTGCCTGTGCGGCGCCGGCCACATCGCCTCGCCGACCTCGAAGCCCTCGGGCGCCGTGATCACGAACCCGGGCGCGAAGCCCGTGTCGTTTTTCCCGTCCCAGTAGATGTGCCAGCCGGGGTCGATCTCGAACGTGACGCCGAGCATGAACCGCTGCCCGCCCGCGATCGTCGCGTGGTCCGCGATCATCCCCAGACGCACGCGCGGCTCGTGCTCGTCGGCCCCGAACGGGTCGAGCTGCCCCGAAGCGCCCCCGCACGACACCGCCACGCCGATCGCCGCGACCGCCCACTCCGCCCGTCCCAGCCCACCAACGCACGTGCGCATCAACACCTCCAAAGACCCCGGGCGTCCTGCGTGGAGGAACACACCCCCGCGACCCGATATTCTTGGGAATCCCATGCGACACAATCTTACCCAAACAAAGAACGGACGCCCTCCCGCCCTCGCGGCCGCCGCCGTTCTCATGGCCGTCCTCACTCTGGCCCTCCACGGCTGCTCGGGATGCAAAAAGATCGACGAGCGTGACCTGGAGTACGCCTCGATCTCCGATGTGCAGCGCCTCGTCGCCCGGGCCGCCGACGAGAAGAAGCTGCTGATCCTCTTCGACGCCCGTCCCGAGGGCGAGTACCGCGCCGCCCATCTGCCCGGCGCCCGCAACTTCCGCCCCCAGCAGGTCGATTGCGAGCTCGGGACAGACCCCGCCATCTCCCGACACGACCACATCATCGTCTACGGCCAGCATTCCAACAGCGCCACCGCCAAGGCGCTCGCCAAACGCCTCATGGCCGCGCGCTACAAGAACGTTCGCCTGTTCGACGGAGGCGTCAACGCCTGGAAGCAGGCCGGCCTCTCGCTCTACGCCTCGGACTGAGGCCCGCCCTCCGCCGGCGGCGTCTCGAGCACCCAACGCACCGCGCACTCGGCCAGGATGTCGCTCGCGTCGTACAGGGGCAGCGTCGACTCGTCCGACGTGACGACCAGGGGCGCCTCCGAGCAGCCGAGGATCACAGCGTCGCACCCACGCCCCGCGAAGCGGTCGATCATCGCGAGGATCGAACGCCTAGCCTCGGGCGTGACCCGTCCGAACGTCAACTCGCCGTAGATCAGCTCGTCGAGTGCCGCCGCGTCCTCGTCGCTCGGCGCCACGACCTTGATCCCCAGCATCCCCAGGTGCGTCTGGTACGCCGAGCCCTTCGTCACCACGCTCGTCCCGATGACGCCGACCGTCTGGCGCGTATCCGCCTCCAGCGCCTTGGCGACCAGCTCGGTCATGTTCAGCCACGGGATCGGCGAGGTCGCCGCCGCCAGGTGCACCCCGTGCTGCACCGCGTTGTCGGGCGTGAAGCACACCTCGACCCCGCACGAGGCCAGCACGTCCGCCGACTCTCGCAGCCGCGAGCCCACAGTCTCCCAGTCACCCGCCCGCACCGCGCGGACGTACCCGGCCAGCGGCAGGTTGTGCAGGCACACGACCGGGTGCTCATCGGGATCGAGCAGCCTCGAGGCGTGCCTGAAGATCTGGCGATAGCACAGCGCCGCCCCCTCCGGGCTGACCGCGACGATGCCCACCCGTCTGTTCAACGCCGCCTCCTGACAACCCCGCGTCCCAGTGCGCCCCAGACTATCCTCTGCGCGACCACCCCGGCAATCGGCGCCCGGCCCATGCCCACAATCGCGCGAAACAGCTCCGACAGACGCACCATGAGCCCAGACGCCGAAGACCCCCCCTCGCCGGACCATCAGGGGCCCGAGGACCCCTTCGCCACCCTGGCCATGCCCGCCAGCTTCGGACTCCTCGCCGCAGACATCGAACGCGCGTACCTGGCCCGCGCCGCGTCCATCCACCCGGACCTGGCAGCCGCCGACCCGCTCGTCCAGGCCGACGCCGCCCGCCGTTCCGCGACGCTCAACGCCGCCCGCGCCACGCTGCTCGACCCCGAACGCCGCGCGATCGCGCTGCTCGCACGGATCGCGGGCGCCGCGTCCTCGCCCGACCGCTCCCTCCCCGACGGCTTCCTCATGGAGATGATGCAGACCCGCGAGCAGATCGACGAGGAACTCGCCGATGACCCGTCCGAGGCCCGCCCCAGGTGGCGCGCCTGGGCCGGGCGCCGCCGGACCCGGCACATCGACCGTGTCGCCGAGCTGTTCGACTCGATCGGAGGCGAGCCGGCGCCCAGCGCGCTCGCCGCGATCCGCCAGGAACTCAACGCCTGGCGCTACATCGAGCGCCTCGACGAGCAGCTCGACCCCGACAGCACGCAGGGCTCGGCGCCCCGCAACGCCCCGCGGGACGACTGACCCGCGATGCTCCCGCTCCTGCTCACACTCCCGTTCCTCCTGCTCGCTTCCGCCCTGGCCTCTGGCGCCGAGACCGCGCTCTTCAGCCTCACACGCACCGACCGCCAGTCGCTCCGCGAGCGCGCCCCCCACGCCGCGGCCGCCATCGAGCGTCTGCTCGCGCGCCCGCGCACCCTGCTCATCCAGGTCCTGCTCCTGAACATGGTCGTGAACGTCACGTACTTCGTGGTCACGTCCGTGCTCACGCTCCGTGCCCAGGACACGCCGACCCGCGTCGCGATCTCCGCAGGCGCCGTCCTCGCGATCATCCTCGTGGGCGAGGTGCTCGCCAAGCTCCTGGCCGCGTCGCTCAGGCGACCGTTCTCCGCCGCGATTGCCGGGCCAATGCTCGCGCTCCGCGGCCTGCTGGGACCGGCCCTGCTGGTCCTCGACAAGGGGCTCATCGCCCCCATGTCGCGCCTGATCCACGAAGCGCCCCGCGCCGCCTGGGACCCGGCCTCGGGCGCCGAGCTCGAACTGCTCATCGACGCCGCCGCCCGCCAGGGCGCCGTCAGCAGCCGAGAACGCCAGCTGCTCCGCGAGGTCGTTTCGCTCGGGCGTATCCGCGTCCGCGAGATCATGACCCCCCGCGTGGACCTCGTCTGGCTCCCCGCCGACGCCTCGCGCGAACAGGTCCTCGAGCTTGTCGCGCGGACGCGGATCACGACGCTCCCCGTCTGCGAGCACTCGCCCGACGACGGCGTCGCCGCCATCCTCGACGTCAACGCCTACCTCGCCGACCCGGGCGCCCGCGTCCGCGACCACGCCCGCGCGCCGCTGTTCGTCCCCGAGCAGGCCCCGCTCGACAGCCTGCTCTCCCAACTCACCCGCCGCGCCGAGCACACCGCCATCGTCGTGGACGAGCTGGGCGCGCTCGCGGGCGCGGTCGAGATCGAGGACATCGCCGACGAGATCCTCTCGGGCCTCGCCACCCCCGAGGAGGACGCGGCGCAGGGCGCGATGATGGTCGCACTGCACGAGTGGGTTGTCCCCGGGCGTCTGGGTGTCCGTGAACTCGTCGAGATGTTCCCCTCCGCCTCCGCAGACCTGGCGGATGTCCCGCCCCGTGTCAGCACGCTCGCCGGCCTCATCCAGAGCCGACTCGGGCGTGTCGCCGAGCAAGGCGACCGCGTCCGCCTCGGCGCGATCGAGCTGACCGCGACCGACGTCGAGGGCCTCGCGGTCCGCACCATCGGCGTCCGCCTCGTGCCCGAGCACGAGCGATCCACTGGGGGCGCACCGTGACCTGGCCGCTGCTCATCTGGGCCTCGATCGCGCTCGTCGGCATCGCCGGCTCCGCGGTCTGCTCGGGCATCGAGACCGGGCTCTACCGAGTCGGGCGCCTCCGCCTCAGCGCCCGCGCCGCCGCCCGCCCGCCCATCCGCGCCGCTCGCAGGCTCCAGCGCGAACTCGACCATCCCGACCGCGCCCTCACCGCCCTGCTCATCGCCAACAACGCGTTCAACTACATGGGCTCGCTCGGTATCGCGGGCCTGCTCACGCTCACAGGGCTCTCCGAGACCGTGATCATCCTCCTCCAGGCCCTCGTGCTCACGCCCGTGCTGCTTGTTTTCGCCGAGTCGCTGCCCAAAGAGGTGTTCCGCCAGAACGCCGACCGTCTGGCCGAGCGGTCCGCGTGGATCCTGACGACCCTCCGCGTCGCAGCGACGTTCACGCTGGTGCTCCCGCTGGTGCTCGTCGTCGCACGCGCCGTGGCGCGCCTGTGCGGCGTCTCCCGCGAGCGGGCGTTCGCCTCGCCACGCGAGCGCGTCGCCTCGCTGCTCAAACGCGCGTCCGCCGAGGGCGCCTTCTCGGGCGTCCAGTCCACCCTCGCCGACCGCGCCCTGGCGTTCGGCGCCGCGACCGTCGCACAGGAGATGGTCCCCTGGCCCGCGGTGCACAAGCTGCCCGCCCACGCAACGGGCGCGCAGATGGCCGCGCTCTTCGCCCGGGCCAAGCGCACCCGCTACCCCGTGACTGACGACGCCGGCCGCGTTGTTGGCGTGCTCGACCAGCTCCGCGTCCACCTCGAGCCCGACGCGCCGCTGCGTGACCTCATCACCGACGTCCCACGCATCGCGCCGACAGACTCGGTCCACGAGGCGCTTGTCACCATCCGCGCCGCCCGCGCCCGCCTGGCCGTCGTCGAACACCACGGACGCCCCGTCGGCCTCGTCACCCCCAAGGACCTCTTCGAGCCGCTCGTGGGCGAGATCCAATCCTGGTAAGCCTCCGCGGCCTACGACCGGTATCCCACCAGCCCTCCGGGCCAGGAATACCACACCGCACGCGGTCGTTCCCCCCTCCGCATGAGCACCCGCAAGCCCCTCCCCGCGACCGCCCTCCCCCTGGGAATCATCGCGTGTCTGCTCGTCGCGGCGATCATCGTCCCCAGGCTCCTCCGGGGCGCCGCCGCGATGCCCGAGGCGTACCAGTCCGTACCCACACTCGACGCCGCACTCGAGCAGAGCGCCTCCACCGGGCGCCCCGTGCTCGCGCTGGTCACCTCGGACACGTGTCCCGCATGCGACCGTCTCAAACGCTCGACGCTCACAGACAACCGCGTCACGCAACTCGTGGGTGATCGGTTTGTCCCGGTCGTCGTCAACGAGGGCGCCAATCCCGAAGACGCCCGCCGCCTGCCTTACATGTACCTGCCGACCACGCTGCTCATCCGCGAGGGCACGGTCGTCGCCAGGCTCGAGGGCTACCGCCCGCCGGGCGAGTATCTCGCCTGGCTCGAGCAAGCCGGGACGGTAACACCGCCGTCCGCGCCCGGGCAGTCCGCCGCCGCCCCCTAGGGCGCCAGCGGGTTGAGCGCCAACCCCGTCGCCAACTTCGGGAAGAAGAACGTCGATTTCTGCGGCATCAGCTCGCCCGCCCGGCTGATCTCACGCACCGCCTCCAAGGGTGTCGGGCGCACGATGATCGCGATCTGGGGCTTGCCCCCGCCCGCGATCGCGCTGCCCGTCTCCTCGCCCCGCCCGATCGACAGGACCTCCTCGATCGAGTGCGGGAACGCCCACTTGACGCCCCCGCCGGCGTTCAACTCCGGCTCGCAGATCTCCTCGACGATCAGGTGCTGGATCAACGCCACATCGAGCTTCCGCCACGCCCCGGGCTTGTCGCCGAACCGCTCCTCCAGGGGGTCGGGCGACGCGGGCCAGGCGCAGAAGCACAGACCGGTCGCGAAGTCGTACACGCCGAACACGTTGGTCCCCTCGCGGGCCGCGATGTGCTCGATCTGCGAGTCGAACTTCCTGGGATCGTTGTCCACCGCCTCGACGTTCAGGATCCCCGCCGACGCCTCGATGAACCGCTCGATCGTGTAGTCCTTCATCCCGCCCAAAACCCGGTGCGTCGCCCCGATCACGAGCCCAGGGTCAGACATCGAGACCATCACAAACATTGTCCGCCGTGCCGGATGATCGAACGGTATCGGCCCCTCCGACTCGAGCGACGCGAGGTAGCTCACCGCCGTGTTGTACCTGTGGTGCCCGTCGGCGATGAACACGTCCTCGCCCGACAGCGCATCCCGGTACGCCGCGATCGTCTCCTCGTCCTCGACAGTCCACACCTCGTGCGTCACACCGTCGCCCAGGTCCGCGGTCATGTCCGCGTCCCGCGACGCCATCACGCCGCGCACGATCCGCGTCGCCACCCCGTCCTCGTCCGGGTGCATCCCGAAGATCGGTGAGAGCTGGCGCTTGGTCGCCCTCATCAGCGCCATCCGGTCCTCCTTGGGACCAGAGAACGTCTGCTCGTGCGGCAATACCCCGCCCCCCCGCGACCCGTCCGCGTCCGGGCCCAGCGGAACCGTCTCGACGCTGCAGAACATCCCGCACCGCTCGTGCGTCGCTCCCCCGAACTCGAAGGTCTGCCGATACGCGAGCATGACGGGCTTGTCGCGCCGCGAGATCGTCCCGCCCGCGAGCATCGCCGCGTAAGACTCCGCCGCCCCCTCGTACGCCGACGCCGGCCCCAGCTCCTTCGCGGGCACGTGCGGCAGGTCGATCCCCACGATGTTCTTCGCATCCCTGCCCAGCAGCGCCGCCTTGCCCGCCGCGTCCAACACGTCGTACGGCGGCGCCACGAAAACGCTCACATCACCACGCCCGCCCCGGTACTGCTCGCCCCAGAATGGGTACACCGTCGGCATGAAACCGCCCTCCCTGACTCATCCCGTCAGCGTTCTCGATCCCGCCCACCCGGGGCCCGCCCGCACACTAGGCCCACCGCCCGAGCCGGGGCCCGCAGCCGTCCCATCCCCCCGATTCCCCCTGAACAAGCGGGGTCCCACGCCCGCCCCCATTCTGTTTTTTCTCTCAACTCCGTTCATGCCACCGACCGCGAAGTCAGATAAGATGGGCATATGAGCCGCCCACGTGCCCTTGTACTACGAGCGGCCGGCACGAACTGTGATGTTGAGCTCTGCCGCGCCTTCCAACTCGCCGGCGCACAGCCCGAGCTGATGCACCTCGACCGCGTCATCGAACGCCCGGGGCACCTCGACGCCGCCGATCTCATCGCCTTCGCCGGCGGCTTCTCCTTCGGCGACGACGTCGCCTCCGGACGTATCTTCGCCGTCAAAACCCGCGAACGCCTCTACGCCCGACTCCGCACCGCCGCCGAGCGCGGCGTGCCCATGATCGGCGTCTGCAACGGCTTCCAGATCCTCGTCCAGACCGGCATGCTCCCAGGCCCCGCCGCCGGCGAGCCCTGGCCCGCCACGCCCCCCGACCAGACCGTCTCGCTCACAGAGAACGCGTCCGCCAGCTACATCGACGACTGGATCCCCGTCGCCGCCGAGCCAAACTCGTGCTGCATCTGGACCGAGGGTCTCGACGCGGGCGCCAGCGCCGACGTCCTCCGCCTGCCCATTGCCCACGGCGAGGGCCGCTTCGTCACCGACGACGCCACGCTCGCCTCCCTCGAATCCCAGGGCCAGATCGCCCTCCGCTACACCGACGACCCCAACGGCTCCATGGGCAATGTCGCCGGCATCTGCGATCCCACGGGCCGCATCTTCGGCCTCATGCCCCACCCCGAACGCTACCTGGACTGGACCAAGCACCCCTTCTGGACACGTCTCGACGACGAGACCAAGGCCTCCGACACACCGGGCCTGACAATCTTCAAGTCCGCCGTCGCCGCCGCCGTGCGCCAGCCCGCCTGAGCCGAAGCACGCATCACTCCACGCCCGCGTCCGTACACTGACCCGGGATGCCTCTCCCGCCCACAATCGCCCGCGTCCAAGAGCACCGCCCGTGCCGGCGCTGCGGCTACGACCTCTTCGGGCTGGACGAGCAGGGCGTCTGCTCCGAGTGCGGCGCACCGGTCCACGCAACGGGCTTCGACCGGCGCTTCGCCGACAATCTCACCGACGCGCCTCTCGCCTATCTCAAACGACTCACCCTCGCGTTCTGGGTCCTCGCACTCTCGATCCTGTTGGGTGTGGGCGCCCGCACGCTCGACGGCTTCGGCGCCCTCCCGAGCCCCGTCATCGCCGACGCCGCCATCGTCCTCGCAGCCTCCGCCTGGTTTCTCGCCGTCTGGCTCGCGACGACCAAACGCCAGCTCACGGACCAGACCGCCCCCGACCCACTGCTCGACGCAATCCGCTTCCGCCAGGCGATCCGTCTCACGCAGGCCGCGGCCCCGTTCGCTGCCATCTCCGCCGTCGCCGCGACGCACGCGGCCGGCCCCCCCTCGGTCGGCTTCGCCGTCCTCGCCGCCATCCTCGGCGTGGTCGCGTTCCTCGGCGCCTCGGCCCTGTGCGTCTATCTCTCGTGCCTCGCCGACTGGGCGGGTGACACCGGTGTCGCCGAGCGGCTCCGCGCCTCTGCCTGGGGCATCGCGGTCTGCGGGCTCATCGCGCTCGGCGCCGCCGTGCTCTCGCCGCTCGTTCCTTCGCTGCTCGTCGTCGGGCTCTGGGCGTCGGTATTCCTGCTCCTGGCAGTCTGCCTGTTCGCCTTCGCGATTTTCGAGCTCGGGCGCCTGACCAGCTGGGCCGTGAGCAACAACATCACCGCCGTCGAGCGCGACACGCGCGTCGCCGCAAGGCGAAAGCGCGAGTCTGATGAACTCGCGGATCGAGTGACGCGCCTCGACGACGCCGTCCCCCACGCCCTCGCCGCCCCGCCCACTCCCAGCGCCGAGCACGAGGAGGCGTTGCCGCTCGCCGAGCCCGACGCCGAAAACGAGATCGATCAGCAACTCGATGGGATCTCGCCCGCCCGCCCGCGTCCGTCCAAGATCCGTTTTACACGCGATACCTTCCCGCCCGTCGGGCGCCACGCGAGCCTCCACGACACGCCCGCCGCACCGCGCCCGCGCGACACCGACCCGGGCGAGGCGCACTACACAGAGCACCGCATCGAGCCCCAACGCAAGCCCGACCCCAACCCCGATCCCGACACCGCCTGAGCACCCAGGGCGCACGCGTCCCCTACAGTCACCCGATGCACCCCGGGGCCAAAAACCCGCACAAGCCCGGCACGAAGGTCCTCCTTGCCATGTCCGGCGGCGTGGACTCCTCGCTCGCCGCCGCCCTCCTCCAGGATCAGGGCTACGACGTCGTCGGCGTCTTCATGCGCCTCGGCTCCCCGGGCGACACCCTCGACACCCCCCTCACGCCAAGCGCCTGCGACACCACCAAGCTCAAGATCGGCAAGCAGGGCTGCTGCTCCGTCGGAGACGCCGCCGACGCACGCCTCGTCGCGGCCCACCTGGGCATCCCCTTCTACGTCTGCAACTTCAAGAACGACTTCGACCGCATCATCGACTACTTCGTGGACGAGTACGCCGCCGGCCGCACACCAAACCCCTGCGTCCGCTGCAACGACTGGCTCAAGTTCGGCAAGCTCCACGATTACGCCAAACAGCTCGGCGCCACCCTCGTCGCCTCGGGCCACTACGCAAGGGTTCTTCCTCACGCTCCCCTTGGGGGAGAGGGCCGGGGTGAGGGGTCTGCGTCATCTTCATCTCCTTCATTCTCCCTCCTCCGCGGCATCGACCACACCAAGGACCAGTCCTACGTCCTCTTCGGCATCCCCCGCGCCCAGCTCGCCAGCATGCTCCTGCCCATCGGGCGCCTCCGCAAATCCGAGACTCGCGCAATGGCCGAACAACGCGGCCTGCCCGTCTTCGACAAGCCCGACTCCCAGGAGATCTGCTTCGTCCCCGACAACGACTACGCCGGCCTGCTCGAACGCCGACGCCCGAGCCTCGCAACACCGGGCGCGATCCTCGACACAGACGGGAACACCATCGGCGAGCACCCGGGCGCCCACCACTACACCATCGGCCAACGCCGGGGCCTCAACGCCGCCTTCGGGCGCCCGGTCTACGTCGTCGCCAAGGACGCCGACGCAAACACCGTGACGGTGGGGGACCGCGACGACCTGCTCGCCTCCGGCTGCCTCGCCGCCGAGGCCAACTGGCTCGTCGATCACCACGACTTCGTGGACTGGACGCCCTGCTTCGCACAGATCCGCTACAACGCCTCGGCCGTACCCGCCCACGTCCGTGTCATCCCGGACCTCGACGCCCCGACGCCCTCCGGGCGCACCGCGGCCCTGGAGGTCCGTTTCGACCTGCCGCAGGCCGCCGTCGCCCCGGGCCAGGCCGTCGTCATCTACAGTCACACCAACCCGGACCACGTCCTCGCCGGCGCATGGATCGCACGCGCCACACCGCTCCGCCGATCCCCCGCGAGCCCCCTCGCCGCCGCCAACGCATGAACATGACGACCAACAAGCAGACCGCGATCTACATCTCCGGCATCAATGTCGAGACATTCGACAAGATGGACGAGCCCACCGCCGACGCCGACGGCCATGTCATCCACGCCACCGTCCTGCGGCATGACGGATCGGACGCGAGCCTCGTTCCCGTCAAGATCCGCATCGACCACGGCGTCGCCCCCGCGACCGCCGCCGCCATGCTCCGCAAGGCCGCCGACCTCATCGAGCGGACCCCCGACATGCTCAGCGCCTCCCCGGGCACCGCCATCCGACGCCTGCCCGACGGCTCGTCGGTCCGCAAAAAACTCACCCCGGCCAGGCTCCTCGAAGCCGCCCACCTCCTCGATGAGGAGGACCGCAAGCGCCTCATCGATCTCGTCGAGAGACTCCGCGACGACCTCCCCCCCGACGACCCCGGCGACAACACCAACGACAACCCCGGCGGCACGACCATCTCCGGCCCCGGCCTCGGCTGACCCACCCGCATGCCCCCCCCGCGCCGACCAAACACCCCGCCACGCGCCCCGTTCGCCCCCGCCGCCCCGCCCGGGATGCAGGCGGTCCAGCAGGCGTTCACCCTCTTCCAGCAGGGCCGAATCGGCGCGGCGAAGCGCGCCCTCCAGACCGTCATCGACAAACCGCCCTCCAAGCATGCCGAGCACAAGGCCAACCACCTCATGGGCGCGTGCCTGGTCCGCGAGGCATTCTTTGACCAGGGTGTCGAGCACCTCCGCCGCGCCGCGCGCCTGGCGCCGCGCGACCCGCAGGTCAAGTACGACCTCGCCCAGGCGCTCCAGCTCGCCGGGCGCCTCGACGAGTGCGAGCAGGCCGCCCGCTCGGCGCTCGCCATCAACCCCAACCACGCCGAGTCGCTCGCGCTCCAGGCCGCCATCAGCCAGTCCAAGGGCGAGCACGAGGCCGCGGTCGAAATCCTCGACGCGGCCCGCTCGCGGGGCGTAGACCACCCCGCCCTCGCCGTCGCCCTCGCGGGCAGCGCCTCGCGCGTCGGACGCGAGCAAGAGGCCATCGAGACCCTGCAGCGATACGCCCGCGACGCCCGCGTCCCGCCCGCGCACCGACAGGAGCTGCTCTTCCAGATCGCGACGCTGCTCGACAAACTCGGGCGCACCGACGAGGCCTTCGACGCGCTCACCGTCGCCAACACCGCCGTCCCCGTCCAGCACGACCCCTCGGTCGACGACCGCCTCGCCGACGAGATCATCGCGTGCTGGACGAGCGAGCGCCTCCGCTCGCTCCCCCGCGGGCGCGACGCGTCCCGCAAGCCCGTCTTCGTCATCGGCATGCCCCGCTCGGGCACCACCCTCGTCGAGAACATCCTCGACGCCCACCCGGACGTCCACGCCGCGGGCGAGCTGATGGAGTTGCCCACGATCTACGCGAGGCTCTTTCCGCGCGGCAAGCCCCTCGCCGAGTCGCTCAAGACGTTTACAGAGCGCGACGCCGCCGCCGCCGCCGGCGAGTACCTCGCCGCCCTCAACGCGATCGATCCGAACGCCAAACACGTCATCGACAAACGCCCGCACAACTTCATCTACCTGGGCCTGATCCCCATCCTCTTCCCGGGCGCCCGCGTCATCCACACCACACGCGACCCACGCGACACGTGCCTCTCGTGCTACTTCCGCAACTTCCTCACCGGCTTCGCCTGGACCACCGACCTCCGCTGGATCGCCAGCTTCTACCGCCTCTACGCCCGCCTCATGGACCACTGGCGGCTGGCGATCCCGGACTCGGGCGTCCCCTTCCACATGCTCGAAGTCAGCTACGAGGACATCCTCGCCGACCAGGAGTCCGCCTCGCGCCGCCTCCTCGACTTCGTCAACCTCGACTGGTCCGACGACGTCCTGAGCTTCCACGAGCGCAACCGCCCGGCGCGCACCCTCCACGTCGACCAGGTCGGCATGCCCGTCTACACCACCTCACGCGCCAAGTGGAAACGCTACGAGAAGCACCTCAAGCCCCTGCTCGACGCCCTGGCCCCCGTCCTCGACGATCGCGACTAACTCGAGTCGCCAGACAGCGTCACGCAACAACAAAATCTTGTCTCCGCGTCCCTCAGCGTTGAGCCTCTTCCTTCTTCATGATGAACAGGTAGTTGAACCCCCGCAAAAAGAAGTTCCCCTCCTCCGCCGCCTTGTGCCAGTTGCCCCGCCCCAGCTTCTGGTTGTGACGCACCACCGCCACGATGTCCACCGGCCTGAAATAGTCCCGCATGATCGAGAACAGCTCGAACCCGATCGGCATGAACACGCCCCCCTTCACGCCCTTCTCCTTGCGGAACGAGTCCGACACGTACAACCCCATGTACCGCCGCGGCTTGAGCACCCGGTCGATCTCCGCGATGACCTCCTCCATCGCCTCGTAGTACGCCGCCCCCATCATCCCGCCCTCGTCGCCGCCCGCCGCCTCTCCCGCGTCGAGCCTCCCGATGCACGCCGGGTCGTCCGAGTACGCCACGTGCGTCGAGTACGGCGGATCCACAAACACAAAGTCCGCCGACCCCGTCTCCAGTGGCAGCTCCCGCGCATCCGCCCGCCCGATCTCCCCCCGCGCCGGCGCCAGATCGAACCCGACACCCTTGCGCCCCAGATCCGTGCACACGTCCAGCGTCGTCCCCGACCCGCACATCGGATCGACAACCGTGTCCCCCTCGCGCGTGTACCGCTGCAACAGCTGCCAGATCACCCAGCTCGGCGTCGCCCCGACGTAGTCCTTGCTCCCCTGCTCGCGCGACGACTTCGCGTCGTAGTGCTGGCTCGGGTACTCCCACAGCGTGCTCGTGAACACACGCAGGGGCGGACGCTTGCCCGGGCGGACCCCCCGCGGCTCGCCGACCGAGTCGCGCGCGACCTCCCGCGCCGCCCGCTCGACCCGCTCCCGCATCTCGGACTTGCCCGCCCCCGCCCCGCCGCGCCCCGCCTTCTTCTTGCTCACGCCAGCGCCCCGAGCAGTTTCGCCTTCACCTCGTCCAGCGACCCCTTTACCCGCGCCCCCGCCGCCCGCGCGTGTCCGCCCCCGCCCAGCTTCTGCGCGACAAGGTTCACGTCCACCGCGTCGTCCCCGCCCTTGCTGCGCAGCGAGATCTTGGTCACGGGCCCGTCCTCCGAGTGCGCCTCCACCTCCGTCAGGATCGCCGACACCCGCACCTTCTTCACACCCCGCGCCACATCAACGAATCCCCCCGAGTCCCCGGGCGCCGACCCGGTCTCGTCGAAGTCCTTGACCGTCAACGACATCAACGCGATCGTCTCGTTGTTGTGGTATTCGAGCGACGCCAGCGCCCGCCCGAGCAGCCGCAAGCGAGCCGGCCTGTCGTTCATCTCCGACTCGTTGTACAGCCGCTCGTGGTCCACGCCGGCCTCGAGCAGCCCCGCCGCGGTCCGGAACACGTCCGGGCTCACGTTCCCGTGCCTGAACCACCCCGTGTCCGTCGCGATCCCGAAGTACAGGGGCTCGGCGACCTCCAGGGGAAGCCCGCCCACCGACCCGAGCCCGAGCACCAGACGGCACAACTCCGCCATCGTCTGGCAGACCGCGGCCGCCGACGTATCGATGAACCGCATCCCCGCGACGTCCGCGTCCCCGTGCGCATGGTGGTCGATCACGCACGCACGCTCCGTGCGTGCCCGCACCCACTCCGCGTAGCTGTCGAGCTGCCCCCAGCTCCCCGTGTCGCAGACCACCACCGCCTCCGGATCGAGGTTGAACGCGGGCGCCACGCCCGGCTCCACCTCCCGCACCTTGGTGGACCGCGCCAGCACGTGCCACCACGAGGGCATCGGCCCGCAGTACCAGCACTCGGCCGTCGCCGCCGCCCCGCTCGTCCCCCGCGCCAGGTTGATCGCCCGCGCCAGGCCCAGCGTCGAGCCCATCGCGTCCCCGTCCGGCTTGGCGTGCGTCAGCAGCACCACCGAACGCTTCTCGCCCAGCCACGCCGCGATCTTCTCCAGCGTCGTGTTCGTCTCCCAGGCCTGCTCGCTCACGCGTCCTCCCAGACCGCGATGCGGCCGCCTATCCCAGCCAGCATCTCGCCCGCCCGCGCGCAATCGCGCCCCATCTGCTCGACCAGCGCGTCCACCGACGCAAACCGCGCCTGGTCACGCACCCACCCCACCAGCTCCAGCCGCAAGCGCCAGCCGTACTCCGCCATCCCCGCCAGCGCCCCGTCCTCGTCCGCCTCTCCCACGCCCATCACGAACGCCTCGACCCGCCGGTCCGTGCCGTCGAACGTTTCGCGCGTGCCCACGCTCAGCGCCGCGTCAACCCGCCGCCCGTCGGGCAGCGTCGCGACCGCCGCGTACACCCCGTCGCAAGGCGGCGTGGTCTCGCAATCTATGTTCGCAGTCGGGAACCCGATCGTCCGCCCGAGCCGGTCCCCGCGGACAACCTCGCCCGCCAGCTCGTACGACCGCCCGAGCACGACCGCGATGTCCCGCACGCGCCCGTACTCGAGCAGCCACCGCGCAACCGAGCTCGACGCCACCACCACGCTCTGGTCGGTCAACGCCACACGGACCGGGTCCACAACCTCGACAACGAACCCGTGCACCCCGCCCAGCGTCCGCAGCGTCCCAACGTCGCCCGACCGCCCGCGCCCGAAGCAGAAATCCCGCCCCTCGACGATCACGTCCGGCGCCCAATCGCGCACCACCCGCGCGACGAACTCGTCCGCCCCCATCCCCAGCAGCGCCCGCGTCGGGTCGAGCCGCACGACCTCGTCAACACCCAGCGCCCCCAGCAGCTCCGCACGCCGCGCGTACGTCGTCAGCCGAGCCGGCCCGCCCCCGGGCCGGAGCACACCCGCCGGGTGCGGGTCGAACGCCAGCGCCACCACCCGCCCTCGATCGCCGACCAGCTCCCGCGCCCGACGCACCAGCGCCGCGTGCCCCGCGTGCACCCCGTCAAAGTTCCCGATGGTCACCGCCGTCGCCACAGCAAGACAGTAGCCGACGCCCTCCCCCCGGGCCCTTCCCACTCCCTCGGAGGGGTTGGCTTCCAGCCCACCCACGACCCCCGGTCAACGAACACCCTCCCCATATACTCCCGCGCTCACAACAGAGCCCAAGGAACGCCCCCGCATGCCCCTCTTCACACGCAAGCACAAACCCGCGCCGACCACGCCGGGCGTGCCCCACGCCACCCCAACCAACGGCGCCTTCATCCCCGTCACCCCCGCGCAACGCGCCATCGAACAACGCACCCTCGAGATCGGCGCCGACCTCCTCGACCGTGCCCGCGCACACAAGTCCTCCCTCCTCTCCGCCCGCTTCTACTCCGACAAGCTCATGGACTGGTCCATGAAGGACCACAACTTCAAGGTCCAGCTCTTCCGCTTCGTGGACGCCTTCCCCGTCCTCACCACCCCCGAGATGGTCCACAACCACCTCGTGGACTACCTCACCCAGCCGGGCGTCAAGGCGCCCCCGGGCATGGACCTCGCCCTCAAGGCCGGCGCCATCGCCAAGGGACTCGCCGCCAGAACCATCTCGTCGCAGATCAAGTCCATGGCCTCCAACTTCATCGCCGGCACCGACGCCGCCGACGCGCTCCCCAAGCTCCGCAAGCTCTGGGACGACGGCATCGCATTCTCCGTGGACCTGCTCGGCGAGGCCTGCGTCTCCGACCAAGAGGCCGACGCCTACCGCGACAAGTACCTCGACCTCGTCGAAAACCTCCACGGCGAGGCCTCCACCTGGAAGCCCAGCCAACGACTCGAACGCGACCACCTCGGCCCCATCCCCCGCGTCAACGTCTCCATCAAGCTCTCCAGCCTCTCGGCCAAGTTCGACCCCATCGACCCCGACGGCGCCATCAACGACGCCATCAAACGCCTCGAGCCCATCCTCATCAAAGCCCGCGCAAACAACGTCTTCATCAACTTCGACATGGAGCACCACGCCCTCAAAGACCTCACCCTCGACTGCTTCATGCGCTGCTGCGAGAAGTTCGACTTCGACGCCGGCATCGCCATGCAGGCCTACCTCCGCTCCGGCGTCGCCGACGCCAAGCGCCTCGCGCAGTGGTCGCAGCGCACAGGCCGCACCGTCTCGGTCAGACTCGTCAAGGGCGCCTACTGGGACTTCGAAACCATCCACGCCGAACAAGAAGGCTGGCCCTGCCCCGTCTGGGGCGAGAAGTGGCAATCCGACCTCTGCTTCGAGCAGATGACCGACGTCATCCTCGACGCGACCCCGCGCTCCAACTCCGACGCCGGGCTCAAGCTCGCCCTCGGCTCGCACAACGTCCGCTCCATCGCCCACTGCCTCGCCGCCCTCGAGTCCCGCGCCCTCGGGACCGACGCCATCGAGCTCCAGATGCTCCACGGCATGGCAGACCAGCTCAAGGCCGCCGCCTCCGACATGGGCCTCCGCGTCCGCGAGTACGTCCCCGTCGGCGAGATGATCCCGGGCATGGCCTACCTCGTCCGCCGCCTGCTCGAGAACACCTCCAACGAATCCTGGCTCAAGGCCGGCTTCCTCGACAACGAATCACCCGAACTCTTGCTCGCCCCGCCCGCGCCCCGCCCACGCCACGCCGAGCACATCGCCACCACGACCGACACCGCGCTCTACGCCCACGCCCCGGACCTCTCCGAGATCGCCCCCGAGCGCCACCAGCTCTCGTACGCGCACCCGAACGTCGGCGATGGAAAACCCTTCTTCACCGAGCCGGTCCACGACTTCGCCCGCGCCGACCGCCGCGCAGCCTTCGCCGCCGCCATCGCCAAGGCCACCGTCCCATCAATCGCCAACGACCGCACGCCCGAGCAGGGCCTGGAGATGGTCGCCAAGGCCCACGCCGCCTTCCCCGCCTGGCGAGCATTCGACCCCGTCAAGCGCTCCGAGGTCCTCGTCCGCGCCGCGGCCAAGATGCGCGAGCAGCGCGACCCCCTCTCCGCGCTCATCATCAAGGAGAACGGCAAGGACTGGCGCAACGCCGACGCCGACGTCACCGAGTCCATCGACTTCCTCGAGTTCTACGCCCGCGAGGCGCCCCGCCTCTTCGAACGCACCCGCATGGGCCGCTTCATCGGCGAGCTCGACGAGATCTGGCGCACCCCGAGAGGCGTCGCCCTCGTCATCTCCCCCTGGAACTTCCCCCTCGCCATCTGCACCGGCATGACCTCCGCCGCCCTCGTCACCGGCAACACCGTCGTCGTCAAACCCGCCGAGCAAACCCCCGCGATCGCCAGGGCGATGTACGACATCCTCGCACAGAGCATGCGCGAAGTGGGGGCGCCCAACGACGTCCTGCACTTCTGCCCCGCCCCGGGCGAGACCACCGCCGCCGCACTCGTCCGCGACCCCCGCGTCGCCCTCATCGCCTTCACCGGCTCCAAGGCCGTCGGCCTCGACATCATCCAGGCCGCCGCCCGCACACCCGCATCCCCCGATGACGCCGCCACGCCCGACCGCGGAAGCGGCAGCCGTGCTCCCATCTCCTACCCCCCCTCCGCATACCCCCAACCCCACGTCAAGCAGGTCATCTGCGAGATGGGCGGCAAGAACGCCATCATCATCGACTCCTCCGCCGACCTCGACGAAGCAGTCCTCGGCGTCCGCGCCTCCGCCTTCGGCTTCCAGGGCCAGAAATGCTCCGCCTGCTCCCGCTGCATCGTCGTGGACCCCCAAGGCCCCGACGGCCCAGCCCTGCAGACCTTCCTCCGCCGCCTCGTCGCCTCGACCAACTCGCTGATCATCGGCGACCCCACCAACCCCGGCACGGACATCGGCCCCGTCATCGACGACGAAGCCGCGACCAACATCCGCAAGCGCATCCAGACCGCCATCGACGAGGGCTGCAAGCTGGAACTCGCGATGCAGGTCCCAGATGACCTCGAAGCCAAGGTCGCCAAGCCCTACGTCCCCCCGCATATTTTCTCAGGCGTCACCCCCGCCCACACCATCTACCAGCAAGAGATCTTCGGCCCCGTCCTCGCCGTCACCCACGCCCCCGACTTCGACACCGCCCTCAAGCTCGCCAACGACCACCCCTACAAGCTCACCGGCGGCGTCTTCACCCGCAAACCCGCCCACATCGAACGCGCCAAGCTCGACTTCCGCGTCGGCAACCTCTACATCAACCGCTCCATCACCGGCGCCCTCGTCGGCCGCCAACCCTTCGGCGGCTTCGGCCTCTCGGGCGTCGGCTCCAAAGCCGGCGGCCGCGAATACCTCCTCCAGTTCGTCGAACCCAGAGCAAGCTGCGAGAACACCATGAGACGAGGCTTCGCGCCGGAGTTATGACGACTGATACGTCTTGCGTGTGGACCTAGATTGGCTTCGCGTCTTTGAGATACGCATCGAAGAACTCGCCCAAAATACAGGTGGAGTCGTACTGATTACGTAAATACATAACGCATCGGTTTTTGCGAACGAGAGAATCTATCTTGTTGCCAGGGCCGTCAAAGATGAAACCGGAGCGCAGCGGTTCGCCGGCGTCATTCCGCTCAATAACTTCCACGTCGTCTACTTTCTGTTCAGTTGCGGACTCTACTCGCTGTTTAATGCTTGCTAGCGTCTCGATCCATCTCGCACGATACGGGTTCATTTGCAATCGCAATGCACTGTGTACTTCGTTAAGTCGAGACACGTAATCACGCACGATTGGTTTTAGGTCGACTCGGTCTTCTTCCCCGAAGCCACTCAATACTGACTGCTTGAACTTTTTGTCATTCCGTAGCCGGCTTCGACTAACGAACAGCCCACAGCGGTATTCATGGTAAGGCCTGTCGCCATAAAAGAAGCTGTGTTTTGGGTACTGAATGCTATTGGCAGGCATTCCTCTATGCTGGCTGTAGTTGCGAAGCTCTTCCATGAACCGATAGCTGGGAGATTCACTATGGACGCGGCGCTGCTGTTTTCTGTGCGCTGCGAGTACTTCGGAGTTTCGCCCGAGTGCAACGGCAATGTCATGGCAACTGTGGTCGATGTATAGCCGACATGAGCCGCACAGGTTTAGTAGTCGTCGATTGATCTCAAATATGGTGGAGACGTCGTCTACCCATTCATCAGACGCGAATAACCGTTGACGAATTGATGCATTGAAAAGCGATTGTTCAAACTCCGCATAGTTCTCCATAATCATGTTGAATTTTTCTTCAATATGTAGAAGAGAATTCTGTCCGATCATGGCGGCGGCCACTTCGAGTCCCTCTTCTGTGTCGAGGGAGTCTTCAAAAACTCCTCCCTCAACCTTCCATGCGTAAGCGCGGACCGTATGAGGCATTCCGGAGATCTCCTGCAGTTCCACGGGCTCTCTGTAGACTATCACGTGAACGCCGGGTGCCGTGGAGACGCCGTCCTCGGCTTCTCCACGTGCGTGTCCAACCACGCCCGCGCCCGCCGTGCAGAAGGCGGACGCCGGGTGCCCGCCCAACGCGGAGCGAAGCGGAGCTTTGGGCGGAGCAGGCGCGGCAGCGCGTGCGATCCGCCCAAAGCCGAAGACGGCGTTGGGCGGGCGCCCGGGTTCTGCACGAGTCAGCCCGACCGCCCCCGCGCCCACGTGCACAAGGCCGACGCCGTCTGCACGCCACCATGACGGGTCAAGACTCCCGTGTGCCACGGTCTGAGCCCATCGGGCGAAGGCCATGCGGCGTCCGCACGCCCGTGCCCTCCCGCTCCGCTCCAGACCACGCCACCCCGCCGTGCCACCGACCGGTCCTCCGGTCAGTGCCGCTCGCGACCACCGAGCCGACGACGGTTCACCACCACAATCTCCCGCCCACCTCCCCACCCCGTGCGCAAACTCCCCGTCCTCCCCCCATCCCAACTTGCCCCGCGCACGCCACCCCACAAACAATTGCGGCATGCATCACCCGCACACCACCACCGACCTCCCCCCGGTGGGGCCGGTTTCCAACCGGCCGGTTCCGTCGCCTCCCCCCAATCCCCAATGCCCAATCCCCAATGCCTCTCCCCCCCTCCTCCGCGACCTCCTCGACGGCTCCCTCGGCGTCCTCGCCGCCGCCGAACTCCACAACCTCACCCCGCAGCAACTCCTCACACGCGCCAACTCCGTATCCGCGCGTAATCAGCTCGAAGCCATCGCCGCCCTCGCCGACCTCCGCGCCCGCGTGATCGCCGCCCAGTCCCGCGTCGCCGCCCTCACCCGCCTCACCCAGCTCGCCGTCGAGGAGCCGCAGAACACCACCGAACGCGAGACCGCCCGCAAGGCCGCGACGACACTCCTCAAACTCTCCCATTCCTCGGTGGGGCAGGCGTCCCGCCTGTCTCCTCCCCCTCCTCCCCCCGAAAGCCGCGGGATCCCAACCCCGCCCCCCGCGCCCGCAACATCCCCCGGCCACGCCCGCGTCACCCTCAACCTCGACCATCCACCCCCGGTACCCCCCGGACACACCGGAGGCCCACCCGCATGCACGCCGCCAACGCCGCCCTCCCCGTCGCCGCCCTCCTCGCCCTCTCCGCCTCCGGGTGCTGCAGCGGGAACTCCTGCGCCGCCCCCGCGCAAGACGCCGCCCCCGCCGCCGCGCCCGATGCCCACACCGAGCCCTGGACCACCACCGACTCGGGCCTCAAGTGGCAAGTCGTCACCCCGGGCGAAGGCGAGCGCGCCCAATGGGGCGACGCCGTCACCGTCCACGAGTCCACCTCCCTCGAGGACGGCACGCTCATCTTCTCCACCTGGGAGTCGGGCGACCAGCCCATCTCCTTCACCCTCGGCGCCGACCAGGTCGTTGACGGCATGGAAGAACTCGTCGCCGACATGCGCGTCGGCGAACGCCGCAACGCCATCATGCCCCCGGCCATCACCAAACGCCAGCGCTACCCCGACGTCTTCGGCCCCGAAGACACGCTCCACTTCGTCGTCGAACTCGTCGCGACCAAGCGCCCCAGCCCCTGACGCCGCCCCACAACCCGCGCAGGCCGCACACCCCGCCCCAGCACAACCCGCGCATGTGCGCACACCCGCGCACACCGACCCCTCCAAGACGTGCGACCGCCGCAATCCGTGGCGGATCCCCCATCGCGTGGCACCTTCTCCCGTGAGAGAGCCCCCCGCCGACAAGGCGGGCGATCCCACGATCCACGAGAGAAGAGAGACCCACACATGCGCAAGACCACCGCCATCGCAACGGCAGCGATCGGTTTCATGATCGCAGGCTCCACGGCCACCGCCGGCGTCCGCATCGACATGTTCGTCTTCGAGAACGACGACGCGGCGCCCACCGCCGGCCTCGACATCTGGATCGAGGCCATCGACATGGGCTCGACCCTCGGCCTCATCTGGCACAACGACTCCTCGATCGCCGCGACCGTCACCGACATCTACCTCGAGGGGTCCGACTTCGCCGAGGCCGCCCTCGACGCCGCAACCATCCACAACACCGCGACCGTCATCTACTCCGAGGGCTCCGCGCCCCCGAACCCCGCCGGCTCGATCGCCAGTTTCGGCGGCCTCTGGAAGGGCAACGTCTTCTCCGCCGACCCCGACACCCCGCAGCCCATGCTCAAGGCGATCAATCCGGGCGAGTCGCTCACCATCAGCTTCGACATCGGCGCCGGCTTCTCCGCCGACGAAGTCATCGCCGCCCTCCAAGCGGGCGACTTCCGAGCCGCCGCCCACGTCCAGGGCCTCGACCCCAACGACAACTCCCTCTGGGTCGTCACCCCGGCTCCCGGGACCGCAGCCCTGCTCGGCGCCGCCGGCCTCCTGACCACGCGCCGCCGCCGACGCTGAGATCCGGTCCCAAAAAAACGCCCCCCCAAACCGCCGGCCCCGGGCCGGCGGTTTCCTGCGCGCCAATCCACCACCCGAGCCTTCCGCCCGGGGGCGCGCCGCGGTACATAAAAGCCTGGGATCTATGGGTTTGCGATGCTTTTCGCTCCGCCCCCGCCCTCGGCGGGGGCTGGAGACGCGGTGATTATCGGAGTTTGCTGGTCCCCGCCGGGTCTCGTGGCACATTTCGGGCGGGTCCGCCGCCGACACGGTCGTCGGCGCCGGCGGTCCCGAGAGGAGTTGGGATCATGCGCACAATCTCGATAGCAGCGGCCTTGGCTGTCCTGAGTTCGGGCGCCCTCGCGGGTGTCTCGACCCGCTTCGACCTGTTCGTCTTCGAGAACGCCGACGGCGTGCCGACGGGCAACATCGACATCTGGGTTGATGTCATCGACAACGGCTCGACGATCGATTTTGTCTGGCACAACGACTCGACCGAGCCGGCAAACCTGACCTCGATCTATATCGAGAACTCGAACACTTCGGGGCTACTCGCGAACGCGAACATCATGAACGGCGGGGGGGTGCAGTACTCCACGCCCGCAACGCCGCCCACACCGGCGGGATCGATCCAGTTCTTTGGCGGCGCCTGGCAGGGCAACCATTTCTCGGCGGATCCCGATTCGCCCATGCCCAACGTCAACGCGATCAACCCGGGTGAGTTGCTCACGACACGGTTCGACTACGGGGGCGGGCTCACGTACCAGATGGTGATCGACTCACTCAGCGATCTGGATTTTCGGATCGCCGGGCACGTCCAGGGGATCGGCGCGGGTGGCGATTCGATCTGGGTCGTGAACCCCGCGCCGGGCACAACGGGTCTGATCGCGGTGGCGGGTTTGGCCGCGGCTCGACGCCGACGTCGCTGACGGGGCGGCCGATTCGTTGGGTTGCTGCGGGGTATGAGATCAACTGCGGAGCGCGTTGAGCCTCCTGCGTGCGCTATCGCGGAGCAGGCAACGCAGTTCTTTCCATATTTCCTCGCGCCCCGAGTCGCACGAGCGTGTCGCCGCGAGCGCGCGCGCGAGCGCTCTCGCCCGCGAGGGCTGTTCGCTCATCCGGAGTGTCCGCTGTGCCGTCATGGCCTGCCCTCCACAGACGCCCCACCCGGCGCCGTCTCCGCGAGGGTTCTGCGCGCGGGGGGCGGATCTCTCAGCGCTCGGGCGGATCCCCGCTCGAGTCCAAAAACGACCAGGGGCGCGGCCGGTCTGGCCGCGCCCCCTGGGCGGGTTCGGGTTTCTCAGGGGCTGCCCGCGTCATCGCGCGGACCCGGCCCGCTCGCGGGTCTCGGCGCTGCGGGCGGCCTCGCGTCGGAGGACCTCCCAGACGAGGCGCCGCAGCTCCTCGCGGTCGGCGCGGTTGGATTCCAGGCGATCACGCAGTGATTCATCGAGCCGCGCCCGCACCCGGCGGGAGAGCTCGCTCTGTTCAAGGCGGTTCATGGGACACCTCCTGTGCGCCTCGTGCGCACACTCGGACGGACGGCGGCGGCGGCTGGCCGACGCGGGAACGGGTTCGCGGTGAGAGTTGGGCGCCCGTCGTCCATGCGGCTCGGGGAGCGCACGCGGACAAACGGGCGGCGGCGTGGTTTGTCGGGCGATCAGCCGGCGACGGGCCAGCCTGGGACGAGGATCGCGGGCGCCTTTTGGGCGGCGGGCGGTGTCGTCCGGATCGCCCGGGCGACGGGCACGACGTCGGTGTCGTGGGTCATTGGGGTTCTCCTGGGCTGGGGGCCGACTGGACCGCCGACGCACGCGCGCCGGATCGGTGAGGCGTGAGGGTACTGCGCTCGCGGCGGATTTCTACCACCGGCGAACAAGAAAATGTGAGGTCGGCAGGTCGGCAGGTCGGCAGGTCGGGGGGGAGGGTGGGCGTGTAACTGTGATCTACCAGGACAGTTTCTTGCCCTCGAAGTCGATGAAGCGGGCGTTGTCGGCGGGCTTGAGTTTGTCGATGGTCTTGATGATCTTGGCGACGGCGGCGGGGATTTCGAGCTCGGCGTTGTCGCCGCCCATGTCGGTCTTGACCCAGCCCGGGTGGAGGGCGACGGAGGCGACGCCGCGGTCGGTCAGCTCGTTGGCCATGAGGGTGTTGACCATGTTGAGGGCGGCCTTGGAGGCGCAGTAGGCGAGGTGGCCGGTGCGCTTGACGCGGGTGGCCTCGGTGTTGGAGCCCATGTTGCTGGAGATCTGGACGGCGAGCTTGCGCTTGCCGGCCTCGAGGTTGGGCAGCATGGCGCGTGTCATGAGGAGGGGGCCGATGACGTTGACGCGGTAGGCGTCGAGCATCATGTCGGTGGTGGTCTCGAGGCAGGAGGTGACGCCTGTGTCGGGGAAGACGCCGGCGTTGTTGATGAGCACGTCGATGGGCTCGCTGGCGAGGCGTTTGGCCATGGCGGCGATGGAGGCCTCGCTGCTGGTGTCCACGGTGGAGACGAAGTCTGTGGCGGCCTTGAGCTCGTCGGCGGCGCCCGGGGTGCGGGCGGCGCCGATGACGCGGTCGCCGCGGGCGGAGAGCTGGCGGGTGAGCTCGAGGCCGATGCCTCGGTTGGCGCCGGTGATGAGGTAGGTGGGCATGGGGGGTCCTCGGGAGGTCGGCAGGTCGTGAGGTCGTGAGGTCGGCAGATCGGGAGGTCGGGAGGTGGGATGGTAGGGGGAGGAAATGGGAGTTGAAGCGTGCAGAGGAGACGGAGAAAACCGAGCCCCTCGGCCCGGCTTTTTCCTCGGGGGGAGAGGGAGGGGGATCGCGGCTGCTCTTACGGGTCAGCCGTGGCACCGTGGGGTTGAGGGTGGCGTGCGGACGGCGGTGTGGCTTGTCTACGGCGGGCGCGGGCGTGGTTGGAAGAGCCTCGTGGAGAAGCCGAGGACGGCGTCTCCACGGCACCGGGCCGGGGTTCAGTATTCAAGATCGAAGGCCCATGCGCCGCCGCAGTTCGGGCATTTGTCCCGGGCGTTGCTAACGGGCATTCCTGTTCCGCAGGCGGGGCAGGCGCCGGTACGGGTGCGCATGTATGCAATTTCTGCCCGGCGGTCGTTTCGCCATGCGATGCGTACGAGTAGGAAGAACTCGCCGAGGGTGAAGCCGATGGAGATGGGGAGAGAGGTGTGGGGCGGGATACCCAGAACCAGATTGAGAATCAGCTGCACCATGAGCAGAACCATGAGGGAGGCGAGGGCGGCGCCGAAAAGCTTCACACAGAGACCGAAACCATCCCAGGCGCGAAGGAGCGACCCTCGCGAAGCGCGCAGCCGGGCGAGTTCGTCCGGTGTCGGATCCTGGAACTGAATGCGGCGTCGGTTCGCGTCGCGGAGGCGCACGCGTCAGGCTGATTCCACAACCATCGCGACGGCGTTGCCGCCGCCGAGGCAGAGGGCGGCGAGGCCTCGCTTGGCGCCGGTGCGTTGCATCTGGTGGAGGAGTGTGGTGAGGACGCGGGCGCCGGAGGCGCCGATGGGGTGGCCGAGGGCGACGCCGCCGCCGCAGATGTTGAGCTTGGATTCGGGGACCTTGAGTTCCTTGATGTTGCACAGGACCTGGGCGGCGAAGGCCTCGTTGATCTCGAAGAGGTCGATGTCGTCGATGGTGAGGCCGGCCTTGTCGAGGGCGCCCGTGATGCCGCCGATGGGGGCGGCGAAGATGTCCTTGGGGTCCACGCCGTGGGTGTGGTAGCTGACGATCTTGGCCATGGGCTTGAGGCCGAGTTCCTCGGCTTTGGAGGAGGAGCAGACGGCGAGGGCGGCGGCGCCGTCGGAGATCTGGCTGGCGTTGGCGGCGGTGATGAACTCGTGGGCGGGGATGGTGCGGAGCTTGGCGAGGCCCTCGGGGGTGGAGTCGGCGCGGATGCCCTCGTCGGCGGCGAGGCCGCCCTCGGGGCCGGGGGCCTTGCGGTTGCCGATCTGCTCGCCTGTGAGTGCGACGATCTCGCTCTTGAAGTGGCCCGCCTTGGTTGCGTCGGCGGCGCGCTGGTGGGACTGGGCGCTGAAGCGGTCGGCTTCCTGGCGTGAGATGTCGAACTTCTTGGCGATGTGGTCGGCGGCGTTGGTCATGCCCCAGCACTCGAGGGCGCAGGTGAGGCCGTCGTGCTGCATGTGGTCCTTGAAGTTCGCGTCGCCGAACTTGATGCCGTTTCTCAGTGTCGCGTAATGCGGCGCGGCGGTCATGTTCTCGAAGCCGCCGGCGATGACGGCGTGGTTGTCGCCGGCCTTGATGGACTGGGCGGCGAGCATGACGGCTTCGAGGCCTGAGCCGCAGACCTTGTTGATGGTCTTGGCGGAGAGGGTGGTGGGGAGGCCGGCCTTGAGGCCGGCCTGGCGGGCGGGGTTCTGGCCGAGGCCCGCCTGGAGGACGCAGCCCATTATGCACTCGTCTATGTGTGCTTTGAGGGCGGGGGCCTCGTCGAGGACGGCGGCGATGGCGTAGGCGCCGAGTTGGGGGGAGGGGGTGTTGGCGAGGGAGCCGAAGAAGCGGCCGATGGGGGTGCGCTTTGCGGCGACGATGACGGGTGTCTGGGACATCTCCGGGCTCCCGAGAAGAGTGGTGTGCGGGCGAGAAGGAAGGGTAGGCACGTGCGGGAATGGCGCCGCGCCCGCGATCGTGGGGTATCGCGGGGGGCGCCGAGAGGGGAGCTTGGTGTGGTGGGTTACGGGCAGCCGTCGGCGAATGTCGTGAGGAAGGCGAGGACGTCGGAGAAGTCGATGACGCCGAAGGGTTCGGCGCGGTCGATGCGTGGGTTGGCGCCCTCGAACGAGGCGATGAAGACGAGGACGTCGAGGAAGTCGAGCGTGCCGAAGGGTGGGGAGAGGTCGGCGGGTGCGCAGGCGTCGGCGAGGTCCCATCCGATGGCGTCGAGTATGGCGAGGTCGTTGGTGCGGAAGAAGGTGGGCGAGAATGTCCTGCCCTGGAAGATGGCGGCCATGACGCCTGTGGTCTGGAAGTCAACGATGACGAGGTGCGAGGCCTGGGTGGGCGTGCCGGTGTGCATCGGGAGGTCGGCGGAGCCGACGTCGATGACGTGGCCGCCGGCGGGGGAGTTATTGGTGAGCGTGCGTGGTCGGGAGGAGAACTCGAGCGGCGTGTCGGGGTTGGCGTCGTTCACGCCGTCGTTGGCGGGGAAGCGGAAGAGGTCGAGGGGGGACTGGCGGCCGGCGTGGCCCGGGACGTCGATGGAGTAGGCGGCGAAACCGAGGAGGTGGCCGACCTCGTGGACGACGGCGTCGAGCATGGGGATGCCGATGCCGTCGGTGAGGTCTGTGTCGAGGTCGTCGCCGACGGAGATGGCGCCGGCGAGGATCGGGGCTGGGAGTCCGACGGCGCGGGCGAGGGCGGCGGGGACGGAGACCTGGTGGACCTGGGCGGTGGCGCCCGCGGGGGGGACGAGCGAGGGGACGGCGGCGTGTGGGAGGAAGTTGTGGATCCAGTCGTCGGCGTCCATGTCGGCGATGAGGGCTGCGCGGAAGGTGGGGTAGTCAAACACGACGGTGGTGGGGTTGGCGACTGCGCCGGCGCCGTCGAAGAAGGAAACGTTGATCTGGATGGTGATGGGATCAGGCAGGAGGCCTTCGAGGTAGATCTCCGCGTCGGTCAGTACGGCGGCTGCGCCGGGGGGGACGGGGCCGGTGGGGATGAAGACGACGTCGATCGCGAAAGCGTGGTTGGCGGCGATGGCGAAGAGGAATGCTGTGGCGGCGGGTTTGGTGGCGTGGTGGCGCATGGAGGGCTTGCCGGTAGATCGGCCGCGGGGGGGGATGGTGGGCGGGAGCATAGTGTTCGCGTATATGCATTATACGTGAACAATCGGGATCGGTTGCATCTTTGGCGTGGCGGATCTGCGTGGGGGTGGGGGGGCGTCTAGGGGCAGCCGGCGGCGAAGGCGGTGAGGAAGGCGAGGACGTCGGAGAAGTCGTAGACGAAGGCGGGTGGGGCGAGGTCGGCGGCGGGGCTCTGGGTGGCGAAGGCGACGAGGAATGCGGTGACATCGGAGAAGTCGAGGGCGCCCTCGGGCTCGGCGAGGTCGGCGGGGCAGAAGCCGGGGGACTCGAAGCGGTAGATGCGGTCGTTGTCGTAGGCGGCGATGTAGATCTCGCCCTGGGCGTCGCGGCCGAAGGCGGAGAAGCGGCGGCCGGTGAGCGGGGCGATGTTGGTGACGCCCAGGGAGCCGGAGTCGTCGAAGTCCATGGCCCAGACGTTGCCGGAGATGTAGTCGGCGAAGAGGTACTTGGCGTGGAGTGCGCCGCAGTTCCAGCCCTCGTAGACGTAGCCGCCGGAGATCGCGAAGCCGCCGCCCGGGTTGAACTGGTGCTCGTATTGGTGGAGAGGGAGGGTGAGACCGGTCTGGTCGCAGGGGCCGTTGGGGTAGCAGGCGAAGCCTTCCATGATGGGCCAGCCGAGGTTTGCGCCGTTGTGCCCCCAGGAGATCTCCTCGCGGACGTTTTGTCCGACGTCGGCGATCCAGAGGCGGCCTTGGGAGTCGAAGGTGAAGCGCCAGGGGTTGCGGAGGCCGTAGCAGAAGATCTCTTCGCGGTGGCCGTCGGTGTTGCCGGCGAAGGGGTTGGTTGGGGGGATGGAGTAGGGCTGGGCCATAGAGGTGTTGTTGACGTCGAGACGGAGGATTGAGCCCTTGAGTGTGGTGAGGTCCTGGGCGTTGTGGTCTGGGTCGCCGCAGCAGCCGCCGTCGCCGACGGAGACGTAGAGGTATCCGTCGGGCCCGAAGACGATGCGGTGCATGGTGTGGTTCTGTCGGGCGGTGTTGATGTCGAGGAGGATGATCTCGGAATCGAGGTCGATCAGGTCGGGGTTCGCCTTGGTGGTGGTGAAGCGGGAGAGGATGGAGTGCTGTTGGCCGAAGAGGCCCTCGACGGCGTATGTGACGAAGACGTGGCGGTTGTTGGCGAAGCCGGGGTGGAAGGCGAGGCCGATGATGCCGCCCTCTTCGGAGATGAAGACGCGGTCGGAGAGGTCGAGGAAGGTGGACTTGGTGGTTGCGGCGGGGGAGTTGTCGAAGAAGGTGATCATGCCCGGGAACTGCTCGACGACAAAGAGGCGGTCGGAGCCGTCGGGCGGGGCGAGCATATCCACGGGGGAGGAGAAGGTGAGGTTGGGGAAGGCGTCAACAAGATTGACGGTGGCGCCGCGCTGGGCGGATGCCGCGGTCGCGGCAAGGGCGAGCGTTGCCAGACATATGCGGATCAGGGGCATGACGGCTCCGGGGCGTGCTTGCATGTTGTGTCGTGGGCGCTAGGGGCAGCCATCGGCGAAGTGGCCGAGGAATGCGACGATGTCGGAGAAATCGAACTGGCTCTTCGGCGGGGCGAGGTCTGCTGTTGGGAGCGCGGCGGCGAATGCGGTGAGGAAGGCGATGACGTCGGAGAAGTCGAGGCTGTTGAGCGGCGGGGCGAAGTCGGCGGGGCAGAGGTTGATGGGTTCGAGCCGGAGTATGCGTCCGACGGTGGTGTAGTCGGTGACGAGAAGCTCGCCGTCTTGTGTGCGGGCGAAGGCTGTGGGTCGTACGCCGGAGAGGGGGAGGACGTTGGTGTTGGCGGTCGGGCCGTCGTCGTTGTAGTGGAGGGCCCAGAAGTTGCCGGTGATGAAGTCGGCGTAGATGAACGCGCCGAAGAGGGCGGGACAGGAGGGGTCCGCGTAGACCTGGCCCGCGGTGATGGCGAACCCGCCTTCGGCGGAGAACTCGTGGTTGTAGTCGAGGAGTGGTGGGGTGAGCGATTCGTCGAGGCAGTCGGGGCTGATGTTGCAGCGGAAGCCTTCGGCGAACTTCCAGCCCAGGTTGTCGCCGGCGGTGGCCCAGCCGAGCTCCTCGCGCGAGGCGTCGCCGACGTCGCCGACCCAGAGCTTGGCGTCGGGGGAGAAGACGATGCGCCAGGGGTTGCGGACGCCGTAGGCGAAGACCTCCTCGCGGTAGCCGAGTTCGTTGCCGGCGAAGGGGTTGGTCGGTGGGATTGCGTAGTTGAGCGGGGGGTCGGCGTTGTCAACGTCGATGCGGAGGATGGAGCCCTTGAGTGTGGCGGGGTTCTGGGCGTCGTTCTCGGCGTCGGAGCCGGGGCTGCCGCCGTCGCCCGCGGCGATGTAGAGGTAGCCGTCGGGCCCGAAGGCGAGTCGGTGGACGTTGTGGTCTGGCTGGTCCTGTGGGACGTCGAGGAGGACGAGTTCGGAGAACACGTTGAGGCGGTCGGGGTTGCCCGAGGACACGGTGAATCGGGAGACGATGCAGTGCCACATGTCGCCGTCGTGGGTGGTGTAGGTGACGAAGGCGTGTCCGTTGTTGGCGTAGTCGGGGTGGAAGGCGAGTGCGAGGATTCCGGACTCGACGCCGCTGGTGTCGATGCGATCAAAGATGTCGAGGTAGGTCGTGGGGGGGCCGGGGTCGGGCTCGTTGCGGAAGACGCGGATGACACCCTTCTTCTGTACGACGACGAAGATGCGGTTGCTGCCGTCGGGCGCGACCTGGAGATCTGCGGGGAACTCGAAGCGGTGGTTTGGGAAGGCGTCCACGGCCGCGAGGAGCGGGGCGGCGCGGGGTGTGGGCTCGTGCGCCGCGAGCGCCGGGGCGATCACGGCGGGCGCGATTGCTGCGGCGTAGGCGTACAGGCTCGTCGTCGTGGTCATCAGGGGTCCCCGGGCGCCATTGTGCACGGGACGGGGGCGAACTCAAGGGCGATCACACGAGAAGAGCGGTGGCACGCGATCAGGGGCAGCCGGCGGCGAATGCGGAGATGAACGCGAGGATGTCGGAGAAGTCGAACTGGCCGGTCGGCTGCGCGAGATCGGCCGAGGGGCTGGCGGCGGCGAAGGCGGTGAGGAACGCGATGACGTCGGAGTAGTCGAGCTGGCCGCAGGGCTCGGCGAGGTCGGCGGGGCAGGCGGCGCTGGTCACGCGTGCGACGACGGCGGCGGCGCGGTATTCGAGGGCGATGGCGTAGGCGGCGTCGAGGTTTGGTGTGTCGAGGTTGGCGAACTGGCCGGTGTACGGGCCGGAGGTCTGGAGGACCGTGAACTCCTCGCCGAGGCAGGGCGTGTGCCCGAGGAACCTGAGCGAGACCCGGCCGTCGAGCGGCATCATCGGGCTGGCGGGCGAGGCGACCACGCGGTCGTAGTCCTCGGGCGAGAGCACGTCGATGAGGATCTCGGTCGTGGGGTGGAGTGTTACGGCGTCGGTCAGCGTGAGCTCGCCGGCCTCGGTGGGCGTGCCTGGCGAGAGCGTTCCCATGATGGAGAACGGGCCCACGAGTGCGCCGGTTCCGGAGACGGTTTGGGCCGGTTTGAGCATGACCGGGAGGCCCGGGTCCACGGCGACGAGCTGGGCGCCGTCGTGGAGCAGGATCGTGCCGGCGCCGTCGATTTGTGAGCCGCCCGGGAGCTCGTAGCGATCCGGGACGGTGATGGTGGCGTTGTTGGAGAAGCCGGGGGCGAGCGCGCGCCCGGAGGCGGTGAACTCGCCGACGAGGACGACGTCGCCGACTGCCGAGATGCTCGCGGAGCCGAGCAGGGTGTTGTGCAGTGCGCCGCCGGTGAGGGGTCCATCGACGACGAGGGCGCCGCCGGCGGCGCTGATGACGGCGCCGGGCGCGTTGTGCACTTCTCGGAGGTGGATCGTCCCGCCCGGCTGGGCGGCGATGTCGGCTTCGTTGAGGGTTGCGGCGAGCGAGAGCGTGGCGTCCGGCTCTGCCGAGAGCGGGCCGGTGTTGATGCCGACGTCGAGGTCGAGCGTGGTGTGCTGGGCGCCGAGCAGGTCGGTGCGTGGGGAGGCGGTGATGAAGCCTTCGTTGTGGGCGAGGGAGACCGAGCCGGCGCCGAGGATGGTGTGGCCGGCGAGCTGGCGCCCTTCGCCTGTGACGGCGCCGTTGGCGAGGGAGACGACGCCGAAGCCTGCGAGTGTCGCGGGCTGGCCGGCGGCGGTGTGGAGGCGCAGGGAGGGGGCGCCGAGGGCGCCCTCGTGGAGCTGGATGCGCGCGTTGTTCCGGAGCGATTCGGAGATCCTGAGCTCGATGCCGCGTGCGGAGCTGGGGGCGCCGCAGGACCAGCCCCCGATGCGGAGCGTCGCGTCGGGCGCGAGGACGCTCAGCGTGTCTGCGTTGACGGGGTATGAGACGCACTGGCCGGCGATGTCGATGGTGTACTCGCCGGGCTCGTCGATGATGACGTCGGCGAAGAAGGCGGAGGGCTGGGCGCCGCCGAGCCAGTTGGCGCCCTGGAACCATGCGCCGCCGGCGGGGTTGGTCCAGAAGTAGTCGCCTGCGGCCGCGTGCGACGCGGCGAGGAGGGGGAGGGAGAGGGCGATAACGTGTGGTGTGCGCATGGCGGGCCTCGCTTTCGTGCATTCTCACCCGGGGGCGTGGGGATGCAACGAAAGCGCGGGCTGGCGCATGGAACTCGGGTGGATCGTGAATCTGGGGACGTCTGAGAAGTCGGTGGGCGCGGCGTTGTCTACGGGCAGCCGGCGCCGAAGCCTGTCAGGAAGGCGAGGACGTCGGAGAAGTCGAAGACGCCTGTTGGGGGGGCGAGGTCGGCGAGGGGGTCGGCGGCGCCGAAGGCGGTGAGGAAGGCGAGGACGTCGGAGAAATCGAGGGCGCCGAAGGGCTCGGCGAGGTCGGCGGGGTTGCAGCCGAGCGGGTCGGGGACACCGTCGCAGTCCGGGTCGTAGAAGAGGGCGTGGTTGATGGAGCCGCGGGAGAGGGTGCTCGGGCCCCAGTCGGTCGTGTTCTGCTCGAGGAACTCGGTCGCGAGCGCTAAGTCGTTGGGGCTCGGCGGCGAGCCGGGCTGGTGGACCATGATCCACGCGGCGCGGAAATGCTTTTGTGACTCCGGGTCGGTGGACGTGGGGGCACGGGGCCCTGCGGCGGCGATGATGTCGGCCGACGAGAGTGCGCGTATGGCGCCCGCGTGGGGTGTTGCGGGGTCGCAGACGGCGTCCACCATGTATCGGAACTCCTGGGTCAGCGAGTCCATTTCCGCGGGCGAGACGTACCCCATGAGGTAGAGCTCGGGGTAGCTCCAGAGGCCGCCGCCGGTCGGGGGGTTGGGGATCTCGGTGTTGAAGTTGATGTAGTTGAAGAACTGGGGCGTGAGGACCGCGGGGTCGGAACCGATCCATTCGGAGATGCCGAGGACCGATGCCTGTGCATCGACGCGGGAGTTCCAGTGGGACACGGCATAGCATTCGGTGTTGTCGCCCTGGAACTCGATGCCGTCGCTTGTGGGCGGGAGAAAGCAGGCCCAGCGGTGACCGAACTCGTGCCCCATGATGGCGCGGGTCGCGCCGGGGATTGTCCAGAGCGCGTCGTTGACGTTCCACATCATGACGAGGCCATCGACGTTGTCGCCCGCCAGGCCGAGCGCGTCGTGGTTGTCGAAGGTCATCATGTCGGGAAGATCCGAGTCGGGGAAGCCGATGCCCGTGACGTCGTTCATCACAGGGAGGTAGAACGCGGCCGACCCGAGCTGATCGGTGGGTGTGAAGTCCATCCAGAATCCGATGAAGTCGTAGTTGTCGCCCCATTCGGCGATGAGCTGGTTGGCGGCCTGCACCATGAACGCGAAGAGTTCACCGGAGGAGTATGCGGAAACCAGCAATGCGTTTGTGTCTTCGTAGAGGTAGATTTGTTCCGGGGCGAGGCAGGGGGCGCCGCGCGTCGAGGAAGCGGGGAACGTGATGCGTGGGGTGGCGGGGATGGCTGGGGCGAGGGCGTGATCGTGGACGAGGCCGTCGGCGATCGCCCGCTCGATGGCGCGGACGTAGGAGGATGGCGAGCCGGTCGTGCACCAGCGCGTGTCTTGTTGGGTGGTCTGGCCGTCCGCGAGCGCGGGGGTGATCGCGGACACGGCGAGGGCGACGGCGGTGTAGCGGTGATCGCGCACGATGTCTCTCCTCGGGCGGGCGCCCGGTTGTGATGTGATCACGAGCGTGCTGCACGCCACGAGTGTGGCGGAGGGCGCCGCGGAGCGCGGCGGTCTCGGTTCGCTATCCGCGGGGGGTCGCGATTGGTTCCGAATATGCCAATATTATGAATCTAGGGTCGTGGCTGCTCAGGGGCAGCCGGCGCCGAATCCTGTCAGGAACGCGATGACGTCGGAGAAGTCGAACACCCCGGTGGGCGGGGCGAGGTCGGCGAGGGGTTCGGCGCTGCCGAAGGCGGTGAGGAAGGCGAGGACGTCGGAGAAGTCGAGGGCGCCGTAGGGCTCGGCGAGGTCGGCGGGGTTGCAGCCGGCGCTGGTGAGGACGATGCCGTCGGCGTTGGGGCCGGCGAGGCCCGCGATGGTCGAGTCGGAAAGCATGTCGTCGATGAAGTACATGTTGGCGAGGTATGCGGTCTCGGAAGCGCCGTCGCGGTTGTCGGCGAAGAGGCACATGTTGGAGTTGCAGCCGGTGGGTCCGAGCGAGCCGGGCGCCGTGCCGGTTGACAGCGCCCAGGGGCTGGGGAACTGGCCCCAGGCGGCCCAGTCGGCGGGGTCGATGGGTTCGGCGTCGGCGTACTGGGGGTTGGTGGGATCAACCTGGTTGTAGACCCAGCTGGAGTCGGTCTCGAAGAGGAAGACGCCGTCAACGAAGACGCGGACGGCGCCGTTGGAGAAGTCGTCGCAGACGAGTGCGAGTCGGAACCAGGAGTCGGGGGCGATGGGGACGGGCTGGTAGATGGGGGCGTTGAAGTCGTCGCCCGAGGTCCCGAAGGTCATGACGCCGGCGCCCGTGTTGCGGAAGAAGGCGTCGGCGGAGCCGGTGTTGTCGTCGGAGCCCTGCATGAGCGCGAGGACGAACTCGCGTGGGTCTGTGTTGGTGGGGAAGTCCTCGTACCAAGATTGGGCTGGGATGTAGAGGTCGAAGATAAGGGTCCACTGGCCGAAGAACTTGCCGGGGTACACGGGCTGGGTCGCGGGGTAGAAGGCGAGGCCGACGCCTCTGAGGTGGTCGGGGTTGTTGGTGGAGAGGTTGCGCGCGGGGCTGGTGCAGTAGACGGTGTCTTCTTCGCCCCCCGGGCCCGGGATGCCGAGGGCGGTGGTGGTCATGAACGAGGACTGCGCCTGGGTGACGCCGGTTGGGATGTCGTCGCCCGGGTCGCCCGGGTCGTCGCCGGTGATGGGGCCGAAGGCGGGGTTGTCGAGGTAGTCGAGCTTCGCGCCGTCGGAGCCGGGGGCGGCGGAGAAGTCGCCGTCGAAGTGCCACTCGGTTTGTTGGGGCGGGGAGGGGACCCAGGTGGAGGCCTGGAAGAAGCCGTCGGTGAAGGTGGCGGTGCCGGTGAGGAAGCCCGTGGGGATGTCGATGTCGGTGATGGAGCCGACGATGGCGCCCTGGTCGGTGACGGTGAGGTTGATGTTCAGAGAGAGGTCGAGCATGAACTCGGCGTTGCCGAACGCGCCTGAGAAGGTCTGGCTCCAGAGCGTGTTCTCGGGATCGGGGAACGAGGCCTGGGGGTAGCGGACGTAGCCAGTCGTGAGGAATGAGTTGCCCGAGTCCACGATGTCGATGAACTCGGCGAGGGAGGAGCCGGAGGGGACGATGAGCGCGAGGGGGATTGTGGTGTCGAGGTGGCCCGTGATGAACCAGGAGTAGCCGGTGGCGGGGAGGATGAACTGGGCTGGGCCCGCGGGGAAGGGGTCGTTGATCGAGTCGCGGAACTGGTCCTCGAAGCAGGGGCCCAGGAACTGGCAGCGGAGCTCGACGTCGAGCAGATCGACCGCGACGTCTTCGGTTGGCTGGGCGATCGCGGGCGACGCGGCGGCGAGGACGGCGAGGGCGAACGGGCTTGGGCGGTGCATGGGCTCTCTCCTGCGCTGGGGATGCCAGAATACACGGTGTGCGGGCGCGGAGGAACTGCGGCGGTGCGGCCTGGCGGTGTGGGGGGTTGGGGGGGCTGGTGGCGGGCGTGGGGGTGGTCGGCGGGTCTGGGTGGGGCCGCGGGGCGGATCCTGTAGACTCGTGTGCGGGGCAAGCCTGGAGGGCCGGCGGCGTGGTGATACTGACTCGGAGACGGTCGGGGCGCGGGGGCGGGGCTGGGTTCACGCTCATCGAGCTGCTGGTGGTGATCGCGATCATCGCGCTGCTGATCGGGATCCTGCTGCCGGCGCTGGGGGCGGCGCGCGGGGTGGCGCGTCGGGGGCGGTGCCTGTCGAACCTGCGGCAGATGGCGCTGGCCGGGCAGTCGTACTCGAACGACACGCCCAAGGAGTTGTTCTGCCCGACTTTTCACTCGTTCGAGGACAACCTCGGGTGGCTCTACCCCGACTACCTCAACTCGTACGACGTCGGGCTGTGCCCGAGCACGCGGAACGTGATCGACGACCTCGACGTCATGCTCAGCGATCTGCCGGGGGCGTTGATGCACCTGCCCGACGCGGTGGGGCGTGACTTCCCGATGCAGTTGTTCGCGCCGGCGGCGGACCGCGACGACGACATGGGGGGTCACTCGTACGAGATGTTCTTGTGGTTCTCGCCCGGGAAGTACCCGGACGGGGAGGTGGTGCCGCCGGCGCCGTTCACGGGGTCGGTGCGGAACCAGCTCGGGTTCCGGTTGCCGACGCCGGACTCGTACGTGCCGCTGTACGACCGGGCGGACGAGGCGCCGGGGTTGCTCAAGACGCAGCGGACGGTGCGGTTCCCGTCGCGGACGACGTTGTTTCTCGACAACGACAACGACGAGCTGAGCAGCATCGCCGCGGCGCTGGGGATTCCCGGGCGCCTGGACGGGGACTCGAACTGGCCCAACGAGTGGAACAACCACAAGGAGAACGGGGTGCAGATCTCGTTCGCCGACGGTTCGGCGCGGTGGGTGTCGTCGGGTGAGGCGTTGATCGAGACGTACCTGGGGTCGCACGATTCGATCGAGGACCGGATCCTGCGGGACAACTCGCGGTTCGAGATCCGCTCGTACACCTACAACGGGATCCCGATCGACGAGTACTACGACCCGGCGCTGGACTGAGCGTCGCGGGCGTCGGTGGGGGGGGAGTCGGTGGGCGGGGCTGGTGCTCCCGCGGGCGGCGTCTTGGTACCGGTGAGCAGCAGGACGGTGAGCCCGATGACGCCGGCGATGATTGATGCCAAGAGGATGCCGATCTTCGCCTGGTCGAGGTCGTGGCGCGAGTCTTTGAAGGCCAGGTTGGCGATGAATAGCGACATGGTGAAGCCGATGCCGGCGATCCAGCCGGCGCCGTGGATGTGATTCCAGGTGACGCCCCGCGGGAGATCCGCGATGCGGAGTTTCACGGCCAAGAACGAGATCGCGAAGATGCCCAGCGGTTTGCCGATGACGAGGCCGGCGACGATGCCGAGCGTGACCCGGGAGGTGAGTTCGGAGTCCTCGGCGAGATGGACGCCGGCGTTGGCGAATGCGAAGACGGGGATGATGAGGAACGCGCACAGCCCTGCGAGCTTGTGTTCGAGACGGAAGAGCGGGGGCTCGACGTGCTCGCAGTTGAGCTCGATGGTGCGTGCGGCGGCGAGCAGGTCGGGGTTCTTGCGGATGTTGGGGGCCTGGGCCTTGGCGCGCTCGAAGACGTCGAGCGCGTTGCGGTTGGATTCGAGGAAGGCGTCGGGATCAACGCGTTCGCGGGCGGGGATGGTCGCGGCCAGGATGACGCCGGCGATGGTGGCGTGGATGCCCGATTCGAGCGTGAAGTACCAGAGGGGAAGGCCGAGGATGAGGTAGGGGAGGACTTTCTTCACGCCGAGCCAGTTGAGGGCCATGAGCATCATGAGGACGATGCCGGCGTTGCGGGCGGCGTCGGTGTTGAGTGACTCGGTGTAGAAGATGGCGATGACGGCGAGGGCGCCGAGGTCGTCGGCGATGGCGAGCGAGGTGAGGAAGACCTTGAGGGGGGTGGGGACGCGTTTGCCCAGGAGCATGAGGACGCCGAGGGCGAAGGCGATGTCGGTCGCGACGGCGGCGCCCCAGCCGTCGACCTGGGGGGTGCCCCAGTTGATGGCGGCGTAGATGAGGCCAGGAACGAGCATGCCGCCGACGGCGGCGGCGATCGGGAGCGAGGCCTTGCGGATCGTTGAGAGTTCACCAACGAGCAGCTCGCGTTTGATCTCGAGCCCGACGAAGAGGAAGAAGACGGCCATGAGGCCGTCGTTGATAAACAGCTCGAGCGAGAGAGGTTTCTGGGTCTTGCCGAGGGGGACGTCGATGACCCAGTCGTCGAGGCCGATCTTGAGGACGTGCTGGAAGAGGGCGTGGTAGTCCTCGTACAAGGCGGTCTGGGCGATGATGAAGGCGGCGATGGCAGCGAGCATCAGGACGATGCCGCCGGCGGCGCCGAAGCGTGCGAACTCCTGGAACGGGCGGATGAGGCGATCGACCGGGAGTGGTTTGGAGCGGAAGAGCGCGAGCTTCGGGGGGTCTGGCAGGTCCATGCGTGCGTCGCTCCGGGCGGGCGCCGTCATGGCGCGCTCGGGGCGTGAGCGTAGCACCGGTACCGGGAGCGGATGCGGGGGCGCGGCGCGGGGGCGTCAGACGAGGCCCGGGCGGTGCGAGAGCGGCGGCGGGGGCGGCGTCGCGTTGGCGTCGGGCTGGGCGGCGCCCAGCGCCCATCGCGTCAGGGCGCCGGCGGTCATCGCGTGCCAGACGAGGGCGGCGATGACGGTCGGGATAGGCTCGCCGATCGGGGCCAGGAGGATCGGGACGATGGCGAGTGTTGCGAGCAGGAGGGCGCCGAGGACCTTGGCGGAGTTGGTTGTGAGGTAGAGGGCCCAGGTCATCGCGAGCGAGCAGGCGGCGGCGGCGACGGCGAGGGGGACGAGGTGGTGGGTGATCTGCGGGAGCGGCTCGAGGGGGAGGTTCCAGAGGTAGAGCGTCTCGCGGAGGCCTTCGACCCAGGCGGGGGCCCAGAGGCCGAAGGTCGCGGCGACGAGCGCGAGCGCGATGACCGCGGGGCTGAGCAGCTTGCGGGCGACGTAGGCGGCGCAGACGAGCGATACGGTGAAGGCGGGGCCCAGCAGGATGGCGGCGGGCGCGGGGCTCGCGGAGGTGAGCGCGACGAGGACGCCCAGGGCGAGCAGGGCGGCGGAGATGAGCCAGCTTGCGGTAAAGACCCAGACGGCGTGTGGTGTGCGCTCGATCGCGGGCGTGCGCTTGGGTGGGGGGTCGCCGGCCTTGGCGCGGGACTTGGAGTCCTGCTCGACCTCACGCAGTGTCTTGCGGGTGGTGGAGAGCTCGCGTTTGAGGCGCGTGCACTCGGACTCGAGTGAACGCCAGTGCTCGTCGAGTTCGGGCGTGGCGTCTCCCGAGCGGGCGTGGGCACTGGCGGCCTGCTCGGCCTCGGAGAGGCGCTCGAAGAGGGCGGCCATCTCTACCTGGAGCTGGGCGTACTGCTTGGCCTCGGACTCGAGGCCGGACTGCTGCTCGGCGAGCCGCTCTCGGAGGGCGACGAGCTCGGCGCCCTGGGCGTCGAGTGTCGCGGCGCGCTCGTCGAGGGACATGGTTCGCTCGGCGGCGTCCTTCTCGCGGGTCGCGAGTTCGGACTGGGCCTGGGCGATTTTGGCCCGCTCGGCCTCGGCGTACGCCGAGGTGGCCTGGGTGACCTCCCGCTGTTCGGCGAGGCTTTTCTCACGCGACTCGAGGTCCTTGGCGCGCTCGTCGAGCGTGTCACGGTCGCGGGCGAGGTCCTCGGCGCGTTGGCGCTGCGTGTCGCGCTGCGCGGCGATCTGTGCCCGGGCCTGCTCGAGCAGCTTGCACTCCTCGTCGATGCGCTCGGTCTGCGCGACGAGGACCTGCTCCCGGCTCGAGAGGTCGCGCTCACGGTCGCCGAGGCGCCGGACGCGTTCGCGGATGTCGGCGGGCTCGCTGATCTCGGCGGGCGGCGTGTCGTCGGGGACGTCGTGTGGCGCGTGTGTCGCGGCGAGGTGCTGGGTGGCCTTGAGGTCGCCCAGGCGTGACTCGATGCCCGAGATGAGGTCGAGCAGGGCGCTCTCGTCAACGCCGTCGTCGAAGCCGGTGGCGCCGGGGTTCGCGTCGGGCTCGATGTTGGGCTTTGTGTCGTGGCGTGGCATGTGTGTCCGCCCGTGGCGCGGGAGCGTGGGATCTGCCTGTGGGTATCGGCTGTCTCGGCGCGTGAGGCGGGGGGTGGGCGAGGCTGGGGCGGGTGGGATCGGGGATGTGCGGGGGGCGCGTGCGGGGCGCGTCCGAGAACGCGGGGGTGGGCCCGGGGTGGCCGGGCGGATGCAGGGGCGTTGTGCGTGGTGCGGAGTCGCGCGGTCACGGCGCCCGGGCGAGATTGCCCGCGGGCTGGGCGTGCTCGCGCACCGTTGCGGGCGAATCACACGTCACGATAGATCGTCGTGCGTGCTTCGGTGGTTGGTAGAGGAGGCGCTTGGCGAGACGGTGAAAGCGGGTGATCGGGATCGAACCGACGACATTCAGCTTGGGAAGCTGACGTTCTACCACTGAACTACACCCGCGGGTGGCGCCGGGCTGTTCCGGCACGCGTCCATCATAGGGAGGGCGCGGAGATGCGGCCATGGCCCTGGCGGGCGTCCGGTGGTTTGGCGATCGAGCGTGGTCAGTGGGGTGAGAGCGGTGGGTTCAGCCGGGCACGCCCTCGCGGGCGTTGAGCTGTGTCGCGACGCGGCGGGCGTCCTCGCGGTCCTCGCATCGGCGGAGGGTCGCCCAGCCGTTGGCGCCCATACGGCGCCAGACGTACCAGTCGCCGGACTGGTCGGTGTCGGCCCGAAAGCTTGGGCCGTCGCGGCGGGCGTCCGCCTCTTCGGGCAGTTCCCACCGGAGCAGGTCGTTGCCGATCATCCGTGACTCCTTTCGGGCACGTGGCCAGGCACGATCCCTCTCCAGATTTCCTCCGCTGTGCAGTCTACCAGATGACCACGATCGGTGTGATGGGGTTCGTCGGGTAGCGGCTGGGGAGGCCCTGAATGGGGGAAGAATCGTGGGCGGCGGCGCCGCCCGGGGGGTGTGAGGCGGTATGGTGAGCCGTCACGCCAGTTTGCGGCGCGCGCGTGGAGGAGCCCGGATGAAGATGTGGACGAGTGGGTGCGGGTTTTGCATGGCAGGGCCGTTGGCGTTGTGCGTTCTGGCGGCGCCGGTCCTCGCGCAGGGCGGGGTGTGGCGCGACGAGAGCGTCATCGGGGACTCTCGCGGGGGACACCCGATCGGGGTGGTCACGCTCGGCGAGCCGGGAGAAGACGCGTTCGGGCGGACACGCGACCAGCGCCCGGCGCTGCTGATTGTCGCGGGCGTGGACGGGCGGCACGCGGTCGGGCGGGCGGCGGCGGCGGCGGTGGGCGAGCGGCTGCTGGCGGACCACCGCGGGCTGCTCGGGTCGCACACGGTCTACATCATCGCGGACATGAACCCGGATGGGGCGCGGCTCGATTCTGGACGCAACAGCGCCGCCGTGGACGCGGACCATGACGGTCGCGTCGGCGAGGACGGCGGGGACGACCTGAACGGGGACGGCGTTGTCACCATGATGCGTGTGCTCGACCCGCCTTCCGAGTACGGGCTCGAGACGGGCTGGGTGATCGACGAGGGCGAGCCGCGGCTGATGCGCAAGGGCGAGGCCAGCGCGGGCGAGAACGGCGCGTACGCCCTGCTCGTCGAGGGGCGCGACGACGACGGCGACGGACTGTTCAACGAGGACGGCCCGCGTGGATCGGGCGGCGGGGGCGTGGACCTGGACATGAACTTCCCGTCCCTGTACCCCGAGCACAAGGACGGGGCGGGCGCGTACCCCCTGAGCGAGCCCGAGTCGCTGGCGCTGGTCGCGTGGCTGCAGACGCGGTCGAACATTGTCGCGGTGCTCGTGTACGGGCCGCACGACAACCTCGTGAAGACGCCCGGGACGGGGAAGAACGACGAGAGCGGGCGGATGCCTCGAGGGATCGAGAAAGACGACGAGTCGTACCACAAGAAGGTCGGCGAGGTCTTCACCGACATCACAGGAATGACCGGGGCGCCGACGCGCGATGCGGACGGTTCGCTGGCGGCCTACGCGTACACGGACTTCGGGGTCTGGGCGTTCTCGACGCCGGTCTGGGTGCGGCCCGACCAGGTGAAGAAGGACGAGGACGAGAAGAAGGACAACGCTGAAGCCGGGGCGGAGGACGGCGAGGAGGACGGGGCGGGCGAAGAGGTCGATGAAGCGACCGTACTCCGCGAGCAGGGCGTGCCGGAGAACCTGATCCGATTCCTGACTGGGGACACCGACGTGCGCGCGGCGATGATGGCCGAGTACGAGACGATGTCACCAGAGGACCAGCAGCGTGAGATGGCGGCGCTGGCGCAGCTGCCCGAGGCAGTCCGCGTGCGCGTGATGGCGATGGCGCAGGGTAACCCCGACCCGGGCATGGCTGCGGCGGAGGACGACGCGGGCGAGGCGGAGCCGTCGAAGGAGAAGAAGGACAAGCCCAAGGCGGACAAGGACGAGCTGGCCTGGTTGAAGCATTCGGACGACGACCGGGACGGCGCCGGCTTCGTGGAGTGGGTCGAGGTCGAACACCCGCAGCTGGGCACGGTCGAGGTGGGGGGGTTTGCGCCCGGGTTCCGGATGAATCCGCCCGAGGACACGCTGGGGGTGTTGTTTGATCAGCAGACCGAGTTCGTCGCGGCGCTCTTGGGCAGGCTGCCACGGCTCGCGGTCGGCGAGGCGGGGGTCGAGCGTGTCGGCGACGGGCTGTGGCGTGTCCGTGTGCGTGCGACGAACGAGGGCTACCTGCCCACTCGGAGCGCGATGGGCGTGAAGGCGCGGCGGCTGCCTCCCGAGGTCGTCTGGCTCGGGGTCGAGCCGGACCGGGTGGTCTCGGGGAGCAGGGCGGTGCGGATGTGGTCGATCCCGGGCTCGGGGGGGCACGCGGACGCCGAGTGGGTCATCACGGGGGAGGCGGGCGACAAGATCGAGCTGCGGGTGCGGTCGGATGTGTACGGCGATCGCGTGCAGACGGTGACGCTTCGGGAGGAGTCCTGATATGAACATCCTCGGGTACAAGGTCGGGGCCGTGTTCATCGCGGTCGGCGCGCTGTTCGCGGCGCCCGCCGTGGCGCAGGAGCACATCGAGGGCGCGGTCGAGGTTGCGTTCAATCGCTACCACACGGTCGAGGAGATCGACCAGGCGTTCGGCGACATCGCCGCGGCCTACCCGGACCTTGTCACGCTCCGCACGATCGGGCGCAGCGGGCAGGACCGCGGGATGACGATCGCGATCCTGAACAACCCCGAGACCGGCGCCCACGACGAGAAGCCCGCGATGTGGATCGACGGGGGGATCCACGCCAACGAGATCCAGGGTCCCGAGGTTGTGCTGTACACGCTGTGGTACCTGACCAAGGCGCACGGCGTGAACGCGGACCTTACCGAGCTGATGGATGCGTACGCGTTCTACCTGCTGCCCATGGTGAACCCGGACTCGCGGGCGGCGTTCTTTGATACGGATGGGACGCCGCACTACCCGCGTTGGAACCAACGACCGGTGGACAACGACCGGGACGGGCTCGTGGACGAGGACGGGCCGGACGACCTGGACGGGGACGGCTCGATCACCCAGATGTGGGTCCGTGATCCTGACGGGCGGTGGGAGCGGGATCGGCACGACCCGCGGATCTTCCGGCGCGTCGGCGCCGACGAGAAGGGGGAGTGGACGTACCTTGGCCAGGAGGGGATCGACAACGACGGCGTCGGGCGAACGAACGAGGACGGGCCGGGCGGGGACGACATGAACCGCAACTGGCCCGGGGACTGGAAGCCCAACTACATCCAGTACGGCGCGGGGACATACCCGTTCTCGAATCCGGAGACGCGGGCGATCGGGGAGTGGATCGTCGGGCACACGAACATCGCGGCGGTGCAGAGCTACCACAACTCCGGCGGGATGATGCTCCGCGGTCCGGGAGCGTCGTACATGACCGACCGGTACCCGCGGACGGACCTGCGGGTGTACGACGAGATCGGGAGACTCGGCGAGGACTTGCTGCCTTACTACAAATACCTTGTAATTCACAAAGATCTGTACGACGTGCACGGGGGCGAGGTGACGTGGACCGCCGAGTCGCTGGGCATCATCTCGTTCACCAACGAGATCTGGAACGCGGGCAAGTATTTCCAGCGCGGCGTGGACAGCCCGAGCGACGAGCAGATGTGGACGTTTCGCGACAAACTCCAGTTCGGGCAGGTCTTCACCGATTACAGCGAGGTCGAGCACCCGGAGCACGGGACGGTGCTGGTCGGCGGGCTGAACAAGTGGTCGAGCCGCAACACACCGACGTTCATGCTCGAGGAAGACTGCCACCGGAACTTCGCGTTCACGATGCTCCACGCCTCGCAGATGCCGCGTGTGGCGTTTGGTCGCGTCGAGGTCCAGCGGCTGGGCGGACGCTTGTGGAGTGTGACGACAGAGGTCCGCAACGAGACGATCATCCCGACGCGGACGGCGGTCGCGGCGCAGCGCGGGATAGGCGCCAACGATCTGCTCGAGCTGACGGGGGCGGGTGTCGTCGCCTCGGGCTCGCTCGACAGCTGGCGTGACACGACGATCGACGAGACCCGGTTCGAGCCCGGGCGGGTCCAGCTCTCCCGGGGTGTGCCCGGTCGGGGGAGTGTGATCCACCGTTTCTTCGTCGAGGGCGACGAGGGTGCGCGGCTCGAACTGCGTCACACGGGCGAGAAGACGGGGCGGATGTCGCGCACGATCACGCTCAGCGAGACCGCCGACGCGACGGAGTAACCATCTCGATCGCGTTCTCGGGCAGCCAGGTCTGCTGGCCCGAGGCGAGGCGGACGCTGGCCCAGCCGTCGCGGTGATCGACGACGACGACCTCGAGCCCGGGCTCGACGGCCTCGGTGAACGTCGCGGGGTAGAGGTCGTCGGATGGGCCGTTGCGGGCGAGCACGCCGCGCTGCACGACGACCGCGTCGGCGCGCAGTGCGAGGATGACACGCTCGCTGGCGAGCGCACCCGTGGGGAGTAGACTCGCGAACAGCGCGGCAAGGCCCAGGCGGGTGGTGACTCGCGGGGCGCCGAGACGGCGGGCCAGCAGCAACGACCAGGCGCCGAGCCACGCGACTACGCCGACGATCAGGAGCGCGGGTCTCGGGACGAACCCACGCCAGAAGAGCAACGCCCGGGCGGCCCGCTCTCGCGCGTCGGGTGGCGGCGTCCCGCCCACGCGGACGCGTGCGGCGTCGAGCGTCTCGCGGACCGTTTTGTTGGTCGGGTCGAGGAGCTGGGCGCGGCGCAGGTGTACGACGGCCCGCCCGTGGTCGCCGAGCAGGAGGAACGAGGCGCCGAGCGTGCGTTCGAGCTCGACGCTGCGCGGGCTCCCAGCACCCTGCGCCGCTTCGAGCAGCGACACCGCCTCGAGCAACGCCGTCTCGGCGTGCTCGGGGTCGTCGCCCCAGCCCCGCTCGGCGTCGGCGATCAACCCCGCCGCGCGGACGACGATGGCGTCGGGCGAATCGGTCGCGGCGGTCGGCGGATGGGTTTGCGCGGCGGGCGCGGTCGCGCTGAACAACGTGGAGATCGCGACGACGGCACAAGTCAGCATTGCTCTCATGCGATCGCTCCCGTGGCTCTGCTGTGCTTCTCGAGTCGGGTCATCGCGGCGCGGATCTCGCTCTTGCCCGGCTCTGCCGTGCTCCGGGCGTCCGGCGAGCCGAACCGGCTGGCTTCGCCGCCGAGCAGGACGCCGGCGAGCAACGCCGCGTCCGCGTGTGTCGGTTTGTCGCCCAGTGCGAGCACGTCGGCCGCGGTCACCGCCTCGCTAGGCATGTCGCGGACGCCCGACGCCCAGGCGCGGACGGCCTCGCTCGGCTCGCCCCGCGCGAGCAGCGAGCGTGCGCGGGAGATCGCGCGTCGGCGGCGGGCGCGCCGCGGGTCGGCGCGGCGACGGGCGAGGACCACGACGCTTGCGAGCATGTACACCGCGGGCGGGGCGGCGAGCATCGTGACAACGGCCGGGTTCGCGGCCCAGGCGGCGGGGTCGAATCCGTCGTCGGCCATCAATCGCTCCGGGTCGGTCTGCAGCGCCCAGACGCCGTCGCCGCCCCGCTCGAGCTGGCGCGAGGAGGGCGGGGCGGCGCGCCCCGGGCCCATGATCGCATCGGCCGCGGTGACACGGCGGGTGCGCCGGACCTCGAGCGGGATCGGGTCTGTCTGCGCGAAGCGGTATTCACCGGAGACCGGGTCGAAGTACGGCATGCGGATCGGCGGGATCTCATCCACGTCTGCGGTGCGGGCGCGGATCGTGGTTTCGAACGTGCGCTCGCCGACGCGGTCCTGGCGGATGCTCTCCCAACCGTCGGCCGAGGGCTTGAAACGTTCGGCGATGTCCGGGTCGGCGCCGAGGTCGGGCGCGTCGATGCTCGACAGGGGCTCTGGCCCTCGGACGGTCAGGCGGAGTGTGATCGGGTCGCCGACGTTGATCTCCGTCGGCGAGGCCGCGAGTGCGAGCGCGTAGTCGCCGACGAGACCTGTGTACCCCGGCGGGCGCCCCGCGCTGGGGACGGGGCGGACACTGAGGATCGGCGCCTCGGAGCGGGACATGAGGCGCCGGGCGCGTCGCTGCACGCGGTTGAAGGCGACGACGACCGGGCCGATCTGGTACTCGCCCGCGGCTCGGGGGATGAGCATGACCTCGAAGACGAGGGCTGGGCGGGTCTGTGATCCGACGACGCCCTGGGTCTGGACCGCCTGGACTTCGGCGCCGAACGCGTTGATCCGGTAGATCTCTGAGCGCCCGCCCGCCTGGGCGGGGAGCGGGAGCACGTCGATCGAGGCGGGCAGCTCCGAGGCGCGGAAGCTCGCGTTGTTGGCCACACCCTCGAAGAACCAGGACACGCGGGCGCGTACCGGCTGGCCCACGTACGCCTCCTCGGACTCGAGCTCGAGACGCAGGAGGGCATCGGTGTCGATCGGGGGCTCGACGGCGGAGATCCGGAGCGGCTCTGTGGTGTACGTCCGTCCCCCGACGGGCACGCTGATAGACGGGATCTGGAACGAGCCCTCGCGGGTGGGCGTGATCGAGTACTGGTAGATGTAGGTGAGCCGTTCGGTGCGCTCCGTGCGCCCGTTGCGGAAGACGGCGAAGGTGGAGGAGTTCCGGCCGCCGCCGAGCGACGCGATATCGATGCCCGGGATCTCTGGGATCTGTGGCTCGTCCGCGTCGTCCGTACCCTCGACGATCACCTTGAGTATGACGGTGTCGCCGAGGTAGACGCTGGCGTTGCCGAGCTCGGCGGTCACGCTGATCTTGTCGTTCTGCGCGTGGGCGAGCGGCGTGCGCACGAGCAACATGATGAGGGCTGCGAGGACGAGTCGGGCGGCGGTAGTTGTGTGCGTTCGCATGGTTACCAATCTCGATCGACGCGGACGGGCCCGGGCAGGTAGGCGCGGCGGACACGGTCCCGCTCCTCGCGCTGGCGTTCCTCGCGTTCGAGCAGGCGGCGGACCGCGCGCTCGAGGGGTGTTTCGGCGGGCTGTTGGGCCTGCTCGCCCTCCTGGCCCGGCTGGCCCTGGGGCTGTTCTTGACCATCCTGCGGCTCGCCCTGCTGGCCCTCGCCCTCGGAGGGCTGCCCGGGCTGACGCTCGCCGGCCTGCTCGCGGGCGCGCTGGGCGGCCTCGCGGAGGCGCTGGGCGGCCTCTCGCTGGGCGGCGGAGGCCGCCTGCTGGTCGTCGTGCTCGAGCGACTCGCCCGCCTGGCGTTGGGCCTGCCTGGCCTGCTCGACGCCCTCGGCGGGGGAGTTTGGTTGCTGGCTGCCCTGCGGCGAGCCTTGCTGCTGGCTCTGCTCTTCGCTCGGTTGCTGGTCGGACTGCTGTCGGAGCTGGTCGAGCAGTTGCTCGGTCTGCTGGTCGAGGTTTTGCTGGTCCTCGCGGGCCTGTTCGGGGGACTGCTGCGGGGCGCTTTGCTGCGGCTCGCCCTGGGGCTGCTGTTGTTCCTCGTTCTGCTTGGCCTCTTGCTCTTGCTGGTCGGCGAGCTGGTCGAGCTGGTTGGCGATGTCCTGGAGCTGTTGGGCCTGTTGTTCGAGTTGTTCGCGGCGATCTCGGATCGCGTGGGCGAGGCGGCGGACACGCTCGACCTCGCGGGCCGCGGCCTCGTCGTCGGGCGCGACGTCGAGCGTCGAGCGGAACGCCCGCTCGGCGGCGGCGAGGCGATCGAGGGTTGACTCGAACTCTTCGTCCTGGGCGAGCGAGTCGATCGTCGCGTCGTCGGGGACGGCGGCTCGGTAGACCGCCCGGGCGAGGTTGAACCGTGCCGTGCTGCGCACGCCAGGATCGCGTGACGCCAGGTCGGCGCGTCGGTAGAGCTCGAGCGCGAGATCGGGGTCGGACTCGAGGCGTTCTTGTGCGGCGGCGAGCATGTCTCGGGGGGAGAGCGCGTCGATGGCAAACTCGGCCCGCGTTGGTGATGGCGTGGGCTCGGGCGCGACGTGCGGGATGACCGCGGGCGGCGCGCCCAGCGCGAGCAGGATGGCCGCGAGAGTGGGTGTGCTCATCGTCTTCTCCTCCGGTCAGAGAGCAGCGATTCGAGCACGAGGCAGACGAACGCGGGCACGAGCACCCAGGCGAAGCGTTCGAAGTAGTCGCGTGTGGTGGCCTCGCCCTGGTCGCCCTGTTGGGCGGCGGCGATGAGGTCGCGGTAGACCTCGTCGAGCTCAATGACACCCGTGCCGACGTTGAGGAAGACCCCGCCGTCGGAGGCGGCGGCGATCGCGGCCAGGGAATCCGGGTCGAGTGCCGAGCGGACGGTCTGACCCTCGTACTCGGTAAAGCCCGGGCCGTCCGGGTCGGGCACGGGGGCGCCGGCGCCGGAGGAGCCGACTCCGATCGCGATGACGCGGACGCCCAGGTCGCCCGCGGCCCTGGCGGCGTCCACGGGGAAGCTCTCCTGGTCATCGCCGTCGGTGATGAGGATGATGTCGCGGTAGGGCGCGCGATCGTCGACGTGTTCGGGATCGATCGTGAAGACTTGGTCGATGGTCTTGCGGATGGCGTCGCCGATGTTGGTCCCGCCCCTGGGCGCGGCGTTCGGGCTCAGCTCGTCGATCGCCATGAGCAGGAACGCGCGGTCCTGGGTGAGCGGGCTACGGACAACGGCCGCGCCCGCGAAGGCGACGAGCCCGACGCGGTCGCCCTCGGCCGCGGCGACGAGGTCCTTCATCCAGAGCTTGACCCGTTCGAGACGGTTGGGCGCCAGGTCGGCCGCGAGCATGGAGCGCGACACGTCCACGACAAAGACGACGTCGCGCCCGCGGCGGGTCGCGGTCCGCTCCTCGTAGCCCAGCTGCGGTCGGGCGAGCGCTGCGGCGGCGAGTGCGGCGGCGACGACGATGAGCGTGTTCTTGAGGAGGCGGCGTCGCGGGCTGACGCTGGAGGCCAGGCTCGCGAGCATCGTGGGCGAGGCGAACCGGCGCAGCAGGCGTCGCGACCGGGCCCCCGAGAGCCAGAGGACGAGCGCCAGAGCCGGGGCGATCCACAGCGCGTGCGCCAACGCGGGCGCGCCCAGGCGGAGCGAGTCGGAGAGCATGAGCGCGTCGGTCGTGTTCACGGCAGCCTCCTGAGCCACGTCGTGCGGAGCAGCACCTCGCACAGGAGGAAACACAGGGCGGCGAGGGCGAAGGGCGCGAACAGCTCGCGGTACTCCGTCGTCGCGTCCACGCGGATCTCGGTCTTCTCGAGTGTGTCGATCTCGGCGTAGATCTCGCGGAGCTGATCGCCTGAGTCCACCGCCCAGAAACGCCCGCCGGTGGTCTCGGCGATGTCGGTGAGCAGTCCCTCGTCGATGGACTGGGTCTGGAAGAAGCCGCGCCGGACGCCGCCGCGGATGCCGATCGCGTAGACGCGGATGCCCAGGCCCGCGGCGAGCCTGGCGGCGTCGCGGGGATCGGTGGAGCCGGCGGTGTTCTCGCCGTCGGTGAGCAGGACGATCGCCTTGCCGCGGAGGGTGAAGTCGGAGGCGTCGCGGGACTCGGCGAGCGCTTTCTCGGTGCTGTCGAGTCGTGCGGCGGCGAGGGCGAGGGCGTCGCCGATGGCGGTGCCGCGTTCCTCGCGGATCAGCGAGGCGTCCACGGTCTCGAGCAGTTCGAGCACGGGCGCGTGGTCTTGGGTGAGCGGGGCGATTGTGTCCGCGAATGAGCCGAAGGCGATCAGGCCCAGCAGGTCGCCGTCGCGGCCTTTCAGGTCGTCGCCGTTGCCGGCGATGAACTCTGCGAGGACTTCTTTGGCCGCGTCGAGACGGCGGACACGCCTGTTGTCGATGATCGTGAGCTCCTCGTCCATCGAGCCCGAACGGTCGAGGACGAGCTGGAGCGCGACGCCCTCGGTGGTGCGGCTGGTCCGCTCGTCGATCGATTGCGGGCGGGCGAGGGCGACCGCGAGCAGGGCGAGGCAGAGGACGCGGGCGGCTGCGGGCAGCCAGGCGAGAAGGGCGCGGAGCGTCCGCCCGCTGGCGGCGGCGGCGGGGGTCGCCGAGTAGAGCACGCTCGGGCGGCGGCGTAGCGCCCAGACAACCAGCAACGCCGGGATGATCGCGCCCAGCGCGAAGAACCAGGGTTGGGCGAAGCGGTCGATGTCGAATAGGGGTGGGCTCACGGCGCGGCCTCCCCCGCCGGGTGCGGGCGGAGCAGGTTGAGCGTGCGACGGGCGAGGTCGCGGGCGGTCTCGGGGTCGGGGGGCGCGGGCGCGAAGCGGGCGAGGTCGAGTGTGTGCCGGTGGGACTCGAGTTCGGTCGTCGCGATGCGGCGCGCGGCGTCGCACGTGTCCGCGGCGGCGTCGCAGATGACCCGGGGCGGGGCGGCGGGATCGGAGAGCGCCGTCTCAAGCCTCTGGACGCTTGCGCGGAGCCGGTTGGTCGGCGCGGGGCGCGCACGGCGGACGAGCCACCACGCGAGGATGCATGCTCCGGGGACGAGCGCGAGCAGCACGGCGGCGCCGAGCACGACACGGGCACGGTTGGCTGCGGCGGGCATGACCTCGGGCGGGGGCGCTACGCGGTCTGGGGCGAGCGCGAGCAGGTTGGCCGATTCGTCGAGCAGGGGCCTGACCTCGATCTCGAGGGGTTCTGTCTCGGCGACGCCCGACGCGCCGTCTGCCGCGGTCCACACGACGCGTGCGGGCGGGATGGAGTATCCGCCGGGCAGATCGGGCTCCAGGACCAGGCGCGAGGTCGATACGAGGCGCCCGCCGCGTGTGTGTCGGGGCGGCGTGTCGGTCCGCGAGACGAGTATCCAGCCCGCGCTCTCGATCGGGATCTCGAGCGGTTCGAGGTGTGTCCCGGAGTCCCATTCGATCGTTGCGACGACACCCAGACGGTCGGCGGCGCGCAGCGCCGTTTTGTCGGCGCCGACGCTCAGGCGGACCGGGCCGATCTGGGTCTCGGTCTTGATCGCGGGCTCGGGCTCGGCGTCGTCGCCCTGTCGCGCGCACGAGGGCGTGATTAGCGCCGCTGCACCGAGCAGCACGCACGTGAGCAGACGCAATGTCCTGGCTGGACGCTCGATCATGCGGTTCGTCGCCCCCCCTCGCGCCGGCGGAAATACGCGTGCAGGTCGTCCACGAACGGGCGGTCGGTGGAGAGGCGTACGAGATCGACTTTGGCGCGCTGGAGGCGCCTGGCGAGTCGCTGCTCGGACGAGGCCATGAGGGCGCGGTGGCGTCGGCGCGTCGCGCGGGAGGTGTCGGCCAGCACGCGGCGGCCGGTTTCGGGGTCCTCCAGCTCGACCAGGCCCAGGCGGGGTGGGGCGAGTTCGTTGGGATCGGTGACGCGCAGGGCCGTCACGTCGTGGCGGCGGGCGAGCAGGCGCAGCGGGAGTTCCCAGGCGGGCTCGCGTTCGGAGGCCGGGTCGTCGTCGAGGAAGTCGGAGACGAGGAAGACGACGCTGTGACGCGAGAGCACGCGACGGAGCATGGCGAGCGCGTCGGGCATGGCTCGCCCGCGCCCGCGTGGTTCGGCGTCGAGGACCTCGCGGATCAGACGCTGCACGTGCGTGCGTCCTTTGCGGGGGGGCAGGTACAGTTCGACCTGGTCGGAGTACGTGAGCAGGCCCGCGCGGTCGGCGTTGCGCGACGCGGCGAGCGCGAGCACGGCGCTCATCTCCGCCATCAGCCGGGCCTTGGGGCGGTCGCCCGAGCCGAACATGGTCGAGGCGCTCAGGTCCAGGACGAGCACGACCGAGAGCTGGCGCTCCTCGACGTACCGCTTGACGAACGGGCGCCCGGTGCGGGCGGTCACGTTCCAGTCGATGGCGCGGATGTCGTCGCCCGGCTCGTACTCGCGGACCTCGGCGAACTCGACGCCCTGGCCCCGGAACGCGGAGTGGTACTCGCCGGCGAACAGCTCGTCCACGCGGCGTCGGGCCCGGACCTCCAGGCGGCGGACCTCGCGCATCAGCTCCTCGGTGAGCATGACGGGCGGTCCTCCTTACGGCGCGGGCACATGGTCCAGGATCGTGCGCACGACGTCGTCGCTCGTCACGTCCTCGGCCTCGGCCTCGTAGCTCACCACCACGCGGTGGCGGAGCACGTCCGGGGCGATCGACTTGATGTCCGTCGGCGTGACAAACGCGCGGCCTTCGAGGAACGCGTGGGCGCGGCTGGCCTGGGCGAGGGCGATCGATGCCCTGGGCGAGGCGCCGAACTCGATCAGGCGGGCGATCTCGAGCTTGTGGTCCTTGGGGCGGCGCGTCGTGTGCACGATCTCGATGATGTAGTCACGCAGGCGGTCGTCGAGGTGGACCCTGTCCACGATCGCGCGGCATGCGCGGACCTCGTCGAGCGTGACCACCGGGTCGATGTTCACGGGCGGGGCGCTGGCGGCCATCCGGTCCACGATCTGGCGTTCCTCGTCCTTGGTCGGGTAGCCGACGCGGAGCTTGAGCATGAACCGGTCCACCTGCGCCTCGGGCAACGGGTATGTGCCCTCCTGCTCGATGGGGTTCTGGGTCGCCAGGACGAGGAAGGGGTCGTCGAGCTTGTGGGTGGTGTCGCCGATGGTGACGGCCCGCTCCTGCATCGCCTCGAGCAGGGCGGACTGGACCTTGGCTGGCGCGCGGTTGATCTCGTCGGCCAGGACGATGTTGGCGAAGATGGGGCCCTTCTTGGGCGAGAACGTGCCGTCCTTGGGCGAGTAGATAAGCGTGCCCACGACGTCGGCGGGCAGCAGGTCGGGCGTGAACTGGATGCGTGAGAAGTCGGCGTGCAGTCCCTTGGCCAGTGTCGAGACGGTCAGCGTCTTGGCCAAGCCCGGGACGCCCTCGAGCAGGACGTGCCCGCCGGTGAGCAGTCCCGTGAGCAGGCCCGTGACCATCGCGGCCTGACCGACCACGACCCGCTCGACGGCGGATGTGAGCGTGCGCATCGGCGCGGAGTGCGCCTCGACGAGTTCCTGGAGTTCGCTTGCGGCGGCTGGCATTCGCGTGGGGTCTCCATGGCTGACGACGCACGTCGGGCTGCTCGGGTTCGCTGCGCGCGGCGTCCGGGGCAACACAGATGCGCGCGGGGGCGGTTCCCGTCAGGGAGCGCGTCCGATCGATGCGCGGGCGCCCGGGTCAGGCGTTGGGCGGGCCCTGGCGGGGGGCGTCGAGCTGGATCTCGCCGTTGCGTTCCTCGTACTGGCGGACGGCGCCGCCGATCTGCATCGCGAGGCGCTTGGCGGCGGTCCAGTTCATGATGACGCGCGAGCCGAGGTGGACGACGACCATGGGTTGGTTGTTCGGGCCCTGCATGGGGAGGTTCATGCCAAAGTCGAGGACGATCTCGTCGCCGGTGGTCATGGACCGGATGGTGTTGGCGTAGGTGGTGGTCATCTTCGTGTCATCGAAGCGGAGCTGGACCTGCTGGCCGGGGGGATTCTCGCTCATGAATGAGGCTCCAGAGAGGAGGAATGTGGGCCCGTCGGGGGCCGGGGCGAAGCCTAGGCGTGCGGGCGTTGGTGGCGGGGTCCGGTGCGGATGTGCAGGATGGATTTGGGTGGTGGCGCCCGGGCGCCGATGGGGGCGATAGGGTTCATGGGCGGGGTATCGGCACGGAGGCGCCATGCACGACGAATCGGGAGCGGGGGGTGGGCGGCCGCTGGTCGTCGTCGCCAACCGGATGCCGGTGCGTCGTGCGGGCGAGGGCGACACGGCACACTGGGAGACAAGCCCGGGCGGGCTGGTTTCGGCGATCGCGCCGGTGCTCCGCGAGCGGCGCGGGACATGGGTCGGCTGGAACGGGACCGCCTCGGACGAGGTCGGGGCGGGGGACGCGGCGGCCGACGCGTTCGAGCACGACGGGATGCGGATCCGTCCGATGGCGCTCACGCGGGCCGACCTCGATTCGTTCTACTACGGGTTCAGCAACGAGACGCTCTGGCCCCTGTACCACGACGCGATCCGGTTCCCCCGGTTCCACCGACGGTGGTGGTGGCCTTTCCGCGACGTCAACGAGCGGTACGCGAGGGCGGCGGCGGAGGCGGCCGGCGACGGCGCGGACGTGTGGGTGCACGACTACCAGCTGCAGCTGGCGCCGGCGATGATCCGCGAGCAGTCGCCCGGGTCTCGGATCGGGTTCTTCCTGCACATCCCGTTCCCACCTGAAGAACTGTTCGCGAAGATGCCGTGGCGGCGCCAGGTGCTCGAGGGCCTGCTGGGCGCGGACGTGATCGGGTTTCACACCAAGCTGTCGGCGCAGAACTTCTCGCGAGCGGCCCGCCAGTTTACGACGGCCAGGGGCTCGGACAGTCACCTGGAGTATGACGGGCGCCGGATCGCGTGCAAAGCATTCCCGATCTCGATCGATACCGGGGCGATCGACTCGATCGCGCGCGAGGACGAGACGGGTCGCCGCGCCGCGGTGCTCCGCGAGAGCCTCGGCGGGCGGCGGATCATCCTGGGCGTGGACCGGATGGACTACACCAAGGGGATCGACGTGCGTCTGCGGGCTTTCGAGGACATGCTCGAGACGGGGCGGGCCAGCGCCGACGAGGTAGTGCTGATGCAGGTCGCGGTGCCCTCGCGCGAGTCGGTGGGGGACTACGCCGATCTGCGCCGGACGGTCGAGGAGCACGTCGGGCGGATCAACGGGCGGTTCGCGAGCGGGGGGAACGCGGCCGTCTACTACCTCTACCGTGGCCTGGACTTCCGGGACCTTGTCGCGTCGTACATGGCCGCGGACGTGATGATGGTCACGCCGTTCCGCGACGGGATGAACCTGGTGGCCAAGGAGTTCTGTGCCGCGCGGGCGGACGAGGACGGTGTGCTGGTGCTCTCGGAGTTCGCGGGCGCGGCGTTGGAGCTGCTTCAGGCGATGCTGGTGAACCCGTACGACATCGACGGGATGTCGGCGGCGCTGGACAGGGCGCTGCGGATGAGCGAGGATGAGCGCCGGCGGCGGATGCGGACGCTGCGCCGGACGGTGAGCCGGCACGACGTGTACAGATGGGCGGACTCGTTTTTGACAGAACTCGCGACCGCGCCAGGGAAGGACTCCACGCGCCATGAGCCCGCGGCCCGAGCTTGAGAGACGGATCGAGGCCGCGGCGCGAGCCGGCACGCTGCTCGTCGCCAGCGACTACGACGGGACGCTCTCGGCGATCGTCGAGAACCCGGCTGAGGCGGCGCCCGTGCGCGAGTCGATGGTGGCGCTGCGTGCGCTGGCGTCGATGCCGCACACGCACGTCGCGATCATCTCGGGGCGGTCGCTGGCGGACCTGGCCCGCCTGACGGGCGAGCCGGACGGGATCCTGCTGGTCGGGAGCCACGGGAGCGAGTTCGAGCCGGGCTTCGCGCGGTCGCTGCCGGAGGAGTCGAGGCGGCTGCGGGCGAGGGTTGCGTCCGAGCTCGAGAAAATCGCCGAGGTCGGCCCGGGGCTGGAGCTGGAGCACAAGCCGGCGGGCGTGGCGCTGCACTACCGCAGGGCGAGCCGCGAAAACGCGGCCCGGGCGCGCGAGCTGGTCGAGGGCGGGCCCGGGGCGCTGGCGGGTGTGAGCGTGAAGCACGGCAAGGAGGTCGTGGAGCTCTCGGTCGTCGAGACGAGCAAGGGCGCGGCGCTGGGGGCGATCCGTCAGCGGGTCGGGGCGGGCGTCGTGCTGTTCGTGGGTGACGACGTGACGGACGAGGACGCGTTCGTGACGCTCGGCGGGCCCGACATCGGGATCAAGGTCGGTCCGGGTGAGACGGCGGCGCGCCTGCGGATCGACGATGTGGACGCGGTGGCGCGGACGCTGGCGCGCCTGGCGGAGCTGCGCGGGGCGTGGGCGCGGGGGGCCGAAGCGACGCCGATCGAGGATCACGCGCTGCTGAGCGATCAGCGGACGATCGGGCTGATCTCGCCGGGTGGGCGGCTTGTGTGGATGTGCCTGCCGCGGATCGATTCGTCGGCGGTGTTCGCGGAGCTGCTGGGGGGGCCCGGGGCGGGGCATTTTTCGATCGAGCCGGTCGACGCGAAGGGCGAGCCCTCGCAGTCGTACCTGGGCGACACGTTCCACCTGTGCACAGACTGGGGCGGGATCAAGGTCGTTGATTATCTTGACTGCTCGGGCGGACGCTCGATCCAGCGTGCCGGGCGGACGGACTTGGTGCGCACGATCGAGGGTCGCGGGCGGGTGCGGATCGAGTTTGCGCCGCGCCTGGATTTTGGACGCGTCCCGACGCGCCTGGCGCACAAGGACGGCGGGCTCATCATCGACGACAGCTTCGACCCGGCGGTGCTGCGCAGCCCGGGCGTGGAATGGACGATCGTGCGTGAGGGCGACCACGACACGGCCCGCGGTGAGGTGACGCTGGACGACGGGCCCGTGCGACTGGTCTTCCGGTACGGGACCGGGGCCCTGAGCCCGGCGGTGGTCGAGGAGAGGGTCCGGTCGGAGCAGACGGCGGCGATGTGGTCGTCGTGGGCGGCGCCCCTGCGTTTGCCGAGCGTGCGCCCGGAGCTGGTCAAGCGGAGCGCGCTGGCGCTCAAGGCGTTGTGCTATGGGCCGTCGGGGGCGATCGCGGCCGCGGCGACGACGAGCCTGCCCGAGTGCGTCGGGGGCGTGCGCAACTGGGACTACCGGTACTGCTGGCCACGGGACGCGGCGATGGCGGCGATGGCGCTGGTGCGTCTGGGCTCGCTGAGCGAGGGGATGGCGCTGCTGGACTGGCTGCTGGGCGTGGTCGAACGCGAGCCCTCGCCCGATCGTCTCGCGCCCCTGTACACGGTCACGGGCAGCCACCTGGGGGCGGAGGCGGAGATCTCGGAGCTGAGCGGGTACGCGGGCAGCCGCCCGGTGCGCGTGGGCAACGCGGCGTCGCGGCAGCTGCAGCTGGATGTGTTCGGGCCGGTGGTGGAGCTGATCCACGAGCTGGTCGTGTGGGGCGCGCCGTTGTCGGCCGAGCACTGGCGCCTGGTGCAGGCGATGGTCGAGGCGGTGCGGGCGCGGTGGCGCGAGCCGGACCACGGGATCTGGGAGATCCGGGCCGAGAAGCGGCACCACGTGCACTCAAAGGTCATGTGTTGGCAGACGGCCAAGCTCGGGGCGCGGATCGCCGAGCAGTTCGCGGGCGTCGAGCGGCCCGAGTGGGCGGCGCTACGCGACGAGATCGCGGCGGACGTTCTCGAGCACGGGTGGGACCCGGAGCACGGGGCGTTCACGGGCTATTACGGAGGCGCGGAGCCCGATGCGGCGGTGCTGCAGGTGGGGCTGTGCGGGCTCGTGCCGGGAGATGATCCACGCCTGAGCGCAACAGTTGAGGCGGTCGAGAAGTCGCTGCTGTGCGGGGGGACAGTGTGGCGGTACAAGACGGATGACGGGCTGCCCGGGAGCGAGGGCGGGTTCAACCTGTGCACGTCGTGGCTGATCCGGAGCTATCTGCTCGTGGGGCGGCGGGCGGACGCCGAGGCGCTGTTCGAGAAGTACGCGACGCTGGCGGGCAAGACCGGGCTGATCCCCGAGGAGTTCGACCCGGCGACGGGGCGCGGGCTGGGCAACCACCCGCAGGCGTACTCGCACCTGGGGCTGATCCAGTGCGCGCGGGCGCTGTCTGGCGGGAGCGTGCACGAGGCGTGAATGCCGGAGGGGGGACTCGAACCCCCAAGACCTTTCGGCCAGCGGATTTTGAATCCGCCGCGTCTGCCAGTTCCGCCACTCCGGCCGGGGGCGATCATAGTGGGCGATTCCCGGGCGGATCGGCGGCGTGCGGGGTTCGTGGTGGGCGGTGCGGCGCCGGGCCGTACAATGTGTGCGGGAGGGTCTTGCGGCGGCCCGGATGTACGACCAGACACGCACAACCACGGCGCTCCTCCAGGGGCTGCACAACGTCGAGAACGCCGAGGCATGGGCGTCGTTCTACGGTCGCTACGTGCCCATCCTGATCGGGGTCGCCAGGCGCTTGGGGCTGAGCGAGGCGGATGCGCAGGACGCGGCCCAGGAGACGCTGGCCGCGTTCGTCCGCGAGTACCGCCAGAACAAGTACGACCGGGAGCGCGGTCGCCTGCGGTCGTGGCTGCTGACGATCCTGCGGACGCGGGTGGCCCAGCAGTACCGGGCGCGGGCGGTCCGCAAGGAGGAGATCGGGGTGACCCGCCTGGGGGGCATGCCCGACGAGCGGACGGCCTCGGACGCGTGGGAGGCCGAGCGTCGGCGGGCGATTCTCTTGCAGGCGATCGACGAGCTGCGCAAGGTGAGCAAGACGAGCGACCAGTCGATCCAGATCTTCGAGATGCTGGCGCGTGACGGGCGGAGTGCGCCGGATGTGGCCGAGGAGATGGGGTTGAGCGCGCAGGACGTGTACCGGGCCAAGAGCCGTGTCGCGCAGCGGCTGCGCGAGGTCGTGACCCGCATCGAGTCGGTCTACGACGAGGAGGAATAGGCGTGGGGGCGCCCGGAAACGGGGGGATGAGCGACGAGACGCTCGCGGCGTTGGCATCGGGGGAGCTGGACGACCCGGCGCTGGCGGCGGTGGTCGCCGGCGATCCGGAGCTGAGCGCGCGCCTCGAGTCGCTCCGGGGTGAGCATGAGCTGCTGAGTGAGTTCGGCGAGGCGCTCCGGTCCGGGCACGATGTGGCGCCGATGCTCGACGAGCAGATCCCGGGCTACCGGCTCGAGCGCGAGATCTACAGGGGCGGGCAGGGCGTCGTGCTCGCGGCGTACCAGCAGAGCACCAAGCGGGACGTCGCGGTCAAGCTGATGCTCGACGGGGCGCTGGCGTCGGAGACGGACCAGGCCCGTTTCGACCGCGAGGTCGAGCTTGTGGCACGCTTGCGTCATCCGAACATCGTGATGGTCCACGAGAGCGGGCGGACGAAGCGCGGGCGGCGGTACGTCTCGATGGAGCTGATCGACGGCGTGCGCCTGGACGAGGCGTGCCGCGAGCTGTGCGGGGGCGGGGCGCCAGCGACCGCTGAGCAGGCGGCGAAAGTCGTCCGCGTTTTTGTCCCTATCTGCGAGGCGATCGCGTACGCGCACCGCCTGGGAGTGATCCACCGCGACCTCAAGCCGGGCAACGTGCTCGTCGCGGGCGACGGGCGCCCGGTCGTGCTGGACTTCGGCATCGCGAAGATCGCGGGGACCAAGGCGGGGACGACGAAAACGGGCGACTTCGTGGGCACGCTCGCGTACGCGGCGCCCGAGCAGCTGGGCAAGACGCCCGAGCTGGTGGACACGCGGGCGGACGTGTACTCGCTGGGTGTGATGCTCTTCGAGTGCCTGACCGGGCGGCGGCCCGGGAATATGGAAGGTATGTCGCTGGCCGACACGGTGCGGGCGGTGACCGAGGACGACGCGCCTCGTGCGTCGTCGATAAACCCGGCGGTGAGCCGCGACCTCGACGCGATCCTCCGCCGGGCGCTGGAGCGGGACCCGGGCAGGCGGTATCAGTCGGCGCACGCGATGCGTGAGGAGCTGGAGCGGGCGCTGATCGGGCGGGCGGTGCGGGCGCGCGAGGGCGAGCGGCTGTACCTGGCGACGCGGTTCGTGGCGCGGCGTAAAGCGCCGATCGCGGTGGGGGCGGCGCTGATCGCGCTGGGGATGGTCGGGGCGTGGTTCGGGTACCGCGGGAGCATCCGGGCGGCCGAGGCGCGGGGGGCGGGGGCCGGGCTGCGGCTGGCGCTCGAGTTCGTGACGGGGTACGAGTACGAGACGCGGGACACAGCGGCGGGGGCGGAGCTCGAGATAAGCGACCGGCTTCGGGAGGTCTCCGAGCAGGTCGAGGCGCAACTGGGCGCCTACCCGAGGTACGAGGCGCCCGTGCGGACCAGCCTGGGGCTGGCCTTCCTGGGCGAGCGTGAGTTGGAAGACGCGGAGCGCGAGCTGCGCGAGGCGCTGCGATTGCACCGGACGCTGGGCGGGGGCGACTCGCCCGAGCTTGCCTCGGCGATGCACAACCTCGGGCGCGCGCTGTGGTTCCGCGCGAAGCTCGAAGAGGCGGAGGCGGTGTACCGCGATGCGCTGGCGATGCGGATCCGGTTGTTCGGTCGTGAGGATCTCGATGTCGCGCGGACGACGCATCATCTCGCGGCAACGCTGCACCTTGCTGGCGATTTCGGTGAATCGGAGCGGCTCTGGCACGAGGTGATCCGGGTGCGGCGCGAGTTGCTGCCCGCCGACGATGCGGATATCGCCAACGCGCTGCTGGGGTACGGGCATTTGCTGCCCGAGGCCGGTCGGGCGACGGAGGCGGTCGAGCCGCTCCGCGAGGCGTTGGCGATCATCCGCTCGAAAGGGATCGAGAACGACTGGCGCGTGGCTCGTGTGACGGCGGAGTTGGGGTCGTGCCTCGACGAGATCGGGCAGCACGAGGAGGGCGAGCGGCTGCTCCGCGAATCGCTGGCGATCAAGCGCGTCCACCCGGACCGGCGTTCCGAGGCGCTGACGGCTTTCCAGCTCTCGCGGGCGCTGCTCGCGGGTGACGGCGCCACGGCGGAGGGGAGATCCCTGTGTGACGACGCGCTGGGGGTGCTCTCGGCGCTGCACGAGGCGGACTACCCGGAGCTTGTCAGCGGGCGGGTGCTGCTCGCGCGGTACATGCTCGCCGACGGCGAAGGGGAGGGGGCGTTGGCGATCGCGGACGCCGCGCTGCCGGCGCTGCGTCGGCGTCTCGGGGGCGAGCACTGGCAGGTCGCCGAGGCGGAGATCGTGCTATCCGAGTCGCTCGAGGCGGTCGGGCGGAGCGACGAGGCGGCGGAGGCGGCGCGGCGTGCGCTGAAGATCCTGGCCGCTCAGCGGCCGGACGAGGACCGCCTCGTGCGCGAGGCCCGCCGTGCGTTGGCGCGCAGCTCCGAGGGTTGATCCGCTCAGCAGCCCTCGTTGAAGAACTGCAGGAAGCGGATGACGTCGGAGAAGTCGAGCTGGCCGAATGCGGGGGCGAGGTCGGCGCCGATCAGGTCGCCTGCGCCGAAGTAGACGAGGAACTGGACGACGTCGGAGAAGTCGAGCTGGCCGAAGGGCGGGGCCATGTCGGCCATGTTGCACCCGAAGGGGAGCAGGACCGCGCCGGTGAGCGCGATGAGGTACTGGCCTGTCTCGCCCGGGACGTTCCATGTGTCGAGGGGGAACGGGGCGCCGCTGGCGTCGGGGCCCGAGACCTCGAAGGCGCTCTGGAAGTTGTACATGGGGCTGTCGCCCTGCTGCGAGCGCGGTGCGGAGGGGCGCCCGACCATCGCGAGCAGATAACGGCCCCTGTAGGGGATGATCTGCTGTGTATCGTCGGTCGCCATGGGGAGGATGAGCGGGTCGCGGTTGGGCTTGTTGGTCGCGAGGTTGGCGAGCAGGCTCTCGCCCCCGGCGAAGAAGAGGTAGAGGTCGGCGTCGAACTGTGCGAAGCCGCCCATCGAGTTGAGTGTGGTGGCGGTGAAGTTCTCGGGGTCGCGGATCCCGATGAGGTAGACGTCCTGGAAATCAAGCAGCCCAGGCTGACCCCTGAACAGGGCGGCTCCCTGCAGCTCGCCCTCGATGTGGGTGAGGTGGTCGAATCCCCGGGCGGGCTGGGCGTTGGCGGGCAGGTCGCCGGCGTCTTGGGAGCCCTCGGTCCACTCGGGGCCGGCGGTTGCGAGGGCGGTGAGCGTGCAGATCGCCGCGATTGCTGTACGGATTCTCATTGGGACAACTCCTCCTCGGGCCGCCTCAGACGCTAACAGAACGGGTGCGGGAGCGGAAGTCTGAAGGGACCGATGGCGGTGGCACACAGGGACTCTGGCCCGAACGGGCGTTTCTCTCAGATCGATCCGTCGGCGGGCACGCTCCGGTTTCGGGGGTGTGGGGGTTGCGGTGGTCCGGGCGGGGGTGGGCGGTAGGATTCGCGGCTCGCCGAGGCTGGTCTGGGGCGCGTCCTGGGGCTTTGGCGTCTTTCTCACGCGCGGAGATTCTGACATGACGGACCTGGGAGTTACGGAGTCGGCGAACAACGTCTCGGTCGAGGACGCGGGGCCCTGCCGCAAGCGGATCAACGTCGAGGTGCCGGCGGACGTGGTGGACTCGAAGCTGGGCGACTCGCTGGATGCGTTGATGCACGAGGCGGCGGTGCCGGGTTTCCGCAAGGGGCGGGCGCCGCGGCGGCTGATCGAGCGCCGGTTCGGGACGGCGATCCGCGACGAGACGAAGCGGCAGCTGATGTCCAGCGCCTACGCCGAGGCGGTCGAGAGCAACGAGCTGAAGGTGATCGGCGAGCCGACGGGCGAGGGGTTCACCGAGTCCGATCTCGAGGAGGGCAAGGCGTACACGTTCAGCGTCGAGGTCGAGGTGATGCCCGACTTCGAGCTGCCCGAGCTGGAGGGTGTGAAGATCCTCAAGCCAGCGGCCGAGGCTCCCGAGGGGCTCGTCGATGAAGAAATCGAGAAGCTGCGTATCAACGAGGGCGCGCTCGAGGAGCAGGAATCGCCCGAGCCCGGGGACTACTTGACTGGTCACGGTGTCATGAAGGCGAAGGTGAAGGGCGAGGAGAAGGTGTTCCACGACATCGAGGGCGCGGTTGTCCGCGTGCCCGAGGCCAAGGACGAGGGCAAGGGTATGGTCCTGGGCGTGATGGTGGAGGACTTTGCCAAGCAGCTGGGCGCGCCGACGGCGGGCCAGAGCGTCACCATCAAGGTCAAGGGCCCTGAGGGCCACGAGGTCGAGGAGATCCGCGGCGCGGACCTTGAGATCACTTTCGAGGTCGAGCGGGTGGACCGGATCATCGCTGCGCCCCTGACAGACGTCATCGCGAAGTACGGCCTGGACAGCGAGGAGCAGCTGCGCCAGGGCATCGAGTCGCGCGTGCAGGAGCGTGCGGTTGAGCAGCAGCACATCGTGATGCGTCAGCAGGTGGCCAAGTACCTGATCGAGAACACCGAGTTCGACCTGCCCCAGAGGCTCACGGCCCAGCAGGCGTACCGGAACTTCGAGCGTCGGCGGATGGAGCTGATGTCGCGGGGCGTGGACGCGAGGCAGATCGAGGAGCACATCGCCGAGCTGCGTCAGGCGAGCGGCGCCGAGGCCGCCCGCGAGCTCAAGCTGTTCTTTATCATGAACAAGGCGGGCGAGGCGTTGAGCGTCGGGATCGAGGAGGCGGAGGTGAACGCCCGGATCGCGCAGATGGCGGCCGAGCGGGGCGAGCGCCCGGAGAAGCTCCGCCAGGAGTTGATCTCGTCGGGTCGTGTGAACTCTCTCGTGCAGCAGGTCCGCGAGCAGAAGACGACGGACGCGATCCTGGCGCAGGCCGAGATCGAGGAGATGTCCGCCGACGAGTTCAACACGCGGATGCGCAAGGACGCCGAGTCCGAGGGCAAGGGCGGCGCGGCAAAGAGCAAGCCGAAGGCCAAGGGCGCCGACGAGAAGGCCAAGGACGATAAAGCCAAGGACGAGGGCGCCGAGCCCAAGGCCAAGAGCGCCAAGCCCAAGCCCAAGACCAAGAAGTAGCCCGGACCCGCGGGCGCCAACGCACACGACGACGGCCGGTCATCAGACCGGCCGCCGTTATTCTTTTGTACTCGCTCAGGCGTTGCGGCGGTGCTCGCCCGGGGCGGGCAGGGGGAGGCAGACGGCGCCGCAGTCCGGGCACACGACGCCGATCGAGTCGCCCGGGACATCGGTCAGGTTCTTGCCGCACCCGTGGCACGTGGGCATCGAGAGCCGGGCCGTGACGCGGTGGACGACCGCGGCAACGGTGATGACCGCGAATCCGAGCACGGGCAGCGCCGGGAGCGAGACCATCGAGATCAGACCGAAGACGGCGAGGCCCCCGGCGACCAGGATCGCCAACACACGCAGGCGCTGCTTTTTCAGGAATGGCATGCTCATGGGAAACCCGGGCCTCCTGCCCTGTGCTCCTCATCGGCTCCGCGGGCGGGGTCCCCCCACCCGATGGCGCCATTGAAGCCGATCCGGGCCCCGGCGTCCAGTGCAGTTCCGGCGCCGAGCGGGCCGGCGCCTAGAGGGGGCGGTACAGGTCGATGATCTTGCGGATCTCGTCGGGCCGCTTCAGGTGGCCCATCTGGACCTCGATACCGTCCTGGCCCGAGCTGGAGATCCCGATCGAGCCCACGCCCCAGAGGCGTTCCCAGAAGGTCTGGTCGATCTGGATGTTGCGGATGTTGTCGTGAACGACCTCGGACGAGGACCGGGCGAGCAGGCCCTTCTTCTGAATGGTCCGCTTGTTGGTCACGACGAGGGCGGCGGACATGGTGTGCAGCCACCAGTAGGCGATGACCAGCAGCGCCAGCAGGGCGCCCAAGACTCCCAGGACCCAGATCCAAGTGCGGTCCTGGGCCAGGCCGTAGATGACGCCCACGACGCCGGCGATCAGGACGAGCAGGACGAGGCTGAACATCGTCGGGCGGGCCCGGATGAGGCATGGGCGGAGTGTGCGGACGGTCTGCTCCGGGCCCGAGTCCGGCGGGTAGCCGGCGGCGGCGGCGCGGTCGGCGCCGGAGGATCGGTCCCGACGCGGCTCGGCGTCGCGGTCGGCGCCGGCCGGAGCCGTCGGCACGCGGTTGATGTCGCCGCAGTCCGGGCAGGCGACCTTCGTCCCGGCCTGGTGGTCCTCGAGTTCGATGAGGCGTTCGCAGTTGTCGCAGTGGATGCGGATCATGGGGTCCCCGGTCGCGGGATCGCGTTGCGGAGCATTATTGGGCAGAGGGCGACGTGGAGTTTGGGCTCGGGGCTCGTCGGTTGTTTGCATAGAGGTCGCCGAACGCCTCGGGGAGTGTCGGGAACGCGAACTCGAAGCCCTCGGCGTGAAGCCGTCCGGGCACGCAGAAACGCCCGAAGATCGCCAGTTCCGGGTCGGTCCGCAGGAGCAGCGGGGCGCCGAGGCGGACAAGCGGCGCGGGCGCGGGAAGGCCGATGGGCATCGCGAGGGCGGAGCGCAGCGCACGCATGAACTCCGCGTTCGAGACGGGGTTCGGGGCCGTGGCGATGTAGGCGCCGTGCATCGAGTCGTCGGCGATGGCGCGCTCGAGGACGCGGTTCATGTCGAGGTGGTGGATCCAGCTGATGCCCTGGCGACCGTGCCCGATCGTGCCGCCCAGGCCGATCCTGGCGAGCATCTCGAGGCGGCGCATGGCGCCGTCGCCCTTGGCGAGCACGAAGCTGGTACGGAGGACGACGCGCCGGACCCCGGGCGGGCACGACGCGTCGAATGCCCGCTCCCACGCGCGCCCGACCATCGGGGCGAGCCCGACGCCGAACGCGGAGTCCTCGGTGCAGACGGCTTCTGGCGGGTCGCCGTAGATGTGCGCGGTGCTCATCTGAACCCAGACGGGCGGGGAGGCGTTGACTGCGCGGAGCGCGGCGCCGATCGCGCGGGTGGACTCGACGCGCGAGCGGAGGATCTCGTCGCGGTGCTCCGGTGTCTTGATGCAGTCGACGGTGCGGCCGGCCAGGTTCACGACGGCCGCGGCGCCATCGAGGGCGGCTTGCCAATCTCCGCCTGTCGTCCGCGCGTCCCAAGGGATGAACTCGCCCGCGGCGCCGGCCCGCGGGCGCGAGCGCCCAAGGACGACGACGACGTTCCCGCTGGCGGTCAGGCGGCGTGCGAGGCTCTGGCCGAGGAACCCCGTCCCGCCGGCGATGACGACCCGGGGTTGGGCGTCGCTGTCTGTCACGCGGTCAGGCGTTCCACTTGCGGAGATCGGGGCCCGTGTACGCGACCCGGGGGCGGATCAGGCGGTTGTTGGCGTGCTGCTCGCTGATGTGCGCACACCAGCCCGAGACACGGCTGGCGACGAAGATGGGCGTGTACTGGGGCACCGGGATGCCCATCGTGAAGTACGTCATGCCGCACGGGAAATCGACGTTGGGGAAGATGTTCTTCTCGTCGAGCATGATCTTCTGGACGGCCTCGCCGAGATCGAAGAGCTTGACGAACTCTTCGCCGCGAGCCTCCGCGGCCTTGCGGCCCAGGGCGTGCAGGATCGGCGCCCGGTGGTCGCCGTTCTTGTAGACCCGGTGGCCGAAGCCCATGAGCTTGCGCTTGTCCTCGAAGGCCTTGTGCATCCAGTCCTGGATCTTCTTGGGGTCGTTGTCGGGGCCGATGTCCTTGCGAATTTCGGCGAGCATCTCCATCGCAGCCTCGTTGGCGCCGCCGTGCAGCGGGCCCTTGAGGGCTGCGATCGCGCCGGTGACGGCGCCGTGCATGTCCGAGAGCGTGCCCGCGATCACGCGGGCGGTGAACGTCGAGGCGTTGAAGTCGTGCTCGGCGTAGAGCACGAGGCTGACGTCCATGACCTTGACCGCCTCGGGGCTGGGCTTCTGGCCCGTCATCATCCACAACAGGTTGGCGGCGTGGTCGAGCGAGTCATCGGGCTCGACGTAGTCCTTGCCGTCGATGGCGTTCTGCATGTGGCCGATGACGGTTGGAACCTTGGCCAGCAGGCGCTTGGATTTGCGGAGGTTGGCCTCGGGCGAGTTGTCCTGGCACTCGGGGTCGAAGTGCCCGAGCACCGAGACTGCGGTGCGGAGCAGGTCCATCGGGACGGCGCTGTGCTTTTTGACCAGCTCGCCCGCGTTCTTGAGTTGGTCGCGGACGTGGCTCGGCAGCCCACGCTCGCCTTTGAGTTCGTCGTTAAAGGCCTCGAGCTGGGCGGCGGTCGGCTTCTCACCGACCAGCAGCAGGTAGGCGACCTCCTCGAACGAGGCGTACTCGGCGAGGTCGGCGATCTCGTAGCCACGGTAGATGAGGGCATGCTGCTCGACCTTGCAGATGGCGGTCTCGCCGGCGATGACGCCATCGAGACCCTTTGCCATGGTGGGGGTTTGCGTGCTCATCAGTCCTCCTGCTGGAATCGGGGAGGGATTGTAGGGGGTTGCCGGGGCAGACCTCTACGCCGGAAACTCCCACGCCTCGCCCGGGGTGTAGCCGATCAGGTCGTAGAGCTCCTGGCGTGTCTGCATGCCCTCGAGCGAGTTCTGGACGCTGCCGGTCGTCTTGAGGTCGGCCAGCATCCGTGTGACGGCGCCCATCGCGGTCCGGAGCGTGCTGACAGGGAAGATCACGAAGTCGTACCCAAGCTCGGCGAAGCGGGACAGCGGGATGATCGGCGTCTTGCCGAACTCGGTCATGTTGGCGAGTAGGTACGGGCGGTTGTCGCCGAGGGTGTTCATCGCCTCGGCGAAGGCGGCAAACTCGTCCTCGCTGTGCAGGCCCTCGGGGAAGAGCATGTCGGCGCCGGCGGCGGCGTAGGCCTTGGACCGGTCGATGGCGGCGTCGAGGCCGTCCACTCCCTTGGCGTCCGTTCGGGCGCAGACGATGAAGTCGCCGTTCGAGCAGTCCTTGCTCGCCTTGACGGCCCACTCGAGGCGGCTGACGGACTGGTCCTTGGGGATGAGGGCCTTGCCGTCGAGGTGGCCGCAGCGCTTGGGGAAGACCTGGTCCTCGATGTGCAGGCCGGCGGCCCCAGCCCGGTGGTACTCGATGACGGTGCGGCGGACCATCTCTTCCTCGCCGAAGCCGGTGTCGGCGTCGGCGATGACCGGGAGGCCAGAGCCCTGGCAGACCTCGCGGACGGTCTTGGCGAAGTGGTCGAGCGTGAGGATGCCGACGTCCGGGACGCCCGCGGCGACGGAGGTGGCGGCGCCGGAGACGTAGCAGGCGTCGAAGCCGGCCTGTGCGACGGCGCGGGCGACGAGCCCGTTGAAGGCGCCGGGGGCGGCGACGGTTGACTTGTCCATGAGGTCGCGGAGGCGGCGGCCGGGGTGGGGCGTGGTCATGGGGGGACTCTAGGCGTTCGTGGTCGTGCCACTGACCTGGCCGCGGGTCAGTGTTGGCGATGCAGAATGAGCACCGACCCGAGGACGGGTCGGTGGCACGTCATCGCGCGAGCAGGCGTCGGACGTGGGCGGCCAGGGCGAGGTGGTGGTCGTCGTGGTCGGCGAAGAAGACGCAGGTGTCCACGACGCGCTTCTGGATGCCCAGGCGTTCGTGCCAGGCGGCGCGGGCGAAGAAGTCGCGGGGGTATGACTCGAGGCGGGCGATGGTCTTGGCTCGGTTCTCGCGGACCGCCGCGAGAATGTCGGCGATCGGGCTCGCGTCGTGGTCGGTCTCGACGGTGTTGGCGTTGGACATGTCGGCGGGAGGGAGCACGTGCACGCCCCGCTCGTACGCGTCGAGGCGCTGGTGGAGGAGGATCTCGAGGTCGGCGATGTGCGCGATGTGGCGCTGGATGGACCAGGCGTCGCCGGGGGCGCGGGTGAGGAGCGGGGGGGCGACGGAGCGGGCGAGCTCGTCGCAGCGTGCGGGCGTGCCGCGGAGGCGTTCGATGACGGCCGGGTGCAGCTCGGCGGGGAACTCGAACCGCCATCGCCGGTAGAGCCAAGGGGTCAATACCTGGCCTGGCATCGGGGGCATGGGGAGCCTCCTTGTCTTGGTGCGCTTGGCTTGGCGAGCGTCGGGGAGTCTATGTCGGGGCGTGGTGCATGCGTGTTGTGGGGCCGGGAGATATTCGTGTAGGCTGACGGCATGAGAACAATGACAATCGGCGTGTGTCTTCTCGGTGTCGTGCTTGCAGGCTGCTCGGCGACGTACTCGCGTCGCGCGGGCTCGGGCGCGGATTTCCGCGAGGGAATCGAGCGGGTTGATACCGACCGGCGTTACGGCGAGGTCTACATCTCCGCGCAGCCCGGCGAGGCGGCGCTGCGCGAGTTCGCCGACATGGGCGGCGCGACGGTGATCAATCTCCGGATCGACTCGGAGATGGAGACGTACGTTGGGTACGACGAGCCGTGGCTGGCACGGGACCTGGGGATGCGGTACGTGCACGTGCCGGTCCGCCCCTCGACACTGTCGGAGCGCGAGGTCGATCGGGTGTCCGCGGCGCTCGCGAAGAGCGAGGGGCCGGTGCTGATGCACTGTGCCTCGGGCACGCGGGCGGCGGCGCTGCTCGCGATGGACCTGGCGACAAGGGGCGGGATGCCCCTGGGCGAAGCGATCCACGTCTCGGCGCCCCTGGGCATGGCGGGCAACGGGCGGATGATCGACGCGGTGCGCCGGGTGCTGCTCGACGAGGTCAACGGCGCGACGGCCTCGGTCTCCCCCGAACGGATCCGGTCGGACATCGACACGCTCGTGTCGTTCGGCACGCGGCACACGCTCTCGGACACGCAGAGCGAGACGCGGGGGATCGGCGCCGCCAGGCGGTGGATCAGGGCGGAGTTCGAGGAGATCGCACGCACCGCGGGGCGCGCGCGGGGCCAGGAGATCGGTGTCGAGTTTGACTCGCACGCGGTCGAGGCCGACGGGCGTCGGATCTTCGAGGACGTCGAGGTCGTGAACGTGAAGATGACGATCCCGGGCTCGATGCCCGAGGCCCGCGAGCGGCTGTACTACGTCGTCGGGCACTACGACTCGCGGAACTCGGGGACCAACGACGTCGAGGGCGATGCGCCGGGAGCGGACGACGACGGGTCTGGGACGGCGGTGTGCATCGAACTGGCCCGCGTGCTCTCGAGGATGAAGTTGGACTCGACCGTCGTGCTCATGCCGGTCGCGGGCGAGGAGCAGGGGCTGTTCGGGGCCAGGGCGCACGCGAAGGCCGCCCGCGAACAGGGGCTGGACATCCGCGGTGTGCTCTCCAACGACATCGTGGGCGACCCGACGGGCCCGGGCGATCTCGAGGCCCGCGACCAGATCCGCCTGTTCTCGGAGGGGCTGCCCATCGCGATGATGTCGGACCCGCGCGGCGGGACGCAGGCGCTCGCAACGGTGCGGTCGTACGCGATGGAGAGCGACTCGGCGAGCCGCCAGCTGGCGCGGTACGTCGCGGAGGTCGCGCGCATGCACGACCTGGCCGTCAAACCGATGCTCGTCTTCAGGCCCGACCGGTTCTTGCGTGGGGGCGACCACACCGGGTTTAACGAAGCGGGGTACCCGGCGGTGCGGTTCTGCGAGGTGTACGAGAACTACGATCGGCAGCACCAGGACATCCGCGTCGAGGACGGCGTGCAGTACGGCGACCTGCCCGAGCACGTGGACGAGGGCTACCTGGCCGACGTGGCCCGCCTGAACGCGGCGGCGATAGTGCACCTGGCCAACGCGCCCAGCCCGCCGAACAACACGCGCATCATGGTCGCGGAGCTGGCGAACGACACGACGCTCCGGTGGGACGCGAGCCCCGAGCCGGACGTCGCGGGCTACGAGGTCGTCTGGCGCGCGACGACGGCGCCGGAGTGGGAGCACTTCGAGGACGTCGGCGACGTGACCGAGGCGACGATCGACAAGAGCAAGGACAACTGGTTCTTCGGCGTTCGGGCCTACGACCGGGACGGGTACCGCAGCCCGGTGGTGATCCCGCGGGCGGCGCGGGAGTGATCCCGCCCTGGACGCCGATCAGTCGGGGATCGTGATCTGGCCCTCGAGGTAGGTCGCGGCGTGCCCGGCGATCTCGACGCGGTCGCCCTTGTCCACGCAGCGGAGGACGCCGCCGCGCTTCGAAACCTGGTGGGCGGAGAGCTCGTTGCGTCCCAGGCGCTTCGCCCAGTACGGCGCCAGGGCGCAGTGTGCCGATCCGGTGGCGGGATCCTCGTTGATGCCTGCGCCTGGCGCAAAGAAGCGGGAGACGAAGTCGTGCTTGGCGCCGGGCGCGGTCACGATGACGCCGAGGCAATCGAGGGCGGCGATCGCCGCGAAGTCGGGGTCCGCCTCGTGGATGTCACGTTTGTTCTCAAAGACGGCGAGGAGCTTCGGCCCGGCGCGGAAGACCTCGGTGGGCTGGCGCCCGAGGGCGCGGACGAGCGCGGTCGTCACCGCGATCGGTTCGAGCTTGTATGCCGGGAAGTCGAGGACGATGAGATCGCCGTCACGCGTGACGCGCAGGACGCCGCTGTGGCGCGTCGAGAAACGGATGGTGTCGGTGCCGTGGCCTAGGTGGTTCCAGAGCGTGTGGGCGGTCGCGAGCGTGGCGTGCCCGCAGAGGGCAACCTCGAGGCCCGGGGTGAACCATCGGAGATGGAACTCGGAACCGGCGTCCTCGGACGGCGTGAAGAACGCGGTTTCGGAGAGGTTGTTTTCCAGCGCAATCGCCTGGAGCGTTTCGTGGGGGAGCCAGGCGTCGAGCGGGACGACCGCGGCGGGGTTGCCGCGGAACACGGACGACGTGAACGCGTCGATCTGGAAGAGCTTGAGCTTCATGGCGCGGCGATGGTAGGGGCGTGTGCTGGCGTTCGTGGCGGGCGGGCCGCTGTCGTCGGGCGGGGGGTTTGTGCGGGGCGTCTTCGCGCGTAGAATGGGTGCAGCACAGCAGTTGCAACGCCCTCCCCGGCCGCGTCGGCATGACCGAGCGTCGGCGGCGGCCCGGGGAAGAACGAGGATCCGCGTCATGCCGTACTACACGAAGCTCGGGAACCTGCCCAGCAAGCGGCACACACAGTTCCGCAGGCCCGACGGCGCTCTCTACTCCGAAGAACTCTTCGGCACAGAGGGCTTCGTCGGTCCCTCGAGCACGCTCTACCACATCCACCCGCCGACACAGGTCGCCGGTTGGAAGAACCTTTACTCGACCAAGCCCGAGTACGTCGAGCAAGACGTGATGCGTATGCGCCACGCCAGGACCCAGGGCATGAAGCCGGAGGGCGACCCGATCACGGGGCGGGTTGTTCTGTATGGCAACTCGGACGTCGAGATGGCGATCTGCACCCCCGCCGAGGTGATGGGCTACCACTACAAGAACGGGCAGGGTGACGAGTGCCTGTTCTTCCACTTCGGCTCGGGCACGGCGTACACCATGTTCGGCAGCGTCAAGTTCTGCAAGAAGGACTACCTGGTCATCCCCAAGGGCACGATCTACAAGATCGAGTTCGACGAGCGCGCCGACGACGGGTCCGACGACGAGGCGTTCGGCGGGTACACCAAGAAAGAAATGCCCTACGGCAAGTTCGTCTGCTTCGAGACGTGCAACGCGAGCCACATCCTGCCCCCGCCCAGGTACCTTTCCAAGCAGACGAGCCAGTTCCTGGAGCACGCGCCGTACTGCGAGCGCGACCTGAAGATCCCCGAGCTGCCCCTGACGCACGACGAGAAGGGCGACTTCGAGGTGCGGATCAAAGCGCGGGACAGCATCCACAGCTACGTGTACCCGTACCACCCCCTGGACGTGGTGGGGTGGGACGGGTGCTACTACCCGTACACATTCAACATCGACGAGTTTGCGCCGATCGTTGGCAAGCTGCACATGCCCCCGCCGATCCACCAGACGTTCGAGGGGCACAACTTCGTGATCTGCTCGTTCTGCCCGCGCGTTCTGGATTTTCATCCGGACGCGGTGCCGGTGCCGTACAATCACTCGAACGTGGACTCCGACGAGATCCTGTACTACGTCGAGGGCAACTACAAGGCCCGGCGAGGGATCGAGTCCGGTTCGATCAGCGTCCACCCCCAGGGCATCCCGCACGGCCCGCACCCGGGCACGGTCGAGGCCTCGCTGGGCGCCAAGTACACCAGCGAGCTGGCCGTCATGTGCGACACGTTCCGCCCGATGTTCCCGACCAAGGCCGCCCTCGGCATCGACGACAAGCAGTACCCCGAGTCCTGGCGTCAGGACCACTTCGCCCCCGGCGAAGTCCGCTCGGCCAAGACGCAGGAAGAGACCAAGGCCAACGGCCAGCGGGTCAAGACCGCGGATACCTGGGAGTGAATCCGGCCCGCAAACGGAGCTTGAGATGTTAAAGCTTGCCGCTGTACTCGTCTTCGCGGCGTCCAATGCGCCCGCGCTCTCGGCGCCCGAGGTGCTCGGGACCGCGCCCATGCCCGACGTTGATGTGCCCAGCACGGGCGCATCGACTGTCGTGGCCTTTTCAGGCGTTCTCTCGCCGGTCACCGGCGTGGCGCTCTCGGGGCGCTGGACTGGCGTTGTCCGCGACAACGGGGGTGGGACGTTCCCGTGGTCCGTTGACTTCGCGGTCTCCGCGCAGGCGCCGGGGGGGCAGAGCGCCGACACGCCCGAGCCGTGGTTCGGCGAGATCTCGATCGCGGACTATCCGCTTGCCGACGGGTTCACGGGTCTCCCCGGTGTTGCCGGCGACGGCGACTGGGTGCTGACCTTTGACTCGGGCGCCCCGGCGCCGTACGTCGTCGGGCTGCGGGACGCGCAGGTCCACCTTCTGGGCGACGGGCCCGACGTCGCATTCGAGTACTCGGACACCACCGGCCAGGGCAACAGCTGGGACCGACCGTTCTCGATCGTCGGCGTCTCGGGGCTCGGCCCGACCGATTACCACGCGCTGACGTTCACCGTCGCACGATCCGGTGTCTACGGCTTTACCAGCGTGCTCGCCTCGGGCGACGACCACTTCACCATCCTCTACAAGGACACCTTCGACGACACGCAGCCCATCGCAGATATTCACGACTACGGGCTCGGCAACGGCTTCTCGCCCTTCGGCGTGCCCGAGGGGACCAGCGCCTTCTCGCAGTTGCTCTTCGAGGGGACGACGTACGTCTGGGTCACGAGCCAGTGGGCCAGCTTCCGTCCCAACGGCCCGTTCACCAACACGATCGTCGGCCCGGGCGAGGTGATGGTCGCGGGCGCCGGGTGCAACGGGGCGGACCTGGCCGAGCCGGTCGGCCAGCTGGACTTCTCTGATGTGACGGCGTTCCTCGTCGCGTTCGCCTCGATGGATACGTCGGCGGACCTGGCGGCGCCCGCGGGGCAGTTCGACTTCTCCGACGTGACGGCGTTCCTCGTGCTCTTCGGCGCGGGCTGTCCGTAACGCTTCAGGCGTAGCTGTACTTGGGCGCCCACCCGTCGGCGCCGCCGCCGAGCAGATCGAGGAACGGCCAGACGGCGCAGAAGTCGTCGCCGGGCCCGAACGGCGCCGAGCCCGTGCGGGCGATCGACCCGTCGGCGTTCCTGCGGAACGCCGAGACCCCCGGCCAGGGCTTGCCCTCGGGCGAGGCGAAGCCCATGTCCTTGGCGAACGGCGAGCCGGCGCCGGACACCACGGGGTAGTTCCAGCCGCGAGATTCGGCGAACTCGCGGGCGGTCGCCGGGTCATCGTTCGAGCAGAGCACGAACGCGGCGCGGTCGAGCAGGTGCGGGGCGTCGCCGATGAATCCGTCCGCCCAGAGCGTGCAGTACGCGCACCCCTTGCCCATATTGTGGACAAGGAGTAGATCGTCCTTGCCGCCGAAGAGCTCGGAGAGGCGGACGGGCGCGCCGTCGGCGCGCCGGAGCTGGTAGTCCTCGACCGGCTCGGGGCCGGCCTGGCGGCGTGCCTCGGTCAATTCCTTCTTGAGCGCGTCGATCTGCTTCATCAGCCCGGTGATCTTTTCGTGCGATTCGCTCATGATGCCTCCCGTCGTGTGTGATCGTACGGGCGCCGCCCGCCCCGCGTGGGCCTCATGACCCGCACAGACGGCCCTTCTCGCGCCGCACAGGCGTCGGGCGCCGCACACCCCGACCACGCGAGCCCCTGAAAGCAACCCGTTGGCTTGCGGGCACTTGGCGTCGGTGTACGTTCGAGGTGGAGAGGCCGGGTCCACCGGATCCGGTGAGAGAGACATTCCAAGAGAGGACGTGAGATGAACACCATCAAGCATGGCGCGGGCGGCGCCCTCGCGCTCGCCGCAGGTATCGCACTTTGCCCGACCACCGCGATGGCCGACGTGACCGGCTCGCTCGGTTTCGAGGACGCACAGTCGGCCGCGGCCGGGTTCGTCCCGGTTGACGGGCTCGGCATCACCGACCAGTACGCCGGCACGACCGGCATGACCTTCGGCATCGACGCGGATATGAACGGCGTCCGCGACGCCGGCATCATGCCCGCGCTCACGCAGGTCGGCACGCAGTCCAACGTCGATTACACCGACATCCAGGACGCGTACTGGAGCCAGACCAACAAGGGCTTCGACTCGGCCCGCCCGGGGTTCGAGGACCAGCTCGGCGGCTGGTTCCTCCGCACCAAGACCACCGTCGAGCCCGAGCCCGGCCCCCTGCTCATCACCTACGCCGTCCCGGTCTACATGGCCTCGGGCGAGATCTGGGACATCGACGGGCTGCCCGACGACACGAGCATCTACTTCGGCACCGAGCAGTTCCTCGTCTCGGCCCTCGACGCCCGGGGCGACGTGATCGACTCGATCCTCTCGCCCCTCGGCGACCAGAACGATCCCGCCCTCAGCCTCGACTCGGCGCCCTGGACATGGACGTTCGACCACCAGGACGACGACATCTACGGCGTCCGTATCGAGTTCGTCGGCGAGCGTGAGCTCGGCGCCGGCTACGGGCACGACAACCTGTCGTGGGCCTCGACCATCCCCGCGCCCTCGACCCTCGCCCCGCTCGCGGCGATGGGCCTGGCCGGCGCACGCCGGCGCCGCCGATAAGCCGTCCCTCGCACGGTCTGTCTCGAACACTCCCGGGCGACGCGTCAACAGCGCGTCGCCCGTTTTTACGCGCCGCCCTTCGCAGCGTCCGAGGAGCCCTTGCGGTCGGTCGCCAGGTCTACGAAGCCCTCGAGCTTGCGTGAGCGGACCGGGTGCTGGAGCTTGCGGATTGCCTTGGCCTCGACCTGGCGGACACGCTCGCGGGTGACCTTGAAGATCCGCCCGACCTCCTCGAGTGTGTACGTGTACCCGTCGCCGATGCCGTAGCGGAGCTTGATGATCTCCCGCTCGCGGTAGGTCAGCGTCTTGAGGACCTGTTCGATGCGGTTCTTGAGCATGTCCTGGGCCGCGGACTCGTCCGGCGCCGCCTGGTTGGCGTCCTCGATGAAGTCGCCGAAGTACGAGTCCTCGCTCTCGCCCACCGGGCGATCGAGGCTCACGGGGTGGCGCGAGATCTTCATGACGCGTCGCGTCTCGGAGATACTCATCCCCGTCTTCTCGGCCAGTTCTTCCATGGTCGGCTCGATGCCCGTCTCCTGGTGCACCGCCTTCTGGATGTTGCGGAGCTTGGTCATCGTCTCGATCATGTGCACCGGGATGCGGATGGTCCGCGCGTGGTCGGCGATAGCGCGGGTGATCGCCTGGCGGATCCACCACGTCGCGTACGTGCTGAACTTGTAGCCCCGCTTGTACTCATACTTGTCCACCGCACGCATCAGGCCCGTGTTGCCCTCTTGGATCACGTCCAGGAAGCTCAGCCCCCGGTTGCGGTACTTCTTGGCGATCGAGACCACCAGGCGGAGGTTGCCGCCCGAGAGGTCGCGTTTGGCCTGTTCGTACTCCCAGAAAACGGTGCCGATGGCCTGGACGCGGGCGCGGATCTGCTCGGGCTCCTCGAGCACCAGGCGCCGGAGCCCGTCGAGTTCCTCGCGCATCACCTCGACGTCGTCGGGATCGTATTTCTTGGGCTTCTTCTCGGCGTCGGCGATGCGGGCCGACAGGTCGTCTATTTTGGCGCCGATCGACTTGAGCTTGCGCATCAGCGGGATGATCCGCCCGGTTCGCAGGCACAGCTCCTCGACGAGGGCCGCGATACGCCGCCGGCGGATCTCGACCTGCTTGTGGATCGCCTTCGTGCGCGCGGTCCCCGCGGCACCCTTGGGCTGGTCACGCATCTCGTCCCAGTCCTCCCGGTTCTTCTCGAGCAGACGCTCGATCGTCGGCAGGTTGGCCGGGATTCGGGCGGCGAGGATGTCCTTGTGGTTCTCCTCTGCCGTCGATATCCGCATCGTGCGGTCGAAGGGCAGGTCGCCCCGGTTGACCATCTTCAGGATCTCGACCGCCTGGGCGACGATGTAGTCGCTCTCGAGGCAGCGACGGCGGAAGATCATCCGCGTCGTCTCGATCTTCTTTGCCAGGCGGATCTCTTCCTCGCGCGTCAGCAGCGGGATCGTGCCCATCTGCGTGAGGTACATACGCACAGGGTCGTCGATCCGGCGCGAGGAGTTGTCCTCCGCCGCCGCCTCCTCCAGATCGCGCTGGATTGTCTCGGGCTCCATCGCCGCGGCCTCGGCGACGTCGGCGTGCGCCTGCGCCTCGGCCTCGCCGGTGAGGTGGTGGGGGGCGTTCATCCGGGCGCGGACCTGCGGGGCCGCGTCGCCCAGACCGCCCGCGACGCTCATCGCGCGGAAGCGGCGGGGGAGCACGTTGGGCTCGTTGATGTCCGCGTCGGACTTGGACCGGCTCTTGCCCGCCCGGTAGACGCGGGCGCGGTACGACATCTCGTCGATGAGTTCCACGCCGTGCCGATCGATGAGGATGAGCAGCTCGTCCACGCGGACGGGGTCTACCCATTCATCGGGGAGCGTGTTGTTGAGTTCCTCGTAGCTGAGCCAGCCGCGCTTTTCGCCGAGGCTGATCAGGTCCGCGAGTGCCGGGTGGAGGTTGCTGATCACAGACTTCGCTCCTTCACCGAATCCTTGGTGAGCATCCCCCCGCCCGATGTCCGCGGGTGGGGGCATTGTTGGCCCGTCTTACTCCGCGAGCAGCCGCGGTCTCCGATTGGCCCCAACTTCCTGATGCACCAGGCGGAGCTTGTCGAGCCTCGCCTGATCTTGGTTCGATTGATTCTCGTCGTTCGGGGGCGCGATCGCCCCGTCCCCTGCGTCGCTGGGCTCGCTCGGCGGCGTTGTGTACAGCTCGTCACACCGCAGGCGGTCCAGGCAGTCACGCCACAGCGTGTGCCGCCGCTCGGCGTTGTTGTCGCACGCCCGCGACACCGCCCGCTCCAGCTCGACCGCCGCGGCCTGCGATTCTGGCGACTCCAACTCGCTCAACGCCTCGGAAAGGCCGGGCGTCCGCCCCTCCTCGGTCAGCAGGTGCACCGAGTCGGCGACCGCCTGCAGCGTGGGCGAGTCGAAACGATCGGTCGCGATCAGCAGGCGTTCTTCCTCGTGCAGCGACAGCCACAGCGAGGGTTCGGCGAGGATGCACCCGAGCATCGACTGGCGCGCGCCGAGCGCCCGACCGAGCACGCTCTTGGGCTCGATCGACTGGGCACTCGCGCCGCCGCGCCGCCCGCCGGGCACGGCGTCTCGGATGGTTCCCTCGTCCACGCCCGCAATCTCGGCGATCCGTCGCAGGATCAGACGCCGACGCATCGGGCGGACGCGGTCGAGCCCCAGTTCGCCCAGGCGGGCGAGTTCCTCGGTGAGTACGCGTGACGTCTCGGCGATCCCCGCGCCCCGCAGGCGTTCGCGCAGTCGGGCAAACCGAAACTCGAGCAGGTCGGTCGCGTTGACGATTACGCGGGTGAAGACCGCGGCGCCGCCCTCGCCTTTGAGCAGTTCGTCCGGGTCCTTGTAGGCTTCGGTTTCATCCGCGATCGACGCGACCCGGATGTCGATCTCCTCGTTGAACATGACCTCCAGCGCCCGGTCGGCGGCCCGCTGCCCCGCCTCATCGGCGTCGAAGAGCAGGACCACCGTGTCGCACAGGCGCCTGAGCACGGTCGCGTGCTGGATCGTCAGGGCTGTGCCCAGCGTGCCGACGACGTTCGTGAAGCCCGCCTGGTGGCAGGCGATCACGTCGGTGTACCCCTCGACGACGACCGCGAGGCGTTCGCCCTGGATCGAGCGGGCCGCCTGGTGGAGCCCGAAGAGGGTGCGGCTCTTGTTGAAGACCGGGGTCTCGGGGCTGTTGAGGTATTTTGGCTCGTCCTCGTCGTCGATACGCCTCGCGCCGAAGGCGATGACCCGCCCGGTCGGGTGCTCGTGGATCGGGAAGACGAGGCGGTTGCGCAGCGCGTCGTACGCGCCGCCCTGGTCCTTGGGCTTGAGGAGTCCGGCGTCGAGGAAGGCGCGTGTGTCGCGATCCTTGGCTTCGAGTGTTGCGAGCAGCCCGTCCCACCTGGCCGGGCTGGCGCCAACGGCGAACGCCTCGACCATCTCGGGGCTCACGCCGCGCCGCTCGACGAGCGCTCGGGCGCTGGCCCCGTGCTCCGGGTGAGACAGGATCGCCCGGAAGAACTCGGCCGCGACCCGGTTGGCCTCGATAATGGCCCCCCGATCCGACCCGCCCGAGCCGGGGGCGGCCGTCGGCGCGGGCGCACGGCGCGTCAGTTCTATCCCGGCGCGCTCGGCCAGGAACTCGAGCGCCTCGCGGAAGTCCATGTGGTGGTACCGCTGGACGAAGGTGAACACGTCCCCGCCGGCGCCACAGACAAAGCAGTGGAAGATCTGCTTGTGGGGCACGACGGACATCGACGGGTTGTGGTCGTCGTGGAACGGGCAGAGACAGGCGTACTCGCGCCCCTTGGGCTTGAGGGTGACGTGCTCGCCGATAACGGCGGCGATCTCCGACGCGTCGCGGACGCGCTGGCGGTCATCGACCTGTTGGCCCGGCACGCTCATGCTCTCACGAACCCCCGTTCACGTCCATGCGATCACATCCATGCGCACGGCGATACGCGCGGGCATACCCCGCTCGCCGCGATCCTTACTCTGTCTCGCTCACCGGCATAGGCGACCGCGTTACCCAAACCCCTCGCGGCCCACTCGACGGGCCGAGACTCGACGAACACGCGAAGCACGGCGAAGAACACGAAGTGCCGCTGCGGGTCGTGCGCTCGGGTGGGGGTTGATCGTGCGGGCATTTCCTGGCCGAAGCCAGCCCGAGATCCCTGGTCGGAGCGACGCCTGTCAGTCTGGGAAAAGGCTAGCACGTGGCGCGGTTGAATCAACCAGTCCACCGACTTGCACCCCAGGATCGCCCCTGCGGGCTTCCCCGACGCGTCCGGGAACTCTTGGGGGCTGAGGCTCTCGGACGCTGTGTGTGCTTGGCCCGGCCGCCCGGCGAGGGTACAACCCCCAGTATGGAAAGGCGCGTGGTGAGCTTCCGTGGGCGGGTGCAGGGCGTGGGGTTCCGCGCCGCCTGCGTGAGCCTGGCGCGCCGATACGACGTGCGCGGGTGGGTGCGCAACGAGGGCGACGGCTCGGTACGACTGGAGGCCCAGGGCGGCGGCGAGGTACTCGAGGCATTCGTCCACGCGATACTCGACGAGATGGGCGAGTACATCGTTGGCCAGGACGCCGAGCCCGCCCCGCTGGTCGAGGGCGAGCGCGGCTTCGAGATCCGGCGATAGGACGCGAGGGGTGGGCGTGCTGATCCTCTTCGACATCGACATGACCCTGGTCGCCAGCGACGGCGCGGGCTTCCGGGCCATGCTCGCCGCGGGCCAGGAGCTGTTCGGCGACTCGTTCACAGGCGAGGGCGTCTCGTTCGGGGGGCGCCTCGATCCCTTGATCATCGCGGACCTGCTCGCCGCTTCGGGCGTCGAGCCGAGCCGTCACGCGCACGCCGCGATGCGTGAGGGCTACGTCCGACACCTCACCCGCATCTTCGAGCGCCCGGACGTGGCCCGCCCGCTGCCCGGGTCGATGGGGTTGGTGGAACGCCTCAGACACGAGCGGGGCGTGGTGCTGGGCGTGCTGACCGGGAACTTCCCAGAATCGGGTGATTTGAAGCTGCGTGCCGCGGGCTTCGATCTATCACACTTCCCGGTCAGGGTCTGGGGGAGCGACTCGCCGCACGAGCCCCCGTCGCGAAACCACCTGCCCGAGGTCGCCATGAAGGTCTATGAGCGCGTGATGGGTCGCGCGATCGGGGGCGAGGATGTCGTGATCATCGGGGACACCATCCACGACATCGCGTGCGGGCGGGCCTGTGGATGCCGCACGCTCGGAGTCGCGACCGGTCACACATCGCGGGACGAACTGGCCGGTTCGAGCGCGGACATGGTCGTGGATGATCTGAGCAATACCGAGGGGGTTGTGCGATGGCTGATGGGATGACGCCGCGAGTCTCGGGCGTGCCGCGACCGGTCGACGCGAGATCGCGTGTCGAATCACTCGACGTGATCCGGGGCTTTGCACTGCTCGGGATCCTGGGGCCGAACATCATCGCGTTCGCTTGGCCGCAGATGGCGATGTACGAACCGGGCGCGATGGGCCAGGCCGCCGAGTATCTCGGGCGCGGAGTGAATGCGGCGGCCAATCAGATCGGGCACACGATCGTCGAGGTCTTCTTTTTCGGGAAGATGATGCTGCTCTTCTCGCTCTTATTCGGGGCGGGGGTCGTCATGTACGCCCGAAAGTTTGAGGGCGGACCGCGCTGCAGGAAATGCAAGCACGATCTCACAGGGTTGGACGACCGTGCCGCCTGCCCGGAGTGCGGATCGCGCAAGCGGGCGCGCGCAAACTTGGCCGACGGCGCCGGGCTCTGGTACATGCGGTCGGCGTGGCTGCTTGTGTTCGGCCTCTTGCACGCGTTCGGACTGTGGTACGGCGACATCCTCGTCTGGTACGCCGTCGCCGCGCTCGGCATGACCTGGTGGATACGTCGCCTCGAGCCAATGGCGCTCATGGTCCTCGGCGGGGCGATGTACCTGGGCGGCGTGATCATGATGCTGCTGTTCATGATCATTGGTCTCGTTGCCCAGGAGCATGGACATCATGACTTCAGTGCGACAGTGATCCCGGAGGTCGTGGCGTACCGCGGCTCGTATCTCCAGGCGTTCTGGTCACGGGTGCCCACGCTCGTGATGATGTACGTCATCATGATCCCGATCGGATTCTTCTGGATGGCGTCGGGTATGTTTGCCTGGGGGATAGCCCTCACCAAGCTCGGCGTGCTCACCGGCGAGCGCTCGACCCGCTTCTACGCCCGACTCGCGCTGTTCGGCCTCGGCGGGGGGCTCGCCCTGACCGCCGCGGTCCTGGCGCTGCTGCACGCCTCGGGGACGCCGATGCCCGGGTTCGTCTTCCAGGGCGTGGGCCAGCTCGTCGGTGCGCCCATCTCGCTGGGCTACGCCGCGACGATGATCCTGCTGCTGAAGCTGGGGGCGCTCCGCCCGCTGACCTCGGCGCTCGCGGCTGTCGGCCGCATGGCGCTGAGCAACTACTTCCTCCAGACGCTCATCTGCACGACCCTCTTCTACGGGTACGGCTTCGGGTACTTCGCCGAGATCCAGTACCCCTGGCTCTTCGTTGTCATGGGCGGTATCTGGGCAGTCAACATCGTGTTCAGCCTGTTGTGGCTCCACTTCTTCCGGTTCGGTCCGGCCGAGTGGGTGTGGCGCTCACTCACGTACATGAGTCTCCAGCCGATGCGCCGAGCTTCAGCGGTGGGCGGCCCGGCGCCTTCCGCGTAAGGCGCCGGTGTGTCGCTTGTTGTGGACAGCCTGGGGCGTCTGGCCCGTGTGGCGGCGACCGGTAGACTCGAATCTGCGAACAACCAGGAGACGCACGGATGCCGTCCAGCTACCGCGCCTTGTGCTCGGACTTTTACGTCAACCAGAAGCTCAATGTGAAGCTCGATCTGCCGCGCTCCCGCGAGACGGTCCTCGACCTCTTCGAACGCGTCCGGCGCGAGTACCCGGACATGCGCTCGTTCAAACGCTACAAGGACGAGGTCGCCCTCGAGAGCCCACAGGACGACGGCGCCCACCGCTGGATCGCCATCCGCTCCAACTCCATCCGCTCGGGCGTCGTCAACCCCCAGACCGAGGACGACGCCTACGGCCTGCACCGGTGCGTCCTCGAGGTCGCGCCCTACTTCCTGAGCATCAGCCCGCTCGATCTCGAGTACGTCGAGCTGCTCTACGGCTTTGACCTGGCCTCGGGCGGCAACCACGACGCGATCGTCGCCGAGGCACTCATGGGCTCGTCGCCGATGTCCTCGCTGGTGGACGTCCCGGGCGCGCGGGCGGTCGATTGCCAGCCGCTCATCGGCCTCACGCTCGGCAAGGGCACGGACGTCGAGGCGCACTTCGAGGTCAAGACCCGATCGGCCGCCGGCGCCCGCGAGGTCGAACGCCGCGACGAGCCCATCAGCGTCTACCTCACCCTCCGCCAGTTCGAGCCGGTCGCCGATCTCCGTGAGCTGCCCGACCGGTTCGACCGCCTCGCCAAGCGGGGTCAGGAGCTGGTGGACGAGCGGGTGCTGCCCGCGCTGCTGACGCCGATCCGCGAGGCGATCGCGACGAACAACCTTTGACGTGCGCATCGATGCGGAGATCCTGACCGCCGCCCACCCGCTGGCCATGCCCCTCGCCCAGCAGCGCGGGGGCTCGCAGGCCTCGTTCTGGCTCTGGCTGTTTGTGCTGATCGTTGTGACGATGCTCGCCGGGGTTGTCATCCTGCTGGTCCGTCGGCGACTGTTCGAGGACCAGAAGCCTGACACGGGTTCTGGGACGCTGATGGAGCAGCTCAGGGGGATGCGCGACCGGGGCGAGATCTCGGAGGCCGAGTACGACCAGACCCGCAAGTCGATCGCCGCCCGGGCGGCGGGGCGAGAGTCGCCCGGGGGTGCGGCGGGGTCTGACTGGGCGGGTCAGTCGGGTCGTAAGGCCAGGCCCGGGCTCGATCTCACCGGAGAGCCCCTTCCCGGGGCGAATCCCCGGGGTTCCGGGCCCGACGCGGACGAGGACTAGACAAACGGGGGGGAGTGTGCCGACTGAAGGGGCGTCTTGGCGGGCTGTCGGCCCGCCAGGGCTTGAAGACGTGGGCGGGTCGCCGATGGGCGAGTACGCTCCAGGGCGACGGAGGACCCCCGAGACCAGCCAGTCGGATCCTTCAAGAGTCGTTCTCACCGAGCGTCGGGCGGGCGTCCAGAGTGCCCTCCCGTCGGTCGATATCATCGACGGGCCACGCCGCCCTCTACTGTTCCGAGGTGCGCATGTCGAAGAGCAGGCAGGACGAGACCAAGACCCCGACCCCCTCCGCGGCGACCAAGGCCGGAGGCGGGGGCGGCTCCGGAAGCGGCAACTCGGGCTCCGGGTCGGGCGGCGGTTCCGACGGACCTACCTCCGGTGGCGGGGGTGGAGGATCCGGGACGGGCTCGGGCTCCGGGTCGGGCGGCGGCGGCTTCCGGGGCCGCAAGGTCACCACCTGCTCGTTCTGTGGCAAAACCTCCCGCGACGTCGGCCCCATGGTCGAGGGCCCAAGCGAGGTTTACATCTGCTCCAACTGCGTCGACCTGTGCCAGAACATCTTCAGGCAGGAACGCCGACGCGTCAGCACGATCTCCAGCGCACTCCAGGAGATCCCCTCGCCGCGCAAGATCGTCGAGTTCATGGAAGAGTACGTCATCGGCCAGGAGATGGCCAAGCGGGCCCTCTCGGTCGCGGTGCACGCGCACTACAAGCGCCTCCTGCACGCCGAGAGCGACGACGCGAACAACATCGAGCTCGACAAGTCCAACATCCTCATGATCGGGCCGACAGGCTCGGGTAAGACGCTGCTGGCCAAGACGCTGGCGCGGATGCTCAAGGTCCCCTTCGCCATTGGCGACGCGACGACGCTGACCGAGGCGGGGTACGTGGGCGAGGACGTCGAGAACCTGCTGCTCAAGCTGCTCCAGGCCGCCGACTTCGACGTCGAGGCCGCCCAGCGGGGCATCATCTACATCGACGAAGTGGACAAGATCGGCAAGACCTCGCACAACGTCTCGATCACGCGGGATGTGTCGGGCGAGGGCGTGCAGCAGAGCCTCCTGAAGATGCTCGAGGGCACGGTGGCCAACGTCCCGCCGCAGGGCGGGCGTAAGCACCCCGAGCAGCAGTACATCCAGTTCGATACCAAGAACGTCCTGTTCATCTGCGGCGGCACGTTCGTCGGTCTCGAGGACATCATCCGCAGGCGGACCGGCCAGAGCCGCATCGGTTTCGCCGGCGCCCACGCCGACTCGAGGCAGGAAAAGCTCGAGCGGGCCAGCCTGCTGGCCCAGGTGAGCAACGAGGACGTGGTCGAGTACGGCATGATCCCCGAACTCGTCGGGCGCCTGCCGGTTATCACGCCGCTGATGCCCCTGACCAACGACGCGTTGGTGCAGATCCTCACGCAGCCCAAGAACGCCCTGGTGCGTCAGTACCAGCACATGTTCCAGCTCGAGGGCGCCAAGCTCACGTTCACCGACGACGCGTTGATGGAGATCGCCAAGCTCGCCGCCAAGCGGGCGACGGGCGCCCGGGCGCTGCGGGCCGTCATGGAAGAGCGGATGCTCGACATGATGTACGACCTGCCCGACATGGACAACGACGGCGTCGAGTACGTCATCGACGCGGACGCCATCGTCGCGCCCAGCCGCCTCAAGGACTTCCGTGTCAAGCGGGCCAACACCGCCTGACGCACGCCCCATCTACCGAAACGACAAGGGCCCCGGCGCGACGCCGGGGCCCTTTCTTATTGATGGGCTGTTGTATCTAGTTCAACTCGGTCGTTACGCGGGTGGTCCTGCCGTCGATTTCGATCTCGGTGAGCAGGTGCACCCGGACGTCGGCGTCGAGCAGCGGGCGGACCAGCTTCGGGCGCCGCGTCAGCAGGTGGAGCGTGAAGCCCGCGGCCTCGTCCTCGTCGGCGCTGGGCATCGCGAGCGAGGGCTCGGCCCGCATCAGCAGTGGCAGGTGCTCGCGGGCCCAGGCCGAGGCCGCCATAAGGCGGTCGATCGGGTGCGTCGGGTCCTCGCCCGACGCCGCGAGCAGGTGCAACGCTCCGCCCGCGTCCACCGCGAGTTCCACCTCGCCCGCCTTGGGGCAGCGCGACTCGAGGCCCGAGAGCCCGGGGATGAGCGAGCTGAGCGCGGGCATGCGATCCGTGTCGAGCGTGTGCACGGGCGCAGGCGCCGAGAACGGGCGGTTGCTCTCGCCCCTGTGCGGCTGCGGTCGGACGATGATCTCCGGCACGCGTTTGTCGATGAGAGGGGCCGGGGTCGTCGCCCGCTCGGGTGTCTCGTGCGGCGACGCGTGTGCTTCGGTCTTGCGTTGTGCGTCCTCGCGTGCCAGCCGGAGCTGGGGCGTCCTGGTCTCGCCCCGGACGCGCTTGATCATCTCGTCGATCGCCATCGTGGATGGACCGCGGAACAGCGACGCCGAGGCATTGGCCCCGATCCGCGGCACGCGGGCGCTGACGTGCACCTGGCGGCGCAGGAACGCGCGCGCCGCCCGTTCGAGCTTCTCGCTCGCGGCCGAAGCCTGCTCGGCGCCCGATCCCATGATCGCCAGACGCAGGCGCGGACCGTCCTCGTCGCCGAACTTCCCGTCCCACTCGCCCCCGAGCGACTTGACGAGTCGGTACGACGCGACGACCGCGGCCTCGTCGGCGCCGGTCAGCACGGTGACCTCGTCGATCGCGGTCGAGTCGGTCAGGCCCGGCTCGTCCACCTCGTCCACGCGCACAATCCAGCGTGAGCACACGCTGAGCGCCGCGTCGATCGCGCTCTCGAGCGACTCGCACATGTCGAGGTCCCGGGGCGTGCCCGGCCCGACGAGGTCCAGGGTCGCGATCTCGCGCGACTGGCGGAGCAGGGCGACGGGCGCGTGGGCGGCGTCGGCGACCGATGCCGCGTACTGGCGGACCCAGATCCCGGCCCGCACGGGCAGGTGCCCGAGCATGACGGCCTCGATCCGGGTCTGCGGGCGTGTCACGACCTTGGCACGGGGCGCGGGCGCCGGCCCGGTCCCGGTCGCGCGAATCGCGGGGCGTTCGTCGCCCGCGGGCGTCGCCGGGGCGAGGGGGGCGTCGCCCAGGAACAGATCGGCCAGCGCGTCGAACTCCCGCTCGTCGCGGTCGGCCAGGTGCTCGGGCATGTATTCCTGATGATCGTCTGTGTGGTCCATGGCTCTCTCGCGCTGTCGCGTCAGGGCGCCCCGCGCTGCGGGACACGGACGACGCTGTTGGGCTGGCCGAACTGGTTGAGGATGCTGTGCGAGGCGTACGGGTCGGGCATCCAGCGCCCGTCCACGACGAGTCTGTACTGGCTCGGGCCCGGGGGCAGGGGGACGTGCAGCTCGAAGACGCCTCGCTCCGGGTTGCGGCGCATCTCGTGGGCCGTCGCGGACCAGCCGTTGAAGTCGCCGGCAACGAAAATTCGCTCGCCCAGCGCCAGGGGCTGGAGGAACAGGGCGCCCCGCGAGGTCGCGACGGCGCCCAGCAGGCGGCGGAGGTCGTTGTCGATCGGTGCGGCGGCTTCTGGCGCCGACTCGACGAGGCGGAGGGGCTCGGGCGCGGGGCGGGGCGTGGTGATCTGGGCCGGGAGTGCTTGGGGTGCAGGCGGCGCGAGCGTCGCGGCGCCGGGCGAGGCCGGCACGCTCGTGGGCTTCATCCGCCGCACCCGGTCGGTCAGCTCCGCAAGGCGTGCGGACGTCGTGGTGGGAGCGCCCGCGGGCTCGCGGCTCGGCCCGCCGTAGATGGTGGCCCCCGCGCCGTGCAGGACCTCGACGCTCGGGGTATGCCCGCCCTCGTCCAGGTCCGCACGCTCGATCTTCGCGTGCTCGACGAGCCACTCGCACAACGACGTGTAGTCCTCCGCGCCCGCCGAATCCGGCGCGTGGTCGATCACGGGCCGCCCGACCGATGCCGCCTCGCGAAGGGCGGTGTCCGAGCGGATGATCGTCGGCGCCAGGCTCCCCTCGTATCTTGTCCGCAGTTCGGTCAGCAGGTCGCGGGCGATCGGGACCGAGGCGTCGTAGATCGTCGCCAGCAGACGGGCCCGGTGCCGCACGCCAAGGCGCCTCGCGATCGACCGCATCGTCTTGAGCTGTCGTTCGGCGCCCTGGAGGCTGAAAAAGCTCGTCTCGACCGGGATGAGCAGCTCTCGGGCCGCGACCAGCGCGTTGTAGGTCAGCAGGCCGATAGAGGGCGGGCAGTCGATGACGCAGACGTCGAATGCCCTGGTCGGGGCCTCGCCGTCGTTCTGGCCGACGCCGTTGTCCTCACGGCTCAGGCGGTCGAGCACCGACTCGAGTCGGCGCTCCTTGTGCTCCTGGCCCGCCAGGGCGCCCTGGCCCGCCTCGAGCCCGGCGAGCTTGGTGCGGCTGGGCAGCAGGTCGAGCCCGCGCGTCACGCTCCAGAGGTACTGCTCGCGCGCCAGCGGCTGGTCGATCGGGGCGAGCATCGCGTCGCCCACGTCACGCTCGACCTGTGATTCGGGCACGCCCAGGCCCGCAGCGCAGTGCGACTGGGGGTCCAGGTCCACGAGCAAGGTGCGGAAGCCGCGTTTCGCGAAGACCGCGGCGAGATTTATCGCCGTCGTGGTCTTCCCACACCCGCCCTTCTGGTTGATGACCGCGATCGTGCGCACGACCAAACCCCGCTGCTTCGTCTGGCGTCCCGGGCGAGTGGGTCTACAACGCGCCCGGCGCACGCCGTGACCCACGGGGTTATCGGCCCGCGCGGAAACCGCGCTTGAAAGGTTGAAGATCCGTCCTCGCGGTCGGTTACGGGCCCCGGATGGCGTCGATCGCGTGCCCGACCGCACCAGCGTCCACGCCCTCGAGCACCCCCGCCCGACCCAACCCCTCGGGCACGATCAGGCGCAAGCGCCCGCCGAGCGTCTTCTTGTCGTCGAGCATCCGCCTGGCGACCTGGTCGCTCGGCGGGAGGCTCGCGACCGAGGTGGGCAGGCCGGCACGCCCGATGAGCCAGAGGACCGCGTCCCGCTCGGCGCCGGTCATGCGCCCGAGATCGACCGCCAGGGCGGTCGCGGCGGCGAGCCCGAGAGCGACCGCCTCGCCGTGCATCAGGGGCGCGAGCGACGCGTCTTCGGGATCGGGGCTCAGGGACGGGATGGTCTCGATCGCGTGGGCGAAGGTATGCCCGAGGTTGAGCAGCGCCCTCCCGCCGGAGGCATCGGTCTCGCGCTCGTCGCGCGCGACGAGCCGTGCCTTCACGGCCACGTTCTTGCGCACGAGTTCGGTCAGCACCGCCGCGTCGCCCGCGAGCGCGTCATCGAGCGAGGATGTTGTCCAGTCGAGGAGGTCCGTGTCGCCCGTGATGAGGGCGTGCTTGATGCACTCGCCCAGACCGCACCGGAGGACGCGGGGCTCGAGCGAGGCGAGGGTCGCGACGTCGGCGACGACGAGCGAAGGCTGGTGGAATGCGCCGACGAAGTTTTTGAGCAGGCGCTCCGCGCCGTCGTCTAGGGCGAGGTTGACGCCCGTTTTGCCGCCGACGGAGGCGTCCACCATCGCCAGCAGGGTGGTGGGGCACTGGACGACACGGACGCCGCGTCGGTATGCGGACGCGACGAACCCCGCGACGTCGCCCGTGATCCCGCCGCCCAGGGCGACGACGGCGTCGTGCCGGTCGAGCCCGGCGCGGGCGGTGTCACCCAGCAGACGTTCGGCCGTCTCCAGTGACTTTGCCCGCTCGCTCGGGTCGAGTGTTGTCTGGTGTGCCTCCAAGCCCGCGGCACGCAGCGCGTCCGTAATCGCCTGCGCGTGCGCCTCGGGTACGCCCGTGTCGCGCACGAGCAGGATGCGGGCGGGGCATATTTCGGCCGAGGCGAGGAAAGACGCGACGCGGTCCAAGACGCCCGAGCCGATGACCACGTCGTACGAACGGGCGCCCAGCTCGACCCGGACGGGCGGGCTCACGCGTCGCCCGCCTTCTCCCGGTTCTCGTGCGAGGTGGATTCGCGGGAAGGCTCGGGGACTTCGAGGCGCGGGGCGTCGCCCCAGAGCATCTCCAGGTCGTAGTGTGCGCGAGCGTTGGGCTCGAAGACGTGTACGACGACGTCGATGAAGTCGGCGAGCAGCCACGTCGCGCGCTCGTCGGCGTGCGAGCCGAATCTGGCGAAGCCCTGGCCCCTGCCGACCTCGGCGACGTGCGAGAGCGCCGACTTCATCTGGCGGTCGGACGTGCCGGTGCCGATGACGATGTAGTCGGTCACGGGCGAGAGTTCGCGGACGTCCAGGACGACCAGGTCCTCGCACTTGTCGCCCTTGAGCGAGACCGCGGCGTCGAGCGCGAAGGCGCGTGTGATTGCCGGGTCGCCCGTCGAGCGGGCGGCGTTCCGGGCGGGGTCGGACAGTCTTTGCTCCATCTCGTTCATCGCACGGAGCCTAGGAGGCCTCGGGCGGCATCTCCGAGCGGCTCGGCTTGGGCTCGGGCTTGGAGACGATGACGCAGGCCCCGCCCGTGGGGGGCGTGATCACCTTCGGACGAGCGCCCTGGAGTGTCTCGGCGAGCCAGTCACGCACCAGCTCGGGCGAGGGAGCCCGGGATGTGGACGCGGTCTGGCACCAGATCAGCGTCCCGGCGGGCGCGACGACCCGCCAGAGTTCGGTCAGCAGGTCCGCGCGGGCCTGCTCGTCGTCGATCGTGGGCGTCGGTGGGTCGGTGAGGATGACGGCCTCGAACGAGCCGTCCAGCTCGCCCGCGAGGGTCTCGACCCCGCCGTGCTCGTAGCCCAGCTGCCCCGAGCGGTACCGGCGCCTGGCGTAGCGGATCGACTCGCGGTCGGCGCCGACGGCAACAACCCCCCCCGAGGGCCCGACAAGGCTCGCGAGAAGCGCGGCGCTCTCGCCGGCGCCGCACCCGAGTTCGAAGACGCGCTGCCCCGGGCGGATCGTCTGATCGAGTGCCCGGTACAGGGGCAGGCGTGCCGACGAAGCCAGGTCGGCGTAGCGGCGCGTGCGGGTGAACCGGATCGTCATGGGTGGCGGCGCGTCGGCGCCCGGGAAGCGGACGTCGTACTCCTTCGTCCCCTCGCCCGCGGGCGCGAGGACGCGCTGCAACGGCTCGCGGTTGCGTTCGCGGTAGCGGACGCCGTCGATCGTTTGTGTCCGGGGCAGGTGCAGTATCGCGCCGACCGCGTCGCGGACGCTCTTGCGCAGGCTCGACAGGCGCCGGGACAGCGCGCTCGGGCGGGCGCGCTTGCGGGAGCGACCGAGTGGGGTGTGCGTGCGGGCGCCGACGCTCATCGCGGGCCCGTGGGCGAGAAGAGCGGCATCGTCTCGCAGACGACCTTGGGTGCACGCTTGCGTCCTGGCGCGACCGGGACCCAGGGCGTCGAGATCGACTGGTTCGAGATCGTGAGCGTGTACGACCCGACGTCGTTCGCCTCGGCAGCCCTCTCGGGTGTGTTGCACTCCTGAGACAAGTGGAGGAGCACGACATGCGACGCGGGCGAAGCCCACGCGACCAGCTCGGCGCATTGTGCATTGCTCAGGTGCCCACGCCCGCCCATGATGCGGCGTTTGAGGTACGCCGGGCGGCGCGAGGCGAGCTGCAGCTCCGGGCAGTAGTTCGACTCGACCGCGAGCGTCCCGACTCGCCCCAGCGCCTCGCCCAGCTCGCGCGAGGGGCGCCCCAGATCGGTCGCGTACCCGAGCGACCGCCCGCGTGCGCCGACCTCGAAGCGGAACGCCGCGACGCCAAGCTCGTCGTGGGGCATCAGGACCGCATCGGCCCGAAGACCCGGCGTGGTAAACCCGTCCTCGAACGCCTCAAGCCGCTCGATCCCGGGGTGCGATCGCCGGATCGACCACGCGTGGCGTTCGTGCATCCGCAGGCGCGGGCGGAGCGGGCCGACGCGTTGAGATAGCACGGGCGCCCAGCCGCGGTGGAAGTGGTCCGAGTCCAGATGCGTGATGACGATGTCGTCGAGCTGGTGGGCCTCGATCCCGCCCGATGCCAGCAGGCGGCGGGTCAGACGCGGGCTGAGCCCGGCGTCGATCAGCGTCGCCCGGACCCCGCCTCCCGTCTCGGGGCGCGTGACGAGCACGGAGCAGTTGCCCCTCGAGCCGGAGGCGAGCACGCACAGCGCGGCCTCGCCCTCGCACAGTTCGGGCGCCAGGGGCATCGACACGGGGGTCATGCGTTCATCCTAACCGGGCGACGCCCCGGGCTCACCCGTGCTCGGACATCCGCGGCGGGCGTCCGGCGGGGCAGATGCCACGCTTGGAGCCCTCGATGAAGTCCGCCATCTCGATCAGCGCTGGCGCCTCGCGCCCGCGGGCGCGGAGCTCCTCGAGCAGGGCGGTGCGCGAGGCCGAGCCCCGGAGCAGCTCGCGGAAGGCACGCTTGACCGCGTCGATCTCGCCCGGGCCCATCCCCGAGCGGCGCAGGCCGATGAGGTTGACGCGCCCCAGGCGGTTGCGCTCGTCCACGACGCAGAATGGCGGGACGTCCATCCCGACCGCGAGGCCGCCCGAGATCATCGCCAGGCGACCGATGCGGCAGAACTGGTGCACGCCCGTGTGCCCGGAGAGGTTGGCCCGGTCTCCGACCTCGCAGTGCCCGCTCAGCCCGGCGCCGTTCACCATGACGACGTTGTTCCCGACCCGGCAGTCGTGCCCGACGTGCGAGGTTGCCATCATGAATACGTTGTTGCCGACGGTGGTGGGCGTGTCCGGGCTCGTCGCGGCGTGGATCGAGGCGTACTCGCGGATGACGCACCCCTTGCCGATCACGACGCCGGCGGTGTGGGAGTCGGGCCCGAACTTGAAGTCCTGGGGCGGGGCGCCGAGGGTCGCGAACGGGCCGATGCTCGTCGCGTCGCCGATCGTCATGGGCCCGGAGAGCACGGCGTGGGGGCGGACGCGGACGCCCTCGCCCAGGCGGACCCTGCCCTCGATGATGCAGTAGGGGCCGATTTCGACGCCGCCAGCGAGCTCGGCCTCGTCGCTGACGATCGCGGTCGGGTGCACGCTGGCGGAGGCGTCGATCATGGGGCAACTGTAGCTGGCGTCGGGGGCGTAGAGTCGGGCGCGTGAGCCCCAAGGCGTTCATCGTGCACGACCTGGCGCGGGCCTCGTACGACGAGGCCTACGCCCTCCAGGACGAGGCCAACCGGCGCGTCCAGGCGTCCAGGGCCTCGGCCGCCCCGGGCGACCCGTTCGGTGAGCTGTTCCTGGTCGAGCACGACCCGGTGGTGACGGTTACCCGCCGCCCGGGCGCGGGCGAGCACGTGCTGGCGCCCGAGGATGAGCTGGCGAGCCGGGGGGTCCAGGTCCGCCGTACCGATCGTGGGGGCGACGTGACGTACCACGGGCCGGGCCAGCTGGTCGCGTACCCGGTCATGGACCTCAAGCGTCTGGGCCTGGGTGTGCACGACTACGTCCGCACGCTCGAGGGCGCGGTCATCGACGCCCTGTCGGGGTTCGGCGTCGGTGCGGCGCGCGATCCCGAGGCGACCGGTGTCTGGACCGACTGCGACGGGCAGAGCGCCAAGGTCGCCGCGATCGGTGTCCGCGTACGACGCTGGGTCACGATGCACGGACTGGCGATCAACGTCCGCCCGGATCTGTCGCACTTCGCGCTCATCGTGCCGTGCGGCCTTCACGGGCGCACGGTGACGAGTATGCACGCGATCCTCGGTGACGCGTGCCCGCCGATCGACGACGTGAAGGACGCGCTCGTAGGTGCGCTGGATCGGCGATTGCTCGACGCGAGCGCCCGCGCCGGTCAGGGCGCCTCGCCTTCGTCGGCTTCTGGCGAGTCCTGAGCGTCGCCTTCGGCGGCGTCGGCTTCGTCTGCGCCCGCGTCGTCCTCGGGCGTATCGGTTGATTCCTGAACTGCGTCGGGATCGGGCAGGTCGAGGTGTGCGCGCACCAGCGCGGTCAGGTCGTCGTGCTCGAAGCCGACCAGCACGGGTCGGGCGAGCACATCCTGCGTCACCGCGGGCAGCGAGGTCGCCATGGACAGGTCGTCGCCCTTGCGCGACGCGAACACGAACGTGTACCCCTCGCGCGCCGAGACGGCGTCCACCGCCTCGCGGACCGCGCTGTAGACCTCTGCGGCCTGCGCGGCGCTCATGCGCTGGAAGTCTGCCAGCGACCGCTCCTGGAACTGTTGTGCCTGCTGCCGCTGGGCCTGGAGCTGGTTGAAGACCTGCTGGCCCTCCGGGGCGCCCGGGGGCAGCGAGTTGAGCTGTTCGGACAGGGCTGCGAGCCGGCCCTGGATCGCGTCGATCTGGCGGGTGAGCTCGTCGGCCGTGTCCTCGCGGATGCCCGCGAACTGCTCGAGCTGGAGCATCTGCTCGACGAGCGAGAGCACGTCCACGACGCCGACACGCTGCTCGGCTGCGACGGTCGATACGAGCGTGGTGCTGGGGCGGGCGGCGTGGAGCATCGCGACGCCGGCGGCGCCGACGACAACAACAACGGCGAGATCAAGTCGGCGCATGGGTCGCTTCTCCCTGGCTCGTGATGCCCCGCGCAAGGCGACACGCCGGCGTGGGGACGATCGACGGGGAGTGTATGCTTGCCCCGCCGCCCGTCCGCGGCGCCAGGAAGGGGGCCTTTTTATGCGTGATCAACGCCTCGACAAGCTTGCAGACGTGCTCGTCCGCTACTCGACGCGGGTGAAGAAGGGTGACCTTGTTGGCATTGTGGGCGACCCGGTCGCGATGCCCCTGATCGAGTCGATCTTCGAGCGTGTCCTGCACGCGGGGGGTCACCCCTTCTGGCGTCCCGCCAGCCACGCGCTCGACGAGATCCTGCTCGAGCACGCGAGCGACGAGCAGGTCGCGTTCCTCAGCCCGCTGCGGGTGGATTACGTCGAGAAGGTGGACGTGAACATCGGCCTGTGGGCGGAGACGAACACAAAGGCCGCCAGCCGCGTCGATCCCGGGCGGGGCGCGGCGGCCCGCCAGACGTACAAGCCGGTCATGAAGCGGTTCCTCGAGCGCGTCGCGGACGGCTCGCTCCGCTGGGTGGGCACGCTCATGCCCACGCACGCCTCGGCCCAGGACGCGGAGATGAGCCTCGCACAGTACGAGCGGTTCGTCTACAGCGCCGGGCTGCTCGACCGCGACGACCCGGTCGGCGCCTGGAAACAGATGCACGATGCGCAGCAGAAGGCGTGCGACTTCCTCCAGCCCAAACGCGAGCTGCGCTTCCGGGCGCCCGCCGGGGACGGGCACGACGGGACGGACCTAGTCGTCCCGATCGAGGGCGGGACGTGGATCAACTGCGACGGCGACCAGAACTTCCCCGACGGCGAGGTCTTCTCCGGGCCTCAGGGCGCGGACGGGCACGTCAACTACACCTTCCCGGCCGTGTACGACGGGCGCGAGGTCGAGGGTGTGCGGCTGGCGTTCAAGGGCGGGCGTGTGGTGGACGCGAGCGCGCGCAAGAACGAGGGGTTCCTGATCCGCATGCTCGACCAGGACGAGGGCGCGCGCACGATGGGCGAGATCGCGATCGGGACCAACTACGCGATCAAGGAGTTCACGCGCAATACGTTGTTCGACGAGAAGATCGGCGGGACCTTCCACGCCGCGGTCGGCGCAGGCTATCCCGAGAGCGGGAACACCAACGAGTCGGCGCTGCACTGGGACATGGTGTGCGACCTGCGCGAGGGCGGGACGATCGAAGCGGACGGCGAGGTCTTCCACGAGAACGGGCGGTTCAAGGGCGCACGCTGGCCCGGCAACGCCTGAGAACAGGGCTGGAAATTTGGGGTGTTTTGTCTATCCGCCCCTTGACGCGGGCCGATCAATGCGTATCTTCCGAACCACGGCGGGGTATTCTCCCCGCGTCACGCGACACCGAGCAACGCGGAAAGGAGCGGCCATGAACGACCAGATGCACATCACAAGCCTCCAGGCCGCGTTCAACGCTCGCCCGGTCTCGCAGTATTTCGAGCCCCGCGATAACGACGCACGCACGAGGTCCCCGATGAGGTAGCCGCTCAGGAAACACGCGTTCCTGTCGGCCCCGGGGGCTTCCCCCCGGGGTCTTGTTGTTTTTTGACCACACCCACCTTTGGCACGAAACCAGGGAGCGCTGTCCATGCGCGCACATGAAGTCGCACAACTCGTTGAAGTCCTTGTTGTCTCGCTGGGCTATCTCGTCAGACGGCGGGCCGCCTTGGGCGAGCAGACCGGTGGTCGGCGGTTCGGGCTGCTGCGTTGCAGCGCCGCCGAGCGGGCGCGTCAGGGTCGGCGTCTGCCGAGCGAGCGCGCCGGCGGGGTGCGGGCGCCGCCCAGTGTTCTGTAAGCGATCGGTTTCGGGCCGCGCGGGCGCTCTCTAGGGGCGGCGCGCGGCCCGGCGTTTCGCGGCGGGCGAGGCGAGGTCCGCGCCGCACTCCGGGCAGATGGTGGTGTGCGTCACGCCCCGCATGTCGTACCCGCACAGGGCGCAGTGCCCCTGGGCGTCGATCGCGAGGGCCTCGCCGAGCATCGCGTTGACGATGTAAGGCAGCGCCTCGCGGGCGCGCTCGAGCGAGGCGGGCTCGACGAGGACCTCGATCTCGCGTTCGGCACGCCGGGCGAGGCCGTGGTTCTCTCTTGCGCGGAAGGTTGCGCGGATCTGTCGGAGACCCAGGCCGTAGCAGATGAGCGATGCCTCGCGTCGGTCGAGGCACGTGGTCAGGGGCGTGAGCCCCTCGCCCGGAGTGTTGCGATCGGTCGCGCTCATATGTATCCGAGCCAGCCGGCGATCCCGGCGCCGACGAAGAGGACGACGATTATTGCAAGTGCAAGCAGGCCGATGACCGCACCGAACTTTTGGACTCCCGCGCCGGTCCCGGGCGGGGGGGCGAAGCGGAACTCGCGGGGCATGCGGGCCAGGCGCCCGAGGTCCATGCCGCACTCCGGGCACGCGGTGTCGTTGTCGAGACCCGAAGTGTCGTACTTGCAAACCGGGCACCAAGCTGGCAGGAGGACCTCCCGCCCCGTGGGCTCGAACGCCTCGATCATGGCGCGAGCGTCGGCGTAGTCGCCGGACCGGATCAGGATGTTGGCGGGAAAGATCGTGCCGGCGAGGAGCGACCCCACGCTCGGGGCGCCGATGGCCCGGGCGTGCAGGCCGGCCCGACGCAGGGCGTCTGCGAGCAGGTGGGCGTCCACCTCGCTGCTCGTCGAGCCGAGCGTGACGATCTGCTCGGCGTTTGCGGGTTCGTGCTCGATATCGCCGTCCACGTGGGCGTGATTCTACCGCGGGGGGCACAACCGCCGAACAATTGTCCGGTGACGACGCCCCCCGCCCACATCCCGGTCCTGCTGGAAGAAACTGTCGGCGTGCTGGCCCCGGCGCCGGGCGAGACGTACGCGGATTGCACCGCCGGGCACGGGGGGCATGCCGTGGCGGTCGCCCGCCTACTCGGGCCAGGCGGGCGGGTGGTCCTGGGCGACCTGGACCCGGGCAACCTGGAGTATTCGGCGGCCAGGATCCGCGAGGCGGGCGTGGAGGTCGTGGGGGTTCGGGGCTCGTTCGTGGAGTTGCCCCGGGCGATCGAGGCGCGGGGGATCCGGGCGGACATGGTCCTGGCGGACCTGGGCTTCGCCTCGCCCCAGGTCGATGACCCCGCACGTGGCCTGAGCTTCCGGAATGAGGGGCCCCTGGATATGCGGTTGGACCCGGGCGGGCCCGTGACGGCGGGGGAGCTGGTCAACACGATGCCGGAGGCGGAGCTGGCGGACCTGATCTGGCGGTGGGGGGAGGAGCGGCACTCGCGGCGGATCGCGCGGAAAGTTGTGGCGGCGCGGGCGGATGCGCCGATTGAGACCACGACAAGGCTCGCCGAGATCGTGCGTTCGGCATGCCCGCGGGCGCCTCGGGGCGATCACAAGCGGATCGACCCGGCGACGCGGACGTTCCAGGCGTTGCGGATCGCCGTCAACGACGAGATCGGGAGCCTGGAGGCGTTGTTGTCGTCGATCGCGCGCGCGGCCGAGGATATCGCGTCCGAGCGTCCGACCTGGCTGAACCCCGGAGCCCGCGTGGCGATCATCACGTTCCACAGCCTCGAGGACCGGCCCGTGAAGCGCGCCTTCGCGGGTCTGGTCGAGCGTGGGCTGGGCGAGGCGATCGCGCGAAAGCCGATCGCGCCGGGCGCGGACGAGTGCGAGAGAAACAGGCGGGCGCGGTCGGCGAAGCTCCGCGCCGTGCGGATCGTGGCGGGCGTGGATACTCGGTGAACTGTTCAGCGCCGTGGGCGCCGAGCGTGTAGGATTTGATTGTCGTCCCAGGGATCGGGACGCGGACAAGCAGGACTCGCGTCGGCGCGGAGACGCCGCCGGAATCCGGGCCAGAACGAACGCAAGGACGCGTCGCCGTGACCCGAGAGAACAAGCTCGCGCTCATCGTCGGTTTCTCGATCATCCTCGTTGTTGGGGTGCTCGTCTCCGATCATTTTTCCAAAGCCAGGCAGGCCCAGCTGACCGCGGTCGAGGACGACCCCCGGAGCGTCGCGGGCGACCTCGTCGATCCGCTGTCGCGCGAGGAAGATCGCCCGCGCGTCGAGAACTATCAGCGTCCGGTCGCGTCCGGGCGCGGGCTGCTCGGCGACGCGCTCCAGGCGGCCGACACGGAGCAGCCCTCGATCGCGCTGAGCGACCCCGATCCGCTTCGTGGCACGGGCGACCCGATCGACGCGGGCGCCCCGGCCCCCGTGGTGTTCCACCAGGGGACGCAGGCCGAGGAAACGGGCGCGGTCGCGTTCAACGACGACCCGCTGGCCGAACTGATGACGAAGGCACGCGAGCAAGGTGTACCCCTGGCGCTCGAGTCGTCGCCGAGCACCTTCCGCCCGCGGGGCGAGTCTCGTCCGCAGGCGACGCGCACGGCCCAGCCCCCGGCTCTGGGCGAGTACGTCGTGCAGCCGAACGACTCGCTGTACGCGATCGCAAAGAAGTTCATGGGCACGGGCGAGCGTTGGAAGGAGTTGCGTGACCTGAACAAGGACCGCCTGCCCAACGGCGAGGTGCTCCGCGTCGGGATGCGATTGCGCGTGCCCGCGAACACCTCGACTGCGGGCACGTCCGCGGCGTCACGCCCGACGTCCCAATCCGCGACGGCGCGGCAGGGCGACGGGGCGACGCGCGAGTACGAGGTCAAGCCCGGGGACGTGCTGAGCGTGATCGCGCAACGCGAGCTGGGTTCGTCCAAGCGGATGGGCGAGGTCCTCGAGCTCAACAAGGACAAGATCGACGACGCCGACGAGATCCTTGTTGGCATGAAGCTGCGTCTGCCGTCCCGGTAGCGGACCTTCCCGGGAGCGTGGCGTGTTCGCGAAGCTCGTGGCCCTGATCCTCGGTTTCGGCGCCTGCGGTGGCGGGCTGCTGGCGATGCGCCAGTCGCGTCTGCAGGCGGCCCACGAGCTGGCCGAGGCCAGGTTGCGGGTCGAGCGCCACGAGCTGCGTGTCCGCGAGCTGCGTGCCCAGATTGCCGAGCGGATCACGCCCGAGCGTGTGCTCGAGATCCTCGGCGCGGACAACGCTGCTCTGATGCGACCCGGGTGGACGCGGCGGGTCGAGCTGGTCTCGCCCGAATGGATCGGCGAGACGCACGAGGCGGTCCAGCCGGCGCTGCCCGCATCGCCCGGGGTGACGCCTTGAACATCATGAGCCCGACCGACGCACGCCCCGACGCGGCGCGCCGCGCCGACCGCGTCGCGCGCCTGCTCTCGGTGGGCGTGTGCCTGGTGCTTCTCGTGCTGCTCGCGCGGATCGCGCAGCTCAAGGGGGCGCCTGGCGAGGCGCTGGACGCGTCGATCAACTCGCGGATCAGCCGCCAGGGGCTCGACGGCGCCCGGGGTGAACTGCTCGACCGGCGCGGGCGTGTGCTCTCGACGACGCGGTTCGGGTACCGCGTGATCGTGGACCCGGAGGCATCGGGCGATCGGGCTGACGAGATGATCGTCCGCCTCAGCGGCGCGCTGGGCATGGCGCCCGGGGAGCTGGGCGCCCGGGTGATGGGCGCGATCATCGAGAACGACATGCGACGCGAGCGGCTCGAGAAGCCCGGGAAAGCGGCGGCCGTCTCGCTCGCGGACTCGCTACGCCGGCGCCTTGGGATGGGCGACCTCTCGCGTGCAGCAGGCGAGTCTTATGGCGACGGGGCGGACGCTTCAGGCGCGAAGCCGCTCATCCGATACCTGCCCGTGGGAGAGGAACTGACGCTCGAGCAGAGCGAGCGTGTGCGCGGGCTCGGGCTCCCCGGCGTCTGGCTCGAGCGGCGCCCGGTCCGCGAGTACGCGGGCGGCGACGCGGTGGCTCCCATCGTCGGCAAGGTCGGGCTGGCCGACCGGACGCTGGACCAGACCGGGCTGCTCGGCGCCGAGCTGGCCATGAACGCGCCGCTCCGCGAGCGCGACGGTCGGGCGGCGTACATGCGCGACGCCTGGGGGCGCGCGTTGTGGATCGAGCAGGGCGCGTGGGAGGCGGCGGACGCTGGTGAGTCTGTCCGCTTGTCGGTGGACCTGGAACTGCAACGGATCGCGACGCAGGAGCTTCGCCGGGGTGTCGAGGCGGCAGACGCCGCGGGCGGGCGCCTGATCATGCTCGACCCGAGGACCGGAGAGGTCCTGGCGATGGTGGACGCGTTGCGGGAGATCGAGGGCGCCGTCCCATTCCCTTGGCTGGAAAAGCAAGTCACCGTGGACGGCCAGAGGTGGGTCGCGACGAAGGGCGAGCTGCCCGCCGACCCCCGGGATCGCCCGCGGTACGACGTCGGCGGGACGGACCCGGGGCGGGCGGTTCACCCGGCGCTGGGGCGGAACCGGTGCGTGGAGGACCTGTACGAGCCGGGCTCGACGTTCAAGCCCTTCGTCTGGTCGGTCGCGATGGAGAAGGGCCTGCTGGGCGACGACGAGGTCATCGACAACAAGGCGAACTACTACGTCACCCAGTGCGGGCGCTCGGTCGAGGACGTCACGCACCGGGCGAGCCTGACGTGGGACGACGTGCTCAAGTATTCGTCCAACGTCGGGATGGCCAAGCTCTCCGAGCGCCTGAGCTTCGAGCAGTTGCACGAGGGCGTCGTCCGCTTTGGATTCGGCGCCCGGACCGGGCTCGGGCTCCCGGGCGAGTCGGCGGGCATCGTCACGCCAGAGAAACGCTGGAGCAAGTACTCGCAGACGTACGTCGCGATCGGGCACGAGATCGGGGTGACACCCATCCAGATGGCCCGGGCGTTCAGCTGCTTCGCGCGCAACGACGAGCTGGGCGGGACCATGCCCCGGGTTGCGCTCGTCGCGGGCGAGGGCGACGCGGCGAAGGCCGGCGTGATCGAGCGCGTGCTCCAGCCCGAGGTGGCGCTGCGGGCGCGCTTCGCGATGGTCGGGGTTGCCGAGCGCCTCGATGAGAAGATCGCCCAGCTGCTCGACGACGCGCCGCCCCTCTATTCGATGTTTGGCAAATCCGGCACCGCCCAGATCCCGTGCGTGCCAGGGCCCGATCAGCGCCGCCCCCGGGGTTCGAGCGGGTACTTCCAGAACCAGTACAACTCGAGCTTCATCGGGGGCGCCCCTCTCGAAACACCTCGGATCGTCGTGCTGTGCGTGATCGACGACCCCGGGCCCGGGCGTATCCGCATCCGCCAGCACTACGGCTCGTACGTCGCGGGCCCCGTGGTCCGGCGCGTGGTGGAGCGGTCTCTGGCGTACATGGGCGTCGAGCCGGACATGACAGACGGGGCTGGCGACGACGCGGTCGCGTCGCGCGATTAGTTTGCCGATGCGTCCGTGACGGGCGAACGCCCCGCGACGATCGTGTGTCTCGCGCCCGACCGGACCACGTCGTACACGAATACCTCGTACCGCCGCCCCAGCTCGCTCAGCGCGTCGGCGTTCTTCGGGTCCGCGAAGTACACGAGCATGATCTCGGGGCCCGATCTGCGCCGGATCGACGCCCTCGCGTGGTCCGTGCCCAGGTGCGCCTCGAGTGTGCGGTCCAAGCGCCCGCTGGCGGCGTCGCCCAGGAGGCGCGAGAGGTTACCCGCGTGCGCGCCCGCGTCGGCCTCTCGGAGGAAGTGGACGAGGGCCCAGAGCTGCGCGTAGTAGGCGAGGACTTCGTCGCCGCCGGCCGCGATCCGCTCCTGGGGCGTGGTGCTGACAAGCTCTGCGAGCGTCTGCAGGCGCCCCTGGACGACGGCGTCGCGGAGCGCGTCGAACCGATCGGGGTTGGACCAGGGGAGGAAGATCGGGCGGTTGGGGCGAGCCGGGTCCCAGCGGAAGCCCTCCATGTAGGCCGCGATGCCCTCTTCGAGCCAGACCGGGAGCGGGCGCTTGAACGCCGCCTGGGTGTACTGGTGCCAGCCCTCGTGGGCGGCGATGAGCAGCGAGTCGCGCGGGCCGATGTTGAAGTACACGCCCCGCCCGCCGGCGGCGTACCCACCCCGGGCGATCCGCAGGTACGTGTCCGCGTTCTTGCCCATCGTGCGTCGGGTCAGGCGCTCCCACTCGTGCCGCGACTGCATCATGTACGTCTCGAGCATGCGCTCGGGTCTGGGCAGGGGGGCCAGGTCGGTCGTGTACCGTGCCAGGGCGTACTCGAGGAAGACGGGCAGGCGGTCGGTCGTCATGTTGGGGCGCCCGGTCGTGTAGACGCGGAACGAGGGCGTCGTGACCACCCAGCCCGGCGCGTCGTCGAAGCTCCACCGCTCGGCGGAGACGACGACGTCGATCGGGCGGTCGTCGGCGCCAAGGTCCGACATGGCGCGGTCGGTGCTGGGGTTCGACGCGCACCCGGTCAGGGCCGCCGCGATGGCGGCGAGCGCGATGCTGGCGGTCCGTCGCCCCATCAGATCTTCTCCAGGGCCGCCTCGACCGTCGCGAGCTCGGCCCTGGTCTGCTCGAGCTGCTCGCGTGTCTGGTTGACCAGCTTCTCGGGCGCCTTGTCCACATAGCCCGGGTTGGACAGGCGCCCTTCGAGGGCGCCGATCGACTTGCTCAAGTCCTGTATCTGCTTCTCCAGTCGCTCACGCTCGGCGCCCGCGTCCACGGCGTCGGCCAGGTCCGAGAGGTGGTGCTCGCCCGCCTCGAACGTGAAGACGGCGGCCGACTCGGGCGGGGCATCGGTCGTGATCCGCGAGAGCCCCGCGAGCGTCTCGACGAGTGTGTTGTTGGCGCTGACACTGGCCGCGAGCGTGTCGGAGATGTGGAGCGTCACGCGTCGTCGGGGCTCGACCTGGTGGGCTGCCCGGGTCTCGTTGATCGTGCGCACGAGCGAGCGCACCCGCTCGAACTCGGTCTCGGCCGCCTCGTCGCGGACCGACGCGTCCAACTCGGGCCAGCCGGACTGGCAGAGCGTGTCACTCGATTTCGTCGACGCGAAGCCCACACCCTCGATGTTCGGCATCGGGACGTCGCGCAGGCGTTCGTGGACCGCCTCGGTCACGAAGGGTGTGATCGGGTGCAGCAGGCGGAGGATCGCGTCCAGCGCGATCCGCAGCGTTGCCCGCGTGCCGGGGTCGTCGGCGACCCGGGGCTTGATGGCCTCGAGGTACCAATCGCAGAAGTCGCGCCAGAGCAGGTCGTACATCGACTGGGCGTACGACGAGAACTGGTAGGTCTGGATCGCGTCGGCGATCTCGCGGGCGCCGGTCTCCAGGCGCGAGAGCATCCAGCGGTCGGCGAGCGAGAGGTCCGAGGGCGTAAAGGTCCGCCCGGCGTCGTGCGGGGACTTGTCGAGCATGGAGAGCGTGAAGCGGGCGGCGTTCCAGAGCTTGTTGCAGAAGTTCCGCCCCTCGTCGAACTTGGGCGAGGTGTTCGTGCCGGTGTCCGGGTCGTGGACCACGGGCATGCGCACGTCCTGGGTCTGCGTGGTCATCTTGGCGAGGGTGAAGCGCATCGCGTCGGCGCCGTGGGACGCGATGATGTCGAACGGGTCCACGCCGTTGCCCAGGGCCTTGGACATCTTGCGGCCCTCGCCGTCCTGGATCATGGCGTGGATGAAGACGTCGTCGTACGGCAGGCGCCCGGCGCCGGCGCCGAGCTTGTCGTCCTGGCCCAGGAAGTAGCGGTTGAACATGACCATCCGCGAGACCCAGAGGGTGATGATCTCGCGGGCGGTGGTGAGGACAGAGGTGGGGTTGAAGGCGGGGAGGAGGGAGGCGAAGTCGTCGGGGGCGTCGGGGTCGAGGGATGACGCGGTCGAGGCGTCGGGCCAGCCCATCGTTGAGAGGGGCCAGAGGCCGGAGGAGAACCAGGTGTCGAGGACGTCGGGGTCTTGGGTGAAGCCGAACTCTTCGAGGACCTTGATGGCCTCGTGGTCGTTCTCCGATCGCACAGAGATCGATTCCCATGTCGATATCGCTGGACTGCCGGTCGCGTCGATCTCGAAATCTTCTGCTTCGGGGTCCAACCCGATCTGTCCCGCGATTCGCCCCTGGTCTCTCAACTCGGCGAGCTTGGCTTCGAACTCAGGGAGTAGATCGCCCCAGGCGACCATGGATCCGCTCCAGACCGGGATCCGGTGTCCCCACCAGAGTTGGCGGCTGATACACCAGTCGCGAAGATTATCGTGCCAGGATTCATATGACTTGGCATAGCGAGATGGGTAGAACGTCATGGCAGCGTCACCGCCTTCGGCGCCCGTATCAGCGGGGTATGAAGCTGGCCAAGACTTGATCGAGTTGCTTGTTCGCTGATCTCTGACGAGCGCCCGCTGGGCGCTGCCGCGGAGCTTGTCGTCGGTGACCTTGCAGTACCACTGGTCGCTCAGGTACGGCTCGACGGGGACGTGCGAGCGGTAGGAGTGGCCGACCGAGTGCGAGTACGGGCGGGTCTTGTCGAGCAGCCCGTTCTCCTTGAACCAGGCGACGACGGCCTTGCGGGCTTCGTACCTGTCCAGGCCCACGAATAGGCCGGCGTCGCCGACGTCGGACCAGCCGTGCTGGTCGGAGATGGTCGCGTCGGGCGCCATGACGTTGATGACGTCGAGGCTGTGGCGCTGGCCCAGCTCCCAGTCGTTGGTGTCGTGGGCTGGGGTGACCTTGAGGAAGCCGCTGGCGTACTGGGCCTTGGGGTCGGACGAGTCGGCGTCGGGGATGACGACGTAGTCGTCGGCGATGACCTCGATCACGCGCCCGACCAAGGGGAGCCTGACCTTCTTGCCGATGTAGGCGGCCCGCTCGGGGTCGTTCTTGTTGACCGCCACGGCGGTGTCGCCCAGGTAGGTCTCGGGGCGGGTGGTCGCGACGGTGACGTGCCCGCCGGTTTCTTTGCCTGCGTCGTCCACGACCGGATACTTCATGTAGTAGAAGTGCCCGTCGATCTGCTTGTCCTCGACCTCGTCGTCGGAAAGGGCGGTCTGCGTGACGGGGTCCCAGTTGACCAGGCGCTTGCCCCTGTAGATCAGGCCGTCGCGGAAGAGGCGGAAGAAGGCCTCGCGGACCGCCCGCGCACAGACGTCGTCCATGGTGAAGCGGTAGCGTCGCCAGTCGGCGCCGGCGCCCATGGCCTCGGACTGGGCGCGGATCTTGGCGCTGTACTCGTCTTTCCAGGCCTGGACGAGGGCGATGAACTGGTCGCGGCCGTTTTCGCCTGCGAGTTCCTTCTTCTTGTAGTCGGCGAGTGCGGGCTTGCCCTCGGCCTGGAGTCGTTTGTCCACGACGGTCTGGGTGGCGATGCCGGCGTGGTCGGCGCCGGGGATCCAGAGTGTCTCGAAACCCATCATCCGGTGCGCACGGATCAGGATGTCCTGGATGGTGTTGTTGAGCGCGTGCCCCAGGTGGAGGGCGGCGGTGACGTTGGGGGGGGGCATGAGGATGCAGTAGGGGGGGGCGTCGCCGTCGAGGACGCGCTTGGGGTCGGCCTCGAAGGCCCTGGCCTCGACCCAGCGCGACCAGATCCGGGGCTCGTGGTCCGCGGGGCGGTACTGCTTGGGTAGGGCTTCTGCAGTCCTGGTTGGGGCGTCGGATTCGGGCATTGCTCGGGGATTCTCGTGTGCGGGGCGTTTGGGCGTGCGAGTGTAGTCGGGCCGATAGAGTCGGTGAGATGAGACTGACAAAGCACAACACGGGACGGGTGGGGCGTCATGCTGGCCGGCGGGGCGGGACCGGCGGGGTCGTGCTCGGCGGGGTCGTCGTCCTGGCGGTCGCGGGGCTTGTGGTCTTCGCGCTGGTGCGCGCGGTGGGAGGCGGTCCGGCGCCCGCGGAGGCGGGCGAGGGGGACGGGGCGATCGCGGGCGAGCGGTCGGTGCAGCGGATCCTCGAGGCGGTGCAGACGTACGTGCGCGACGGGGAGACGGGCAAGGCCGAGGCGATCCTCTCGACGGCGGTGGCCGAGCACCCGGACGACCAGGACCTGCGTCTGGCGTACGGGCAGCTGCTGATGCAGGCGGGTCGGCACGGGGCGGCGTTCGAGCAGTACGACGCGGCGTCTCGCACCGGGCCCATCTCGGGCGAGGAGCACTTCGCGGCCGGAACGCTGGCCGCGTCTGTCGGGCGCATCGAGGACGCGGCGAGGCACTACGACCTGGCCCAGCGGATCGACGCGGGCAACGCGACGTACCCCTTGTATCTGGCGCAGATGCAGCTCAAGCTCGGGCTCCGGGCCGAGGCGATGGCGAGCCTTGTGCGCGCCAGCGTGATCGACGACTCGAACCCGCAGGTCTGGGGGTCGATGGCGAGCGTGGCGCTGCGCGAGAACCGGGCGAACATGGCGCTCCAGCACATCACCCGGGCACGGGCCCTGGAGCCCGAGAGCCGCGACTGGCGGCTGATCGAGGCGAAGGCCCTCAAGCGGCTCGGGCGCCCGGCGGATGCGCTGGGCGTGCTGCTGGCGTTGGGCGACGGTGTGCTCGGCGACGACGAGGCGCTCAAGGCGATGAGCGAGGCGCACGGGATGCTTGGCGAGGCGGGCGAGGCGCACGCGCTGTACGAGCAGGCCCTGGCGGGGCGGGCGGCGACGCCCGATCTGCTCTTCGAGACGGCGATCTGGGCCGAACGCTCGGGCGAGGGCGAGCGAGCGTTGGAGCTGGCGGAGAGTGCGGCGTCGCTGGGGCACGAGGGCGCGTCGCGGCTGGCGGCGCGCCTCAAGGACGGGTCACGCTCAGCCGCCGGGGGCGCCGAGATCCCCTGAATCGTCCTCGTCTTCCGCGATCGGCACGGCACGCCTGCCTGCTTCTTGCCATGGGTCGGGTGTGGGAGCGTGTCGCGCCCCTCGGCGGGTGGGTTGGGCGAGGTAGTGGCGGCGCAGGACCAGGATCAGCACGAGCCCGGGGACGAGCAGGGCGGCGATGATCGCGAGCAGGAAGAGCAGGCTGATCCCGTCGCGGACGAGCGCCGGGTCGGTCGCTGTTTCCGCGAGGGTGTGTGTGATCGCGGGGGGCATGAGCGCAGTCTATCCGGGCGCCGCCGCGGGCCGGTTTCTGCGCCCGCGTCAGGCGGCGGATTCGGATCCCGCCGGCGCCCCGTGGGGAGCTGCGTCGGCGCCTGGTTCGGGCCCGTCGTTCGGCGGGGCGGGCCGCTGGAGGGAGGGCATGCCCGTGACGATGACGCGCGGTCCGATGCGGGCGATGCCCGCGTTGTGCCCGGCGGTGCGCAGCAGGTCGAGCAGCTCATCGTCGTCGATCGTTGCGTACGAGACGTGCGTGAGCGTCGGCTCAGCGTTCGGTTTGGTGCTGGTGGCTTCGGCCACGCCGACGGGACGCGGCGGCGCGACCGGGGAGGGCGCCACCGGCGTGCGCGCCGAGAGTACGAGGACGAGCGCGGCGAGCAGTACAGGGGCGGTTGCGAGGGCGCCCTGCACGGCGCGCCGTCGGCGGCGTCGGGCGCGGACGGCGCGCTTGAGTTCGGTGAGCATCTCCTCTCGTCTGGCTCGTGCGGCGGGGCTCAGCTCGATCGGGTCGTGGTCGGTCATGGTGTTCCTCCTCCGGAGGCGTCGCGCATCCGGGCGATGATCCGGCGGATGCGGCCGTGGGCCGCGCCCGGGGTCATGCCGTGTGCGGCGGCGGTTGTGTCCAGGGCGCCCGAGCGCCCGAAGCGCATCGAGAGCAGCGATCGTTCTTCGGGCGGGAGCTTGCCCAGCTCGGCGCGGACCCATTCGATGCGTTCGTCGAGGGGCGAGGGCGTGTTCGCGTGTGCGGGCGACGCCCGCTCGCGTGCGAGGCGGCGGCGGTCGGCGCGGAGGCGGTCGAGGGCGGTGGTGTGCACGACGCGCCGGACCCAGGCGGTGAGCTGCTCGTGCGTGTCGATCGGCTTCATGGATCGGGCGGCTTTCATCATGGCGTCCTGGACGACGTCGAGGCAGAAAGATTCGTCGCGGCGGGTGAGCGTGCGGGCCATGGCGTATGCGGTCTCAAACCAGTCGTGGTAGAAGCGTTCGAACGCGGCCTCGTCGCCACGTGCGATAGCGCGGGTGAGGGTGCGCACGCCGCCGCCGCCGGGCTGGGTTTGCACCATGGCCGCGGCGGCGACGGATTTCGTGGGGCTTGGTGCGGGCACGTGCGCAGCGATCCAGCTCGTGAGCGTGTGCCTATCCGCGGCCCGAGATGGCGCCGATGACGCGTGCGACAACCGCGTGTCCTTCCTCGTCGGCGTTGACTTTCACGGCGGGCGTATTGCCGTCGCCCTCCATGACCGATTCTACGGCCGTGATGTGCGGGGAGATCCCGGCGATCGCGCTGAGCGTCTCGGAGACAGATATTTGCAGACGAGTGGAGGGCAGCGCGTATGTGTTTGGCGTGGAAGCCCGAGTGGCCATGCTCGCAGCAAGCAACGCCATCTTCTCCTGGGCGGCTTCGTAGCGGGCGCGGGCGGCCTGGATGCCGGCCTCTTGCATCCGCAGGTTCATCTCGGCCTGCAGAACATCTAGCTGGGAGGACATCTTCTTCTCGGCGAGCTGCTTGATCGCTTTTACATGCTCCACGCCCATCTCAAACTCTGCCTCGGCGCGCTGCATCTCGGCACGGCGCTCGATCAGTTCGGCCTTCTGCTCAGAAAGGCTGATGGCGTGCTCGTAACGCTCGTTCTCTCTCGTTGAGCTCGTGTCATGGTATCGACCGATCACGCGCTCGATCGTCTGAACCTGTTCTGGCGAGCCCCTGACGATGAGCAAGGAGGTGTCGTGGTGGTATTTGATTTCGGTTGGACGATCGCTCTCGCGCAGGGCGAGTGCCGTGTCGATCGCTGCCAGGAGTTTCTTGACGTCCGCGTCGTTCTCGACCAGTTTCTCAAGGGAGTAGACCTCGATGCGCGACGCCGGTTCGTGGCGTTGCGCGGCTTCCGGCGCCGGGGTAAACGAACGCTGCGTTGCGCTGATGATGAACACAGGCGCGGCCGCACGATCATCGCCGCCGATCTTGGCGAGTTGACTGGTGTAGTGGGTACTCGAGCCGTCCGGGTTCGTTTCGACGCTGTCATGGGGCTTGGCGAGTTGCAGGGCGGTGTGGATCGAGACCATCTTGAGGTCCATCGGTGGGACCTCGAGCGTGGCGGCGTCTCCGCGGAGCAGAACATTCAACGGCCCGTGGACTCCAGCTTTCAATGCGGCGACAAACTCGGTCATGGTTCCGCCCGGGAAGTTGATATTGATCGCACCTCCACGCTCGGCCTCGGCGATGGTGGTGCGTGCGTCCTGGGCCGGGGCGGCGGGCGCCGCGAGCACCAGGCAGGCCAGGGCGAGGGGGGCGAGGGCTCTGGTGGTTCGGGTCATCGCGGGTCTCCTTGGGGGGGGTGGCTCCCGGGATCGAACGCCGCCCGTGGCTGGTGTTGGCGCGGGGGGAGAGAGTTTTCTCGCCCGGGGGCGCGGTGTGGGGGTATCTGTACGGGCTTTGCGGGGACCTAGACTCCCCACCAACCGACGGAGCCAGGCATGAAGCTCGAAGCACACCAGAACGTCATCAGCGACCTCGAGGCGCGGATCTTGACAATCCGCGACTCTCTTTGACTACGACGGCAAGCTGATCAAGCTCGCGGGTCTCGAGGAGCGGATGGGCGCCCCGGACCTCTGGGACGACCAGGAGAAGGCCAAGAAGATCGTCGGCGAGCTGAAGGTCGTCAAGGCCCAGGTGACCCCGCTCAAGGAGGTCGTGGGCGAGTTCGAGGACGCGAAGCTCGCGTACGAGATGAGCCGTGAGGAGGGGGATGCCGAGCTGCTCGCCGAGGCGGACGAGAAGCTCTTCAACCTCCAGCGCAAGATGGACCGGGTGGAGACGCAGTCGCTGCTGGGCGGCAAGCACGACCACCGGGACTGCTTCCTGTCGATCTCGGCGGGCGACGGCGGGACCGAGGCCAACGACTGGGCGGAGATGCTCTTCCGGATGTACCTCTACTACTGCGAGAAGCAGGGGTGGAAGGTCGAGGAGGTCAGCAAGTCGTTCGGCACCGAGGTCGGTATCGACCACGTGACGCTGCACGTCAAGGGGGCGTTCTCGTTCGGCATGCTCGCGTGCGAGCGGGGGACGCACCGCCTGGCACGGGTCAGCCCGTTCAACTCGCAGGGCAAGCGTCAGACGAGCTTCGCGACGGTTGACGTGACGCCCGAGTTCGAGGACGTCGAGGTCGAGATCCCGGACCGGGACCTGGACATCGTGGTCTTCGCACGCTCGAGCGGGCCGGGCGGGCAGAACGTGAACAAGGTCGCCTCGGCGGTGCGGATCACGCACATCCCGACGGGGATCCAGGTGGTCTCGAGCACGCACAAAGAGATGCCGCAGAACCGCAAGCAGGCGTTGTCGATCCTGCAGGCGAAGATCGAGCAGATGGCCGAGGAGGAGCGTGAGCGGGAGATCCTGGAGGCCGCGGGCGGGAAGATCGAGCAGCGGGGGTGGGGGACGCAGATCCGCAGCTATGTCATCTACGACAACCGGGTGAAGGACCACCGGACGAGCTTCGAGTCGGGCTCGCCGCAGGTGGTGCTCGACGGGGACCTGGGCGGGTTCATCGACGCGGAGTTGAAGCGGAGGCGGTCCGAAAAGGGGTGAGGCGATGGAGGGGGGACGGGACAATGCGCTGCTGGAGGCGTACTTCCGGGGGAGGCGCGTGGCGTGCCCGAAGTGCTCGTACAACCTGCGGGATCTGACGTTCGGCGGTGAGGCGCCCGTGTGCCCCGAGTGCGGGCATCCGCTCGAAGTTCTGGTTTCACTCCAGCGAAACCCTGGCCCACCACCGCGACGCTCGCCCCGCTTGGAGCGGGCCGACAAGACGCTCCTGAAGCTGAGCATCGTCCTTGTCGCAGTGTTCGCAGCGGCGGCGACCCTGCTCAAACTGCTGGCGTGACCTCCGGGTCTCCGATCAGCATCCTGGCTCTTGCGAGCGCGTCGTCGAGATTGTCGAACATATTCTCGACGCCTATCCGATCGACCATGCCCGAGCGTGTCATCTCGAACATGGGGTGGGCGTGGACGCCGCCGAGGAGCAGCGTGGTGTCCTGGCGGCGGCACTTGGCGATGAACTCTTCGAGGGCGTGCAGGCCGGTCGCATCGATGTGCGGGACGTAGCGCATGCGGAGGATGAAGACCTTCGGCGGGCGTTCGAGCTGGTCGAGTACGTCCTTGAGGCGGTCGGCGACGCCGAAGAAGAAGGGGCCGTTGACCTCGAAGACCTCGACACCGTGGGGGATGTTGACATCGGCGAGCTGTGCCGGGTCCTTGGCGTCGTAGGTTTCGGGCTCGCGTCCGGTCTCCATGCCCTTGCGCATGCCGTTGATCGCGCCCAGGTCGGACATGCGCTTCATGAAGAGGAACGAGGCGAGGACCATCCCGACGCCGACGCCGAGGGTGAGGTCGGTGAAGACTGTGAGGCCGAAGGTCGTGAGCAGCACGAGCATGTCCGGGCGCGGGGCGCGGAGCAGGGCGCGGAAGTGGTCGATCTCGGCGATGTTCCAGGCGACGAGGATGAGGATCGCGGCGAGCGTGGGCAGGGGGATGAGGCTCGCGAGGGGGGCGGCGGCGAGCATGAACGCGAGGATGAATAGCGCGTGCAGCACGCCGGCCAGGGGCGAGCGGGCGCCGGACTTGATGTTGGCGGCGGTGCGGGCGATGGCGCCCGTCGCGGGCAGGCCGAAGAACAGCGGGCTGACCATGTTGGCCAGGCCCTGGGCGACGAGTTCCTGGTCGGAGTGATGGCGGCGCCCGGTCATGCCGTCGGCGACGACGGCCGAGAGCAGGCTCTCGATCGAGCACAGGATGGCGATCGTGGTGGCGGCGGGGATGAGATCGGGGAGGCTGGTCCAGGAGAAGCTCGGGGCGTGGGGAGCCGGGAGCGAGCTGGGGATGCCACCGAAGCGCGTGCCGATGGTCTCGAGCAGTGGGCGGGCGTGGTCGCCGATGGGCGTGTGCATCCCGGACCAGCCCGTCGTCCAGACGAGCACCGCGCCGAGGATGACGACGACGATGGCGCCCGGCACGCGGGGCAGGAATCGGCGTAGCACGACGAGCACGGCGAGCGACCCGACGCCGACGCCGGCGGCGTGCCAGCTGATCGTGTGCGCGTTGGACGCCAGGGCGCGGAGCTTGGGGACAAACTCGGCGGGGACGGCGCCTGGCGAGCCGTCGGCGGCGAGGACGCTCAGGCCCACGAGGTCCTTGAGCTGGCTTGCGAGGATGGTGACGGCGATGCCGGCGGTGAAGCCTGTGATGACGGGGTAGGGGATGAACTTGATCAGGGCGCCGAAGCGGAAGAGGCCCATGAGGATGACGATGACACCGGCCATGATTGTGGCGGCAGCCAAGCCCTGGTAGCCATGGACGCTGGCAACGCCGTAGACGATGGGGATGAACGCCGCGGTGGGCCCGCCGATCTGGACGTGCGAGCCGCCGAGGGCGGAGATGATGCAGCCCGCGACGACTGCCGTGAACAGGCCCATCGCCGGGGGGGTGAGCCAGGGGTGGATCTGTTGGAGGTCGGCGGCGACATCGGCGGGGATGCTCGCGATGCCCAGTGCCATCGCCAGGGGCATCGCGATGATGGCGACTGTGAGACCGGCGAGCAGGTCGGCGGCGAGGGCTCGCGGCGGATACCCCTTGCGCAGAGTGGTGACGAGGGCGGGCGTGTACCGGTCGAGTGGGGACGTGGGCGACATCGGACCCTGCGCGGAACCTCTAGGGGGGAACCGTGACAATAGATCGGTTCGTGGGTTTGTCCAGCCGCGCCGGGGGAACACTCGGCGGGCTCAGCCGGCGGGCTGGTCGTCGCGGAACATCCGCAGCGGGCGCGGGCCCGAGCAGCAGCCGATCGGGCGCCCATCTTCGTCGTCAGCGCACCCGCAGGGCGCCTCGGGCTTGCGTCCGGGCTTCGCGGTGGGCAGGAGCGTGAGCAGCGTGCCGACCGCGATGGCGGCGAACGAGAGCAGGAAGACGATCGGCGGGACGTGGACGTCCAGCTCGGCGACGAGGACGACGAACGAGGCCATCAGCCCGATCGTGAGCACGAAGGCGACGACTAGGCGGCGGACCAGGGCGCGGGCCTCGCGGTGCTCGTCGTCCTCGCGCCGGGCGATGGCGCGGGCGTCGTCCATGAGGCCGTCGGGGCCGATGAGCGGGCGCGGACCCTCGTCGAGGCCGGGGCCCGAGATGCTGAGCCCGTGGTCGGGCCTGGTGGTGTTCGGTGAGGTCACAAGATCCTCCGTCACCAGGGTATACGGGATCGGTGGAGGTCTTCTTCCGTGATCGGGGAGTAAGCGGGCGCCAACCGGCCTTGGGGAGAGTGCTGGGGGGCTATCGGGCGCCCCAGCCGTGCGGCGTGCCCATCGACGACTGTGTGTTGAAGAGCACCGCGGCTGCGAAGACACCTGTGTCCGGGCCGCCTCCATCGCCGTCGGCCGGGGGGTCGGGGTCGTCGTCCTTGGTCCGCCAGAATGATCGCGCGAATATGAGGGTCACGAATCCGATGACTACAAAGAACACTCTCAAGAGGATCGGCAGTCCTGACAGCGCGGCGGTGACGAACGCGAAGAGCGCAAACAAGACGAGGAAGACCGACACCACAACGAGGAGAAACTTGTAGATTCTGCGGCGAGGCCGCGTAGGAGAACCAACAGGAGCATCGCCCGATGCCTCGGGGTCTTCGTGCGCATCGTCCATCTGCGGAAGCACGGGACCTCCGATGGCGGCGTGTCAGACCAGCAGCGTCGCCGGGTTCTCGAGCAGCTGCTTGACCGTGCCCAGGTACTGGGCGGCCATGGCGCCGTCGATGATGCGGTGGTCCGAGGACATCGTCATCGACATCTCCAGGCCCACGACCAGCTCGGGCTCGCCGTCCTCGTTCGTCTCGATGAACGGTTTCTCGATCGCGCGTCCGACGGCGAGGATGGCGGCGTTGGGCGGGTTGATGATGGCGGTGAAGTGGTCCACGCCGAACATGCCCAGGTTGGAGATCGTGAAGGTCGAGTCGGACATTTCTTCGACAGTCAGCCCCTTCTCCCGGGCCTTCTTGGCGAGGCGTTTGGTGTCGGTGGAGATCTGACGCAGGCCGATGCGGTCGGCGTCGCGGATGGTCGCGACGACGAGCCCGCCACCGCGCTCCTCGGGCAGGGCGACGGCGACGCCGACATTCACCCGTGCGTGCAGCTGGATGCTCGGGTTCTGTCCCTGCTTGGCCTCCATCCACGAGGCGTTGACAAACGGGTGCTCGTGCATCGCGGTGGCGCAGGCGCGGACGAGGAAGTCGTTGACGCTCAGCTTCACGCCCTGGGGGATGAGCTGCTCGTTGAGCTGGGCACGCAGGGATTCGAGCGCGTCGAGGCGGGCGCTGAGGGTGACCTGGGAGTGGGGGATGGTGGACTTGGATTCGACGAGGCGGCGGGCGATGGTCGCCCGCATGTTGGAAAGCGCGACGGTCTTGTCTTCGAGCGCGGCGCCGACGGCCAGGGGCGCGGGTTCGGGGGCGCCCGAGACGCCGGCGGCGACGAGCGTTGTGTCGGCGGGACGCGAGGGGGCGGTGGTCCTGCTCCCCGCGCCGGCGGCCTCGACGTCGGCCTTGACAATGCGGCCCGAGGGGCCCGAGCCGTTGATGGTCGAGAGGTCCACGCCGCGCTCGTCTGCGAGCTTGCGGGCAAGGGGGGAGGCGAAGACGCGGTCGCCAGAGGCGCCGTTGTTCGACGGGGCGGGGGCGCTGGTGGAAGCCGAACCCGCCGTTGTGGCGTTGGCGACAGCGGTCGCGCTGGGTGCGCCCGAACCCAGGCCTTCGCCTTGCTCAGACTCGGCGTCGGCGGACTGGTTCTTGGCGCTGGGCTTCTTCTCGCCCATGGACGCGCCGCCCGACACGGACTCGACGCTCTCGCCCTCCTCGGCGATGATCGCGATCACGCCACCGATGGGCACGTTCTCTCCCTCGGGCGCGACGAGCTTGGCGACGGTGCCGTCGTCAAAGCACTCGAGCTCCATCGTCGCCTTGTCGGTCTCGATGTCGGCGATGACGTCGCCCGAGGAGACGCTGTCGCCCTCCTTGACGTGCCACTTGACGACCGTGCCCTGCTCCATGGTGTCGGAGAGGCGTGGCATGGTGATCTCGATGGGCATGGGTCGTCGTCCTCGGGCGTCTCGGGCGGTCGCGGGCGATTCTAGTGGGCGGCGGGGCGGTCAGGCCCTCAGGGCCTTGGTCGCGTCGTACAGCGCATCGGCGACGCGGTGGGCGCCCTTGAGCGTCGCGTCGTCGGGCCAGCCTGCGGCGTTGGGGTCCGCCGGGGCCCCCGGGCATGCGAAGTCCTGGGGGATGACGGTCACGCCGATGCCCGAGAGGATGCGCCGGACCTCGGGCAGGCCGCGGATGCCGCCCAGGCGCCCGCCGGAAGTGGCCATGATGCCGGCGACCTTATCGCGGTAGCAGGCGAGGCCGCCCTTGTCATCGGACCGTCGGGAGCACCAGTCGATCGCGTTCTTGAGCGCGGGCGAGAGCGACCCGTTGTACTCGGGGCTGGCGATCAGCATCGCGTCGCACGCGAGCATCAGGTCCTGGATCCTGACGACCGGCTCGGGCATCGGCTCGCCCTTGGACTTGAGGGCTGTCTCCATGTCCTCGTCGAACATGGGGAGCTTGAGGTCGCGGAGCTGGACCTCGGTGACGTCGGCGCCGCGCTCCTTGAGTCGGTCGGACGCGAGCAGCATCAGGCGGCGGTTGATCGAGGTGGCCCGCATGGAGCCGGTGAACGCAAGCACCTTCATGGTGGACTCCGTCTGGGTGAATCAGGCGATGACGCGGCGCACGGCCTCGGCGATCCGCTCGGGATTGGGCAGGTAGTCGTACTCCAGCGGCTTGGCGTACGGCGTCGGCACATCGCGCGTGTTGACCCGCACCGGCGGGGCGTCGAGCCAGTCGAAGGCGTGCTCGGTGATCTGCGTGATGACCTCGCTGGAGATCCCCGCGAATGGCCAGGACTGATCGACGACCACGGCCCGGTTGGTCCGCTTGAGGCTCTCGACGATCGAGTCGATGTCCAGGGGGCGGATCGTCCGCATGTCGAGCAGGTCCACCTCTATGCCGTCGGCGGCGAGCGCCTCGGCGGCCTCGATGCAGAAGTTCACCGGGCGCCCGAACGAGACCAAGGTGCACGCGTCGCCCTCGCGCACCTTTCGTGCGCGCCCGAAGGGGATGTAGTACTCCTCCTCGGGCACGTGGGCCTTGTCGCCGAGCATGCGCTCGGACTCGAGGAAGAAGGTGGGGTCCGGGTCGCGGATGGCGGTCTTGAGCAGGCCCTTGGCGTCGTAGGGGTTGGACGGGATGACCATCTTCATGCCCGGGACGTTGGCGTACAGGCCCTCGACGCACCAGGAGTGTGTGGAGCCGAGCTGGCCGCCGGCGCCGTCGTTGCCGCGGAAGACGATGGGGCAGCCCCACTGGCCGCCGGACATGTAGAGCATCTTGGGGGCGTTGTTGAGGATCGGGTCGGCGGCGACGAGCGAGAACGACCAGCTCATGAACTCGACGATGGGTCGCAGGCCGGCCATGGCGGCGCCGATGCAGGTGCCGGCGAAGCCGTTCTCGGAGATGGGGGAGTCGATGATGCGTTTGGGCCCGAACTCGTCGAGCATGCCCTGGGAGATCTTGTAGGCGCCGTTGTACTCGGCGACTTCCTCGCCGATGAGGAAGACCCGCTTGTCGCGGCGCATCTCCTCGCTCATGGCCTCGCGGAGGGCCTCGCGGAACTGGATGATCCGGTCACCCTCGCGACTCGGAAGCTGGTCCTCCGAGACGAACTCGGGCAGTTCCCACGCGCCGACGGCGGGGTGGATCTTGGTGTCGATGGTGGGGGGGAGTTCGAGTGTGCTCATGGGCTTTGGCTCACTGCCTGCAGAGTGGGGTGCGCAACTGTCATTCTGAGCTAGGGTGTCTCATCGGCTCGATGAACTGTCCGGGAATTTGGTGCTCGCGGATCGCATACGTGTCCGCGTCGTCAGTCGAAACAAAGTTGATCGTTTCTGTATCGAAGCGGAATCGATTGTGAACCGTGCCGTCGTGGCGAGTGATGGTAAGAACGCCGGCGGCGAACTGCCACGCGTGTTCGTTTGCGTTGTTACCAGCTTTGATCTGGCCGTCTCGTCCGAATTCGATCAGTTTGGCTCGCCCGACATCTGGGCGGAACACGAGGCGCCAAGGGTAGCTGCAGAGAAACTCCGTTAATACTCGGTCGCCAGGAGGCTCTAGTAGGACCTCGGCATCGACCGAATGCTCGGACTCAATGCCATCCCAAGCTCCGTACTCTGACGTCGATGGAACAGAAATCGCATCCACAGGCAGGAGCTGCAAGGCCAGAAGCGCCTTGCGGATTCTCAGCGCTGCGGGCCCAACTGATGCTTCTAGGTTGGAGTGAGATGCGTCGTACTCAAGTCGAGTAACGCCAAGAAGATCTGATGGGAGTTTTAGTGGAGTATCTTGTGGAGTGAGGATGAAACACCGTCTTGGCCCCAACTTGCCAATAAAGAGCCCTGTTTCAAAGATGATGTTGTCGCGAGGGGAGAGTGTGGTTGTTCCCCGCGACACAGTCTTGTCGTCGGGGGCGTAGATGAAGGCGGCAGCTTCAAATGTCTTTGTAGCCTCGATCAGCGACTCAAGTTGGTACTCCCCCGGTTTGAAGACGTCTTGGGTCCAAACGGTTACTTCGCATTGGCGCGATAGGCCTGCCTGGAGCGCGTAGGCGACCTCTTCCTGTTCGGAAGAAGAGCCGATGAAGAGCTTTGGGCGATTCGAGTATGCCATCGCGAATTCAAGAGTCGCCTAGTCCAGCAGCGGGTTCCTCGCCCCGTGCCGGTACTCGGCCGTCGGGCTCAGGTTGGGCTCGGGGTTGGCGTAGACGTCGGTGTACAGCTCGGACGGGTCGGGGTCGGGCGCCTTCTCGGCGAACTTCACCGCGTCACGCACCACCTTTTTGATCTCGTCCTGCATCGCCTTCCACTCATCCTCGCTCAGGCACGACCGCTCGTTCATGAGGTGGTTGGCCAGGTGCGCGATCGAGTCCTGCTCCTTGAAGCCCTCGACCTCGTCCTTGGTCCTGTACTTCTGGGGGTCGGACATGGAGTGGCCCTGGTAGCGGTAGGTCTTGAGGTCCACGAACGCCGGGCGCTGCATCTCGCGGCACTCGTCGGCCAGGGGCTTGAAGTGATCGTACAGGTTCAGGATCGACAGGCCGTCCACCTCGAGCGACTTCATGTCGTACCCGAGAGCGCGGCTGACGAGGTTGTGGGGGTTGGCGGTGTGGCGTTCGATGGAGGTTCCCATCGAGTAGCCGTTGTTCTCGATGATGTAGATGACGGGGAGCGAGTAGAGGGCGGCGAGGTTGAGGGCTTCATGAAACGCCCCCTGGTCGATGGCGCCGTCGCCCAGATAACACAGCGCGACCTTCTTCTTGCCCGTGCCGAGCACCTCCCACTCGTAGCGGGCGGCGAAGGCGAGGCCCGAGCCCAGGGGGGTCTGTGCGCCGACGATGCCGTGCCCGCCGAAGAGGTGGTTGGGCTTGTCGAACATGTGCATGGAGCCGCCCTTGCCCTTGGCGCAGCCGAGGACCTTGCCGAACATCTCGGCCATGCAGGCGTTGGGGTGCATGCCGCGGGCGAGGGCGTGCCCGTGGTCGCGGTAGGCCAGCACGACGGGGTCGTCGTGCTCGACGCAGGCGAGTGTGCCTACGGCGCAGGCCTCCTGGCCCGAGTAGATGTGGCAGAAGCCGCCGATCTTGGCCTGCTGGTAGGCCTGCATGGTCCGCGACTCGAACTCGCGGATGAGCTGCATGTCGTGGAGCCACTTCTTGAGCGTGTCGTCGGGGAGCTTGGAGGATGGGCCGTTGGCCTTGGGCTTGACGGCGCTCGTGTTCTTGGTCTGCTGGGCGGTCATGGGCGATTCCGTGCGTGGCTGTGCTGGGCCCGCGAGATCGTCTGGCCAAGGGGGACGGGTCGTGTTCGGGGGCGGCTCGGCGAGCGCCCGGGAAGTCTAGGGGGCGCTCTCCAGGCCGTGGAGACAAGCTGCGTCCGGGCCGCGAGCGTGTACTCGCGAGGCCCGGGGCATGCACTCGCGAGCTCACGCTCGCGGCGTGGATCAGGAGTGCGGTCCGGCGGCGGAAGGGGCGCAGAAAAACGCCGCCCTGTGCGGGCGGCGTCGGGGGAGGCTGTGTGGTCGGCCAGGGTCAGTTCTCGCGTTGGGCGGTGATCTTGCGGGCGTTGCGCTGGGACTCAAGCAGCACCAGGGCGGTCTGGACCTGCAGGTCGATGCCGTCGGTGATGAGCGTGTCAGGATCGGGGCGCTCTGCGTCGGCGATGATCTCGCCGTTCTCGTCGAGGGGGAGCACGTCGGCCTCGCGACGCAGCAGCAGGCTCTCGGTGATCTGCGCCGGGAGCATCTCGACCTCGAGGTCGGGGTCGATGCCCCACTCGCTCGCGCCGGGGCGGCGGTGGATGATGCGGTCCGAGTCGATGCGGTAGTACTGGGTCGTGAGCTTCATGGCGGCCTCGCCGCCATTGAGCGGGTAGACGTTCTGGACAGAGCCCTTGCCGAAGGAACGCTGGCCGACGATCAGAGCCTGGAGCTTGCCCTGGTGGGCGGCGGCCTGGATCGCGCCCGAGACGATCTCGGAGGCGGACGCCGAGCCCTCGTTGATGAGCACGACGACGGGGATGTCGGTGAGCATCTTGGACGACTCGACGTATTGGGCGAGCTGCGGCGCACTCGCGGGCAGCCCGTCGGCGTCCTCGGTGCGGACGACCAGGCCACGATCGACGAAGTGGCTGGAGATGGAGACGGCTTGGTCGAGCAGGCCGCCGGGGTTGAAGCGGAGGTCGAGGACGATCGCGTCGAGGCCGACGCGGCGCATCTGGTCGATCGCCAGGTCGAAGTCGCGGGTGGTGTGCTCGGTGAACCCGGTGAGGCGGACGTAGCCGACGCCCTCGCCCACAAACCAGTCCCAGTCGAGGTCGCCCGGCCCGGTCTTCTCCCAGCCCTTGACGGTGGGCAGGTCGATCCGCTTGCGGACGATCGTGAAGTCCTTGGTGATCGTCTCGTCGGCGTTCTCGCCCTCGCGCTCGATGGTGAGGACGACCTTTGTGTTGGCGGGGCCTGTGATGACCTCGACGGCCTGGTCGAGCGTGAACCCGACGGCCGACTCGCCATCAACCTTCTTGATGATGTCGCCCGAGCGGATGCCGGCCCGCTGGGCGGGGGTTCCCTCGAGGGGGGTGACGACCTTGATGTTCAGGAGTTCGTCGAGCTGGATCTGGATGCCGACGCCGATGAACTCGCCCTGTGTCGAGCGGCGGAAGCGGGCGAGCTCGTCGGGCCAGATGATCGCGGAGTAGGGGTCGAGCTGCTCGAGGGCGCCGTTGCCGAACTCGTGGAGGATCGCCTCCTCGGAGATGGTGACGGTCTGCTCGTTGGCGTCGAGCAGGTCCTGGATGACGGTGGTCATCTTGAGGGCGCCGACGTTCTTGTAGGTGTTGATATCGCTCTGGATCGCCTCGAGAGAGGCGAGGAAGTCGGCCCGGCGTGCCTCGCTGGCAAGTCCCGGGAATGACTGCTGGAGGTCTGTGGTGGTCGCCATGGTGCGGAGGGCGGTGACGCCCGAGGTGAGCATCTGGCGCATGTCCACGCCCTCGCGGTCGGCGCTCGCGCGCTCGACGTAGCGGATGGCGGCGTTCTGGAGGGCGCGGCGGACCATCAACTCGTCGATGCCCGAGAGCTTCTCCTGGTAGTTGTCGCCGTACTCGTTGTAGGGCGGGAACGCGTCCTCGCCCTCGGCGATCCGCCGGTCGTTGCGGAGCTGCCAGAGGCGCTCGGGGGCGTACAAGCGGATCATGGTGAGCCGCTTGGTGAGGCGATCGACGTCTTCCTTGAACGAGCCGTCCTCTTCGAGGATGGTCGAGAGGCGGTAGTACAGCTCGTTGGCGATGAGCCAGTCGCCGCGGGCCTCGGCGGCCTGGGCCGCGGCCTCGGTGTCGTCGATCAGCGTCCTGACCCGCTCGTCGGCGAAGAACGCGCCGTCGTCGTTCATCAGAAGCTGCAGCTCGACGGCGGAGGTCAGCGCGTGGCTCAGCGCGACGTCGGCGCCACCCTCGGCCAGGTGCTCGTCGAGTTTCACCGAGACCTCGCCGATCTTCTCGGCTCGGCTCAGCTCCCGCTTCTCGCGGTTGGCCTTGAACAGTTCGATGTCGCTTAGGAATCGGTCGTCGGCACTGGGCAGTGTCGCCAGCGCGTCGCTCAGGGCGGTCTCGTCGTTCGAACGGGCGACCGACCAGACGTGGTCGGACCAGTCGGCGACCGATGCGACCTGCGTCGTCGGCTCTTGGGCGATGGCGTGGGGCGCCAGGAGGGCAAGGGCCGCCGCGGCGACCCCCGCGAAGACCCGCTTGCCTGCCCGTTCGGTCGTCGTGTCGATCATGCTCGCTCCAGGCTGTGTTGCGCCTCGGGCCCCGGGTTCGCCCCGGGTCTCGGGCGGCGACGGTCCATCATCCCACCAGTTCGTCCATCCACGCCCCCCCGGATGAACCGGTCTGCCGAACGTCCTGTTCCGGCCCCGGATCGGGGCGTCGTGCGGGTCGTGCCGGGCTCTGGGTGGACGATACCGGTCCCGGACGAGGGTCATACGCCCGAAACAGGTCAAAGTTTCCCGGACGACCTGTGCCTGAGCCATCGTGGGGCGGCTATGCCAAACAAAACCGCAACACAGATGGTGATCGTCGCCATCGTGGTCTCGAACTCGAGGATCGAGTTGGCCGCGATCGCGACCGCGGCGAGCCCGCACAAGGGGCCGAGGGTGTACCCGAGCCCGATGAAGGCCTCGTGGGCGCCCCCGGAATCGACGTCCGAGTCACCCGCCTCCATCGCGTAAAAGATCGCGCCCGCGTAGACCGTTGCGCCGCCGAATCCGAAGAGCGTCAGGGCGATGACCATGACCACCAGGCCGAGCTGGAGGTCGGGGATGACCGGGGCCAGAACGCTGGCGACGAATCCGAGGGCGAGCATGATCGCGCCGAGCCGGGGCATGCGCCGGCTGCCGTGCCAGCCGTGCCAGCGCTCGAAAAGCGCAAAGCCTACGAGTCGGGCGATGAAGTAGGCGCTGCCGATGACGGGCTTCCAGGCGGGATCGGCGCCGAGGGTCTTGAGCGCGTCGGGCAACTGCGGGAGCAGCGCGGTTTTGAGCAGGTAGCTGACCGGGAGCAGCACGCGGAACCAGCCCAGTAGCTCGCCCGAGACGCGTCGGGCCTCGGGCGTGAGCATCGCGTTGTCGTGGATCCGGGCGGCGGGCTCGCGTGGGAAGCGTGCGACCAGGACCATGCCCAGCAGGTGCGTCGCGCCCACGCCGAGCAGCACGAGCGTCGCGTGGCGCTCGACGAGCGGGCCCATCATCCAGAGGGCGACGACGGTGGCGCTGGACCACGCGAGGTTGAATCGTCCGATGGCGGACCGGAGCAGACGGTTGTGGCGCCCGCCCGAGACGTACGCCTCGCACACGGGCCAGAGGATACCGCTGGCGACGGCGAAGACCGCGATGAGCACCCAGAAGGTCCAGGCGGGGGGGGCGCCGGCGCCGCCAAGCCAAGCGCCCAATGTCGGGAGGGCGCACACGACCGCGACGAGCGCGGCGCTGGCCCCGAGCACGCCCCTTGTTGTGAGCCAGGCGCGCCCCTTGGCGGCGCGCCGGATCGCCCTGCCCGAGCCGGACGCGACGGCGATGTAGATCGCCCCGAAGAGCGCCGCGAGTGCCAGGTTGGGGGCCTTGGAGTACCCGAGGGCGGACTCGGTGAGGAAGTAGACGCCGTTGGTGATGACGCCCGTGCCCAGGCTGGCGAGGAAGGCGAAGGCAAGCACGCCCGGGAGTGGCGCAAGAGCGGCGCGGGGGGTGCTCTGTGGGGTCGTTGCCATGCGGAGGGGGCGATCGTAGACTCCCGCGTTCCCTGCCGTGCCCGTAGCTCAATTGGATAGAGCGCTGGCCTCCGAAGCCAGAGGTTTTGGGTTCGAGTCCCGACGGGCATATTTTTGGCCGCGGCAAGGTTCTCGCGGCGGCGCTGCCCCCCCTCGAACCCCCGGGGCGGCGCGGCGTACCAGGATGGTCACCCAAAGGAGGACGCGCGATGGCGTCACCGATCCGCGATCTCGCCGTGTTCGCCGCCGCCGGCGCCTTCTCGCTCTGCACGCACGTCCTTGCGCAGGACGCGCCGCCCGAGGCGGAGCCCAGGGGCGAGGCGACGCCGGTGCTGACCGAGCAGTCGCCGTCGAGTGAGCTGCCCAAGGCCGAGGACCTGTTCGAGTTGTACATAAAGAACATCGGCGGGCACGACAAGGTGTTCGCGCAAGAGAACAGGCGGATCACGGGCGTGTTCGACGGCGCCCCGTTCAAGTTTGCCGCCCGCCTGACGACCTGGCTCGAGGCGCCCGACAAGCTGCGCACGAAGATCGCCGAGCCCGCGGGCCGCGTCATCGAGATCGGGTACGACGGCGAGCAGGCGTGGCGGCGTATCGATGGCGGCAAGGTCGTCGTGCTGGATGGGACCCAAGCCGACTCGCTCCGCGACGCGGCCGACTTCTACGGCCAGGCGAACTACAAGGACCGGTACGTCAGCACCCAGACCGTCGGCGTCGGTGAGCTGCTCGAGCGGACCGTGTACATCGTCAAGGCGGTCTGGCCCTCCGGGACTACCGAGCACGTCCTGTTCGACCGCGAGAGCGGGCTGTACGTCGGCGTGCAGTACCGCGTGCCCGTGGGCGAGGGCGAGTTTCGCGACATCCTGACGATCGTGGACGCGTACAAGGACTTCGAGGGCGTCAAGTACCCGACGCGTATCACGCAGATGACCAGCGACGGCGAGATCCAGGCGGTGTACGACTACCGCGATGTCAGCGTCGATGTTGACGACGGGTTCGACGACTACGCCCCGCCGAGCGACGGCTGACGGCGCCGCGTCCTCAGGGGCAGCGGACGCCGAACGACTTGCAGATCGGGTGCTCGTGGGGCGCGGTTCCCCTTGCCGGGCAGGCGCGTCGGCCGTGCCAGATGATCTGGTGGCTCAGCGCACACCATCTGGCACGCGGGAACAATGCCATCAGGCGCTTCTCGATCTTCTTTGGGTCGTCCTTCTCGCCCTTGGTCGCGAGGTCGAAGCGCCAGGCGAAACGCTGGATGTGGGTGTCCACGACAAACCCGTTGTTGATGCCGAAGGCGTTGCCGAGCACGACGTTTGCGGTCTTGCGGGCGACGCCCCGGAGCTTCAGCAACTCGTCCATGTCGTCGGGCACGACGCCGTTGTGCTCCCCGGCGACCGCGGACATCGCCGCGTGCACGGACTTGGCCTTGGAGCGGAAGAATCCCAGCGACTTGATGTAGGGCTCGATCTCCGCGGGCGTGGACCGCGCAAACGCCTCGGGTGTAGAGAACATCTTGAACAGCGCCGGTGTTGCTTTGTTGACACCGACGTCCGTGGTCTGGGCCGAGAGGATCGTCGCGACGAGCAGCTCGTGGGGCGACGCGTAGTCCAGCTCGCAGTGCGCGTCGGGGTAGTGCGCTGCGAGGGCGCTGGCCAGGCGTCGGGCCCGGCGTTTCTCGGCGTCTGTGACCCCGGGCAGCTCGAAGGGGATGTCCTTGAGGCCTCGGGGGTTCGAGGGGGTCGCGACTGGCGGCCTGGCTCGTGCACCCGGCTGTGCAGCGGTTTGGGCGGGCGTCACGGCGACTTCCCCTTCGCCAGCGCGGGTTCCTCGAGTTGAGAGGGCTTTGCCTTCGGGCGACCGATCGGGCCCTCGCGTCGGACGGGCCCCGCGACGTTCCACAGGCCCGAGACGAAGGTGACGAAGACGGCGATCGTGATCGCGGCAAAGACGTTGGTCGCCGTCGGGTGATCGGCGTTGAACGCGTCGAGGTACTGGGTGGCGAGGTCGTTCTCGCCCGCCTCGGCGTGCGTGTAGAACAACCGGAGGTTCTCGTTCATCCGCATCACGAGCACGAGCATCGAGTAGCTCAGGGCGCTGAGCGCGGCCATGAGCGAGACGAGACGCACCGCCCCGCCCAGCGAGCGCAGCGGGAGGCGGTAGAACGCGATGAGCACGATCATCGTCGCCAGGCAGGCGAGGGCGGCGGCGAACTGCGTCACATCCGTGAGTTTGAAGACCTCGTTCTGGACGTAGCCCGCCGCCAGCGTCGCGTGGTCGCCCGTGTACGCGCCGAACTTGCCGAGCTCGGGGTCCAGGTCCCGCATCTGGCGGAAGATGATCGCGGCGACGCCCCCGCTGATGAGCAGCGCCCCGAGCCAGACGCCGGCCGCGGCGAGGTGGATGGTCTCGCAGAGTCGGTGCCCGAACGTGCGTGGGGGAGTCATCGGGTCATCCTAGAGCGTGAGGGCGCCTCGGGTCTGGGGCGGGTACAACTCCCGCATGTCAGAGTCGTCGATGATGAGTATCTCGCTGGCGGGGCTCGACGACGCTCCCGGGCGTTCGTGGTCCGGGGGCGCTCGCGAGGCGATCGCCTGGGCGGGGACCCTCGGCGTACGCGGGATCCGGCTCGACGCGACCGCCACGGGCGTCCGGGCGCGCGAGCTGGACCGCTCGGCCCGGCGCGACCTGGCTGCCCTGCTCCGGCGCACCGGCCTGGAGCTGGGCGGGCTGGACCTGTGGATCCCGCCGGCGCACTTTGCGGACCCGGCGTTCGTGGACCGTGCGGTGTCGGCGACGCTCGGCACGATCGAGCTGGCGGGCGAGCTGGCGGGCCTGGCTGGCGGCGCCAGCCGTAGGTCGCTCGCGGTCGCTCTTCCATCCGGGATCGATGTGGACGCCGCGACGACGATCGCCTCGGCCGCGGGCGTCGCGGGCGTCGACGTCGCCGACCACGCTTGGCCGATCCCCGACAACGACCACGCGGGGATAGGTGTGGGTCTCGATCCAGCGACCGTGCTGCTCGCTGGCGAGGATCCGGAGGCCGCGGTTTGTGCGCTGGGCGATCGCCTCGCCGTGGCGCGCCTGAGCGACGCCAACGCCCAGGGGCGGTGCACGCCCGGTGACGGGTCGGGGCGCCTGGACGTCACGGCGTACGCGGTCGCGCTCGAGATCGGGGGCGCCGACGCGGAGGTCGTTGTCGATCTGCGAGGCCTGCCCCGCCAGGACCGCGCCGCACGCGCGATGATCGGCGCCTGGGCTCGCGCCCTGCCCGACGTGTCATGAGCGATCACGCCGAGGCGGTCGCGTCCGCGGTGTAGGGTACTGTCGCGGCGTCGGCACGCAGGTACAGCGGGTGGCGTGGGAAGCCCGCGGCGGTGGTCCCGAGGCAGACCGGCTCGCACAGGTTGTCGAGCATCGCTCCCACGCGGGCGCCCCGATCGTGCAGGGCGCCGTGCGTGCCCCAGCCCGCGACGACGAGGTCCGCCCGCCTGGCGGCGCGCCGGATCGCCCGGTCATTCGCCTCGCCGACGGGGTCGGCGTGCGTGCGGAGGGCGGCGGGGTCGGTCGAGCGGAGGGCGAAGATGTTGACGGTTTCCATCGCGGCGAACCCCCAGCGTCTCGCGTAGCCCAGGCAGCGCGTCAGCGTCGGGTCGAGCATGAACTCATCGGCGGTCGATGGGTTGAGCAGGCAGAAGCACACGCGCCGCCCGCCGGTCGCCCAGCGCCGGTGCAGCGTGTAGCGGTAGGTCCGCGATTCGTCGAAGCTGGCCCGGCCACGCATCGGTGGAGTTGTACCTGATCGCGTGCCTCGGCGCCCGTTCCCGACCGGCTCACTCGATCTCGGCCAGTTCCTCGTCCGCGATCGACGCGTTGGTGTAGACCTTCTGCACGTCGTCGTTGTCCTCGAGCGCGTCGATCAAGTTCATCAGCTTCCGGACGTCCGAGCCCGTGACCTCGACCGTGTTGCCCGGGATCTTGGCGACCTCGGCGTCCTCGATCGGCACGCCCGCCCGCTCCAGCGAGTCCTTGACCGAGAGGAACTCGGTTGCGGGGGTGAGGATGGTCCAGACGCCGGGCTCGTCCTGCGTCGGGTCCTCGGGCGGCTGCACGTCGTCGGCGCCGGACTCGAGAGCCTTCTCCATGATCTCTTCCTCGCCGATCTTGTCCGCGCCGACGAGGATCCTGCCCTTGGTCTCGAACATGAACGCGACGGCTCCCGACGAGCCCAGGTTGCCGCCACCCTTGTTGAAGATGTTGCGGACGTCGCCGACGGTCCGTGTCTTGTTGTCGGTCAGGGCGTCCACGAGGATCGCGACACCGCCCGGGCCGTAGCCCTCGTAGGTGATCGTCGCGAAGTCCTCGCCCCCCGAGGCGCCCGCGCCCTTTTCGATGGCGCGCTTGATCGTGTCCTTCGGCATGTTGGCGTACTTGGCCTCGTCGATCGCGTAGCGGAGCGTGAGGTTCGTATCCGGGTCGGGCCCGCCCTGGCGCGCCGCGGCCATGATCGCCTTGGAGCACTTGGACCACAGCGTGCCCTTCTTCTTGTCCTGGCGGTCCTTGCGGTGCCTGATATTCGCCCACTTGCTGTGTCCGGCCATGCGGCGCGCTCCTCGCTCTTCTCGTCGCTGGCGCCCGGTCGGCGCCGAACCCATTCTTGTCGTCGTCGGCTCCCGCGGGCGGGTCCTTACTCGTCCGGAGGATCCTCGCCGATCGGCGCGACCGGTGGCTCCTCACCCGACTGGACCGCCAGCAGCTTGGCCCGGACCGACCGCCTCCGCGCCTCGAGCCGCTGGGCCGCGGGTGAGTTGCCGCCCTGGCGGCGGACGGTGCGGATCAGCGAGCCGCCCGCCTCCTCGGCGTCGAGCCAGGCGTCCTCCGCCTCGTCGCGCCGGCCCGCCCGCCAGAGCGCATCGCCCAGGTGGTCGTGCAGCGTCGCGTTCGACGAGCCGTCGTCGAGCGAGATCGCGCGTATGAGCAGCGTGATCGCGCCCTCCCGCCCGTCCTCGTCCTCGTACAAGGCCTTCTTGTAGCGGATCCAGCCGAGTGAGTCGGTCACATTGGAACTCTCCGGCGCGTGCTCGTAGGCCAGCTCGATCATCCGCTCGGCCTCGTCGAGGTCCCGCCCCGCGTCCGCGAGCATGTACCCCAGGTCGTTGTTCGACCATGTGTGCGATGGGTCCTGCTCGAGCGCGACGCGGTACGCCCCCTCGGCGGCCTCGTCGCGCTCGACGATCGACGCGATCGACGCGACCTGGTAGGCGATCTCCGCGTGCACGCCCCGGGCGTCCACGCCATCGGGCGGCGCCTCATCCCAGATCGTTCCGACCGCGTCGAGCGACCGCCCGGACGAATCCAGGCGGTCGAGAAGCGCCCGTGTCACGTCGGCGTTCCCGTACTGGCCCGCGTACTGCACGGCGTCTATGAGCAACGCCTCGTCGAAATGGTCACCGCGGACGGCGCCGATCACGCTCAGCTCGGCCGCGTCTCGCGTGCGTTGTCTGTCCAGCAGGCTTCTTGCCAGGAGCCTGTACGCAGCGGTCTCGCGGGTGCGATCGATGGCCACCACGCGGTGGATGAGCGCCGCCAAGTCGTCGGGAGAGGCGTGCGTATCGAGGGCGCTGAGGCTGAGGCGGGCGTCCTGGACGGCGGTGCTCAGCGGGGCGCCACGGGCGGCCGCGACGTCGATGATCGCGATGCTCGGCGCGACCCGCTCCGCGAAACTCTCCTCATCCCACTCGTCGGGATCGAGCGATGCGATGGACAACGCCGCGACACGTGCCACGCGGGCCCGCTGCTCGGGTGTCAGCTCGGCCGAGCCTGGCAGCCCGCGTTCGAGCGTCGCGAGCGCGGCCGTTGCGTCGCGGCTCTCGGCGGCCAGCCCCGCCCGCGAGATCGAGTCATCGATCGAGAGCGTCGGGTGACCCAGGCGGGCGAGCGCTAGCTCGCGTGCGCGGTCGGGATCTTCAAGCTCGCGGGCGATGATCTGCTCTTGCATGATTGAGAGCACGGGAGCGCCCACGCCCCGGTTGATTGCGTCGATGGTGTCGAGCGCCTCGTCGGGCCGGCCCAGCGCGACGAGCACGCGGGCGAGGGCGGCGCCGACAGGGGGCGAGCTGGGGCGGGCCGCGAGCGCATCGCCCAGCCATGTCGCGGCATCCTCAAACGCGGCGTCCGCGTCCGGCGCGCCCGAGCGGGCCCGCATCGACCAGACACGCAGGAGCAGCTCGTAGGCGCCCGGCTCGTCGGGCTCGCGGTCGATGATCGCGCGCAGCCGCGCGTCGGCCTCGTCGAGCAGGCCGCCCTCTGCCAGGTCGTTGGCGTCGTACAACTCTGCCAGGACGCCATCGGGGCGGTGCTCGCGCAGCAGGCGGCGGACCCGCGTCTGTTGTGAATCATCGGGCAGCGGTCCGCCGGCGCCGTAGAGCGCGAGCTGGGCGGCATACACACGCTCGTCGAACGGGTCGAGCTCGCCCGCGGTCTGCAGGAACAACTCAGCGTCGCGAGGCTCGTTGCGCTGCAGCGCCAGCTCGCTGGCGAGCAGGAACGACTCGACCTCCGGCGCTCGTTCGGTCACGATCAACTCGACGAGCGTGTACGCCTCGTCGAGGCGTTGCGCCGCGCGCAGGGCGTTGAGCACTCGCGTGGGGTCCGCCTCGGGATTCCCCGCGAGGCGCCCGAGCGCCGCGTCCGCGACGTCCCACCGGCCGGACTCGGCGCCCGCCTCGGCCAGCAGCTGATCGACCGCGTCGCGGGGCGCGTCGGGGTCGTCGATTCCCTCGAGGATCGTGAGCGCCCGCCTGGGCAGGTGGCGTTGCAGGTCCACGCCCGCGGCGAGCAGCGAAGCCGCCCAACCGGGCTCGGAATCGAGCTGCGCCGCGATGTCGATGGGGCGGGATGGACTCGCGAGCAGGCCTGCGCCCAGGCGTCGTGCGTGCTCCGGTCGCAGGCGGGTCAGGGCGATCGTCTCACGCACGCGGGCGCGGAGGGATGTTGTCAGGTCCAGGAGATCGGCGATGAGCGCGGGGTTGGGCGTATCGACCGCCAGGTGCGCCCGGAGCAGATCCGCCCCGTCACGCGGCCCGAGCACACCCGCCGCTGCTCGAACAAGCTCTGCCCGCACCGTCTGCGATCCTCGCCCGAAGCCGGACCGCGCCTCCATCAACGCCCCGGCGACCACCCCCGAGAGGCCCCGGTCCCTCGAGGTCGCTCCGAGCACGGCGATCTCGCCGGTGGTGGGGGGAGACCCCTGCGTCCGGACACGCTCGATCACCCGAAAGGCGGCCGACGCGGGCCGCCCAGTGCGCACGAGTGCGAATAGCGCGCGCGGGTCCGCGCCGTTGCCTTCTTCGATGCCGTACGCCCGGAACGCGGAGTCAAAGGCGCCGACGCGGGCGAACGCGTCACCGGCCTGCAGACGTAACTCCGTCGCCCGACCGAGGGCGCGGACCAGATCCGCACGCCAGGGCGAGCCCGCGGTCGGTTGTGGCAACTGCTCGAGCCCTGACAAGATGGACTCTCCGCCCGCGCGCAGCCAGCCCCGCTCGATCAGCGCCTCGCCCGCGGCGATGGCGCCGAGGCTTCGCGGTTCTGGCCCCAGCGCGTCCGGCCTTGAGAGCGCCGCGAGCAGACGCTCGAACGCTCCGGCGTCGGTGTCCCCGAGGGCGGTTGGCTCGAGGGCGACGAGGACCGCGGCATCGGCAGATACCCCATCGTGGGCGATCGACCGGCGGGCAGCGGCGACCGCCTCGGCGCGGCGCCCCTCCGCGAGCATGGCGTGCATCTGGGCCGTCGAGACCGCGGCGTTGGAAGGATCGAGATCCGCCGCACGCGCGAGGGCCTCGATCGCCTGATTCATCTCGCCCCTGTCGATGTGCCCGCGTGCGAGGGTGACGAGGTACGCCGCCGTCTCGCGATCGTCGGGTGTCGCGAGATCGAGCGCGGAAGGGGCAGGATTCTGATCAGCGCCGGCCGCGAGCAATCGGCGTGCGGCCTCATCGAAACCGAGCCCGGCCCGCTCGGATTCATCAGGCGACTCGAGATGGTCGAGCCCCAGGCGGGCGGCCAGGCCCGGCGCATCCGTCGGCTCAGCCGGTGCTGACCGCTCCTGGCTGGCCAGGGCGGCGAGCCGATCAATGGCAGAGTTCGTGGAGTCGGGCGCGAGCAGCGCCTCGGCCCGCTCGCGTGTCATGGCTTCCGGGCCGGCAGTACCCGTCGTGGCGCAGGCGCCCAGCAGGGCGCCCAGCGCAACGACCACGCACACGCGGGCAATCTGTCCCGGCGTGCAGGAGTTCACGACGCCCTCGAACGAGGGCGCGACGAGCGCGGCCGGCCCTTCTCCGAAGCCGTCGGCGTGCCGCTCTTGGCCGATCGCGCTCCCTCGGACCACGCCTCGATGAGTTGGTACGCCCCCTCGGCCTGTCCGGCCCGGAAGTGGCGCTCGAGTGTCCCGGCGACGATCTCGGGCGAGGTGTCGGGCTCGCACACACCTTCGTTGGCCAGCTTCTTGACCAGGCGGGTATCGACGGGGAAACCGTGGGCGCCGAGCGAGAGCAGGGAGACACGGGCGGCGACGAACGGCGTCACGCCGTCGAGCGTGTCCATGTAGGACCGGGCCTCGCGTTTAGACAGCTCGTTGAGCGGCGCGAGTGTGAGCGCGTGCTGGCGGGCGAACACCTGGTTGAGCGCGACGCGGATACGCTCGCACCGCTCCTCGAGCACCGGGTACTTCTTCGGAAGGATCGCCGCCAGCTCGTCGCTCATGCAGATCCGGAGTTCGTTGTAGTCAACAAACTCCTTGAGAAACGCGGCCAGGGCGCGCGAGGCTGCCTTCTGTCCCGCTTCCCAGACGAGAAGCGAGTGCACCAACTCGTGCACGATCGGGTCCGTGCCCTCGGGCGGCGGAGGGGGCGCTGCGCCCGCGGCGCCGGCTTCGCCCTTGCGTTCCAGGCGTTTGACCAGCGCGTCGAGTTTCTTGGCTTGTTCCGGGGTCATTGTCCGCCGCGCTCCTCTCCGTCGGGCGCCGGCGACTCGGCCTCGCCCGCGGATTCAGCCCGTTCCTCGCGCGCTTTGGCAAGCAGGCCCATCACCTCGGCCTGCTTCTTGAGCCCGTCGTCGAGTTCGAAGACCAGGCGAGGCATCTGGCGCATCTCGATCGTGTCCATCAGGCGCCTTCGGATGTGGGCCGCGGCGTCGCGAAGCGCGTGCATCGTCAGCGACTCGTGCTCGTGCGGGAATATCGATACCTGCACGCGTGCGGACTTGAGGTCCTTGGTCAGGCTCACGCCCGTGATCGAGATCATCCCGCGGATCCGCGGGTCGTTGAGCCCGCGGGCGAAGACGGTCTCGAGGCCGCGCTGCAGGTTCGCGTTGAGCCGCTTGAGGCGGCGGTCGAAGCCCTCGCCGGTCATGACGCCTCCTCGGCCCGCGCGAGCATCTCTCGGGCGAGCTCGTCGTCATCCAGCGGAGTGCTGCCGGCCTCGGGCGAGCCCTCGCCGACAATGATCTGCCGCGAGGTCGCGCCAAGCTCGGCGTCGTGCAGCGACCGCAGCTTGGCGCTCACCTTGTCGAGCACGTCCGCGACCCGTTTGCCCTCGTTCCCGACGACCACCAGGCCCATGAGGGCGAGGTTGAGGGTGTCGTTGGCGCCGACCTCCGCGACCGAGACCAGGTGCTCGCGGTGCAGGCGGTCGCGCACGGACCGGACGACGCGCCGCTTGTCCTTGAGGGACTCGGCGCCGGCGATGTGCAGCTCGAACTGGAGGACGCCGACGACCATCCGACTCCCTTAGAGCGTCCTCTTGACCTCGACCTGCTTGTAGCACTCGAGCACGTCACCCTCCTTGATGTCGTCGTACCCGACGATCTTCATGCCGCACTCCATGTTGTTCTTGACCTCTTTGACGTCGTCCTTGAACCGCTTGAGCTGCTCGAGCCTGCGGTCGTTTTCGACGACGATGCCGTCGCGGGTGACACGGACCAGCGCGTCGCGCTGGATCGTCCCGTCCGTGACGTAGCACCCGGCGATCCAGCCGGACTTGGTGATCTTGAACACCTTGCGGACCTCGGCGTGCCCGATGACCTCCTGGCGAAGCTCCGGCGCCAGCATCCCCTCGGCCGCCTTGCGGATGTCCTCCACAATGTCGTAGATGACCTGGTAGTTGCGGATCTCCACCCGCTTCTGCTCGGCCAGCGACCGCCCCTTGGAGTTGGCGATGACGTTAAACCCGACGATGACAGCCTGCGACGCGTCGGCGAGCAGGATGTCCGAGTCTGTGATCCCGCCGACCGCGGCGTGGATCACGCGGACCTTGACCTCGTCGCCCGAGACCTTCTCGATCTCGCTTTTCAGCACGTCCACCGAGCCCTGCACGTCGGCCTTGAGCACGACGCGGATCTCCTTGAGCGCCGCCTCGGCCATCTGGTCGAACATCCGGTCCAGCGTCAGCTTCGGCTGCGAGAGCTGCTTCTCACGCTCCGAGTGGCGGCGCTGTTCGGCCGCCTGCTCCGCCTTCTTGAGCGTGTCCACGCAGTAAAACTTGTCGCCCGCGTCGGGCAGCGTGTCGATGCCAGAGATCTGCACGGGCATCGGGGGCATCGCGGATTTGATCCGCTTGCCGTGGTCGTCTGTCATGTCGCGGATGCGCCCGAACGCGCGGCCGGCGACAATGAAATCGCCGACCTTGAGCTCGCCGTCCTGGAGCAGGATGTTCGCGACCGCGCCGCGGCCCTCCTGCGGGCTGGCCTCGACGACCGTGCCGCGGGCGGGCCCGCCGAAGTCGGCCTTGAGCTCGAGCACCTGTGCCTGGAGGTCCAGTATCTCAAGCAGCTCCTCGATGCCCTCGCCCTTGGTCGCGCTGGTCCGCACGACCTCGGTGTCGCCGCCCCAGTCCACGGGGTTCAGCTCGTGCTCGGCCAGCTGGCCCAGGATCTTCTGGATGTTGCTGTCGGTCGCCTCGGCTTTGTCAATCTTGTTGAGCGCGACCACGATCGGCACGCCCGCCGCCTTGGCGTGGCTGATCGACTCGACCGTCTGGGGCATCACGCCGTCGTCGGCGGCGACGACAAGCACGATGATGTCCGTCACGTTTGCGCCACGCGAACGCATCTCCGTGAATGCCTCGTGCCCGGGGGTGTCGATGAAGACGACCTGCTTCTGTTCGTCGCCGACACTGACCGGCACGCGGAACGCGCTTGTCGCCTGGGTGATCCCGCCCGCCTCGCCCTCGGCGACCTTTGCATTGCGGATCTTGTCGAGCAGCGACGTCTTGCCGTGGTCCACGTGCCCGAGGATCGTGACCACAGGCCCGCGCGGGCGCTCGTCGATGACTTCGCGCTCGGCGAACTCTTCGGACACCTTCTGCTCGGCGGTCTTGGCTTCGACCACCTCGAGCTCGATGTCGTACTCGATCATGATCTCCTGGGCCTTCTCGGTCTCGATCGGGGAGTTGATCGTCGCCATCACGCCCTGCATAAACAGCTGCTTGACGATCTCGGCGCCCTTGACGCCGGTCACCGCGGAGAGTTCCTTGATCGTGAACGGCTCGGCGATCGTCACCTTGCCGCCGCGTTCGGCCGCCGAGGCAGACCCCGCGGACTGCGTCTGGCGGCGCAGCTGCTGTCGGCGCTGCTTGAGGTACCCGCCGGCGCGCTGGAGGCGTTGCTCGCGCTCCGCCAGGTCGGCTTCTGTGTACCCCGAGCCCTCCATGTTCGCGTGCCCGCGCCGCTTGGCCGGCACGCCCGTTCCGCCGGTCGTTGTGCGCCGCCGGTTGCCGCGCCGCCCGCCGCGGTCGTCGCCGCCCGGCGCGTCCATCGGTCCGGCGGGGCCGGGTCCGGGGCCACCCGGTCTCGGGGCACGCCGGCGTGGCGCTTCGACGCGCTCGGGCGCCTCGATCCGCACGACCTTGGGCCCCGACAGCTTCACCTGCTGCTTCTCTTCGAGCTTGCGTCCCGCGGGCGCGACCACCTTGGGGCGCGTCGGCACGTTCATCGGCGGCGGTGTCGGCTCGCCCTCGCTCGGGGCCACGGCGGGCGCCTCTGCCGCGGCGATGGCGGGGGGCTCGGCGGTGTCGGCGTCGGTCCCCGGATCCGCTGGCGCCGGGGGCGCAGCCTCGTCGCTCGGGGAAACGACCCTGGTCGGGCCGAGTTTGGGCGGGGCCGCGGAGGAGGCACGCACGGTTGGCGCGGGCGGCGTGGTCGCCGGCGGGTCCGCGACCGCGGTCTGCGCCTGCCCCCCCGAATCCTCGTCGCCAGTGCCCGCGTCGGCCTGCTTCGCGCGGGCCTTCTTCTTCGCGGGTTGGCGGACTTTGTCCATGTCCACCTTCTCGGAGGTCTCGACCGCGGTGTGCGGCGACTCCTCGGCGGAGGACGCGAACCACTCGTGGATCGTCTGCTCCAGACCGACCGAGACCGTGGACATGTGGTTCTTGATCACGTCCGTGGGGATGCCCTCGGCGTGACACTTCTCCACGATCGCCTTGGACTTGATGCCCAGGCCTTTCGCGATTTCAAAGACTCGTTTGGCCAACCGATCCTCCCGGCGCTCGCGCCGGCTCCGCGTGTCTCGATCCGTATCGCCCCCCCGCGGCGTGGCGCGGGGGGCGGTGATTCCTTCGATGCACTACTCGTTCTTGGCGCCGCCGCCCAGGATGTCGGCCGCCCGCGCCTCGGCGTCCTCGTCCGGCGCGGGGGGCGCCTCGCCGTCGTCCGTGCCCTGTGGATCCTCGGGCGCCGAGGGTGGGGGCATCGGCACGGACCCGGCGCCGAGGATCGCCGCGGCCGCCGTCTCCGGGTCCACGTCGCCCTCGCTGTACTCGCCCGAGAGCAGTCGCTCGGCCGCGGCCCGCTCCTCGCTCTTGCGACGCTCCGCCTCTTCTTTCTCTTTCTGCTGCTGCTCGGCGACGATCTTCGCCCGCTCGGCGCACAGCTGCACCGCCTCGTCGCCCCGCTCCTCGGAGATCTCGAGCTCGGCGACCAGCACGTTCGCGCCGACCTCCTCGATGTCGAAGACGCTGACCATGCCCAGCGCCGCCAGGCGGTCCACCATCTGGTCGGTGACGCCCTCGACCTGCGTGAGCGTCTCGGAGAGAACCTCCAGGCCCTTGTTGAACTCCTCGGGCGTGAGGATGTCCACGTCCCAGCCGGTCAGGCGGGCGGCCAATCGAACGTTCTGGCCCCGCTTGCCGATCGCAAGCGAGAGCTGGTCGTCGCGGACGACGACCGTGGCGCGACCCAGCTCGAAGCACAGGCTGATCTCCTGGACCTCCGCGGGCTTGAGCGCGTTCTGGATGAGGATCTGGCTCGACTCGTTCCAGCGGACGATGTCGATCTTCTCGCCGTTGAGCTCGTCGACGATGTTCTTGATGCGGCTGCCCCGCACGCCGACGCACGCGCCGACCGCGTCCACCTTCGAGTCGATCGAGCTGACCGCGATCTTGGTCCGGAACCCCGCCTCGCGGGCCATCGCCTTGACCTCGATAATCCGCTCGGCGACCTCGGGGACTTCAACCTCGAACAGGCGCACGATGAGGTCCGGGTGCGCCCGGCTCAGGTAGATCTTCACCTGCGAGCCCATGTCCTTGACGTCGAGCACCATCGCGCGAACGCGGTCGCCCGGCCTGAACTGCTCGCCGGGGATCTGCTCGGACCGGAGCATCACGGCCTCCGCCCTGTCGATCTGGACGATCAGCGCCCCGCGGTCGTACCGCTGGGCGGTGCCGGTGACGATCGTCCCGACGCGCTTGGAATACTCGTCCATCAGCGACTGACGCTCGTCGTCGCGGAAGCGCTGGATCATGACCTGCTTGAAGGTCTGGGCCGCGATGCGTCCGAACGCCTCGGGGTCCATCTCCATCGGCTCGCCGTGACGTGTCAGAGTGATCTCGCCCGAGAGCGGATCAACCTCGCACACGAACTCCTCGGTGTCGAGCGTGTTGTAGTGCTTGCGGCAGGCCGAGACCATGGCGGCCTCGAGGTCGCCGATGAGCAGGCTCTTGTCGATGTTGCGGTCGCGCGCGATCGAGTCGAGGATCCGCATCATCTCCTGGGTGTTCACTGGTCGTCTCCTGATGTCGCCGGCGCGCGGCCGGCTCCCTGATGTCCCGGTTGTCGGGTTGCCTGGATGTCGGCGCCCACGCGCCAAAAAAACACAAACCACGAACGCTCTCGGCACGCTCGTGGTCGTCAGCGCCGGGGAGACCCCGATGCGGATTGCGGGCCGGCCCTACCGGGCCCGGCCCTCCCGGGAATGGGGGGAACCAGGCGCCGAGCCGACACCCGCGCGCGAGCCGACCGCGTTGGTCAGCCGCTCACCGCACATCGCTGATGACCATTGTCATGCCGATGTCCTTCCGGGCGCTGGGCGCCCAAACGTCCCCTGACTGTAGAGATGCAGGTCGGGGGTGGTCAACCGCCCCGCCCGATCAGCCCCCGGACCCGGGCGCCCAAGGTCGGCCCGGTCCGGGCGCCTAGACCCGGTCCTCCGGGCGCCTGGCCCGGATCACCCGCAGCGCCCGCGACCGCCTGTGCTTGCCGACCTCGGCCAGGAACTTCTTCTCCCCACCCACCGTCAGCACGACCGGCTGGTCCGCCCGCTTCTCGGTCAGGATCAGGTCCCCGACCTCCAGGCCCATCAGGTCCTTGAGCGTCACGCTCGTCTCGGCCAGCAGCCCGCTCACGTCCAGTGCCGCACGGCTGAGCGTGTGCCCGATCCGCCCCTCGAGCACGGGCGAACGCGCGTTCCGCGAGGCCGCGAACCAGCTCTGGGCCGCCAGTTCCTCCATCACCGGTTCGATGACCGCGTAGGGGATGCACAGGTTCATCGTGCCCGCCCGGTTGGACATCTTGAGTTCCAGCCCGATCACGACCACGACCTCGTTGGGCGGGACGATCTGGACGAGTTGCGGGTTGCTCTCGGTGGACGCGACCTTGAACTCCATCGCGCGGATGCCCTCCCAGGCCTCCGCCAGCGCGATCAGCCCCCGCTTGGTCACGTTCCCGATGAGGCGTCCCTCGATCTGCGTCACCGGGCGCTGGGGGATAAACAGGTCCTGGTTTGTCCCCCCGAGGAGCCGGTCGATGATCGGGTAGATGATCAGCGGGCTGATCTCGAGGCACATCTGCCCCTCGAGCGAGTCTGCCTGGATCAGGTTGAAACTCGTAGGGTTGGGCAGACCCGAGATGAACTCGGCGTACGTCATCTGCTCGCACGTCGCGACCTTGATCTCGACGATCGTCCGCAGGAACCCAGAAAGCGAGGCCCCGAAGTTCCGGGCGAACGCCTCGTGCAGCGTCTGCAGGGCCCGCATCTGGTCCTTGCTCACCCGCTCCGGGCGCTTGAAGTCGTACGGGCGGACCTCGAGGTTTTCATAGTCCGACCGCCGCCGCGAGGTGAAGATCTGCGCGGACCCCTCGTCCTCCTCGATCTCGCCCGAATCGACGGCCGCGAGAAGGGCATCAACCTCGTTCTGGTCGAGCACGTCTGACACGGCGCGGCGGTCCCTCGGGTGCGGGCGCAGCCAATGCGCCCGGGGTGAGTCCTCCGGGGTCTATCGGACCGTCCGCGAGGGGGGCTTGAAGAGGGCCCGGCCCGCCGGGTGTCCCCCGGCGTGGAACAATCAGCATGGGTGGGCCATTTGATCCGGGCGTGGTCCCCAGATTCCATCCGTCGCCCACCTGGAGCGTGCCTTGAGCAGACAGCAAACCAGTCCGTGCCGATCGTGGGGGGGGGCGATCCGCGCCGCCGCCGTGGCCGTGCTCCTCTGCTTCCACGCGCCGGCGCCGGCGGCACAGCCCGGCGCCGACCTCTTCGGGTCCGACCCCTTCGCCGATCAGAGCGGGGGCGAGGTGACACTCTCGGTCGAGTCGTCGCTCGATCGCGTGTCTCCGGGCGACCAGTTGGTCGTCGCGGTCGTGCTCAGCCACCAGGAGGGCTGGCACTCGCACACAAACGCGCCCGTCGTCCCCGAGGCACTCCGCAAGAGCGGCTTCGTCGCCATCGCGACCGAGATCAATGTCGCCGACTCGCTCGGCGCCACCCCCGGGCCGGTCCAGTGGCCCGCGACCCACGAGGCGGAAATCAAGATCGACGACGAGCGGACCGCGCCGTACGCCGTCTTCGACGGGCGGGCGACCGCCTACGTCCCGTTCATCATCGACGACGACGCGACGGGCACGGTGAAGATCGCGATCGAGATCGCCTACCAGGCGTGCAACGAATACATGTGCCTGCCACCCGAGCGCACGAGTCGCACGTTCGAGTTCGAGGTCGTCCCGCTCGTCGAGCGGGGCGAGCAGGCGGCGTCATCCGATTTCGCCGCGTTCGACGCCGCGGTCTTCGCGGACCGGTCGGGATTCGGCTCGGGCGCCGTGAGAGCCGGCGCGACGCAGGACGTCGTCCGCCCGACGTTCTTCGGCCTCGAGCTGCCCTCGCCGGACGGCGCCGCGGGCCTGGCGATCGTCGCGCTGCTGGCCGCGCTGGGCGGGTTCATCCTCAACCTCACGCCCTGCGTCCTGCCCGTCATCCCGATCAAGGTGATGACTATCTCGCACCACGCCGGCTCGCCCGGCAAGAGCCTGTACCTCGGAATGTGGATGGCGGGGGGGGTTGTCGGCTTCTGGGCCGCGCTGGGCGTGCTCGCCGCCAGCGTCAGCGCCTTCGCCGATCCTTCCCGCGTCTTCGGTCTCTGGTGGTTCACCCTGGGTGTCGGGGTACTCATCGCCGTCATGGGCGTCGGCGTCATGGGCGCCTTCAGCCTCAACCTGCCCAAGGCGGTCTACGCGGTTGATCCGAAGGCCGACTCGGCGGGCGGCTCGTTTTTCTTCGGCGTCATGACCGCCGTCCTGGGCCTGCCCTGCTTCGGCTTCGTCGCAGGCGCACTGCTCGCGGGCGCCGCGACGCTCCCCGCGCTCGTCGTTGTCACGATCTTCGCCGCGATCGGCGTCGGCATGGCGCTGCCCTACGTCGTGCTCTCGGCCAAGCCGGGGTGGGTCGAGAAGATCCCGCGCACGGGCCCGGGATCCGAGCTCGTCAAGCAGGTCATGGGGCTGCTGCTGCTCGCCGCGGCCTCGTTCTTCGTCGGCGCGGGCGTGCTCGCGCTGCTGGGCGGCATGGACCGCTTCATCACCGGCATGCCCTGGTGGACAAAGGTGATCCACTGGTGGTTCGTCGCCCTGTTCGCGCTGGGCGCGGGCGGCTGGCTGCTCGTCCGCACATTCCAGATCACCAAGCACGCGGGGCCCCGCCTCGGGCTCGCGGTGGTGGGGCTGGTGTTCGCGTTCGGCGGGGTCGCCGCCGCCGCCGACCGCACGTCCGACGCGTACAACAACATCTGGCTCCCCTACACGCCAGACACACTCGCGCTGGCCCGAGAAGAGGGTCGCGTGGTCGTGCTCGACTTCACGGCCGAGTGGTGCCTGAACTGCAAGGCCCTCAAGGCCGCCGTCCTCTCCCGCGAGCCGGTCAAGGGACAACTCGTCGGCGCGGGCGTCGTCCCCCTGGTCGCGGACGTCACGAGCACCTCCGCGCCGGGCTGGGACAAACTCCGCGAGCTGGGCCAGACGGGCATCCCGCTGCTCGTGATCTACGGCCCGGGCCTCGACGAGCCCTGGCGGTCCAACGCCTACACCCCCGAGCAGGTCATGGGCGCCATCGAGCGGGCCAGGGGCGCCGCGCCCCTGACCCGGCGGGATTGACGCCCGGTCGAGACCCGGGCGCCAAGGCCCGATCATCCCCACGCCAGGGCGATCGGCGGGCACGGAATGCCCGGACTCGTTGACGCCCAGACGCACGCGGGCTACGTTTCAGGGCCCGGGGCTCGCCCCGGCGCCCAACGCGGGTGTAGCTCAGTGGTAGAGCGTCACGTTGCCAACGTGAATGTCGACGGTTCGAATCCGTTCACCCGCTTTCTCGGTCAGTCATATCGAAGTACGGCGTCGTGTTGAGCCCAGGGGCAGACCTCTGTATCCCCGGACGCGCATCTGTACGGCACGCGCGTTTTCGATAACAACTCGAGAATCCAAGACGAGACGAGCCAGACACACCGCAGGCGGCGATCGCAGGTAACTCTTCCTGGACGCCTGAATGGGCTCCGTGGCCGTCCCGGATTCCGGTTTGTACGCGAGGCGTGGCACTGTATCCTCATGACAGCGATCCGCTCCGACCTGGTCGCGCGAGAGGGGAGAGATGAATACACACACCAGCCTCACGGCGTTCATCACGCTCGCGTGTGTCGCCGTCGCGCCGAACAGGGCGTTTGCGGATGGCCCGCATCCGCACGGACACTGCGAGGTGATCCCCTGGGAGGAGACCGTATCCGGCGACGTGATGGTGGGGGGGGCCGATATCAACTTTGACACGAGTTTCTTCTACGGCACTCCTCCGGCGCCGGGCAATATGGACTGCACCTACGAGGTGACCGACCTGCAGTCCATCTCGTTCGCGCTCTACAACGAAGACGACGACCCGGTTGGGGGTACGATCCACTTTGCGGAAGGCGACTGGACCGGGGGGCTGGATTCCATATTCAGTAATTTCCAGTTCGGTCCAGAGGCCCTGTTCAACTCGACAATAGGAAATCCTGAGGGCGAGCCAAACCTCAGCTGGCAGGCTCACCCGGACGGCTTCTTCCACTTGGACATCAGGATGCCGTATATATCAGCCCACGTGGATTCACCACCCTTCCGCGTCTCAATCTCGTCCATGGTCGATGAGAACGTGACACGCGCCGAGATGACCATGTCAGGGGCTCATTACTATGTGCCCGCGCCGGGCACGGCCGCGACAGCGGCTCTCGTGGGTCTGATTGCCGTCCGGCGTCGTCGCGAATAAAGCAATGGGTGTGGGCTTGCGCGGGCTCCGCACAACTCAGGCGCATTGACCCGCCCCGGGAACCGGGCTTTTCTACTGCAATGCTCAGAGGCTCCGGACGCACAGCGAGAATCGCCCTGCCGCACTTGAGTTCCGCCTGTCTCGCCGTGCTGGCCGCGTTGCCGCTCAGCGCGTGCGAGGGAGCAGACCCAGCTGCGGCACGCGGGGGCGGCGACTTCGCCCGCGCCTGCGCGGCCTGTCACGGCACGGACGCGCGAGGCCTCCAGGGCCTCGGCGCCAATCTCCGCACCTCCGAGTTCGTCGCAGACTCAACGGATGAGGACCTGATCGACCTGATCAAGGCCGGCAAGGACGCGACCGACACGCACCCGGCGATGCCGGCCAAGGGCGGCGTTCCCTCGCTCACCGACGAGCGCCTCGCCGACATCGTCGCCTACATCCGCTCGCTCCGCGACGACTGAACCCGGCTAGCCCGCCCGGCGGTTCGCGTCCTCGTCGATCCCGAGCTGCTTCATCTTTTTGTACAGCGTGGTCCGGTTGATGCCCAGGTCGTCTGCCGTCTTCTGGCGGTTCCACCCGTTGGCGGTCAGCGCCGTCTCGATGATCCGGCGTTCCGGGCCCCGCAGCGCATCGGTCAGAGACTGCGGCGCCCAGTCGCCCGGCTCGTGCCCGGTTGTCTCGGGCGCGAACCCGATCTCCTCGATCGCCCGCGCGTTGGGCTCGAGCACGTGCCCGGGCAGGTCAGCACGCTCGATCACCTGCCCGCGCGCCAGCACCGACGCCCGCTCGACGATGTTCCGCAGCTCGCGGACGTTGCCCGGGAACGGGTAGCGGCGCAACGCCTCGAGCGCCCCCGCCGAGAAGCCCACGAGCGACCTCCCCAGCTCCTCGCCCTGCTCGCGCAGGAACCGCTCGGCCAACGCCTCGACGTCCCCCGCGCGATCGCGCAGGGGCGGCAACTCGATCTCGATCACGTTGATCCGGTAGTACAAGTCCTGGCGGAACCGCCCGTCCGCGACCAGCTCCTCGAGGGGCTGGTTGCTCGCGAGCACGACGCGCACGTCCACCTCGACCGGGCGCGACGAGCCCACGGGTTCGAACTTCCGCTCCTGCAACACACGCAGCAGCTTGAGCTGCATCATCGGGCTCGCGGAGTTGATCTCGTCGAGGAACAGCGTCCCCCCGTCCGCGGCCTTGAACCGCCCGACCTTGTCCGCGTGCGCCCCGGTGAACGCGCCCTTGACATGCCCGAACAGCTCGCTCTCGAGAAGCGTCTCCGGGATCGACCCGCACGAGATCTCGACGTAGGGCTCGTCGCGCCGGGGTGAACGCCTGTGGATCGCGCTGGCGATCAGGCTCTTGCCCGTGCCGCTCTCGCCCGTCATGAGCACGGTCGTCCGGCTCGGCGCCACCGCGTCCACCATCTCCATCACCCGGCGCATCCGCGCGTCCGAGCCCACGACGCCCGCCTCGGGCATGCTCTTGCCCACGAGCCGGGGCCTCGACGCCGTCTTCTCGACGAGCCGGCTCCGCCGCTGCGACGCACGTTCGAAGGCGCCCCGGAGTTCTGTCTCGATCAGGGGTTTGGTCAGGAAGTCCGCCGCGCCCGACCGCAGCGCGCCGACCGCCGATTCGATCGTGCCGTAGGACGTGAGCACAATCGTCGCGGTCGGAATACACCTGCTGGCGACCTCGCGGATGAGCTCGAGCCCGTCCACGCCGGGCAGCGCCAGCTCACAGACGCACAGGTCGTACGCGTCGCCGTCGGCGTGCGCCCGTTCGAGCAGCTCCAGCGCCCGCCTCCCGCCCGGGGCCATGTCCGCCTCGAGCCCCTCGCGCTGCGCGAAGCGTGCCAGCGAAGCCGACACGATCGGATCCGCGTCCGCGATCAGGATTCGCCGTCCCTCGCCCACGCCAGCCCCCGGTCTACGCGGCTTCCTGCGCCCGGAACGGGCACCGGATCCGCAGGTTCGCCCCGGGCCTCGCGCCCTCGGGCGCGCCGTCGCGGTCCATCAGCTCGACCGATCCGCCCGCCTCGTGCACGAGCTGACGCGCGACCGACAGGCCCACCCCGCCGCCCTCGGCCTTGATCGAGAACCCGTGCCGGAATGGCCACTCCCGGTCGGCGCCCGCGGGCAGCCCGTGCCCGTCGTCGGTCACATCGATCTGCACCCAGCGCATGCCCATGTCCTCGACGATCGCGGCGTGGATCGTGATCAGCCCGCCCCGGACGCCCTCGTCCGCTTCGGCGCACCGGGCGATCGACTCGATCCCGTTCATGATCGCGTTGAGCACGACCGCGTACAGGGGCCCGGCGCTGGTCTGCCCCGCCTCGCGCTGGATCTCGGCCGTTATCCGCACGCCGTGTTCCGCGGCCGCCTGCCCGACGACATCAACCGCGTGGTCGATCGCCTCGCCCAGCGAGACCGCGACGCCCTCGCCCAGCAGGGGCGAGCCGATGGGGATGGTCCGCGACTTCATCGCCGCACCGACAATGCCACTCATCCGCTCGAGCGTGCCCTGCACGGCCTGGATCTGCGCTCGCGCGGTCTCGATCTGCTCGGGGCCCTCACCAGGCTCGTCGCCTGTCGTGCCCAGCGCGTCCGAGGCCTCCCCGAGACCGCGTCGTGATCCGTCGAGCATCGAGACGAGCTCGGAGACCAGCAGAGACAGATGCTCGGCCGCCTCGGGCGAAGCGCCCGGGTCGCCGGCTGGGCGACGCGTCGCCCCGCCGTGGGGTGTGTTGTTCGACCGCCCGTCGCGTGGATTGGTGTTCTCGTTCATCGCCCGCTCGATCGGCGGGCGGCGCGGGGCGATCCAGCCCCGTGTCGCGTTCTGGCAACACGCCCGGGCCGGCGCGCGTCGCGTGCGGGCAACACCATCTGTGACGCGCCGGGTGAGGGCGCGGCCCCGCCGAGATTCTCGGACGCCGGACGCCCGGGCAGCGCCTACGCGATCCCAACCGCCTCCGCGTCCCGATCCGAGAGCATCCCACCGTCGCTTCGTTCGCGGACGTCGGGCGTCCGCTTCCAGCTCCGCTCGCAGCGAGGCCGGTCCCGCAGGTCGATCACGCGGGCCGCGTCCGCCCCGCCATCGAGGTCCACCGTGCTCACACCGCACAGATCCGCCAGGTCTCCCGCGTCGAATCCGGAAAGCACGCCGTCCGGGTCTGGCACGACAAGCCCCGCGTCGAGCGGGTTCTCCATTCCAAGCCCCTCGGGCGCCGGCGTCTTCGCCTGCTCGAAAGCGATCATCGCCGCGTGCCGAGCCTCGAGGACTGCCGCCCAGCCATCGTCCGCCCTCACGCTGAGCGTCTCAACGAACTCGAGCAGATGCACGCACACACCGGTGTCTTTCTGATCCACGCCGTGCAGCGCCCGGTACGCCTCGTCGGCCGTGTGGCACATCACCGGCGCGAGCAGCCTGCACAGCGCGTCCGACAGCGCGAACAGCGTCGCCTGTGTCTGGCGGCGCCGCGGCGAGTCGGCCTTGTCGCAGTACAGCCTGTCCTTGACCGCCGTCAGGTACGTCGCGCTGAGCGTCTCGTTGCAGAAGTCGTAGAGCGCGTTGTGGGCGGCACGGAAGTCGTACCGTTCGTACGCCGCGACGACCTTTGCGGCCAGCTTGTTGTACTCGCCCAGCGCCCACGCGTCGATGGAAGTGGGGGGGACCGAGGACAGATCGGGCATGCCCCCGTCGTAATCGCCAAGATTCGAGAGCATGAACCGGAGCGTGTTGCGGACTTTCCTGTAGCTCTCGCCCGCGAGCTTGAAGAACTCGTCGTCCACCTTGACGTCGTTCTCGTACGCCAGCGAGCAGACCCACCAGCGGAGCACGTCGGCGCCGTAATGCTCGAACAGCGACTCGATCGTGTGCCCGGCGCTCTTGGAGAGCTTCTTGCCGTCCTTGTCGTTGCAGAACCCGTGCGTGAGCAGCGCCTTGTACGGGGGCCTGCCCATCACCCCCAACGCAGGCAGCATCGACAACTGGAACCACCCACGGTGCTGGTCCGACCCCTCCAGGTACAGCTCGACAGGGAACGCCTCGTCGCCGAACCGCTCGCGCATGACCGCGTTCCAGCTCGAGCCAGACTCGAACCACACGTCCAGGATGTCGGCGCCCTTCTTGAGCCCGTTCACGTCCAGGCCCGCCGGCGCCTCGGGATCGCCCGCCGGGTCGTAGTGGGCCAGCATCTCCTCGGGCGAGGCCAGGAACCAAACGTCCGACCCCTTCTCCCGGAAGAGCGTCGCGACCGCCTTCGCAGACGCCGCGGTCATGAACGACGAGCCGTCGGGCATCGTGAAGCTCGGGATGGGCAGCCCCCACGCCCGCTGGCGGCTGATGCACCAGTCCGGTCGGCTCTCGAGCATCCCCCGCATCCGGTTCCGCCCCCACGCCGGCACGAACGCGAGCCTGTCGGGATCGCCCGTGAACTCGAGCGCCATCTCGCGGAGTGTCCTGCCCTCGACGGCCCCGCCCTTGCCCGGCGTGTCCGCGCCCACGAACCACTGCTCCGTGCACCGGAAGATCACCGGCGTCTTGCTCCGCCAGTCGTGCGGGTAGCTGTGCGTGAACTTGTGCCCGAAGAACAAGTGCCCGGACTCTTCGAGCCGCTTGGCGATCAGGGCGTTGGCGTCCCAGATCGACATGCCGCTGAGCCAGTCGGGCGTGCTCGCGTCGTACGTGCCGTCCCCGAGCACGGGGCAGTACGTGGGCAAGCCCACGCGCATCCCGGTCAGGTAGTCGTCGGCGCCGTGCCCGGGCGCCGTGTGCACCAGCCCCGTGCCGTCCTCGAGTGTCACGTAGTCGGCGCTCACGACCGTGTAGCAGTTCGTCGTGTCCGCGTCGGGCTCTCCAACAGGCCGCGGCGCCCTGTCGATGAACGGGTGCTTGTACCGCAGCCCGACGAGCCGATTGCCCGTCGTCGTCGCGAGAACCTCGACCTCATCGCTCTTGGCCGCCTTGGTGACCCGCTCGACCGCCTCCCTTGCCATGACGGTCACGTTCCCGTCCACCCGTACCAGCGCGTACTCGAAACGCTCGTGCACCGCGACCGCAAGGTTCGCCGGCAGCGTCCAGGGCGTCGTGGTCCAGATCATGAAACTCGGTGTCAGCGGTGGGGCAGGCGTCCCGCCTGCCTTCTTGTCTTGTTCACCCAATCCGAACGCCGCATACACCGCCCCGGCGTCCGCCGCCTCGAAGTCCACGTACACCGACAGGTCCTCGCGGTCCATGTACTCGAGTTCCGCTTCGGCCAGCGCCGTCTCGTTCGCGACCGACCAGTGCACAGGCTTGAGCGCCCGGAACACGAGCCCCCGCTCGAGCAGGCCCGAGAGCACCTCGATCACCGCCCCCTCGTACGCCTTCGCCATCGTCAGGTAGGGGTTCTTGTAGTCGGCCAGCGTCAGCAGCCGCTCCATCTGCCCCGTCTGCAGCTTGACGAACTTGCCCGCGTACTTCTTGCACGCCTTGCGCACCGCCATCCGGCGCGCGTCGTCCTCGAGCCCCTCGAGCTTCTTGATCTCGCCCGACTCGACCAGCTCGGTCATCACCTTGTGCTCGATGGGCAGGCCGTGGCAGTCCCACCCGGGCACGTACGGCGTGTCATACCCCATCATCGTCCGCGTCCGCACCACGAAGTCCTTGAGGCACTTGTTCATCAGGTGCCCGAGGTGGATCGACCCGTTCGCGTACGGCGGCCCGTCGTGGAACACGAACCGCCCCTTGGGCTTGTTCTGCGCGCGCAGAACCGCGTACAGCCCCTCGCCGCCGAGCTTGCCCCAGCGCTTCAGGCTCGCAGGCTCGTTCTGGACCAGGTTCGCCTTCATCGCGAACGCGGTCTTGGGCAGGTTCAGCGTTTTGCGGTAGTCCCGCTTCGCATCGGGCCTGGTCTCGGACGTGGACTCGGACATGGTCGGGCGCCTCCGCCCACGCGGCCGATCGCCGGGGGGGCTCTGGATCATCGTGACGACAAGGCCGTCGGTAGGACGGGATCGTATCGCTCGGTTGTGCGGTTCTGCGCCGGCTGGACGACTCGCGGGCCCCGGACACGGGCGGCGGCGCAACAGCACCCGCCCCGTCAGCGGGGCCTGCTAATTCGGCGGCTCGAAAGCCTCCCGACCTCGTGCAGCCTGGGCATCATCACGAATAGCCTATCCACGCCCCCCGTATCGACCATTCGCCCCCAAGAAAAAAGCCCAGGGATCCGAATCCCTGGGCACGCGTCGTTGGGCATCCGGCCCCCCGCGGACTCCCGCTACACCCGTTCGAAGATCGACTGCGTCCGCACCACGATCCCCCCTCGGCTGATCAGGTGGAAGCACTGGGCGTGGACCTCCCCGCTGAACCGCTGGACGTCCACGATCGACAAGGAGTGCCCCCCCTCGTCCTCCCACTCGAAGGCCAACGCGTCCATCTCGACCGCGTGCTGGCGCATCTCGTCGAGGGTCGAGAGGAAGATGTTCTCCGAGAGCTGCTCGGTCTGGACGTTGGTCATGTAGTTGATGCCCAGGGCCTTGAAGCACTTCTCGTACTCGTGCTCGCCCGCGGCGAAGAAGGATTCGACCCGCTCGACCTCGGGTAGCCCCTCCTCCCGCTCGGTTGCCAGCTCGCACACGCACGACCCGCCCCGCTCGAAGCGGAGCACGTGCCCGGCGGGCATCAGCCACGCCTCGAACTCGTAATCCGCGTGACGCAGCGTCCGCCTGTCCTTGAGCGTGAACAACTCAGGGTGCAGCGCCCTCTGGTACAGTGCAACCTGGTAGGTTTGGAGGACGTTCGGGTTGGCGGGAATGTGCGTCATTGCTTCCCTTTCATGGCGACTGGCGCCGGATGTCGTGCGGTGGCCGCACCCGTGTGAACTCGGCACATGCTGGAATGTGACCCGAATCTTCACGCGTTCTTCGCGGCGGAACCCTGGTTTGATGACCCCCGAGAACACAGGGTTAGTGGACGGAAGGCACAACATATGCGAGAGCCTGCTCCAAAATCTACAATCCATTGCATGTTTCCGGCATCACCCCCGACGTTCGGGGGGGCGGGGCACCCGAAGTGCGTGAACCAACCGCACATACGAACCCGGCGCTGACCGCGCTGCGAGGCCTCCCCCCGCGCGAACGCATTGTCGCGCTCGCCGGCGCTATGCGCGTCGCGGCCGACGAGGAGCTCGCGGACCTCGCCGTCGAGCTGCTCGACCTGGGCGTCGCCGACCCGGGCGAGCTGCCCGCGTGGCTGCGCCGTCTCACGCCGGTCGGCGCGTCGCGGCCTGCGGATGATGCCCTAGGGACGCTGCTCTCAAACTGGTCACGCCTCGACGAGCACACCCGACAGGCCGCCCTCGCGGTCGGCGCGGGGCGATGGGACCGCATCGCGGCCTCCGTCGCTCGCGACGGCTCTCCCGCGGACGCCGCCAACCTCGCCGAGCTGATCATCGACGCGCCCGACCCTTCGATGGCGCCCCACGCCGCGGCCCTTGTCTCGTCGCCCGACCCGGGCGTCGCGCTCTCCGGGGAGCGTGCCCTGATCCGCCTGGCTCTGGCCGCCCTCGAGGACGCGGACACCGAACTGCTCGGCGACGAGCTCGGGCGCCTCTCCGCGAGCCCCCGCCTCGATACCGCCTCAAACCGGCTCACCCGGGGCGCGGGCGCAGAGCGTCTGCTCCGCGCCGTCGCGGACTCGGCCTGGTCGTTCGCCGAGCACAGGTGCTCGGGCCCGCTGCTCGCGGCGCTGCTTCTGCTCGACCAGCCGCTTGAGTGCGCCGACGAACAGGCCGCCGACGAGGTCCGCGCCTCGATGGCCCGCCTGCACCGCCTGCTCGACGAGTCCACGCACCCGAGCCACGCGGCGGTGGGCACTGTCCTGCGTCGGCGCGAGGGCGCGATTCTCCGCCAACGCGCCTGGCGCCTGCTGACCTCGCCCGGGCTCGCCGCGGCCGCCGCAGAGCGAGTCGCCCGCGCGACGAGCACGATCGAGCACCGGGCGGTCCTGCGCGAGGCGCACCTTTCGATCAACCCCAGGCGCGCCCGCGCCTGCCGCCTGATCGATGCGCGCACGAAACGCGAGAATACGGCCTCGGGCGCGTTGGTCCGTCTGGACCCGACGGGCCCGGTCCCGACAGGGGCGGATGTGGCGCAGCTCGACGCCCGTGAGCGCCGCGGCGCCGTCGCCTTCATCAACGTCGTCCGCGCCGACGAGGCGACACGACGCCTGGCCCGTGCCCCGTTCCTGGGCGACCCCGACCCGAGTGTCGGCGTCCGACTCGCGGTGACGGCCGACCCCATCGAACTCGTGGACTTGTGTTTTGATGCCGACGAGCGCGTCGCCAGGTTGGCGACGCACCGATGGTCGCTCGCGGGCGACCCTGGCGGCGTGCGCTGGCCCCCGCGGATGCGCGAGGCCGGTCGCGCCCGCGTCGCGACCCTGCTCAGCGAGAGCCCGCACGACGCGGTCCGGCGCGCCGGCCAGACCGATCTGGCGAGGCTGAGCCCGTTCTCACCGACCACCCCCGCCTCGCGCCTCGCGGCGCGCCGCTGGCTCGCCGAGGACCCCGAGGGATTCGGAGAGCAGCTGGCCGCCCGCCTGGGCTCGGGCGGCGCCCGGGACAGAATCGACGCGCTCCGCCAGGTCCGCGCCCTGCGTGCCGTGGACCGTTTCGTCGATCTTGTCCTCGCCCGCCTGGGCGACGCGTCGGAGGACGAGCGCGTGCGCGCCACCGCGGTCGGCGCCCTGGCCGAGGCGACGGGCGAGGGCGCCCGGCGCGCGGTCGCCGAGGCGCTCGACGACAACGACGACCGCGTCCGCGCCAACGCCGTCGAGTCCGGCGCCCGACAGGCCCGGTCGGGCGGCGACCTGGCGACCGCGGCGCCCGAGTTCTACGGCGCACTCATCGAGCTCAAGGACGACGGGCGCCACCGTGTCCGCGCCAACGCCCTGCGTGCGCTGCTCGGATCGGGCTCGCCCGGGAGGGCGCGTGTCTTCGAGCCCGCCGCGGTCGATGCGCTCGAGGCGATGCTCTCCGACGCGCGCGCGGAGCACCGGGTCGCGGGCGTGTGGCTGGCAGAGCGCGCGATGGCGGGCGCGGGCCAGGAGCGCCTGGGCTCGCGTTGGGCGGAACTGGCGCGCCGCGTGGCGCGGATCGCCGGCGACGACCCGAGCGACGACGCGCGCCGGCGTGCGTCGCGCTGCGCGTCGAGGCTGCTGGGTGAGATCCGCGCCCGCCAGGCCGGCACGGCGACCACGCACGCGGGGTACACGCCGTGAGCCCGCCCGACTACTCCACCGCCGTCGAACTCGTCCGCGAGCCCGCGCCCCCCGCGAGCTTCGAGGCGGGCCTGGACTGGGCGCTGATCCTCGCGGTGCTCGGGGCATTGCTCTTCTCGGCGTTGACGATCTACCTGTGGATGCGATCCCGCGAACCGGCCGAGCCCGAGGAGCGCGCCTTCCGCCGCCTCGCCTCCCGGATGGGCCTGAGCGAGCGCGAGCGCGAGGTCGTCCGGGCCGCGGCCAGCGCCCACGGCTCCGCCACCCCCGCCTCGCTCCTGCTCTCTCCCTCCGCCCTGCGCGACGCCCTGGAGGCGGTAGGGGGCGCCGGTCCCGGGGGCGCCTCGGCGGTCTACGACCGCCTGGGTGAAAAGCCCGAGTCCGAGGTCCGTGAGCGTCTCGAACTTATCGCCTGATCCCCAGCACGCCCAGCCGGGGGCCCGGCAACCGCCCCCGAAAGCCGGGGGTACCGTTTGTCGAACAACCAGTGATGAACAACCGGGCGACGAACGGCGTTTGGCATCAGACGGTCGGGCGTGACCACGCCCGCCGACAGGAGGGATCCGCATGGCGATGAACAGGACGCTCAGGGCGATCGGCACGGCGGTGGGATCACTCATCCCCGCACTCGCGTGCCAGGCCGCGGGCCCGGCCCTGTGCGAGCCGGATAACGACGCGCCCGAAGAGCCCAAGTACATGCGGATCTCCGACGAGGCGGACAACGCCTCGGTCAGCCTCGAGCTTTCGATCCGGACGCTCAGGCCGACCCGGGGCGACGGCCCGGTCGTCCACCTCGTCGGTGTCGCGCACATCGCCCAGCCGGCGTACTACCGGGCGCTCCAATCTTTCCTCGACGAGCAGGACCTCGTCCTGTTCGAGGGCGTCGGACCGCCGTGGATGAACGTGCCCGAGGACGCGGACGACGCGCGTCGGCAGGGCGCGACCGACGGACGGATCCGGTTCGTCGCGGCGGCCGCCGAGGGCGTGCGCCGCAAGCTGGGCGAGTATCCACAGGACGCGACGACGCTGATCGAGCTGGCCGAGCCCGCCTCGCGCCGCCAGATCTCCGAGGCGTTGACCGACGCGTGGGGCCGCCCCTTGATGTATCACGCGGGCGATGGCGGGTTCGAGGTCACGAGCCTCGGCGCCGACGGCCGCCCCGGGACCGATGACGTCCTCTTCTCCGACCAGCACCCGCTCGCCGACTCCGAGATCGCCCCGCCAGATGGGCTCCAAACCCAGCTCGCCGATGCCGCGGGACTCGTGTTCCAGCTCGACTCGATGGACTACCTGCGCGACGACTGGGTCAACGCGGACATGACCGTGGACGAGCTGCTGGGCGTTGGCGACGAGGGCGAGGCGGGCGGCGAGCCCGACCCCCTGATGGGGCTGCTGTCGGGCGAGTCGTTCATGGCCAAGGTTGTGGGCCTCGTGCTCAAGCTCGTCGGGTCGAGCGAGTACTCGCGCGCGATCCTCCGCCTGACGCTCATCGAGATGCTCGGGCGCTCGGAGGACCTGATGCAGATGGCCGTCCCCGCGATGGGTGACGGGCTCTGGGAACGCATCCTCGACGGGCGCAACGAGGTCGTGCTCGACAACCTCCGCGCCGTGCTCGATGACCCTGGCGACGTCCGCTCGGTCGCGGTCTTCTTCGGCTCGGGTCACCTGCCCGGGCTCGAGAGCGCGATGATCGAGCAAGATGGGTACAGCGTCAGCCAGACGCGCTGGCTGCCCGCGATCGTCGTGGACTTCGACAGCTCGGGCATCCCGCCCCAGCAGGGCGAGTTCTTCCGCCAGAGCGTCTCGTCGATGATCGAGCGCCAGATCGAGGCCGCCCGGATGCTCTCGGAGTAGGACACTTGGTCCACCCCCCGGTTGGAGGGGAACCCGCCCGGGGTATGCTGCGAATCGGTGGCAGATTCTCAAGGGCTGTCACGCCCACTGCTCCCGACGGGCCGGGTCGCCCGTCAACATCACCGGGATTTCGACAGCGAGGAGATGCGATGAAGACCGCAGCAGCCGTGGCTGGTCTGGCATTGGTCGGCGCCCTGTGCGGGTGCACCACTCCCGGCGGCGATAGGTCTGGCGAGCTTGGGGCGGCGCCCGTCGAACTCGCCTCGGCGCCCGCCGATGACGGACGCCCGACGGACTGGAAGAAGCTCCAGACCTGGCAGGCGACACGCGGGCTCGAGTTCACGGGCGACGGCGTCAAGATCGACCCGGCCGGCGCACGCGAGGCCGGTGTCGCCCCCGGACGCGAGGCGTCCGCGTCGAGCGTTGCGCGATCCGCCGAGCTGCTGACGATCAACGCCCGGACGAAGGCGATGGGCGCCGCACGCGACGCGGTGCTCGCCGACCCCGGCAATGCGCAGGCGTACGCGGCACTCGGGCGTGCCCTGATCACCAAACGCAAGGACACGATGGCCCTCGACGCGTACACGACCGCGTCGCGACTGGCGCCCAACTCCGCGCCGATCCGCGCCGCCCTCGCCGACGCGCACAACCGGGTCGGCGACCGCGGCGCCGCCCGCGCCCAGTACCGCGAGGCGCTCCGCCTCGATCCCGACGACGCCAAGTCGCACGCGCGCCTCGCGATCCTTGAGTACTACGCGGGCGACGACACCGCCGCGTGGCGCCACACCCTCGAGGCCCGGCGCCTCGGCGCCGACGTCCCGCCACAGTTCATCGCCCTCCTCACCGAACGCACCCCCCAGCCCTGAGCCCCGGAGCCGCACGATGCGCAGCACCCGCACGACAACATCGCTGGTCGCCGTCACGCTCGCCTGCGCGCTGCTCCCCGCGGCCGCCCTCGCGCAGTCCGAGCCGAGGATCGACGCCCAGGCCCAGGTCAACAACGAGGGCTCGGGCTTCCCCCAGAACGAGACGACCGCCGCCTCGACCGACGTCGCCCCCGGCCGCATCCTCATGGGCTGGAACGACTACCGCCAGGGTTCGGCCAAGACCGGCGTCGGCCTCTCGACCGACGGCGGGCGCACCTGGACAGACCAGCTCATACGCCCCGCACCCGCCTTCCAGGCGGGCACCGAGGGCGACCCCATGACCGCGTTCGACAACCGCGACGGCACGATGTGGATCGGCTCGATCGCCTTCTCGTCCAACGGCGGCCTCTTCGTCTCCAAGCTCGAACCCGGCTCGACCACCTTCGGCCCCGTCGTGATGGCCGCCCTCAACTCGGCGAGCCCCTCGGGCTTCATCGATAAGGGCTGGATGGCCGCGGGCCCAGACGCCCTCGACCCCGACAACGCCTCCAAGACCATGCTCTACATCGCCTACAACGACGGACTCATCCGCTCCGACGACGAGGGCGCGACCTGGACCAGCCCCCAGAGCCTGGGCGGCGGCCTCGGCTTCCTCCCCCGCGTCGGGCCCGACGGGGTGCTGTACGTCCTCTACTGGGACGGCGACGACGGCATCAAGATCTGGCGCAGCTTCAACAACGGCGGCACGCTCCAGGGCCCATTCAACGTCGCGACCCGGATGGATGTCTGGGGCGTTGACGGCTCGCGCTTCCCGGGTGACTTCCGAGTCCCGCCCATGGCATACCTGGCTGTTGATCCCAACGACGGCACGCTCTACTGCGTCTACTTCGACACGACGAATATCGTCTCGGGCTCGAGCAACGTGGACCTGTATTTCACCACGTCCGTCAACCAGGGCTCGAGCTGGACCACGCCGGTCGTCATCAACCAGGACGACTCGAGCCCGCCGGGCGATTCGTTCTTCCCCTGGATCGAGGTTGATCGCTCCGGACGGATCCACATGGTCTTCCACGACACCCGCAACGTCTCGCCGCAGAGTGACTTCTCCGCCCCCGCCTTCATCGACGCGTACTACTCGTACTCCGACGACGCGGGCGCGACCTGGCACGAGTCTCGCCTCACGCCCGCCTCGTTCAGCTCCGCCAACGACGGGTTCGGCGACGGGTTCCTCGGCGACTACCACGGCCTTGCGATCGGCGGCTGGATGGCCTACCCGCTCTACGTTTCAACGCAAAACTTCGAGTCCGACGTCTTCACCAACGTCATCTCGCGGTGCGCCGCGGACCTGGCCGACCCCCCGGGCCAACTCGACTTCACGGATGTGACGTCGTTCCTCGGTGCGTTTGGCGCACTCGACCCCGCCGCCGACCTCGCCCCGCCTCTCGGCCAGTGGGACTTCTCCGACGTCGTCGCGTTCCTCACGCTCTTCGCCAACGGCTGCCCGTAACGGGCCCCGTGCTCAGCGCCCGACGATGCCCTCGTACCGCAGGTTTGACCAGTCGTCGTGGTCGCGGACGAAGGATGTCCCGCCGCAGTTCTCGAACTGCACATCCACGGGCGCCAAGTCGATCTGGCCGTTGCCGTTCAGATCGACCGGGAACCCGGGCTGGGCGCAGATACCGCGAGACTCATCGGCGCCGCGGGCGGGGATGGTCACCCTCGAGCCGTCCGAGTAGTCCAGCACACCGCCCGGGAGGGTGTCGGTGCAGTCGAAGGGCGTTCCCAGTGTTCGGAACGCATCGTTCATGACCGAATGGTAGTTGGGTTTGCGGTTGGCGCACTCGTCTCCGCCGTGGTCCAGGCCCAGCGTGTGCCCCAGCTCGTGCATGAACGTGCCCGCGAGCGCCATGGGTGTCGAGCCCCGCGACATCCCTATGACGAACTCGTCGGAAACCAGCTCGTACGTCACCCCCGAGCCCTGGGTGCAAAAGGGCCCGCGCCGGACGACGTGCGCCATCAGCGCGTAACGGAAGTACCCGAATCGTTCTGGCGCAAAGTTCGCCGCCCGGATCTCCCCCAGCACCGCCGGCCCCGAGACCGGGCATGCGCCGCCCCCGACGATCGCGTTCCCTCCTGTATACCCGCCGCCCTGGCCGACGTCGATATGGAGCGCGACCCCCATGCTCCCGTCCGGGTTCAGGACAGGCGCCGCCGCGAACGCGGCGACGAGCGCGTCGAGCACCTCTTGCGAGGGGCGGTGCGAGTGCAACTCGCCGCCCCCGGCGCACGGGCACCCGAACTGGACGCTCTCGACCCAATCCTCCTCGTACCAGTCGAGCTCGACGAAGAGGTCCCTGCGCAACGGGTCTGCGCCCAGCGCGGGCAGGTCGAGCCCGCCGGGTGAGCCGAGCACCTCGTCTCCGTCGATGATCGCGTCGCCGTCTGTGTCGGGGTCGCACGGGTCTGTGCCCGTCTGCGTGGGTGAGCGGTAGACGCCATCGTTGGTCTCGTGGCAGTCGGGCAGCCCGTCGGCGTCGGCATCGAACGCACCGCAGCCGGCGCCGAACGACACAAGGAACACGAGCACGTCGGAGTAATCGTGGACGCCCAGCGGTTCAGCGAGGTCGGCGTCCGGATCGCCGGCGCCGAACGCCGAGACATACCCGATCGCGTCCGACGCATCCAGAGTGCAGTCGTTGTTGAAGTCGGCCGCGCACGGACAGCCCGCGGCGAACGCGGGCCCCGAGCACACGATCGCGGTCCAGTACACACAGCACCCCGCGGCCGTTGTAATCCACCGCGCGCGCGCGGCCGGCAGGTCATCCGGGTCATGAACCGTTGGGATCACTTGCCGGGCCAGTTGTCGCACTCGATCAGCACGGGGCGCGGCATCTCGGGCGGGAGTCGATCCGCGGTCGCCGTCAATCGCGTCCAGTCGATGTTGTTCCAGTCGTGAAAATCTTTCAAGAGGTCGCACGAACTATCCCAGCACGTCCCCATGGTTCCGCACGCGGCGGTCCCTGTCGCGCAGTTGATGTTGAGAGCGTAGGGCGCGATGTCGATCACGCTGCTGTTATCAAAGTCAATCGGGACCCCCTGCACGCCGTCGAGTTCGAATATTGCGTCCTCGTCGATGTCGAAGTTGAGCCCTGTCGAATACGCGATCACGCCGTCGCCGATGCTATCGAAATCGGTGTCCGCTCCCGTGAACTGATGGCGGTAGTTCATCACCGAGTTGTAGTTGGGCTTGTAGTTCCGGTCCTCGGAGCCACCGTGGCGCAGGTTAAGGTTGTGACCGATCTCGTGGACGAACGTCGTCGCCGCGTTGAAGGTGTTGAACGCGCTGTAGAGCGAGACGATGAAGTCGTCCCCGGGCAGTTCGGCGACGCCGGAGCTGTTGTTGGTCACGGCGTCGTAGCGGTTGCAGAAGATCGCGTAGTGGAAGTAGCCCTTGCGGTTGGCCGCGAAGTTGTTGCCCTTGAAGGTGTTGAAATCAGCATCCCACGCGATGAAATCGGGTGAGCCGGGCAGCTGGTTCCCGCCCGTAAACGGGGCGCCCTGCCCGTAGTCGATGATGATGTTGATCCCGGTCGTCCCGTCCGGGTTGTTGACCGGCGCGGACGAGTAGACCGACGTGATCGCGCTGATGATCGCCGCGGTCGGCTGGAAGTTGCGCGCCGAGCCCTCGAATGTCCCGGAGAACCAATCGATCTCGACGAAAATGTTGCGCTCGAGCGGGGTCGCGCCGAGCATCGGCAGGTCGAGACCGTCTTCGGTGCCGAGCACCTCGTCGCCGTCCTTGATCCCGTCGTCGTCGGTGTCGTCGTCGTTCGGGTCCGTCCCGGTGTCCTTGTTGTCGACGAACACGCCCGTGTTCGTCTCGACACAGTCGTTCAGGCGGTCGCCGTCCGAGTCCGGGTAGTTGCACCCCTGCCCGAACAGGATCAGGAAGTCGATCACGTCAAGGAAATCGTGCGTGCCGCTCTGGTTGAAATCCACGCTCGGGTCCGCGTTGTTGAACCGGACCAGAAACTCGATCACGTCCGACGCGTCGAGATTGCAGTCGTTGGTGAGTTCTGGAGCGCAGCCGAACCCCTGGGCTCGCGCATCCATCCCGACGATCGCCAGGAAACACACCGATACCACGCCCGCGATCCGCCTCGGGTGTGCCATCTCGTCCCCTTTCGAGTGTTGACCATGCGGCCGGTCACGGTGTGCGACCGCGCCGCGCGCAGTATACCGTCAGCGGTCGCGCACCCTATATGAACGCAATGCGAACTTCATTGTGCTCTTGTGCGCTTACGCCGTCCAGATGATGTGTTCTCCGCCTCGGCGCTGGTCGGACTGGCCCTGGTCGCCGTCCGTGACCACAGCGGCTCACACGGCCGCCGCGGCTGGCAATCGCCCTGCCCGCGCCGCCGCGCGATCCGCGCACGCGTGTTCCTGGGCGCTACTTGCCCGGCCAGTTGTCGCACTCGGAGATCTCGCGTGGCCCGGGCAGGCGGTCCTCCGACACAAGCAGGCGTTGCCAGTTGATCGAGCCCCAGTCGTCGTTGTCGCGCAGCGTCGAGCAGAACGAGTCGTAGCACGTCCCGCTCGTGCCGCAGGGGACGGGCGGGCCCGAGCAGTTCAGGTTCAACGCATAGAACGCCGTGTCGATGTCGCCGTCGCGGTTGAAATCGATCGGGATGCCGATCACCCCCTGCGGCTCGAAGATGAAGTTCTCGTCGATATCGAGGTTCAGGCCGCGCGAGTAGTCCGTCCTCCCGTTGCCGAACGAGTCGCCGTCGGTGTCCGCGCCCGGGAACTGGTGGCGGTAGTTCATCACGGAGTTGTAGTTGGGCTTGTAGTTGCGATTCTCGAAGCCGCCGTGCCGCAGGTTCAGGTTGTGCCCGATCTCGTGCACGAACGTCGTCGCGGCGTTGTAGTCGCTGAACGAGCCGGCGAGTGTGACCATGAAGTCGTCGCCGTTGATCTCCGCGACGCCGGAACTCACGTTCGTCGCCGTGTTGTACCGGTTCGCGAAGATCGCGTAGTGGAAGTACCCCTTGCGGTTGGAGGCGAACCGGAGGGCCTTGTACGCGTTGAAGTCGTCGTCGAACTGGATGAAGTCGGGCGAGCCGGGCAGTTGCTGGCCGCCCGCGAACGCGCCGCCCTGCCCATAGTCGATAACGATGTTCACCCCGGTCGTGCCGTCCGGGTTGACGAGCGGCGCGTCGGCGAACGCCGCCCGCACCCGCTCCACCATCCCCGGCGTCGGGCGGAAGTCACGCATGGAGCCCTGGAACTCGCCGGCGAACCAGTCAACCTCGACGAGGATGTCGCGCCGCACCGGGCTGACGCCGAACGCCGGCAAATCCAGCCCGCCCGGCGTCCCGAGCACCTCGTCGCCGTCGCGCAGCCCGTCGCGGTCCGTGTCCGGGTCGTCGGGATCGGTGCCGGTGTCGCCCGGGCCGAGGTAGACGCCCGTGCCCGTCTCGACACAGTCGCCCAGGCCGTCGAAATCCGAGTCGATCGGGTCGCACCCCTCGCCGAACGCGATGAGGAACGCGAGCACGTCGAGGAAGTCGTACACCCCGTCGGCGTGCAGGTCGGCGCCCGGCTTGCCCGCGTCGAACTCGACCACGAACACCAGCACGTCCGAGATGTCGAGCACGCAGTCGCCCGTGAACTCCGCCGGGCAGGCGGCGCCCGCGTGGGCACTCGCCGGGGCGAACGAGGCCAGCCCGAGCCAGGCGACCACGCCAGCCTTCAATCCATGCACCAGTCCTGATCGCATCACAATCCCCGTGTCGGGCGAGTCGAGGCCCCGAGCGTAACGGATCAGCACGCCCGGACAAAGCCCGCGTTCGGCGCCGCGACGCGCGTCTCACGTGCTCTTGATCGTCAGGGGCGTCGCCCCCTCGCGCATCCGCTCGCCAGCCATCTTCTCCCACCCCGAGCCCAGCTCGCCCAGCGGGTCCGGCGGCACGATCTCCACCCTCTTCTCGCCCAGCTTCACCTCGCCCGACAGCACTCTGTTCTGGAACGCCTTGCACTCGTCGAGCAACCGGTCCAGGATCTCCGCCTCGCCCACCGTCGCGACCCGCTCGCCCTGGACGTAGATGATCCCCTTGCGGTCGCCGGCGAACACTGCCACGTCCGCGCCCTCCGCCTCGCCCGGCCCGTTGACCACGCACCCCATCACCGCGACCTTCATCGGGACCTGGATCTCGGCAGCCAGCTTCTTGCGCACGTCCTGCGTCAGCGTGAACAGGTCCACCTGGATTCGCCCGCACGTCGGGCACGCGATCAGCTCCGCCCCCTTGCGCTCGCGCAGCCCCAGCGACCAGAGCAGCTCCAGCCCGTCCTCGACCTCGAACACCGGATCACTCGCGTAGCTGATCCGGATCGTGTCGCCGATGCCGTTCGCCAGCAAGGTCCCCAGCGCCACGACAGAGCGGATGCACCCGGTCTCCTTGGGCCCGGCGTGCGTCACGCCCAGGTGCAAGGGGTGGGGGAAGCGTGCCGCGATCTCGGTGTACGCGTCGATCACGACCGTCGCGTCCATCGACTTGGCGCTGATGGCGACGTCGAAGAAATCCCGCTCGTAGAAGATGTCCAGGTACTCTTCCAGCTTGGCGACCATGATCGCCAGCATGTACCCGTGCTTCTGATCGCTGAAGACGGCCCCCAGCTCCTTCGCCCGTGCCTGCTTGTCCTTGCGCTCGATGATCGAGCCCTCGTTGACGCCCACTCGGATCGGGACGCCCCGCGCCTTGCACGCGTCGATGACCGCCTCGACCTGCGCCCGGTCCTGGATGTTGCCCGGGTTCAGCCGGATCTTGTGCACGCCCGCCTCGACCGCCTCGATCGCCCGCTTGAAGTGGAAGTGCACGTCCGCGACGATCGGGACGGTGGTCTGGTTGAGGATCTCCGCCAGGGCCTCGGTGTCCTTCTTCTCGGGCACGGCCACCCGCACAATGTCGGCGCCGGCGGCCGTCAGCTTGTGGATCTCCGCGACGCACTTGTCGATCGTGTGCGTGTACCCGGCGGTCATCGTCTGGACCGAGACCGGCGCCGGCTTCGCAGACCCGTCCGCGAACCGGTGATCAGCGGGCAGGCCCCCCCCGATCGCGACGCGCCCGACTCGGTCGTCACCAACGATGATCTGGCGTGTTGGGCGTCGTGGCTGCATCGGGTGATCCTACGGGTGCTCGGGGGTGAACGATTCGATGGGTCGGGCACTGCTCTGACCAGCCCGGAACGTCAGTGACGGGCCCGCTGTGCCCGACACTCACGGGATCCGCCGGCCAACCCGAGCCCGTCACTCACGTTCCGGGCTAGTTCCTTTTGGCCGGACCCGGTTGGCGAACTTGCACCGGCGCAGGCCGAGCCAGGCGAAGGTCTCGAAGAAGAGGAAGCCACCCACGAGAAATGCGAGCCCGATCGACAGCCCGATCGGCGCCCAGGTCGCACGGCCCGTGAGCCTCGCGAGCATTGACCCGAGCAAGGCACAACTGGTGAACCCGACACCCGAGATGACCCACCCGATACCTCCGTGGGCGGTGATCGAGCGAGCGATCGTGGGTGTCAATCGAGCGCCTCGCCGGGCGCCGAAGAACACGAGCCCTTGCGTCTCGATCCAAGTAAGCAAAATGGTCAAGCCGTGCAGGACGAACCAGCCGACCAACCCCGTGATGATGAGCAGAATGACAGGCAAGATGATGTCCGGATCACGCGACTCTGAGAGTTCACCGAACAAGGCGACGAGGGGGAGCCCGAAGAACGTCATAGAAGCGATCGCGGCGTGAAACCTTTGCAGCGAGTCATTTGGCCCTTCGGTGAAGCACATCGAATCAAGCACAGCCCGTGGGTGCATGAGCGTCTCGGCGGCGCCCCGCAGGAGTGCCAGTAACGAGGGCGCTTGTTCCCACGCCGTCCCCACCCGCCGTTCCGGCAAACTCTCCGCGATCGCCTTCCCGCACTCCGGGCAGTTCCCCGCAGGGTCCAACCCCTCGACCACGTAGCCGCAGCGCTCGCACAGCAGCGTGAACTCGTCCTCCCAGGCGGTCTCGGGCATCGGTGCAATGTACGCAGGGGGCCGCCCGCCCGATTCCGCCCGCCCGATCACGGAACCGATTGTTCGCGCGTCCGAACAGTGACCCGCCTCCCCCGCCCCGAACCGGGGTCCCGCCTGGGGGGCACGCGCCGGCGTCACGGGGTTCGCCGGCCCGGGCCGCGCGAGCAGCGCGGCCGCACACCGGGGTCCGACTTCCAGACCAAGAGGAGTGTCCACATGCGCCATGCGTACCACGCCGCCGTCGTCCTCGCCATCGCCGCGCCCGCGCTCGCGCAGACGTCGGCCCCGCCCGGTCTTTACGGCATCTCGGGCCAGTCGGGCGACAACGCCGTCCTCTACCAGATCGACCCGTTCACGGGCGCCGCGTCCGAGTTCCTCACGCTCAACGCCGACGGCGGGTTCATCATGGGGCTCACCGGTCTCGGCGGCCAGATGTACGCCTCCCTGCTCAGCGACTTCCCGGGCAGCCCCGGCGGCAACTCGCTCGGACGGATCGACATCGACACCGGCGTGGTCACCCACGTCTCAGATGTCAACGCGCGTCTCAACGTCACAGGCCTTGCAGCGAACGAGTCCGCGGGTCTGCTCTATACAATCGATGCGGGCTCGAGCGCCCTGTACGCAATTACGCCCGGCGGCGTGCTGACCGAGGTCGGCTCGACCGGCGGTGTGGACGGACGCGGGCTCGCGTACGACGACGCCGAAGGCATCCTCTACGCCGTGTCCCTCAACGACAACCTGTACACCATCGACGCGTCCACCGGCTCGAGCACGCTCGTCGGGCACGTCGATATCTCCGCCACCGGTCTCGACTGGGCGGGGATGGCCTTCGATGAGTACACGAACACGCTGCTTCTCAACGACGGCGTCGGGGGCAACCTCTGGAAGATCGACACCGCGACCGCGGGCACGACGCTCGTCGGCGCCAACGGGCTCACCGGTATCTCGGGACTGGCCTGGGTCCCCGCGCCCGGGACGCTCGCGCTGGCGTTCCCCGCCCTCACGCTCGCCCGCCGCCGCCGTCGCTAGCAGCTGACCTCGAAGAACCGCGACTCGGTCCCGCCGGGCCCGACGCGGAAGCTCACCTGGCGCCCGCACGCCGGGCAACGCGCCAGGTACCCCGACCCGTCCGCGCGACGATGGACGCGGACGTACCGGTTCGAGCACAGGAACCGGACGCCGATCCAGGGCCGCTCGACGCCATGCGCCGCCCCGGCGTCCTTGCCAGCCTCTGCCCGAGCGTCCATCCCAGGTCCTCCGTCGGGGTCATCCCCGGGCATCTATCGGCACGCCGCCGCGGGCGCCCGCACCCGTTTGGGCCCTGCGATCGGGCGTTCCTGGAGCCCGGAGGCCGCTCGGCCCGAACGAATGAATACAATCTCCACGCAGGGGGATCCCCTTCGAAGACTCCCGGAGACAGACCACCCGCGTATGAGCGGCCTCCTTTCCATTCTCCCCGACCCGCCGCCACCGCCGACCCCCATCGGTCTCATCGCCGGCGGCGGGCGCCTCCCGGTCCTCATCGCCCGGGGCCTGCGCGACTCGGGCCACCCGGTCCACGCGATAGGCCTGGCCCGCCAGTACGACGCCGACCTGCCCAGGATGTGCGCCAGCTTCCGCGACGTGGGCCTGCTCCGCGTGGGCACCTGGGCCAAGTCGCTCCGCAAGGCCGGGTGCCAGCACGCGATCATGGTCGGGCGGGTCGACAAAGCCAGCCTGATGCACGACCGCTGGCGGATGGTCCGCAATATCCCCGACGCGCGGACGCTCATGGCGTGGTACCGTCACCTGCGCCACGACCGCCGATCGCACGCGGTTCTCGCGGCGATCGCCGAGGAACTCGACCGGGAGGGTGTGTCCTTGATCGATTCGACCAGCCCGATCCCCGACCACCTGTCCAAAGCCGGCGTCATGTCGCTCACACGCCCGACGCGCGAGCAGGAGTCCGACATCGAGTTCGCCTGGCCCCTGCTCACCGAGCTGCTCCGACTGGACATCGGCCAGTCGATCGCGGTCCGCGAGAAGGACGTCATCTGCGTCGAGGCCGTCGAGGGCACCGATCGGATGATCGAACGCGCCGGGCAGATCTGCAAGACGCCCGGCTGGACGCTGTGCAAAGGCGCGCGCGCCGGGCACGACCGCCGCTCCGACGTCCCGACGGTCGGCATGCAGACACTCGAGACGATGCACAAGGCGGGCGGGCGCTGCCTCGCCATCGCCGCGGGTGACGTGATCATGCTCGACCGCGAGGAGATGATCCAGGCCGCCGACCGCATGGGCATCGCGATCGTCGGCGTGCCGGTCAGCCACGGGATCGCCGAGCCGTCGGTCGGCCTCAAGACCCGGGGCGTCACGCCCGTGCACACGCCCGGGTGAGCGCCCAGCCCCCGAATCCGCCGAGCGACCCCGCCGACCGCTACGTCGGACGCGGCGCCCTCAAGCTCGAGCACGCCCTGGGCGAGTTCGCCATCGACCCGGCCGGGTATGTCTGCGCTGACCTCGGGTGTTCGACAGGGGGCTTCACCGATTGCCTGCTCCAGCACGGCGGCGCCCGCGTCTACAGCGTGGACACCGCCTACGGCCAGCTCGCCTGGAAGCTGCGCAACGACACGCGTGTCGTTGTCATGGAACGCACCAACGCCCTGCACGCCGAACCCCCCGAGGACGTGAGCGCCGCTGGAGGGGTAGACCTCGTCGTCATCGATCTCGGCTGGACGCGCCAGGACAAGGCGATCCCCGCCGCCCTGCGTTGGGTAAGACCCACCGGCAGGATCATCACGCTCATCAAGCCGCACTACGAGGCGGACAAGTCCCTGCTCGGCGAGGGCGGCGTGCTCGCCGCCGACGACGCGCAGCGCATCGCGTGCAAAATCCGCGATTCAATGCCGACGATGGGAGTGCACGTCCTGGGCTTCACACCCAGCCCCCTGCTCGGCGGCGCCGTCTCGGGCAAGCGCAAGAAGAAAGGCGCCGGCAACCGCGAGTGGTTGGCGTTGCTCGAACCCGGCGCGTAGCCCGACCCCTCACGCCGACTTCCACCCCTCGACCTCCGCCCCCCGGTGCAGCATCACCCACAGCGCCTCGAGCAACGCCGGCACCCCCTCGCCCGACACACTGCTGATCGCCAGCACAGGCTGGTCCGCGCCCAGACGCAGCTGTGCGCACAGATCCTGCACCACGTCGCGCGCCAGATCGTCGTCGCCCAGAAGATCAACCTTGCTCACCACGATCAGCTCGGGCTTCTCCGCAAGCTCGGGCGAGTACCCCGCAAGCTCCTCGCGGATCGTCCGGTAGTTCTGCGCCGGCGTCGCGCCCCCGGGCGGGTCGCAGTCGAGCAGGTGCAGGATCACGCTCGTCCGCTCGATGTGGCGCAGGAAATCATGCCCGAGCCCCGCGCCCCCCGACGCGCCCTCGATCAGCCCCGGGATGTCGGCGAGCACGATCCGGCGCGCGGGGTCAACCTCCGCGATCCCCAGCCGAGGGCTCAGCGTTGTAAACGGATAATCGGCGATCTTCGGGTCCGCCCGCGTCAGCGCCTTGAGCAGCGTGGACTTGCCCGCGTTGGGCAGGCCCACGAGCCCGACCTCCGCGATCAGCTTGAGCTCGAATCGGAGCGTGAACTCCTCGCCCGGCTCGCCTGGCGTCGCCTTGCGAGGTGTCTGGTTGGTGCTGCTCTTGAAGTGCTCGTTGCCGTGCCCGCCCATGCCCCCACGCGCGATCATCACGGTCTCGTCGGGCCCGACGTCGGCGAGCAACTCACCCGAGTCGTCGTCGTACACGAGCGAGCCCGGGGGCACCTTGATGGTCATGTCCTTGCCCGCGGCGCCGTACTGCTGCTTGCCCCGTCCCGGCTCGCCGTTCTCCGCCCGCCAGTGGCGCGTGCCGCGGAAGTCGACGAGGGTGTTGAGCCCGGTGTCGGCGTGGAGGTAGACGTCGCCGCCCCGCCCGCCGTCGCCGCCGTCGGGCCCGCCCTTGGGCAGGCCGCGTCCACGATAGAACGAGACGCACCCGTCGCCGCCCTTGCCCGCCCAGACCTGGATGACAGCACTGTCAACAAACATCGCCCAAGCGTAGGTGTGCCGGTCATCCGGGCCCGCCCCGGGTCGCCGACCCGCCCGCCTCAGGCCGCCCGGAGGAACTGCCCGCTCGAGAGCTGGCGGAGCAGGCGTTGCTTGTCGCCCGCCCGGGCGTACCGCGTGATCGCCGCGGCCATCTTCGCAGGCCCCGGCTCCTCCGTGTCGCACCAGACCACGTTGGCGATCACGAAGACCGCCCGCCCGGGCCCGGTGTCCGCCTGGGACCACAGGCCGACCCGCGGCAACTCGATCTGCATCGCCACAGGCGTGCCCGCCTCGACAGGCTCGTCGAGCTCGAACCGGACCCCGCCCTCGGACACGTCGTAGGCGTGCCCCTCGCGCGTGAAGCCCTCCTCGCTCAGCAGGCGGACCCTGATGGGCGTGTACATCGGGCTGACGGCGAACCGCTCGTACTCGCGACGATCGATCGTGTGATTCACGTCCTGCTCCGGGGCTGGGGCGCGACCGTGGCGCGCCGAGTTCGTGCTCGGATATCGGAGCATGCGCCCGTGTCCTTCAGCCAGCCACGCCGCGCCAGACGATCAAGTTGGTTCTCGGACCCACCCCGGGCGTCTACTCGCCGGCGGAGGTCGATCGCCCGAACAACTCCAGGTGCACGCCCGTGACGCGCACTCCGGTCCGCCGCTCGAGCTCGTCGATCAGCTCGGGCGACAGGCGCCCACCCAGCTGTTCGCCCAGGTCATGGGGTACATCGAGCACGCGCCCGTCGTCGGTCGTGATGTGCACGTGCTGCGTCACGTCGGCGTCGTACCGGCACGGCCCGTTGCCCGAATGGCTCGGCAAACGCCTGGCCAGACCCCGGGCCGTGAAGGCCTCGAGCGTGTTGTAGACCGTCGCGAGGCTCAGGCCCGGCTCGCCCGCCCGCACCACCAACCCGAGCAGTTCCTCGGCCGTCGGGTGGGCGTCGGTCGAGACCAGGGCCCGGTAGATCAGTTCCCGCTGGCGCGTGCACCGGAGCCCGTTCGCGTGGAACAGGTCGCGGGGCTCGTGCCCGCCGGCGTGCCCTGGGTTGTCCGCGTGGGCGGGTTTCATCAGCACAAGTATTGCCGGGCGGGCCGCTTCGGGCCAGCGACGCCAGATCCGTGTGGGGCAAGGTCCCCAGATCGGGGTTCGTTCTCGGACGCCGCCGCCCCCGCTCAGGCCTCGGGCCGCAGCCCCGCCGTGGGCTCGAAGAGCGTCATGCGGCGGTGGGGGATCCCCGCCTCGATGAACTCGTCGCTGGTCACGCGCCACCCGAGCCGCTCGTAGAAGGCCAGCGCGTCGGATTGTGCGTGGCAGTAGAGCTGCTCGAGACCGAGTTCGCCGAACGCCCGCGCCTCGATTGTCGTGATCACCTGGCGCCCGATGCCCTCGCCCTGTCGCTGGCGATCGACGCAAACCTGCGTCACCTTCCCTGCCCGCGGCGTCTCGTCCTCGTCTGGCGGGATCAGGCACGCGCACGCGACGACGCGCGGCCCGCTCGGGTGATTGACGACCGCGACGAAGTGCTCGCCCCGCTCCTCACGCCCGGGCATCTCGCGCCGGTAGTCGTCCATCGTCCACCCGACGCCGGACAGCAGCACGTCCTCACGCAGCGCGCACTCCTGCGCGTAGAGCGGGTCGTCGATCGAGATTCGGCGGATGCGGACCACGCCTCGGCTCCGTTCGGGCCCGACAGGGTACCGCCCCCGCCCCCAACGCGCCCGGGGTCGCCCGCGCCGGGCGCCCCCGGCTAGACTCCCCTGATGCACGCGACAACGTTCTCGCACGACGTCGCCCGCCCCGTAGGGCGGTGCGCCGCGACAGATCGTGACCTCTCGCCGGGCGAGGCGTACGTCGCCGCCCTCGTCGAGGCGCCCGGTTCCGAGCAGCTCACCCGCCTCGATTTCGCCGCCGACGCCTGGGAGGGCGGCGCGAGACCAGAGGCGCCCGCGGCCCTCTTCGCCCACTGGCGGTCCGTCGTCCCCGAGCCCGGGCGCCCCGAACGCTCGCTGATCGGCGAGGGCGAGGTGATGGACCTGTTCGAGCAGCTCGAGGGCGCCGACGAGCCCGGGCGCCAGGCCTTCCGCTACGTACTGGCGATCCTGCTCATCCGCAAGCGACGCCTGGTCTACGACGGTGGGCGCCCCGCCGAACCCAAACGCGGCGTCGAGGGACTCATGTTTGTCCGCCCATGGACCCGCAAGGGCGAGCCCGAAGCGCCCGTGAGCGAGGTCGTGGACCCGGGGCTCGACGAGGAGACACTCGCGGCGGTCACCGAGCAGATCGGGCGCGTGATGAACCTCGAGACAGACGGATGACACGGCGCGCGATCGGATGGGTGCTCGTGCTCGCGGGCGTGCTCGCCGCCTCGGGCTGCCAGACCACGACGAGGGGCCCCTCGGGCGAGCCCGCCCCGACGTACGCCGAGGTGCGGGACAGGTACAACGAGCGTGTCGCACCGATCGACGCCCTGTGGGCGCGCGCCAGCGTTCGCGTCGAGGGTCGCGACGCGGCGGGCGAGCGTCTGCGCGAACAGGCCGAGGGGCACCTGCAGATCGAGCCGCCCGCTCGCCTCGCGCTCTCGCTGGGCAAGCTCGGCGAGACGCACCTGTACCTGGGCTCGAGCGACGAACTGTACTGGTGGATGGAGCTGATCGACGCCGAGGATCGCCCGCTGACGTTCGGGCGCCACGACCAGGCGACGCCGCGCAAGGTCGCGACGCTCGGCGTGCCCGTCCACCCCCTGGACCTGATCGAGGCGACCGCGATCACGCCCCTGCCCGAGGACGCGGGCGAGGTCGCCTGGGACGGCGAGGGGATCGTCCGAGTACGCACGCGGGTGCGCTGGGGCGAGCGGACGCTCTGGCTCGACGCCGACACCTACGAGCCTGCACGGGTCGAGATCACAGACGCCTCCGGGCGCGTCGCGTTGAGTGCCGAGTTGTCACGATATTCGACCGCGGTCAAGCAGGGCGACGCGAGCGTGAACGTCCGCGTCGCGACGCGGTACGAGATCCGGGTTCCAGACCTGGACGCGATGGTGCGGATCGAGCTTTTCGAGCCGCGGATCAAGCCCATCCGCGCCGTCGCGTTCAACTTGGAGACGCTTGCGCGCGCGTACCGGGTCAGCCGGCGCGAGGACCTCGACGCCCCGCGGGCGGCGGGGCCGGGCGGATGAGCCCTCGATATCTCGACAACCTCAATGCCAGTGCACGAAACGCGTGCCACGTGTGGCATGTCCTGGCGGTGGTCATCGCGATCGCGATGCTCGCGGCCCCCGCCCGGTCGCAGGGCGGCGGCGCTGGCGCCGACCGCGGGCACATATGGCTCCTGCTGCCCGGCGATGAACCTGGCGAGACGGTCCTGGTGCACGCGCCCCCGCGCCGGGCCGATGGCGACGACTCGTACCGCGCATCGGACCCCGGGGCGCTGCGCGTCGCCAGGCGCCTGTCGTTCGGTCCCGTCGGGCTCTGCGCCGGCGAGGATCGTGTGACGCTGGTTGCGCGCGCACGCCCGGCCGCCGACGGTTCGGCCGATCCCGTCCGCGGCCCGAGGGCGCTCACGCTCTCTGCCGTCCCGACGCCGCTGAGTGATTTCTGGGCCTACGAGCCGCACGGCCGGTTCTTGCCCGAGCCGCCTCTTCCCGATGCGCTCGACGTGCGGAGCGTCTCGTCGCTCGACGGGGCGCCTGTCGTGCTCGGCTATCTCGAAGGCCGGTGGTGGCTCGGCGCCCTCGGGCCCGACGCGTGGGACCCCATCCCGATCCCGATCGGGGCGAGCCACGCTGCGGACCTCGTGCTCACCGGTTCGACCGGCGCCGGGCTCGGGCTCGTCGCGCCGGGCGAGAAAGCCCCTTGGCGAGTTTGGGAACGGGGAGAGGCGATCGGCGAGGACGATCCGGGCTGGACCGCCGGGACTCTCTCGGCCCGGCGCCCGCTCGGCGAGGGCGCGGTCTACCGCGTCGGACGGCGTTGGATCGCGACGAGGCACACCGCCGCGGGCATCGAGGTCAGCACACTCGACAATGAAGACGAGCGTCTGCTCGCCAGGATCGATCGCGCCAGCACGGACGCGGTCGTCGGCGTGACGGGCGACGCGGGAGGGCGCCTGATCGCGGTCTGGACGATCCATGCCCACGATGACCGGGGCAGCGGGGAAGTCGAGATCGCAGAGGTCTCACTCGTCACGGGCGATGTCCTCTACCGGGGCGAGCCCGTGCGGATCTCGCCGATCACCGCGACGCAGTTCCGCCTGCTCGCCGCGGCTTTGGTGGGGATGGCGGTTCTCGCGCTGCTCATCGTGCTCGGGCCCGGCGAGACGCCGATCGTGCTGCCCGAGGGCGCGTCGCTCGCCGAGCCGGGCCGGCGTTTCATCGCGACGGTCGCGGACCTCGCCGTCGCAGCGGGCGTCGTGTCGCTCGTCTTCCGCGTGCCGGTGCTGGACCTGCTCTCGCTGCGCGTACTGTTCGCTGGCGACGGGTCGTGGGTCGCGGTCCCGGCGACGCTCGGGGCGGCGGTCGTCGTGTGCACGCTGCTCGAGTGGCTGGTCGGGTGCACGCTGGGCAAGGCGCTGACCGGCTGCCGTGTCGCGAGCGTCCGGGCGGCGGACGCGCAGACTTCACGCGGGCCCGACGCCCCGCCCGCCCGCCCGCACCTCTGGCAGGCGCTGGTCCGCAACCTCATCAAGTGGGGCCTGCCCCCGGTCGCGGCTCTTGCGTTGCTCGACCCGTCCGGGCGTCACCGGGGCGAGGTGCTCTCGCGGACGGCGGTCGTCGTTCCCACGCCCGCCGAGGCCCCGAGCGAGTAGGCGGCAAGTCCTGCGCCCAACAGGCCCAGATCGGCTGGAGTCGCGCCGGCGTCGAACCCGATAACCTAGCGCAGGATCAGCGCGGCTCGGAGGCCGCACACGCTGTCGTTGTGGCGCAAAGCCGCGAGGGATTGCGGGTTATGACCGACGCCAACGAGCCAGAACAGGTGACGCCAGGCGTCGAGTCGGCGGACGATCTCGCGCCGCTCGACCGTCTTCGGCACAACTGGCGCAGCGCGTGGCAGGTCCCGACGCTCGGCGTCGCTGTCGTTCTGCTCGTCCTGGGCGTGTACTACGCGTTCTCGACCGCGCCCAAGCCCGACCTCCGCCCCCCGCTCGACCGGGCCGACCACCTGATCGCCAACGGCGACGGCGAGGGCGCCCTTGAGGTGCTGAAGCAGGCCAAGCTTCACAAGTACATGGACGAGAAGGACTTGCCCGCTTCGATCCGCCAGCGGTATCACCTGGCGGTCGCGCGGGCGGTCTACATCGCGCAGCTCGAGCTGGGTCTGGACCTGGAGGACAACCACCGAACGGTGCTGAGCAACGCTCTCGAGGCCGAGCGCGCCGGGGCGTACCTGGGCGGTGACGACTTGTTCCGTTTGGCGGACACGTACCTGTCGCTGGGCGAGTTCACGCCCGCGCGGGTGCGTGCCGACGAGATCCCCGACACGCACGCACAGCGCCGGGTCGAGCTGCACAAGCGGCTGGTGGACGCATGGCTGGCACTGCCAAACCCGCGGACGGACGAGGCGATGGATCTGCTCGCGTCGATGCTCGCCGACCCCGGGCTTCCCGGCGAGGACCACGCGTGGGCGATCAATCGCCAGACAAAGATCCGGCTCTCGCAGGGATACGCCGACGAGGCGATCACGCGCCTGCTCCGGGCGATGCCCCGGCTCGAGGGCCTGGCGCCCGAATCGCTCGGCGAGCTGCACCTGCTGCTCGGGCGTGCGTACGTCGAGGTCGGGGCGTGGGACGAGGCCCAGCGCCAGCTCGAGACGGCGACCGGACTCATCGCCTCGGATCACGCCCTCCAGGGCGACGCGGTCTACCACCTCGCGTTGATCGATGTCGAGCGCAGCGACGTCACCAGCTCGCGCGAGCGACTCGTCGAGGTCATCGACCGGTACCCGGACAGCGCCTTTTTGGCCCGGGCTGTCCTTCTGCTCGGCGAGACCGAGGCGGCGCTGGGCGATACCGAGGCGTCTCGGGCGTCGTACGCGCGGCTTGTCGAGATGCTCGCGGCGTCGGAACCCGGCGTGGGCCCGACACGCGATGAGGCGACGCGGAGCATGCTCGCACGATCACGCGAGCGGCTCGAGCAGGGCGACGTCGAGGACACGCTGGCCTTCGCGACGCTGGCCAAGGGGATGTACGCGCTGAGCGAGACGCCGAGCGAGGTTCTCGCGGCCCTCGCCCTCGGGCACGAGCGCACAGCCCACGCCCTGCTGGGCGAGCAGGCGGGCGGCTCCGCCGACCCCGCGGCGCACGATCCTTCGACGCGGGCCGAGGCGCAGCGCCACCTGATCAGCGCCGCCACGTACTACCGCCTGCACGCCGACAAGCACATCCTGACAGACAACGACCAGTACGCCCGCTCGCTGTGGGCGTCGGCGGACTTGTTCGACAGAGCCGGCGACACGCACGAGGCGGTGGACGCGTTCCGGGCGTACGCCGAGGGCGTGCCGGGCACGGGCAAGAACGCCGAGGCCCGGTTCCGTCTCGGGCGAGCATTCCAGGCGATGCGCGACTACACGACGTCGGCGTCGTATTTCCGCGAGCTGATCGACGAGCAGCGGGACGGCGTGGGCGCGGACGTCGGCCCGTTCGCCGACCGCAGCTACGTGCCCCTGGCCCAGGTGCTGCTCGCCGACGAGGACGAGGCGAACGACACCGAGGCCGAGGAGCTGCTGCGCCGGGTGGTGGGGGGCGCGCTGGGTGATGCCCGGACGCCCGAGTACCGTGGCGCGCTGCTGGCGCTGGGCGATCTTCTGTACAAGACGCAGCGGTACGAGCGGGCGATCGAGCTGTTCGAGGAGGCCCGGGCCCGGTACCCCGACGTGGATGGTATAAACCTGATCCGCTTCCGATTGGCCGACGCGTACCGCCTCTCGGCGCGGGCGCTGCAGGACACGCTCTCGGGCGAGGCGATGCCCGACTCGCGCCGGCGCGAGATGGAGGGACTGGTCCGCGAGCGCCGCCAGGCCGCGGTCGCGGGCTTCGAGCAGGTCCGCGCCGGGCTCGAGGGCACGGACCCTCGCCGGCGGACGACGCTCGAGACGGTCTACCTCCGCAACAGCTACTTCTACCTGGGCGACCTCGCCTTCGAGATGGGCGAGTACCAGGAGGCCATCCGCCAGTACGACCGCGCCCGCGAGCGCTACCCCGACGACCCGGCGTCGCTCGTCGCGATGGTCCAGATCGTAAACGCGCACCTCGAATCGGACGACAAGGAGCGGGCGCGGACCGCCAACGAACGGGCGCTGCGGTTTTTTAACTCGATGCCCGACGAGGTCTGGGACGACCCGGCCCTGCCGATGGGACGCAAGGAATGGGAGCGGTGGCTGCGGGCCAGCTCGCGTTTGTACGCGGGCGGGCAGGCGACGACGGAATAAGACGCTGACACACGCCCGGGCACGGACGCCGGGGCTGGCGAGATCGGGGGTCACGGATGACCGAGACACAGACGGGCGCGGGCGATGCGCGGGACTGGGCCGAATCGCTCGGGCGACGGATCGAGGAACTCGACGCGTTGCTCGATCGTCTGGGCGCCCTGGGCGACGGGCAGGGCGAGCTGATCGCCGACGAGCGGACCGACGAGCTGCTGGCCCTGCTCGCGCAGCGGGAGTCGCTCGTCGAGCAGGTGGTCCGCGCATCGGAGCAGGTGGACGCGCTACGCCGGCGCTGGGACGAGATGAGCAGTGGGCTGGACGAGTCGACGCTCGCGCCGTTGCGACAGAAGCTCGATGAGTTGACCGCCTCGGCCGGGCGGATCGCCGCCCGCGACGAGCGGGACCGGTCCGAGCTTGTCGTCAAGCGTGACGAGCTGTCCAAGCGTCTCGCGGGTGTCGGCGTCGGTCGCCGGGCGATGAACGCGTACTCGGACCCGAACGCGGGCTCGACGCCTCGCTTCCAGGACAGGAAAGGCTGAGGGTGAGCGACACGCCGACGCGCACATCCCCGGTCCCGGCCAGCCCTCCGATCGAGGTCCCGGCGATCCCTGCCCCGACAGGGATCGGGCGGATGTCAGCCACGGACTTGGCCGAGTTGGTCGAGGCGTTCGGCGGCGTCACCGCGCGTCTCGAGGCGACTCACGCGCAGCTGCGGGGCGAGGTGTCACGCCTCAACGAGGAGCTGCGCCACGCCAACGATCAGCTCGAGCGATCGCGCCGCCTGGCGGCCCTGGGCGAGATGGCCGCGGGCATCAGCCACGAGATCCGCAACCCGTTGGCCTCGATCCGCCTGTACGCGCGGATGCTCGAGGAGGACTTGGGCGACCGCCCGGAGCAGCGGGGCGTGGCGACCAAGATCGCGGGCGCCGTCACGCGCCTGGACGCGATCGTGGGCGACGTGCTGACGTTCTCGCGCGAGATCCGCGTGCGGACGCATCCGTGCGAGCCCGCGGCGCTGTTCGAGGAGGCGCTCGGGCTGTGTGCGCTGGCGGGCGTCGAAGTGGACCGCGGCCAGATCGCGGAGATCGAGCTCGCGTGCGACGCGGGGCTGTGCGTCCAGGCGCTGGTCAACCTCGTACGCAACGCCGGCGAGGCGATGGACGGGGGCGGGCGCCTCTGGGTCGGGGCGCGGCGGGAGAACGAGGTCGACGGAGGCGGGCACGTAAGGCCCTGGGCCGTCCTCTGGGTCCGCGATTCGGGACCCGGCATCCGGCCCGACGTCGTCGAGCGGATGTTCAATCCGTTCTTCACGACCCGCGCGACCGGGACCGGGCTCGGCCTCGCGATCGTGCATCGGATCCTGGACGCGCACTCGGGCCGCGTCGAGGTCATCAGCGGTATCGGTGAGAAGACGGACGCGCCCCGGGGGGCGACGGTGGAACTCTGGTTCCCCGCGCCCGTCGCGTCGCGGACGCGTGGGGAATCGGATCAAGACAACGAAATCGAGGGCGCCAGGACGGCGGCCGCCTAGGTGTATGGAGCGCACAACATGAGCAGGGTACTCGTCGTCGATGACAAAGAGCTGATGCGTGACAGCGTGGGCGCCACGCTCCGCAGAGCGGGGCTGGAGGTGGTCTGTGCCGGCGACGGCGAGTCTGCTCTGACCCTCATCGCGTCCAAGCGACCGGACGCCATCGTCTCGGATCTCCGTATGCCCGGCATGACCGGCGTGCAGCTGGCCAAGAGGGTCCATGAGATCGATGAGGACCTGCCCGTGATCCTGATGACGGCGTACGGCACGATCGAGACCGCCGTCGCCGCCATGAAAGAGGGCGCGTTCGACTACCTCACCAAGCCCTTCGAGGGCGACGAGTTGATCATCACTGTCAAACGGGCGCTGCGTCACGCGGGCCTGTCGAAGGAAAACGCGATCCTCAGGGCCAACGCGAGCCCATCGCCGACTGCGGGCAGGCACGGTCTCGACCGCCTGATCGGCTCCTCGGACGCGATGCGGGGCGTCAAGGACCAGGTCCGCGCGATCGCCGGCTCGCACGGGACTGTCCTGATCACCGGCGAGTCGGGCTCGGGCAAGGAGGTCGTCGCGCGTGCTATCCACGAGATGAGCCCGCGGGCGGGTGCGCCCTTCCTCGCGGTCAACTGCGCCGCCCTGTCCGAGAGCCTGCTCGAGAGCGAGCTGTTCGGGCACGAGAAGGGCGCGTTCACCGGCGCCGACAAGCTCCGCAAGGGCCGCTTCGAGCTGGCCGATGGCGGGACGCTCCTGCTCGACGAGGTCTCCGAGGTCCCGCCCCAGATCCAGGCCAAGCTGCTCCGCGTCCTCCAGGAACGCGCGTTCGAGCGCGTGGGTTCGAGCATCACAATCGGCGCCGATGTGCGTGTGATCGCGACGAGCAACCGCGACCTGCCGCGCGCGGCCGGCGAGGGCGAGTTCCGCGAGGACCTCTTCTTCAGGCTCAACGTGCTGCCGATCCAGCTCCCGCCCCTGCGTGAGCGTCAGGGCGACGTCCCGGAGCTGGCACTCCACTGCCTGGGACTGATCGCGTCGCGCGAGGGGCGCGAGGCGCCGGCGTTGTCCGAGGGCGCGGTCGAACTGCTCGGCGCCTACCCCTGGCCCGGCAACGTCCGCGAGCTGCAGAATATTTGCGAGCGGGCGGTCGTGCTCGCGGGCGGGTCGATCGAGCGGTCGTTGGTCGAGCCCTGGCTCGGGGGCGCCTCGCCGCGGCGGGCGACGCCGATCCGCCCCAGCACGCCCGAGGGCGCGGGCACGTTCGCGTCCAGCAACGGCGCAGCCTCGTCCATGATCGAGTCGAAGCTGGCGTACACCCCGGGCGACCGGACGCTGGCCGAGATCGAGCGGGAGCTGATCGTTCACACGCTCAAGCGATTCAACGGGCACCGCCAGAAGACGGCCAAGGCCCTGGGCATCGGGGTCCGCACACTGGGGCTCAAGCTCAAGAAGTGGAAGGAGCAGAGCCTCGTCGCCCAGTCGCTGTAGCCGTATTCCGGAGGGGTGGGCTTCAAGCCCACCCGTCTCCCCCCGGCGGGGCCGGTTTCCAACCGGCCCAGATCCCGACTCGTTCCACGGCCCCCCGTTTGCGGAGAAGCACTCGCGATGATCAAGGACCTCGCCAATGCCGGCGCCATGCCCGCCCTGGAGTTGACGCTTCGCTTCGCGGGCGCCCGCCAGAAGATCATCGCCCACAACATCGCCAACCTCGACACGCCCAACTTCCAGCCCAAGGACGTCTCGCCCGAGGAGTTCCAGGGCGTGCTCGCCGACGCGATCCAGACGAGGCGATCAGGCGGCGGCGGCGCGTCGGGCGAGTTCGAGTGGCGCGAGACCCGCCAGATCAGGCGGTCGGGCGCCGACGGCCTGCGGCTCGAGCCAAGGTCCGAGTCCCCGGGCGTCCTGTACCACGACCGGAACAACCGCGACCTGGAGCGGACCATGCAGGACATGGTCGAGAACGCGGGGATGTACCGTGTCGCCTCGGACCTGCTCCGCCAGAGGTACTCCCTGCTCCGGGCCGCGATCGGAGAACGGGCGATCTAGCCAAGGATCGAGCCAAGCAAAGGACTGACCCATGTACGGCGCCCTGGACATCTCGACGAGCGGCATGGTCGCCCAGCGGACACGGATGACCGCGATCGCGGCCAATATCGCCAACGCCAACACCCTCGTGGACGCCCAGGGGAACTACTCGCCATACCGGAGACGGGCGGTCATGTTCGCCCCGGGCGATCCGTCGGCCGCGAGCCAGGGCGGACGCTCGATGGGCGTGCACGTCGCGGGCGTGGAGATCGACGGGTCCCCGCTGGTCCCCAAGTACGAGCCGACCAGCCCATACGCCGATGAGGACGGGTACGTCATGACGCCCAACATCAACCCGATCATCGAGCAGATCAACGCGATGGAGACGGCAAGGGCGTACGAGGCGAACGTGGTTGCGGCCGAGACGACAAAGACGATGATGGCACAGGCCTTGCGTCTGCTGGCCTGAGGACCGCCCGCCCGGGGCGATTTGCGGAGTTGATCGATGAGCGACCCCCTCGGACTTGTAGGCTCTGGCGGGAGCACCCCGCTCCCGGCGCGCCCGAACCAGGGCGCCCAGGCGCCCGTGCCCGGCGCGCCCAGCTTCAAGGACGTGCTGGTCCAGAATCTCCAGGAGGTCAACGCGGCCGAGCAGGACGCGACCAGAGCGGTCGAGGACCTGCTCACCGGCAGGCGCGACGACCTGGAGGGCGTGATCCTGGCGACCGAGAAGGCGGACAACGCCTTCCGGATGCTCCAGGCGATGCGGAACAAGGTCATGGATGCGTACGAGGAAATCAAGCAGATGCGGGTCTAGCCCGGGCCGGATCCCCCGTCCATCCGCCGCCCGCACGGGGCGGCGCACAATCGGCCGAAGCAGGCAAGTCCTGCGCACGCGTGAATCAAACCTGCGCGGTTTCAAGCGCTTGGCGCACTCTGTCCGACAGAGTGGTCTCGGGGCGGTCTGTTGCCGCACCCGTGTCCGCGTGCGGAGCGCGCGGGGAGCGGCACGGAGGCCGGGCGGCGGATGGGCAAGCTTCGTTCCACCCTGGACACGGTCCGGGCCCAGCTGGGCTCGATGACGCCGACCCATCAGCTGCTGCTGGGTTCGCTGGCGGTCATCGCGCTCATGGGCCTGTTCCTCGTGAGCCAGTACGCTGGCACGCCGGCGCTCGTAGAGCTGATGCCCGAGGACCCGAGCGCCCAGCGGGTCGGCGTGCTCCAGGCCGCGGGCGTGCCCGCGAGCGTCCGCGAGGGGCGGGTCATGGTCCCCGAGTCGTACCGGACGCGGGCCCTGGCGGCGCTGGGCGAGAGCGGGCGCCTGCCCGACGACACGGTCACGCTCTTCGAGAATCTCTACGAGAAGCAGGACTGGAAGAACTCCCGCCAGCAGAACGAGCAGATCGCGATCATCGCTCTCCAGAACGAGCTGTCGCGAATCATCTCGAAGTTCCGTGGCGTCAAGTCCGCCAGCGTCATCATCGACGCGCCCGAGCCCAGCGGCCTGGGGCGCCCCGCCCGCGTGCCCACCGCCTCGGCGACCGTCTTCACCCAGTCGGGCGGCGCGGTCAGCCAGGACACAGTGGATGCGGTCGCGAACATGATCGCGGGTGCGCGTGCGGGCCTGAACCCGTCCAACGTCCGAGTGATCGACGGCTCGACCGGGCGCCAGCGCAAGCCCACCGGCGAGGACGACATCCTGCCGACGACCTACCTCGAGCAGGCCGCGGTCGTCGAGACGATGACGCAACAGAAACTCGCGGGCCTGCTGGCGCACGTTCCGGGCGTCGTGGTCGCGGTGACCGCCCAGGTGGACGTCACGCGGGTGAGCTCCCAGGAAACCCAGATCCTTGGCAAGGGCGAGGGTTCGGTCTCCCTGCCCCGCAGCGAGACGAGCGACGCCGAGTCCACCAGCCAGCAGACGCGGTCGGGTGAGCCGGGCGTCCGGTCGAACCAGTCGGCGGACATCAACGCGGGCGCGGGCGCCGCGGGCACGTCCCACGAGAAGACCGCCGACACGATCGATTTCGACAACCGGTTCGGGACCCGGACGCAGAACGTTGTCGATCCCAGGGGCTCGCCGACGTACCTCGCGGCGTCGGTCAGCGTTCCGGCGGGATACATCCGCGAGCTGGTGCGTCAGAGCAAGGCGGCGGCGGACCCAGCGGCCGACCCCGGCACGATCGCGGTCAGCGAGCAGGAGGTCATCGACCGTTTCGACACCGAAAAGCGGTCTATCGAGCTGCACGTCGCGCCGCACCTGAAGACCAAGGCGCCCGACGGCACGATGGTCGATGGCGGCGTCAGCGTCTCGATGATCCCGGTCACGGTCGAGGAGACGCCCACGCCGCCGGCGCAGGCCGGGGTGATGAGCGTGTTCGGGATGGCCTCGGGAGAAGGCGGCGCAGGATCGTTGGGACAGACGATCCTCGTCGGCGTGCTCGCGGTCGTGGCGCTCGGCCTGATGGTCATGATGGTCCGAAAGTCCACGCGTCCGACCGAGTTGCCGAGGCCCGAGGAGCTGGTGGGCATCCCGCCGGCGCTGGCGGGCGACACGGACATCGTTGGCGAGGCGGACGAATCCGACTCGCCCTTGTCGGGCATCGAACTGGGCGACGACGCGATCAAGCACAAGAAGCTGCTCGAGCAGGTCGCGCAGATGGTGAAGCAGGACCCCGACTCGGCAGCCAGGCTGGTCGGGCGCTGGGTCGAGATCAGCGAGTAGGACCAGGACGTGCCACGCAAGCCACACGAACCGCTGCCGATGACGCCGAGCGAGCTGGAGGGGATCTCCAAGGCGGCGATCCTGCTGCTCGCGGTCGGCGAGGAGGGGGCGGCGGGGGTGCTGCGCCGGATGCCCACCGAGCAGCTCGAGGAGGTCACGCGCGAGCTGGCGAGTCTCGGGCGTGTTTCCGAGAACCTTCGCTCGGCGGTCATCGAGGAGTTCTACTCGATGTCGCTCGCCGCGACCGGGGCGAGCGAGGGCAATCTGGACTACGCCAAGCGGGTCCTGGAGGACTCGCTGGACCCGGCGCAGGCCGACCGTGTGCTCTCGCACATACAGACGCAGGTGCAGAAGACGCCCTTCGCGTTCCTGCAGCGCGCCGAGTCTGAGAACCTGCTGACGTTCATCCAGGACGAGCACCCGCAGACGATCGCGTTGATCACGTGCCATCTGCCGTATCACAAGGCGGCGGAGATCATGGCGGGCCTGCCCCTGCAGAAGCAGATCGAGGTGATCAAGCGGATCGCGAACATGGAGCAGACCAACCCGGAGGTGATCCGGGAGGTCGAGCGGGGGCTCGAGTCGCGTCTGAGCAACATGCTCACGCAGTCGATGGAGAAGGCTGGCGGCGTGCCGACGGTCGCGGAGGTGCTCAACCTTGCCGACCGGGCGACGGAGAAGTCGATCATGGAGGGCCTCGAGGCCGAGGACCCGGACCTTGTCGAGCAGATCCGCAGGCTCATGTTCGTCTTCGAGGACATCCTGCTGGTCAACGACAAGGGGATCCAGTCGGTGCTCAAGGAGGTCGAGAACGACGAGCTTGCGCTGGCGCTCAAGACGGCCTCGCCGGAGCTGCAGGAGAAGATCTTCACGAACATGTCCGAGCGGGCCGCGAGCCTGATCAAGGAGGACATGGAGTACATGGGCCCGGTCCGCGTCGCGGACGTGGAGTCGGCGCAGCAGCGGATCGTGGACATCGTCCGGCGCCTCGAGGACGCGGGCGACGTCGTGATCCAGGGGCGCGGCGGGGACTCGGACCTCATCGTCTAGCCGGGAGCGAACGCGATGGGGCTGATCAGACGGGCCGACGCACAGAGCATGACGCGTGACGCGGTTGTGCTCGACCTCCACGACCTGGGCGTGCGCGGCGCCGCGGTTCTCGAGCAGGCGCGGCGCGAGGCGGACAAGATCCTCTCCGAGGCGCGCGCCGAGCGTGAGCTGCTGATCTCGGGCGCCCGCGACGAGGGGCACGCCGAGGGGCGCGAGGCCGGGCACGCCGAGGGGCTCGACGCGGGGCGGGCCGAGGGGCGCGAGGCGGCGCTGGGCGAGTGGCGTGAGAAGCTCGCGGCCTTCGACGCCGTGTGGGGCGCCGTCCTCGACGAGTTCACCCACGCCCGCGACGCGATGCTCGTCGAGGCGCGGACCGATGTGATCCGCCTTGCGGTGCTGATCGCCGAGCGTGTCATCAAGCGGGCGGTCGAGCACGACCCGTCGGTCGTGCAGGCGCAGATGGGCGAGGCGCTGGGGTTGCTCTCGCGGCGCACGCGGGCGCGCGTCGCGGTCCACCCGGAGGACGAGGCGCTGGCCCGCGAGGCGGCGCCGGCGCTGCTCGCCAGGTTCGACAAGGCCGAGCACATCGAGATCGAGACAGACCCCTTGCTGGATCGGGGGTCGTGCACCGTGCGCACCGACGAGGGCGGTGGGATCGACGCGTCGATCGCGGTCCAGCTCGGAAGCATCGTCCGCGACCTGCTCCCGGAGGACGCGTTGGCGCCCGGGGAACCCGCCGGGCGCCTGGACCCGCCCGGGGCGGAGGCGGCGTGAGCGTGCTCGCCCCAGAGATCGAGTCGGTGGCCCGGGCCCGCCCGATCCGGGTGACCGGGCGCGTCGCGGCGCTGCGGGGTCTGACCCTGCTCGTCGATGACCTGCCCCTGCCCACCGGCGCCCTCGTGCGTGTCGGCGACGCGACGCTGGGCGAGGTCGTTGGCTTCGAGCGCGACAAGGCGATCGTGATGCTCCTGGGCAAGACCGGGGGCATCCGCTCGGGCGAGGCCGTCGTCGGCGAGCACGCGGCGTCTGTCGCGCCCGTCGGACCGCGCCTGCTCGGACGTGTCGTGGACGGGCTCGGTCGTCCGATCGACGGCGCCGGCCCGGTGCACGAGGCCTTCGCCCGACCGATCGACCCCGAGCCTTTGAGCCCGATGGACCGCGAGCGGATCGAGATGGCGGTGCTCACCGGCGTGCGTGCCCTCGATCTGATGACGCCCGTGGGCCGCGGCCAGCGGATGGGCGTCTTCGCGGGCCCGGGCGTGGGCAAGAGCACGCTGCTCGCCCAGATCGCCAGGCACACGTCCGCGGACGTCAACGTCATCGCCCTGATCGGCGAGCGCGGGCGCGAGGTCCGTGACTTCCTCGAGGTTGCGCTGGGCGCCGAGGGCCTGGCCAGGTCCGTGGTCGTGGTCGCGACGGGCGACGAGTCGCCCGTGCTGCGCGTGCGGGCGGCGCGGTACGCGTGCACGGTCGCCGAGTACTTCCGCGAGCTTGGCCAGCACGTGATGCTGATCATGGACTCGGTGACGCGGTTCGCGCACGCGCAGCGTCAGATCGGGCTCTCGGTGGGCGAGCCGCCCGCGAGCAAGGGGTACACGCCCAGCGTCTTCGCGGAGCTGGCGCAGCTGCTCGAGCGTGCGGGCGCGGTGCGGGGCGAGGCGGGCGGTGGGTCGGTGACCGGGATGTACGCGGTCCTCGTCGAGGGCGACGACATGACCGAGCCGATCGCGGACGCGGCCCGCGGCATCCTCGACGGGCACGTGATCCTGTCGCGCGAGCTGGCCCGCAAGGGGCACTACCCCGCGATCGACCCCCTGGATTCGGTCTCGCGGGTCGCCGACGACGTGAGCGAGGGTCAGCACATGGCCGCGCGGCGCCAGATCGTCTCGCTGCTCGCGGCGCACAAGAAGATCGAGGAGCTCGTGCAGATCGGCGCTTACGTCGCGGGCTCGGACCCGGTCGCGGACACCGCGATCGACCTGCTCGACCCCATCAACGCGCTGCTCCAGCAGGGCGTGGACGAACACCCCGACTTCGCCCAGGCGCGATCGCTGTTCGTGCGGTTGGCGACGCAGGGCGCCGAGTTGGTGCAGGCGCGCCGCCAGCAGCGTCCCGCAGCCGCCCAGCAGCAGGCCCAGCAGCGCGGGGGCGGAGGCTGACCCATGGCCAGGTTTGTGTTCAAGCTCGACCCGGTCCTCGAACAGCGCCGGCGCGAGGAACGCGAGCAGATGCGCAAGGTCGCGGAACTCGAACGCGAGCGGCTCGCGATCGAGGACGAGATCCGGTCGTGCCGTCGCGCGATGGACCAGGAACGCTCGGACCTGCGGGACCTGCTCGGCGCGGGGCAACGCGTGGACCTGCGGGGCGCTCGGATGCAGGCGTCGGTGTCGCTGCGCGAGATGTCGCGTGCGCAGCGGGCGGTCCTCCGCCTCGCAGGTGTGCACAAACAGCTGATCGGCGCACGCACGGCGCTGCTCGAGGCGTCCAAGCGGCGCAAGAGCGTCGAGATGCTCCGTGATCGGCGCCGGGCCCAGTGGGCAGACGAACTCTCGCGGCGCGAAGATCGCGAGCTTGATGACATGAGCGTGATGCGTTCGCGCAGGGAGGCGTCGTGATGAAGATGATCCGGACGCTCGTGTCGGCGATCAGCATCGTCGCCATCCTGAACCTGGGGGCGGTCGCGGGCCTGGGCGCCTGGCTCATGACGGGCGACCGCCTGGACGCGCGGCGGGTCCGCGAGGTCCGCGGGTTGTTTTCTGAGACGGTCACGGACCGGGACGCGCGGCTCGAAGAGGAGGCCGCGGCGGCCGCCGAGCCCGAGGAGCCCGAGCTCATGGTCAGGCCAGTGAACTTCGAGGAGTCGCTCGAGCTGGTCGGGCAGGGGGCGGAGATCATCGAGCTGCGCCGCCGGGAGTTGGAGAAGCAGATCGCCCAGCTCCGGGCGTCGCTGGCACGGGACCGAGCGATCCTGGAGGCGGAGCGCGACGAGTTCCAGACCCGCAAGGACGCGTTCGAATCGATGCTCGCACGTCTGCGAGAGATCGAGGGCGACGTTCAGTTCAAAAAGTCGTTGTCGCTCTTGGAAGGCGTGAAGGCGGACCAGGCGAAGTCGGCGGTGATGGCACTGCTCGCGGCGGGCAAACGCGAGCAGGTCGTGTCCTACCTCAACGCGATGGACGAACGCAAGCGGACCAAGCTGTTCGGCGAGTTTATCTCCGACGGCGAGGAGGCTCTGGCAGCCGAGTTGCTTGAAGACCTCAGGACAAGGGGCGTCGAGCCCCCCGGTCCTGAGGAAAACAGTCCGTGACAACAGGCATCCAGCTGATCCAACCCGTGCCCGTCCGAGCCGCGGCCCAGATTCTCGGGGCGCAACTGTCGCCGAAAGGCGCACGGATCGACGCGCCGGAGCCGCGCCGATTCGACGCGGCTTTGTACGAGGCGGGCGAGCGAACGGGGTTGGGCACGCCGTCTGAGCACCACGGCAAGCCGGACGAGATCGACCGTCCCGGCGAGGGCGAGCCATCGCACAATCACGGCGAGGCCGACCAGACCGACAACGGCGGCGTCGGGGTCGATTCTGGCGTCACGCCGGAGAACGACGAGGGCGCCCCGATCGACCCCGAGCCCACGAGGCCCGACGCGTCCGATGGCCCTGGCGACGGGAGCGAGCACGAGGACCGCAAGACACAGGCGGGCAAGGGCGAGGGCGGCGTCGGCACCGACGCCGGCGCCGGGCCGGGCCAGATCGACGCGGATCACGTCATGCCCGACCCCGAGGTCGGTTCGCCCGGAGGCGCCCAGGGGGCGAACACGGGCGACCAGGCCGGCGTCTTCGGGCCGACGCCGGTGGAGTTCGGGGAGCCGGGGGCGGGCCCGGACGCGGGCGGCGCAACCCCGGACGTGCCGCGTACGCCGACGATCGAGGTTGATGCGACCGCGACGCCGATCGACGCCAAGCGCGACGCGCGGGCGGCGCACGTCTCGCAGACACCGGCGCCCCCGACCGACGCGCAGACACGCCTCCGTCTCGACGACGCGGTCCGCGACGAGGTCAAGCAACCCGCGCGGATCGACCTCGACGAACTGGCCGCCCAGAGACTCTCGACGCCGTCTCGCACCATCCCGGGCGATCTCGGTGAACCAGGCGGGTCGGGCGTGCAGCGGGCGGCCATCGCCGAGCAGCGGCTCTCGGACAACGGCCCGGCGTCCCGCTGGGTCATCGACGCGGACGCCGACGAGCTGGCGCCGCCGCGGGTTGACGGCGCCCCCATCCCGCCCGCGACGAACAACAGCGATGGCGGGCGGGCGGTCTCGGGCGAGGCACGCGCGCAGGCCGCGCCCGGGGGCGTGAACCCCAACGGCGCGGACACGAGCCATAACAGCGACGGCGAGGGTCGCCCCGGGGGCCAGAGCCAGCCGGGAGCGTCGAAGGACGCTCGCGTCAGCGCACCGTCGGCGCCGGTGGTCGGCGATGCGCCGACGTTTCGCGTCACCCCCCAGAGCACGCCGAACATCGGCGACACGAAGGGCGTGACCAAGGCGGGGGGGATCGATGCCTCGAAGCTGGCGCCCAAGCCGACGGCGGGGGCGCGCCCGGATTCGGGCGAGGCCGCACGCCGCATGATGGCGCAGGTCTCGCGCGGTGTCGCGTCGGTCCTGCGCCAGAAGGGCGGGTCGCTGACGCTTCGCCTCACGCCGCAATCCCTGGGCGAGCTGAAGATTCATCTCCGCCTCGAGGGCGGGGGCGTGAACGCGAGTTTCAGGGCGGGGAGCGCCGAGGCACGCGAGTTGCTCTCGAACAATCTCGACTCGCTCAAGGCGACCCTCGAGCAGCACGGCGTGCGCGTCGAGCGGCTGAGCGTCGAGGACGAGTCGGGCCGGGCGCGGGACGCGTCCCACGCACGCGCGGAGGATCCGCGGACACGGGGCGAGGAGCCACCCCAGCGCCCGATGGATTCGGGTGAGGACGGGCGGAGCCCGGGTGATCAGCGGCACGGAGGCCGATCGGGCGACAACGCCGGAGGCGAGTCGCGGGCGGACCAACATGATCGGCGCAGCGCCGGAGGCGTGGCCGAGGGACAGGGCGAAGCGGTTCTCGCGGGCGGGGCGTCGGCCCCGGGCGGGTTCCTCGGGCTCGACACGCTCGCGTAGGCGGGCGGGGTTCTTCACGCGGCGCTGTCGCATGCGCCGGGGGCGATGATGAGCGCGATCGGATCGATCGGGGGCACGAGCACCGTGCCCGGCGTGGACGGCTTCGCCGACCTGACCACACAAGAGTTCATCCAGATCATGTTCGCCGAGCTCTCGAACCAGGACCCGTTCGAGCCTGCGGACTCCAAGGCGATGGTCGATCAGCTCGCCAGCCTCCGCTCGATCCAGGCCGACCTGAATCTCGAGAGCAAGCTCAGCTCGCTGGTCAAGCAGAACGAGTTCGCGGCCGCGGCGACGCTCGTCGGGCAGGTCGTGGGGGGCGTGACCCTCGCGGGCACGCGTGTCATCGATTTGGTCGTGTCGGTCTCCAACACCGCCGACGGGCCCGTGCTCAACATGTTCGACGGCTCGCGGATCCCCTTCGCCTGGGTCGAAGAGGTGCTCGGCCCGCTGGGCGATGACCCCGACGTGCCCGACGACGACGAGCCGGACCCCGATATCCCGGGTGACGACCCGGAGTACATCTCCAAGAACCTGGGCGGCGACAACGGCGATACCGACGGCGGCGACGACACCCAGAGCGAAGAGCGCAAGCCCCACCCGTACCGTGGGTCGCCCCGATGAGCGGCGGCGCAGAAATGCTCCGGGCGCTGGGCGCGGGCATCCGACCGGTAGGCGCCGATCAGCCCGCGCCGGTCACGCGGGCCTCGGACGCGGGCTTCGCGCACATGCTCGATCAGGCGTGCAAGGGTGAGATGCGGACCGACGTGCCCGTCGCGGTCGCGCCCGGGATCGAGCTGGCGCTCACCCCGGCGCAGGAATCGGCGTTGTCGGCCGCGGCGGACCGGGCCGAGAGCGTCGGGGCGGCCAACGCCCTCGTCCTGCTCGACGACATGACTTTGCTGCTTGACGTGATCGGGCGCCAGGTCGTGGACACGCCAGACCTCGCGTCCGCGGGGGTTCTGAGCGGGATCGACGCGGTCGTCCGGGCGGGCTCGGGCGATGACGAGGGCGACGGGGGCGCGGCGGCGCGTCCGGGGTCGATCGGCAACGCCTCGCTGCTCGAGGCGCTGGCGCGGATCGACGGCAGGCGGGGCGGCACACAACACTCGAATCGATGATCGACGCCGAGCACGGCGAGACAAGGAAGAGCACATGGCCTCCTACACAGCATTGTTCACGGGACTTTCCGGTCTGAGCGTCCACGCCCGCAAGCTCGACGTCATCGGCAACAACATCGCCAACACCAACACCACCGCATTCAAGAGCTCGCGGATGCTCTTCCAGTCCAGCATCACACGCGACTTCCGGCTCGGCTCGTCCCCGGGCGTGTTCGCGGGCGGCACCAACCCCGTCCAGGTCGGCCTTGGCGTCGGTATCGCGGGCGTTGTCCGCAACTTCAACTCTGGTGGATTCTCGCCCACCGGCGACCCCCGCGACCTGGCGATCGACGGCGCGGGGTTCTTCGTCGTCGAACGCGACGGCAAAACCTACTACACCAGGGCCGGATCGTTCCGCCAGGACCTCGAAAACAATCTGGTCAACCTCGACGGCGGCAAGCTCCAGGGCTACGGCGTGGACGAGAACTTCAACATCGTCGAGGGCCAGCTCACCGATGTGAATATCCCGCTTGGCAGCCAGACGATCGCCGAGGCGACCAGCGAGTCGCTGCTCGCGGGCAACCTCGATGCCTCGGGCGACCTTCCGACGCAGGGCACGATCCTCGACCTGACCGCAGACTCGACCAACGCCGGCTTCACGACAATCTCCGGCGGCACGCCCATCACCGCGGGCACGCTCCTGACCGACATCGACGACCCGGACAATCCGGGCACGCCTCTGTTCGCGACGGGCCAGACGATCCTGCTCACGGGCGCCGAGAAGGGGGGCAAGCAGCTGCCCGACGCCGAGTTCACGCTCACGGGCGCCGAGACGGTCCAGGACTACATGGACTTCCTCGTCGAGGCGTTGGGCATCCACGACACCGGCATGCCCAACCCGGACGGCAACACCCCCGGCGTCACGGTCGATCCCGCGACGGGCATCATCACGATCATCGGCAACGCGGGAGGCGAGGCGGACATCGCGATCGACGCGGGCGACATCCAGCTCCAGGACAGCGCCGGCGTGCAGATCAACCTGCCGTTCGTGCCCGACAAGCAGGCCGCCGCCGACGGCGAGAGCGTCCGCACGACGATCGTCATATTCGACTCGCTGGGGGCACAGGTGAGCGTGGATGTGACCATGGTCCTCGAGGCCAAGGGCGCGACCGGCGGCACCACCTGGCGGTACATGGTGGACTCTGCCGACGACACCGACCTGGACCTGCGGATCGCGGACGGCACGGTCGAGTTCGACAGCTCGGGCCAGCTCGTGAGCGATATCCCCATCAGCCTGACGATCGACCGCGTCAGCACGGGCGCCGAGTCCCCCCTGAGCTTCGAGCTGCATCTGGAGGGCGACGCCGGGCGGACGACGGCGTTGGCCGACGAGCCCTCGACACTCGTGAATGTCTACCGCGACGGTCTGCCCCCGGGCACGCTCGACTCGTTCAGCATCGGCGAGGACGGCATCATCTCGGGCATCTTCTCCAACGGCGCCCTCCGAAACCTCGGCCAGCTCGTCATGGCGACGTTCACCAACGAGGCGGGTCTCATCGACGCGGGCGACTCGGCGTTTACCGTCGGCGCGAACTCCGGGCCCGCGATCATCGCCACCCCGGGCGTCCTCAACACCGGGCGGATCATCTCGGGCGCCCTCGAGCTCTCCAACGTGGACCTTGGCCAGGAGTTCATCGAGCTCATCCTCACCCAGACCGGATACTCCGCCAACACCCGGATCATTCAGACCGCGGACGAGCTGATGCAGCAGCTGCTCGTGCTCGGCCGATAACACGCCGGATCATTCAAAGAAAGATCGGAGGCGGCGTGATCAGCCTGACACGACTCAACGGGCAACGGTTCGTGCTCAACGCCGAGCACATCCGACTCGTCGAGCAGAGCCCCGACACGGTGATCACACTCGTGAGCGGCGAGCACATGATCGTCCGCGAGGACACACGCGAGGTTGTGGCGCGGGTGATCGAGTTCCAGCGCCACACCCGGCGCCTGAGTTCCTCCGCCGAGCTGCGCGAGGACCTGCGCGGCCAGACCCAGGCGGGGCGGGGCGAGTCCGAAAACACGCCGAACGCCCAGTCGCGCCGCCACGCCTGACGCCGGCCCGGTCTGCGCGGGCTGGAGAAGCGGCGAAGGGTGCGACGCCCCTCCCGGGCGTCAAGTGCCCATCCCGGGCGTCCGATCGTCCCCGTGGGTTGTGGCCGACCCAAGGGAGTGCGTCGGCGTGGATATTGGAACCGTTGTCGGACTCATCATCGCGGTCGTCGCCATCCTGGCGTCGATGATCCTCGGCGGGGGCAACCCCCTCGCGCTGATCGACGCGCCGTCGATCCTCGTCGTATTCGGCGGGACGATCGGCGCGATCGCCGCGTCGTTCCCCCTGGCCAAGGTCCTCAAAGTCCACTCGATCATCTTCAAGGCGGTCTTCGCCAAGAAGACGGACGCGGCCCAGACCATCCGCGACCTGGTGAACTACGCCGAGGTCGCCCGCCGCGAGGGCATCCTCTCGCTCGAGAACCTCATCCCCGACATGAAGGACGAGTTCATCGTCCGGGGCGTCAAGATGGCCGTGGACGGTTCGGACCCCGAGCTGATCCAGACCATCCTCGACACCGAGCTCGAGGCGCTCATGGAGCGACACACCGTGGGCAAGCAGGTCATCGAGACGATCGGACGCTACGCCCCCGCGTTCGGCATGATCGGGACCCTCATGGGCCTGATCTCGATGCTCTCGAATATGGACGACCCCTCCGCGATCGGCCCGGGCATGGCCGTCGCCCTGATCACCACGCTCTACGGCGCCCTGATCGCCAACATCTTCGCCGGCCCGATCTCCGAGAAGCTCGGCGCCCGCGACGCCGAGGAGGTCCTGATCAAGACGCTCATCGTGACAGGCGTCATGTCGATCCAGTCGGGCGACAACCCACGCGTCGTCGAGAGCAAGCTGATGACCTTCCTGCCCCCGGGTCAGCGCAAGGCGTTCGAGGCGGAGCAGCAGAAGCAGGCGGCCTGAGCCCGGAGACCGACGGCGATGGCCAAGCGCAAGCCAGTCCAGAAGCCGGGCGTGCCCGACTGGGTGCTGACCTACGGCGATCTCATGTCGCTGCTGCTGTGCTTCTTCATCCTGCTCGCCGCGTTCAGCGAGCTCAAGAAGCCCCGCGAGTACATCAAGGTCATCGAGTCGATCCAGGAGGCCCTGGGCTTCCGGGGCGGCCAGGGCGTGATGAGCAGCACGAACCAGATGCGCAAGCAGATGCAGATGCAGCTGGGCATCGACCCGGCGCGCAATCCCGAGACCCAGAACGACCGCGACCAGACTCGCGCCGACAACATCACCGGATTCGACCCCGCGACCAGCGTGATCCACGAGGGGAGCCGATTCGCGCAGGGGGGGTCGGTGATGTTCACGGCCGGCTCGCCCGAGCTCGACGAGCGGGCCAAGTCCATGCTCCGCGACGAGGTCGCGCCGCTGATCCGGGGCCAGCGGTACATCTCGCTGGTGGTGGGGCACGCCTGGGGGTTCGAGGACAAGGCCTCGGGGCTCTCGTTCGATGACCTGGCCTACCAGCGGGCCAGGAACGTCAAGGACTTCCTGGTCCGGGAATGCGCCATCGATGATGAGATCTTGCGGGTCAACACGGCAGGCGCGAAGGAGCCGGCGCGGATCGACCCGACCGCGGCTGAGGCCGGGTCCCGAAATCGCCGAGTTCAGGTGTGGATGACCGGCAGGACGGCCGGGGACACCCACCCGGACCCGAACCTGACCAGGGGCCAAGCGCCCTGACGGAGGCGAGTGATGGCGGACGACGCCAAGAAGCCCGAGGCGAGCGAGGGCGAGAGCCCCACCAAGAAGAAGCCGCCCGTGCTGATGCTCGGGGTGGTGGGGGCGCTCATGCTCGCCGAGGCGGGCGCGGTCTACGCCGTCGTCTCCATGACCGGGGGCGGCGCGGGCGAGGCCAGCGCCGCGCAGATCGCGACCGATGCCTCCGACGAGAACGAACTCGTCGAGGTCGAGCTCATCAACGAGCAGTTCCAGAACCTCCAGTCCGGCCGCGTCTGGGAGTGGCAGGTGCAGATCTTCCTGAAGGTCCGCAAGAAGAACCTCGACGGCCCCCGTGGTGTCGAGCAGACGCTCGAGCGCCGCAACGCCGAGATCAAGGAGGGTATCGCCCTCATCTTCCGGCGCGCCCAGCACCGCCAGCTCCAGGAGCCCGGCCTCCAGACCATCCACCGCCAGGTCACCGCGTACGTCAACGACGTATTCGGCGAGGACACCGAGGGGCTGGGCAAGGTCGAGCGCGTGATCATCCCGGGCTGCAAGGGTTTCGAGATCTGAGCGATCACCCTGGCGTGTGACCCCGGCCTCCATCAAATGCGGCATTTCTTGCGCGTCCGGGCGCGAACTGCGCCCGTGATCGGCAGTTTTGATGCATCGACACACGCCCGCCCGATGAGGCGTCGGCGGGGCGCGTGCGCCCCGGGCGCGGCGGAGCCGCTCAACGCAGCGAGGCACGGATGCCCGACGACGAGACAACACACAACGACAGCCCGGACGAGTCCGTGTCTACGCCGCCCGAGAGCGAGTCGCCCGATGCCGGCGAGCAGGCGCCCGCGGATCAGCCCCACGCGCAGGCGCAGGCGCCGGACGCGGACGCCCCGGGCGTTGACGAGGCGCTGACCGAGGCCCGCGCCTCCGTCCGCGAGACCCAGGAACAGGTTGACGAGGCGATGGGCGGCGAGGCCCGGTCGTTCACCCCCCCGGAGCTCACGCCCGGGACCGCGATCGCCAAGGCCGCGGGCATCGACCTGCTCTCGGACGTCAACCTGAACGTCAAAATCGAGCTGGGGCGGACGCGTCTGCTCGTCGAGGACGTACTCCGCCTGGGCGAGGGGGCGGTCGTCGAGCTGGACAAGCTCGCGGGCGACCCGGTGGACATCTACGTCAACGACAGGCACGTCGCCCGGGGCGAGGTGCTCGTGCTCAACGACAACTTCTGTGTCCGCGTCTCCGAGATCCTCGACGGGATCGTGGACGCGACACACGCGGCGACGAAGGACTGATCTCGAACCCAACGACGGCGGAGCCGTCGATCGCAGGCCAGGAAGGCGAACCGTGCTCGGGTCCAGATCACGCGGCGCAGCATGTGTGGTTGCGGTTGCGATCGCCGCGGTCGGCGCCCGCGCCCAGCCCGACGGGCTGGTGGGCCCCCGCCCCGACGAGCAGGGGCTCGTGGGGTGGTCGATCGCCGACGCGGTCAACGCACAGCAGAACTCGGCTGGCGACGAGGGGAGGATGCCGCTGGGCACGCCGCGGGCGTCGGCGCTGCGACCCCTCGACGATCAATCGAGCGGCCCCGCAGACGACGCCGAGCGCGACGCGCCCCTGGGCGGCGCCGATTCAGACGCCTCGACGATGACCACCAGTGCGATCCGCACGATCGGCGCCCTCACGCTTGTCATCGTGCTCATCCTCGCCCTGGGCTGGGCGTACAAGCGGGTCTTCGGCGCCCGCGCCTTCGGACGCTTCGGCGCAAGGGCGCCCTCCGGGCTCGTCGAGGTGCTCGCCCGCTACCCGCTCCCGCCGCGCCACTCGCTCGTCGTGCTCCGCTTCGGCCAGCGTGTGCTGCTCGTCTCGCACGGCGCCAAGGGCGGGGACCTGACGACGCTGTGCGAACTCGAGGACCCGGGCGAGGTCGCGGGCGTACTCGAGATCGCGCGTGAGATGGACGGCCGCTCGATCAACGCCCGGTTCCGCGAGGCGATCTCCGAGGCCGACGAGCACTTCGAGTCCGCGATGCTCCGCACGCCGGAGGGCTACGAGCCGCCGCCCACCCACGCGGCGCACACCGAGCCCGAGCCCGACCGGGCGACGCTGCTGCACGACGATCGCGCGGACGTAAGCCCGCTGCGTCGGCGCCTCGACTCCATGCGCGAGGGCGTGTACGCATGAGGGCGGCCTGGACGCTGTTGTTCGCGGCGGCGTTTGCGCTGGGGGCGCTGACCACCCCGGCACAAGCGCAGGCGTACGGCCCGGCGGTCGCCGACGCATCCGTACCGCTCGACCCGCAGGCGCCCGGGTCGTCCGGCGGCGCCCCGAACCCCGCGAGCGTGCTCGCGGACGCGGCGGGCGTGCTCCAGGGCGCGACCGGCTCGCCCGGGCCCGAGGAGGGCGGGCTCTCGGTCGCCCTGAACATCATGATCCTGCTGACGGTGATCGCCCTGGCGCCGTCGGTCATGCTGATGTGCACGTGCTTCGTGCGCATCATTATCGTCCTGGGCCTGCTCCGTCAGGCCCTGGGCACCCAGTCGATCCCGCCCGCCCAGGTGGTCACCGGCCTTGCGTTGTTCATGACGCTGCTCGTCATGTCGCCGACGATCGACCGCGTCTGGGACGAGGCGATCTCGCCCTACCAGGCGGGCGAGATCACGGACTACGACGAGCTGTGGGACCGTGCCAAGCGCCCGATGCGGGATTTCATGTTCGACCAGATCGAGGCGACCGACAACTGGTCGAGCGTGTACACGATCCTCAACTACCGGGGCGTGGACACGACAGAGCCACAGGCGCTCACGCGGGCCGACGTGGACATGGTCACGCTGGTCCCCGCGTACATGCTCAGCGAGCTCAAGGTCGGTTTCATGATGGGATTCCGTGTCTACCTCCCCTTCCTTGTGATCGACATGGTGATCGCGACGATTCTGATTTCCATGAGCATGATGATGCTCCCGCCGGTGCTGATCTCGCTGCCGTTTAAGCTGCTGCTGTTCGTGCTCGTGGACGGGTGGTCGCTCGTCGTCGGGAGCCTGCTCGAGAGCTTCGTGCAGGACGGTACGAGCGAACGACTCAGCGCGCAGGCCGCGGCGTTGCCCGTGCTGCTCGTGCTCGCGCTGCCCAGGCGGCGACTGACGTGGAGGTTCGGTGATGGTGTACGACGAGTCGATGGTGTCGATGGTTCAGGAGACCCTGGTCGTGGTACTCAAGATCGCGGCGCCGATCCTCCTCGCGGGCGTGGTGATCGGACTGGTCATCAGCCTCATCCAATCGGTGACGAGCATCCAGGACCAGACGCTGACCTTCGTGCCCAAGATCGGCGTGATGATCATCGTCGCGGTGCTGCTGTTGCCCTGGATCACGCTTCGACTCGTCGAGTTCGCGTACGAGATGCTGCGATTGTTCTAGCGGGGCGCGGGGGGACCGCCCGGTGACGACGCTGGCGCCGATCATCGAGTCGCTCGCGCCCCTGACGCTCATCGTCGCGCGGATGGGCGGGCTCGTCGGCTCCATGCCCATGGTCTCGGGAGTCGCGGTCCCGGTCCGGGTCCGGGGGATGCTCACGCTGGCGTTGTCGGCGATCGTGTTCATGGCCCAGCCCGCGAGCGTCGTGAGCATGCCAGAGCTCGACCTGCTCACGTTCCTCCCGGTCGTCCTGACAGAGACGCTCCTGGGTGTATGCATCGGGATGATCGGCGGCCTGCCCCTGGCGATGCTCCAACTCGCCGGGCACCTGCTCGGATACCAGATGGGCCTGAGTATCGCCCAGACCTTTAACCCGAGCATGGACAGCCAGGGCGACGTCGCGGGCCAGATCCTGTTCTTCCTCGGCATCTCCCTGTATGTCTCCCTGGGCGGGCTCGACGCGCTCCTGCTCACGCTCCTCCAGAGCTACGACGGCGTGCCCATCGGCGCGTTCGCGATCTCACAGGCGCCGCTCGGCCTGCTCGTCGGGGTCGTGCACTCGGGGTTTGCCGTTGCGGTCAGCGTCGCCGCGCCCGTGATGGGCGTGGTCACGCTCCTGATGGTCGCGATGGGGTTCATCATGAAGACGATGCCCCAGATCAACGTGCTCAGCGTCGGCTTCGCGATCAAGATGCTCGCGGGACTGCTGATGCTCGCGCTGACGATCTTCGTCGTCGCCGAGGTCGCCAGCGAGCACATCGTGGACGTGGTCGGGCGCGTGGGCGACTGGGCTACGGGCCTGGCCGCGCCCGCGGCGGGGGGGCCCTAGATGGCCGAGGACCTCGGAGAAAAGAGCGAGCAACCAACAACGCGGCGCATGTCCGAGTCGCGCGACAAGGGCCAGGTCGCGCGCAGCCAGGACCTCGGCGCCGCGGTCGGGCTGCTCACCTCTGTCGTCCTGCTCGTCATCCTGGGCGGCGGGATCATGGACGGCTTCGCCCGCCTCATGCGACGCATCCTCGCCAGCGAGACGCCGGGCAATCCCCTCTCGGTCGATTCGCTCTGGCTGGCGACGCAGTACGCGTTCGGCGAGGGCGTGCAGGCGCTGGCGCCCCTGGCGCTTATCGCGGCGCTCGCTGCCTACGCCTCGCAGTTCGCCCAGGTGGGCTGGCTCATCACCGGCGAGCCCATCCGCCCAAAGCTCAGCAAGCTCGACCCCATCAAGGGGACCAAGCAGCTGTTCAGCAAGAAGAACCTCGTCAAGACCGTGGTCAACTCGCTCAAGCTCGTCATCGTGATCGGCGTCGTCTGGTTCGTGCTACTCGGGCGGATCCCGATGCTCGCCGCGACGCCCAGGCTCGGGGCCGCGCCCGCGATGTACGTGATCGTCCGGGTGATCCTCGAACTGGCGATCTGGCTCGTCGCGGTCCTGCTCGTGCTCGCGCTGGCGGACTTCGCTTACCAGCGATGGCAGCACACCCAGGACCTCAAGATGACCAAGCAGGAGGTCAAGGACGAACGCCGGAGCATGGAGGGCGACCCCGAGATCAAGGGCAGGCGCCTGAAGCTCGCCCGCGAGATCGCCCAGCAGCGCATCGCCTCGGCGATCCCACAGGCCGACGTCGTCATCACAAACCCCGAGCACTTCGCCGTCGCGATCAAGTACGACGAGGACGCGATGGGCGCCCCCCGGGTCATCGCCAAGGGCGTGGACTTTCTGGCTCTTCGCATCCGGCAGCTTGCGCGGCTCGCGAAGGTGCCGATCGTCGAACGCCCGCCCCTGGCGCGGGCGTTGTACTGGGGCGTCGACGTCGGCCAGGAGATCTCGCCCGAGCACTACAAGGCGGTCGCGGAGATCCTGGCGTACGTATACAGGCTGGACGAGGACGCGGGCGGGGCGCGGCGGCGCGAGGCCGCCGGCGCGGGCGCGTAGGAGACTGATCAGGCATGGCCGAGCAGGCGAGGACAACCGGCTTCACGCTCCCCGACTGGGTGCACACGATCGCGCGTCACCGCGGGCTGATCGTGCCGGTCGGGTTCGTGATGCTGCTCGTCGTGATCCTGATCCCGCTCCCGCCCCCGATCCTGGACCTGATGATCAGCGCCAACATCTCGCTGGCGGTCATCATCCTGCTCACGACGCTTTACATGAAGAAGGCGCTGGACTTCAGCGTCTTCCCTTCGCTGCTGCTGGCGACAACGCTGCTGCGCCTGGTGATGAACATCGCCTCGACGCGGCTGATCCTGACCGCCGACGCCGCGACACCCGAGGAGGCGATGGGCGTCGCGGGTCACGTAATCAGCGCCTTCGGCGGCTTCGTCGCCGGCGGGAGCCTCTTCGTCGGCGTGATCATCTTCGGCATCCTGATGATCGTGCAGTTCATTGTCGTGACCAAGGGCGCGGGGCGCATCAGCGAGGTCGCGGCGCGGTTCACCCTCGACGCCATGCCCGGCAAGCAGATGGCGATCGACTCCGAGCTCTCGGCCGGCATCATCAGCGAGGACGAGGCCAAGGCGAAGCGCGACGAGATCAGCCGCGAGGCCGACTTCTATGGCGCCATGGACGGCGCCAGCAAGTTCGTCCGGGGAGACGCTGTCGCGGGCATCCTCATCACCGCGATCAACATCGCGGGCGGGTTCGCTGTCGGCATGATCGAGAAGGGCTGGCCCGCGGGTCAGACCGCGAGCGTCTTCACCAAGCTCACCATCGGAGACGGGCTGACCAGCCAGATCCCCAGCTTCATCATCTCGATCGCGGCCGCCCTCATCGTCACGCGGTCCAGCGCCAAGGCGGATCTGGGCACGGAGCTGACGGGCCAGGTCACGAGCCAGCCCAAGGGTCTGCTGATCACCGCCGTCTTCCTCGCCGTCCTCTCGCTCTCGCCCCTGCCGACGCTGCCCCTGCTCGTCACGGGTGTTGGCCTGGCGTTGCTGGGGGGCGGGATGCTGCTCACGACGCGCCGGCGCGACGAGGCCGAGGCGATCCGTGCCGAGTCCGAGGCCGCGCCCCCGCCCGAGCCAGCGCCCGTTGAGGATCTACTCAAGGTGGACGTGCTCGAGCTCGAGGTGGGCTATGCGCTCGTTTCACTCGTCGATCCCAACCAGGGGGGCGATCTGCTCGAACGCATCACGGCGGTACGCCGCCAGCTCGCCATCGAGTACGGGCTGGTCATGCCGCCGGTCCGCATCCGCGACAACATGCAGCTCGAGGCGAGCGAGTACCGCGTGCGGATCCGCGGCGCCGAGATCGCCCGGGGGCGCATCGAGCCCGGAAAACTCCTGGCGATGGACTCGGGCGTGGCGACCGGCACGATCACGGGCGAGGCGACCAAGGAGCCGGCGTTCGGGCTCGACGCCTGGTGGATCGACGCCAAGCAGCGCCCGCGCGCCGAGACGATGAACTACACCGTCGTCGAACCCTCGAGTGTGCTCGCGACGCACATCACCGAGATTGTAAAAACGCACGCCGACGAGCTGCTCACCCGCGAGGAGGTCAACAACCTGCTCGAGGGCCTCAAGGAGAAGGCCAAGAAGCTTGTCGAGGACACGGTCCCCGCGGTCGTCCGCGTCGGCGACCTGCAGAAGGTGCTCCAGTGCCTGCTCCGCGAGCGGGTGCCTATCCGGGACATGGAGACGATCCTCGAGACACTCGCCGACTGGGGCGCCAAGACCAAGGACCCCGACGTGCTGTGCGAGTACGTCCGCCACGCCCTCCGCCGCACGATCTGCCAGAAGTACGCCGCCGTCGGCGCCGACGGCACACCCCGGATTGTCTGTGTCACCCTCGACCCCGCCCTCGAGTCGCAGATCGAGGCCTACATCGACCGGTCGGGCGGCGCGACGAGCGTGAACCTGCCCGCCCGTGTCGCGGCGACCTTCGCCGCGGGCATGGTTGAATCCCTGGAAAGGGTTACCGCCGCAGGGCACCCGCCCGTGGTCATCGCCTCGCCCCAGGTCCGGGCGGTCGTCCGCCAGATCCTCGAGCCGCATCTCCCGCAGGCGGCGGTGCTTGGGTACAACGAGGTCGTCGGCGGGGTGGAGGTGGAATCCCTCGGTCTGGTCACGCCCCCCGAGCCGCGGGCGCCCGCAAGGGCGTCGGCAACCAGCGGGACGGTCGAGGGCGTCGGCGCCCACTCCGCGGCCTGACCACAGGCCGTCCAGATGCGCCCCCGGGCGTCTGTTCGGGGTCGCGCGGGGCCGGTGGAAAGTCGGTACATTGCCCGCCGCCCTCAGAGGGCCAGGGACGGCGCCGAAGATGCTCAAAACGTACAACGCCCGGACGATGGCCGACGCGCTCGCGCAGGTCAAACGCGACCTCGGCCGCGACGCGGTTATCGTGCACACCCGCTCGTTCAGGGTGGGTGGGGTCCTCGGCTTCGGCGGACGCCCGATGGTCGAGGTGACCGCGACCACCGGCAAGGCCGCGGGCGAGCACGCCCCGCGCCGTGTCTCGACACGGGCCGTCGGACGGGTGCCCGTCGCCCGCCAGGACGCCCCCGAGAACGCGGCCGCAACGCTCGCCTCATCGATCGTGACCAAGCCGATCCGCCCGGCAGCCCGCCACGCCCACAACCCCAGCCCAACTGCCGCTCTCGCCCACGCCGCCGGCGCCGCGGCGACAGCCGGCGGCTCGCCGGAACCGGACGCCGCCACCTACACCCCGCCCAGTTCGCCGGTCGTGCCCGCGCCCACGACGGTTGCTGGCGCCGAGCCGGCTCCCGCTCGCATCGACAACGGGCGCCGAGCGGTCACCCACGAGGGCGGACTCCCCGGCCCGTCATGCACGCCCGAGCCGCTCCGCGGCGCCCTGGAACGGGCCGCGAGCGTCCTCGCCGAGCGCGCCGCCAGGCTCGAGCAGGCGGAGAAGGCGTCCACGCCTTCCGAGCCCGATCGGGCTGAATCCTCGCAACCGGCACAGAACAAATCCCACGAGTTGCTCGCGGCGATCCCGCTCGCCCAGGCGCCCGGGCAGGCCGCGCCGCCACAGCCTTCAAAGGGCGTGCGCCCCACGACGATCGAGTCCAAGCCCGCGCCCGACCGCCCCGCATCCCGCCCCGAAGCGTTGGAGCACGAGATCGGCGAGCTCCGCCGCATGATGGGCCAGGTGCTCGTCTCGACCCGCCGCGCCGCGACCAGGAACGGTGGGGGCGCCTCGGGGGCGTTCGACGGCGCGACCCCGGAACCCCTGCTCGACTTGTACACGAGACTGACCGATGCGGATGTGGACGCAGACGAGGCCGAGCGGATCGTGGGCGAGGTCCGCGACGAGCTCGGCCACGAGCAGCTGCGTGACGAGCGGGTCGTCCGCGAGGCGGCCCTGCGCCGCATCGAGCAACGCCTGCCGACGGGCGTCGAGGCCCCCCGCGAGCGCGACGCCTCGGGCCGCCCGAGTGTGATCGCGCTGGTCGGCCCGACGGGCGTGGGCAAGACGACGACGGTCGCCAAACTGGCCGCGACGCACAAGCTCCGCCACGCCAAACGGGTGGGCCTGATCACGACCGACACCTATCGGATCGCGGCCGTCGAGCAGCTCCGGACGTACGCCGGGATCATCGGGCTGCCGCTGAAAGTCGCGATGACGCCCGCGGACGTCGCCAGCGCGATCGAGGCGCTCAGCGACTGCGACCTGATTGTGATGGACACCGCCGGGCGGAGCCAGAACGACGCCAAGCGGCTCGACGAGCTGCGGGCCTTCCTGGAGGCGGCCAAGGCCGACCAGACGCACATGGTCATCTCGACGACCGTGGGCCGCAAGGTGCTCGAGCGGACGATCGAGCGGTTCGGCGCCCTGGGCCCCGACCGGGCGATCCTGACCAAGCTCGACGAGGCCGAGAGCTTCGGGATGATCCTGGAGGCGGCCCGCCTGTGCGGGCTCCCGATCAGCTACGTGACGACCGGGCAGGAGGTGCCCGACGACATGGAGGCCGCCCGCCCGGATCGTCTTGCACGGATGGTTCTCGGGGATGGTGTGGAGGTAGGGAGATGACGCAAGCTGTTCCGCGTCCCGCGGCGGGGCCCGAGGCCCCGGATGGTGGCGCCGTCGCATCGGCCGGACGCCACGAGGACCAGGCCTCGCGCCTTCGCGCCCTGGTGCGTGCGCTCGATCCTGAGCGCGAAGCGCCGCCCGCGCGCACAAAGACCGAAGCCAGAACGCCGAGCGAACAACGCCCCCGCAAGGGCCCGCGTGAGCGCGCCGCGCCCGTTATCGCCATCGCCTCGGGCAAGGGCGGGGTCGGCAAGACAAGCACCTCTGTCAACCTCGCGATCGCGCTGGCCTCGCTGGGCAAGAAAACCACGCTCCTTGACGCCGACCTGGGCCTGGCCAACGCCGACGTCCTGTGCGGCATGCTCCCGAGCACACGCCTCGAGCACTCGCTCGTCCGCGGCTCACGCCAGACGCTCGATCAGATCGCCCTGACGGCGCCGGGCGGGTTCCGTCTCGTGCCCGGATCTGTCGGCGTCGCACGCATGGCCAACCTCCCCAGGGCCGCCCGAGACTCGCTCATCGACCGCCTGATCGAGATCGAGCAGACGAGCGACCTGGTGCTGATCGACACGAGCGCGGGCATCCACGACAGCGTGACCTCGATGATTCGTGCCTCGGACCTCTGCCTCGTCGTTGCGACGCCGGAGCCGACGTCGATCGCCGACGCGTACGCGCTGATCAAGTGCGTCGTGCAGCCGGCCCGCGAGAAGAAGCTCGAGCCGCCGCGGATCGGACTGATCGTCAACCAGGCGGGCCTGCGCGAGGCCGACAACGTGCACACACGGGTCGCGGGCGTGTGCCGTCGGTTCCTCAGTTACGACCTGGGCCTGGTCGGGTCGATCCGCAAGGACCGACGCGTCTCGGCGGCGGTCAAACGCCGCAAGCCGTTCATGATCTCTTCGCCCCACAGCGGCGTCTCTCGCGACATCATGCGTCTGGCCAAGAGCCTCCGTGACTGGAGCGAGCAGGGCGCCAAGGGCGTGAACGGCTCGGCGTAACACACGGCGCCGGATGTGCGGGGTGCTGACAGCAACTTGTGCCAATCCGCGCCGGTTTTTCTCATGCGGGGGCCAGATCGGCTCGATAGACGACCGGGTGCGCCGGCTCGGTGGCGTTCCCACACCGCCATGCCGTCACCACCGCACGCCACACCACCACCTATACGAGTGATCGCCGGGATCGTCGCGATGTCGGCGTTCGCGGTCGCGTGCGTCGCGGGCCTCGGCGCCGATCTGGATGCGTCGCAGATCCTGACCCGCGCCCTGATCTGCATGGGGGCGGGGTACGTGCTGGGCGTCGCGCTCGCCTGGGTCGCGGGGCGGGCGGTTCTCGACCACGCGGCCGGGCGCCGCGTGGCACGCCCGGTCCCAGAGGTCAAGCTCCCCGACGAGATCGCGGCGCAGGACGCGCAAGAACCGCGCAGCCCGCACAACCCGGACCCCGGGCCGGTCGAGGAGGCGCAAGCCCGTGCCGCGGCGTGATCTGTTCGAAACTACTGGTCCCGCCGGGGCGTGCGGCGTGACGGATTCCTGTATACTCGCCCCGTCGGGCCAAGGACGGCTCGGCGGAGTTGGCGACGCATTCGTGGTGCAGTCTTTCGTGCCGCGTCGTGCGAGTGGGTCAAGGAGTCGACCATGACGGCCATGAAGTCTTCGGCGCGCGCCCGCAGCGGGCGGCACACGGCGAGGCACGCCGAGCCCTCGGGCGCCCCGACGCCGTTCGACAACAAACCGGTCGAACGCCTCTGGGTCGAGTACAAAAAGAAACCGTCCCAGGAGCTGCGGAACTTCTTCATGGAGAAGTATCTGCACCTGGTGAAGTACAACGCCGAGCGCATCTACGCCCGTCTGCCCGACGAGGTGGACATCGAGGACCTGATGTCCGCGGGCCTCTTCGGGCTCATGGACGCGATCGACGCGTTCGACCTGGAGCGCAAGGTCAAGTTCGAGACGTACTGCGCCCCGCGGATCCGTGGCGCGATCCTCGACGAGCTGCGCTCGATGGACTGGGTGCCGCGGCTCGTCCGCCACCGGACGTCCCGCGTCGAGCAGGCACGCCAGAAGGTCGAGATGGAGTCCGGGCAGCGCGCCACCGACGACGACATCGCCCGCCGCCTCAACATCGAGCAGGACGAGTTCCTCAAGTACAAGCGAGACTCGGCCGCCGTCGGTGTCACGAGCATCACCCGCCGCGCGTTCAACTCCGACGGCGGGCGTGAACTCCGCGAGATCGACATCATCAAGGACGACAACCAGGGCGACCCCATCCACGACGTCCAGCGCAAGGACATCAAGGAGATGATGACCAAGGGTCTCACCCGGGCCGAGCGCCTCATCGTCATCCTCTACTACTACGAGGGCATGACCATGAAGGAGATCGGGGCCACACTCGACCTCTCCGAGAGCCGGGTCAGCCAGATGCATAGCTCGATTTTGGCCCGTCTCAAGGCCCAGATGCAGCACCGGATGCGGGAACTCGAGCCCACCGGCTGAGACCGAGCCGCCCGGGCCAGACCCCGCCGGTCGCCGCCAACCTCCAGATCCAGACCAGCCGCCCCGCCCCGCGCGGGGCGGCTGTCTTGCCAGGCGGGGCTGGGCGCGCTTGAGTCCCGCGTGAACGACGCCGTGGACAATACGTGGACCGAGTGCGCGATCGCGATGGGCTCGAATCTTGGCGACCGCGAGGGGCGCCTGCGCGGCGCGGTTGAGGCGATCGCGTCCACGCCAGGCGTGCGCAATGTCCGCGTGTCTTCGTTCCACGAGACCGAGCCGGTCGGCCCGATCACCCAGGGCCTGTTCATCAACGCCGCCGCCATCATCGAGACGACACTCTCGGCGCGCGCGCTGCTCGAACGCCTGCACGAGATCGAACGCACGCACGGGCGTGAGCGGTCCGACGGGCAACGGTGGGGGCCCCGCACGCTCGACCTGGACCTGCTCCTATACGCCGACGCAAAGATCAACGAGCCCGGCCTGACCGTCCCGCACCCACGCATGCACGAGCGCCGGTTCGTCCTTGCCCCACTCGCAGAGCTTGTCCCGTCCTGGCCCGTGCCTCATAAGGGCCAGACAATCGGAGGGTTGCTGGCCTCGCTCGACGCCTGACCCCATCAATCGAACGCGAAGGCCGCGAAGGCCGCGAAGATCACGAAGAAATAAGAATCAGCCTAGGCCTTCGCGCTCTTCGCGACCTTCGTGATCAACCGCTCACCGGCACAAGAAAACAACCCCGCGGGCTTGCGGCGTCGCGGGGTTGGAGCTGTTTCGGGGGAGATGTGCCGGTGGGCCTCAGCCGGCCTCGGCCCGCGGGTGCGCCTGGTTGTACGCGTCGCGGGTGTGCTGCGCGGACAGGTGGGTGTACACCTGCGTGGTCGAGAGCGACTGGTGCCCGAGCAGCTCCTGAACGGACCGAAGGTCGGCGCCGTTCTCGAGCAGGTGCGTCGCGAAGCTGTGACGCAGCGTGTGCGGGCTGATGGTCGGGTCGAGCCCCACCTGACGGAGGTACTTGTCGAGCTTGCGCCGGACCGAGCGCGAGCTCAGGCGGCTGCCGTGCTTGTTCAGGAACAGGGCGCAGCGGCCCTGGCCACCGCTCGCCGCGCGCCATGCTTCGGCGAAGCGGGGGTCATGCGAGAGCATGTCGATGTAGCGCCGGACCGCGCCCAGTGCGTGCGAGCCCAGGGGGACCAGCCGCTCCTTGCGCCCCTTGCCGCGGACGTGCAGGGCCTCGCCGGATGCATCCAGGTCCTGGGCGTCGAGGGCGACAAGCTCGGAGACACGGATGCCCGTCGAGTACAGGGTCTCGAGCATGGCCCGGTCTCGCCGTCCGAGGACGTCGCTGTCATCGGGGGCCGAGAGCAGACGCTCGACCTGCTCGATGGTGATGGCCTTGGGCAGCCGCTTGTTCTGGCGGGGCGTGCGGATCAGGGTCATCGGGTTGCCGTCAACGAGTCCCCGACGGTCGGCCCACTTGTAGAACGAGCGGAGCGTCGCGATCTTGCGGGCCATGGTGGCCGGCGAGTACTGCTGGTCGCCCAGGTGGGCGAGGAAGTTCCGGATGGTGTCCGGGTCGCCCTTGCAGATGACCCCTGTGATCGAGCCGTCCGCGTCGGCGTGGTTCGCGCCCTCCCGGGCGTTCATCGCGTTCTGTTCGCGGGCCTCGTCGGGGTCAACACCGAGTTCGTCGGTGAGGTACTCGACGAGCTGCCGCAGGTCGGCGCCGTAACACCTCGCGGTGTACGGGCTGAAATGCCGCTCCTCGGTGAGGTAATGCGTGAAGGCCAGGGTGATTGGCAGGGTGGACATCTGGTCGCTCCTGGGCGCGGGAGGGTCCGTCCTCCCGCGTGGGAGGGTGTTGTGGCTCACGCTCTATCGGGCGTAGTGGGGGCCTTGTTGACTCCGATCCTGAGGACTCCGGCCAGGCGGGCCCGGATAAGCGCCACATCCTCCAGTCGGATCGGGGAATCCTCGCTCAGGGCGTGCTCCACGAGGCACTCGAGCATCGCCGGCTCGTGCCCCCGGGCGCAGGTCACGCGCCACCGGTGGCGCCCGGAGACCAGGCGGACGCTCAGGTCCGAGGCGTCCTGCTCGCTCGAGTGCTCTTGTCGGGGGTGGTCCACCTGGGCTCCTTCCGGCTCATCGCCGGGCGGGGGCGCCGGGCGGGTCAGTCGTCGATCCTGGCGACACGCGAGAGGCGAACCCACTCGTTGTCGAGCAGGACACGCACCGCGTGGTGCGCCGCGAACTGGGTGAACAGCTCCATGCTGGCCGTGTAGATCTTCCAATCGAGCGCGGACTCGGGGTCGGCCCGCCCGCGGGCGTAGTCCTTGAGTTCCATGAGCACGCCGTGGTCCCGGGCGTCGAGGTGGTCGGATGCGATGTTGAGCGGTCGTCCGCCGAAGCGTGACCGGGCGTCGTCGTGGTACTCGGTCGAGAGGCGCGAGAGCCGCTGCGGGTCGATGTCGTCACCGCGCCCGCCCAGCGCGCCGGGCTCGGCGTACAACGCGACGCTCAGCCCGATTGTCGGCGGGTCGTACGGGTCCCACGAGGTGATCGAGCCAACGACAATGGCGTCGGCGCCCAAGGCACGCGCGAGCTTGCGGGCGTCGTCCTCGTTCTTCACGCCGTGCATGTTGAGTGCCCGCATCGTCTCGACGACGCGGTTGACGGGCATGGCCCGGAGTCCTCGGGCCTGCTCGACCGCCGCGGCAAGTTCGTCGGCGACCGCGAGCGTGTCAACACGGCTCACGCCCGATTCGTTGCGCAACGGCGCGATCGCCCAGAGCAGGTCCCCGCCCGCGGCCTGGTACGGGGCGACGAGGACGTTGGGCGACTGCAGCGTCTGGCGATTGGCGCACGAGCCCTGCAACGCCCCCAGGATCGCGAGGACCATCAGGGGAAGCAGCCGGAGCTGTTCGGATTTCATGGCGTCCATGCCCATCACGCGAGGCCTCCTGCCCCGTGTCCGTTCCACACCCCGGGTGGGGCGTCCAAAGCGCGGGGCGCCCGTTGGGGCGCCACGCGTGGCGGGTATCTGCGAATGGGTCTCAGTCGGAGTAGCTCGGCGCCTCGACATACGGGCGGTCGTTGGGCGAGATCTCCGGGATCTGCGCGCTGGCGGCCTGGACAGCCGGGCCGATGTCGAACGACCAGAGGTTCTCGTTGCCCCCGCGGTCGGAGACGAAGTAGATCTTGCCGTTGGCGCCCCAGACGGGCATCAGGTCAACCGCCGAGCCGCCCGTGAGCTTGACGCGTCCACGCCCGTCGTCGGCGATCATCCAAAGGCTTGAGGTTTCGGGGCGGTCGGCGTTGCCGTTGTTCCAGCCGGCGGTGTTGGGGACCGAGGCGTAGAGCACGAACTTGCCGTCCGGGCTCCAGCTCGGGTTAATAAGGGCCTCGCTGGCGCTGGCGATCAGTTCGGTCTCTCGACCGGCCTGCGAGGGCGACTCCGTGTACTCGATCGTCCAGATCGAGAACGCCCGATCGCCCCGCTCGCGTGAGCGCTGGAACACGATCTTGTCCGCGCCCTGTCGCCCGGTGCCCGGGACGGGGCACCACTCGGGGAACAGGCCGTACCCGATGAACTGGGCGCCCGACGTGTTGTGCACGTCCACGATCCACATCTCCCAACGCTGGCTGGTGGCGCCAAGACGCGAGAAGACGACCTTGCTCCCGTCGGGCGACCACGAGGGGTGCAGCTCGTTGGAGTTGTCGCTGGTGAGCTGGACAGCCTTGCCCCCGCTCACGGGCATCATGTACAGGTCCCAGTTGCCAGAGCGGTTCGAGGCGTAGACCACGTACTGCCCGTCGGGGCTGATCGCGGGCATCACGTCCTGGTTGGGGTCCTCGGTCAGGCGAGTCACGACCCGCGAGTTCGCGTCCTTGATATAGATGTCGCTCGTTGGGCGGTGTTGCGTCGATGCGAACACGACCTGGCGACCGTCGGGCGAGACCGAGGGATCGAAGTCCGCGCCCTCGGGCGAGTACGTCACCTGCCGCATGTTCGCGACGGCCTTCGACAGCGCGTCAGGGTTGATCTCGCGGGGCAGCGTCGTGCCCAGCTCCTCGCCGTACAGCCGGACGGACAACTCGCGGTTCCGCGGGTCGTGGTTGCGGAACGCGGAGCCGGCGAGCGGGTCTGACCGCCTCGCGGCCGGGGGCTCGGCCGAGCTCGCGACGCCCACGATCGTCCAGGCGCCGTCGATGTGCGACCAGGTGTTGGACGACAGCCCACCCTCGCGCTGCGTCGGTGTGGTGCGGGCGCCCTGCGGGCCGACCTGGGCCTGGCGGTAGCGGGGCTGCTCGACCTCTTGGTAGGTGGTGGGGGACGACTCGGCAAGGTCGATCGCCGGCTCGCGGGGCGCGTCGTTCCCGGCGGTTGTTGCGTCGCTGGCGCACCCCGTGAGGGCGGCGGCGCCTGCCAGGGTCGCGAGCGTGAGTGCGGTCCGTGCGTGGTGGGTGGACAAGAGCATCTGTGGAGTCTCCGTTCTCGCTGACAGTCCGGCGCCCCCGGCGGGATCCCCCCGGGCCGCGTTGCTCGTCCGCCCACCGGGTCTCCCCCGGACGGGCGATGGTTTGGTCTGTTCATCGCCCGATGGGTCTCCGACCCGGGCGTGCCATGGGGGCTTTATCGGACGACGCTCGCCCGCGTCTTGAGCCCGCAATGCCCGGACAGGACCATCGGCAACTCGACCCCGAGTCCGAGAACAAATCGCCGGACGGGGGCCCACCACGCCCCCGCCCGGCGGTCATAGCTGAGTCAACGGCGCCGGTAGCGTCCCTGGATCGCAGGCGTGTCCCCGTCGCGGATCCACCGTGCGTCACGCCCCCGGGGCGAGCCCGCCGCGACAAGGCGGTCGAGGTACCCGTCCAGGCGCCGACGCCCGAACTGCTCGAGGAAATCCCGCCCGGCGGAGGGGTTGATGGTCAGGATGTGATCGATCACCTGGTCGCGGCTCAGACGCCCCGGGGCGGGGCTCTCGCTGGCGTCGTGGGTGTCGCTGTCGAAGAGGGTCTGCATCGCGGGGGTCTCCGGTCCGCCGGCTCCGCCGCGGGCGAGTGGGTATCGGACCCCCCCTCTGATCCCCTGCAGGGTGTAACCGGCGCGGACATTGCCGGCGCAGATCCCGCGCCGCGCACCCCTGGCTGATACAGTCTCCCCCCACCCCGAATCGCCGCCACAGTCAGAGCCACACGAGCGAGCACATGAGCGAGCAGAGCACCCCGAAGCTGGACCACCCGACCTTCGCCGCCGTCAAGCAGGCGTTCTCGGGCAAACGCCTCCGGGCTACCGAGTTCCGCGGCAGCTCAACGCTCATCGTCGAGCCCGCCGACCTGCACGCGGTCATGACGTTCCTCCGCCAGGACCCGCGCTGCGACTACGACTTCCTCTCCGACGTCGTCGGCATCGACTACCTCGACTACCCCAGCGCCACGCCCGGACGGTTCGGCGTCGCCTACGTCCTGTGCTCGTACGCACGCACCGACCGCTTCTGCGTCAAGACGCACCTGGACCCCTCCATCCCGACCGACGGGATCGAGGAGGACCCGGCGCTGTGGCTCGACTCGGTCACCGACATCTGGCCCGGCGCCGAGTGGCCCGAGCGCGAGGTGTTCGACATGTTCGGCGTCCGCTTCCGCAACCACCCGGACCTGCGACGCATCCTGACATGGAAGGACTACCCCGCCCACCCGCTCCGCAAGGACTACCCCCTGCGCGGGCGCGGCGAGCGCGAGTCCTACCGCGTCGTGGACCGCACCTCGACCTGAGTTGATGGAAACCGGCCCCGCGCCGCCCTGCTACGGCGCGTCGTCCGCGCCCAGCGGGATCGCAGACGACACCGGCGCGTTCACGTCGATCCGGTCCGTGACCAGGTCCCAGATGATCGCGCGCGATCGGATCGGCGCGGGGCGTGACGCGTCGAAGAGCGTCACGCTGTTGGCGCCAGAGCCGATCGCCGCCAGCTCGCCCTGCTGCGCGTCGTACCGGGCCCTGTCGGCGATCAGCTCGCGCGAGCCGTTGCGGAAGTACACCGCCCCGGTCGCGTCCGCGTACACAAGCTCGCCACGCAGCGCGCCCGCGCCGCCCTCGCCCGCCAGCTCGCGGAACCGGACGACCAGATCCTCGGACTCGAGTTCCGTGTACCGACCGTCGAGCAGGCTCTGGTGCACGATCCGCGTCGAGTCGTGCAGTATCGCCTCGCCCGTCGTCCGCTCGAGCGACATCGAGCCCTCCCACGTGATCAACGCCTGGCCCGGTCCCCGCGCGATCAGTGGCAGGCCCTCGGGGCGCTCCGCGTCGATCGCCTCCGGGCGCCGGTCCAGCGAGAGCATCTTGCCGGGCGACGGCACGCTCAGCGTGTTCGTCGCGACCTCCGCGTCGATCTGGAGGCCCTCGAGGAAGTACACCTGCTCGGCCCGCTCGGGCGCGTCCAGGGCGTAGATCCGCGTCTCGACGCTCGCCTGCGTCGCGACCGGGCCCGCACGCCCGTACGCGCGCACACGCACAAGCTCGCGCTCTGTCGTCTCGCCCGCCGCGCCCTCAGCCTCGGACGACCCGGGCTCGCGCATAGGCGTGAACTCGATCACAACGCGATCGGCCGACAACGAATCGAGCGTCAACGCATCGGGCCGCGACTCGGCCTTCGCCCCGCCAGTCAGCTCGATCCGCCCGGCGTAGTCGTCGAACACCATCCCCTCCTGCCACGACGCCCACGCGATGCCCGACAGACGCTGGGGCGCCTCGACCGAGTCGTCCATCTCGAAGCGGCCCGGCCCGTACACCTGCGCGCCCCGCCCGACGCCGTCCAGGTCGATCTCGAAGCCCGAGATCAACGCCCCGCCCTTGCCGACCTGCGCCGGCGAGCCGAGCACCGTGATCTGCTGGAGCACGCCGTCGCCCCGCATCTCGTCGGCCTTGGCCCATGTGTCGTCCGATCCGTCGTACTCGACCGCGCCCGCGGCGTACACCTCGGTCACGATCACGTCCGCGTCCTCGTTGCGCGCCAGACCAGCGTCCACGCGCTCGGCCCGCAGCGATGCGTCGCCCGAAGCGAGCTGCACGCCGCCGTCGGCGATGAACCGCGTCGGGTCCAGCTCGTCGGAGTTGACGCCCGGGGCCAGGTCGATCCGCATGCGGTCGGCGCTGGCGGACTGGCCCTGACCGTCGCTCGCGATGCCCCCCTCGACCTCGATCTGCGCCAGTCGGCTGGGCCCACCCTCGACCGGGACGAACAACGCCGTCAGCGCCTCGGCGCCCTCGAGCCTCGCCTCGCCGTCCGTCGCCTCGACGTCGCCCAGGAACGTCACCCGCTCCAGGTCCTGCGTCATCATGCCGTCCACGACGCTGAACTGAAAATCGGCCTGCTCGGTGCACCGGATCTTGCCCCGTGGGCCCGCCGCGCCCGTCGCGCCCGGGTCGAGCACGCCCTCGAGCACGGTCGGGCCCCGCGAGTGGATCGTCCCCGCGGACAAACTGATCATCGCCCGCGAGCCGACGTACCGCCCCGTGCCCTGCCAGTCCAGGTCGATCGTGCCGCCCGGGCCCGAGATGATGAACTCACGCGAGGCCGCCCGTCCTTCGAGCGCCACCATGTGCCCGGTCACGCCCAGCGTCGGGTCCTCGCCCCGCACCAAGCCCGTCTTCTCGGCGGTCAAACGGAACGCCAGGTCCGTGCCCTCCAACTCGCCCGGCGACGTATTGAGCGGCTTGGCGACCAGCGCGCCCGTCCACTTGAGCGTGATCGGCTCGCCGGGCGCGGGCGGTTCGTTCGTCTTGCCGTCCGTGAGCGTGTCCGTGACAGCCGGCTCGTCCGCGGCGGGGTCCGAGGCGGGGTCCGAGGCGGACGAGGACGAATCAAGCGGGCCGCCGAACGCGTCGGCGGTGATCGTGTTATCGCGCAGGCGGACCCACAGGTCCAGCTTGTCCGCCCACGCGCGCTGGGTGGCGCGGGTGATCTCGACGCCGTCGAGGAACGAGATCTGGTACTCGTCGATCTTGGGCGCCGCGGGGCTGGCCGGCGCGCCGGGGGCGCCGGTCGTGCCCGAGTCGGCGGCCGTCGTCAGCGCGTCGGGCTCGGCATCGTTCGCATCCCCGCTCGTCGTCTCGCCGTCCGCGACTGCGTCGTCCTCGGGCTCGGACGGTGTGAACGTGATGTGCTCGCCCTTGCGGATCTCAAGCAGCTCCAGCCGCTCCTTGACCTGGTTGATCACCGCCGTCAGGTACGAGCCCGCGAACTCGACCTCGGGCGTCGTGATCACGACGCGCCCTGTCGTCGCCAGCCGCGCGTTGCGCAGGTCGAACTCGAGGGGCTCGACCGCGGTCGCCGTCAGCAACGGCTCGTCGCGCCCGATGACCGGGCGCTCGCCGCCGGGGACCGGGTCGTAGACGCGGATCTTCACGTCGCCCTGGATGTGCCCGTACTCGGGCGCCGAGTTCCGCTGCCCGCCCGGGAAGAAGAACCGCCCCTTGTCGGCCTCGACGTGCAGGGTCCGCCCGTCGCGCAGGTAGTACCAGACCCGCGGCTGCGTGACGTCGGTCTCGATCGGGCCCAGCGGCTCGACCGACTCGGCCGTAATCAGCCCCGCCCGCCGCGTCGGGTCGTCCTTGTCCGCCAACTCGACGTACATCCCCGAGCCCACCGGGCTCGTCAGGGGCGTCACGCCCGGGGGCAGCTCGGTCTCGTCGCCGAAGCTCTGGGCGCCCGCGCCCCCGCCCCGCATCGCGAAGACCAGCACCAAAAGGATAAAGATCCCCGCCATTGTGGCGGCGACGTACAGGCCGGTCCGTTCGGCCATGCCGCGGCGTCCGTTCCGTGTCATGACCACAATCGTACCGCAGGCGGGCCCTTCGCACCCGCCGGGGTCCCCCGACGTCTTCAGTCCCGCACCAGCCGCATGGTGATCAAATCCTGCACGTCCAGCAAGCCCACCGGGCGCCCATCGGCGTCCACGACCGGGATCTCGTCCTGGCGGTGCTCGCGGAAGGCGGCGACCGCGTCGCGCGCCAGGGCAGTGTCGCGGAGCGTCCGGGGCCCCCGGGTCATCACATCACCCATCGGACGCGCCAGCTCACCCGGGTCCCGCAGGACCAGACGCCGCAGGTCGCCGTCGGTGAAGATGCCCACGAGTCGCCCGTCCTCGACCACCAGCAACGCCCCCGGGCGCCGCCCGCTCCGGTCCGCGTCGTTGAGCGCGTCGCCCGCGATTGTCCCGGGCCCGACCACGGGCAGGTTCACCCCAGCCCGGAACCGGAGCAGCTCGGTCACCGGGCGGAGCATCCCGCCCAGCTGCCCGCCCGGGTGTCGCTTTGCGAAGTCCGCGTGCGTGAAGTTGCGTCTGCGTGCGACGGCCAGGGCCAGCGCATCCCCGATCGCCATCGCCGCCGTGGTCGAGGATGTGGGCGCCAAAAACTCCCCGCCCGCCTCCTCACGCACCAGCGCCACGAGCACGACGTCCGCGATCCGTTCCAGACGCGACGGATCCTCGCCCTCGCCCGCCCCCCGCGTGATCGCGATGATGGGCAGCCCGTCCTGCTTGAGGCTCGCCGCCAGCGCCACCACCTCGTCGGTCTCGCCCGAATGCGAAAGACACAGCGCGACGTCGGCGGGACGGAACCGCCCCAGATCGCCGTGGGCGGCCTCGGTCGGGTGGACCGGGTGCGACGCGATGCCCAGCGAGGCGAAGGTGGCGCTGATCTTGGCGCCCACAAGCCCGCTCTTGCCCAGGCCCGAGACGAGGACGGTCCCGTCCTTCTTCGCGCACGCCTCGATATGGTCGCACGCCTCGTGGAGAGCAGGGATGATCCGGTCGCACAGTGCCGCGACCGCTCGGGCCTCGTCCCCGAGAACGCCCCGGACGAACGCGGCCTCGCCCGCCAGATCGCGCGACGACACCGGGTCTCCCGCGGCGTCGGCGCCGGTCTGGGCCTGCTCCTGGGCCTGCTTCTGGGCTGGGCGTGCCATGATGGAAGGGTACACTGCCCACGCCGGGCCCAGCGCCTGGCCAGACCACGGAGGGCGAGCGTGAGCGACAAGGGATACCGCGTCCGACTCGAGGCATTCGAGGGTCCGCTCGACCTGCTGCTCTACCTCATCCGCAGGGCGGAGGTGGACATCACCGACATCCCGGTCGCGACGATCGCCGGGCAGTACGTGTCGTACCTCGAGGGCATCGAGCGGGTGGACATCGACCTGGCGGGCGAGTTCCTGGTCATGGCCGCGACACTGATGGAAATCAAGTCGCGGATGATCAACCCCGAGCCAGGGGGCGAGGAGGGCGAGGACCCCGGCGCCCGCGACGACGCCGATCGGGAGGACCCCCGGGCCGAGCTGGTCCGCCAGCTGCTCGAGTACAAAAAATACCGCGACGCGGCCGACGAACTCGACCAGCGCCGCGAGGACTGGGAACGCCGCGCCCCGGTCGCGCCCGCCGGCGCCGACCGCGAGCTTATCCGTGGGCACATCGCCGAGCTCGACGATCTCGAGCTCGAAGACGTCGGACTATCCGACTTGCTCGAGGCATTCCAGGGCATCGTCGCCTCGATCAACTTCGAACGCGTCGGCGCCCACGAGGTCGTCTCCGACGACACGCCCATCGAGCTGCACGAGGCCGACCTGCTCGACCGACTCCGCCGCGACGGCGAGCCCGACCCCGACGGGCGACCAACCTTCCGCTTCCGCCGCGTCTTCGAGGGACGCACCAGGGGTGAGATGATCGGCCTCTTCCTCGCCCTGCTCGTCCTCATCCGCGACCAGCGCGTGCTCGTCCGCCAAGAGCAGGCCGGCGGAGAGATCACCATCTCGCTGGGCGACGAGCCCGATGAACCACCGGTCGGCGCAGACAGCGAACTGCCCGCACAGACGACACCCCGGGGCTGAGTCTCAGGCCGATGCCGACGGCTGCCCGCGGGGCGCCAGCAGCCCGCGCCCGATCACGAGCGCCGCCCCGAGCGTCACGATCGGGAGCATCCACCGCATCGGACCGTACCCACCCGAGAGCACGACCCACCAGACGTTCGCCGCCAGCAGCAGTGCCCACGCCGCGAGCACGCCGTGGGCCCCGAGCGCGAGCCGCCCGCGTGCAAACGACAGCGCGAGCGCCCCGAGCACAATCAGCAACTCGCCCCAGAGCAGCACGCCGCCGGCGAGTCCCTCGTATGCGAGTGCAAACCCGTCGTAGACCCGCCCGTCGTGCTTCGTGGTCGAGATGACCGTCGCCCGCTCGCCCGCCCAGCCGCCGCCCGCGGCGACGAGAAACACGAGGGGGAGCACGGACAGCGCCGCGTACAAGACGCCCCCCGCGCGGACGATCCCCGCGAGCGTGCGACGGGCGTGACAGTGGGGCGCAGAGGGGTCCATCTCACCGATCTCGTTCGGATTCCGCCGCCGGCGCCCTCCGCCCTCAGGCGTGCGCCTCGTCCAGGTACTCCGGGCGGATCGCGGCCCGCAACGGCCCGATGTGGGCGGCGTACTTCTCGTACCGACGCACCGAGCTCGTGTAGATCGGCTGGTCCACCTGGAACTCGCTCGCCGTCCGCACAACGCGTTTACGCTCGTGGAATCGCTCGCACGCGTCGTCCCACTCCAGGCCCACGAAGTCGATCAGCTTCTTCGACTCGCCGACCTGGTCCGCGACCATCCGCTCATATTCGACGCGGTGGATCGGGGCATCGAGCACGCCCTCCCAGTGGGCCATCATCCGCCTGTAGTCGTTGTAGTACCGCCCGAGCCACGTCATGTCGCACGTGAACGCCATGGCGTGCTTGTCGCGAAAATCGCGTGAGAAGCACGAGATGCAGGTGTCGAGCGGGTGACGCACGCAGTGCACGAGCCTGGCGTTGGGCAGCGCCGCCGCGATCAGGCCGAGGTGAAAGCAGGCGTTGAGTCCTTTGTCCGTGACGCGTTGTGCCGCCCTGTCGAGTCCACTCAGACGCTTGGCCACCGAGCGTCCGAACCGCGAGAGGCGGGCGCGGTTGAGGACGCCGGGGTCCGTGATCAGCGCGAACTCGTTTCCGCCATCGGAGAGGAGCTGCGCCGCGAACTTGTGCGGCAACGCCAGCTCGCCCCCGCCGCATGCCCTCGGGTGGCTGGCGATGATCTGCTCGGTCAGCGTCGAGCCGGACCGCGGCATGCCGAAGATGAACACAGGCAGATCAGTATCAACCCCCGACTCACGGAGCGTGGCGATCACGTCAGGCGTCCACGCCGCGATCACCGCATCCACCGCGGCGCTGTACCCGTCCGGGTTCCAGCGCACCCGGTCGGTCTCGCTGACACGCGTGAAGCACGCGAAGGCCTCGTCGTACTCACCAGCGGCGTCGAGCAGGTCGCCGAGCGCCCATGTCAGGCGCCGTATGTAGAAGGGCCACACCTCGTCACGCCGCAGGTACGCACGAACGGCGTCGATGCCCTCACGCACGCGCCCGAGGCGCCGAGCCTGCTCGGCGAACAGCAGCATGCACGGGCCGTTGGCCTTCCCGTCCCGGACCAGCCCCTCGACTGCGGCCATCGCGCCCTCGTGGTCTCCCTGCAAGCGACGGAGGGACCCGAGCGCCGCGGCCGCGTCAGGGCTGTCCGGCGCGAGGGCGACCGCCTTCTCGAACGCGTCGCCCGCCTTCTCCAGATCCGTGTCCGCCTGGTGCGCCGAGCCGAGCTCGATGTGCGCCTGGTGACGAGAAGGATCCCGCTCGATGACCCGGCGGATCAAGGGGATCGCCTTGCGGGGTGTCCCGAATCGCGTCAGGGCGGCGCCGTGGATGAGCATCAGCGTTGCCGACCCCGGGTGGGCCCGACGCGCCCGCTCGCACACCGATATGGCCTCCGAGAAACGCCCTGCGTAGAGCAGCTTCCTCGCCTGCTCGATGACTTCCTGCGGGGGCGGCGGCGCGGGCATGGCGGATCCTAGCGTCACGGGCGTATCACGCGAGTTCGATGCGCACAAACCGTGTCACCCCGCCCGGCTCGTCTTCAACCGCCCCGGGGTGCTCGACAAGCCCGCGCGCCGCCCCCGCCCCAGGCGCCGCGATCGCGCCGAGCCCCGTCTCGCCCGACCCGGCGACCAGCGCGCATGCTTCGGCCGTGCTGCTGGTCTCGAGCGTCGTCGCGCCCGACCTCGCAACAAACGCGGCGCACTGCGCCAGAGCTTTCGGATGACTCAGCACCTCGCGCAACGCCTCGCCGTCGCCCGCGCGACGTGACAAGCGGAAGGTCACCGCCTCCGCGTGGTCATCGACGATGCGGACCATCTCGCCCAGCCTCTCGATCAGCTCGCCCGTCGCCTCCACCCCCCCCGCCCGCGAGCTCATCAGGGGCAGCACGCCCGCGCCGATCCGCCGCGCGAGCAGCTCTCGCTCGATCTCGCCCGTGTCGGCGAGGGGCACGAGCACGTCACCCGCGCCGGACATCGCCCGGGCGGCGATTTCTGTGAAGGTGCCCTCCGGGCCGAGGTATCCGATCCGCGTGGTCATGCGAGCCCCGGGGCGATACTCAGCGCAGGCTGTCCACAAACGCCGCGATCCGAGAGATGCCCTCTGTGATCTGCGCCTCCGAGCAGGCGAACGAGACACGGACGTGCTCATCGGCGCACCCGCCGAAGTCCTCCCCGGGCGTGGTCGCGACGAGCCTCTCCTCGAGCAGCGCCTCGGCAAAGTCCAGCGCCGAACCCAGTGTCCGTCCGCCGGGTGAGGCTTTGCCGAAGTGCGCACTCACCCGGGGGAAGAGGTAGAACGCGCCGGTCGGCTTGGGCGCGTCGAGCCCGTGCACCTCACCCAGCAGCCGTGCGGCGAGCACCGCCCGCTCCGCGAACGCCGCCCGCATCGCCTCGACCTCCGCGGCGCACTCGTTGAGCGCGACCGGGATAGCCGGGTACAGGAACGATGTGATGTTCGTCGTCATCTGCCCCTGGAGCGCGCCCATCGCCTTGATGAGCCTCGTTCCAAACTCCCCCGGGCACGCGGCGTACCCGACCCGCCACCCCGTCATCGCGTACGCCTTGCTCAGGCCGTTGACCGTGATCGTGCGCTCCGCGACGCCCGGGATCGAGCCGATCGAGAAGTGGGGGATCCCGCCGTACACAATCTTCTCGTAGATCTCGTCCGACAGAATCACGATGTTCGGCGCGACCGTCCGCGCCGCTTCCTCGACGACCGCCGCGATGTCGCGCAGTTCCTCCTCGGTGTACATCGTCCCGCACGGGTTCGAGGGCGAGTTGAGGACAAGCAGCCGCGTCCGTGGCGTGATCGCGTCGCGGATCTGGGCCGCGTTCGCCTTGAAGTCCGACTCCGGCGTCGTCGGGACCTCGACCACCCGCCCGCCCGCGAGCTCGACGATCGGGGCGTAGCTGACCCATGCCGGGACCGGGATCACCGCCTCGCCCGGGGCTTCGCCGGGCACGGCCTGGTCGAACAGGCAGTTCGCGACTGTGTACAGCGAGTGCTTCGCCCCGGCCGAGATCGCGACGTGCTCGCCGCCAAGGCCACGGATCCCGTTCTCGCCCGTGAGCTTGGCCGCGATCGCCCCCCGGGCCTCTGGCGTGCCCAGCGTCGCCGAGTAGTGCGTCTGCCCCTCGTTGAGGGCCTGGATGGCGGCGTCCTTGATCCGCTGTGGCGTGTCGAAATCCGGCTCGCCCAGGGCGAAGCTGATCACGTCCTTGCCGCTCTCCTTGATCGCCCGGGCCTTGGCGCCCATCGCGACCGTGGACGATGGTTTGAGCGTGCGGACGCGCTTGGAAAGGGCCGGGGCCCCTGTGGTCTCGGGCATGGCGGCGATCATACAGACGGGAGGGCTGTCTGCGGTCGTGCTCGCCGACTCCTTATCACGTCCGCCCAGAGGCCGCGGGCCGGGACGTCCTGACCCCATCGAATCTTGATCCCGAGGGCGCCCGGGCCTAGGGTTCTCGTCCGCACGACGGACCTTCTAGCACCCGAACAGACCCGGGCGACGGCGCCCGGCGCAGGAGCGTGAACGACACATGCCTCTCGCAGCAGACATCAAGCAAGAGACCGTCTCGCAGTTCGCGCGCAGCGAAGGCGACACGGGCTCGCCCGAGGTTCAGATCGCCCTGCTCACACGCCGCATCCAGCAGGTCGCGACGCACATGCGCGACAACACGCAGGACAGGCACAGCCGGCGCGGGCTGGTCATGATGGTCGCGCGGCGCAACCGACTGCTCCGCTACCTCAAGAAGACAGACCGCAGCAAGTACCTCGAAACTATCCAGGCCCTCGGCCTCCGCAAGTAACCAACCACGGCCCGCCCACGCGAACGCGTCGGCGGGCTTTTTTCGTATCGGGTCCCGCGTCGGAGTGGCAGTGGGCACGGCGCACTGGGCGACACGCCACAGTGCGGCATGCCTTCTGCCTCTCGGGCAGACGCTCGACCCGATGGACACACATCCCGGCGCCGACGATCCGTTGACCTGATCGACGCCCGGCAACCACGCGACGCGGGGCAGATGGCCCAGCCCGCGCGTCACAGTCCAGGGTCCAAGCACCATGTCTGACAACACCACGTTCCTCTCCACCCATCGTGTCGAGACCGAGATCGGCGGCCGCCCCTTCCGCATCGAGACCGGCAAGGTCGCCAAGCTTGCATCGTCGGCCGTCCTCGTCACCCACGGCCAGACCACGGTGCTCTGCGCCGTCGTCCGCGCCGACCCCCGCCCGGGCCTCGACTTCTTCCCCATGCAGGTGGACTACCGCGAGCGGACCACCGCCGCCGGCAAGTTCCCGGGAGGCTTCCGCAAGCGTGAGGGCGCGCCCAACGAGAAGGAAGTCCTCACGATGCGGATGATCGATCGCCCGATCCGCCCGCTGTTCCCCGAGGGCTTCATCGACGAGGTCCAGATCCAGTGCTGGGTCATGAGCCACGACACGGAGAACGACGCCGACGTCATCGCCGCCGTCGGCGCCTCCGCCGCGCTCGCGCTCACCGACGCCCCCTTCGACGGCCCGATCGCGACCGTCCGCGTCGCCCGCATCCACACCGACGACGGCATCCAGCACATCGTCAACCCCACCGTCACCCAGCTCGACTACTCCGACCTTGACCTGGTCCTCGCCGGGCACAAGGACGGGATCAACATGATCGAGGTCGGCGCCGCCGAGGTGGACGAGGCCGGCGTGCTCGCCGCGATGGAGTTCGGTTTCACCGAGATCAAGAAGATCCTCACGATCATCGACGAGCTCGTCTCCCAGTGCGGCGTCCCCAAGCGCCTGGGCGACAACATGGCCACCGTCCCCGACGACATCATGGCCAAGGTCAAGAGCGCCTGCGAGGCCGAGCTGACCAAGGCCCGCCAGGTCCCGGGCAAGGCCGACCGCGACGTCGCGGTCAAGGCCGTCCGCGACAAGATGCTCGACGAGCATTTCGCCGTCAACACCGTGGGCACGCCCGGGCAGGCCGTCGAGACCGAGCAGAACCGCCGCCACGCCAAGGAGGCGTTCCGCACGCTCGAGAAGAAGGTCACCCGCAAGCTGATCGTCGAGTCGGGCAAGCGCGCAGACGGTCGGGGCTACAAGGACATCCGCCCGATCGAGGGCGCCGTCAGCATCTTCGACCGGACCCACGGCGCCGCCTTCTTCCAGCGCGGCGAGACCCAGTCCATCGTCACCTGCGCCCTGGGCACAGGCAAGGACGAGCAGATCGTCGATGGCCTGCTCCCCGAGTACTCCAAGAAGTTCTACCTCCACTACAACTTCCCGCCCTTCTGCGTCGGCGAGGCCCGCCGCATCATGGGCCCGGGGCGACGCGAGATCGGGCACGGCGCCCTGGCCGAGCGGTCGCTGCTTGGCATCCTCCCCTCCCCCGAGGACTTCCCCTACACCATCCGCCTCGTCTCCGACATCACCGAGTCCAACGGCTCCTCGTCGATGGCCTCGGTCTGCGGCGGCTGCCTCGCGCTCATGGACGCCGGCGTGCCCATCCGCAACACCTGCGCCGGCATCTCCGTCGGACGCTTCACCGACGAGCAGGGCGGCTCCGAGGTCTTCGTCACCGACATCATCGGCGAGGAAGACTTCTTCGGAGACATGGACTTCAAGGTCTCCGGCACCCGCGAGGGCATCACCGGCATCCAGCTCGACCTCAAGGCCCGCGGCCTCACACTCGACCAGGTCAAGGTTATCTTCGATCAGGCCCGCGACGGGCGCATCGAGATCATCGAGACCATGGAGTCCGTGATCCCTGAACCCCGCGCCAAGATCAGCCCCTACGCCCCCCGCCTGGTCACCATCAAGATCGACCCCGACAAGATCGGCAAGCTCATCGGGCCCGGAGGCAAGACCATCCGCGCGCTGCAGGACAAGCACGGCGTCGGCATCGACGTCGAGGACGACGGCACAGTCACCATCTCCTGCCCCAACGCCTCGGGCATCGAGTCCGCCGAGGCCGAGATCTCCGCCCTGTGCGAGGAGGTCAAGCCCGGGACCATCTACGAGGGCAAGGTCGTCTCGACCAAGGACTTCGGCGCCTTCATCGAGCTCATCCCCGGCACCGACGGCATGTGCCACATCTCCGAGCTCGCCGACGGCTATGTCGAGAAGGTCTCCGACGTCGTCAAAATCGGCGACGTGGTGCGTGTGAAGGTCATCAACGTGGACGACCAGGGGCGGATCAAGCTCAGCCGCAAGGCCGCCCTGCAGGACGACGCCGCCAAGCAGGGCGCCGGCGAGGCGAGGGAGCACGCCGCCCCGGCCGCCGACTGATCGAGGGGCGGCCCCAGGGCGTCAAACCGCTGCCAGAACGGGCCCTGCGTTCCCCGGGCCCGCGATCGGCACACACTTCGGAGCCCGGCGTTTGACCCCACGCCATGGTCTGGTAATCTGGGTCAGCCGCCGTCACGAGATCGGCGTTCGGGTGTCTACTCGCGCACCATCCACGCCCCATGGGCATCTGGTCGCGTGCGCATGGCGACGTCCGACGCCTCGCCCCGTGGCACGATGCGGAATCATGACGCCCGGTCGCGGGCGGCGGTTGGGGTTCCCGGGGGGGAGCCCGGGCCTTGCCTTTGAGGTGCGGGGACGCTGGCATGACTGACGAACCGCTGCGGCGGATAGAAGGCATCGAGGGCGAGGTGAAGTGGTTCGACCCGCGCAAGGGGTTCGGATTCATTGTCGGCCCCGAGGGCCAGGACATCTTCGTGCACTACACCGTCATCGCCGGCGACGGCTTCCGTGCGCTCAAGGACGGCTCCAAGGTCAACTACGACGCCGAGAAGGGCGAGAAGGGCTGGAAGGCCACCCGCGCCGCCCGCTCCGAATCCGACCCCGAGGTCGTCGTCCCGCGCCGCTCGTACACGAGGACGCCGCGTCGGTGATGTCGCCGGGCCCGGCTGGGATCGCCCACCCCTCTGACGCGGGCGTCCGCACACGAGGGGACCCGGCTCAGCCAGTGGGCCGCTCGTGGTAGCCGCGGCACTCTTGATCGGTCTCGCGGTCGGCGCGCTCAGCGTCGCGATCGCATCGCGTGTCATCGTGCGCCGTTCGGTGGCGCGCGCACGGGCGGCCGAGCGCAGACTCCGAGTCGCCGAGCGTCAGGCCGAGGTCGCCTCGATGACCAGGGGCCTGGCGCACGAGATCCGCAACCCGCTGTCGACGATCGGTCTCAACGCCCAGCTCCTGGCCGAGGGCATCGCCGAGCTGGAGCTCGACGAGTCCGAGCGGGCACGGATGGGGCGGCGTGTCGAGGCCCTGGCCCGCGAGGCCGAACGTCTGCGGGGGATCCTCGAGGACTTCCTCGAGTTCGCCGGCGAGCTCCGCCTCGAGCCAACACCCGGCGATCTCAACACAGTCGTCGAGGAGCTGGGGGACTTCTTCCTGCCCCAGGCCCAGAGCCAGGGCGTGCGCCTGCGTGCGGAGACGGCGCCGACGCCCCTCCTCGCCCGGATCGACACGCCCCACCTCAAGCAGGCGGTGCTCAACCTGATGCTCAACGCCGTGCAGGCGATGGGCGCCGCCGGCGCGCAGGGGCCTCGCGAGTTGATCCTGCGTGCCGAGCGGACCCAGGAGGCCGATCGGCGCCCGGTCGTGCGCCTCCACGTCATAGACACCGGCCCCGGCATCGACGAGCAGACCCGCGCCCGCCTGTTCGATCCCTACTACACGACCAAGCCCGGGGGCACCGGCCTGGGCCTGCCCACCGCCCGGCGGATCATCGAGGCGATGGGCGGACGCCTGGACCTGCACTCCGAGCCGGGCAAGGGCACGGACTTCGCAATCACGCTGCCCGAGCTGGACTCCTGACGCGCGCGACGCCCGGGGTTACAGGTGCGTCCGCACGTCCCACAGCTCCGGGAAGAAGACGTGGTCGATGACCTTGCGGAGGAACGGCACGCCCGAGGATCCGCCCGTGCCGGTCTTGAACCCGATGATGCGCGCGACGACCTTCATGTGCCGGAACCGCCAGACGGAGAACTGCTCCTCCACGTCCACGAGCTTCTCGCACATCTCGTAGGCGTCCCAGTGCTCCTTGGGATCGGAATAGATGGTCTTGAAGACCTCGACGACGCCCGGGTCCGCCTCGTGCGCCTCGGACACGTCGCGATCGAGGACGGCCTTCGGGATCGCCAGCCCACGCCGCGACAGGTACCGCAGGAACTCGTCGTAGATGCTCGGCGCCTCGAGCGCCTCCGTCAGCTCCCGCGTCGCGCCCTCGTCGTGGGCGTGCACGCGCAGCAGGTTCCGGTCCTTGTTGCCCAGCATGAACTCAACCAGCCGGTACTGCACGCTCTGGAATCCCGAGCCCGTGCCCAGCACGTGCCTGAACTGCACGTACTCGGTCGGCGTCAGCGTCGCGAGCACGTCCCACTGACTCAGGAGCTGGTGCTGGATGTGCTTGACACGGGCGAGGATCTTAAAGCACGGCTCTAGCTCGTCGTGGCGGATATGCGTCATCGCCGCCGACAGCTCGTGGATCACCAGCTTCAGCCACAGCTCGGTGGTCTGGTGCTGGATGATGAAGAGCATCTCGTCGTGGTGGTCGGACCGGGGATGCTGGGCCGCGAGCAGGCGGTCGAGGTCCAGGTAGCCCGAGTAGGTGATGGACGTGCCCAGGTCGGTGTGGATGCCGGGCTCGAGTTCGCGTGGGGTCATGGGCTCATGCTACGCGTCGGGCCCAGACCGCCGGGCGCCGCTCGGCCCGGGTTCACCCCGGACGCCGGCGCCCCGGGGCGATACGATCCCCCCTCGCGCCCGCTGCCGCCAGACCCGGAGCCCGACACCGCCATGAAGTTCGCCTTCTCGACCATCGCCTGCCCCGAATGGACCCTCGAAGAGGTCTGCACCATGGCCGGGCGTCACGGCTACCGCGGCGTCGAGCTCCGCACATTCGGGCACGCCTCGACCGACATCGCCTGCGAGCCCCTGCTCACCGGCGCCGCCAAGGTCCGCGACCTGTTCGAGGACGCGGGCGTCTCGCCCATGTGCCTGGCGACCTCCATCCGCTTCGACAAGCCCGTCTGGCCCCCCGTCATCGGGCACGCGATCACCGACACCGAGAGGCCCGTCCGCGAGGCGCACGCGATGGTCGAGGCCGCGGCCCAACGCGAGATCCCCGCCGTCCGCGTCTTCGGCTTCGAACTGTCCGCCAAGGAGCCACGCCGATCGGGTGTCCGCCGCATCGTCGAGCGCCTCCGCCTCGCGTGCTCCACGGCGCGGAATACCGGCGTGACCATCGTCCTCGAGAACGCCGGCTCGATCCCGCGTGCCGAGGACCTGTGCCGCATCATCGACGAGGTGGACCACCCGCTGCTCATGGCCGCCTACTCGCCGGCCGTCGCGCGGGCCGCGGGCGAGGCGCCACGCGAGGGCTTGGCGTTGCTGGCAGGGCGACTCGCGGCCGTCAAGCTCACAGACCTCGACCACGGCCGCCCGGTCGCGCTGGGCGAGGGCGACATGGGCGTCGAGGCGCTGCTGGGCGCGCTCGCCCACGACGCGTACGACGGCTGGATCGTCTACGAGTGGCCCCGCCTGTGGATGTCCGAACTCGCCGACGCGCACGAGATCCTGGCACAGACGGCCGAGAAGCTCTACCGCTGGGGCGCCCCCTCCGGCTTCAGCGGCCGTCGCGGCCCGCTCACCGCGGCCCGCTAAACAAACCACACGAGGAGGGCGCGCCGTGGGCTCCACGCCTCGTGACAACGCCCGCCAGCTGCTGAGATTCGCCGACGATCTGGGCTTCGCCGCCTCGGGCGTCTGCGATGCGGCTCCCACACACCGACGCGACGAGCTCCGCGACTGGCTCGCGCGGGGCAAGCACGGCGAGATGGACTACCTCGCCCGCAACGCGACGCTCCGCGAAAACCCGTCGGGCCTCCTCGACGACGCCAGATCGCTGCTCGTTGTCGCCGACCGCTATGCCCAGCGCGGCGACACCGACGACGCTGAGCTTGCCCCGCCCAGAGGGCGAATCGCCCGGTACGCCCGGGGCGACGACTACCACAAGGTGATCAAGAAGCGTCTGCACGCGCTGTGCGACCGCGCCCGCGACGCGTTCCCGGGCGCCGGGTTCCGCGCTTTCGTCGATACCGCTCCCGTCCTCGAACGCGAGCTCGCCGCCCGTGCCGGCATCGGATGGGTCGCCAAGCACACGCTCGTCATCAACCCGACCCTCGGCTCGTACCTCCTGCTCGGGGGCGTCGCGACGACGCTCGAACTGGAGGCCCCCAATGACCAGCCCGTTGTCACCGACCACTGCGGCACATGCACAAGATGCATCGACGCCTGCCCGACCGACGCGATCACGCCCTACTCCGTGGACGCCCGCCGATGCATCAGCTACCTGACGATCGAGAAGCGGACGCCGATCGATCCCGAGTTTGTTGAGGCCATCGGTGACTGGATCTTTGGGTGCGACATCTGCCAGGAGGTCTGCCCGCACAACTCACCCCGCCGCGCCCCCGATCCGGGCGAGCCGCCGATCGCCGACGCCTACACGCCCAGACGCGACTCGTTCGACCTGCTGGAAGTTCTCGATTGGTGCGAGGATGACAGGCGTCGTGCGTTCGCCAAGAGCTCGATGAAGCGGGCGACGCTCACGATGATGCGCCGCAACGCCCTGATCGCCGCGGGCAACGCGCTCAAGACCCGCGAGGACCCCAGACTCCGCGGGCGTGTCGACTCGATCGCCGCCGACGAGGGCGAGGACGCGATGGTCCGTGCCACAGCGTGCGAGGTGCTCCGCCGCCTGGACGCGGGACGTTGAGGCCGCGCTACCGCGCGAACAGCCTCGCCAGCAGCACGACCGCGATCCCGGGCGCCAGCCAGATCTCCCGCCCGCCGATGAAGCCCATCCAGAACATGGGCGCCGCGATCCCAACGCTCAGCGCCCACACCCGCAGCGCCCGGCGCATGAACCCCGGCGCGTCCGTGCCGTCGCGCGGGATCATGACGAGCCAGACATACGCCGGGAACACCAGGCCGTAGAACGCCATGAAGCAGCGGTAGACAACCTCCGCGCCCGACATCTCGCCGACGCCGGGCAGCTCGGGGTGCACGAGCCCGAGGACCATCGCCGCACCCGCGAGCATGACCATCAGCAATCGCCCCCGGTCCGCGAGCCCCGAGGCCGCGATCTGCTCCTGGTGCACGCTTACGGTGAACAGCAGCTGCACCACAAGGTGCGTCAGCACCGCGACGCCCACCCAGGGCGCCCACGCCAGGGTCACGCCGCGGTCGTCGGCGAGCAGCGCAATGAACGGCCCGGCGTACACCATCGTCAGCCCGATCATCACCGGGAAGAGCACAAGGAACCCAACGCCGAACGCGAGCCGCCCGCCCGACGACTGCTGGCGGGCGTGGTGGAACGTCAGATCGAGGTACGGGCACAGCGCGAACCCGAAGACGCACACCGGCGCGAGCCAGAGCAGCGAGCCCGTGACGGCGGTGGGGGGAAGATACCTCGCCGTGTCGGGCGTGAACGCGGGGCGTGCGAGCAGCAACGCGAGCACACCCACCGAGACCAACCACACGAGCCACGAGACGCCGCCCAGCCCGGGCCCCCCGCCCCCCCGGACCAGACGCATGAGCACGATCACGCCGACCGCGCCGCCGCCGACAACGCCCAGCCCCCAGGTCGGAACGCCCCCGATCCGGTTGACCTGGCCGAGCGCCCAGATCAGAAAGAAGACGTGGAACGCGATCGTGACGGCGCTGAACAGGACCGCCGCCCCTTCGTGGTTCTTTGTGATGCGTTGGCTCGACGAGGGCGAGGCGATCACCCAGCCCATCGCCGCCGCCCCCAGCGCGTTGGGCACGAAGAACACGACCGCCCCCGTCCACCCGTAGTCTCGGACGAGCAGCGCGGGCAGGAACATCCCGATACACCATGTCCACGAGCAGGCGAGGTACGCCGCCCACAGGAACGGGCTGTACGAGCGTGCTGGCGAGGCGCCTGCGTCGTCCATGGCGCGAGCTTACGCCGGAATCAGCGTCGGCGTCTCTTGGTCTTCTGGTGCGCCTTGGGCGTGACGTGGAAGACGGCCGTGCACCGCCCGACGCGCTTCTCACGCCCCACGATCCGGTCCCGCCCGCGCTTGGCCGATTTCTTGGCGGCCTTCTTGTCGCCCTTGCGCCCCGTCAGCGTGGGCAGCAGCTGCACGATCTCCATCTCGACCGTGATGTTGAACTCGTCGCCCGTCGCGACCAGATCGCCCACCGGCTTCTCGGGCGTGATCCGGTACTCCGCCGGCCCGAAGCACGGGCGAAGGAACGTGTACTCCAGCCGCTTGCACACGACCTCGTAGTCCCCGCCGCACTCGCCGAACACGTACGCCCCGCCCGCGATCTCCGAGTTGCCCAGCAGGGCGGCGCCCGCCATCGCGTTGTACCAGTTGCGGTTGAACCGCCGGAACGGCAGCGTCGCGCTGAACGTCTTGTCGTCCACCCGCTTCATCCGGATGCCCGACCGGAACGCGTAGGGCAGCCAGATCAGCGAGCACACGCGGTGCCAGAAGTGGTTCCGTGTGCTCAGACGCGAGATGAACGCCTCGACCCGGTCCATGAACGTCTGCTGACGCGTGCGGGGGTGGGGCTTGCGTGCGCCCGCCTCCGCGATGGCGCCCCCCCCGACCGGCCCGCCGTCCGCAGGCTCGCCCGCGGCGTCCGCGGGCGGCGGCGCCTGCACTGGCGTGGCGGGTGGCGGCTTGGTCGGCGTCGTGCTCAAGGGTCCTCCGGGCGTTCCGGATTGTAGTGGCGCCGCGTCGGGGGGCGTCGGGCGGCGTCCTACGAGGTACTCACGCGTCGGTGGGGGTCAGATCGAACCATCCGCGCTCCGTCCGCGAGACCCGTTGCAGCGGGTTCCCAGGCTCGTGGTCCAGCACCAGCGTCCAACCCCGGTCGGCCGCCTCGCCCAGGAACCACCGCTTCGTCACCATCGATGTGAACGGCTCCACGTCGTAGGCCAGCGAGTACGCCGCCCCGACGTGGTGGGCCGTGGGCATGACGTCGGGCGTGAACACGACATCTCGCCCCCGCGTGTCGCGGAAAATTACCGCCTGCTGGCCCCAGGTGTGCCCGGGCGTGAGGAAGACCGAGATCCCGGGCAGGATGTCGGTCATCCGGGCCGCGACGTCGGTCGCGGGCGCCTCGTCGCGCGACGGCTTGCGGTTCAGCGGGAACGGGCGGGGAGAGTCCACAAGCCGCATCCGTGGGCGCCCATCCGCGAGCGTGAGCGACTCGTCCTCGAAGGGCAGGATGTGGTCCCGGAAGTACGTCCTCGTCATCACCGAGTCGTTCGCCCGCGCGTCCACCCACTCGCGCCGCTGCACGATCAGCTCGGCGTTGGGGAACGTGAACCTGATCTCGTCGCAATCTCCCGACGCCGACCCCGGCTTGCGCGCGACCCAGTCGGGCGTCTCGCCCGCGCGGACGCGCCGCGTCAGCCCCCCGGCGTGATCGAAGTGCAGGTGGCTGACGACGACCGTGTCAATCTGTGCCGGGTCCACCCCCGCCTCGACGACCGCGGTCTCGACCGTTCGCCCGTCGAGGCCGAAGATGTCGCGCATCTTCGCGTCCAGCTTGTCGCCCGTGCCCGCCTCGATCAGGACCCTGCGCGGGCGACCGAGGGCGGGATCCGTCTGTGCCGACTCAAGAAGCAGGCAGTTGTGCGACAGCTCGATCCGGTGCCGATCGTCGGTCGTGATCCCCCGCTCCCAGACGACCCTGGGGATGATGCCGAACATCCCGCCCGCGTCGAGAAGCAGCCGCCCCGCACGCAACACCTGCCAGTTCCATGTGCTCATGCGACGAGCGTAGCCCACGCGCCGGTCGCCCATGCCTACCCTGGACCGCGATGCCCCTCGCCCCCATCGAGATCGCCCGCCTCGAGGAGACCCGCCAGGCCCGCTCGGTCGGCGAGATCGCCGACACCCGCGAGGCGATCGCGGGCGGGGTCATGGCCTTCACCGCCCCGGGCGCTTGGTCGAACCAGGCGGTCGGGCTCGGGCTCGAAGGGCCCGTCTCCGACGTCGAACTCGACCGGTTCGTGGACTTCTACGTCCGCCGAGGTGTCGAGCCCCAGATCGAGGTCTGCCCGTTCGCCCACGACTCGCTCGTCAAGGGCCTCGCGGCCCGCGGCTTCCGCCTCCGCGAGTTCGGCAACGTGCTCGCCAAGGACCTGACGCACGACGACACCCACGCGCCCCCATCGCTCGCCGGGGGCATGAAGATCCACCGCCTCGACCCTGGCGACGAGCCGCTGCTGCTCGCATATACAGACATCGCCATCTCCTGCTTCCTGCCGCCGGATGTCTCGCCCGACGACCACTTCCGCGAGTCCATCCGCCGATCCGTCGTCCACCCGAGGAGCACGACGTTCCTGGCGATGTTCGACGGCAAACCCCAGGGCGGTGGCGGCATGGAGGTCGCCCAGCTCGACACCGGAGTCCGCACATCCTGCCTCTTCGGCGCCGGCGTGACACCCGAGTACCGACGACGCGGCGCACAGCTGGCCCTCATCGCCGCCCGCGTGCACGAGGCCCGCCGCCAGGGCGCCTCGCTCGTGTGCATCCAGTCGCGTCCAGGCATCGCGACCGAGCGGAACGCGATGCGACTGGGCTTCCAGGTCGCCTACACGAAGGTCGTTATGACGCTGCCCGGCGATGGGCTAACGCCCTCCCCCTGATCGCATCTGAGCCGATCTTGCGCGATGAAACAGGCTGCCGCGCCCATTTGTCGCCAATCCGCTGGCATCTTCCCGGACCTGGGGCAGGATGGATTAGGACACCCGGCATAGAGCCGGGCCAGCAGCAAGGGGACCAAGTATGCCAGCCGCACGACTCCTGCCGGGCGCGATCGCTCTCGTTGCCACCGCCGGCCTCGCCGCCGCTGACCTCGCGAGTTTCAACGACCTCACCGTCGGCGACGAGTACATGGTCGGTGACTCGTTCACGTCCGACGGGATCACGTTCGACATCCTCGACTTCACCCCCGGCTCTATGTTCTCGAACCGCGCCCGCGTGGACGACAACCTCATGGCCGGCGGCGACGGGTTCGACCTCGAGCTCAACAACGTCCGCCTCGAACTCGCCGTCCCCTTCTCAAGCGTCCCCTCGGTCACCATCTTCTTCGGGCAGTTCGGCGGCGACAACAACATATTCGTCAACGGCGACATGATCTCCACCGCAACGTTCTACGACGTCGATGGCATGAGCGTCGGCGGCGCAACGATCGACGTCGCCGACCTCGGCGGAGGCCCCTCGTTCGGACGCCTCACCGTGACCGGCGACATCGAGAGCTTCGGCATCTCGGGCCAAGAACTCTGGGTGGACAACCTCCGCTTCGCGATCCCCGCGCCCGCGACGCTCCCGCTGCTCGCGGGTGGGCTGCTCGCCCCGCGCCGCCGGCGCTGACCGCCCGGACGATCACTCGGCCAAGCCGTCGGATGGCGCCGCCTCCGTCGCAGTGAGCACCTCGAGCAGTCCCGAGATCGGCTCTGCGCCGGCGCCCGCGGCCTCCGCGTTGAACACCGCCTCGCTCGCGCCGTCGGCGTCGCCCAGCATCAGCCGCAAACTCGCGGCCATGAACCAAGTCTCGTGCGGCTCGACGCCGTCGAGCGCCAGGTCAGTGTACCGCACGTCCAGAGCGTCGAGCAGGTATCCCAGCTCATCGGACCACGGCGCCTCGAGCGCCGCGTACGGGTCCTCGGCCATCGCCAGGCGCATCACGGGCGCGGCCGCCGCGTCGTGACCCGCGCCCGCCAGCGCCAGCGCGTACCCGATCTTGGGCAGGCCCCAATCCGGTGCGTCGGCGGACGCCTGGGCGAACGAACGCCGCGCCCGGTCGTACTGCCCACGCTCCAACTCCTGCCAGCCCGCGTCGATCGTCGCGACCGCGCGGTCGGCACGGGCGCCGGTCCCCGCGCCGAAGTAGTAATGCGACTCGTACACGTGGCTGACGTACACGTACGTGTCCGAGCGGTATGTCGGGCAGTAGTACCAGGGCACGCCGCGGAACGAGATCCACAGTCCGAAGCTGAACCCAGAGTGGCGGTGGTGATACCCGTGGTCGTAGTGGTGGTGGTAGGGGTGTCCGCCGTAGTGGATGCCGTGCCGGTCGGCGTGCGTCCAGTGCGGGTGGTGCGGCGAGCCGTAATAGTTGTTCCAGTGACGCCCGCCGTGGTCGCCGCCATGATCACCGCGCCGCGTCGAGGGCCGGTCGAATCCCTGGCCGCTGTACCCGCCGCGGTTGCCCGATGACGGGCGCCCGCCGTCGGAACCGATGCCCGGCCCCGGGCGGGGCGTGGTCTGCTTGATCTTCGGGCGCGACGGGATGTTGCTGTTCTTGCTCGGCCGGACGACGCCGCCTGGGCGCCCCTCGCCGATCCCGGGTCGCTGCGGGCGCACCACCGGTGTGCGCGGCCTCGGCGCCGAAGGCCGGCGGATGGCGCCGCCCTGGTTCGATGGTGTCGGACGCGAGACGCCCGGGCGCCGATCCGTCGATCCCGGCCGCTGCCCCGTCGCGGGGCGCTGCCCGGTCGTCGGGCGCGAAGGGGGAGTCGGGCGAACCGTCCTCGTGCTCGGACGCGCCCCCGGGCGCGTCACGCCCGGCGCTGTCCGGGACTCGGGGCGGCGCACGCTGGGCGCGGGCCGCGAGATGCTCGTGGGCTTCCGCTGTGGCGCGACGCTCGGGCGAGTGCGGGGCGTCACATCGGTCGGCCTCGCGGAGTTGGGACGGATCGGCCGCGTCGTGGTCACGCGCGGCAGGGTCGGGCGGCGCGTTGTCGGCGGGCGCGCCGTTGTTCGGCTGGGGGCGGGCGCCCGCACGTCACGCCGAGAGACCGTCGATGGGCGGGGCCGTGAGCCGGTCGTCGGGCGGGCCGACGGGCGGGAGGCGGCGGGGCTCGGTCGGCGCTGCGGCGTGCGGACCGTGCTCGGGCGGCTGCTCGTCGGACGCGAGGCCCGCGTCGGCGCCGACGGGCGAGAACGGCTCACGCTCGGGCGAGGCGCGGGGGCCCGCCTGGCCGCGGGCGCCGCCCGTGTCGGCGCACGGCGTACGGCGGGGGCCGCCTGCACACGAGCCTTCGACGCCGACGACCGCTGCGGCGGCTTCTGCTCGGTTTCCGAGGACTCGCCCGCGGCATTGACGCCCCCTGCGCACAGCGCAAGAGCGAGCACGGCGATGGTCGCGAATCGGGTCTTCATGGCGGTCTCCCTTCGTGTCGATGCCCGTCCGCGGCGTGCCGCGGCGGGTCTCGAATGGGTACCGCGGATTCTCCCCGCCCGCTGACGAACTCTCTTGAATTCGTCCCCGCATGCCGCCGAGACACCCCGTGATGCGATCCGCACGCACGTGGGCGTCGCGCCCGGGGCCTCTACCCCCGGGCCGGCGTCAACAGCTGGTTCGGGTCCTGGAGCAGGCGCACGATCTCCGCCAGCGCCAGCGCCGCTGTCGCACCGTCCACGACACGGTGGTCGCACGCCAGGCTCAGGGGCATCAGCTTGCCCGTCCGGAACCACCCGTCCTTGACGACCATCCCCTCGCGGTTGCGCCCGACCGCCAGGATCCCGACCTCGGGCGAGTTGATCACCGGCGTCGCGAACCGCCCGGCGTAGCTCCCCACGTTGCTGATCGTGAACGTCGAGCCCATGAGTTGTTCGCGCGGGATCGAGCGCGAGCGTGCCGCCCCCGCGATCGCCCCGACCTGGCGCCCGATCTCGAGCACGCCCAGCTTGTCGCAGTCACGCAGCACGGGCACCATCAGCCCGCTCTCTGTGTCGGTCGCGATGCCCATGTGCACGGCGCGGTGCTGGACGATCGTCATCTCGTCGGTGCCCTCGCCCTCGACGGTCGCGTTGAGCGTCCCGAACTTGCCCGCGAGCACCCGGCTCACCGCCGAGCACACGAACGGCAGGAAACTCACCTTCTCGCCCGACGCCGCCGCCAGCTGCTTGCGCAGGGCGTCGAGCGCCGTCACGTCCGCCTCGTCCATCACCGTGAAGTGGACGGCGGTGTTCACGCTCTCGCGCAGACGATTCGCGATCGTCCGGCGCACACCCCGGAACGGGACCCGGGCTGTGTCCGCGCCCGGCGCGATCTGCGTCTGCTGGTTGGGGGCGGGCGCCCGCGAAGGGGTGGGGGCGCTCGGCTGCGTGAACGTCGGCATCGGCGCGGATCGCGCGGGCGCCGCCGGCGCGCCGCCACCCCCGCTGTACGCCTTGACATCCTTCGCCAGCACCCGCCCGCCCATGCCCGAGCCGGGCACGCTGTTGATGTCCAAGCCCATGTCCCGCGCAAGGCGCCGCACCGCCGGCGTCGCGAGGGCCCTGCCCTCCTGGGCGGTCACGCCGCTCAGCTCGCCCCCCATCGCGCCGACGACGGTCCCCGCGTCCTCACGCTCCTCGCTGACCGCGATCTCGGCGGTCTCGGGCTCGGGCGCGGCCTTGGCCTTGCCCTTGCTCGACCCGTTGTCACCCCCAGAGCCCCCGACGTACGTCACGAGCGGGTTGCCGACGTTGAGGACCTCGCCCGGCTTGCCGTGCAGCGTCTTGATCGTCCCCGCCCTCGGGCTGGGCACCTCGACCAACGCCTTGTCCGTCTCCATCTCGGCGATGGTCTCGTGCTCCTCGACCGTGTCACCCTCCTTGACCTTCCAGGCGATCAACTCCGCCTCGTGGACGCCCTCGCCCAGGTCCGGGAGGATGAAAACATTGGGATCCGTGCTCTTCGCGTGCGCCATCTGGTTCTTCCTAATGCCTGTTGCCGAATCCCCAATGCCTGCTCAGTACGCCAGACAAGCCTTCACACCCTCGCCGATCCGTGCCGCGTCCGGCAGGTAATCCAGCTCCAGCTTGTAGTACGGCATGACCGTGTCGAACCCCGCCACACGCTGGACGGGCGCTTCGAGACTCAGGAAGCAGTGCTCCTGGATCCGCGCCGTCAGCTCGGCGCCCATGCCGCACGTCTTGGGCGCCTCGTGCACGATCACGCACCGCCCCGTCTTCTCGACGCTCGCGATGATCGTGTCCATGTCGATCGGGTAGATCGTCCGCAGGTCGATCAGCTCGACGCTCACGTCCTCGGGCAGGTTGTCCATCGCCTCCAGGCACTGGAACACGCTCGCCCCCCAGCTCACGACCGTCAGGTCCTCGCCCTCGCTCACGACCTTCGCCTTGCCGATCTCGATCTCGTAGTCATCCTCGGGCACCTCCTCGCGGAACGACCTGTACACACGCTTGGGCTCGAAGAACACAACCGGGTCCGGGTCGCGGATGCTGGCAAGCAGCAGCCCCTTCGCGTCGTGAGGCGTAGACGGCATCACCACCTTCAGCCCCGGCGTGTGCGCGTAGATCGCCTCGGGCGAGTCCGAGTGCAGCTCGGGCGCGTGGATCCCGCCCCCGACGGGCACACGCACCGTCAGCGGGATCGTGATCGCCCCCCGCGTCCGCGTCCGGAACCGCGCCGCATGGTTCACGAGCTGGTCATACGCAGGGCCGAGGAAGCCCTCGAACTGGATCTCCGGGATCGGGCGCATGTCCGCCATCGCCAGCCCGATCGCCGTGCCCATGATGCCCGACTCGTCGAGCGGCGTGTTCTGGCACCGGTGCTTGCCGTGCTTCTCGGCCAGCCCCTCGGTCACGCGGAACACACCGCCGTTGACGCCGACGTCCTCGCCCAGGACGACGACGCGCTCGTCGCGCTCCATCTCCTGGTCGAGTGCCTGGTTGATCGCCTGCACGAGTGTCAGCTGCGCCATGCTTCTTTCCCTGCTCGGGCCGTGGTCATCCGGCCCGCTGTAGATCCTACGAACTCACCCGCCCAGCACCATCCCGATTACCGCCGCCTGCGAGGCTGCCTGGCCCTGGTTCTGGGCGGCCTCCGCCCCGATCGGCGCCCCGAACTCGGGCATCGCCATGTTGATCGCCGCCGCCACTTCGTCCAGCTCCTGGGCAACACGCACCTTGCTCGTCCAGCCCGCGACCTCGATCTCCGTCATACTCCCGCTCGCCCGGAGCGCCTTGACATACGCGGCGTTGATCCACCGCTGCCTGCCCTTGGTGTCGATCACCTTGATCAGCATCAGACACGCTCCGCACGCCCGCGCAGCCCCGCCTGCTCCGGGAACTGCCCCAACGAGTTGGTCCGCAACGTCTCGCGCTGCGTCTCCAGCTCGTCGCACAGCCCCGCGAACGTGTAGTTGAAGATGTCGTCGGTCGTCGGGTCCTCGATCCCCTCGGCCGTCTTCACGACCTCCGCGACGATCTTCTTCGCACGCTCGCCCAGCTTCTTCTGGTCCTTCTCGCTCCACAGGTCCTTGGACTCGAGGTACTTGCGGATCCGGATGATCGGGTCCTTCTCCAGCCACGAGTCCAGCTCGGCCTGATCGCGGTACCGACGCGCGTCGTCCGCGGTCGTGTGGTCGCCCAGGCGGTACGTGACCGCCTCGATGAAGCTCGGCCCGCCGCCATCGACCGCACGGTCCCGCGCGTCCTTCACCGCCTTGTACACCGCGAAGATGTCGTTCCCGTCTACCTGGATCGTCGGCATCTCGTACGCGATCGCCTTCTGCGCCACCGTCGGCGACCGCATCTGCTCGGAGCGGGGCACGCTGATCGCCCACTGATTGTTCTGACACATGAACACGCACGGGACTTGGAGCGTGGACGCAAAGTTCATGGCGCCGTGGAAGTCACCCTCGCTCGTCGCCCCGTCGCCGAAGTAGGTGATGACCGCGCTGTCCTCGTCGCCCCGCAGCTTCATCGCCCACGCGATGCCCGTCGCGTGCAGCATGTGCGTCCCGATGGGGATCGAGATGGGCGTCTGGTTCACGCCCTCGGGCACCTGGTTGCCACGCTCGTCGCCCATCCAGTGCAGCAGGATGTAGTGCATCGGCAGGCCGTGCATGAACAGGGCGGCGTTCTCGCGGTAGCAGGGGACCAGCCAGTCGGCGCCCTTCTTCATCGCAAGCGCCGAGCCGATCGCTGCGGCTTCCTGCCCCTTGTTCTGGGGGTAGGTGCCCATGCGTCCCGAGCGCTGGAGCTTGAACGCGGTCTCGTCGTACTCGCGGCAGATCCACATCTGCTCGTACGACGCGACCACCTGCTCGTCGGTGAGCGTGTCCTTCGCCAGACGCGCATCCAGCTTCCCGTTCTCGTCAAGAATCTGCAGGAAGTCGATCTTCGCTTCGTACGACTTGCGTCGGGGCATGCGGCCCTCCGTGTGCATCATCCACGCCCCGTATATCGGGGCGGGAAGGGTAGCTGTGACCGGCGCCTCGGGCGCCATCCGAACATATCGGCCCGCCCGGAGGCGGGCAGGAGGCCGATCAGACGGCCGCGATCCTTAGCCCGCGGGCTCCATCGCCTCGCGGCCCGTGCCGCCCGCGACGTACCGGTTGGGCGTGCCCGGGAACTGCTTGATCCCCTCCTGCGTCGGCTCGCGCCCCGTGCCCTGGGCATTGGGTGACTTCTCGGGGATGATGAACTCCGCGTTGGGCAGCGTGTCCGAGTGCCGCAGCGCCGCCTCGGCCGCCACGCGCATCGACCCGTCCGCGTTCTCGTAAAGCCCACGGAACCGGTTGTTGATCTCGATCTCCGCGATCTCGAAGAAGTGCAGCGCGCCCGCCTTGTTCGCCTCGTGCTCCGTGCCCTCGGCGCCCTGGCGTAGGTCGTGGTCCAGGCGACTGAGCGTGCACGCCCACGCGTGCAGGTACAACGCCGCGTCCGCGATCCGCGCCTGCACCACCTGACGCTCGATGATCTTCACATCGTGAATCTTGCTCGCCTTCTTGAACTGGTACGTCAGCTCTGAGATCAGGCGGCACATCCGCTCGGCGTGCGGTCGCAGCTCATCGGAGACCTGCGGCGGTTCGGGCGCCCGCCTGCGGATCCCCAGGATGACCTCACTGAACAGGGGCATGCCCGCCCGTACGACCGCAGGCGAGAGCTTGCCCGCCTCGAGCGACTCCTTGACCCCCAGCATCTTCTCCGCCAGCTGCTTCCCGCCGTAGGCGAAGATGAACGATTGCATCACCTCGTTGGCGCCCTCGACGATGATGTTGATCCGAGAGTCGCGGAAGATCCGCTCGACCTCGTTCTCGGTCATGTACCCCTCGCCGCCCATGATCTGGACCGCGTCGTTGACGCACCGCCACCCCATCTCCGAGCAGAACACCTTACACGCCGCGGTCTCGAGCATGATGTCCTCGTCGCCGCGATCCAGCATGCCGGTCGTCATGTACAGCATCGAGTCCATCGCGTAGCACAGCGCCGTCATGTGCGCGACCTTCTGCTTGACCAGGTCGAAGTCCGCCAGAGGGCGCCCGAACTGGTAGCGGGTCTGCGCCCACTTGATCGACTCTTCCTTGGCCCGACGCGCCCCGCCCAGCATGCCCGCGCTGAGCGTGCACCGCCCGAAGTTCAGGCAGCTCAGCGCGACGTTCAGCCCCCGCCCCTCCTTGTGCAGCAGGTTCTCACGCGGCACCCGCACGTTGTTGAACCGGATCCGCGCCTGCCATGTCCCACGGATCCCGCACTTGGACCGGTTCTTCTGGAAGATGTCGATCCCGTCCATGTCCGGCGTGCACACCAACGCCGTCACCTTCTCCTTGCCGTCGCCCATCTTCTGCTTGCACATGACGGTGAACAGCCCCGAGATCGCGCCGCTCGTCGCCCACTTCTTCTCGCCGTTGAGGATGTAGTGCGACCCGTCAGCGGACAGCTCGCACCGCGTCTCCTGCCCGCCCGCGTCGCACCCGACATTGGGCTCGCTCAGGCAGAACGCGCTGAGCCACTCGCGGGCCAGCTTGGGCAGCCACCGCTTCTTCTGCTCATCGGTTCCGAACAGCATCACGGCCTTGCACCCGATCGACTGGTGGGCGGACACGACGACCGCCGTCGAACCGCAGTACGACCCGATCAGGTCGAGCACGCGGTTGTAGCTCGTGATGCCCATGCTCAGCCCGCCGCTCTCCTTGGAGATGGTCATGCCCAGAACACCAAGGTCGAACAGCCGCTGGATGACCCACTCGGGCATGTACTGCTCTTGGTCGATCTTGACCGCGGGGTGCTCGTTCTTGAGGTACTCCTCGAGCCGCGCCAGCAACTGGTCACACTCGGCCGTCTCCTGCGGGCTGGATTTGGCGATGTCCGGGTACGGGAACAGAAGGTCATCCCGCAGGTTCCCCCAGAAGTAGTTCTTGACCACGCCCATCGAGCCGGGCTCGGGTCCGAGCAGCGTCTCGGCGTCCGCGATCATCTTCTGATCACGCTCGCTCACACCCTTCATCTTCTTCAGGTCGGCCATCGCGTCGTCTCCGTCGTCGCCGGGATCCGGCCGCGAGGCCGATCCCGTTCGTCATTTCTCGTGGGGCGTAGGCCCCGTCAGCGCTTCGCGGTCTTCGCGAAGAAGCCCTCGATCGCATTCACGGCAGCTGGCGTACGGCGCAGGCGGACCAGATGCCCCCGCTCCCGCGCGATCGCTACATCCCAGCCCCCGTCGAGCCCCGCCGCGACGCAGTCCGCCACCGCGGCGCCCTGCTCGCTCGTCCCGATCTCGTCCCGGCACGCGTCCAACGCCGATCGGACGCGGCCCGCGTTCGCCGCACGACCGATCCACTGGCTCGGCGCCCCGTCGCGCTCGGGCGCCGCCCGCCCCGCGACCCATGCCGATGCGCACTCGACGAGCCTCTCGGGCTCGTCGCATACCTCGTCGAACAGCCGCGCGTCCCCCGCCTCGTCGAACGTCATTGTCCTGCCCACCGCGGTCCGCCGGATCGCGTCCTCGGCGCTCATCCGAGCCGCCATGAGGTTCGTCCCACCCCAGCCCGGGCAGATGCACAGACCCGCTTCCGGCAGCCCCACCGGGTATGGCTTGCCGCCCGCCGAGGGAGCCGCGATCAGCCCGTCGCAATGCATCGCCAGCTCGAGCCCCCCGCCCAGCGCCGCCCCGTTGATCGCGGCAGCGGTCGGATAGGGCAGCTGGCTCAGCCTCCCGAACACGCCCGCGGCGTGCTCCAGGTACTTGAGCAGCGCGGCGTCGTCCGCGTCGTGGATTTCCTTCAGATCAGCGCCCGCGACGAACGCACGCGGCGAACCCGAAACAACAACCAGCCCAGTCAGATCCGCCGGCAGCGCGTCGAGGGTCGCGTCCAGGCGGGCGACCAACGCCCGATCGATCACCACGACCGGCCGATCGCCCGGGTCCAGCGTAAGTACGCCCACCCGCGCCCGATCTCCCCGCCCCTCAACACGAACTGGCAGCGGCAGTGCGCTCATTCGTCCTCGGCCCATCCTCTTGGGCGGGGGCCTGAACCGGCCCGCGTCGCCCGGACAAAGTATAGGCCCCGGGCCCTCAGAATGCCCCGATCACATCCCGTCCAAGCCGCTGTGTGTTCCCACATACGCCGACGGCATCAGCGCAGACGCGCAGACAACGCCGCCTGGGCCTCGGGCGTCGCGAGCACCCGCGCCGACAGCTCTGCCCCGCGCCCGATCAGCCCCGCATCGAGCGAGTTGTCCAGCTCGTTGAGCAGCGACTTGGTCGCCGCCAGCGCGTGCCCGCTCGCGTCCGCGAGCCGCGCCGCGATCTCCCCGACGCGCTCGTCCAGCGCCTCGCGCGATCCGACCAGCTCGTTGACAAGCCCGACTCGCAGCGCCTCGCCCGGCTCGATCAGCCCGCCCATCAGCAGGATCTTGCGCGCCATCCCTGCGCCAACCTTTCGAACAACCCACGGCGCCACGACCGCGGGGCACAGCCCCATATCCACCTCGGGGAATCCGAGCTTCGCGCCTTCGTGCGTGACCGAGATGTCGCACACACACGACAGCCCGCACCCGCCCCCGATCGCCGCCCCGTTCACCGACGCCACCGTCACCGCCGGCAGGCGGCGCAGCCGCAGCGTCAGCTCCCCCAGCGACGACAGCAGCCGCAACGCCAGCCCCGGGTCGCCCGACTCGGCCACGACCACCTGCTTCAGGTCCATCCCCGCGCAGAACGCCCGCCCCTCCCCGGCCACGACGAGCACCCGCAGCCCCTCGATCGCATCCGCCTCGTCCATCCGCGCGTGCAGGGCCTCGAGCAGATCGACCGACAGCGCGTTGCGCTGCCCGACCCGTCGCAGCGTCAACGTCGCAACGCCGCCGTTGAGTTCCAGTGTCGCCAACTCGCTCACTTCGTGCCCCACATCTGTGCGAGCCTCGCCCGCTCGTCCTCGTTGCCCGCGATCGAGAGGCTCGCCCTGAGCCCGCGCGCCGCGGCGCCAGCGCCCAGGGGTGTAAGCCCCGCCTCGATCTCGTCCAGCCACGCCCGCGTCGCGCCGACCGCCCCCCCGGGCTTCGACGCGAGCGTACGCGCGATCTCGACCGCCCGCGCACGGACGGCGCCGGGCTCGGCCACGAGTTCGTGCGCGAGCCCGATGCGGTGGGCGCCCGCGCCGTCGATCAGTCCCGGGTCGAGCAGCCGCTGGCGGACACCGCCGCCGTTGACACCGCTCGCCAGGAACGGCGCCGACACCGCGGGGCTCACGCCGATCTTCACGACCGGGTACCCGATCTTCGTGTGTGTGTCGGTGACGACAACGTCTCCGCCGCCGAGCAGCGCCGCCCCGCCCGCGATCGCCGCGCCGTGCGCCGCGACAACGACCGGGACCTCCAGCGTCCGCAAGACTGCGATCGCCTCGGCGAGCCCCGCGAGCAGCGCACGCATTGTCCCGCCCGTCGAATCCGCGGCGCACATCTTGAGATCGAACCCCGCGCAGAACACACGCCCCTCACCCCCGAGCACAACCACCCGGCAGTCCTCCGCCAGCTCCCGCGCCCGCCCGGGCAGCCCCGCGAGCATCTCCGGCGTCAACGCGTTGCGCTGCGCCGCCCGGTCGAGCAGGAGCAGACCCACGCCGCCGTCGCGCTCGACGCGGATCACAGGCCCTCCTCATCGATCTCGCCCGCCTCGTCGAGGTGGTCGAGGCGCGAGGCGTTGACGATCCGGGCCGCGTACGCCGCGACCGCCGCGAGGCGCGACCTGTCCACGCCCGTCGTGAACCCCGCCTCCTCGATCGTGCGCACCAGCGTGTCGGTCGCGATGTTGCCCGGCGCCCGCTCGCCCTCGACCGACGCGTAGGGGCACCCGCCCAGCCCCGCGACCGACGCGTCGAACGACCGCACGCCGATCTCCAACGCCCGTGTAACACACGCCGCGGCCCGCCCGAACGTGTCGTGGAGGTGGAGGGTGAGCACCGGGTCCCCACGGTCGTTGACCGCCCTCCCCCCCAGCCGGTCGATGACCTCCATCAGCAGCGCGTCGATGGTCTCTGGCTCGCCAGCGCCGATCGTGTCGCCCAGGTCGAGCTCGTCGATGCCCAGGTCCAGCAGGCGCGCGCACACCTCCGCGACCCTCGTGGGCAGTATCGGTCCCTCGAACGGGCACGCGATCGCGCACGAGACGTACCCACGGACCGCCATGCCGTCGGCGCGGGCGCCCGCGACAACAGGCGCGAACCGCCCGATCGACTCGGCGATCGTCGCGTTCGTGTTCCGCTCGCTGAACGTCTCGCTCGCGGCGGTGAACACGCCCACCTTGTCGATCACACGCCGCCCCGCGTGCTCGTTGACGTGCAGCGCCGCCCGCATCCCCTTCTCGTTGGGGACCAGCGCCGAGAACACAACATCCGCCGGCTTCGCGGCCGCCACGAGCGCGAACACTTCCGCCGCGTCGCCCAGCTGGGGCACCCAGCGTGGGCTCACGAAGCTCGACACCTCGACCTCGTCCACGCCGACGCTCGCGAGGCGCCCGACAAGCTCCGCCTTCTCGTCGGTGGGGATCGAGCCGGGCTCGTTCTGCAGGCCGTCCCGGGGGGCCACGTCCGTGATGCGAACGCGATCGCTCATGCGCCCGATGGTACCTGCCCGCCCAGGCGTCGCGAAAGCGCCCGCCCCAGCGCCCCACCGGCCTCGGGCGCCCAGGCGAAGAACAGCTCGGGCTCGACCAGCTCGGCCTCGATCACCGCCGGCCCCACGCCATCGACCTCGACCAGGTCGATCCGGGCGTACAAGGGCGCCCCGCCCGTACACAGCGCCCGCACCGCCCGGGCCGCCACGTCCCGCTCGCCCCCGCCGGGCGTCTCGGGTTCGTAGGCGCCGCCGAACTCGATCTGCACTCGCCACTCACCCGGGGCCGGGGACTTGCGGACCGCGTGCGTGCACGCACCGTCGATCAGCACGAGGCTCAACTCGCCCCGCGTGCGGACGGACCCGAGCAGCGGCTGGACGAGCACGCCGCCGTACGCACGGACCAACTCGTCGGCATGCACGCCCGCAGCCTCGATCTCGCCAGCGCCGAACACGAGCATCCCCGAAGCGCCCGCCCCGACCACCGGCTTGAGCACGCCAGAGTCAGTCCCGAGTGTCTCGAGCGCGTCCCGCACCGCCCGCTCGCCCCCGCACGACTCGATCCACGCCGTGGGCACGGTCGGCACACCCGCGCCCGCAAGCAGGCGCATGTACCGCTTGTCCACGTTTGCGCGTACGATCTCGGGGGGGTTGAACAGCCGTGTCCGGGCGCCCACGTGCTCAACCCACGCGAGGAACTCGCCCAGTCGTTCCTGGTAGTCCCAGGTGGTGCGGATCAGCACCGCCGCGAACGAGGCCCAGTCCACACCCGGGTCGTCCCAGCACGGGCGCCGGATCTCGTAGCCCAGCGCGTCGAGACTCCGGGCGAGTGCCTCGTCATCGCCCGCGATGAAGCCGTCATGGTGCGCACACGTCGCCAGCGCAACGAGCTGGCCGTTCACCCGTCGTCCTCGGTCTCCGACGCCTCGGGCTCCGGGCGATCTTCGCCGCCGGGGGCCCCGTCGCCCGAGTCCACGCCGGCCCCCGCCTCGCCCTCGCCCGCCTCGCCCTCGGCCTCGACCGGGGTCGAGACACTCAGGAACGGGATCGCCCGGTCGATGCTCGTGATCGTGCCCCGCAGCGAGGCCATGTGCGCATCGAGCGCCGAGAGCGAGGACTCGATCCTGTCCAGCTCCCCGTCCACCTTGTCGAGCGAGCCGTCAACGCTCGAGAGCGAGCCGTCGATGGTGTCGAGGGTGCGGAGCTGCGACTGGAGCTCGACGAGGTTCTCGTTCGTCCGCTGCACCTCTTCCAGCGCAGTCTCGACACGCACCAGCGTGTCGTTGGCACGGACGAGCTGGCGCTCGATGTCGTAGAACACGCACCCCTGGAGCGGGGCGATCGTCATGATCGCCAGGGTCGTGTTCCGTCGGCGTGTCGGGCTCGGCATCCTGTTCCTCCTCACATCTCGGTGTGAGGGTATCCCGGGGCGCCCGTGGCGGCCGCCCGCTCGCACACGAAGCGACCCGCGACCACACGGACGGCGCCTCCGGAGCCGGGCGCTTGTCCGACCGACCGCGATCGAGCACAATGGGCGTTCGCCCGGATGCTCACACCGACGCGGGCCGAGGAGACGACATGCGAGAGTTCACCGCCGCGGCGATCGCCGCCATCTGCGTTCTTATGGCCGCGCCCACCCCCGCGCGCGCCGCCCGCCCGGCCCCGGTCCTCATCCTGGACCTGACCGCCCAACAGCAGCAACTGCTCGACCACGCGCTCAGCCACATCTCCAACCTGGAGTCGAACCTCAAGCTCGCCCTCGACTCGGCCGGCCCCGGCGCCGAGCCGCCCAAGGGTTCCAAGGCCAAGCTCACCAAGCTCCGCCTGGACCAGGCCCGCGCGTACGTCGAGCCCGCCCAGACTGCGCTCGAGGGCCTGCCCGCCGACGACGCGGGCGTCGCCGCGGCACGCGCCTCGCTCGACGCCGCAACCGTGCAGATCAAGGCCCTCGACGACCGCCTCGCGGGCAAGACCGCCGCCACCAAGGAGACCGACAAGCCCGCCGAGAAGCCGGACGCAGGCGAGACCGAGCCCGCGAAGACGCCGGCGGACGCGACCGTTCGTCTCGACTACAAGCAGGAAGAACAGCTCAAGAACGCCCGCTTCCACCTCCGCGAGGTCGAGGGGTACACGAGGGCGCTCGACCAGCTCGTCGTGCAGCTCAAAGGCGTCGAGGACAAGGACGCCTTCGACCACCGGATCCTGGCGCAGGCGATGTACACCATCGAGCAGGCACAGCGCAAGGCGGGCTTCGCGGGCGACACGCTCAAGCCTCTGCCCGCCAACGGGGCCGGCGTCGCCGAGCAGGTGGATCGGCTCGCAACCCAGAAAAAATCTATCACGGCCTCCGAGGCGTACCTCTCGCCCATCCACTCTCGCCTCCAGCAGATCATCAACCCCGCAAACTACCCCGACCTGCGCGCCGACCTGGAACGCATCCGGGGCTTGTCCGCGATGTACGGCAACCTGGGACTCTTCCAAACCGATCGTCCGCAGGCCGCTGAGGTCTTCGCCCAGGGCGAGGCGTCCAAGAACGAGCTGATCCGCATCGCCCAGAAGTACCGGCGCCTGATGGAGCAGCAGACCGACGAGGGCAAGCACGTGGAGGGCTCGGGCAACGCGATGCTCGAGCGGTACAACGCGTTCTACGCGCAGGCCGAGCAGGAGAAGCAGACGCTGCCCGGGCAGATCCGTGCGGACATGGCGGAGGCGGGCCAGTACGCCGACGAGGCGGTGGCCGAGCAGAAGCCGATGTTCTTCACGGGCGGGATCCCCCAGCGGGTGGAGTGGGCCGAGGAGAAGTACACGCTGTACGCGGCGCTGGACCCGGCCGGGGCGCCCGCGGTGCGCGAGGAGCTGGACGCGTTCAAGGCGGGGCTGGCGAAGAAGCAGAAGTCGCTCGAAGAGCTGATCATCCGCGAGAACCCGCTGCCCTCGGACAGCTACGCGGGCGGCGACAAAAAGGCGCTGGCGACGCGGGCGACCAAGGCGTGGACGGACGTCGAGAAGGGCGCGAAGGTGCTCGCGGTCCGGTTCCCGAGCGAGCAGTGGAAGCGCGAGACCATGTGGCGGTACTCCAACGGCACGTGGTACTTCATCGACCGCTCACGCCTGCAGGCGCAGGTGATCGTCAAGCACGACAAGAAGCTCGCGGTCATCCGGCCGGTGAACCTGTGGGTGAACCACGCGAGCAACGACACGATGACGGCGACGCCCCTGGACGGGTTGAAGGACGAGCTGCAGCCGCGGCGGTTCCTGCTGCTCGGGAAGGTGAAGTAGGGGCCTGCGAGACACTCACGCGGGGCGGCGAGCGCTCACGTCGAGGCTGGTGATGTAGTCGCTCGGGGACGCGCCCTCGGGCAGCCGCGACAGGATGCCCTTGTACAGGGGGTCCTGCCAGTCCGTCATCGCGGCGATGTACTCGGGCTTGGACATGAGCTCGATGTCCGTCAGCCCCGCGGCCGCGGCGTCGGCGCGGGTCTGCTCGACGAGCACCGCCCCGGCGACGCACCCGATGAGCGCCTCGACGTCGTCGAGCACGTCTTGGGGCAGGGGCTTGAGCAGCGCCAGGTCCGAGACCGCGACGCGGCCGCCGGGCTTGAGGACGCGGGCGATCTCGCGCCACACGCGCGCCTTGTCGGGCGAGAGGTTGAGCACGCAGTTGGAGATGACCACGTCCACGCTCGCGTCGGCAACGGGAATGTTCTCGATCTCGCCCAGGCGGAACTCGACGTTGTCGAGGCCCGCGTGCCTGCGGTACGCGTCGAGCCCCTTGCGGGCCTTGGTGAGCATGTCGGGAGTCATGTCCACGCCGATGACGCGGCCGGTGGGGCCCACCTTGGGCCCGGCGATGAAGCAGTCAAGCCCGCCGCCCGAGCCCAGGTCGAGCACGACCTCGCCGGGCGCGAGTGAGGCGAGGGCGGTGGGGTTGCCGCACGAGAGGCCCATGTTCGCGCCCACGGGCAGGCCGGTCAGCTCGTCGCTGACGTACCCGACTGCGATGGCGACCTGATCGGGCGTGAGCGTCGTCGGCCCGCAGCACCCGCCGCCGCCGCCGCAGCACGAGGACGCCTCGGCGCCGGCTTCGCTCGCGGGCTGTGTGCTCACGGACGACCACTGGCCCGAGCGGGCGATCTCGCCGTACCCGGCCCGGACGGTGTCGCGGACGTCGGCCTTGGTCGCGGTCGATGTGTCGCCCTCGGGCGGGCAGCAGGTGTCGTCGCAGCAGGGGGTGTTCTTGTCGGTCATGGGGGTGTTCCTTTCGCGGCCGCACCGGGAGCGCGGCGGGTTTCTCGTGTCAGCAGTTGCAGCCCGGCGTTCGGCAGCGGGCGCAGTCGTCGAGGGCGTCGGCGAGGGATCGGAGAGATGTGGTGAGGTGGTCGAACGAGGCGGCGTAGAAGACGGTGCGCCCCTCGCGGCGTGAGCGGACGGCGCCGGCGCGTTCGAGCGTGGCGAGGTGGCGGGAGACGACGGAGAGGTCCACGTCGCAGCAGCCGCCGACCTCGGAGACGGTGCACTCGCGGGCGCACTTGCACAGGCAGGCGAGCAGGAGCAGGCGTGTGGGGTCGCCCAGGGCCCGGAAGAGCTCGGGGTCGAGCAGGCGGTCGAGCGGGGCGCGCCGGCGTGCGGCGGAGGCGGGGGTGCGTGGGGGTTTCTTGCTCGTTTGTGCCATCGTGCAAGTATTGCGTCCGGCCGGGGGGTTGTCAAGCCGGGTGAAAGAGATTTCCGGGGGCCGGCGGCGGGGGCGGCGGCGAGCCTGAGGAGTTGGGTGGCGGCGCGGCAGCTGGCGAGGGCGTCGGTGGGCGTTGCCGCGTGGCGGCGGGTGAGGTCGCGGAGGGTGGTGACCGCCTCGGAGCGGGCGGCGAGGGCGGCGTCGGTGGCACGCTGGGCGGCGAGTTTGTTCAGGCGGTCGATGCGGGCGCGGGTGTCCGGGTGCTCGAGGAAGGCGAGCATGTCATCGAGGTCGAGGTCGTGGATTTCTGCGAGGGAGATGAGGTCGGACTCGCCTTCGAGGTAGTGGCGGAGCAACGCGGCGCGTTGCTGGGGATCGGGGACCGGGGACCGGGGACCGGGGGAGGCGCGGCTGCCGCTGACGCGGTCAGGCGTGGCGCCGGAGGAGGAGGGAGGGGGCGGAGAGGAAGGAGACCCCCTCACCCCGGCCCTCTCCCCCACGGGGGAGAGGGAGGGAGGCGGCGGAGAAGAAGGAGCAGACGGAGACCCCTCACCCTGCCCTCTCCCCCAAGGGGAGAGGGTGGAAGACGGGTCGGTCAGGGCGATGGCGTCGAGGTGGTCCGGGCTGGTCATGGGCCAACGCTACGGCGTCGGCGGGCGGCGTCCAGGGTTGGGAGGGGGAGGGCGAGGTGTTTGCGCGCGCGGGAGGGCGCAATCAACCAGATTCGTTACGATAAAGCGATGGTTCAACACTTCAATGCAGAGTGTGTGGACCGGCTGACCGGGCGGACGTTCCTTCTCCGGCTCATGGGCTTGGATGAGGACGAGGCATGTGATTCCGCATCGGCGTGGGGTTTCATTACATCGATGCCGGTTGCCACTCGTCCCGAGTCGATGCAAACCGTGCCTAACACCATGCAGATTCGGGGCGGCCGATCTGTTCCAATGAGCATGGTCTCCGCATCGTCAGCGGGCAGCGACATAGACGAGATGTTAACAGTGCGGAATCAGCAAAGTCATCCTGTCTCCCGGCATTTCTTCCTCCAGAATCTTGCGGAGGTCACCTACAGTGCGCGGAACGATCGGCCTGACGCACTTCAATGGTGTGAGTGGGCATGCTGGCAATGGCTATTGGAGGCGCCCGTACTCTTGCCGGCTCTTCGGACAGAGGTTTCAGACTTGCCGACGTTTGTACATGTGAGCGTTCCGAAACGGCTCATCATTCTGTTGGAAAAATCGGGCGAGCCCAGTCGAGCCGCTGAGGTTGCCAAGGCATGTATGCAGTTTGGGTTGAACGATCAAGACGTGGAGTATCTGGCACTGAAGTCGAAGAAACTAGAGAGAATGGCACAATAGCGCAAGGGCTTTTGTGTCATACCGACGATCTCCGCGATCGCCGCCGCCTAAAGCTCCGCTTCGCTGCGCGTTGGGCGGGCACCCGGCTCAGTGCCTACGAAATCAGCCTGGCGTAGTCTCCAACTTGGGGGTCGTCGAAGGGACGCGAGGCTTTGACTTCATCTTCGTAAACACGATCCGGGTACAACGATGCAAAGGCGCCCGCGATACTTGACAGCGAGCCAGGGCGGGTGTGTGCAAGCCGGACTTGCTTCGAAGATTGCACTGTCGCTATTCGGTCTTGCACGAAGACGATCCGACCGTAGCCACGTATCGTGACTAGATTCTCCAGCGGTTGCTTCGTCACTGGATCTACGATCGGTTCCACGCTCAAGCTGTAGATAAGGAATTCGTCACCCACTTTGAGGCCGTCTTGCCCACCAGCATTGATCACGATTTGCATGTCTTGGTCAAGCACGGCGGCAACTCGATAGACAATTCGCTGTTTTTGTTCTGATTCAGGCATTGGCAAATGCTCTTAGTGAATCTGGAATACCGGGTTTGATGATGATCGACCTCAGCCCCTCATCGTCCTCAGGAGGGAATCGAGTAGCGACGTCTGCGTTGCTGGTGATCACGGCTGCGAGCACTTGTACTTTCATGTCTGTTTGAATTTCTACAACGCGCCCCAGCGCGGCCGGAATCTCTGTTCCGTTGATAGCGACGAAGACAGTTGCCTCTGCATTCCTTAAGAAAAACGAACTCGGACTGATCGTCAATAACACCTTGTCATTCGGATACGGTGCGGGAGCTGTTTGTACATGCAACACGCGGGGGTAAAGCTCGCCTTCTCGCGTTGTGGCGTGCCACAGTGCGCCGAAGAGCGCAAGTGCTATCAAGAGTGCAACTGCAAGGGCCGCAATCAGCCATGCCGCAGATAGGAGCGTCTCGCCCAGAGTCCAGAACGCCATCAAGGCGAGAATCAGGCCAAGAAATGAAATGACGGGGCCGTAAGTAGACCGGAATCCTAGCCATAGATATGAAAGCATTTGGCGGTCATTGTGTGGTTTGTAGTCCAAGTTGGTTCACTGCCTTGGCAGACTTGAGCAGGTACGCGGCATCGGTCGTATCTTTCTCGGGGGAGGCCACTTGTGCGGCGCAATGCGTATCTTCTCGAATTGGCGTGGCAGCCAATGATAGTAAGTCAGGTCTGTAGTACGCCAGTCCTGAACTCCCGCGAGTAGTCCCAGTTCCCCGCCGCCTCCAGCGCCGCGGCCAGCTCCTCCCGCGTCCTGTGCGGCTCGATGATCCGGTCCACCCAGCCCCGGCTGGCGGCGTGGCGGATGTCCTGCTGCTCGTTGTAGCTGGCGCGGACGGCGGCGAGGATCTGGTCGTGGGTGTCCTTGTCGATCTCTTCGCCCTTGCGCTGGCGGGAGCGTTCTTCGATCATCGCGAGCACGCCCGTCGCCTGGGAGGCGCCCATGACGGAGCACTTTGCGCCTGGCCAGGCGAAACTGAGGAACTGGTCGAAGGCGCGGCCGCACATGGCGTAGTTCCCGGCGCCGTAGCTGCCGCCCATGATGACGACGATCTTGGGGACGACGGAGTTGGACATGGCGTTGACCATTTTGGCGCCCGAGCGGATGATGCCGGCCTGTTCGGAGTCGCGGCCGACCATGAAACCGGTCGTGTCGTGGAAGAAGATCAGGGGGATCTTGCGTTGGTTGGCGTCCATGATGAAGCGGGCGGTTTTGTCGGCGGCTTGTTCGTAGATGACGCGGGGCATGTTGGTGGATTTGGAGGGGCCGGACTTGCCGCCGGGGGTGGCTTGCTGGGTGAGCTTGCCCTGGTTTGCGAGTACGCCGACGGCTTGGCCGTTGATGTGGGCGTAGGCGCAGACGATGGAGGGGCCGTAGTCGGGCTTGTACTCGTCGAGGTCGGGGGCGAGGGTCTCGTGGTCGCCGTCGGGCTGGGCAGCGGAGTCGACGATGCAGGCGAGGATGTCCTTGACGTCGTACTGCTGGCCTGGTTTGTCGGTGAAGAGGGTGTAGATGTCTGAGGGGTCGCGGTAGGGCTCGTGCCCGCCAGAGCCGAGGAGCTCGCGGGGGTTGACGCCCTGATCGACGGCGTCTTCGGCGCGATCGAAGAAAGCGCGAAGTTTGGCCTTCTGGCTCTCGGTCATGAGACAGGAGAGGTCGTCGTCGGGGTACTTCGAGGCCAGTCGTCGGACGCGGTTGATGGCGGCGTCGTCGGTGGGTTCTTTGAAGTCGATGGTGCCGGAGATGGCGGCGTGCATGGAGGCGCCGCCGAGCTCTTCGTCGGTGACGTCCTGGCCGATGGCGGCCTTGACGAGTGCGGGGCCGGCGAGGTAGAGGCCCGAGCCCTCGGTCATGATGAGTGTGTCGCACAGGACGGGGAGGTAGCCGCCGCCGGCGACGCAGTAGCCCATGATGGCCGCGGTCTGGGGGATGCCTTCGGCGCTGATGACGGAGTTGAGGAAAAAGATCCGCCCGAAGTCGTCGGTGTCGGGGAAGACGTCTTCTTGCATGGGCAGGAAGACGCCGGCGGAATCGACGAGGTAGATGAGGGGGAGGCGGGCCATGCGCGCGATGGTCTGGGCGCGGATGATCTTCTTGCAGGTCATGGGGAAGAAGGCGCCGGCCTTTACGGTGGCGTCGTTGGCGATGATCATGTGGGGGCGGCCCTGGACGCGGGCGATGCCGGTGACGACGCCGGCGGCGGGGGCGCCGCCGTGGTCGGCGTACATGCCGTGGGCGGACCAGAGGGCGAGTTCCTGGAAGGGGGCGCCCTCGTCGATGAGTTTGGCGACGCGTTCGCGGGCGGTGAGGCGGTCCTTGTCGTGCTGGCGCTGGATGGCCTTCGGGCCGCCGCCCTGGCGGATCGCGGCCTCTGTGGCGAGGTACTCGTCGGTGCTCGAGCGGAGTGTGTTGGGACTCGGGTCGGCCATGATCGGGTGGTCTCGTGCGGGTAGGCTTGGCGGCGAGGCACAGGATAGAGGCCCGGCGCCCGGAGTGGGGGGCGGGGGCGGCGGGCGGATCGGAGCAGAACCATGGGCAACTGGGTGATCACGCGTCGGATCGAGGCGCCGGTCGAGAAAGCGTTCGCGTCGTTCACGGACTTCGATTTCGCCGCGAGAACGATCGACGGGATCAAGAGCTTCGAGGTGCTGACCGACGGGCCGTTCGGGAAGGGGACGCGGTTCAAGGAGACGCGTCTGATGGGCAAAAAGGAGCGGACGGAGGAGATGGAGATCACCGCGTTCGAGGCGGGCAAGAGCTACACGATGAGCGCGAACTCGTGCGGGTGCGAGATGCACTTCGACCACGCGTTCCGCGAAGAGAACGGCGGGACGGTGTTCGAGATGGCCGGGCGGCTGAAGGCTGTCTCGTTTGGCGCGAAGCTGACGAGGCCGCTGTGGCCCCTGATGAACGGGTACATGGTCAAGTGCGTCAACAAGGACCTGGACCAGATGATCGCGGCGATCGAGGCGAGTTGAGCCGGGTCTCGGTACGCTCGGTGCTGACCGGGCCGGTCACGACCGCCCTTGGAGAGCTCGCATGAACCTGTTCCCCCCGATGCAGCCGTGGGACAGCGCCCACCCGCTGGTCGTGCACTTCCCGATCGCGTTGCTGATGGTCGCGTGGGTCCCGATGCTGATCGGGGCGGTCGACAAGCCGCGGCGCCTGGCGTGGATGCTCGCGGCGTTGCTGCTGCTGCTGGGCGGGACCGGCGCCTCGTTCGCGGCGGTGATGTCGGGCGAGGCGACGGAGCACACGGTCGTCGCGACGAGCGTCGCCGCGGAGCGGGCGATCAGCGAGCACGAGCACATGGGCGAGTGGGCGCGGACGATGTTTATCGTCACGACGGCGTTGTTCGTCGTGGTCGTGGGGCTGGGGGCGGGGCTGAAGAAGGGGACGCCCAGGCGGGTCGCCGTGGGCATCGGCGCTGTCGTGTTCGTGGTGGTCTATGGCTACGCGGCGTCGCGCCTGGCGTGGGCGGGGCACATGGGCGGCGAGCTGGTGCACGTGCACGGCGTGCGTGCGGCGATGCAGGCGACGCCGGCGGACGCCGTCCCTGCGCCCGAGGACGACGACTAGGCGACGAGCAGGCGCTGCAACGCCGCGGCTATCCAGCGGCGCCTCGCGCGCGAGAGCGTCGTGCCAAGCTTGACCGTGCGGTCGGCGGCGTCGATGACCACCTGGCGGTCGGGCTTGCCGTTGGTCGAGGAGTTGGCGGTTTCGATCGAGACGTTCTTGACGCGTGTGCTGTCGAAGCGGCGTGACCAGCCGATCGGGCCGAGGCCCGTGAAAACACGGCCCTGGCCCGGGCGGAGCGTGACCTCGACCCTGCCGAACAGCGCGAGCAGCGCGACGGCGAGCGTGCCGAGGCCGACGAGGACGAACGGGATCATGAACAGCAGCACGAACAAGGAGTCGCCCGATTCGATCGGGCGGGCGTTGTCGCCCTCGCCGATCGAGACGGATGAATCGCCACCGAGCAGGGAGCCGATCGCGCCGACGACGAAGATCGCGACGATCGAGTTCCAGAAGGTCGAGAAGATGAGGAAGAAGATCGCCGTCCCGACCGAGCGCATGGTGGCGCCGACGCGGGTCTGGCGCCCGTCGTCGCGGAGCCAGGCGCCGGCGGGGATCTCGCCGGCCGCGGCGTCGTCGAAGGACTCACGCTCGACGAGGTCGGAGAGCTTGTGCAGGGTGTCGCAGGCGCGGCAGTAGGCGACGTTCTGTGCGACGTTGACGTCGTCGGGGGTGATGTCGGCCTTGCACTTGGGGCAGACGGTGTCCATGGGTCCGGTCTCCATGGCCGTCTATCGGCCGGACGCGTGTTCGTGCTGACCTCTGGGGCGGTTCCTATCGGCGCCGCTGCATGAGGTAGGTCTCGCCCTCCTCGACGCTGGAGGCGGAGACGAAGACCCAGCCGGCGGCGCCGAGGGTGTTGAGGTGCTTGAGCTTGACGTCCAGGCGGACGCGGGAGCGGCCGCGGTCGGTGGTGCGGGCGCTGCCCTTGGCGTCGGGCGCCTCGAGGCGGACGGCCTTGGTCTCGGTGACGAACAGGGCGTTGTCGCCGACGATGGTGAGCTCGCCGTACTCGAAGCGGTCGTGGTCGCCCGGGGCGGCGGCGAGGCCGAGGGCGATCACGACGGCGATGGCCGCGGGGGCGAGGAGCCAGGGGCGGGCGAGTCGGCCCGGTTTCTGGGTCGTCATGGGGGATCCTCCGTCTGGGCTTGGACCGCTGTGGAGCGGCATGGCCTGACACAGGCAAAAAATATCCGCTAGTTGGGTACCCGACCGTGTCCCTGACGTTGACAGCAGGTTCGGGGTCTGATACGGTCCGGGAACCGGGCCCGCGAGCGACGCCGCCCCCGGTCGGATCGGTTGGCCAGGACGGCCGCCGGACGAACCCAGCGTCGAGACCCGTGCGCCCGCAAGGCTGCGGGGATTCAGGGCGAGCCGCTTGCGCGGTGGTCGGCCCGTCCCCAACAGCGCCCGAGGCCCCGCACGGCAGAAAGGACGGTTCGATATGGCACGCGCTACCAATAGCGGCTCGAGCAACGGGTCCACAGCCACCGCGACCCCAACCACGACCAAGGACGCGCCCAAGGGCGCGGCCGCGACGAAGGAATCGCCCAAGCCGGCGGCGGCGGTCGAGGTGCTCGCGCCGGAGAAGGCGCCGGCGAAGCCCAAGCCCGAGCTTGATCCCAAGAAGCGAGAGACGCTGGACCGGACGCTGTCGCAGATCGACAAGGCGTTCGGCAAGGGCTCGATCATGCGCCTCGACGAGGAGGCGTACCTGAACATCCCGGGGATCTCGACGGGGGCGCTGAGCCTCGACCTGGCGCTGGGGGGCAAGGGGATCCCGCGGGGGCGGATCGTCGAGGTGTTCGGGCCCGAGTCGAGCGGCAAGACGACGCTTGCGTTGACGGTGATCGCCAACGCGCAGAAGCGGGGGGGCGTGGCGGCGTTCATCGACGCCGAGCACGCGCTGGACCCGACGTGGGCCCGGACCATCGGCGTGGACATCGACGACATGCTGGTGAGCCAGCCGGACACGGGCGAGCAGGCGCTGGAGATCTGCGAGCTGCTGGTGCGGTCGAACGCGGTGGACGTGATCGTGATCGACTCGGTGGCGGCGTTGATCCCCAAGGCGGAGATCGAGGGGGAGATGGGCGACACGCACGTGGGGCTGCAGGCGCGGCTGATGTCGCAGGCGATGCGGAAGCTGACGGGCGTGATCGCGCGGTCGAGCTGCACGGTTATTTTCATCAACCAGATCCGCGAGAAGATCGGGGTGATGTTCGGCTCGCCCGAGACGACGCCGGGCGGACGGGCGTTGAAGTTTTATTCGTCGGTGCGGATCGACATCCGTCGGACGGGGACGCTCAAGGACGGTGACGTGCCGGTGGGCAACCACGTGCGGGTGCGTGTGGTGAAGAACAAGGTGGCGCCACCGTTCCGCCAGGCGGAGTTCGACATCATGTTCAACGAGGGCATCAGCGCGACGGGCGACCTGATCGACATGGCGGTCGAGGACAAGGTGTGCGACAAGGCCGGGGCGTGGTACTCGTATGGCGAGCTGCGTCTGGGCCAGGGGCGCGAGCGGGCCAAGGACTTCCTCCGCGAGAACACGGAGCTGTTCGAGGAGATCCGCGAGAAGATCCTCGACAACCGCATGCCGCAGCGCAAGAAGGCGGCGGCGGTCGAGGCCGCGGGGGCCTGAGCCCGGGCGGCGGTTAGGGAACCAGCGAACGGATCGCCGGCTCGAGCTTCACCGCGTGGCTCGAGCCGGCGATCACGTAGACACGCTCGCCCCGTGCCAGCAGGCTCGCGATGGCGTCGAGGAGATGCTCGTCGCGGACGGTGTTGAGGTCCATCTGGCCCAGAACGCCGGGCAGGCCGAACTGGTCGGAGACGTCGCGCCAGTCGGGGCCGTTGGGGAAGTGGCGTGCCCAGGCCTCGTCGATGGCCGGGACGGATGTGAGCACGTCGGCGATCTGGGGCCACCGGGCGCGGTCGGGCAGGCGGTCGGCGACGAATGCCTCTGGGTTGTCGGGGCGCCCGTGGCGGAGATTCGAGAAGTAGGGATTGAGCATGAGTCGCAGCGCGACCTGCTCGGGAGTGAAGCCCTGGTCGAGCGCGGCCTGGCAGATCGCCTCGGGCGGGGGCTCCCACGAGTACGTGGGGACGGCGTCGCGCCGGGCGAGGGCGTGGACGGCGCCGGTCTCGCCGAAGGTCCGCACCGGGTCCATGAACGCGGGGAACATCATGCCCAGGCGCCCCTCGATGAGCGCGATGGTCGGGCCGAGATCGTCCCACGCACTGCGGACGCGGTCGAGCTGCGGGTCGGCGGGGTCCATGGTGTGCTCGGCGCCGAAGACGAGGACGGCGCCGCGAGCGTGATCGACGCGGTAGACGAACGGCCTGGGGTGCGTGTCGATGAGGGCGGCGTAGTCGGCCCCGGTCAGGATCGGCGACGAGGAGATGGCGCGTGTGGTCGGCTCGAAGAGGGGCACACGGCGCCACGCGGTCCCGAGCAGCCAGGCCGCAAAGACGCCCCAGACGAGAACGATGACGAGAGCGGCACGGAGAAGAGTTGATCGACGACGGCTGGGCATTGCGAGACCCCCGGCCCGCGTTCGGGGCCCCCGGATTCTTGGGCGGGATCGCCGCCGCGTTTCTGTCGGGGCGGGGCGGGGAGCGTCTGGGTGGCGCGGCGTTGCCAGGGCGGGCGCGGGGTGCTAGCGTTCGCCCGATTCGCGGATGTGGCGGAATTGGCAGACGCGCTAGGTTCAGGTCCTAGTGGGGGTAAAACCCCGTGGAGGTTCGATCCCTCTCATCCGCATTGACGACGGGCCGGGCCACTTCGGGCCCGGCCCTGTTGTTTTTTGGGGTGTGGTCCGTGCGTGATCGGCGCGGGGCGCCCGGTATGCTCGGGGCATGCACGACAACGTGATCAGATGGACCGTCCGGCTCGCCGGGATTCTCGCGGTGTTCGCCGCCCACGCCACCGCCCAGGACGACGCCGGGGGCGACGACGCGGCGCGGGCGGCATACGTCCGCTACCCGGAGAAGCCCGCTGTCAGCGTCCACCGCCTCCAAGTCGGCGACCGGGTCGTGGACTACATGGCGATCGCGGACACGATGTCGCTGGTCGATGACGAGGACGAGGAGCGGGCGCGGATCTTCTCGATCGCGTACAGGAAGTTCGATCCCACGACGCCGAACGCGGTGGTCGGGCGGCGCCTGCTCGGGGCGGAGGAGTACGACGCGCTGGTCGCGACCTACGACGGCCCGCACGCGAACGCAGAGGCGATAGCCCGGGCGTTGATCGACGCCGGGCACGACCCGTTGGCGGTGTTCACGGTCCCGGACGCGGCGGAGCGGGCGATCACGTTCAGCTTCAACGGCGGCCCGGGGTCGAGCAGCGTGTGGCTGCACATGGGGCTGTTCGGGCCCAGGATTGTGGAGTACGCCGACGAGATGGGGAACCCGGGGGCGCCGCCGTACGGGTTGCGGGACAACGCGTTCTCGCTGCTGGATCGTTCGGATTTCGTGTTCATCGACCCGGTCTCGACGGGGTACTCGCGGGCGAGCGACGAGGACGAGGCGAGGTCGTTCCACGGCGTCGAGTCCGACATCCGGTCGGTCGCCGAGTTTATCCGCAGGCACGTCTCGCGGACCGGTCGGTGGCGGAGCCCGAAGTTCATCGCGGGCGAGAGCTACGGGACGACGCGGGCCGCGGGGCTGGCGCGGGAGCTGCACGACACGCACGGGATGAACCTGAACGGGATCGTGCTGGTGTCTTCGATATTGCAGTTCCAGACAGCGCGGTTCAACCCGAGCAACGACCTGCCCTATGTCTGCTTTCTGCCGACGTACGCCGCGACGGCGCACTACCACGGCGCCCTGGCGGACCGGTACCAGCAGCGCGAGATCGCGGAGTTGCTCGCGGAGGTCAAGGAGTTCGCGGCGGGTGAGTACGCGTCGGCGTTGATGCAGGGCGACCGGCTGGAGCCCGAGCGGGCGCGGGTGGTGGCCGAGCGGGTGGCGGGGTACACGGGCCTGGGTGTGGACTACGTCGAGCGGGCGAACCTGCGGCCGGTGATCTACAACTTCACCAAGGAACTCCTGCGCGACCAGCGCCGGACGGTCGGGCGCCTCGACTCGCGGTTCACGGGCATCGACCGGGACGCGGCGGGCGATTCGTACGAGTACGACCCGTCGTACGCGGCGATCCAGGCGATCTACACGGCGGGCCTGAACTCGTACGTGCGCGAGGAGCTGGGGTACGCGTCGGACCTGCCCTACGAGATCCTGACGGGCGTCGGGCCCTGGGAGTACGGGTCGGCGGGGAACAACCAGTACCTGGATGTGGCGGAGCGGATGCGGTCGGTGATGCACAAGCAGCCGCACATGCGTGTGTTCGTCGCGTCGGGGTACTACGACCTGGCGACGCCCTTCTTCGGGACCGAGCACACGATGAGCCACATGGGGCTCGCGCCGGAGATGCGGACAAACATCGAGATCCACGAGTATGAAGCGGGGCACATGATGTACATCCATCAGCCGTCGCTCGTAAAGCTCCGGGGGGATCTCGAGGCGTTCTACGACGAGGCTGTGTCGCCCTGACGGGGCGTGCATGAGTTGTCGATTGGCCGCCCGCCCGGTGGGCAGGGCTAGGGTGGCCGCGTGGACCTGATCTATTGCGGCATCGACGAGGCGGGGTACGGGCCGATGCTCGGGCCACTGTGCGTGGGGATGGCGACGTTCCGGGTGCGTGGGTGGAAACCGGACGGGCACGCGCCGGACCTGTGGAAGCTGCTTTCCAAGGGCGTGTGCCGGGGCGGGGGCGACAAGCGGGGGCGGGTCGCGGTCGCGGACTCCAAGAAGCTCAAGCTCGCGAACAACCTGAAGACCAAGCACCCCTTGACGCACCTGGAGCGGGGGGTGCTGTCGATGCTGAGCGCGCGGGGCGAGGTGTGCGCGCGCGACGAGGCACTCTTCGCAACGCTCGGCGCCGAGTTCGAGCCCCACGACTGGTACGGCGGCGGACCTGTTGAGCTGCCGGTGTCGAGCACGCCCGAACAGGTCGCGATCGCGGGGAACGTCGTGGCCCGCGCGATGGAGCAGGCGGGGATCGAGTTGGTGGCACTCCGCTGCGTGTCGCTGTGCGAGCGGGGGTTTAACGAGCGGGTGCGCGGGTGCGGTAGCAAGGCGGCGGTGACGGCCGCGATCGTCGCCGATCTGATGCTCGAGACGAGCGAGCGGTGGGGGAACGAGGGCCCGGTACGCCTCGTGTGCGACCGCCAGAGCGGGCGGAGCGACTACTCGCACATCGTCGCGCCCGCACTGGGCGAGGAGTTCGAGACGCTCGAGCGTTCGGCGCGGGCGAGCCGGTACGCCGCCCGCGACGGGCGGGACGTCGGGGCGCTGTTTATCCCCGAGTGCGAGGACCACCACATGCCGGTGGCGTTGGCGTCGATGACGGCCAAGCTGGTGCGCGAGCTGGCGATGGCGCGGTTTAACCGGTACTGGGGCGGGCGGGCGCCGGAGCTAAAGCCGACGGCGGGGTATACGACCGATGCGCGGCGTTGGCTGCGCGACGCCGAGGGGGTCGTGGGGGGGGCGGAGCGGGCGGAGATGGTGCGGATCGCTTAGGCGTCCGCGTTGCGGTGGGGCGTACGCTCTTGGCGTGAACGAGACGCGGCGGATGCTGGACCTGGCGGCGCGGCTCGCGCTGCGGGGCGCGGGGCTTGTGGAGCCGAACCCGATGGTGGGGGCCGTGATCGTGCGCGACGGGCGCGTGATCGGGCTGGGACACCATCGGGAGTTCGGCGGTCTGCACGCCGAACGCGAGGCGATCGCGGACTGTCGGCGGCGGGGCGAGGATCCACGCGGGGCGACGCTGTACTGCACACTCGAGCCGTGCTGTCACACGGGCAAGCAGCCGCCTTGCACGGAGGCGGTTGTCGAGGCGGGCATCGAGCGCGTCGTGTTCGCGAGAGCCGACCCGGCGCCAGATTCGGGGGGTGGGGCGGAGGTATTGCGATCGCGCGGTGTGCGCGCGGGGTTGTGCGTCGAGAGCACGCTCGCGACAGGTGTGGGCGATCCGTTCGTCAGGCGGGTTACCACCGGACTGCCCTGGGTGATCGCGAAGTGGGCGCAGACGATCGACGGGCGGATCGCGACACGGACGGGCGAGAGCAAGTGGATCAGCTCGCCCGCGTCGCGCGTGCGAGTGCACCGGTTGCGTGCACGCGTGGACGCGGTGCTGACGGGATCGGGGACAGTGCTCGCCGACGATCCGACACTCAATGCGCGCGATGTGCGGCGTGTGCGCCGCGTCGCCACGCGCGTGGTGATCGACACGGACCTGGACACGCCGATCGGTGCAAGGGTTGTGCGCACCGCGCGTGACGTCCCGACGGTGGTCGCGTGCTCGAAGGATCTGGTGACGGCGGGTATCACGGATGAGAAACGCCGCGCCCTTGAGGAGGCGGGCGTGATGATTCTGGGTGTGCCCGAGGACAACGGCCGCCTGCGTCTGGAGATGCTGCTGCGGACGCTCGGGGAGCGCATGGGCGTGTCGAGCATTCTGTGCGAGGCTGGTCCGGCGCTGCTCGGCTCGCTGTTCGAGCACGACCTGGTGGACGAGGCGGTGGTGTACGTCGCGCCGATGCTGCTGGGTGACGATCAGGCTCGGTCGGTCGCGAGCGGGCGCCCGGCGCAGACGCTGGCCGCCGGGCGGCGGTTCGGGCTCTGGCGTGTCAAACGCGTCGGTGATGATGTTGAACTGACGTACCGCAGGCGCAACGTGGGTGTCTGCGTGTGAGAGGGCGTAGTTGACGCCCTGTGTTTCAGCGGCGTGTGGGGCGCTGGCTCAGGGGCCGTCGTCGAGCGCGTCGTCCACCGCGTCTTCGGCGTCGTCGAGCAAGTCTTCGGCCGCATCCTCGGCGTCCTCGGCGGCGTCGCCGACGGCGTCACCGGCGTCCTCGGCGGCCTGCTCGATGTTGTCGGCGGCGCTGTCGGACGAGCCCTCCTCGCAGCCGCCCGTGAAGAGCAGGCCGAGGGCCGCGAGCAGCGCGATCAGTGCGAGTCGGTTCATCTGAAACCTCCGGTCGTTGAGACACCTTGATACCAACCCGGAGTCTAACACAACCCGGCCCGGGCGATGGCCAACATCTCAGGAGTTCTCGATTGCCCCGCGTGGCGGCCAGAATCGCAGATCGCCCTGCACGACGGCGATCGATTCGTGTCCGCCGTCTACAAGCTGCAGACGCGTCCCGGGCTCGTGCGAGCCCCAGCGGATCATCGCCAGCGCGATGGGCGCGGCGCCGAGCATCGGGGAGATCGTTGAACTCGTCACGTGTCCGATAACCCGCTCGCGGGCGTCGGTCGCGTACGCCTTCGTGCCGGAGGCGGGCAGCGGCGCGTCGTCCTCTTGGGCTGGGGCATCGACGCGGAGTCCGACGAGTGTCTGCTTCGGGTGGCCCAGCGAGTGCATGCGTGCGACGACTTCCTGGCCCAGGTAGCACCCCTTCTTGAAGTCCACGCGCGAGCCGAGCAGGCCGGTCTCGGCGGGCAGGCAGGTCGCGTCGAAGTCGAGGTTGAAGATCGGGGCGCCCGCCTCGATGCGGGCGACGTTGATCGCGTGCCACCCGCACCGCCGCATGCGGACGCCCGGGACGAGCGAGTCAGGCGACGGCTGCTCGGGCTGGGCATCGGATGGCTCGCCGAGCTCGATCAGTCTCGAGTAGACGCGCTGCGTGTGCTCGCACGGCACGCTCAGCTCGTAGCCTGTTTGTGCGCACAGATCGCGGCGGTCGATGAGGACGGGTACGCCGGCGATTTTGCCTCGGGTCGCGCGGTTGCGCGGCAACGCGGAGACCGGGTCGGTTGGCCCGGACGAGGCGTCGGCGGCGCCCCCCGGGGGGGGCTCGACCGCCTCTGCCAGCAGGCGGGCCGCGGTCGGGCCCATGAGCCACAGGCGGTGGGTTGACTCGGTGATGTCGGCGATTGTGACGTCCTCGGCGAAGAGGTAGCCCTCGAGGGCGTCGCGGGTCTCGCCCGCGACGAGCAGGTCGAGGTCCACGCGTGTGCGGTCGCCGAGTTCGGTGATGCGGAGGTCGGCGGCGACGCGTCCCTTGCGGGTGAGCCAGAACGAGTCGCGAGACTCGCCGGGGCGCATGTCTGCGACACGCTGGGTGATCAGGTTGTTGAGGAAACCCAGGCGGTCGTCGCCGGTAATCTCGATCGTCGCCCGGTGGGCGGCGTCGAACAAGACCGCGTGCTTGCGCAAAGCGGCGTATTCGAGTTCGAGCGGTCCGAAGGCCGCGACGATCGGCGCGCCCAGTTCGCGTGTGCCGTACGTCGCGAGCATCGCCCCGCGGGATTGATGCGTCTCCAGGAGGGGTGTGCGGGCGGTCATCGTGCAAGCCTATGGCCCGAGCCGGTCGCCCCGTGGGCGGCCGGCGGCCGCGGCTATGCTCTTGACCCCGTATACAGGAGAATCAGTCTTGAACATCGACCTGCTCCGCCGACTCTGCGAGACGCCCGGCGTGCCCGGGCGCGAGCATCGTGTCCGCGCCCTGATCGAGAAGGAGATCAAGGGCCTGTTTGACGAGGTGGAGACGGACGCGCTCGGCTCGCTGATCTGTCGGCGGTTCCCTCGCGCGGGCGCGAAGGGCAAGAATTCGGGCGGCGGCTCCACGGGCAAGCGGGTCGAGGGCGCGACGAAGGTCATGCTCCTGTGCCACACCGACGAGATCGGGTTCTTCGTGTACTCGATCGACGACAAGGGGTTCTTGTGGATCAACCCCGCGGGGGGGTTCGACCCTCGGAACCTGTTCAGCCGTCGCGTGCTCGTGTGCACCGACAACGGGGACTACAAGGGCGTGATGAACCCGGGCGGGCGCCCGGTGCACATCTCCAGCGCCGAGGATCGCAAGAAGGTACCCGAGGTGAAGGAGTTTTTTGTGGACCTGGGGCTCGAGCCCGCGGAGGTCCGCAAGAAGGTCCAGGTCGGCGATTTCATCGTCATGGACGAGCCGCTGGTCGAGATCGGGCACAAGGTTGTGAGCAAGGCACTGGACAACCGTGTCGCGTGCTGGCTGGGGATCGAGGCGGTCCGCCAGCTCGACAAGTCCGGCGCGGGGCACGACTGCGAGGTCGTGGTCGCGTTCACGTCGCAGGAGGAGGTCGGGCTGCGTGGCGCCAAGGCCGCGTCGTACGCGGTCCGTCCAGACGTCGGGCTGGGCATCGACGTCACGCTCTCGTGCGACACGCCGGGGGTGCCCGACGCCGAGCGGGTGACGGTCCAGGGCGATGGGTTCGCGCTGCATATCAAGGATGGGTCGTTCATCGCGGACGCGGATCTGGTCCGTGAGGTCGAGGCGCTGGCGAAGAAGAAGAAGATCAAGTACCAGCGTTCGATCCTCGCCGCGGGCGGGCAGGATGGGGCGGCGGCGCAGCAGGCCGCGGCTGGCGCGAAAGCCATCGGTATCACTGTGGGGACGCGGTACATCCACACCGTGACGGAGATGGCCGACACGCGCGACCTGCAGGCGGCGTGCGACATCCTCGCCGCGTACATGGCCAGCAAGTAGGCGCCGGGCGCGCACGAAACGGGCCCGCCGAAGATTCGACGGGCCCGCGGCGAAGGTCTGGGTTGTCGTCGCCCGCTCAGGCGGCGAGGCTGGTGACGTTCTCGATGGACTCGACGACCTGGCGAACCTGGAAGGGCTTCTTGAGGAAGCCGTCGTAGCCGGCGGCGCGGAGGCCCTGGGCCTGGCCGTCGGTGAGCTTCCCGCTCATGGCGATGATCCGCGTCATCTGCATCGCCCCGGAGGAACGGATGAGGTTGGTGATCATCTTGGCGTCCGAGTCGCCCAGGTGGATGTCGATGAGGACCACATGCGGGCGGAAGCGCTCGCACTCGAGGCCGGCCTGGAAGCCGGTGGTCGCGGCGCGGACCTCGTAGCTGGTCTGCTCGGTGAGCACGCGGGAGAGCGCGTCGGCGATCTCCTGCTCCCCGTCGACGATGAGCACCCGGGTCGAGCCCGAGGTGATCCCGTCCATGGGGATGTGGTGCTCCTTCATGAACCGGTAGAGCTCGGCGACTGGGATCCGCCGGTCCTTCGACCCAGGGATCCGGTAGCCCTTGAGCTGGCCGGAATCGAACCACTTGGAAACCGTGCGGGGCGCCACGTTGCAGATCTTGGCCACCTCGCCGGTTGTCAGCACGTCCTTGTCAAGCGGCATGTCGTCTCACCTCGCTAACAGAGTCGGTGAATGCGGCCAAATCGGCACGCCCCACGGCTCCCGCAGCATCGTCGCAAACCACCCCACGCTTGATGGGCAGGCGTTCGTTCTGCCCTGACGGCTGCAGAATCTGGTTCTGGGACCGGGGTGTCGGACCCGGTGCGGCCGAGAATGTTGGCTCGTTCGTGCCCTGGGATCGCCGCGCCGCCCCCCAGGGCCCGCGGGAGGGGCGCCTGGGTCGTGGGCCCCGGGCAGGGCGGGCGTGGGTCCGAATACACCCCCCCCGGCGCCCACGCTCGATTGACACCCCGCGCGCGGGACAGATAGAGTGCTGGCCTTCCGATTGCACGGCGGGCGGCATCCGTGCCTGTGGGTCCTCGTATGGAACCGGGAGCGGGCCGGGACCCTGGGCGGTCGGGGTCCGTCGTCAGGCCGCCGGGGCGGCGGGGCTTCCCAACACTGCCAGGAGATTGTCGTGGTCAGAGCCAATGCCGGAGTCTGTCGACTGACGTGGGCGCTGCTCGCTTTGGGGCTGATCGCCCTGCCCGTCGTTCCCGGACTGACCGGCATGGCGCTGGCCCAGCAGGACACGGCCGAGAAGACCGAACGCGAGCTGATCGACGACATCAACCACTTCGTCCGCGTCGGGCCGTACGAGGCGGCGGCGGGCGCGATGGCCGAGCTGCTCGACCGGGGCATTCCGAATACGGACCTGGTGGAGATCATCGAGCGATCCGGCGAGCTGGATCGGTTTCTCGAGACGCTGTCGCGGGCGATGCGGATCGGGATGCTCGAGGAGCTGGCTGCCCGCCTGGACCAGGGTTACAAGGCCGGCAAGCTTGAGCGGGTGCGTTCTCCCGACGAGGTTGCGCGGAACATCAGGTTGCTCGACGAGGGCGGGCTTCGTGCGCGCCAGATCGCCCGTCAGCGGCTGCTGGCCGCGGGCGAGTACGCGATGCCGCAGCTGATGGAGACGTACCTGGCCAATGCGAATCCGAACCTGAAGGCGCAGGTCCAGCAGGTCATGGTGGGGATGGGGCGCCAGGCGATCATGCCGCTGGTCGCCGCCCTGCCCGGGCTCGACCCGGCGAGGCAGGAGGCGTTGGTCGAGGTGCTCGGGCAGATCCCGTACCGGACCAGCCTGCCGTACATCACACGGCTGAACCGCGACACCGATGTCGAGCGTGTGCGGGAGACGACGGCCTGGGCCATCGACCAGCTCGGCGGGCGGCCCGGGATGGACGTGGCGGGCCTCTTCTACTCGCTGGCCGAGGCGTACTACGACGAGCGGAGCGAGCTGACCAGCTTCCCCGACGAGAAGAACCAGCTTCTGTGGGACTACGAGCCTGCGATCGGGCTGATCCCGACGCCGGTGCTTTCTGAGGTCTTCCACGAGGCGATGGCGATGCGGACGGCCGAGACATCGCTCCGCAACGATCCTTCGAGCCCTGACGCGGTCGCGTTGTGGATCGCGGCCAACTACTCGCGCGAGCTGGACTCGCCCGAGGGCTACGCGAACCCGGCGTACCCGCCCGAGCGGCGTGAGGCCGAGTACTTCGCGGTCGCGGCCGGGCCGTCGGTCGCGCAGATCGCCCTGGCCCGTGCCCTGGACGACCGGGACACGCCGTTGTCGCGCCGCGTGATCGCGGCGATCGAGATGACCGCGGGCGGCCAGTCGCTCTGGGGAGGGACCGGCTCGCGTCGCCCGCTGCTGGAGGCGGTCCGGTACCAGAACAGGCGCGTGCAGTACGAGGCCGCGTTGGCGTTGGGCAAGGCCCAGCCCCTGAGCCCGTTCGAGGGTTCGGAGCGCGTGACGCCTTTGCTTGCCAGCGCAGTCCGCGACGCTTCGGCCCGGTACGCGATCGTGCTGACCGGGGACGACCGTGAGGAGTACGAGCGGCACCGCTCGACACTCGAGGGCGAGGGCTACGAGGTGCTCCCGCCGGCGGCATCGGGTATGGGCGAGCTGCGGGGCGCGATCGCCGAGGCCCCCGGCATCGATCTCATCGTCACCTCCTTGTCCGGCGAGGGCACGCGGGCGCTGATCGACGAGGCGCGCAACGACCCGAAGCTGGGCGTCACGCCCGTCATGGCGATGGTCTCGCCCGATGAGCTGGAGTACTTCTCCCGCCTGTACCGGCGTGACCAGTCGGTGCTGGTCCGACGGGTCGGTATCGACGCGACGATGTTCCGCAACGCGACCGAGGGTCTGATCCTGGCCGCGTCCGGTGGGCCGATCACGCAGGACGAGGCGGCCGACTATGCGGACCGCGCGTTGGCGGTGCTGCGGGACCTGGCGGTGTCGCAGAACGCGGTGCTGGACGTGAACGACGCGGCGGCCCCGCTGATCGCGGAGCTGGCGCAGACGCAGGGCGTCGTGATGCTCGACATCGGCGAGGTGCTCGCACACGTGCCCCAGCAGCGTGCCCAGTCCGCGCTGATGAACCGGGCGCTGGACCTGGGCGGGGGCGAACGGCTGGCGATGCTCAAGCTGGTTGCCGACTCGGGCAAGCGGTACGGCAAGATGCTCGACGAGCGGCAGGTCCGGCGCCTCGTGGAGTTGGCCCGCAGCAGCGACTACACACTCGCGACCCAGGCCGCGGCGGCGATGGGGGCGATGAACCTGCCCAACGACCAGCTTCTGCCCCTGATGTTCCAGGACGGCGGGGAGTCTCGGGCGGTGCGGGCCCGCAACGAGTAGCGGCGAGCGCTACCCCATCAAAAGAGCAGCGCCGGGCGCCCAGCGGGGCGCCCGGTCTTCTTTTTGGGTGACCGGTCGGGTGTGGATAGGCAAGCTTTGCGGGGGCGTGCGGGGGCACGCCGAGTCCGAGTAACGGGGCTGGGGACGTCGCTTTGGGCGCAGGCGTCACAGGCGGCACGCGCCTGGGCTCCACACCCCGTGATCGCTCACAACATGTTGGATCGAAGTCGATCCTGTGGGTGCCGCGGAAGGGTCGCCGCGCGGCGTCCTCGGTGTGAGGGCGTCACGCGGGGCCCTGACGGGCCGGCGAGCCGGACGGTCGGAGGAGACCGCCCGGGTCAGCCGCGGCAAACGGACCCCGCCCGCGGAGCGGGCAGCGTTCTCGCGAGTGACTGTTTTCAAGGAGTGACGAGCATGCATGTGAATCGGACGAAGACGAGGGCGAGCGGCTTCACGCTCGTCGAAATCCTGATCGTGGTCGTGATCCTCGGGATCCTGGCCGCCATCGTGGTCCCGCAGTTCACGAACGCGGCCGACGAGGCCCGCGGCGGGAACGTGCAGACCCAGCAGTCCACCCTCGAGACCCAGCTCGAGCTGTGGGCCGCCCGCAACCAGGGTATCTATCCGGACCTGGTCGGTGACGGTTGGGGCGACGTCTCGACGGCCGCCACCATGATCGGCGATGGCTACATCAAGTCCGCCCCTCGTAACCCGTTCGCGCCGGCCGCCAACGCGACCGACGTGACACAGGTCACGATGGCCGATCCCCCCGCCGCCGATGCCGAGGCCGACTCGGGCGACGGCACCCGTGGCTGGGTCTACGACCGGGCCAACGGGCTGATCCGGGCCGACGGCTGGGACGCCGACGGCGACGGCGCCTGAGTCACGGGACACTGTTGATACGAAAACGCGGCCGGCCCCTCAGCGGGGGCCGGTCCGCATTCCGAGGGCGCCCGCGGGGGAGCCGACATCCGAGCCGGGACACACCCGAACCAGGTATCCAGTCCGGGGAGCCTCACAATGACCTCCGCCCGCCGCGCCTTCACGCTTGTCGAGATCCTGATCGTGGTCGTGATCCTCGGGATCCTTGCGGCGATCGTGGTGCCGCGGTTCGTTGGCGCGAGGGACGAGGCGGCGGTCGGGACGACGGTGTACGAGCTCGAGAAGTTGCGTCGGGCGATCGACGTGTACATGGCGCGGCACGACAACGAACTGCCCGCGGTGACGGCGGGCGACGGGACGTGGGGAGCGCTGACCGCCGGCAACGGTGAGTACCTGAAGGCCGCGCCGATGAACCCGTACGTGGGTGGGGCCAGTTCACGTGTGATCATTATTGCCAACGCCCCGGACGGCGCGTACCAGCAGACGCACGGGTGGGTCTTCAACGATGCCACCGGCGAGGTCTGGGCGGGCAGCTTCGACATCAACAACGAGCCGCTGCCCAGGCCGTAACCCCCCGTCGGGAGGAGAGCGCCGGTGAGTCAAACCCAAGCCCGAGGCCAGCGACGGGCCGCGACGCGGGCGTACACGCTGATCGAGGTGCTCGTGCTTATCACGATCCTCGGCATCGCTGCCGCCATCATGATCCCCTCGATGGGGCACACGCACGTGCTGCGGGTGCAGGCGGCGGTGCGGACCATCGTCTCCGACATCACGTTCGCACAATCGGACGCGTTGGCGTTCCAGCGTGGGCGGGCTGTCATGTTCGACGCGGACACGAACAGCTACACGCTCGTCGAGGTGACGGGCTCCACCCTGGACCCGGCGAGCGACGCCCTGTACGACCCGACGGGGCCGATGCAGCGGTACATCGTGTCGCTGGATGATCCGCGGTTCGGCGGCGCCAGGATCGAGAACCCCTCGTTCGACGGCAACGCGGACCTGATTTTCGACGAGATGGGCGGCCCGGTGGCGACACCCGGCTCGGACACGCTTAGCGCGGGCGGCCTCGTCGAGATCGTGGGGCCGGACACCCGCTGGCGGATCAACATCGCCGCGTTCAGCGGGCGTGTGACGGTCGAGCAGGTCGAGTAGGCCTGGTTCGGCACGGGGCGGGCCAAGTCCGCCCGCCCGATGACCGATGCTCCGGGGCGAGAACCGACGCGTCGCGGCGAGACGCCGCGGACGCGACCGCCTGGAGGGGCACGAATGCGCAAGCGCCGAACTGAAACGGCAGTCCTCGTCCTGGTCTGCGGCGGGCTGGCCGGCCTGCTCATCTGGAGCAAGCTGCGGCTGGTGAGCGATCTGCCCCGCAGCGCGTACGCCGTGCCCAGGGAGTACCCGCTGCCCGATGCTGCGCCCGACACCGGACCCGACAGTTCGTTGGAGACCACGCCGGAGTCCGCGCCGGGGGCCGATGCCGGGCACGGCTCGTCCGGCGGGGCGTCTGCGGAGGTCGTCGGCGGGGCTCCACGGGCCGCGGCGCCGCCTCGGTCCGAGAACTGAACACGGATAGGGCGGTATGCGCGGGCATCGCGCAGGATCCGCGGCGCCATCGGACGTCGAAATGATCGGGCCGAGACAGATCTGGACCCAAAGTCCGCAGGCGAACCTGTCGAAAAGGTCAACGCAGAGCGCCCCGCCGACGCGGTTGGGCCATGAGATTGAACGGATCACGGGCGTGAGCGAGCGCCCGATCGCACAAACCGTCCGAGCGAGACTCACTTGTGAGCGAGGACAAACCAATGAGTCAGCGTCAGAACGTTCCCGGACTTCTCGGTACCGGCACCACCCGTCGTGCGATGGCCATGGCCGCCGCCCTTGTTGTTCTGGCCGGGACGCCCGTCGGGCTGGCCCAGTCTTCCTCGTTGACGGATCTGGGGAGCGACCCGTTCGCCCAGACCCCGTCGGCGCCGCCGACGAGCACGGAACCCTCGCGGGACCCGATCGCGGCCAACGCGTTCGACGAGGACGCCATGTTCGGCGACGACGTCGGGGTTGGGCCCGACGTCAGCGTTGACAAGTACGACCTGGTTGACCTGCACGTGAACGACGAGGACCTGGGGCGTGTGCTCCAGCTGCTCTCGATCCACTCGCAGCGCAACATCATCGCCAGCAAGAACGTCGCCGCGACGATCACGGCCGACCTGTACGGCGTGACCTTCTACGACGCGCTCGACGCGATCCTGCACGTGAACGGCTACGGCTACATCGAGCAGGGCAACTTCATCTACGTCTACACCTCCGAGGAGATCGATACGCTCGAGCAGTCCCTCCGCAAGCGTGTGACCAAGGTCATCACGCTCGATTATCTCAACGCGATCGACGCTGCGGAGTTTGTGAGCCAGCTGCTCAGCGCCGACGGCGGGACCATCAAGACCAGCGTCCCCACAACGGACTTCGGAATCAACGACAGCTCGCCCGTGGGGGCCGACTCGTACGCCGCGGGCGCCCGCCTGGTGATCTTCGACTTTGAGGAGAACGTCGAGGCCATCATCGAGCTGATCGATGAGCTGGACACCAAGCCGGTGCAGGTGCTTGTCGAGGCGACGATCCTCCAGACGAGCCTGACCGAGGACAACGCCTTCGGCGTGGACTTCTCGATCCTCAACAACATCGACTTCGCGGACTTCGCCGGCTCGGGCGGCCCCCTGTCGGTCGTCAACGGCCTGGTCGAGGGCATCAGCGAGATCGCCGGCGGCGGCGAGGTGAACGCCCCCAACTCCAGCAACGGCAACGGCGCCGGCATCAACTCGAACTACGGCAACGTCGGCGGGTCCTCGACCCTCAAGGCCGGCATCGTCAACGAGGACGTGGCGGTCTTCCTGCGCCTGCTCGACGAGGTCACGGACGTGACCGTCGTGTCCAACCCCAAGATCCTCACACTCAACCGCCAGCCCGCACGCGTGCTCGTCGGCACCCGCGTGGGCTACCTCAACACGACTACGACCGAGACCTCGACCAGCCAGACGGTCGAGTTCCTCGACACGGGCACGCAGCTGGCGCTGCGTCCGTTCGTCGCCGAGAACGGCATGATCCGGCTGGAGCTCAAGCCCCAGGTCTCGAACTTCACGCTCCGCGAGACGGTCGGCTCCAACGGTTCTCCCGTCACGATCCCCGACGAGGAGACCACCGAGATGGTCACCAACGTCATGGTCCGCGATTCGCAGACCGTGGTCCTCGGCGGCCTGTTCACCGAGACGACCACGGCGACGCGTCGCCAGGTGCCCTTCTTCGGCGATATCCCCGTCATCGGGGCCGCCTTCCGCGGGCACGAGGACAACACCCGCCGCTCCGAGATCATCTTCATGATCACCCCGTCGATCGTCAACGACACCGACGCTGCGCTGGCGGGCGACCGGGCGAACGATTACATGACCTACCAGCAGGACAGCGCCCGTCGCGGGCTGCTGCCCTGGAGCCGCGAGCGTCGCTCGGCGCAGCTGCTGATCCGGGCCCGCGAGCTGGCCAACGAGGGCGACACCGAGCGTGCCCTGCACCTGATCAACCGCGCCCTGCGCCTGCATCCGCAGAACGCCCGGGCCCGCGCGATGAAGGCGCAGATCAGCGGCGAGGACGTCGTCGTCCCCTCCAAGAGCCTGCTCGACGGCATCTGGGGAACCGATTTCCGGATCGCGCCGGGCGCCCAGTCCGATTCGATGGGCAACCCGGCGGTGCACAAGGAGGTCGACGCGACCCCGAACGACGCCGAGACGATCAGCGACTCGGAGTCCGCGGACGCCGGGTTCGACGTCTCGGGCAAGATCGGCGGCGAGCAGACCGGCGATACCCAGAACGCGAGCATCATCCCAGTGGCCCAGGGCGACGTGACTCCCGAGTTTGAGGAGTTCGAAGAGTCGTTCGACTCCGACCCAATCGCCGAGTTCGAGGACGAGCAAGGCGGGATCACCGAGCCGACGGACCAGATGTTCGACGATGGGGCCGCCAACGCGGGCGACAACAACAACCCCTGGATCGAGTACGTGGACGTCAGCCCCATGATTGACCCCGAGGTCAACGCAGAGGACGAGGTCGGTTTCGGGGACGCGGCCGGCTTCCAGGACAACTGGAACGAGTCGCCCGAGGCGCCGATCCAGCTCACCGACGAGTTCGGCCAGCCCTACGAGAGCGGGAACTCGCACGAGGCCAACGCGTGGAACGCGGAGGACGAGACCATCGATTCGTTCTTCGAGAATCAGCTCGAGGCGTTCGGGCGTCCGGCCGACGCGCCCGACGCGGGCGAGGGCTTCGGCCCCGCCGCCGAGGCGAGCCCGGCGCTGCACAGCTACCCCGAGTCGGTCGGCCCCTTCTTCAGCCCGTTCTTCCCCCGCTCGGTCTTCGAGACGGGAAACCAGGGCAACGTCCAGGCCCAGCAGGCCACACTCGAGACTCAGCTCGGGCTGTGGAACGCCAGCAACCAGGCCCAGCTCGACATGTTCGGCGCCAAGCCGATCGACGGCCTGAGCTTCGACAACCAGCAGGGCGCGGCGGCCCAGTGGGGCCAGTCCAACGCGACCGGCCCGATCCTCGGCCCGATCCTCGCGCCCGCGGGCTCCGAGGTCCTCTGGATCCCGATCCCCGACGGGCGGATGCTCCGTATCCCGCTGGTCGAGGGTGACTTCGAGGTCCTGGAGCGTGGCTACCCCATCGAGTCCGAGCAGTTCGCCGACGTCCCGACCGAGGACGAGATCAACGACTGAGCCGGGCCGAGCCGAATACAGAGACCCGGGGCGTGCTCGCCCCAGTGCGTCATCAAGGAGACACGGATGCTTCGCCATCGCAACGCGACCCAGGTCCTGACCCGCGGCATCGGCGCCCTCGCCCTGCTCGCCGCCCTCGCCGGGGGGTGCGCCGGCAACGGGCGTTACACCTCCGAGCACTCGAGCGCGGCCCAGCAGAAGATGGCGATCCTGAAGGCGGGCACCGAGTGGGACATGGGACGCCAGGCCTTCCTGGCCGGCGACCTGGACAAGGCCCTCAAGAAGGTTGACGTGTCGCTGAGCCTGAACGATCAGGTGCCCAAGAGCCACGTGCTCAAGGGTCGGATCCAGATCGAGCAGGGCGATCTTGGCGGCGCGCTCGAGAGCCTGCACACCGCCGAGGCGCTGGACCCGCAGAACACGGACGCGCAGTACTTCCTGGGCGTGATCTACGAGCGTCTCGACCAGCCCGAGGTCGCCTACGAGCACTTCTCCAAGGCGTCCGAGCTTGACGACTACAACCCGGCGCACGCGGTCGCGGCCGCCGAGATGCTCATCGACATGAACCGCCTGGAAGAGGCCCGCGAGTACCTCGAGTCGGGACCCGGCTTCGAGCACAACTCCTCGGTACGCCAGACGCTCGGGCACGTCGCGATGATGCAGCACGAGAAGGAGCTGGCGGTCGAGCTGTTCGAGGAGGCCCGCCTGCTCGCGCCCGACAACCTGCAGATCGTCGAGGATCTGGTGCGCGCACAGATCGACACCGGGAACTTCCGCGAGGCGGAGATGAACCTGGCGATGCTGCTCGAGGACGAGGGCGACGAGCCCCGGCGTGACCTCGAGCACATGCGGGCCCGCTGCCTGCTGGCCCTCGACCGCCCGGTCGAGGCACGCCAGGTGTACCACTCGCTGACGCGGGGCACGGGCGGGCAGGGCGACGTCGACGCCTGGATCGGCCTGGGCAACGTGTCGTTCACGCTTTCGGATGACCGGACACTGCGTCAGGCCGCCTCGCGCGTCGTGGCGCTCGACCAGGCCAGGCACGAGGGCTACGCGTTGACGGCGATGTGGTTCCGTCGCCAGGGCGACAACGAGGCGGCGCTCGAGAGCGTCCGCGATGCGCTGGCGGTCTCACCCCGCGAGGCGAACCTGCTGGCGTTCGAGGGCATGGTGCTGATGGAGATGGGTCGGTACGCCGAGGCCCGGCAGAGCCTTGCGAGCGCGACCCAGCTCGCGCCGACGCGGGCGGTGTTCCAGCGGATGCTTCTGCAGGCCGACGAGCGCGCCGGCGCCGCGGGCGCGTTCGCTGTGCAGCCGACGGACACCGAGTAAGACCTCAGGGAAGCCCCCGGTTCCATGACTGATGGGAGACGGTCCAGGCCGCGCCGATAGGCGCGGCCTGGTTCGATTTGATACTGCCTCAGACGAGCAAGTCGTCGATCACTGGCTCAACACGACCCGAGTACGAGGAGATCTCTGGGCGGACGATGGTGTCCACGACCCCGCCCGGGGGGATCTGATCGATGCGGTCGGCCCAGCCCCAGGCGACGCAGCGGGCGGCTACGCCCGAGGCGCGGTCCTCGAGCATCAGCGAGACGTGGGCGCCGAGTTTGCCGAACGGCGTTGGGCGCCCCGCGACGCGGAGGGCATTCAGGCGGAGGCGGACGCCCGGGTTGGACCTGCCGAATGGGCCGAGGGCGTCGAGCGAGCGGACGCCCGCGGGCGTGAGCTCGTCGAGGGTCGCGACGGCGTCGTAGTCGATGGTGTGGACGAGGTCGTCGGGGGCGAGGGCCGCGCCGGCGCAGGCGAGGAATTCCTCGACGAATGGGTCGAGCTGGGACCGCTCGAGGCGGAGGCCGGCGGCCATGTCGTGCCCGCCGAAGGAGGTGAGTCGCGATGCGCACGACTCGAGGGCGGCGTGGAGGTTGAACGCGTCGATCGAGCGGCCCGAGCCGGTGAGCGTGTCGCCCGCGTCCTGGAGGAGGATCGCGGGGCGGGCGTAGCGCTCGACGAGGCGTGAGCAGACGATGCCGATGACGCCCGGGTGCCAGTCGGGGTGGGACAGGACGATGGCGCGGCGGTCGTCGCCTGTCATACCCCGGGCCTCGGCCAAGTCGCGGGCCTGCTCGAAGATCGTGCGTTCGACGCGCCGGCGGGAATCGTTGAGGCGTGTGAGGTCTTCGGCGATCTCGCGGGCGCGACGCGCGTCGGCGGTCGTGAATAGTTCGACGGCGTCGCGGGCGTGGCCCATCCTGCCGCACGCGTTGAGGCGGGGGGCTAGGCGGAACCCGACCTTCTCGGCGTCGATGCGCTCTCCGTCGAGGCCCGAGGCCTCGACGAGCGCGGCCAGCCCGGTGAGCTTGGAGCGTTTGATCATCGAGAGGCCGAAGCGGGCGATCGCGCGGTTTTCGCCCAGCAGCGGTACGACGTCGGCGATCACGCCCAGTGCGCACGGGGCGAGCAGCTCCATGAGCAGGGCGCGGAGTTCGGGGCTCACACGGGCGGCGCCGCAGTGCATCGTCGCGAGGCGCCAGGCGAGCTTGTACGCGACGCCGGCGCCGCACAGGTCGGCGAACGGGTACACGGAGCCCGGCGCCCTCGGGTGGACCATCGCGTAGGCGTCGGGCCAGGGCTCGCCCGGCGCGGGCGGGTTGTGGTGGTCGGTGATGATGAGGTCCACGCCCCGGTCGCGGGCGACGGCGGCGGGCCCGACGGCGGTGACGCCGCAATCGACCGAGACAATGACGCGGGCGCCGTCGTCGGCCAGGGCGGAGATCGCCGCGGTGTTGAGGCCGTAGCCTTCCTCGAGGCGATGAGGGACGTACGTCGAGACATTGGCGCCGGGGGCGATGGCGCCGAGTACGTGGTAGAGGATGGCGGTCGCGGTGATGCCGTCCACGTCGTAGTCGCCGTAGATGACGATGGGCTCGCGTGCGTCGAGTGCGGCGAGCAGGCGCGAGGCGGCCTTGTCCACGCCCGGCATGCGCGAGGGGTCGTGCAGGCCCGAGAGCGCGGGGTTGAGGAACGAATCGGCGTCGGCCCCCGCGAGGCCCCGGGCCGCGAGCACGCGTTCGACGAGGGCGCCCGTCGTCGGCTCGCCCGATCGCGGTCGCCAGCGTTTGGTCAGGCCACGGGTCGGCGCCTGATTCTGGGCGTCGATGGGGGCGGCGGGGCTCATCGCGACTCCGTGGGGCGAGGGGGGGCGGGCCCGGCTAGCCTACGAACACGCGGGCCCGCGGTGGTCGCGGCGAGCATACCGGCGATCGGCGCTGGTGAACGGGGACCGATGGTCAAACTCACGAAGATCTACACACGTTCGGGCGACGACGGGAGCACGGGGCTGGGTGACGGTTCACGCGTCTCGAAGGCCTCGCCCCGGGTCGAGGCGTACGGGACGGTCGATGAGGCGAACGCCGCGATCGGGCTGGCGGTGGTCGCGTGCAACGCGTCGCGTGCCGAGATCGCGGCGGAACTGCGGCGGATCCAGAACGACCTCTTCGATGTGGGCGCGGACCTGTGCACGCCTGTTAAAAAGGACGAGAAACGCCTGCGGGTGGTGGGGGCCCAGACCGACTGGCTCGAGGCCAGGATCGACGCGTGGAACGGGCGCCTCGCGCCGCTGACCAGCTTCGTGCTCCCCGGGGGATCGCCAGGGGCGGCGGCGCTGCACCTTGCCCGGACGATCGTGCGACGGGCCGAGCGGTTGGCGGTTGAGTTGCTCGCGGCGGAGCCCGACGCGACGAGCGCTGAATCGATCAAGTACCTCAACCGGCTGAGCGATTACCTGTTCGTGGTGTCGCGGGTCGCCAACGACGACGGGGCGGGCGACGTGCTTTGGGTCCCGGGCGCCAGCCGCGGCACGGGGGGCGCCCGATGAGCGGGACGAAGACGGCGGCCAACGCCGAGGTCGAGACGCGCAAGCGGGTGGTGGCGTTCGCGGGCGGCGCGATCCTCATCGGTGTCGTGGTCGCGATCGTGGAGTGGGTTGTCGGGGCGGGGATGGCGGTCGATCGGGGATGGACGCTCGGTCCCGCATGGGCGCGGGGCGGGGCGGACGCGTTGTGGGCGGTCGCTTTCGTTGTGCTCGCGTTGGCGGCGGTCTCTGGCGGGGTGGGCTTCTCGCGCGTGATGTTCGGGACGCTCTGGGCGGTGAGTGCCGCGGGCGTGGTTGATGTTGTCCGGCGTTCGCTGGGCGCCGACCTGGGCGGGCTGGGCGCGACGGCGTCGTTTATGGCGGTGCACACGCTCGCGGTCTGGATGCTCGGATGGAAGGTCCGGGAGGCGCTGATCACTGGCGGTGCGTGGGTGTTTACGGGGACGGCGGCCCTGGCCCTCGGGGCGGTCCCCGCGATCGGGGCCGAGTGGGCGCTGGGGCTCGCGATGCTGGCGGCTGCGCCCGGCACGCTCCTGGCGTGGCTGAAGGTGGCGCGCTCGCGTGACCGCGAGACGGCGGACTTCTTCGAGAGCCGGTACGAGGAGGTCCACCGGGACCTGCTGGACGCGCGCCGGATCCACGAGGCGGCGTTCCCCGAGCCCGTTCGCGAGGGCTCGGTGCAGTTCACGTACCAGTACCTGCCCATGAGCCAGATCGGGGGCGACTACCTGCACGCGTTCCGTGGGAGCGGTGCGCATGGATCCGAGGCGGCGCTGAGCATCGCGCTGCTCGACGTGACCGGGCACGGGATCGCGGCGGCGCTGACGGTGAACCGCCTGCACGGCGAGCTGTCGCGGCTGTACGCCGAGCACCCGGACATGCGCCCGGTGGACGTGCTGCGTGCGCTCAACAAGTACGTGTACCTGACACTGGCCGATTACTCGCTGTTCGTCACGGGTTTCATCGTCCGGGCCGACCCGGGGGACAACACGCTCGAGTACGCCAGCGCCGGGCACCCGCCGGGGTTCCTGCGGTCCTCGACCGGGATAATCTCCGAGCTGGACTCGACGGCGATGGTGCTGGGCGCGCTGCCCGACGAGGACTACGAGATCGACGAGGCGGTCCGGCGATTCGGGCCGGGCGACTGCCTCGTCGCGTACACCGACGGGGCGATCGAGGCCCGCTCGCCCGAGGGCGAGTTCTTCGGCGTCGAGCGGCTGCGGGACGTGTTCCGCTCGGGCTGGGCGGACACCGACGGACGGTGGCCGGAGGCGATGGTCCGGGCGGTCGAGCGGTTCCGCAGGGGCGAGGCGGACGACGACACCCTGGTCGTCGAGCTGTTCCGGACGCTCGGCGGGGCCTCGGTGGGCGCCTCGGACGCCTGACTCCACCTGGGGGTCCCGAGGCTGTAGGTTGTGTGCGGCGGCGCCGTTCTGGGCCGCCTGATCGGGAAGGAAGCGGCGTGGGCAAGACGGCGGGTCTGGAGACCCTCGAGTTCAAGCACGAGTTCCGGGCGGAGACAGACCGCCTGCTGCGGGTGCGGCTGCTGGGATTCGCCTCGATCTGGATGGGGTTGAACCTGTTGCTGCTCGTCGCCCTGCTCGTGGCGGGGACCTGGGTGAGCCTGTCGAACGCGGCATCCAGCGGGGACGCCCTGGGCGTATTCGAAGCGGTGAGCAACGTTGTCGCCAAGGCCGTCGGGCCCGGGTGGCGGTCGGTCGTGTTCGTCCTGCTCACCGCGGCGTGGTTCCTCGCGTACACGTCGACGATCTGGCAGGTGTGGCAGGTCAAGCCCTCGACGCGGCGGATCGTGCAGTTATCGATCGCGCTGATCGTCGCGGACGGGCTCTTCGGGATCGCGGCGCGGGTGGCGGGCGTCAGCGGGGGTGGTCTGTTCGCGTTCTGGCTCGCGCACCTGATCGCGTGCTGCATCTTCCCGTGGAGCGTGCGCCAGTCGATCATCCCGATCGTGATCGTGATCGGCCTCAGCACCGCGAGCAAGCTGGCGTTCGAGGGCAGGTCGGTGGACACGCTCTTCGCGTCGGCGGTGACGCTGTTGTTCATGTCGCCCGCGGTGGGGATCTGCTGGTACCGGCACTCGCAGCGCCTGCAGAAGTCGAGCCACAACTTCCTCCGCCAGCGCTACGGGATGCTCCGCCAGGAGCTCGCCTACGCGCGCCAGATCCACGAGGCGGTCTTCCCGGAGCCCAAGGAGGACGGGGCGATCCGCTTCTCGTACCGGTACCAGCCCATGCGTCAGATCGGCGGGGACTTCCTGCACGTGCACGTGCAGCGCCTGCCCGGCGGGCACGAGCGGTTCAGCGTCGTCGTCATGGACGTCACCGGGCACGGGATCCCGGCGGCCCTGAGCGTCAACCGCCTGCACGGCGAGATCGAGCTGCGGTTCGCCGAGAACCCAGAGATCTCGCCCGGCGAGATCCTCGCACGTCTGAACCGGTACGTGCACCTGACCATGGCGAAGCACTCGCTGTTCGTCACGGCTCTGTGCCTGCGGATCGACACCGATACCAACACGCTGACGTGGGCCAGCGGCGGGCACCCGCCCGCGTTCCTGCGTGGCGTGGACGGCACGATCCGCGAGCTGGGCTCGACCGCGTTTGTGCTGGGGGCGTGCGCCGAGGACGATTTTGATTCCGACGAGCAGTCGTGCCCGCTGGGCCCGGGCGACTCGCTCATCGCCTACACCGACGGGGCGAGCGAGGCGCGGAACCCGTCGGGCAAGATGCTGCGGATCATGGGCCTTCGCGCGATCGTCGCGGCCGAGGGACGCGTCGACGGCGGGGCATGGCCCGAGCGGATCCTGGGGATGGTCTCGGCGCACAGGGCCGGCGCGCCGACCGAGGACGACACGCTCGTGATCGAGATCTACTGCCCGCTGGGCGCCTCGCCCGGCAAGGCGAACGTCAGGGCGTCGGCGGCGGGCGACCCGGACGTCGAGCTCGAGGGGGCGGTCAGTCCTTGACACCCTCGACCCGGGACGGGTCGGTGTATTTCTCGAGGGCGTCGGCCAGGTCCACGTCGTGGATGTTGGCCAGGGTCGCGACCCAGGCGAGCACGTCGGCGAACTCCTCGACGAGGTTCTCCCGCTCGGCGTCGGTGGGGGGCTTGTTCCTGCGGGAGTTGGCGGCCAGGGCGGTCGCGAGCTCGCCGAACTCCTCGGCCAGGTAGAGGAATGTCCCGCCAGTGCCACGGGCCGAATCTGTGGCGTAGTAGCGGTCGCGGATGAGCTGCTGGAAGGCCCGGACGCTGAGGGGGGCGGTGTTCGGCGTTGTGTCGGGGGACGGCATGGGGCGATTGTAGTGCGGGGCACGGGCGGTGCGGGGCGGGCGAGCGCTCGGGCGGGGGTTGTCCGGGGGCGGCTGGGGGCTAGTATTCGGGCCCTGCCCGGAGGTCCTGGCGGGGATATGACCATCCCGGGAAGCACATGCCGACGATCAACCAGCTCATCCGCAAGCCCAGGCGAACCCCCAAGGCCAAGTCCAAGGTCCGCGACCTGGACAGCTGTCCGCAGCGGCGTGGCGTCTGCCTGAGCGTGCGCACGACCACGCCAAAGAAGCCCAACTCCGCGCTCCGCAAGATCGCGCGTGTGCGTCTGAGCAACGGCAAGGAGATCACCGCCTACATCGGCGGCGAGGGGCACAACCTGCAGGAGCACTCGATCGTGCTCGTCCGGGGCGGTCGCGTCCGCGACCTCCCGGGAGTCCGTTACCACATCGTTCGCGGCTCGCTCGACACGCTGGGCGTGGACGGGCGGAAGCAGTCGCGCTCGAAGTACGGCGCCAAGCGGGGCAAGTAAGAGATCACACGGTTCCGGGCGCGTGCCCGGGGCCGGGCAAGTAATCCCGGCGGCGCCAGCCAGCGCCCCGGGGTGAACAGACGGCCGCGAAGTCGCGGCGGATGAGCCGAAAGGTATTCCTCATGGCAGGCCGAATCACAGCATCAGAATCGCAGCTCCGCCCCGACCCCAAGTACGGGGACAAGGTGCTCGCGAAGTTCGTCAACTGCATCATGTACGACGGTCGCAAGACTTCGGCGCAGCGGGTGATGTACGACGCGCTCGACGAGATCGACAAGAAGCTGGCGTCGATCGGCGAGGTCGAGAACAAGCCCAAGGACGGCATGGACGTCTTCAAGCGGGCGGTCGAGAACGTCAAGCCGTACGTCGAGGTCCGGTCCAAGCGGATCGGCGGCGCGAACTACCAGGTGCCGTTGCCCGTCAAGACGGGGCGTCAGCAGTCGCTGGCGTTCCGGTGGATCATCCAGGCGTGCCGCGGGGAGAAGGGGCGCCCGATGCACCAGAAGCTCGCCGACGAGCTGATGGCGGCCAGCCGCGGCGAGGGCAAGGCGATGACCACCCGCGAGCAGACGCACCGGATGGCCGAGGCGAACAAGGCGTTCGCGCACTTCGCGAAGTAACCGCGGGGCGCCGGTACTCAGTTTTTTTGGAGGGCCCCACACGGGGCCCTTTTTTATTGTGCGGCGCGCGGGCGGTGTTCAGCTGTGTCCCACTCGCCCGCGAGCACGCCCCAGCCGAGGCGGTCGGTGACGCCGTGGTGGGGGACGTGGTAGTCCTGGCGCTGCATCAGCTCGGCGGTCAGGCCGAGCTTCGCGGGCACGCGGGCCGATGGTTTGTTGTCGCCCGAGCAATAGACACGCACACGGTTGAGACCGAGGCCGCCGTCGGGCTGGGGAGTGAGCAGCCTGGAGAACCAGTGGGCGACCGCCTCGGTGCAATAGCCGCGGCGTTGTCGGTCGGAGCGGACCCAGTACCCGACCTCGACGCTGGCCGAGTCGCGGCGGAGGTCGTGGAAGCCGGTGCCGCCCACGAATCGGCCCGTGTCCTTCTCGAAGACGCCCATACCGATGCCGTCGGCTGTGAAGGGGCGGGCCAGGGCGTTGATCTGCTTGGCGACGTATTCGGTCGTCGAGGCCAGCCCGCGGTGCTGCTCGCGTGCCCAGGGCATCCAGGGGAGCAGGGCGTCGCGTGAGGCGTTGACCGCGGCGAAGACCTCCGGTGCGTCATCGAGCTCGTACGGTCGGACGATCAGCCGCGGGGTCTGGACGAGGAGGTCGAGCGGGCTCGGCTCGGTCCAGGCGAAGCCCTGGTCGGGGTGGTGGGGCTCGGCGTGGCATCGGGTCATCGGCGCCTCCCTGGGGAATACGATCCGGCGTGCAGCAGGGCGACCCACTGTATCGGTATCACCGCCAGACGTTGCTCGCGGGCTTCGGCGCCGAGGGCCAGGAGAGGCTGGGCGCGGGGCACGCCGTCGTCGTCGGTGTTGGGGCGCTGGGCTGTCCGGCGGCGGATCTGCTCGTCCGCGCGGGCGTGGGGCGGGTGACGCTCATCGACCGCGACGTGGTCGAGATGACGAACCTGCAGCGCCAGACGCTGTTCGACGAGGCCGACGCGAGGGCCGGGCGGGCGAAAGCGGAGGCCGCGCGGCGCCGGCTCGAGGCGGTGAACTCCCAGGCCCGGGTCGAGGGGGTCGTGGGCGATTGCTGCGCCCGGACCGCGGAATCGATGATGCTCGACGGCCCCCTTGGGCGGGCGGATGTGATCGTGGATGGAACAGACAACTTCGAGACGCGGTTCCTGCTCAACGACGTCAGCGTGAAGCACGCGTTGCCCTACGTCTACGGCGGGGCTGTCGGGACGCGGGCGGTGTGCGCGACGTTTCGCCCGCCGCAGACCGCGTGCCTGCGTTGCTTGTTCGAGACGCCCGCACCAGGGAGCACGGAGACGTGCGACAGCGTCGGGGTGCTCGCGCCCGTCGCGACGATGGTGGGGGCCCGCGAGGCGCTCGAGGCGATGAAGATCCTCACCGGGCGGGCGGATCTGGCGAGCCGCTCGTTGCTCAGCTTCGACCCGTGGTTGGGCGAGCGACGCGGGCTCGATCTGGGCGGTGCAAAGCGGGCGGGATGCGAGTGTTGCGGGCGCCGGGAGTTCGGATTCCTCGCGGGCGATCGCGGCGGGCGGACGACGGCGATGTGCGGGCGCGGCGCCGTGCAGGTCTCGCCCGAGAGTGCCGGCGGCGATGTGGATCTTGGCGCGGTCTTGGCACGTTTGTCGATCCACGGGGCGTTCGCGCTCGAAGAGGGGGTCGTCAGGGGCGAGTTCGCGGGCGAGCTGGGCGACGCGGGCGGCCCTGTGCGGCTGACGGTGTTCGGGGACGGGCGGGCGATCGTGCACGGCACGACCGAGCCGTCGCGTGCCCGTGTTGTGTACGCGAAGTACGTCGGCGGATAGACCGGGGGCAGACGGAGCAAGGAGGCCCCCGGTGGGTGAACTGTCCGAGGTCATATGGGCGAACGCGGTCCGCACCCGCGAGACGGGCAGGGCTCTCGCGCACGACATCCCGAGCGAGAACTTTGCGCGCCTGCCCATGGGCGAGGGCGGGCCGGTGTACATGAATCATCCGGCGTTCGTGTTCGGGCACTTGTCGCTGTACCCGGCGCGGGTGCTGAAGATGGCGGGGTGCAACCCGAAGCTGGCCGCGGCGCCGTATTGGTACGAGGAAGTTTTCGCATCGGGCACAATCTGCCGCGACGACCCATTCGCGGACATTTACCCGGACAAGCAGGAGATCATGACCCAGTTCGACCGTGGGTTTGCGGTGACGGCGGACCTGGTGCGCCAACTGCCCGACGAGATCATGGAGGAGACGCACACGATGAGCCCGGAGTTCGGTTCGACGCTGCTTTCGCTCGGCGCGGCGGCGGAGTATCTTCTCAACAACCACCCGATGTTCCACCTGGGCCAGGTCAGCGCCTGGCGGAGGTGCATGGGGCTGGAGGCGGCCGAGTGGTGCGGCGGTTAGGAACCGGCTGGAGGGCACGATGGGATATATGGCGGAGATGATCACGGCGTGCGGGCAACGGTCCGTGGGGATCGCGGCGATGATGAACAAGGGCGTCACGCCCGAGACGTTCGCGCGCCTCGCGACCAAAGACGGCGAGCCCGTTCAGACCAACCACCCCGCGTTCGTATACGGGCACCTGGCGATCTACCCGAAGCGGCTGCTCGAGATGGCGGGAGAGGACCCGTCGCCGGTTGCGCTGCCCGAGGAGATGGAGGTGATGTTCGCGTCCAAGGCCGAGTGCCGCGACGATCCCGACGGCACGATCTACCCGCCGATGCAGGACGTCGTGCAGCGTTTCATGGGCGGGTACTCGCACGCGATCGAGCGTGTGGGGGCGTGGGACGACGAGAAGCTCGCGGGCCCGCACCAGGGCGCCGAGGCGTACCAGAAGCTGGCGCCGACGCTCGGGATCGCCGCGGCATTCTTCCTGACGACGCACATGGCGATGCACGTCGGTCAGGTCAGCGCGTGGCGGCGGTTCATGGGGCTCGGCTCGGTTTTCGGCTGACGTAAGATCAGGTCGGGCGGACGAACGGGTTCGAGCGTTTCTCGCGTCCGATCGTGGTCTCGGGGCCGTGCCCCGGGAGGACGCGTGTCTCGTCGGGCAGCGTGTAGAGCCTCGCCCTGATCGAGGCGGCGAGCGTCTCGAAGTCGGCGTTGGGGAAGTCGGTGCGTCCGATGGAGCCGGCGAACAGGGCGTCGCCGACGATGGCGGTGGACGAGGGCTCGTGGACGAGCGTGATCCCGCCGGGCGAGTGGCCCGGGGTATGGAGCACGCGCCAGGTCTGCCCGCACAACTCGACGACGTCGGCGTCGTTGAGCAGGCGGTCGGGAGTTGGGCCCGTGACGGGCGTCCCCATCGCGGCCGACAGATTCAGCTCGGGGTCGTTCAGCCAGTGCTCTTCGTCGGCGTGCACCCAGATTGGTACCCCGGGGAAGGCCTGGCGAAAATCGAAGAGCCCGGCGATGTGGTCGGCGTGGCAGTGCGTGAGCACGATCGCCTCGGGTACGAGTCCGAGCTCGCGGAGGCGCTGGATCATCACGCCCGGGTCGTACCCCGCGTCGGCGACCCAGCACCCGGCGCCCTGGGCGCCCCGGATGATGAAACAGTTGGTCTCGTACGGACCGAGGGCGAACGTGTCGATGGTCGGGGCGTTTTGTTCGTGTTCTGGCATCGCGGGCCCGGGGTGCGTGGGAGGGGGGCGCCACCGTACAATGAGGGCGCCGGTCACCATAGGCCGAGCGGCGGCTGACTTTGGAGACATACGCATGACGGGCCTGATCCGCAACATCGACGAGACCACCCGGTCGCCCGTGCAGATGGAGGGCGTTGTGGGCGCTTCGATGGCGGTGATGGTGGGGCGCGCCGACGGTGCGCCGCACTTCTCGATACGTCAGTTCCAGGTCGAGCCGGGCGGGCACACGCCGCGGCACCAGCACGACTACGAGCACGAGGTGTACATCGTCTCGGGCATCGGCACTATCCTGCTCAACGGCGAGGAGAACGCGATCCGGGGCGGCGATGTGATCTACGTGCCGGCGAACCACGAGCACCAGTTCCGGGCCGCGGGCGGGGGCGATAGTCTCCGCTTTCTGTGCGCGGTGCCGGTCGAACAGAACTGTGGCGGCCCGGTGCCGGGCAGCTGATCGGGGCGGTCGATATGGGCAACAACGCACGGTCTGGTCCGGTCTGGTGGGTTGTCGCGGCGTACGTCGGCGCCGGCGTGATCGGGGCCGGGCTCATCGTCCAGGGCGTGGCGACGGGCTCGGACACGCTGCTCGGTGCAGGGGCGCTCGGGCTGATCGTCGTGGCGGCGACAGCGCCGATCGCGGCGCTGCGATCCGGTTCATCTTCGAGCGTCGAAGATGACACACCGCTGCGGGCCGAACTGGGCGAGTTGGGACGCCAGATCGAGCGGCTGGGCGAGATGGGTGCACTCTCGGACGATGCACGCCGCGTGCTGAATCGTCGGCGCGAGCGGGAACTGCTGTGCGGGGCGATCGAGGAGGACATCGCGGTCGAGGACTGGGACGCTGCGATGGTGCTCGTCAAGGAGCTGGCCGAGCGCTTCGGGTACCGCGCCGACGCCGAGGAGTTCCGCGAGCGGATCGAGACAGCGCGTTTCCAGACGGTGGATCTGCGGGTGGCCGACGCGGTCGGGCGCCTGGACCGGCTGATCACGCAGCTGCGTTGGGACGAGGCGTTGGCGGAGGCGGGGCGGGTGACGCGGCTGTTCCCGGACTCGCCACGGGTCGAGGGGCTGCGTCACCGCGTCGAGCACGCGCGGGCGCGGTATAAGGCGGACCTGGAGCGTCGCTTCCTGCACGCGGCCCAGAACGAGCAGATCGACGACGCGATGGAACTGCTCAAGGAGCTCGACGGCTTCCTGACCGAGGCGGAGGCCGCGCCGTACCAGGAACTCGCGCGTGGCGTGATCGGGAAGGCACGCGAGAACCTGGGCGTGCGGTTCAAGCTGGCGGTGCAGGACAAGGACTGGCCCCGGGCGCTGGACGCGGGCGAGCGGGTGCTGGCAGAGTTCCCCAACACGCGTATGGCGGCGGAGATCCGCGACATGATCGACGGCCTGCGGACGCGGGCGGCGGCGATCTCCTGATCGAACACGTCGGTCGGCGCCGGGCGCTACTCCGGGTCGGGCGTGGTGGGGGCCTGGGCGTCCTTCGAGGCCGAGCCGCGCCACGAGCAGACGAGCAGCGTGCCGATCCCGATGAGCAAGAACAAATCTGCGACGTTTGAGACATAGGGCCAGACGTCGCGCGCGCCGCCGGGCCATGCGATGCCGAAGGGGAGGCGGACGCCCGGCAGCGGGTGGATGAAGTCGCGCACACACGCGTGGACGATGCGATCGTACAGGTTCCCGAGCCCGCCCGCGACGAGCAGGGCCAGGGCGATGTGTGCCGCCCGGTCGCGTGACGTCGTCCAGCGGGCGAAGACGAACAACGCGAACACGAGCGCGACGAGCGTGAAGAGGATAAAGAACCAGCGCTGGCCCGCCCCGATCCCGAAGACCGCGCCCGGGTTGAGCACCAGTGTGAACTCGAGAACGCTGGGGATCACGGTCAGCGGGTTGTGGTCGGGCACGAGCGCGTCGAGCGAGACCCCCGAGAGGACGTCGGCGCGTCGGAAGCGCACTGGGGCGCTCGCGACGCGATCGAAGGCCAGGTGCTTGGTCCACAGGTCGATCGCCAGCGCCGCGGTTGTCCATGCGACCAGGTGGGCCCAGGCGCGGGCGGAGCCCCCGGCGCGGCGGGGTGAGCGATTGGTGGGGGGCGCGTCCGGCCCGCGCGTCTCGTTGGGCGGCGAGGGAGCCTGCCCCGCGTCGTCCGTCACGCCCTGTACCCGGAGCGGCGTTCGAGCTCGCGGGCTGCCTCGATCGAGTAACGCGCCCATGGCAGTTCCTCGAGGCGTGTCTTGCTGATCGGCTTGCCCGTGAGCTCGCAGATGCCGAACGTCTTGTCCGCGATCCGCTGCAGGGCGTCGTCGATCTCCTTGATCAGGCGCCTGTCCGCTGCCGCCAGGTCGAGCGAGAGCGACTGGTCGTAGCTGTCCGAGCCCTGCTCGGCCAGGTGCTGGGGCGTGTGGCTCAGGCCGCCTGATTCGGACCGCAGCGCGCCGGTCTCCATCGTGGACATGTCGCCGAACAGTTCGAGCCGTTTGGCCAGGAGGACCCCACGGAACTTGTCGAGCTCACGCTTGTTGAACGGGCTTTTGATTTTCTTCTCGCTTCGCTCGGTCGCAGCGCGCTCGCGCGCGACCTCCGCCGCCCTGCTCGGGCCCGAAGGGATCAGCGGCTTGCGGGCGGGCGCGCCCGGGCCCAGCAGGCGGGCGCCCGTCGGCGGAAACTTGGCGGTGGGCGGCTTGGGCGCCGACCGGCGCTTCTTCGGGCGGTCCGAGACGATCGTGATGCCCTTGCGCGTGGGCTTCTTCGGGTCGTCTTTCTTTTCGGGCGCCGAGGCCTTGGACGCCGGCGCGTTTTTGGGCGCCGTGGTCTTGGTCGTCGTCTTCTTCTTGGTCTTGGCTGTTTTCGACGTCTTTTTGGACGCCGACGTCCGCGAGCGGGTGCTCGTCTTCGACGCGGCCTTCGTGGCCGACGTCTTGCGCGCCGAGGTCTTCTTCACACCTGACCTCTTCTTGGCCGGAGCCTTCTTGCCCGACGTCCTGGCGGGCGCCTTCTTCGCGGGTCGTTTCGAGGACGTGGATCGCGCGGCCTTCTTGCGTGTCGTCGCACGCTTCGTGGTGGCCTTGGCGGTCTTCTTGGACGCGGTCCGCGTGCGGGCTGGTTTCTTGGTGGCCGTGCGAGAAGAGGTCTTCTTCTTCGGGCCGCCCTTCCTCGTCGAGGAGGAGGATTTTCGGGTTTTCTTCGCCACGGTCGCCCTGGACCTCCCACCCGGCTTGCTGATCGGGCCGGCGCCCCCTCAGAAGCGGGCGACAAGCCTACGCCCGCCTACGCATTGAGTCAAAGCGCGGTTCGGGGGACGGAAGTGCGATGGAAGTACTTTGTTTGAAGCGACTTAGGGCGCTCGATCGGTCACGCCGGGTCGGTCTCGGTGGTTGCGTCGCTCGTCGCCTCGTTCTCGTACTTTCCGAGGGCCCGGAATCGCTCGTACCGACCCTCCAGCAGCTCATTCACGCCCTGCCTGGTGAGCTCTTCGAGCTGCGCGACGATCCAGTCACGCAGCGTTTCGGCGGCGGCGTCGGCGTTCCTGTGCGCGCCCCCACGCGGCTCGGGGATCACGGCGTCCACGATGCCAAGCTCAAGGTTGTCGCGGGCGGTCAGCCGTAGGGCGTGGGCGGCGGACGAGTTGGTCTGCTCGTTGGCCTGCTTCCAGAGGATCGCCGCGCACCCCTCTGGTGAGATCACCGAGTACCACGCGTGCTGGAGCATCGCGACACGGTCGGCGACCGCGATGCCCAGTGCGCCGCCCGAGCCGCCCTCGCCGATCACGACCGAGACGATCGGGACCTTGAGGCGGCTCATCTCGCGGAGATTGACGGCGATCGCCTCTGCCTGGCCGCGCTGCTCGGCGCCCAGCCCGGGGTAGGCGCCGGGCGTGTCAACGAGCGTTACGACGGGCAACCCGAACTTCTCGGCCAGCTTCATCTTTGCCAGGGCCTTGCGGTAGCCCTCCGGGTGCGCACAGCCGAAGTGGCAGGCGAGCTTCTCCTGGGTGTCGCGACCCTTCTGGTGCCCGACGATGAGGACCTTGAAAGCGCCGATGCGGGCGAAGCCCGTGACCAGCGCGGGATCGTCGCCGAAGCGGCGGTCGCCGTGCAGCTCGGCGAAGTCGCGGCAGATTTTGGCGATGTAGTCGCGGGTCTGCGGGCGTGAGGGGTGGCGGGCGACGCGGACGGTGTTCCAGGGCGAGAGGTCGGCGTAGATCTCGTCGAGCACGCGGTCGCGCCGGGCGAGCAACTCGTCGAGGGGCGCCGCGTCCTCGGTTTCCGTCGTAGTGGGCACGCCGCCCAGCGCGGGCGCCGGGAGGGTGTCGGACTCGGTCTCGCCGCGCCTGGCGGCCTCGATCCGGCGTTCGAGCTCGCGGACGGGGTTCTCGAAATCAAGCTGGTAGAAGCTGGGCATGGGTCGTGTTCGGGCGGTGGCGTGGGGTCTGCGTGTGTGCGGGGATTGTAGAACCAGGCGACGGCGCCCGCACGCCCCGACGAACATCGTACCCTTGGCTCATGAACACACACACAGCGCCTATCGCGGTGATCGGGGGCGGGGCGATGGCCCGCGCGATCCTCGAGGGGGCAGACAACGCGGGCGTGCTGGGCGGGGCGTGGATCGTCGCCGAGCCCGACGCCGACAGGCGGGGCGACTTCGAGAATGCGGTCGCGACCGCGCGGGCGGCCGTCGAGTGGCTCTTGGCGACGGAGGCGACGCCCGGCGAGGGCCAGGTGCTGCTCGCGGTCAAGCCGCAGAAAATGGGCGAGGTGGGCGACGAGATCGGCGCGGCGCTGGCGGCGGGCCCTTCGCGCGTAGTGGTCTCGATTCTCGCCGGCACGCCCAGCGCTAGGGTGCGCACGTCGATGGGCGGGGGCGTGCGCGTGGTGCGGGCGATGCCGAACCTCCCGGCGCAGCTCGGGCGCGGGATGACCGCGGTCTGTATCGGCGACGGCGGCGGGGACGGGGACGACGCGCGCGCACGCGAACTGTTCGAGGGCGTCGGGCGCGTGATCGAGATCCCCGAGTCGCTCATGGACGCGTACACGGCGCTGGCGGGCTCCGGGCCGGCGTACGTGTTCTACCTGGCCGAGGCGATGATCCACACCGCGGTCGAGCTCGGGTTCACGCGCGAGGAGGCGACGCTGATCGTCCGAGAGACGGTCGCGGGCGCCGGCGAGATGCTCGCGGCGTCTCCCGAGCACCCGGGGACGCTGCGGGCGGGCGTGACGAGCAAGGGCGGGACGACGGCCGCGGCGTGCGAGTCGCTCGACCAGTCCGGCGTGATGGACGCGTTCGACCGCGCGATCCGGGCGGCGCGGAGCCGGGGTGTCGAGTTGGCGGGCGGTTGATCCCTCAGAAGTCGCGGCGCCTGAAGATCAGGCAGCACAGCAGCAGCACGACGGCCTCGAACGCGAGCGATGTGCCGAGCACCCAGCCGACCGAACGGGCGCGGAAGACCTCCTGAATCCTCGCGTTCAGGTCGTCCTGATCAACCTCGACATCGCCCTGCAGATCGGCGGCCGGGTTTGAATCCTCGGCCTCGGGGGGCGTGATGTCGTCGGGGTCGATCAGGTGGCGTTCGAGCAACGCCGTGGTCTCGCCGGTTTTGGGCAGGGCCGTCTTGACGATGAACACGAGGCGGGCCCATTTCTCGAGGCTCTCGAGGTCGTCCTTGTCCTCCTCGAGGCTCGTGTAGAGGCCCGCCAGGAACGGGTTACGGTCCTCGATTTCCTGGCGCGTCGGCTGGTACCCCTCCACGCTCTCGCCCGCATTCTCGCGCTCGGTGCGCAGGAGGCGGACCGTGTTGCGTTCGGCGAGCTCGATCCGCTCCTCGTGCGCCTCCATGACGTAGCGCGTGGACTCACGGAAGCTCACGAGCATCGCGTCGCCCGCGTTGAGCACGAACAGCATAAACCAGAAAAGCCCGGTCAGCAGCAGCGCCGCGACGGTCGATCGCGTGACCAGACCGAGCAGCGCGCACACGCAGAAGAGGTAGCTGAAGAACACGACGACGATCGGGATCGCCAGGAAGAGCCCGGGCTCCCAGGCGCCGCCTCGGATGCCGATGACGATGAACGAGCCGATCGTGAAGACCCCGACCTGTAGGGTGACGAACAGCAGGCCCATGGCGTACTTGGTCAGGAAGAGACGGACGCGGCCGATTGGCTTGGAGAGCACGGTCTCGATCGAGCCGCCTGTGATGAGCTGGGGGAAAATGCCTGCGGTCGAGACAAGGGCGAGGATGGCGGCGACCCAGGTGAGCCAGATCCCGATGCCAAGGTTCGTGAATATTCCCTTGTAGAACACGTCCCGTGGGACGATGTCGGTGTTGACCGGGACGAAGCCGAGGCGGAACCAGGCGAAGGTCATGCCCTGCTTGTCGATTCCGACGAGTGCGAGGACCGCGACGACGAGTCCCGAGAGGAGCATGGTGATCCAGAAGAGCTTCTTGGCGTTCAGCTCGCGGTACGCGTCCACGAGCATGGCGTAGGTCTGGCCGATCACGGGCGCCCTCCCTTCGCGTTGCTCGCCGCGCCGGGGAGCAGGGTCTTGCCCGTCGTCGGGTCGGTGACGGCTTCCATGAACAGGTCCTCGAGCGAGGGGCGGAACGGTCGGATCGACCGGATGTCGAGGCTCTCACGCCGGATCGCGTCGATGATGTGCTGGATCTCGCCCGCCTCGGCGGTCTGCACGTGCAGCGTGCCCGACTCGATCCGGAACGCGTGCCCCGAGGCGAGTCGCTTGGCGCCCGCCCAGCCCGCGGGTGGATCCTGGCCCTTCCATTCGCCCAGGCCCACGGACGAGAGGACGCGGGTGAAGTGCGGGCCCGCGGCGGCCGCGTCGTGCCCTGCCAGCTCGATCTCGTATCGGCGCTTGTTCACCGTCAGCTCGTCGATCGTGCCCTGTGCGCGGACCAGGCCCTGGACGAGGATCGCGACACGGTCGCAGACCATCTCCAGTTCGGAGAGCAGGTGGGAGTTGAGGAAGACGGTACGGCCCTCGTCCTTCATCCGGGCGAGGATGGCGCGGATGTCGCGTCGCCCGACAGGGTCCACGCCGTCGGTCGGCTCGTCGAGCAGGACGAGCTCGGGATCGTTGACGAGCGCCTGGGCGATGCCGACGCGTTGTCGCATGCCTTTGGAGTATCCGCCGAGCTTCTTCTTGGCCCACTCGCCCATGCCGACGAGTTCGAGCAGTTCGCCGGTCTTGGCCCTGCGGTCACGGCGCGGGACATTGCACATCGCGCCGTAGTAATCAACGACCTGCTCGCCGGTGAGGTAGTCGGGGAATCGGTGGTGCTCCGGGAGGTATCCGACGCGTCCGAGCGTGGGTTTGTGCCCGACGCTGTGCCCGAGCATCGTGCCCTCGCAGCGCGTCGGGCGGATGACCGTCATGAGGATCTTGACGAGGGTGGACTTGCCCGCGCCGTTGGGTCCGAGCAGTCCGAACACCTCGCCTTTGTGGATACGCATATCGATGCCGCGGAGGGCGTGGACTTTGCCCTTGTATGTCTTGGCGACGTGCGTGAGATCGATGGCCATTTCGCCGGGCATTTAACGCTCCCCTGTCTGACTCTCAGATCGCTTGCGGGCGATGATATGGAACGTGTGCCAGTGCTTGTGGGCCTCGCCCTTGTGCGTGCTCGGGCGGTCCTCCTCGCGGAAGCTCTCGAGAACGTAGTCGGAAAACAGGTCGAGGGCTTGCGCACGGGTGAGGTGGGTGAGGCCGCCGAGGTTGATCCACTCGTCGCGGTCGCCGAAGAGCTGGCCGCTGAATCGGGCGCCCGGGGCGAGGGCGGCGTCGATCTTGCGCCACAGGGCAGGGAACGCGTCGGGCGGGCAGAACGGGAGCGAGAAGCTGGCGTTGACCAGATTCGCGGGCGGGATCTCGATGTCGGCGAAGTCCGCGTGGACGACCTCGAGGCGCCCCTCGGCGAGGGCGGCGGCACACGCGGGGCGATGGCGGAGGCGGCGGAGGCCCTCGGCGTGCCCGTCGTGGGCCAGGACGCGCCAGCCCCGTTCGAGCATGACGGCGGTGTCACGCCCGTCGCCGGCGCCAAGATCGACGGCGAATGGTGGGGCGGAGGGAGCGACTGCGCCGAACGCGTCCAGAGCGCCCGTCAGGGTCTCGCGCGCCGGCTTGCCGGCCATGCGGTCGAAGTAGGCGACCCAGTCGCGCCGGGCTGCGGCCTCGTGGGCGGGGGGCTGTGCATCGGGGGGCGGGCTGGACATAGGCTCCGGGCAATGTACCGCGACCTGGGCGCCTTTGTGGATGCACTCGATGCCGCGGGCGAGCTGCGCCGTGTGCGGGCGCCGGTGAGCCCTGTGCTGGAGATCGCGGCGATCGCCGACCGGGTGAGCCGCACGCGTGCGCCCGGGCTCCCGAGCGAGGCGGCGCGGCGGACGGACCCCTTGAACCACGGGCTGGGCGGGTCTGCGCTTCTGTTCGAGAACGTCGTGGGCTCGGACTTCCCGGTGCTCATCAACGCCTACGGCAGCTACCGGCGGATGGAGATGGCGCTGGGCGGGCGGTCGCTCGAGCACATCGGCGAGACGATCGGTGGGCTGGTGAAGCCCGAGCCGCCCAGGTCGATGGGAGAGGCTTTGGCGAAAGCCAGGGCATTCGCTCCGCTGCTGAAGATCGGTCCGAAGCGCGCGCGCGGTCGTGGCGCGTGCCAGGAGGTCGTGCGCACGGGCGAACAGATCGATATGACGCGCCTGGGCATGCTCCGGTGCTGGCCCTTGGACGGCGACTTCGCGGCGCTCGGGTACCCGCCGGGCACGAACGAGGGTGTGCCGGGGCAGGGGCATCCGGGGATCTCACCCGAGGAGTGGGACCGGTCGTACCGGGGGCGGTACATCACGCTGGCGGGTGTGCACACGATTCATGCGGACGATCGGGACGCCGCCAAGCCGCGGACGCACAACATCGGGATGTACCGGGTGCAGCTGCTGGGCAAGGACCGCCTGGCGATGCACTGGCACATGCACCACGACGGGGCGGCGCACTGGCGGAGCTGGAAAAAGCTGGGCGAGCCGATGCCCGTTGCGGTCGTGCTGGGCGGAGCGAGTGTGCTGCCTTATGCGGCGACGTGCCCGCTCCCGCCCGGGATAAGCGAGCTGCTGATGGCGGGGTTCCTAAACGGCAAGGGGCTGCGGCTTGTGCGCGCACGAAGCGTGCCCCTGTGGATCCCGGCGGACGCGGAGATCGTGGTGGAGGGATTCGTGCGCACGGACGCGGGGTTCCCCGGGTGGATCCCCGGCGAGGCGGGCGCGGGGGCGCTGGGCCCGGGGGCGGCGTTCGAGGGGCCCTTCGGCGACCATACCGGCTTCTATTCCATGCCCGACCGTTACCCGGTGATGGAGGTGACGGCGGTGACGCATCGGCGGGGGGCGATCTACCCGACGACGATCGTGGGGGCGCCGCCGCAGGAAGATTACTACCTGGGCAAGGCGACCGAGCGGATCATGCTGCCGCTCTTGAACACGATCCTGCCGGACATCGAGGACTACGACCTGCCGATGTTCGGGGCCTTCCACAACTGCGTGTTCATCAAGATCCGGAAGCAGTACCCGCTTCATGCACGCCGGGTGATGCACGGCGTGTGGGGCGCGGGGCAGATGTCTTGGACAAAGACGGTGTTCGTCGTGGACGAGGACGTGGACGTGCACGATCCGCGGGCGGTGCTCGGGGCGTGCGCCCGGTTGTGCCGCCCTTCGCGGGACATCGAGCGGGTGAACGGGCCATTGGATATTTTGGACCACGCGGCGCCGCGGCTGGGGGCGGGGACGAAACTCGGGTTCGATTGCACACGCAAGATCGCGGGCGAGGACGTCGGCGGGGTCGCGGTGGGCGCGGGCGGCGACGTGTGGGCGCCCGACGAGGAGTCGGTCCGGGGCGGGCTGCTCGGGCGTGCGCGGACGATACCGGGCGTGCTTGATATCGCCATCAACGAGGACGCGCCGGGCTGGGCGTTCGTCCGCGTCGATCGGGGGCACGACGAGGCGGCGCACGAGGGGCTCGGGCGGCGGGTGATCGACGAGCTGATGCGGATCCCGTTCGGGGGCGCCGCGCGGTTCGTCGTCGTGCTCGGGCGGGACGCGGACGTATTCGACACCGGGCGGGCGATGTTCCACTGGGTCGCCAACTGCGACGCGGGGCGTGACGCGGTGTGGGACGGCGACCGGGTCGCGTTCGACGCGACGCCCAAGACGGCGGGGGACACGGCGAACGGGGAGCCCGCGCGGCGGTGGCCGCCCGAGCAGACGTTCGACGCGGCGACGCTCGCGCTGATCGATCGGCGGTGGGGGGAATACGGGCTGGGATGACGCCGGGAGTTGGGCGTGCTAGTCCGTCGGGGCCGCGGCGGTGACCGGTCGTGTGCGCGAAAGCCACTGGTCGATCTCCGCGACGACGGCCTCGTGGAACCGTTTGGCGTTGGGGGTGTGGCGGTCGCGTTCGTTGAGCAGGAGCGAGAAGACGACCGTGCGGCGTGTAGCGGGGTCGATGACATAGCCCGAGAGCGAGTAGACGCCGTCGAGGTAGCCGCTCTTGGCACGGATGACATTGTCGATGGGGACGTTTTTGAATCGGGAGGTGAGGGTGCCCTCGCCGGGGGAGGGGAGCGAGGCGAGGAAGGGCTCGAAGAGTTCGGGGTCGCTCGCGATCATGGCGAGCCAGGCGGCCAGCGTGGCGGGGGAGACGCGGTTGTCGCGACTCATGCCCGAGCCGTCGGCGATGTGTGCGCCCGAGGCGTGCTGGGCGCCGAGGCGTTCGGACAGGAGCATGCGGACGACGGTGGCGCCGCTCTCCCACGAGCCCGGGTTCGATGTCACGTCGTGCCCGATGCGCTTGAGCAGCGATTCTGCGTAGAGGTTGTGCGAGTCCACGTTGCATCGGCGTAGGACGTCGGCCAGGCGCGTCGTGACGCGGGCGATAGGCGCCGCGTCCTCGAACCGCTCGGAGGCGTCGGCGAGGCGGACGTGGTCTTGGGCGGGCGACGGGATCGTTACACCCGCGTGCGCGAGTTCGCTCGCGAGCAGCTGGCCCATGAACGTTGGCGGCTCGTGGATCGCCGCGCGGATCGGGAAGGGGAGCGGGCTGCTGATCTGTCCGTAGAGCGTGAAGTCGTTGGATGGTCTTGGGCGGGCTATCCAGGTGGTGTTGCGTCCAGAGCGGATGGTGCGGGCGCGGTTGGCGATCTCGATGCCCGGGGCGCGGGGCTCGTACTCGACACGTGGCTCGGCGCCCGGCCCGTCGGGCGATGGCCTGACGTAGACAGAGATGACGTTCGTGTGGTAGTTGACGCCGGCGACCTCGGCGCAGTACCAGCGGTTCAGGTCGTCGTCGGGCCAGGAAGGGTGTGCCCACTGGCGGTCGAAGACACGGTCGTCGATGACGATCTCGTCGAGGGCGGTCACGCCTGCCCGCGAGACGGCGCCCGCGAGGCCTGCGAGCAGCTCGTCCGCGGTCATCGGGGGCTCGGAGGCGGACAGGATCTCCGGGTCGCCGAGCGCGGGATCGCCCGAGCCTCTGATGATGAGCGTGCCGCCGTCGAGCAGGAGGTCTGTCTCGTAGACGAAGTCGGGGCCCAGTGTGATGAGGGCCGCCGCGGAGGTGAGCAGCTTCTGGTTGGAGGCGGGGATGAGGGCGGTTTCGGCGTTGTGCGAAGCGAGGAGCGTGCCGGCGCCCGCGTCGATGATGCACACGCCCACGTCGGCGCCGCCCAGGTCGATGTCGGCGAGCAGGTCGTTGACCTCATCGTCGAGCGGGCCCGCCCGAGCGATTGGGGCGAGGAGCGCGAGGGCGAGCGTGATGGCGAGCAGGAACGGCGTGGCGCGGGTCATGTGGATCCCTCCGTGGATCACGTGATCGGCGAGACGATACCGGGTTGTCCGGGAATTTGCCCGCGGGGTGGCCACGAGGGGGCGCGGCGCGGGCCTGGATGCTCAGGCGGGGGCCGCGGCAGCGTCGAGCAGGCGGGCATGGAGCTTGAGCAGGTCGTCGATCTGTGTGATGGCTGTCAGGGGCCACTCGGCCCAGAGGACGCCGGCGACGTACGTCGCGTTGACGATTCCCTCGCGTGCGGCCCGGGGGAGCGAGCGGAGGCTCAGGGCGTCGATCTCGGCGCTGGGGATGGCCATGGCGAGGGCGACGCGGCCGGGCTCGGGGACGAGGAAGGCCCTGGGGCGGTCCTTGCCCAGGCTGTAGGCCAGGCACCAGCGCCAGGGGATGCCTCGCCATTCAAGCGTCTCGGCGAGGGCGTCGTGCTTGGTCAAGCCCTTGCGGGCGGCGTCGAACAAGCGGCGGTCGTCGTCGGTGAGGTCAGCGACGAGGGTGTCGGTCTCGGGGCGGGTGAAGCGGTTCTTCCAGGCGGGGGTGGACGGCTGCGGGTTGGGCATCGACGGCTCCGTGGGCCCTGGGCGGCGCGGTGGGATCGGCGCCGCCCGGCTATCGTTGTGATTATTGGCGGCCCTCGGGCCCGGGGTTGCATCGTCCGATAGGGGGCGGCCTCCGGGAGTCATGAGGGCGGGGAGCGGCGATGACGGACGCGAACGAGGACGGGTCGGGGGCCGCGGCGGCGCTGGACACCAGCGAGGCCAGGATCCTGCTCGTGGACGACAACGCCCAGAACCTGGAGCTGCTCCAGGCCTACCTGGACGAGCTGGGGTGCGAGGTGGACGCGTGCCTGGACGGGGTCGAGGCGCTGGGCGTGATCCGGGATCGGCAGCCGGACCTGATCCTGCTGGACATCATGATGCCGCGGATGAGCGGGTACCAGCTGTGCGCGAGCGTCAAGGGCGACCCGGCGACACGGGATATCCCGATCATCATGGTGACGGCGCTGAGCGAGGTCGGGGACGTGGAGCGGGCGGTGGACGCGGGCGCCGACGACTTCCTGACCAAGCCGGTGAACAAGCTCGAGCTGCTGACGCGGGTGCGGTCGCTGCTGCGTGTGCGCAAGCTCAAGCGGCGCCTGGACGACGCGATCGCGGAGGTGCGCCGGCTCGGCGGCCAGGGCGGCGGGCGCCAGGCCTGAGGCGTCTACGGGCAGCCGGCGCCGAACGCGGCGAGGAACGCGACGACGTCTGAGAAATCGAACTGACCGATGGGCGCGGCCAGGTCGGCCTCGGGCTGCATCGTTGCGAACGCGGTGAGGAAGGCGACGACGTCGGAGAAGTCGAGCTGGTCGAAGGGCTCGGCGAGGTCGGCGACGTTGCACCCGCCGGCTTCGGCCGCGGGCAGGATGAGATCAATGATGACCGGGCGGTGGTCGGAGGCGATGCCCGAGGCTGTCGCGGGGACGCTGGGGAACTCGTTGACGGGGAAGGGGAGGGTGTCGGTCGTGACGCCCGAGCCGGATGAGCGGAAGATAAACGAGCGTCGGAGCGTTGCGATCGAGTCCTGATAGATCAGGTAGTCGAGCTTGGAACTGCTCTGGGTCGAGGTGTCGCCCGAGATGGGGTGCGACGCGAAGTCGGGCGAGGCGTCGGAGCGGTCGCGGTCGGTGCCGTCGGTCCCGCCGAGCGAGCCTGCCTGCCACATGGTCGTGGCGGGGAAGGAATAGTTGGACTGGTTGAGGTCGCCGCCCCAGACGATGGGCGTGTTCTCGTCGAGCACGTCGCCCGCGGTGGGGAGGATGACCTTGGCGTTGGGGTCCGAGACGCCCGAGCCCATGCCGTTGTAGTAGGCGTCGAGGAAGTAGGCGATGTTGCCGGCGGCCTCGACGCGCTGGTTGAAGCTGTCGCCGTCGCCGAAGGCCTTGAGATGGGAGTTGCCGACGACGAGGTCGCCGGCGTACGTCTCGTCGGGCAGGTCGATCTCGGCGAACATGAAGCCGCGGATGCCGCCGTCGCCGCCGTCCTGGTAGGACGCGGCGGGGTCGTCGAGGGCGAAGAAGTCGGAGTGCTCACCGTCGGCGTCGCCGTTGATGTCGGTGATGGGGAAGCGGGAGAGGATGACGTTGCGGTTGAAGCCGTCGGAGTTTGAGGAGACGAAGACGTAGGGCATGTCGAATGCGGGGGTGAAGAGGGTGACGTAGACGAGCGTGCCGGGGCCGCCGTGGAAGAACTCGTCGATCTCCTGGGCGAGGACGGCGGCGCCGTCGCCGTCACCGCATTCCTGGAGGATGAGCACGTCGGGCTGCATCGCGGCGACGATGCGGACGACGGCGTTCCACTGGTTGATCGAGTTGGTTCGGGTGGTGTTGTTGCTCGCGATGGCGTTCTCGACGTTCCAGGTCATCACGCGGAGGTCGGTGGGGTCGGTCTTGCCCCAGTCGCCGTTGTTGGGGTCCCACTGGGCCTGGGCGGGCGCCGCGAGCAGGGCGAGGAGCGTGATTGACAGGCGTGCGAGCATCGGGAGCATCCTCGGGGCGTGGGGTGGGGCGACGCGCAAAGTTTACCCGCTCGGGCCCCGAGTTCCGACCGTCTGGGCGTGATCTGGTTGGGGGAGCGTGCCTGGGCGGGCAAAAAGAACGCCGCCCGCGCCTGGGGCGCGGGCGGCGGCTGTGAACCTAGGTCCGATCAGGCGGGCCCGATCGGCGCCCGGCGATTACGGGCAGCCTTCGCCGAAGGCGGTCAGGAAGGCGATGACGTCGGAGAAGTCGAAGGTGCCGAAGGGCGGGGCCAGGTCGGCGGCCGGGGCCATGGCGCCGAAGGCGACGAGGAAGGCGATGACGTCGTCGAAGTTGAGTGTGCCGAAGGGCTCGGCGAGGTCGGCGTCGTTGCAGGGCGTGGGGCCCTCGCTGGGCGCCTGGCCGACGAACAGCAGGGCGCGGTAGGCCTCGTCCACGGAGGCGGGGTTGCCGCCGCCGGCGGTCGGGTTCTCGAACATGCCGTCGCCGTTGACGTCGTAGACGATCTGGGCTCCGAGGACGACGCCGCCGTTGGTGCGGGGGTCGGCCGGGTCGAGACCCGCGACGGGGATGTTGTTCCACGAGGTGCCGCGGACGTTGGACGAGAAGAACGAGCCGGAGGAGATGGAGTTGGAGTCGGCGATCTCGAGGAACTGGATCTGGTAGTCGGTGTCGGAGTTGACGCCGTGGATCACTTGGCCGAGCTCGAGGACGAGCTCGAGCGAGTAGCAGAAGTTGGCGGGGTCGTAGATGGCGCGGACGAGCGCCGAGTCGAAGTCGGAGGCGTCGGGGATGGTGTCGCCGTTGGTGTCGATGCGGTCGAAGAGCTCGACGGCGGAGATGAACCAGACGTTGCCGGCCGAGTCGATGGCGGGCGAGGACATGGATGGGCCCGTGGGGGCGCCGGGGATGTTGGAGAGGTAGGTCAGGACGCCGATGGCGTCGCCGTTCTCGTCGCAGATGGGCTTGCCGGCGCCGGACTGGGTGGCGTCGGTCCAGGCGGCGAGTGTCCACTCGGTGCTGGAGGCGTCCTCGTTGAAGCGGCAGACGAGGATGTGGTTGAAGGGCGAGTCGTTGCCGGCGGAGAACTCGTCGAAGGTGGCGGCGACGAGCCCGCGTCCGGCGCCGTCGGCGCCGACGGCGACCTGGCCGGCGCCGCCGCGGAATGCGGCCTGGCTGTGGTAGTGGTCGAAGTTGCCGATGGCGGTGCCGAGGTCGTAGGCGTCGCAGGGATCACTCACGATGGCGGGTGGCGCGAACTGGTGCTTCTCGGCCACGGTCAGGGCCGCGGTGGCGCTCCAGACGTTGAGGGTGTTGGTCGGGAAGCCGGCGTCAACGTTGAGCTGCGAGCAGGTCCACACGCCCGAGGCGAGGGGTGTCTTGGGCGTGCCGCCCAGGGCGCCGCGGGTGCTGTCGCCGGAGAGTGCCGTGACGTCGAGCGTGAGCGGCGCCGACGTGCCGCGGACCCACTCGCTGGCGAAGGTGCCGGTTGAGACGGCGCCGGGGAACCCGATCGTGCTCTGGGCGATCATGTTGGGAGCGACGAGGACGCCGCCATCAGCGAGCCTGAGGGCGTCGGTCGCGTCGAAGGTCGCGCCGCCCGAGACCTGGTTGATCGCGCCGCAGTCGCGGAGATCGACGTTTGTGCGGAAGAGGTTGTTACCCGCAACGGGGGGGCCGCCGGTCGCGTTGCTGTTGTCGGCGCGGTAGTAGTTGTTGGCGTGGGCGTCGATCGAGATCCCGCCCATCTCGGCGGTGGCGGGCGATGTGTTCGATGTCCCCGCGACCGCGGCCTGGACGCGCTTGACGTGCAGGCGGGAGGAGTTGGCCGGGTCGTAGTTGACGATCGCCGAGACGATGCCGCTGTGGTTGAAGCCGCCATCGTTGGTCGCGAACTCGACGACGGTGGCGCAGAACTGGTTGCTCACGCCGGAGGGGTTGATTGACTGGCCCATCTGGTTGTTGTTGCGGTGGACGCCGAACTTGGGCATGTTCCAGAACTCGTAGGCGTCGTCGGCGTAGGGCACGCCCTGGAGCATGTCGGGGCTGATTGCCTGGGCCGAGGAGAGGTTGTTGAAGAAGGCCGAGGCCGAGCGGCTCGTCTTGACGAGCGGGGCGACACCGAAGCGGGTGCCCTTGGAGGTGACGAGCTCGGCGAGGTCCAGGATGTAGGACCGGCACTGGTCGGTGTCGTACGGGCTCAGCGCGTCGCCGGGCAGGCCGTTGCCGCCGTCGGGGTTGCTGCTCGTGCTGTCCTGCCCGAGGGCGGGCATGGCGGCGCCGGCGATAAGGGCGAGCGCCATGGTCTTGGTGATCGATCGCATGCTCTGTGTCTCCTCTGGGTGCGGCCTCTTCGGCCGCGAGTCTGTGAACGATTCGCTCCGGTGTCTCGATATGCCGACGCGCCCCTGTCGGGCCGCGCCGATTCTGACTCGATCTGGCGCCGGGCGGGCTGAAGACGCCCCGCCTCGCGCGGACACGGGTGTCGGAATGACGCACCCGGCGGCCGGTTCCCTCTCGGCAACACACTGAGGATAGGCGAAATCGCCCACCAGAGGGGGGATCTCCTGCGTTCGGATCGTGCGAAATCAGGCGTTCGTGCCCGATAAGTCCGTCACCTGTTCGGGGCTGGTTCTGCCCGGGCGTCCAGGGAGGCGGCGATTGTCGCCGCGAGCGCGGCGTTGGACCGGACGAGCGCGAGGTTGGCGGCGAGTGTCCTTCCCCCGGAAAGCTCGTGCAGGTGCGCCAGCATGGCGGGTGTCCGGTCACGCCCGTCCGTGGTTTGTGGGGTCGCCCGCTCTGCGCTGGCGAGCCAGGCGTCCCAGTCCTCGCGGGGCAGCTCGTGCTCGGCGGGGATGGGGTTGGCGACGAGGATGCCTCGTCCGGTCCGTGCGAGTTCGGCGGCGACGAACGCCGCGAGCTGCGCCGGGTCGTCGAACCGCCAGTCCACGCCCGCGTCGGATTCGCGGAGGTAGAACGCGGGGAAGCGGTCGGTGCGGAAGCCGACGACGGGGACGCCCAGGGACTCGAGTGCCTCGCGCGTCGAGACGACATCGAGGATGGACTTGACGCCCGAGGAGACGACGGCGACGGGGAAGCGGGCGAGGGCGGCGAGGTCCGAGGAGATGTCGAGGCGGGAGCCATAGCCCGGGTGGACGCCCCCGATGCCGCCGGTCGCGAAGACGCGGGCGCCCACGGCGGCGGCGATCTCCATCGTGGCGCTGACTGTGGTGGCGGCGTGCGAGCGGGCGTGTATGAGCGCGCCGAGGTTGGCGGTGTTGGCCTTGGGCACGCTCGGGGCGTCGAGGAGGGCGGCGAGTTCGTCGGCGGTCATGCCGATGGTCGGTCGCCCGGCGACGACGCCGACGAGCGCGGGGTCGGCGCCGGCGTCGCGGACGATCTGGTCTAGCTCCGTCGCGAGCGGGCGGGCGGTGTCGTTCGGCACGCCGTGAACGAGCAGCGTGGTCTCGAGGGCGACCGGGTGCGGGCCGAGTCTGGAGACGACGTCCACGTGCGGTGCTCCGGCGGGTTTCGTGTGCGGCGGGGCGGGGGGTATGCTGGCGCACTTCCCCGGGCGCTCCTCGCCAGGGGGCCCGGGGAGCCTACCACCGCCATGCTGACGGTTCTCATCGCGCTCGGCAGCTTCGTGCTCTACATCGTCGCGTACCGGACGTACGGGCGGTACCTGGCGCGGCGGGTGTTCCGCCTCGACCCGACGCGGACGGCGCCGAGCGAGGAGCTGTGCGACGGGGTGGACTTCGTGCCGTCGCGCAAGGAGCTGGTGTTCGGGCACCACTTCACGTCGATCGCCGGCACGGGCCCGATCGTGGGGCCGGCGGTCGCGGTGGTGTGGGGGTGGGTCCCGGCGCTGGTCTGGGTCTTGGTCGGCTCGATCGTCATGGGGGCGGTGCACGACTTCGGGTCGCTGGTGATCTCGATGCGGCACAGGGGGCGGACGATCGCGGACCTGGCGGGGGACGTGGTGAACCCGCGGGTGCGGCTGCTGTTCCTGCTGGTGGTCGTCATGGGGCTGTGGATCGTGCTGGCGGTGTTCGGGCTGGTAATCGCGGCGGTGTTTTCGATTTTCCCGTCGAGTGTGCTGCCGGTGATGCTGCAGATTCCGATCGCGATCGGGCTCGGGATCTGGATGAAGCGGGGGGGGAGCCTGCTGCTCGGGACGGTCGTCGCGGTGGGGCTGATGTACGCGACGATCGCGCTGAGCGCGAACTACGCGTGGGCGCAGCTCACGCTGCCAGCCGGCGTCACGAACCACATCTCGGCGATCGGGTTCTGGACGCTGGTGCTGCTGGGGTATGTGTTCGTGGCGAGCGTGCTGCCGGTGCAGTGGTTGCTGCAGCCGCGGGACTACATCAACACGTGGCAACTGCTGGTCGCGATGGGGCTGCTGCTGGTGGGGCTGGTGGTGGCGCACCCGCCGATTGTGGCTGATGCGGTGAACTTTGCGCCCGAGCCGGCGGTCGAGGGGGGGTGGGTGCCGTCGTTCCTGCCGTTCCTGTTCGTGACGATCGCGTGCGGGGCGATCAGCGGGTTCCACTGCCTGGTGGCGAGCGGTTGCTCGAGCCGCCAGCTTCGGAGCGAGGGGGACGCGCAGTACGTCGGGTATGGGGCGATGCTGACGGAGGGGTTTTTGGCGGTGCTGGTGATCTTGGCGTGCGTGGCGGGGATTGGGCTCGGCTCCACGGATGAGTTTGGTACCGCGACGGGCGTTGATGCCTGGCACAACTCCTATCAGTCTTGGACCGGGGACAAGGGGCTTGGGGAGAAGCTGGCGCCGTTTATTCAGGGCGCGGCAAACATGATCGCGGCGGTCGGGGTCTCGAAGTCGCTCGGTGTGGCGATCATGGGAGTCTTCGTCGCGTCGTTCGCGGCGACGACGATGGACTCGGCGTGTCGCCTGCAGCGGTACGTGATCGCGGAGCTGTTCACGGGGAACCGGACGATCACGGCGGGTGAGGTCTGCCGGGCGTGCGGATACGACGTGAGCGGGCTGGAACAGGACTCGACCTGCCCGGAATGCGGCGAGGCCGGACGGAACACTTGGCGTAGGTTGAGAGGTATTCGGGGCCTCATCGCCAATCGGTTTGTGGCGACGGGAATCGCCGTGCTCAGCGCCGGAGCGTTGGCGCTCAGTGACGGCATCGGATACGTGCGGTACTGGCCGCACGAGGGAATGCCACCGATGGGGGGGGCACGCTGGCCAACGGACATCGGTGGAGGTCTCTGGGTGCTCTTCAAGTGGGATGAGGCGGGGCTTGGCGGGCTGATCCTGTGGCCCGTGTTCGGGGCGACGAATCAGTTGCTCGGCGGGTTGGCGCTGCTGGTGCTGACGGTCTGGCTGGTCAAGACGGGGCGTCCGCGGTGGGTGACGGCGGGGCCGATGGTGTTCATGCTCGCGATGACGGGGTGGGCGATCGTGGAGCTGGTCAGGCACTTTGCGCCGCCCGAGCCGAACTGGTTGCTCTTGGGCGTGGGCGTCGCGATGCTGGCGATGGAGGTCTGGATCGTGGTCGAGGCGGCCCGTTTGATGTTCCGGTACGAGCCGCTGGTGGATGCGGGCGGGTCTCGCGGGGGTGGAGAGTAGGGTTGGGAGGAGACAGGCGGGACGCGTGTCCCACCGAGGATCGAAGGAGGTCGGTATGCGGTCGATGGTGCTCGCGGCGTGCGCGCTGGGCGTGTGGGTTGGTTTGGCGGCGGCCCAGGACGAGCGGGCGGGCGCCGGCGCGTACGCCGAGGCGCTCATTGGGGAGGTCTCGGCGGAGAACCTCCGCGGGTACCACGACTGGACGGCGGGCGAGCCGCACGACGCGGGGACGCCCGGGGATCGGCGGCTCGTCGAGAAGCTCGCCGAGACTTTCGGGTCGTTCGGGCTGGAGGTCGAGAAGCAGGCGTTCGACGTGTACCTGCCGCGCCCGGGCGAGGCGTCGGTGCGGGTGGTCGCGCCCGAGGTCGTCGAGTTGGCGCTCCGCGAGCGGGCGGTCGAGGGGGATGAGTTCAGCGAGAACCAGGACCTGCGGGGCGGGTGGAACGCGTACTCGGGCTCGGGCGACGTGACGGCGGGCGTGGTGTACGTCAACTACGGGCGGCTCGAGGATTTTCGCAAACTGGAAGACCTGGGCGTGTCGTGCGAGGGCAAGATCGTCGTCGCGCGGTACGGCGGGAACTTCCGGGGGTACAAGGCCAAGTACGCACAAGAAGCCGGCGCCCTCGGGCTGATCATCTACACCGACCCGGAGGACGCGGGGTACCGCAAGGGGCTGACCTATCCCCGGGGCGGGTACGCCAACGAGACGAGCATCCAGCGCGGCTCGATCAAGACGCTCGACTACGTGGGCGACCCGCTGACGCCGGGCGAGCCGGCGATCGATGGGGTGGAGCGGCTCGACCCGTCGGAGGTGGGGCTGCCCGAGATCCCGGTGCAGCCTGTCGGGTGGGGGGCGGCGGAGGAGATCCTGTCTCGGATGGAGGGCGAGGAGGCGCCGGAGGAGTGGCAGGGGGGATTGGCGCTGCGGTACATGGTGACGGGCGGTGACGGGCTGCGGGTGAACCTGAAGGTCGAGCAGAGCCGCGAGTTGACGGAGATCTGGAACGTCGTCGCGCGGCTCGAGGGCGAGACGTACCCGGACGAGGAGGTCTTCATCGGGTGCCACCACGACGCGTGGGGGTACGGGGCCTCGGATCCCGCGTGCGGGCTGATCTGCGTGATCGAGGCGGCCCGGGCGATGGCGAGGCTCGCGGGCGAGGGGATGCGACCGGCGCGGTCGGTGGTGTTCTGCGCGTGGGGCGCCGAGGAGCACGGGATCATCGGCTCGAGCGAGTTCGTCGAGCGGGACATGAAGCGGCTCACCGAGCACGCGGTGGCGTACATCAACCTGGACGCGGCGGCGATGGGGCCCAAGTTCGGGGCCAACGCGTCGCCGTCGCTGCACGACGTGATCTTTGCGGCGGCGGGGCAGGTGCCGCAGGCGCGCGATGATTCGGTGTCGGTGCTCGAGGAGTGGACGGCACGCTCGGGCGAGGGCGGGCCGAAGATCGGCGACCTGGGCGGGGGGTCGGACCACGTGGGGTTTTTGTGCCACGCGTGCGTGCCGTCGATGAGCCTGGGCGGGAGCGGTTCGCGCGGGACGGCGTACCACACGCTGTACGACGACCTGGCGTGGTACCGGGCGGTGGTGGGGGAGGACTACGAGCCGGCGCTGATGATCACGCGGATGACGCTGGCGGTGGCGGCGCGGTTGGTTTCGGAGGGAGCGGCGGCGCTGCGGCCTGAGCAATATGGCCAGGCCATAATCGATCGGCTCGATCAACTGGAAGAGCGGATCAAGCGGAGCGAGCCGTTCGACGAATCCAGCCGCAGGGAGATCCTCAGCAATCTCGAAGGACTCACCGTGTTGGCCGCGCAATTTGAACAGGTGAGTGCCAAGCTGCGTGAGAGCGTCGCCGAGTCCCATCCCGATGAGGAATCGATTCGGCTGAGAGAGCCCATTCGGACGATCGAGCGTAGTTGGTGCGATGAAATGTTTGGAGACTTCGACGGGCGACCGTGGTTTCGCAACGCATATGCGGGGCCTGATGCGACCAGTGGGTACGCGTCGTGGGTTCTTCCAGGGCTGGAGTTTGCGTTGCACGAGGAGGACGCCGAGCACTTCTTGATGCAGCACGCCATGCTCGCGCGGTGGATTGAAGGCGCCATCAACGAACTGGGCGCCGCCTTGAACAACGCCAAGCGTCGAGGGCCATAAACCGTGAACCAGTCGCCTGATGACGAATTGAAGGAGGCCCGGGCAAACGCCCGGGCCTCTTGTGTTGACGGGAGCTGTCGCTCGCGATCAGGCGACGAGGTCCTTGAGGCCCTTGAGGGGGCGGACCTTGACGACGTTGCGTGCGGGCTTGGCCTTGAAGATGGTTTCTTCGCCGGTGAAGGGGTTGATGCCCTTGCGCGCCTTGGTGGCGGGCTTGCGCTGGACGAGGACCTTCATCATGCCGGGGACGTTGAAGGTTCCGACGGCGCCCTTCTTGAGGTCGGCCTGGATCATCTGGCCCATGGTGTCGAAGACGCCGGCGACCTCGCGCTTGGAGATGCCGACGTTGTCGGCGATGATGCCGTAGATCTCGGACTTGCTGCGGGGCTTGCCGCGGGCGGATGAGATTTTGGCGCGGGCGGTGGTGGCCTTTTTCTTGGCCGGCGCGCGGCGCGCGGTGGTCTTGGTTCGGCGGACGGCCTTCTTCTTCGACGTCTTCTTGCGTGTGGCTCTCTTTGCCATTGCGTGCTCCATTCTCGACTGTTGTGGTCCCCGCCGCGAGTTTGCTGCGCGGGCGGGGTACCCGGTGTCGCTCCATCAGAAGCCGGTCGTGACGCCCGGACCCGGGCGCCGCGCCAGCTGACGCGGCTTGTTATACCGCGTATTCTCGGACCGGCAAGTCGGTGAGGCCCTGATTTATCCTATTTTTCTAGGCTTTTTTCGGGGTGGCGCCGGGCCGGATCGCCCGTGGCGGTCCCGGATACGCTGTTTCGTTCCTCGGCGCCCCCCAGTTCGAGCACCAGCGAGGCGTGATCCGACAGCCCCGAAAGGCGGTGTTCGTGCAGGTAGTCGCACCGCCTGAGGCGCCCCCGGAGCGTGGGCGAGACGTAGGCGTGGTCGAGGCGGAAGCCCGAGCCGGTGGGGCTGTGCCAGGTGTACTCGCGGGTCAACGCGTGCAATGACCGGAACGCATCCGCGAAGCCAATCGTTTCCAGACGCCCGAGATGGGCGGCGGAGGTGAGTGTGCGTCCCGACTCGTCTAGGGCGGGGCGACCGGTGTTGTAGTCGCCAATCACGACGCGGTCCTCGCCGACCGAGGCCGCCGCGGATCGGTTCAACCGCTGCCAGAATAGACTCTTGCGCGCCATGGCCCGGGCGTCGGAGCGGGCCGCGTCCGGGACATGGACACCCGTGATCCGGAGCGAGAGTTCGGGGATCGAGGCGTCGAGCCAGCGATGGGCAAGGCCGGCTTGGTCAACGAACATGTCCGCGTCCGGCGCGGCTGCGATGGGCCATCGCGAGCACAGGCAGACGGCGTTCTTGGTGGGCTCGCGGGGCGAGCAGGCGTGGTACGCGAGGCCGTGGTCGTGGAGGACCCCGGCGATCTGCCCCCCCCGTGCGCCACGGAACTCTGTCAGGACCACGATGTCGGGGGAGGCCTCGAGCAGCGCCAACGCGATGAGAGGGGAGCGGCGCGGGCCGCCGCCGTGCTGGATGTTCCAGGCGAGGATTCGGAGAGGACGGGCGAGTGCATCGGGTTCGGGGGGCGCGTCCATGGCGGTTCCGGGCTCTGGGGCGGCCGTCCTGGCCTGGGGCGGGATACCTTACCGCATGAGCCCAGACACGAGGCTGGTGGTGGCGGTGACACGGAGGCTGCTGGGGGACGTCGAGGTCCCGGGCGCCGAGGTCAGGATCGGCGGCGAGCGGGACATGCCGCGCGAGGAGCTGCTCGCGTTCGTCCGAGGGGCGGCGGGGCTGATCACGTGGGTGAGCGAGCGGGTGGACGACAAGCTGCTCGACGCGGCCGGGGGGGGGCTGCGGGTCGTTGCCAACCACGCTGTCGGTGTGGACAACATCGACCTGGAGGCGTGCCGCAAGCGGGGCGTGGTGGTGACGAATACGCCCGACGCCGTCACGGAGGGGACGGCGAACATGGCGATTGCGTTGATGCTCGCCGTGGCGAGGCGTGTGGTCGAGGGCGACGCGTACGCCCGTTCGGGGGCGTGGGCCGAGCACGGGACACTGGGCCCTGCGGATTTCATCGGGCTGGACCTGAACGGGCGGACGCTCTTGATCGTCGGCGCGGGGCGGATCGGGTACGCAACGGCGACGCGGGCGATGGCCTTCGGGATGCGGGTTGAGTACATGGCGCGGTCGCGGCACTGGGCGTTCGAGCAGGCGCCGATGTGCGCCCAGAGGGTGTCGCTCGAGGACGGGCTCGCGCAGGCGGACGTGGTGAGCGTGCATTGCCCGCTGACGCCCGAGACCCGGGGGCTGATCGGCGCCGAGGCGATCGGGCGGATGAAGGGGCGGGCGATCGTGGTGAACACGGCACGGGGGGCGATCATCGACGAGGGGGCGCTGGCGGAGGCGCTCGGCGAGGGGCGGATCTGGGGCGCGGGGCTGGACGTGCTCGAGAAGGAGCCGCGGGTGCACCCGGGGCTGGTGGGGCTGAAGAACGTTGTGATGACACCGCACATCGGCAGCGCCGAGGACCGGTACAGGCGCGAGATGGCGGCGATGGCGTGCGCGAACGTCGCGGCGGTGTTGCGGGGTGAGGAGCCTGCGAACCGGGTGGTGTAGTGGCACTCGTTGGGTGTGTTGCGAGACAGCACGGCTGCCCACCCGGGTCAGTTGTGGAGCCGTGTGCAGAGTGCGTTGTTCCGGTTGGAAACCGGCTCCGCCGAGGGGAGGGCTCAACGTCGGGTCGGGTTGTCTGTGTACTCGAGTTCCAGGTACCGGGCGACGTAGTCGGCGATCGACTGGGCCTCGGGGATGTCCGGGTTGCTCGTGGCGCCCATGGGCTCGAAGCGCATGCCCTTGAATCGTGCGACGGCGTCCTCGACGGTGAGGCCGAACTGGAGTGCGATCGAGAAGGCGCGGCAGAACGCCTGGCACATGCCCGAGATCGCGGAGCCCTCTTTGGAGATCTTGATGAAGATCTCGCCCGGCTGGCCGTCGGGGTAGAGCCCGATGGTGAGGTAGCCCTCGTGCCCGGCGATGGTGAACTTGTGGGTGAGCGATTCGCGGGTTGGGAGGAGGGCTTGGCGGGTAGCGACCATCTCGGCAACGTCCTTGTCGGGGGCCATGAGGGGGGGACTGTACCGTCGGGCGGGCCTTCCTGCGGGCTCGTGCGTCGTGAGTATCGGGCCTGGCGGGCGGGTGGCTGGAATCTCGGCGCGGCTCGGCGGGCGGGTGGGGACCAGATCGCGGGCTCGGGTTGCTCGGGGGCGTTGGCGGGCCGATACTTGTGGGCGTGATCGAGCGATCCGGAAATCGCGGCGAGTCGAGGGGCGCCGGCGGCGGTTTGTCGCTGCTGGTGCTGCTGACGATCTCGGTGCAGCTTGTTGTCGGGGCCGAATCGGCCCTGGCGTCCGTCGGGACGCTGGGTGGCGAGCGGGTCTGCCTGCGGCGGCTGCCGACAGAGGTCGTCCGGGTCATCCGCGATCTGGTCGAACGGCGCGAGACCGAGGGCGAGGCGACTCGGGTCGCCTCTGGGATCACGGGCGAGGCGTCGCCGAGCGTTTCGACGCCCGAGAGCGTGCCCGGGCCGGTGGCGCCCCTCGGGGTGTGGCTGCTGGACCTGCCGCCCCCGACGCTGGCCTGAGGCTGCGTCGGTCGCCGCGTGCTCGCGTGGCGGTAGTTCAGTGAACATCGAGATGGATCGCGTCGTGCCCGCCGCGGGCTGTTCATCGCGTCGGGCGGGCGCTGCATGAAGATTTCTAGCTGCGTGTGGCCTCCGTGCCCGCGCGTACCGAGAGGGCGGCGCCCCCGCCCCGGAAGGCCAAGGCAATGGCGAACTCAGATATCCCCCTGATCGGCCCGCTCATCAGCAAGATCGCGGGCTCGCGGAACGAGCGTGTGGTGCGCCGGTACACGCAGCGTGCCGAGGCGATCAACGCCGCGGGCGACAAGGTGCGCGTCTTGAGTGACGAGCAGCTGCGTGCGAAGCTCGTGGAGTTCCGCGGGCGGATCGACGCGGGCGAGAAGGCCGACGACCTGCAGGTCGAGGCGTTCGCGGTCGGTCGCGAGGCGATGGACCGCTCGGTGGGCATCCGGAACATCTTCAACCCCGAGCACGAGTTCGACATCTCGAGTCTGAGCGAGAATGGCCAGGGGTTGTACCGCGCGACGAAGGCGGAGATGGACGCGCTGGCGCCCCTGGTCGCCAGGAGCGTGGCGCCCGAGGACCGGGTGGAGGGGGGCGAGGCGGACGAGGACGACGCGGTCCTGGGCGAAAACAAAGCGATCGCGGGGTGGATGCGTGTGCCGATCCCGAACGAGTTGTACGAGGAAGTGCGGGGGTTGTATCCCGAGAGCCGCCCGCCGTTCCGGGCGCACCCGTTCGACGTGCAGCTGATCGGCGGCATGGTGCTGGGCCAGGGCAAGATCGCGGAGATGAAGACGGGCGAGGGCAAGACGATCGTCGCGCCGCTGGCATCGTACATGGCGGCGATCGAGCGCCAGCAGGTGCATGTGGTCACGGTCAACGATTACCTGGTGCAGCGCGACCGGGACTGGGTGTTCCCGTTCTTCTACTGGCTGGGGATGACGGTGGGGGCGTTCCACCCGATGCACATGCAGCCCGAGGAGATCAAGCGGGCGATGTACCGGTGCGACGTGGTGTACGGCACGACCAGCGAGTTCGGGTTCGACTACCTGCGTGACAACATGAAGCGGTCGGTCGAGCAGCAGGTGCAGCGCAAGCGCCAGTTCGCGATCGTGGACGAGGTGGACTCGATCCTGATCGACGAGGCGCGGACGCCGCTGATCATCTCGGGGATGGCGCACGAGGACGCGCCGCGGTACGACACGGCCGACAAGCTGGCCAAGCACCTGGTCGAGAAGCAGAGGCCCTGGCAGGAAATGGAGGACGCGGTCGTCGCGTGCAAGGAGCGGATCAAGGGTCTGGAGGGTGACATCCGCCAGACGCGTGAGAAGGACAAGGTCCAGCAGATGCAGGCGCGGCTCGCGGAGGAGAAGAAACGGCTGCCCGAGATGGAGCGCGAGCGGGACCAGCACACGCAGTTCTACGACCTGGAACTTGAGCGGAAGCAGGCGTACCTGACGCACGACGGGATCGCCGAGGCCCAGCGGGCGGCGGGGATCGGCTCGTTCTACGTGGACGAGAACATGGACCTGCCGCACCTGATGGAGCAGTCGTTGCGGGCGTACGCGGTGTACACCCTCGACAAGGACTATATCGTGATGGACGTGCCGGACCGCCAGACCGGGCGGACCGAGCCGACGATCGTCATCGTGGACACGAACACGGGGCGTCCCATGATCGGGCGCCAGTGGTCGGACGGGTTGCACCAGGCGGTCGAGGCGAAGGAGGGCGTGCCGATCAAGCCTGAGACGCAGACGGTCGCGACTGTGACGATCCAGAACTTCTTCAAGATGTACAAGCGGCTCGCGGGGATGACGGGCACGGCGGACACCGAGGCGCAGGAGTTCCACGACATCTACAAGCTCGACGTCGTCTCGATCCCGACCAACAAGCCCGTGATCCGTGATGATTTCGACGATCTGATGTTCCTGCGGGCCAAGGACAAGTGGGAGGCGATCACCGACGAGATCAAGCGATTCAACGACGTCGGGCGCCCGATCCTGGTCGGCACGACGAGCGTCGAGAAATCCGAGATGCTCAGTTCGATGCTCACCCGCAAGCACGGGGTCAAGCACGAGGTGCTCAACGCCAAGCAGCACGAGCGAGAGGCGAACATCGTCGAGGACGCGGGCCAGCTGGGCGCGGTGATGATCGCGACGAACATGGCCGGGCGCGGCACGGACATCAAGCTCGCCCGCCCGACCCGTGAGCAGTTGCTGGACCACTGGCTTCGCCGGGGGATCTGCTCGCGCGGGCTGGGTGTCGAGTCGAGCGAGGCGGAGCTGCGTGAGAACGTGTTCCGCAAGATCGCGCAGAGCGAGCTGAAGGGCGACGGCGTCAAGAAGCGTGAGGCCGAGGAGATGCCCTTCGAAGAGCTGGAGCTGATGCTGCTGCGACACTGGGCCGAGCAGCACACGTGGCTGGGCCAGGGCAAGATCGACTCGATGGGCGCCGAGGCGCTGATGGAGGAGCTGGACAAGTCCGGGCGGTTGCTCGTCCACCGGATCCGGTGGTTCAAGAACGTCGAGGAGATCGGCGGGCTGCATGTCATCGGCACGGAGCGGCACGAGTCACGCCGGATCGACAACCAGCTGCGGGGTCGGTCCGGTCGCCAGGGCGACAACGGGTCGAGCCGTTTTTACGTCTCGCTCGAGGATGACCTGATGAAGATGTTCGCGGGCGAGACGACGATGAAGCTGTTGTCGCGCCTGGGCATGAAGGAGGGGGACGCGATCGAGCACCCCTGGCTCAGCAAGAACGTTGCGAAAGCCCAGCGGAAGGTCGAGGAGCGGAACTTCCAGGTCCGCAAGAACATCCTCGAGTACGACGAGGTGATGGAGCACCAGCGTCAGCGGTTCTACGGCCTGCGTCAGCGGGTGCTCGAGGGTCGCGACGTCAAGGGGCTGATCTTCGAGTACATCGAGGCGGCGGTGGACGACGCGATCGAGGAGTTCCTGGACAAGGACTACCCGGCGCTGTGCGCCGCGGAGTACGCCAAACGCCAGCTCGATTGCTCGATCATTCCCGAGCGGCTGCGGGGCAAGGACCTCAACGAGATGGACAAGACCATCCGCCAGCTCGCGAAGGAGGACGCGGCGGCGATGATCGGCGTGACTCTGGGCGAGTACATGCCGATGGAGGGCTCGGAGATCAGCGTCGAGTTCGACTCGGCCGGGCTCATCGGGTGGGCGAAGCGCCGCTTCGAGGTGGACCTGGACGCGGGGGAGCTGCGCGAGGGGGGCGCCGATGAGCGCCGGCACGTCCGCGACCTGCTCGAGCGGGCCGCGTTCGCCAAGATCGACCGGTCGGAGTTGGGTGGGCTTGCCGAGTTCGTCGAGAAGCACTACGGCGCCCACCGCCTGGCGGACTGGGTGAAGACCAAGTTCACCTTCGAGGTGGACCCCGACGAGATCGTCCGGGCCCAGTCCGACGAGGAGCGTCACCCACGCGACCTGATCATCGAGAAGGCCCGGGACCTGTACCACAAGCGCGAGGTCGAGTACCCGATCGATTTCGTGATGCAGATGGCGATGATGGACGCACGCCAGTCGGCAGAGGCCGCGTTCGCCCGCCTGGGCGAGTGGGCGCAGCTGCGCCTCGGCATCGAGGTCACCGCCGACGAGATCCGGTCGGGCGGGCCGGCGAAGGTGCGTGATCGGTTGCTCGCCGAGGCCGAGAAGTTCGTGGACGAGGACCGCTTGGGCGCGGAGATCGAGGCGGCGATGGCATTGCCGGGCGACGCCGAGCTGGAGGCGCACCTCAAGGAGCGGTTCAAAGCCGAGCTGCCCGAGCGGATGCGGTACCTCGATCCCGAAGAGCGGTCCGACGCCGTGCACGCGTTGATCGAGAATCTGATGCGGACCGAGCTGCTGATGCTCGAGCGGCTGGTGCTGCTCGACACGCTCGACTCGACGTGGAAGGACCACCTCTACGAGATGGATCAGCTCCGCGACGCGATCGGCTTCCGCGCGTTCAGCCAGCTGGACCCGCGGATCGAGTTCAAGCGAGAGGGCCAGCGTCTGTTCCTGCAGATGATGGAGAGCGTCCGCGACAGGGTCACGGACTTCATTTTCAAGGCCCGCCTGAGCCCGCAGGCGCCGGGGGGCGGGGGGCGCCCGCCCCAGCAGCGCCCGCAGGCGCCCGCGAGGGCGGGTGCGGGCGCCGGGGCGCCGGCCGGGTTTTTCGGCTCGATCTCGGGCCCGGGCCTCGACGGGGTCGGGGGCGCCCGACCGGCCAAGCCGAGCGGTGGCGGGGGCGCTTCGCCAGGGCAGGCCGGCGGGTCCTAGCGGATCAGGGCGGAGCGCCGGCTCGTATAGTCTGCCCGGCGGTGGGACGCGGGCGCCGGCCCGCTCGAAGCGACCAGGCGTCGCCGGGGCATCATCGGCACGCCGTCGGGACGCCGCACCCAGCGGCTCAGGAGGATCTGCCCAATGACCCGGACCCCCCGCCGAGCGGGCGCCCGCGGCTTCACGCTCATCGAGATGCTCGTGGTGATCATCATCGTGGGCATACTGGTGACGCTCGTGGTCGCGGTCGGCGCGCGTGTGACGACAACCTCGCGGGCCAATACGACCAGGGATGTGATCCGGGCGCTGGACACGTCGCTGAGCAACTACATCGCCGACAGCGGCGAGGACCGGCCCACCGCGTCCGTCGCCTACGAAGAAAACACGAGCGTTGGCAACCGCAACTTCCCGATCATCGACGGCGTCGTGCCCACCACCAATGGGGCGACGGTTGTCAACTCCGTCGGGCTGTTCATGCTGCAGGCAAAGGACTACTCGAGCGCGTACGGCGTGGCCGAGGGGCTCGGGTCGGAGTTCGTCCGCCTCTACACGCCCGCCAGCGGCGGCGGCCAGGTCGGCGTCGGCGACGAGCAGCCCGAGCTGCTGACCGTCTTCGACGCGTGGGGCCAGCCGATCCGGTACGTGCACCCGAACTTCGACGGCGAGATCGTCGATGAGCCCCGCCCCGATTGCCAGAAGGGCTCGCCCGTCCGGATGCGGGGCTCGAGCCCGGCGAACAACGGGTACTTCTTCGGCGAGAATCCCGCGTTCTACCAGGAACTCGCGTTCATGCGCGTCCGGCGGAACTACATCACGGAGCGGGAGCGGGACCCGGCGGTGTGCTCGACGTTCCAGGCCCTGATCCCGGGCGACGGCGACGGGGGCGAGTGCGTCAGCGGGCGCCCGTACTTCTACTCGATGGGCCCGGACGCCGACCCGTCGGACCGGGAGGACAACGTGTACACCGGCGAACCGCGGTTCATCAAGCCGGGGGAATGACCCCGGGGCGATCCCCTGGGCCCGGATGGTCGGGCTGGGGCGTGGCGGCTATAGTCGCGGCCGTCGAAGTCGTCGGAGTTTCCGGGGTGTAGCGCAGCTTGGTAGCGCGTCTCGTTCGGGACGAGAAGGTCGGAGGTTCGAATCCTCTCACCCCGATTTGAAGCGGAAGTCCTTGGAAACAAGGGGCTTCCGTTTTTCTTTGCGCTCAATCTAAACGGCTTCCAAAACCGGTATATCGAGCCCCTTCAGCCGGTTTACCGGTTTCCGCACTTGCAGGTGAAACTCACCGCTCGTAACACGTGTCTATCGCATGGCGAAGGGCACGAACATCAGTGTGACATGGCACGCCCCAAGCGGGCGCTACCGCAAGCAGATCGGCAAGCAGATTGGCCGCAACGGTCAGCTTGCGCCCAAAGTCCACTACCTCGGCCCTGACGAGAGGGCAGCGAAGCGGAGGGCGCTCGCCCTGGTTGCCGAGTGGGATGCGCTCAAGCAGCAAGGCCATGTCGTGTGGCCCAAGATGAGGGCAGGGGTCGCTAGCGTTGAAGGTGCGCGGCAGGTGGTCCAGGTCAATGCCTCGAAGTTGACAGTTGGCGATGCCATCGAGTTGTACCGAGAGGATGTCCACCGTCGCGCTGAGTTGGGGCTCGTGTCGAACTCCTACCGCAACACCGTGGACTACCGCCTTGGCTGGATGCCGAGAGCCATCAGTGGTCGGATTCCGTTGGCGAGTATCACTGCCGAAGACCTCCGTCGTGCGGTTGAGTTCTTTGTGAGCCGACCACAGCAGTCGACAAAGCGTCTCAACAAGCCAACAACGAAGCCCATCAGCATCCGTACTGCGAAGGATCTCGTACGCGAACTCAAGGCGGTCTTCCGATTTGTGGAGAACGACCTGGAGGGGACGGGCTATAAGCGTCCAGCGGGATTCGAAAGACTGTTCAAGATTCCATGGCAGAGACTTCGAACGATCGAAGAAATAAGAGCCGAGACGGTCAGGGCTATTCACGGTGAAGTCGCGACATACACAACTGAAGAATTGCGCAGCATCTGGCATGCAGCAACAGAAAGGTCACGGCTCTATATCTTGATGGCATTGAATTTTGGTTGGACTAGTCAGGAAATGTCCGACGCCAGAGATTTTAATTTCGAACTCGATACCGATGAACCATTCGTGATCAAAGAGCGATCAAAGAAACCAGTCATTGCTCGATGGCCAGTTTGGCCAGAAACACTGGCATTATTGAAGTCACATAGGGCACCTCAGAATCCAGAGCAAAGATGGCTTCTCAATGCCCGAGGCCTCCCCTTGGTTCGGGTCACTACACATCGACGCGATGCTGTGTACGAGGCGTGGAAGCGGATCCGTGCAAAAACAATAGAGGAGAATGTGAAACGCCTGGGTTTTACATATGTGCGCAAGACTTCAGGGAACTGGATCAAGCAGAAATGTGGTCTAGAGGCCAGTGAGATGTTTCTTTCGCATGGTGAAACTGGAGGAGAAATGAATCGCTTCTATGCCAATCGCCGCTGGCCGCTCATGTGGGACTCGCTGTGGGCTTTCCGTCAGACGTTGACGTTTCTTGACGAATCGGAGCCAGGCACGGAGTAAACCCGTTCGCTCTTAGCTGTGGCAATAGTCTCGTCTGCGCCGAGACGCCGTTGGGCCACGAACGCATTGAGGTCTTTCCGGTCAATACGTCGAATGTCCCGATGCCCCTCGCCCGCAGGCAGGAGGAGAACCGGAAGCCACCCATCCGCGATGTATCTGCGAACCGTGCGTTCTGAGACACTCAGGACTGAAGCCGCAGCTTCGATAGTCAAAAGTCTGGGGGTGCCCCCGTGTCGCAGCATTCGCACCTCCGCCGCCAGCGCTTCGAGCGCTGCGAGGATCTCGTGTTGTGCGGCTGCTGATGACATAGCAATACCGTCGCCCGAATGGAGCGCTCATACTCCGATTCCATGTGCCTGTTGTGTTCAATCGAGGAAAGGGGCGGTTAGGCCCCATCCTCGTACCCTCAAAAAGAGCGAGGGGGACGAGAGAGGACACGAGAAATGATGGGTGCATCCTGTTCCTCGCGGAACAGGGGATTCACTGCTACGCACGACTCGATGCATGCTCGGAGTCGTCGTCGCAGAACTTCTGCTTCATGGCCTCGCCAATGCGAGAGACACCGAGGTTGAAGTTGGTCTCGTGGGTTTCGCAGTAGACCCAGCGGCGGTCCATCTCGATGCAGGCCTCGATCATCGAGCCCGTGCAGCCGCAGACGTCGATGACTGTGTCGCCCGGAAGGGTGAGCTTCTCCAAGAAGAACTTGCAGAGGTTGAGCGGCTTCTCGAAGAAGTGGCGGTCGCCGTACTGCGCCTTGCCAGCAGCGACGTCCCTGTAGAACGTCCTCGACGGCGGTGCCTCTTCATACTCCATGGGATCAGGAATCACCTTTGCAATCACATCATCCGTGATCACGTCGGTTCGACCCTTGCCACCAAGGGGTGTCCACAACGCTTCGCGACTTCGGGCGGCGACGAGAATCCGCTCAGTCTCGTGAGAGAACGGGATCCGGAAGTCACTGGGCTGTGGCTGCTTCTTCTTCCAGTACATGGGGAGAATCGCATCGAAGCCCAACTGGTGCAAGAGACTGATCACCTCAGGACGGTCGGGCTCCGTTGATGCCTGCCAAAGCACGATCTTTCCTGTGGGCTTCAGGACTCGGGCTGCGCCCTCGATGAGTCCGAGGGTGAGCGCGACTGCCTCGTCGCGTGTCTTGTTGTCACACGCAGCCTCCAAGCCCTTTGTCTCAGGCTCTTGGAAGCTCCCGTCCCTGGTCTTAAAGAACGCACCATACGGGGGGTCGGCCCAGCACAGATCAACCGACTCAGGATCCATGTCGTTCATGACATCAAGGCATGAGCGGTGATGGCAGTTTGCGGTCCAGTCATCATCGGAGCTACGAATCTGCTCGACGCTGAAAGCTCGCCGCTGGCGGGTCTCAAGAGCCGCCTGCTCGATTCGCTGCTTCACGATCTCGCGAGGATTCAGGCGGCGACGGCCCTTGTTCTTGAGAATGAAGTCCACGAAGTTTCCGAGGGGCTCGTCCTTCTCTGCAATTTTTGCTTTGATGCAGTTGGCACGACTGCGTCTGGCAATATCGCACTCATACCAGGTCGCGCCCCGCTCAAGAAACTCGTGTCGTTCATGTTCGGGGAACTCCAAAGCCGTGCTACGGAGTTGAGCGAGGTAGGAGTAACTGAACTCGCTCAGATACCTTTGCTGCACCTGCTTCAGCGTCAAGGGCTTTCCACCCACGTTGATCTCGGAGAGTTCGACGAGCAAGTCGCCGACCATCCATGCTCCGCGTTCGCCTTCTTTGAGGAGATCCCCAATGCGATTGCAGGTGTCCTGGACTCGATCATTTTGAATCTGTGATTCGGCCATTTTCGGCCTCCTTGTTTAGGTCAGCGACATTGCTGACGGACCATGGGGAGGCCGCCGAAACGTATGTGGCTTATGGAGTATGAGCGCCCAGACTCGATGTCAGGCAAGCGTCAGGGTGACCGTGCGAATCGACACCCTTTGGGCTTGCCGGCAAAATGTATGTGGTGGCCACCAGCCGTATAGGTGCGCGGAGATCCCGGATACCGTGGATGGGACCCCTATCTAATCAGGGTGCCCTTGATCAAGAAATTGGGGGTATGGGGTGGCCCTCTCGGATGCCACATACGAAGTCGCCCTGGAGCCGTCTCCTGCAAACAGATGCGGGAGGCACGATGCTCACAGCCACACTCAATCGGAACAGCCGTCGTCTTGGTGTCGAGTTCGAGTTTGCTGTGCCGCAAGTCGGCGCGGGGCAGAGCGACGATGTCCGCAAGACACTCGCTCAAGTCCTCAGCGCGAACGGGGTTCCAAGCGTTGTGCGGGGCTACAGCCACCGACCCGTCCCAGCAGGGGCTGACGTCTGCATCGAGTACGACGCCTCCGTCCGTGGCGAGAGCCGGTACCGAGGGATTCGCTGGGTGAGTGTTGAAGCGAAGACCCGCATCCTCAGCGGCCTGGACGACTGGGAGCAGGTCGTGCCGAAGATGCTCGACATCGTTCGGTACCTCGGCGGGCGAGTGAACACGTCATGCGGGCACCATGTCCATGTTGAGTTGGAGGAGGCTCTCAGCCGCCCAGCGGTTGTCCGCAGCCTCTACAACGCCATCCATCGCTATGAGTCGGTCATCTACAGCATTCTGCCCCCCAGCCGTCGCTCGGGGCACTACTCGCAGCCGATGCCCGACATCAGCGGGCGGCTCGCGAAGTGTCGGACCCTCCGCTGCATGCAGCGCGGGCTTGAGTCGCTGCCTCGCCATTCGGGCACGAACTGGAACCATCTGTTCGGACCGTCCCCGCGCGTCGAGTATCGGTACGCGGCTTCGACCCTCAACGTTGAGAAAGCTCGTCAGTGGGCGCGATTTCTCCTCCGCCTCACCGACCATGCCGTCGTGCGAAACTGCAAGGCCACGAAGGCGCAGCTACCCCCATGCCGCGAGTCAGTCGTCAAGATGGCGACGAGCATCGGGCTGAAGCCGAACAGCAAGGTCTACTCGACCATCGACCCGGAACTGCGTGAGACTGGCCGATGGCTGACGCAGCGCTGGGAGCAGTTCCAGCCGGTCTCAATCTGAATAACGCCAGATTTTTGTTGCGGTCGCGCTCGTTTTGTTGCGGTTCGTTGCGGTCACTCCAAGCTTTCCTGCGCCCTCTGTCGTGGAAGATGGGTGCCAGCGCCATGCTCTGGGGGCGGCTGAAAACTCTCGGGATAACGATTTTTCTGGCGTGAAATCAACGGCGCTGAACACACATACCCCAATGTGCCATGCTTGTGCGCATCTCTTGGGTTCGCGCTGAGGTCTCGCTTCCAGCCCTTAAGAGGCTTGTTCAGGCCATTTGATCTTCAAGCCGTCTTGACTCCCGCCACTAACGGGCCTGGTGTGCCCGCCCGCGTTTCCACATAGGAAAGACGCCCAGTCCCATGGGGCGGAGGTATCCCATGCCGAGTCCATCCAGAAACTCGAACGACGCCGGTCCGCCCACGCTCGACCATGTCATCGGTCAGCCTCAGGTAGTCGCCAAGCTCAAGGTAGCCGTGGAGGCAGCGTTCGCAGACAGCGAGCCCCTGCCGCACACTTTGCTGACCGGTCCTCCGGGGACAGGAAAAACGATGCTTGGGAAGACTCTCGCTCGCGAGATGGCTGGCGAGTTTCACGAAGTCCTTGGGCAGTCCATTTTCGGTATCGGCTGCCTCAACGGTCTTCTGATGACTCCGACGAGTCCGCGAGCGGTCATCATGATCGACGAAGCCCACGAGGCGGACCCATCCATCCAAGTCGCGTTGTACAAGGCCTTGGATGAGGGCAAGGTGTTCATCGGAAATGCACAGCGGCAGAGCCTGAGCAAGCTAGATATCGAACCATTCACGCTGATTCTGGCGACGACGGATCCGCAGAGTTTGCTGCCGCCGCTCCGCGACCGCATGAAGATGATCTGCCAGCTTCGGCGGTATGAGGCGGCGGACATCGCTCGAATCCTCCGTCAACGCTCACAGCAACTCGGTTGGGAAGTGGAGCAGGACGTACTTGATGCCGTCTCGGTACGGAGCTTTGGAACCCCAAGGCTCGCCTTGCGGCTCTTGGACTCCATCCGACGCTCGGGTCGTGCTGAGGGTGATTTAGCCATCACGAACGCACACGCCACCCATGCCTTCGAGCTTGAGCAGGTCGATGCTCTTGGACTCGACGCTGATTCGAGGACGTATCTCGACATTCTTGCGATGAGCCGACGGCCTACGCGACTAACAGTCATCGCATCGCGACTCGGCCAACCACCCGAAGCCGTGAGTCGTGTCATCGAGCCGAATCTGCTCTGGCTCGGGCTTATCGAACGCAACGACCGAGGCCGAAGCCTGACTCCCAAGGGCGTCGAGCATATTCGTGGTGTTCCCGCCGATACGAGCGCTCAGAACGATGGGGGAGGTGCTTGATGCCATCCCAGCGAAGCGACAGCCGCTCGCTCCAGCAGCGTTGTGTTCTCACCGTCTCCGACATGGCTCGCGCGCTCAATCTGTCGAGGAGTCGCTTCTACTCGCTCGTCGAGTCGGGCGTGTTCCCTCAACCGCTCTACCTCATCGAGACTCGAAGGCCGTTCTATGACGAGACCCTGAGGGACCAGTGCCTGGAGATTCGGCGAACCGGTCTCGGTGCGAATGGTCGGCCTGTCTTCTTCTACCCAAAGCGGGTTGGTCCCCCCGCATCGACCAAGTCTTCTTCCGCGCGAAAACGGAGAAACGCCAAGCCCATCGTCGACCCGCTGGTTGTTCGTCTCATCGAGATGCTCAAGGGGCTCGGTATCGACGACCCGAAGCCGCAGGGAGTCTCGTCCGCTCTCTCGACCTGTTTCCCTGATGGAGTCAGGGACCTTCCCGAGGGCGAGCTTGTCGCTGCAGTGTTTCGCCATCTCAGGGCGTCGGAATGACCACATAAGCACGCCACCTAGGTATCAGTATGACGGGGGTTTTCGTACAAGAGCCGCCATTGTTCCGTCCCTTGTCTGCCCGTAAGGCCGCCAGTTCTGACCAGATAATCATCGGAGACGAACCATGAACAAGTCCGAAAGCTCCCTGTTCACCCGTTTCCTCGAAGTGAACGACTTCGCCTCCAAGACCCGAGAGGCATTCAGCCACGACTTCAAGAAGTGGGTGTTGTGGTTCGAGTCAGTCAACGACGAGGAGTACGACAGCCGCCGGGTCACCCTGCGGGATGTCACCGACTTCCGCGCGCATTTACGAGACGAGCGGAGCCAAGCGGTCTCCACAGTGAATCGGTGCCTAGTCACCCTGCGTCGTTACTTCGCTTTTCTTGCGCAGGAAGAAGTGATTCCCTCAAACCCAGCCTCGAACGTGAAGGAACTCCGCCGCACTCCGACCGCCCCGAAGGCGATAGACCGGGCTGTGGTCCGGCGGATGCTCCGCGAGGCCACTGTTCGAGATGACCACCGTGCCCTCGCTATCCTCGGGCTGTTCGTCTACTGCGGCCTACGGCTGTCCGAAGTTGCAGTACTACAACTCAGTCACCTCGACCTCTCAGAGAGACGTGGAGCCGTGCTGGTGCGTCACGGCAAGCACAACCGAGAGCGGACTGTGCCAGTCCCTGCCGAGGGAAGGCGGCTCCTTCTCGACTACCTGAGCCGTCGCCCGCCTGTGGAGAGCGACCGAGTTTTCATCGGCCAAGGCTGCCGCCCACTTGGCACTGACGGCGTCCGCTACATCGTCGAGAAGTATGGCCTCGCCGTGGGTGTCAAGCTGAACCCCCACGCCCTGCGACACACGTTCGCCACCAAGTACCTCGCCGCCAACAACAACGACCTCGTAGGCCTCGCCCAACTCCTCGGCCACGAGTCCATTCAAACCACGAGCCGTTACACGCAGCGTGGTGAGACCCAGCTTGCGGCGGCGAGCGAGCATGTGCGATTCTGATGATGACGAAGTCGTCTTTTCAATAGGACTCGAGCCCGAGATCATCGAATCGACAGGCAGCCAAGAACCCTGTCTGAGGGCTTGCAAGTGGGCACCGGGCCGAACTGGGCAGATTGCGGAGACCAGATTGGACATCAATACACGCCCACAGGCCGCCATTCAGTCCGCAACTCCGAACCGTTGCCTAAGTCGCTCGATGGTGTGCTGCCACTTCTTCGCCCGAGGCTTCGCAGCCGAGTTCTGGTTGCCGAAAAGGCCCTTCTCGCGGACTGCCTCTGCAATTGGGACGGTGTGGATCCAGCGAACCCGGACAAAGTGCTCGGCCTTGTCAGCATTCGATGCGAGTGTCGCGTGCTTCGCAGCTTTGAGAGGCAGGCTCGTGATCGGCACACGCTTGCCAGTCCCGTCGTCCACCTCGAACTCATCGATGGGTACAACGCTGTCCACTACTTCCCCCACGCCGACGTAACCCACGCCACCGGGCACGTTCACCCAGACCCGGCCTCCCGGCTCCAGCAGCCCGAGTGAGCGCGAATACCACGCGCCGCCGCCGGCAGACACGAAGCCGTACTTCCGAGCTTCTGCCCAATCTCGGTGGTCGTCTGCACCGAACGAGGCGTAGTACTCGCCGTTCCACTGTCCCTTTTCGCGCTTCTCCTCGACCTTGGCATCGACTTCACCGGGATCGATGAGCCACGCACGGCTGAGATACTCGCTGTCGCCATCCCTGAAGAAGCGGAAGAAGACGGCATTGATAGCAACCCCATACTCGTCTGCGAGATAGCCTATGATCCGCTCTGAGCTATCGTCCAACTCGCCAGCAACGAGAACGAGCTCGTGCCCTTCATTGAGAGCCTCTGGCAACTCGTTTGTGTTGAACTTTTTACAGTACACATCGTCGAGGGAAGCGCCTGCATGCTCCGGCATGTACTTCTGGAGGAACCTCTCAAAGATTCCTGCAATGTCGTCATCCTCAAGTGTTCGTACCCATGAGCCGTAGTCGAGCAACTGGGCGACGACTTCTCTTGGGGTGCGGTTCTTCTTTAGTTCTAGAACGACGAGCTTGCCGTCACCGTCTATCGCCAGAAGATCAATGAATTTGCCGTGAGCCGTTGGGACTTGGCGACCGATCAGCAGCAGATTTGGATCCGCCACGCCGATGTCGTGCGCGAGCACATCCTCCAGCCGGCCTTCGCTTTCCATCGGCTCGAAGGCGACCGGCAACGGTGTATCGCCGAGTTTCCAGAATCCGACGTGGATCGGCATTACTGAACTCCCCGCTCGGTGGCATCAAGGACCTTGTTCATCAAGTCCTCGCCAGTACCCGCCACGATGAACTCCGCAGGACGATCGACCGTCGCGATCGCCTTGAAGTGTTCGACGCCACAGTCAATCCTGCCCTGCTCCTTTGCTCGCCGAGCTTCGTCAAAGAGCAGCCCTTTACTTTTCGTCTCAACAACGAAATAGAGACGGTCGGCTTCGTCGTGCTGCACCAAGACCGCCCAGTCCGGGTTGTACGTGCCCAGCGGAGTTGGAATCGTGAACCAATCTGGCAGTTTCGCGTAAACCTTGACGGCCGAGTTTCGTTCGAGGTCGCTGGCGAAGTCCTTCTCAACCGTGCCGGAGTCATAGACCACATACTCATGAACCGACTTATTTGCCTCTAGCATGTTGCGCATATAGCCGGTGAGCTCTTCGGATTCGAAGAGCTCTTGTGCGTAGTAGTAGTCGTCGCCCAAACGCTGATACTTGATGCCGTCGACGAGGGCCATTCGCTTACACCTGTTGATCGCGTCAGCAGCAAGCTCCACAAACTCCTGGGGATTCCGCTTGAGGTCTGCAAGCCGCTCACTATCGATCAGAACGCGGCAGATGGTTCTGCGGGTGAGCTGCGTCCGATCCTGCAGCTCGGTGAGAACATCCGGCAGTTGCACATCGGCCTCTTGCAGCGCGACCGGCATGGCCTGCTCTTTCTCGATTGCGTCAATGCCGGCTTTGCCAATCGCCAGATCGGCTTTTCGCCATTGCAGTCGAGATCGAGGAATCGGAGGTGCATCAGCGACTGCTTTTGTACAATCAACGATCAGCTGCTCATTGTCGAACTTGACGCGATAGGTCGTCTGAGCCTTGATGCGGTCCCAGAGTGCCTTGAACTCCTCGCTGTCGAGGATTGCCTGTCGTGTCTTGATCGGCACACGATCATCGGCGTTCTTCACATCCAAGCGGCCTGCAAGCTTCAGCAGGATCGCGATGACCTGATCCTTCACAGGGGAGAACTCATCAGGAAGGACCACCGCCTCCTCCTTGATGGCTTGTCGCAGTGAGTCCTGCACCTTGCCCTGCGCGTTGATGTATCCGTGTTCCTTCAAGGCCTCCCAAATCACCTTGGATTGCTCAGTCCCCAAAGGTTCGATCGTCCCATCCGCTTTCTCAACATGCACAGTTGCGAACTGGTGCTTCTCGACGATCCCAAAACGAATTCCGGTGTCCTCTTCGAGCTCTCTCTGGAGATTCTCGGCGAAGCTCTCGTAGCTCTCGTTGGCGACGACAGTGAGCGTGTTGACATCAAAGCCACGAACACGCTCGCCGTCCTGGTTGACGCAGATTCGGAGACCACGACCGATCGTCTGCCGTCGTTCCCGCTCGGTGCGAATTTCCCGCAGGGAGCAGATCTGGAACACATTGGGATTGTCCCACCCCTCCTTCAAGGCCGAGTGCGAGAAGATGAACTTCAGCGGCGTCTCAAAGCCGAGCAGCTTCTCCTTCTCCTTCATGATCAGGTTGTACGCACGCTCGGCGTTGTCACGCCCCTTCTGGTTCCCTTCCTCGGTATCGACCCAGCCGCCCTTCTTGTCGATCGAGAAGTAGCCATTGTGGATCTCCTCGGCCGCGGTCTCGAGCTCTACCTCCTCGAAGAGCGTGTTGTAGTCCGGGTGGCGCGCCCAACGCTTGTACTCCTCCTCGAAGATCTGGGCGTATTCACCCTTCACGGGCTGACCATCGTCGTCGTACTGCCGATAGCGGCTCACCTCATCGATGAAGAAAAGCGTCAGCACTTTAATCCCATGCCGACGCAGTCGTTTCTCTTTGTCCAGGTGCTCCTTGATCGTGCGCTTGATCATCTCGCGCTGCACGGCCATCGGGTCCACGTCACCCCACGCTTCGCCGGGCTTCAGGAACCGTTCGCCCCCTGGAATGCGAAGCTCCATGTACTCATTGCCCGCCTGGACCCTGATCTCACCGATGCGGCAATCGGCGTACATCGGCCGGCCGGTGGTCTGTTCGAGGTCGTCGCCGTCCTGAACCGTGACCTCCTTGCGCTGTGTGCCCGCCTTCGTCTCGACATCGACTTCTATCTTCGCGGTGATGACGTTTCGTCGATTGTGCACAGACACAAGCCGGACGTAGGGCCGGTTGTGGGCGCTCTCAACGGTCGCAGCGGCAACCTCAATCTGCTTCACCAACTTCCGCTCGTACGCGTCCACCGCGTCGAGGCGGTAGAGCATGTGGTGCTTGTCGACGTGCGTCGCCGAGTAGCGGAGCGTGCAGAGCGGGTTCATCGCGTCGAGCGCTTTCTTGCCCGCTCCTGACAGGCCCCCATCCACGCTCTGCGGTTCGTCGACGATGATGATGGGGCGCGTCGCTCGGACGAGGTCGATGGGCTTTTCGCCGCCGGTCTTCTCGCTGTCCTTGTACAGGTTGTTGACGTCCTTCTTGTTGATGGCCCCGACGGTCACCACCATGATCTGGATGCTGGCACTGGTGGCGAAGTTGCGGACCTGCCCCATCTTGGATGAGTCGTACTGGAAGTAGTCGTTCGGCACGCCGGCATAGAGACCGCGGAAGTGGTCCTCGGTCATCTGGAGCGACTTGTAGACGCCCTCTTTGATGGCAACGGACGGGACCACGATGACGAACTTGGTGAAGCCGAACCGCTTGTTCAGCTCAAAGACCGACCGCAGGTAGACGTACGTCTTGCCCGTGCCCGTCTCCATCTCCACGGTGAAGTCCGGATCCGCGATGTCTCTTCCGTTGGGGGCGGGAGACAGTTCGGTCGGCTTGAGACCGCCCCTCAGCTGGACGTTCTTGAGATTCGTCTGCACATCGTCAACCAGCAGCATCATGCGATTGCCGATGCCGAGGTCGTTCTCATCGAAACCCATCCGCATCTGCGAGTCGGTTGGGTCGCGTGTGACGGTGAACTCGGTGCGACAGAGCTCTTGCCCGCGAAAGAGGTCGCACACGGCCTCGATGGCCTGGAGCTGGTAGTCAAGATCGGGCTCGAAGTGGAGCTTCATGCCGCGTCCTCATCAGGCATCGACTCCACCCAACCATGCCGAGCGAGCGCCCTCGCTGCAAGTTGGATCTGGCGAGGCGTGAACCGTTTCTTGCGGTCTCCCCACGCGTAGACACAGTTGACCAGGTCGGACATCCCCGTCGAACCGTCATCGTGCTTCAGCACCCAGTGCACGGTCGACAACAACTCCATGCCGAAGGGCGACTCGAAGCCTTCTACAAGCGTTGTCACACGCTCGAAGCGATCTCGTGTCTCTTCGTGCGACCTCAGGAACCCCTCGGCTTCATCAACCGCCCCCGGCACCAGTTTCAGAGGCTTATCTGGCGCATCGCCACCATCGGCATAGCCAGACACGAAATGGCCTTCGATCTCATTAAGTACATGGCGCAAGTTCTCCGCATACGGCCCGTACAGAGCTTTCTTGTACTTCAGCCGCAGTGGCTCACCCGCTTCCTGCATGAAGTACATCAGCTTGTGTACCTCTAGCAGCGACACAGACGGATCGAGCAGGCCCCCGAGATACCGCCGCGTCAGAGCCACCAAGGCCGCACGGCCGGGTGTCATATTGGGCACCTTACGGACGTGACTCATCTTCTCGGCCTGCGGCGCTCCACTTGGCTCGTAGATGCGAATCTCCAATTCAAGTTCGCCAAGCGATGCCTCGATACGGCTGCGGACCTCAGACCAATCCAGCCCGCCCAGACCGCTTCCGAGGGGCGGAATCGCGATTGACTCGATCCGCAATTCGGCGATCACGCGACGCAGGTCCGCAAGACCGCTCTCGACGTCTTCGAGCCGGCTCTTGCCACGCCAGTGCCGCTTGGTCGGGAAGTTGATGATGAACCGCGGCGGGGAGAGCCGCCCGGTCTCGTAGACAAACATCCGACCGGGCTGGACCTCGTCCTGCTTGCAGGCGGCGGCGTAGGCCTCGAAGTTCTTGGGCCACGCCTTCTTGAACTGCAGTGCGATGCCGCGGCCCATCACACCGACGCAGTTCACGGTGTTGACGATGGCGTCCGCGCGGTCGTTCAGGATGTCACCTGTTGTGTACTTGATCATCGCGGGCCTTTCTCTGTCAATAATACCACTCGCGCTTTACGGCAACCTCGGGCCGGTGCCCTGCCTGCGGCAATGCGGAGGTCGCTCGCCTGTAGATCGCATCGGAGTGCACGCCGATCGATTCCACCAGACTCCACGGAACGCTCTGCTCGATCAGGAACTCTGCCTGCTTCCCTTCCTTGACTGACGAACGAATGCCTTGGCCGCTCCACTGATTGGTGGCGATTGCGTTCCAGTTGAGCTCGTCCAATTCATCGAGCTGAGCGCGATCCTCGAAGTAGTACGCGCCAGCGTTCGAGAGCGTGAAGGCCCACCTGCGGCCTTCCGTTGCCGCCCATTCCACCGCGGCGTGCAAGTCAAACTTCAAGTGGACGATCGGCCCTTGGCCTCCCCGATACGTCAGCTCTGGATGGTTGGCTCGGTAAATCAGGTACAGCATGATCGAGCGGGGGCAGAAGTAGAACGGGACGCACTGGCCAACATGTAGGCCCGGATGGCTTGTCAGCGTCAACTCCGTGAGTCGTCTTTGCTTGATCTGCCCCATCCCAATCGTGGTACCCGGCGGATTCCGCCGGGCGATCTCCGCATCGCTCCACAAGCACCCATCGGCCACGATGGACGCGAGGCGGTCCACGTGGCATATGTGATAGAGCTTTGGGTGCTCGGGGACAGGCATGGCCTAGAGGCTCCTCACGTTCTTGAGCCCACTCTGATCAAGGATCGCGGCGACATTGGTCTTGACGACATCGTCGGCGAAGGAGCTGTCGCGGAAGACGACGGTGGTGTCGCCGGCGGGGTCGAGTTCCTGGTGCCAGGTCACGATGCCCAGGGCGAGGGGCTCGCCTTCGTCGGCGGTGATGGACTCGGACAGGCAGGCGAAGAGGGTGCCCGCGCCGATGGAGTGGACGGTCTTGCCGGCGATCTCCTTGGTCTCGATCGGCACGCACAGGTCGAGGCCACGCTTGAGCAGCAGCTCGTAGAGGATGTCCTGCTCGGTACGGCCCTTGCGGAGGTTCTCCACATGGGCTTCAAGTGACTCGGCGATGTCCTCGCGGCGCGGCTCCCACTCGCGGATGTTGGACGAGTCCAGCTTGAACACGCGGAATCCGACGTCACCTGTGAACATTGGCGTCTCATCCTTCACGCGGCGGCCAGCCCGACGAACTCGTTCTTTGGCTAGCTCTGCGATATTCTGTGGCTTTCCGAGATCGCGGCAATACTTGGCGGCCACGCGTTGATCCGGATTCTCTTCATCAAGAGGCTCCGGTAGCTGGACCAACAGAAAGCGCGGACCGCCTTCGCCGTTGCTGTTACGCATCGCAGCCTCGCCGAGTGTTCCACTCCCCGCGAAGAAGTCCATCACTAGATCACCAGGAGCCGCGAACCAAGTCAAGAAGTCTTGCAGCATCGCAACGGGCTTGGGAGTAGGGAACACCGACGCGCCCATCAGTTCCGTTAGATAGCCTGTCTGGGCGCTTACCATTCCATACTCAGGCAACAATGAGGGCGGCGTGATCTTCGATCGCTCCTTGCGGCACTTGAGCTTGCCCGCGCTATTGAAGTAGAACTCCAATACCTTCTGGCCCTTTGTGTCCACGGTATCTTTGCCGCTGAACCACGAGTCCATCTGATTACGCTGCGTCCAGCCTGCACGCAATGTGACCGGATATTTGGTCTTACCCTCCTCGCATACGAAGCGGCCGTCGACAACTGTGACTTGCTCTGAGCCGCCGAACGTCCCTTTTAGTTCAAACCCGTCGGCGGCATCGAACCGAACACCTGCTGGAAATTTGTAGTCATTCGCCGGATTGCCTCGCGAAATCTTCTTGAGCGCTCCCGCGTTGATCTCTCCAGTTCCTCCGCCGATGTTCGTCAGCACCTCGGCTCGACGAGCGAAGCAGAGAATGTACTCGTGGTATCGCTTGAACAGACCCTGCTGCTGCGAGTGCTGCTTGTTCCAAATCAGAACTGCCAAGGAATTATCCTCGCCGAACAACTCCGCCAGCATCGCCTTCAAGTGCTGGACTTCGCCATCATCGATGCTAACGAGAATCACACCGTCATCCGCGAGCAAATCCCTCGCCAATCGAAGCCGCGGGTAGACCATGTTGAGCCATTGAGTGTGGTACCTGCCTGATGCGGAGCTCGCACTCGTCAAGGCGCGACCATCACTGGCGACCTGCTTCGTGAGCATCTTGTAATTTTTGATGCCGTCAACAAAATCGTCCTGATAGACCACATCTGCATCTTGGTTGTACGGAGGATCGATGTAGATCACTTTGACCTGCTTGTCGTAAGGCCTCCGCAGTAGCTTGAGCACTTCCAGGTTGTCGCCCTCGATGAAGAGGTTCTGCGTGGTGTCCCAGTCCACGCTCTCCTCGGGGCAGGGGCGGAGCGTGCCGGTGCTCGGCGCGAGCGCGAGTTGGCGGGCCCGGCGCTTGCCGTGCCAGTTCAGGCCGAACTTCTCATCGCAGTCGGTGACCGTCGCGTCGCCCACGAGCTGCTTAAGGACATCGATGCTTACCGACGCCCCGTCTTTCGCCTCGGTAACGAGCTCGGGGAACAGGTCCTTGAGCCGGGCGATGTTCTCGGCAACGACATCCGCGGACTGGGTGTCGAGGTCACCGGGCTGGAGCTTCTCGATGGTGGGCTTGTCGCTGGGCATGGCGGGTGGTGTTCCTGTGATTCTGCTGAGGGCTTGGCGGGGTCAGAGCTTGGCTCGGGCGGCTTCGAGCTCGCTCCGGAGGGTCTTGAGTTGCGTGTTCAGCTCGACCCGGCGGGCGAGCTGCTTCTCCTTGGCGGCCGCGGAGCGGATCGACGCGATGCGGCCTTCGAGGTCGGTGCAGGCGTTCAGAGCAACGGCACGGTCTTGGGCGTGGCCGGCATCGGCGGCGGGGACGAAGTCGCCAGTGATGGCAGCGGCCTTCGCGGCGAGCACCGTGTCGATCCAGCCACGGTAGAGGGCGTGGAGATTGGTGCGCGGCTGGCGGACGAGCGCGAGAGACTCGATGAGCCGTTCGCGGACGGCCTCGGTGAGCGAGCCTGTGTCGCACTGCACGAGATCGCCATCGATGACGACCTTGTCCTTCTCGTTCTGCGACCTTCGCTTGTCAGCGAGAGAGAGGTGCAGGCCGCCGGGCTTGGCTTCCATGGCTGGCTGCGTCAGGAGCAGCAGGTGATACGGGACGGCGCGGTGGATGAGCTCGACGAGCCGGGCGACTTTGGCCTTGGCCCGCAGGCGCAGGATCAGAACGGCGAGCTCGACTGCCTCCCGCGTGTCGTCGGTGTAGGTTGCAACACCCACGGTCGTTGGCTTGAGCGTGGCGATCCAATGGAGTTCCTCGATGCCGGCCTCGATCTGGCGTTTGTCGGCAGCTGTGGGCGCACCGTTCTCGATCAACAGCGTCTTGGGGACGCGGTGGGCGATCAGGGCTTGGGCAGGCAGCTGGAGGGCATCAAGTACAACTTCGGGGGTCATGCGGTCCCCCCGGGTGTCTGGCTCGGTGACTTGCCGTCGGGTGGGAGGACGACGAGGTATGCCACGACCTCGAAATCATCGGTGCCGGCGAACTCGTCTTTGCGGGCCTGCGTGCCGCCGGGCTTGAAGAGACTCGCGACGGCGCGTTCCTCGGTCTTGCCGATGATGGAACGGACCGCGGCGGCGAGGAGGCGCTGGGCATGGGTCATGTCCTTGCCCTGCTTGGTCGCCTTGTTGAAGCGATTCCAAGCCGATTCCTCGGGGAGGTCTTTGCCCATGCAGAGCCGCTTGAGACGGTCGAGGATCTGCTTGAGCTGGGTGTAGGACGCCGCGATGGTGCCGTCGTCGCGGACATGAACAAGGTAGTACGGCGCGAGGGGGTATCCGGCCTCGGGGACGACCTTCGCTGCGTCCCCCTCTGCGCGCAGGCAGAAGATGATGCCGGGGTCGATGTCGTCGTCGGCTGTGATGGTGACGGAGCGGCTGCCGAGGGGCTCGTTCTCGATCTGGTTCGGATGGCTCCGCATGAACTCGGCGAGGTCGATGCGGAAGTCGGTGAGCGTCAGGTCGGTGATCGAGACGCCGGTTGAGAGGTCTTCGAGGTCGATGACCGTGTCCTGGAGTTTGAGCAGCTGCGTGCGGCGGTACTCCAGGTCGTTCATCTGGTTGCCGGATTGGGCCTCGATGATGTTCTCTTCGCCGGTCGCGGAGACATCGAGCAGGACCATCTTGCCGCTCACGCGCTGTTCGAGGTTGATGTATTCCTCCAACTCCATGTTGGGCCAGAAGTTGATGAGCTGGATGCGGGTGTTCTGCGAGCCGAGGCGATCGATGCGCCCGAAGCGCTGGATGATGCGGACGGGGTTCCAATGGATGTCGTAGTTGATGACGCAGTCGCAGTCCTGGAGGTTCTGGCCCTCGGAGATGCAGTCGGTGCCGATGAGCAGGTCGATATCGCCATCGCTCGCGAGGTCTTCGGGACGCTCCTTCGAGCGTGGCGAGAAGCCCGTCAGGATCGTTGTGAAGTCCTTGCGGCCGGAGCCAAGGGTGGTCTTGTTGCGCCCGGTGCCGCTCACGACCGCCGAGTCGATCCGGAGAGACTTCTGGGCCCATGGCGCGAGATTCTCGAACAAGTATTCCGCGGTATCGGCAAACGCGGTGAATACGAGAACCTTGCGGTTACCGTCGTTGATCGGGTTCTCGCACTTGTGCTTGATCGCCTGCATGAGGTCATGCAGCTTGGCGTCGCGGTCGGGTGTGACCTGGCTGGCCGCGGAGACCAAGGTGGCGAGTCGGTTGCGATCCTCGATGAGGTCTTGTCGCCAGCGGACGAGGTCCACATCGGAAAGAAGCACCTTCACCTTGCGGCCCACGAGCAGGCTCTCGAATGCCGGATCATCGATATCCACGTCCTCGATGCTCGGCTCTTCGACGTCCTCTTCATGTTCCTCAATCCGACGGAGCATGGCTTCGACGTCAGCAAGCTGACGCTGTACCGTGAGACGGAATGAGTGGATGGAGCTCTCTAGCCGCTTGAGGACGTTGATTCGCAGAAGGTGGATCAGGCTCTCTTCGCGATCCACCTGACGCCAGAAGCCCTTGCCACCGGCAACCTGAGTGCTGTATTTCTCGTCGTAGGCCTGCTGCCTATGGGTGAGCACGTACCGCAGCGGCGCGTACGCCGCGAGATTGAGGCGGCGAATCTCCTGGTTGAGCTCTCGAACGGACCGGAACTCGCCCCTGCTGTCGATGTCAGACTTAATGTTGTTGGGCTTGAGTCGCTCCGGAAAGCGACCCGTTTCCGCCGTGCCGTAATACTTCTCGACGTGGCGCCGCGACCTCGCGATCGTGAGCAAGTCCAGCATGCGGAAGTAGTCGAAGCCCAGCATGTCGATGAGCCGGGATGACGATCGATCAGCATCTTCGAGTTCGAGCCACCGATTGAACTGCTTCTGCGCCAGACGGGTCGTGGAATCAATGCTCGGGATGCCTTGATCAGCAAGGGCGGTGTCGTCGCCCTCTGTAGCGAATGCGATTTGGTTGCGAAGGTCGGCAAGGCGGTTGTTGACGGGCGTTGCCGACAGCATGAGCACGCGAGTCCGCACGCCCTGCTTGATGATCTGCCTCATCAGCCGGTCGTATCTCGTCTCGCCACCTTGTCGTGGACTCTTCTTGTTGCGGAAGTTGTGGGACTCGTCGATCACAACGAGGTCGTAGTTGCCCCAGTTGATGTGCGCGAGATCGATGTCGCCAGAGAACCCGCCATCGCGGGAAAGGTCAGTGTGGTTAATGACGTCGTAGTTGAAGCGATCCGCGGCAAGGATGTTCCGGCGGTCGTTTGCGCCGTAGAGCGTCCAGTTATCACGCAATCGCTTGGGACACAGCACGAGCACGCGGTCATTGCGCAGCTCGTGGTACTTGATTACCGCGAGCGCCTCAAACGTCTTCCCGAGACCGACGCTGTCGGCGATGATGCAGCCACCGAATCGATTCAGCTTGTCGATCGCGCCAACGACAGCATCCCTTTGGAATTTGTAGAGCTTCCGCCAAACGACTGTCTTGCGGATACCGGTGGCGGCCTTGACGATCTGGTCTTCGTCCAGTTCATCGCCACGTGATCCCAGCACGTGATGAAGAATGAGCGAGTAGGCCGAGAGTGCAGCTTGCCGCCGCGCCAACGCCTGCAACAACTCCATCAGTTTCGGGGCGGCATCGTGCTGGGATAGCGCGGCCCACTGTTGGTCGAACCACTGCGCAATTGCGTTCGCTTCCTCATCCGTGTCAGAACATTGGACGAGACTCAGCGGATTGCCAGGGGCGAGCCCCAAGCCATCTGTCGTCAACCCAAATGCCCCCAGCAAGGCGCATGTGGGCGACTCGGACGATTGTCGAATGACCGCGGCCGCTTGCGGTACTCCGCTCCCGGCTTGCCTGACTTGGACCGAGGCTTGGAGCCAAGCAGCAAATTCCTCTGCGAGCCGTGGGGCTCCTAGGCTGTTTCGTAGCGGACGATCAGCATCCACGCCGAGCAGCTGGGTTGCGTCAAGATTCTGGCTGATGATCAAGCGGGCACTCTGAACGACCTTTAGTTCTTCGGCAAGAGCCAAGAAGGCGTACAAAGACACTTTGGCCGTCGCAAGATCAAACTGGGCAGCATTCGGGAGTAGTGGACGAAGTACGTCCACCACTCGTTCCTGACCGGTGTTCCGGAGTACCTTCACGCCGCACCCCCAGCTGGCTTCGAGTCTCTCACTGTCCCCGTGAGCCACTCGTCGATGGTCGCACGGTGGAATCGCCAATGCCGCCCGACCTTCTGCCCAGGGACTCTGCCGTCTTGGGCGAGCTTGTAGAGGGATGACTTCGAGACTTGCAGGTACCCAGCAAGCTCATCGATGGTCATCACCTCAGGAGGCCCCTTCGGAAGCCCGGAATGTCCCTGGCGTTTCCTTTCCATTCGGGTATCAGGATAGCAGTTATTGGCAGTCAACGCCGGCTGCTTGCCTCTGCGCGGCTTTAGCGGCAGGCTGAGGTGTCGAGGCTCAAGGGAACCCATGGACGGCCCGGATAGGACCCACATAGACAATTCGGGGGAGAGGGGGAGGGGCCTCCCAAGCGAATAGGTAATGCCGCCACGTGAGTTGCCAGCATTCGACCTCGCGGTAGTGTGCTGCATGCTCCGGCCACTCCACGAGTCTCTTCCCCGCCTCCTTGGGTTCGCAATTGTCATTGGCGCGGCGGTCACTGGTCTTGAGGTTGCCGGATACGCGACAGAGTGGAGCCGTGTATGGCTGATGGCTTCATTTCCTACCTCACTGATCTGGACCACTTGCAGACCTGTCGAGAGCAACAGAACGGACAGGCTTGCCTATCGACAGTTGCCCGCTGGATGCCGAACTACTGCCTAGGGTGAGTCCGTGTGTTAGGAGGTTTGTGATGCGCAAGAGTACAGTTGGCGCTCGTACGCTATGTTGCTGACCTGGCGATCATGCGCTTGAGATCTGGTGCCGCAGACGAATGATATCCAAGACAGCGTCGTTTACTGCTATGCGCGGATAACAGTTGGCAGCAAAGCGTATGAGTGTGATGCCATGGCTCACGTAGATCGCAAGAGAACTTGCCGACAGATTCCCGCGCAGCGCGGCGATTGACTGGAGAATCAAGGAAACTGTTCGCGCAAGATGAGAGCCATTATGAGAGGACTTCTCTGGAAGTACAATTACCCACCCGACGAGCAAGAAACTGCGACAGAGTTGGTGCTGGCTCAGGCAGAAACTCTGGCAGAGGAGTTGGAGTAAGCGTGACTCCATCATCGCTTCGCTCGATGGTCGTCACGCATTCGTCTCGCCCTTTTAGGCCGATCCGAATAAGGTGAAGTCAGCGAGAGAAGAGGCATATCCGGGTTTTCTTTTTGTCTCTTCAGCGCTCAACGCTCCATGCGCTCGAGCTTTGACCGACTCGTCGTCGGTCAAACTCCCACGAGCGACACTGGAAGGGGAGCGAGGGGCTGATGGGGATTCTCCCAATTCGAGCCACGTCACCCTCGAAGTTTCCGACCTCGCACCAAAGAGGGGACGGTCATCGCTGCCATTGTCCACGTGGTCGTAGCCAGTATTCTCCGTGTCTACGCCTGGCGCGCTAACCCCAATGCACGGCGGGGCCAAGGGTGGTCTTTCCTCTCGCTTTGCCACCGGTGATGGGTGGTTGCGGCTCCGATACTTGCGTAATGCTGGGTGCCCTCGGGGCCTGAGGCTGACGAATCGAGATGTGGGTGCAGGATGGACGCCCGCAAACAGTCAACAACCATTTCTGATTGGATGACTGGACTGGAAGCCCACGACTACTTGCGTCGCTGGCGAAGTAGCTCGGAGATGGCTTCGCTTGCCTCTCTCCGAGTCAAGGCTGGGATGGCCTCTTCGGGATACCGCAGCTTGATCAAGAGTTGTGTTTGTGATGGAGTTGGCCGCTGAATCTCACCATCAGCGTCTGTCTCTGGGTTGTCGTACCACGGCCTCGGTGCTTGTACTTTCCATTCGTCCTTCGGCATCGTCGTGTCCTCACACAGAAACTCCCCTGGGCCGAGTTAGTCGTCGCTCGTCTCGGGCCCAAGGGAGTCTCGTTGTTGTGACTCGGCTGGTTGTGAGCAACGACACTACGGCATCGACCGCTGGGTTCGTTGCCGCGCGTCATTCACTCGCTGAGGTGAAGATGGCGGGAAGAGTTACAGAATCGCGCGAGCGCTCATACTCCGATTCGAGCCCGATTGGAAGCGGCCACTTCAGGCACTCATCCAGACTGCCGGTACGCTTACCGGCATTGGTGTCCAATGTTGGCCCGACGTGCCATGTGGATAAGTCTTCACGGCCCGGAAATCGTGTTTTTCAACTTTTTCGGGACGAGAAGGTCGGAGGTTCGAATCCTCTCACCCCGACTTTCAAGAAGAGCCCCTCGACGAGTTCGTCGAGGGGCTTTTTCGTGCTCCCTCAGCCTTTCTGTTCACGGCTCTGAGCGTGCCGAACTTGCAACTCTCAGCTTCATGCCTCGGTACCGACGGTGAAGCTGTCGCATGCTCGATCGAATTTTTTTGCCAATCAGAACGCGAAGAAAATGCGAAACACGTCCGCACTTCAAACCATGCATTCGATCTTCCTTCCCGGCCTCGCCCTATTGCTGAGCTTGACCTCAACCACGCTCGCGCAAGAGAACGGCGAGCTCGGTCGGATGTGGACCTTCGAGAATCCACCTCTCGCACACCTCGAAAAGGAATACGGGTTCAAGCCGGACCAGGAGTGGCTCGACTCCCTTCGGCTCGGCTCGCTGCGCCTCGGCGGCGAAGACATCCTGTCCGGATTCGGCTCCGCATCGTTCGTCTCGCCCAAGGGCCTGATCATGACGAGCACCCGCTGCGTGCCCGAAGCGGTCACATGGCCTCGACCGCGACATCTCAAAATGATCGAGACGGGATTCGTCGCCGCGACGCTGGAACAGGAGATCCGCTTGCGGTCGAGGCGAGACGGATGGCTGACCGCCGCGCAACTCGTCAAGATCTCGAACGTCACCGACGAGGTCAACGATGGTGTGACGCCAACCGACGATGAGGCTCGGATCAAGGCAAAGCGCGACTCGAACAAGCAGTCGATTCTCGACGCGGCCACGAGGGCCGATCCGGAACTCGTGCCGCAGATCGTGAGCCTTTACCAAGGCGGCATTTTCCAGCTCTACCAATACAGGGTGTACGACGACGTTCGTCTGGTGTGCATGCCGCACCTGCAAGCCGCGCACTTCGGCCGTGACTCGGACAACTTCACCTGGCCGCGGTACAGCCTCGATTTCGCTTTCCTCCGCGCGTACAAAGACGGCAAGCCGGCGGACACGACGAAACACTGCTTCAAGTGGAGGTCGGGCGGCGCGAAGAAGGGCGAACTCGTCTTCGTGTCCGGCAACCCCGGTACGACAAAGCGGTTGTTCACGAAGGCGCAGCTGGAGTTCGAGCGAGACATCAAGGTCCCGATGCACCTGGAGTGGCTCACGAGCAGCTTAAGAATTCGGAAGGATTTCGATATTTTTCACGGAACTGTTTCGCGGATTAGACCCATCGGGTTGGAAAACGGCCTGAAGGCGACGCGTGGCAACCTGAATGGTCTCAAGAACGCGGAGTTGATGGCTCAAAAGACCGCGGCAGAGGAGGCATTCAAACGCCGCGTGATGGCGGACGAGAAGCTCGCGGAGAAGTACGGCGACCTCTGGGATCGAATCGCCAGCGTGGTCGAGGAGCGCCGGCTGCACCAGGCCCGGGCCCAATTCCAGACGACTGGCGGACTCGCTCCACTCAATACAGCGATCACCACCGTGCGATCGTGCGATCCCGCCGAAACCGAAGAGTATCGCAAGCAAGTCAGGAGAGAGTTGAAAGGTCAGGGGGCCGGCAACCCCGCTTACGAAAGTAGAGCCCGTTTTGTAGACCATGTCGTGCGTGCCCGCGGATGGTTGCCAAAGGACGACCCCTTCTTTTCGAAGGTGCTCGGTGGCAGGAATGGCAAGGAATTCCTGGATGCCGTCGTTGGAACTGGCAACGCAGGGCATCGCGGAGGCCCGAAGCTCCGCAGTCTCGTCTTTTACCCGGAAAAACGTGACGCTCTCGTCAAGTCGGGTTGGAAGGGTATCCAGGAAAGCGAGGATCCGGCGATCGTCGCCGCGCGCGAACTCGTTCCTCTGATGCGGAAGAACGAGAAGCTCGGCGCTGAGCTCGACGCGAAGGAAGAAGCCCTCGGGGCCGAGATGGCTCGCGCATTGTTCGCGTGTTACGGCACGAAAGTCGGTTCCGATGGAACGATGACGCCCCGATTCACGGACGGTGTCATGAGGGGCATCCCGTCGGGCGGCACGATCGCGCCGTACCGCACGACGTTTGACGGGCTCTACGTTCGCGGCCGCGAGTTCGACAACGAGTATCCCTTTAACCTCCCGAAGATCTGGCTCGACCGCAAGGACAAGATTGACATGACGAAGCCCGTCAACTTCGTCAGCACCAGCGACATCACTCGCGGAAGCACGAGCTTTGAGACGCGGTCTGACGGGATGCACGGGTGGCGGTACTCCGGGGGAAACTCCGGCAGTGTCGTCGTCAACAAGGCGCTCGAGGTCGTCGGGTTGGTCGTCGATGGAAATATTGAATCACTGCACAACGACTTCGTGTTCAGGGACGACGTGCCGCGCGCCGTCTCGGTGCACGTCGACGGAATCATGGAAGCCCTGGTGAAGATCTACGACGCCCATCGCATAGCCAATGAACTCACCGGCAATTAGACCAGCGCCGTTTCACAGTGAACACAACAACCGCGATTCGGGGCCCCAATGGCCAATCTGGGCTATGAAAAGTTCAACTGGTGTCCTGTCACCCCGATTTGGCAGATGATTCACGCGAAGCAGTCCGGCATCCGCGTGATCAGGCCCGCGTTCGGCGGCGCCGGCACATGAAGAGCGCTGCGGTCCCGAGCAACGTCGCGCTCGAGGGCGACGGCACGACGTCTACCCGGATCGCGCCGAGGTAAAAGAACCCGTTGGTATTGTCGTTGTTCGGACCGGGCGAGACGCTCAGCGAGATCGTCCCGGAGCCGTCTGCGATCAGGCCGGCGAGCACGAGCACTTGGGAGTCGTTGTTCGATGCGTTGAGCACGCCGGACGCGTTGTTCCCCCCGGCCAGGTCGTACTGCGCGTCGCGGATGTCGTTGACGCCGGTGCGGGCGGCGAAGATTGTAAATGTATAGATGCCGTTCGCGTCGAGGTTCTGGAACTCGATCACGCCGAGCGGATTGGCGTCCGCGCCGGCGAATGGCGTGGTGTGCCCGAAGTAGTAATCGTCGGTCGCCGCGGCGCCGAACTGTGCCGCGTCGCCGGCGGGAAACTCCGTGCCAAGCGACGATGGCTCGCCGGTGTCAAAGAACGGATCGACGATCGCGATCGTCATGCCGGTGAAGTTTCCGTTCTCGTTGATCGCGTCGGCGATGGAGGTGACGCCGGGGACGAAGTTGTTGAATCGCAACGGGTCGGACTGCAAGTCCGTTCGCCCGAAATCGAGGAGCACCACATCCGCGGATGCCGAGCCGCAGATCGTCGCCAGGAAGACGGAGGAAATAGCCCCGAAGTGCCGCATCAGAACCCCTTTGGCGCAAACGCCAGCCGTGAGACCCCCGGCGCCGTCGCTGTCATCAACGATCGCCGGTTGGACTATGCGCGATGTACCGAGAATCGCAAGGGAGATGCACAGGATTCCGCGTTTTTGCGCAGCGGGACCGGGCGTGCGGCCAGACTTCGGAACGCCATCTCGGCCTCTTCGCGGGTCACTAGGTCGGAGCTTCGAATCCTCTCACCCCGATTGCAAAGCAGCCGGCGGCACACTAAGTGCTTGCTGTTGAATCAATTGCACCGAGTTCAATCACATCCTGTGGCCCGATGACTGAAGGCCACGAGTTGAACTCATTGCTCGCTGTTCCATGTTGATTGGAGCCTCGCTCGGCTTTCGCAGTGGAGCAGGCAAAGTCACGTAAGGGCCCTGGATCTTGCGTCATGGCTTGGTGAGGCCGAGCTTTTGCATTCGAAAGCGAAGCGTGCTCGGGTTGAGGCCGAGCCTAGCCGCCGCACCATTGGGGCCAGCAATCACCCAGGAGCATTCCGTCAGTATTCGAATCAGGTGCGCTCGTGTCACATCTTCGAGATCATCGCCCGGACCACTTCGGCTTCCGGACGGGTTCTGGAGCAGGCTCCCGTCGAGCGAGAGCTCTTCGCCGTTGGCGAGGATCGCGGCCCGCTCGATCACGTTCTGGAGTTCGCGAACGTTCCCGGGCCAGTCATACGCCTGCAGGCACTGCATGCCAGAGTCGTCAAATCCGCTGAGTGGCTTGCCAAACCGTTTGGCGCAGAGCGAGACGAAGTGATCGACCAGCAGGGGTATGTCTGTTCGGCGCTCGCGCAATGGCGGCAGGTTTAGCGGAAAAACACTGAGCCGATAGTAAAGATCGCTCCGGAAGAGACCCTTCTCGACTTCACCAGGCAGATCCTGATGTGTGGCGGCGATGACGCGCACGTTGACTCTCACGGTCTCTTCGCCACCGACTCTTTGGATCTCGCCTTCCTGCAGCGCCCGCAGCAGCTTCGCTTGCGCTTCGGGGGACAACTCACCGACCTCATCGAGAAAGAGTGTGCCACCGTTCGCCAGCTCAAAGCGCCCTCGTCGTTGCTGCGTGGCCCCCGTGAAAGCGCCCTTTTCGTGCCCGAAGAGTTCGCTTTCCAGAAGGTCTTTCGGGAGTGCGGCGCAGTTTACAGTCACCAGCACCCGATCCCGCCGGACACTCTTCTCGTGGATGGCGCGAGCGATTAGCTCCTTGCCGGTGCCCGTTTCTCCGAGAATCAGAACTGTGGCATCTGTTGCGGCTACTTTCTCGACGTGTGTAAACGCGTTTGCAAGCGCGGGGGAGGCGCCCACGATCCTTGAGTTTTCGGAGAGCTGCTCCTTGAGCAGTTGCTTGTCATCCTGGAGTCTTCGGAGCTCTTTCTCGGCCTGCTCGCGATCGTTGACGTCGCGCAGGATGAGCGTAAAGAACGCGTCGCCGTCAATATGGAACTGCGACAACGTCAGCTCGGCTGGGAAGGTGCTGCCGTCCGTCCGCTGAACCCGGAGCCCCCCGGGGGCCCAGATTGCCCCGGGGCTGCTGCTGGTTTGGACTTCGGCGAAGAGTTTCGCGAGTGTGGGTCCCGGGAAGTACTGTTCGACTGTCTGGCCGATCACAACCGATGGATCGCAGCCGAATATCCGCTCGGCAGCAGTGTTCAGTCTGGTGATGCGCAGGTCGGAATCGACGATGATGACGGCATCCATCGCACTGTCGAAAATGCACTGGAGCCTGCGCTCGCTGACCTCAAGAGCATGCTCGGCGGCCTTTCGTGCTGTGATGTCGTGCCATAGTGTGAGCATCACCGTTCGGCCATTCCAGATGGTCATGCGAAGGCTGACGATCACATGACACGGGCTTCCGTCTTTCGTCTTGTGGAGGGCCTCGAAGACGTCGCCTCCTGACTCGGCTATCCGTGCGATTCGTTCATCGGTCCCCTTGGGATCGGGTGCGAGTTCTAGATCCGTGATGGTCAATCGGCTGAACTCGTCTCGCGTGTACCCCATGAACTTGGCGGCGAGATCGTTGAACTCGATCGGCCTCCAAGATTCGGGGTCGAACAATATGACGGCGTTCGGGGAATGCTCGAAGAGCAGCTGAAAGTTGCTCTCTACGTTCCGGAGTTGACTCTCTGCATTGCGGAGTTCGAGGGCCGCGGTTGCGCGTGCCGCGAAGATCTTCAGGATCGTGTCGCTGCTCTCATCGTCAAGAATCGGTCGCTTGTCGAGAGCGGCAAGGTGCCCCATCGAGGCGCCATCCGACCCCAGAAGCGCCGCGCCGATGTAACTCTCCGCGTGGATCTGGCTGAGAAACTCGTCCTCCGGGAAGCGGACCGATACGTCACGATCGATCCTCAAGAAACCTGTGCGAAGCACCTCTTCGCAGGGCGTGCCCCCGAGCGGATACTGGAAGTTGTCAATCGGCTTGCCGTCTGACCAGACAGAGAGCGTCCTGACGTTGACACCTTGCTCGCCGTCCACCAGCTCGCCGACGAACGCTGTCTGGCAACCGAGGGCGTCTGCAAGCCCGCGAGCCAAACAGAGATGAAACTCTGTGTCACTCGCGTCGGTCGCGATATCGAGGATTGCCCTGAGGACAGCGTTCACATGTGACCACACCGTCTGCGCACCGGTATCCGATTGGGCTGTCAGATCGAGAGGACTGTTCGAGACGCGATGGAGCACGCCCGCTCCTCACATTTTGGTCACAGCATGCTGCGACGAGTCGCAGCATATCACGCCGGATCGCCAGGCTCGGGGGCGTGAATCGCGTCTGGGTGTCTGCGGCACGGGTTTTTGACCCCGGCACAGACTTGGCACAGACCTTGCATTCGGTGTTTCAGCGAGCCAACGTCGGCTGACGAGAAACACCGTTCGAAAGGAACTGAAATGACACGCGACAGCATTCAAGTGAACGACAGTGCCCTGAACACGCTCAACCGCGAGGGCAAGATCCTGGACGGCCTGGACAGGTTCTACGCCGACGACTGCACTTTCCAAGAGGGCAATGAGGAGCCAATCATTGGGAGAGCCACCCAGCACGACCGCCTCTCGACGATGTTCTCCACGCTCAAGAGCTTCAACGGGGCAACGCTGCACAGCCAAGCGATCGGCGACGGCGTCAGCGTGACCGAGTGGACCTTCGACATGACGGGCCCCGAGAACGAGTCCATCATCTGGAACGAGGTTCTGGTTCGGCACTGGAACGGTGGCAAGGTCGTTCGGGAGCGTTTCTACCAGGCCTGATGGCAGCCGAGTTCCCACTCGCGCGTCGGACCAGCCGGCCCTCACATGTGGGCCGGTTGGTTCGTCAGCGTCTATGCAGTGGCCCGCGCGTGAGGCCACGATTCGCATTCTCAACTCGCCCCGCGTGGTGTCGTCGCGTCGAGGCCAGAGTTGTCAGACATCGCCTGCGTACGTTACGCCGGGGGCGTCCGAAACCGAACCCAAAGCGGAAGCGGAGAACTGGTTATGGCAACGATCATCGAAAAACCCAGACCATCATGGAGCAGCTCCAGGCCGGGGAGTTTGTCAAGGGCATGGAGGACTACTACGCCGAAGGTGTCGTGATCGAAGAGGTCATCGGCGCCAAAACCACTGGCAAGGCAGCTGTCATCAATTACGAGAAGAGCATCCTCGAGGACGTGGCGGTGTTCCATGGCATCACGGTCAGATCCGTGGGTGGGCACGAGAGTTCGCCTGGCAATGGCGCCACATTCGCCGAGTACGCGATCAGAGTGGACATGAAGGACGGGTCCACGTTCAACCCCACACAGGCGCAGGTCATGGATTGGGAGGACGGGCTCGCGACGCACGTCCGGTTCTACTACGATCCCGCGCAACTCTGATAGCCACGAGTCTTACGCGTTCCGCGTCTCGCGTACGGCACGTCTGCGAGTGTCGATGCGGGCGGGAGGTTCGTCGTGGTTATGGATGCACGTCTTGGGCCTCACGATTCATCCAAGTGCCCTCGATCCAGAATCGGTCCTGCATCGGTATGTACTAGCGTTGGTAGCGCATTGCGCACTTCAATCACGACCGTCACCCCGAGCCGACAGCTTCAATGTTGAACTCTCAGGCAATGATCCACTCCGACCGCGATCAGAGTTGCCAGAGACCATGCTCGATTCCGCCGAGGATGTAGATCGAGAATGTGCCCTGACCGGGAATCTCCATAGGCGGAATGGCCACCGTTGCGCCTGCCTTCTCGGCTGTCTTGACCGCGGCTTCGATGTCTTGCACCAAGACATAGGGCCGCACGACAGGCTCTTCCGTAGCTCGCATCGGCGCACGCACGCCAATGCGCCCTCCATCCGACAGATCGGCTGTGCGGGCGTTTCCGAGTTCCGCGATCGGTTCGCTGAAGACGACACCGTGCGCCTCAGCCAAGACATGACATGTCTCGTCCACCGAGGGCGTGACGATTTCCAGGTACTGCACTTTCAAGGCGTTCTCCTCGACTCGTATCCCATCGTGAATCTTTGACTCGGCGTCCGATCGCACTCGATCCATTGTGGGCTGATCACTTGTGGCAGCGCCAACGAGCAGCAGCGGTGCGAGGCAAAGAATGCTCAGACGGGCTTGTGACGAGTTCATGATTTGGGTGTCTCCTGTGCGATCATGATGAGGTTCCCGCATGTGTCATCGAGGACAGCTGCGATCACCGTGCCGTAATCTACGGGGGGTTGCGTGAATCGCACACCCAATGACTCAAGGCGCTTGTGTTCGGCGGCTATATCTCGCACGGCGAACGATGTAAATGGGATACCGTCCTCGACGAGGGCGGATTTGAACGGTTTGACCGCGGGATGTTCATCGGGCTCGAGCGCCAACTCGACACCGTCTGGATCTTCGGGAGAGACGACGGTCAGCCAGCGGTGTTCGCCCATCGGGATGTCGTGCTTCTTCTGAAACCCGAGCATCTCCGTATAGAAGCGGAGTGCTTTCGCCTGGTCATCAACGGGCACGCTTGACAGGTTGATTCTCATCGAGTCCTAGCTCCTAAGCCCGTTCGTCGGCCAACGCTTGGTAATCGCCCTCAGTGGTTCGCCATTGAACCAGTGAAACTTGTACCTGCCTTCTCGCCTCACGATGACCAACCCGGCGGACTCCAGAACCTCCAGGTGCTGCGAGATCGCCTGGCGGGATGAGCCGATGCCGTGCTTCATTGTCAATCTGCCGCAGAGCTCGAACAGCGACTGTCCATCTCGCTCCACAAGTTCATCCAGAATCGCCCGTCTCGTTGGGTCGGCGATGGCTCTATACAGGTCATCCATGCAGAAACTCGGAGCAGTATATGCAAGCCCATGCTTGCATGACAAGCCGCGTACGAGGGACCGCTGCCACAAGTCATGAAGCGTACAGCGACCGTGTTTCGAGCCCCAAGGCTGATCCGGGCTGCAATGAGCTCAACTGGTGCTCTGTCATCCCGATCCGGAGCGGGAGTTCCTGGCGATAGGACGTTCCCGCGTTTCTTGTATGTGACTGGCAAGCTCGGGGCAGGCCGCCAATGGCGGTCAGGGTTGCGAGATGCTCGGTCGTCACGCGCTCGCCTGGGGGGAGGCGGACGCGGCAGCCAGTGCCGTCCCTGCGGTGTAGCCGCTCGACCACGCCCACTGGAAGTTGAATCCGCCGATGCGGCCGTCTACGTCGAGGATCTCGCCGACGAGCCAGAGCCCCTCGCACGCGCGGCTGCGCATCGTGCGTGGGTCGATCTCGTTCAGGGGGACGCCGCCCGCGGTCGCCTCGGCGTGGGTGAAGCCGCGGTCGTGGGCGATATGGACGGGCATGCCGACGAGTGTGTGGGCGAGGGCGCGTCTGGGTTCCTTCTTGAGCCTCGAGCCGGGCTGGGCGGGGTCGATGTCGAGCGTCTGGCACAGCGCCCGGGCGAGGCGTTCGGGGAGACGCTCGCGGAGCCACGCGAGAAGAGGTCTGGCTCCGAACCGGGTGAGGGCGCCGTCCACGCCTTCGAACGTCTCGCCGGGCAGCCAGCAGATACGCAGCGTCGCGTCCGGGTCGTGCGTGCGAGCCTCGGAGAGCCAGCGTGAGGCGTCCATGACGGCGGGCCCGCTGAGGCCGAAGTGGGTGCACAGCAGGTCGTTCTCGAAGGTTGCCAGGCGTTTTCCTGCGCCCGAACAGACGTCCACGCGTACGTGGGCGCTGATGCCCGAGAGGTCGGCGAGCCATCGGGAGGCGTCGGCGACGACGAGCGGGACGAGGGCGGGGTACATGTGCTCGGTGAGGGTGTGCCCGAGCGCGGTGGCGAGGGTGTAGCCGCCACCGTCCGAGCCGCTTTTTGGCAGGGCCATGCCGCCGGTCGCGAGGACGAGGTGTCGGCATTCGATCGCCTGGTCCGACTCCTGGCGCCGAACCACGAAGCCGCCCCCGGGCGTCCGCTCGACGGCGCCGACGCGCCAGGGGTAACGCAGCGTGACGCCCAGGCGGGTGATCTCGCCCAGGAGTGCGTCGAGTACTGTGCGCGCGCTGTCGGTTACCGGGAAGAGCTTGCCGGTCTGCTCACGCTTGAGCTCGACGCCCAAGGCGGCGAAGAAGGCGACAGTCCGAGGAACGTCGAATCGGCGGAGGACGTTACGGACAGTGTTGCGCGAACCACCGGCGTACTGGCGTTCGTCCACCTCGTGGTGGGTGACGTTGCAGCGCCCACCCCCCGCGACGAGGATCTTGACCCCGACGGTCTTGGCGCCGTCGAGCAGAACGATCTTGGCGTCCGATCCGACCAGCCCCCGGGCGGCCCAGATGGCGGTCATGAGCCCGGCCGCCCCGGCGCCGACGATCACGATGTCCGCCTGGTCGCGTTCCAAGCCCGAGTTTATCTGGCGGTGGAGCGACGATGGACTCCGATGGGGGCGCCGGAATGACGATGCTGGGAGATGGAGTTCGCTCGGCCCAGCGTTCAGGGGTCCGGGGCGCCTATTGTTCGTCTCATGGCCGGTGGCCTCGCCCGCCCTTGACCGCCCCCCGGGGGTGGCGGGGTGGGACTGAGAATCTGCTGGCGGCGCCCGCGGCGTACTCCGCGGGTCGCGCACCCAGCCGGCCGCACTTGTTCCAATCAGTTGGCGCGAGGAAGCCCTCACACTCGCCGCGCGGTGTCTGCCGCGGGGTGTCGGAGAATCTCTGTTGTTGCACTTCAGTTCACTCGACCTCGCCTCCCCCATCCTCGACGCGGTGACCCGCGAGGGGTACGACACGCCCACACCCATCCAGGCACAGGCGATCCCGCCGATCCTCGCCGGGCGTGACATGCTCGGCTGCGCCCAGACGGGCACGGGCAAGACCGCGGCGTTCGCGCTGCCGATCCTGCATCACCTTCACACGGCGCCCACGGACACGACGCGCCGCGGGCCCGCCGTCGCTCGGGCGTTGATCCTGTCGCCCACGCGTGAGCTTGCGACACAGATCGCCGACAGTTTCGACACGTACGGGCGCGGTCTGGGGTTGCGGACCGCCGTGATCTTCGGCGGCGTCAAGCAGACTCCCCAGGTCCGGCGTCTTCGCGCGGGCGTGGACATCATCGTCGCGACGCCCGGGCGCCTGATGGACCTGATGGACCAGGGTTACGTGGACCTGCGGGGCGTCACGCACTTCGTCCTCGACGAGGCGGACCGGATGCTTGACATGGGGTTCATCCAGCCGATCAGGCGGATCGGGGCGGCTTTGCCCACGCAGCGCCAGACGCTGCTGTTCTCGGCGACGATGCCGCCCAACATCTCGCGGCTGGCCGATTCGTTGCTGCGCGACCCGGCGCGGATCGCGGTCACACCGGTGGCATCCGCGGCGCCCAAGATTGCCCAGTCTCTGTACATGGTGGACAACCAGCACAAGCTGGCGCTGCTCCAGAAGCTGCTCGATGACCGCACCGTCGAGCGGGCGCTGGTGTTCACACGGACCAAGCACGGCGCTGACAACCTGTCGCGCAAGCTCTCGCGTTCGGGCGTGGCGGCGGACTCCATCCACGGCAACAAATCGCAGGCCCAGCGCCAGCGGGCCCTCGAGGCGTTCCGCTCGGGTCGGGCCCGGGTGCTTGTCGCGACGGATGTCGCGGCACGCGGCCTGGACGTGGACGCAATCTCCCACGTGTTCAACTACAACCTGCCCAACGAGCCCGAAGCGTACGTCCACCGTATCGGGCGGACCGGGCGCGCCGGGGCTCTGGGCATCGCGATCTCGTTCTGCGACCGCGAGGAGCGGGGCTTCCTGCGCGCGATCGAGCAGCTTGTTGGCGCACGCATGACGGCCGAGGGTGGCGGCGACGACCGCCGCTCCGGTGGCGGTGCACGCGTCGAGGAGGGGGGACGCACGGAGTCGGGCGTCGCGCCGCGCCGTCGCCAGCGCCGAAACCCCAACGCCAACGGGCGCCCGAAGTCCGCGACGAGGAGTCGCTCGTCACACGGCTCGGGCGGTGGCGCCCCAGCGGGGGGCGGGAGCCGCAAGCCCGGGAAGGGCGTCGCCAGACCTCAGCGGTCCAGGGGTGGCGGGGCAGGGCGCCCGAGCCGCGGCTGATTACGGCCGGGTCCGGGCGCAGAGTCGCGCGGATCGTCAGTCCCCGGCGGGCGTGACGTCCATTGTCTCGCCTGGTGCATTGCCTGTCGCCTCGGGTGTGGTCGACGATGCTCTGCTTTCCGCGGGCATCACAGGCTCGTTCGCCGGTTCAGCGGGGGGCGTGGTGTCTGACGCGATCTCGTCGGCCGGCGCGGTGGCGTCGCCTCGCTCTTCGGCATCGACCGGCCCGTAGCACAGGTCGGCGATTGTGAACATGACGTCCTCCCTGATGTAGGCGCCGTATTCCTCGCCGTAGAGCGTGCGTAGTTCGACGGCGGTGTCCTCGAACCACTGGTGCGTGCGTGGTTGGCCGTCCTCGTCTGCGTAGAAGGTGAGCACGCGGTCGGCGATCTTGCGGACATGACGTTTGATGGATCCACGCATGCCGAACTCGTAGACGTTGGGGTTGAGCGCCTCGTTGAAATGGTCAGAGAAGAATGGGGCCATGAATCCCGATTCCGGGCGGACGTGGAAGTTGAGCCGCCAGGCGCCGTCGCGGACGACGAGCAGCGGGGGGCGTTGCTCGCCCTGGAGCATCACTGGCGAGGTCAGGTTCTCGTAGAACTTCATGCCCGCGTAGTTTGATGCAAGGTCCGCGTTGGAGACGACGCCGGTCGCGAGCGAGCCGATCGCGAGTGTCTCGGAGATCGGCCCCCTAGAGTACCACCAGACGACCCACTCGCGAGCCTCCTCGGGCGTGGAGCCTTCGGCGATGCGGGCGAGGTAGCTCTTGAAGTAGTAGTGGCCCAGGTCGTGGAAGTGGGCCATCTTGTCGGTGCCGAAGTACGAGCCGTGCACGCGGATGGTCGAGGACTGGACCATGAGCGGGATGCGGCGTGGGTCGATGGGCAGGTGGGCCCAGGCGTAGATCCAGCCGAGCGTCTTGTACGCGGTGATCTGGTCGGGGTAGGCCTTGCGCGCCGGTCCTGTGCGCACTGCGCGCTCGATGTTGAGCGTTTCGATGAACCCGGGCATGAACTGGGCGCGGACCGCGTCGGCGACGGCGCCGGGCGATGTGAGTTCGTCGATCCGCGGCTGATCGCCCGCGAGGACGGCGATGCGGAGCCGGCCGTTGAGCAGCTCTGTGGCCCGGGTGAGAACCTCGTAGTGGACCGAATCGAAGAGTGGTCCGAGGTCGGCGAACGGCTGATCGATGGGGAGCGTGTACTGGTCCGTCTCGTTGGCCGGAGCCCGATCGACAGCGAGGGCCAGCACACAGGCCGCGGCGACGGCGAACTGGCGGGAGAGGGTCTTGGTGCGGGCATGCATGGCTGGGTTCGTCTCCGGGCCAGGGGCGGCGTGTGGACGCCGTCGGGAGAGCGTATTCTCTCAGAACATTGTTCGGCAAACGGGGGAAACATCGTGAGAACCGATTCATGAATCACGACGCATCGAGTGGCCCGGGACGGTTGGTCCGCGCGGGTGGGATCGGGCTGGTGGCGGGCGTTTTGCTCGTGCTCACGCCCGGGTGCAACTCCGTGTACCACGACATGGTGCGGCAGCGGAGCGAATCGGCGCCGGCGCTGCTCGCGACGCGGGCCGACGAGTCGTTGGCGATGCACCGTGCGACGGAGGCGTTGTTGGTCGATGCCGCGGGCGCGTTCAACGACCCCTGGCTGCGTGAGCACCCGTTGCTTCTCTGGAAACGGCTCGAGGACCGGCGATTCGAGGCGTCCGGGCGGCTCTGGGAGGCGCGGAAACGGACCGCGTCGATCGGCGACGTGCTCCGCGCCGCGGAGCAGCGGTCGCCCGGCGCGCCGCCGGGCGAGATCGACGGGGGCAGGCGGGCCCGGGCCGAGCGTGCTATCGAGTTGCTGGATCGGGCTGCGGGGAGTCTTGAGTCGTCGCTCGAGGCGTTGGAGTCGATCGTTCGGTCATGGAAAGGCGAGCTTACGCCCGCCGACTTTGATCCGGCAGACATCACCTTGCCGCTGACGGGTGTGGGCGAGTCTCTCACGCTTGCATCGGCCGAGGTCGCGGCGCTGCACGCCGAGCCGTAGGCCGTCCACGACGATCGGACCCGGGCATGACGACGCACGATCACGAGAACGACGCGCACGCCGACGAGCCCGAGACGATCTCGCGCGTCGGCCCCGTGCCCGGCGGCGGGGACGCGGGTGCGGGCGACCCAGGGTTTGCGCCGGGTGAGAAGATCGGCGCATATACCGTTGTCGAGCAGATCTCCGCGGGCGGGTTCGGACGGGTGCTCCGGGCCCACCGCGTCGAGCCGGTGTCGCACGACGTCGCGATCAAGACGCTCCGCCCCGATCGGCACGGCGAGACGTTCCGGAGTTTCTTCGACGCCGAGCGGCGCGTGCTTGCATCGCTTGAACACCCGAATATCGCCCGATTCATCGACGCGGGCGAGACCGAGGACGGGGCGCCGTACCTGGTGATGGAGTACGTTCGGGGCGAGCCGATGACGGCGTTCGTGCGCATGAACCGTCTCACGCTCCAGGCCAGGGCGGGGCTGGTGGCCCAGGCGTGCCGGGGCGCCCATCACGCGCACGAGATGGGCCTCGTGCACCGGGACATCAAACCCGACAACCTGCTCGTGAGCTATGTGGGCGGCGAGCCGAGTGTGAAGATCGTGGACTTCGGGCTCGCGCACCTGCTGGGCCCGAGTTCGGTATTCGAGCACGACTCTGGCGGGCATATGTCGGCGGGGACCCCCGGGTATCTGAGCCCAGAGCAGGACGGGCGGACGCGGCTCGATGTGGATCGACGTGCCGACGTGTGGTCGCTGGCCGCGACGATGCACACGCTCGCGGTGGGGCGGGCGCCGACGCCGGTGCGCGACGCGGGCGACGGGCGGGTGCTGGACTACGAGCCTGTCTCGGCGGCGTTGGCGTCGGCCGCGGACCTCGACCGCCTGGCGGGCGAGCGGCGGTGCACGGCCGACGAGTTCGAGGCCGGCGTTCGCTCGCTCGAGTCGATCCTGTCTCCGGCGCTGGACCCCGATCGCCAGCGTCGCCCCTCGACCGCGCTCGAACTCGGGCGGGCGCTCGAGGCCTGGGCAGCGGGGCGCCCGGGCGAGACCGGGCCCGCCGGCGCGCGGGCGGCATCGTCGGCGGGCGCGAAGCAGGCGCAGGGCCGGCGGCGTGGCTGGCTCGTTCCCGTGCTCGTCGGCGCGGGCGTGGTCGGCGTTGTCGTCGTGCTCTGCGGCGTCGCGGTATTGGTCTGGGTGATGGCGAACGCCGCACAACGCGTCCCGCAGGAGCCGCTCCCTGCGGTGGTGCGCCAGGATGAGATCGCGGTCGCGCCCCCCGAGGTCTCCGCCGATTTGGCCACCTCGCTTCCCGCGCCCGAGGAGGCCGCGGACCCTGACCGAGCCGAGACGCTGGGCGAGGAATCAACCGGCGCCGATTCCAGCCCCGACCCGGCGTCGCCCGTTCGTGCAGATGAGCTGCTCGCCTCTGCGCGCGAGGCCCTGCCCCTGGATCTGGCGGAGGTCCGGGCGGTGGGTGAGCGGGTGGTTGTCTCGGGCCCGGTGGTCAACACGGCGGAGGTCGAGCGGGCGGGGCGTCTGCTCGCCGGGCTCGGCGCGAGCGCCGTCAACGAGCTGCGCACGGACGCCTCGGGCGTCCGGCGCGAACTGGCCCGGCGGATCGACGCGGCGGGGATCGCGGGCGTTGAGGTCTCTGTCCGCAACCGCAACGAGACGTTCGGCCCGACCTACATCTTCGTGCGTCTAGGCGTGGACGCGCCGGACAACGCAGGGGCGCGGGTCGCGGAGCTGGCGCGTGGGCTGGTGCTCGACCCCACGTTTATCCGCACGACGGACTAGCCGCGGCGAGCAACGCGCTCAGCGGACAATCCGCAGCACGACGTTGCTTGTTTCGAGCGTCTCGATCTCGAGCTGGTAGGGCAGCTCGCCCGCGAGGCGGCGGAACTCGTCGAACAGCTCGTTGAACGCGCAGTCGTACATGAGCGAGACGCTGAAGTACCCGCCGTCCGCTCCGTCGCGGAAGCTCGACGATCCCGGGGCGCTCAGCGCGCCCGGGTTGTCCGGGTCTGCGGCGAGCTTCTTGAGCGCCTTGAGGAAGTCGTCCATATCCGACGAGCCCTTCGCGCCCTTGACCATCCCTGCCATCTCGGTCGGGGGTGACCACTCCTGGATCAGTTCGCACGCGATCGACTGGATCGCCTGCTCGGCCATCCGCGTGATCAGGTCCTGCTCGCTCGCGTACCCGAGTCGCCCGGAAACGATCGCGCCCGCGAGATACTCGGCGTCGGCGATACTCACGGCGCGGAACGTGTAGGTCGCGCGGCGTTCGCCGTTGGACTCGCGCATGCTCGTGCCGCGCCCGAAGATGATGACGTCGGCGATGTTCTCCTGGCGGAGGATCTCGACGATCTCGGACTCGCCGAAGACGCCCGACTGGCGCTCGGCCTCGCCGGCGATGCGGGCCCGGGCGATCGACGGCTCGATGCGTTTGAAGCCGAGCAGGTTGGTGCCCAGCAGGTTGTACATCGCGACCTCGATCTGGTTGGTCTGGCTCTCAAGAGCGGTCACCTCGCGGAGTTCGGAGTCGTCGCCTTGGGTGACGACCGAGCCGCTGGCGGACCCGTCCTGGATCTGGTTGACCGTGCCGGTCTGGACGAGCACGACGGTGTCGCCCGAGATCGAGCCGCCCTCGGACTCGATCCGCAGGCGTTCGGCCCGCGTCGGCGCCCGGTTCACGAGCAGGGCGAAGCGGGGCGAGTTCTTGGCCTGGTAGAGCTGGAGCAGCAGCCCGCGCTGCGCGATGCCGGGGTCGTCGGGGCGGAGAATCAGTTCCTCGCACTGGGCCCGGGCCAGGGGCTCGTTGGCCGCGATCTCGGCCTCCTCGGGCACGATCTTGACAGTCAGGGCGGACGTCTCGAGCAGGATCACGCGGACCTCACGCCCGTCGATGTTGAACTGGCTGTTCTCGATCTGGGCGGCCAGGTCCAGCATGTCGCCCATGAACTGGATGCGGTACGTCTGGAGCGTCTGACGCTCGCCCGAGTACGGGTCCACGAAGACGCTCGAGCGGGGCGGGCGGACGCTCTTGACGAAGTCCATGCCCTCGATGCTGTCGCGGAACGCCTTGACGTGCCCGGGGTTGTCTCCGAAGCCGACGGCGCGGACCTCGACCCAGCCCGCCCTGGGCGCCCTGCGGGCGAAGTCGTTGATGAACTTGACCGCCAGGTCGTTGGCGTACCGGTTGATCCAGGGGACCGAGTCGTCGCGCTGCCAGCGGAAGGGGAAGGTCACGAGCTTGCCGCCCCGCGACGGGTCCACGACCTCGAAGGTCATGTTCGCCTCGACGCCCGGGTTGGCCCGCGGGTCGGCGTCCAGGAACTTGACCAGAATCACCATGTCCGCCGACAGCTCGTTGGCGAGCAGCCTGATCGCCTCGGGCTCGGCGGCCATGTCCAGGGCGTTGCCCAGACGTTTGGTCGCGCTGACGAGCGAGTCCACGTCGATCAGGTCGAGCCCGACGTCGGGGTCGTTGATGATCGACTCGAACGCGGACTTGAACTGGTAGGCGAAGCCCGACGAGGAGGGGGCGAAGAGCCCGTCCTCGCCCGAGCGGGCGGTGCGTCCGCACAGCACAAGCACGCGGGGGTATCCGTACGCCTCGTAGGCCTGGGCCCAGACGCCGATGTCCGGGCCGGCGACGGTCGGTTTGATCGGCTGGGGGTCGCCCATGGGCTGGGCGAGTGCGGCGCTGGGCGCGAGAGCGGCGCAGGCGACGGCGAGGACCGCGGCCGCGAGGTGGGTGACGGGACGCATCGGGGCTCCTCCTGCTTGCTCACACGCCGCCCGGGCTCACCTGGCGACGCGTATCTCCATCCGCCACGCCTGGACCTTGCCCGACGTGGAGTTTCCCTGGAACTGCTGCTCGACCTGGGGCGCCAGTGAGACGAACCGCCACTGGGTTGCGCCGATCTGGACACCCGAGTCGTCGTACCACAGGACGCGGTACTGGGTGTGCACGTCGTAGTTGGAGAGGCTCCGGATCGGGACGGCGACGCTGGCGGGGCGGGTCGGCTCGCCGGCGCGCCAGACGATCCGGTCCACGTCCGAGACGATCACACGCTCGAGCGCCCGGTCCACGACGATGTCCGGGTAGAGCTCGACGGGCAAGGGGTCGCGCTCGGCGCCGGCGGGGGAGACGTGCTGCTGCTGGCAGCCGCCGACCGCGATGAGGCCCGCGGCGCAGGCCGCGGCGATCGGAATGATCCGGAACAGTGTTGCGCGTGTCATTCGTCTGTCTCCCGGTATGGGCGCGGCCCGGGGTTGCGGGCGGCCCGGGTGGTCGGATGTGGGCGCTCAGTTGGACACGAGCGCGTCGTCTTGCTCGGGCTCGCCGTACATCTCACGGAGGATCATGTTGGCGGTCTCGCCCGCGGGAGTGTATTGCGAGTGCTGCTGGCAGAACAGACGTACGAAGCCGGCGCTGCCGGCCGGGGGCGTGTAGAACGCGTTGCCCCCCTCGAGCACGTGGCGCCCGGTCGGCATCGAGCCGGCGCCCGGCAGGATCACGCCCTCCTCGGCGTACATCCGCTCCAGGTCCGCGACGTTCACCCAGCCGGGCAAGCCCGCCTGCTGGTACTCGCGGAGGACCTTCTCGCTGGGCGTGCGGACGCAATGCCCGCCGAGGATGTAGGGCAGGTCCGGCGCGTCGGTCACGCGCCCGGTCGAGTCGTTGGAGTAGTACACGCCCGAGGCGTTGGCCCAGGCGGCGCCGGTGGTCGGCAGGCGGACGTACCAGAGGCGCATGTCACCGGCGCCGTCTGAGACGACCTCGGGCAGGACCAGGTGGCTCTCCGGGCGTCCCTCGACCTGGAGGGCGACGCGTGACTCGCCCTGGGGCAGCGAGGCCAGGACCACGTACGTGCGCTGGGGCAGGGCCTCGCAGTGGCGTGTGTCGGCGCCGGCGGACGACTTCATGGCGGCGCCCGCCAGGATCATGCCCAGGCCGATGAGTTGGGCGGTCGAGTCGTTGCTCACGACCGCGACGGCGGCGCCGCCCACGATCAGGCCCGTGCCCACGTAGCTCTTGGCGATGCGGACGTCCTCGAAGTTGTTCCACTTGAGGTCGGTCGAGAGGCGGTTGTAGTCGGCGAGGACCGGGAAGCGGTTCTCGTAGCCGTTGATATCGAGCACAACCGGGGCGTCGTCAGAATACGTCCGCGCCTCGTAGCTGGCGATGGCGCCGTCGGGCCCGGTGCGGATCTTCTTGGGCGCCAGGCCGTAGTCCACGACGAACACGGCGTTGTACGACCCATTGCGGATCTGCTCGGCCAGGGGCTCCAGGCCCGGGTTGACCGCGACGAGCTTGCGGAGCGACTCGTTCATCTCCTCGTACAACCCGAGGCGGCGCTCGGCGATCGCGGCCAGGGCGTACCCGGGCTCGAAGTCGGACGCCGCCAGCGGGATCGAGTCCTCGATCGCCTCGTCGGTCTGCTCGTCCTCCTCCTCGGCACGCGCGACACCCGCGACGAGCAGCTCGCGGTCGGACAGCTCGCCCGCCTTCTCGTTGGCGCCCCGCTCGCCCTCGACGACCGTGGTCAGGTCCTTGAGCTGGAACTGGGAGCTGAGGGCCGAGGCCCGCATGTTGCCCCAGTCGCCGCTCATGCCGTCCACGATCGCGATGGCGGTGAAGCCCGCGGCCTGCTCGAAGGGCTCCCCCTTCCAGACCTGGACGTTTGTGTCGCCCACGAGGAACCGCCCGACCGCCTTGCCCTGGTTCACGCCCTGGGTGCGGAGCTGGTCGTAGACGTAGTCGGCGCTGGCGCCCGCGGTGTCGAGGTCGCCCTCGGCCATCGCGGCCCAGAGGACCTTCTGGCGGTCGAGCAGGTAGCCGCGGTCCTTGACCTTGTCGGTCGCGGAGTTGAGCGCGACCGCGCGGGCCGAGCCGTAGTCGGCCTGGGCCATCGAGCCGAGCAGGTCGGCATCGCCCTGGTAGGTCGAGCATCCAGCGGCGAACACGCCCGCGACGGCGGCGAGAATGAAGAGGCTTCGCTTCACGGTCAACTCCCCCTGGCGGCACGGGCAACGATGACCCGCCCGCACGCGTCAAGATAGGAACTAGTCCAGGATCAGCCCGCGGGCGACGCGGGCGAACTGTGTCTGCCCGCTCCAAATCGCGCGCCCGGAGCCCAGGTCGATGATCTCGGTCTGGACGACGAACAACTCCTTGCGCTCGTTGGCGTCGTCGTCGTTGTCGGTCGCGGTGCGTGTCGCCGAGAGGAACGTGGTGTTCAGGGCGTGCGTCGCAATCGACGCGTCCTCGAAGCGGACGGTCGCGGGCTGGTGGACGACGCCGCCATCCTCAAGGGTGACGTCGTGCCCAGCGGCGTCCGCGATCGCGAACCGCTCGAACAGTCGTCGCCGCTGCTCGGGCATCACGATCGAGACGTTCTTGGAGCGGAGCAACTCGAAGATCCCGGGGTCGTGGAGGACCCGGGAGATCATGACCCACCGGTCGGCCTCGCCGATGCGCTCGGTCGAGATGTTGGCGAACTCCCCGGGCATGAGGCGGATCTCGGGCGAGCCCGGGCCGCGCCCTTGCAAGAACGAGGCGCCCGCCAGTTGCGCCGAGAGCTCCGCGGACGTGTACTCGATGTCCGAGACCGTGAAGCGGGTGGAGCCGCCCTTGGCGCCCCCGCTCGCGCACCCCCCGCCAAGGCCAACGGACAGGGCGCCGGCCAAGATCAGCACGCCGAACCCGAGGCGGGCTGTTCGCCCGCGCATTGCAGGACTTCTCATGCGTCCATTCCCCCAAGTCAAAAGGAGCGTCGAAGAGTTCTAGCGGACGTGCTTCTGGACGATCTGCGAGCTGAAGACCTGGCGGCCGGACTTCATCTCCATGAGCGTCATATCGAAGACGTACAGGCTCACACCGCCCGCGCCACGCGTCGCCTCGGACATCTCCGAGTTGAGCACGAAGATGTCGTCCTCGGAGTACATACGCCCGCCCTGGTCGTCCACGGCGACACCCTCGTCCACGAGACTGCCGCCCGAGGCGCCCGACGAGGCCAGACGCTCGCGCTGACGCGCCAACTGCTCGGGGTCCGCGTAAACCATCGCGTACTGGCTCACGATGTCCGAGTTAATGATCGAGTTGCGGACGATCTGGCGGGCCAGGCGGAAGTCGTTGGTCGGCGTCTGCGTCCGGTTGACGAACTCGCCCAGGTAGAGCACGGCCCGGGTCTGGCGGTTGGCCAACTCGGGGATGCCCGCGATCCGCATGGGCAGGTCCTGGGCGACCTGGTCGGCGAACTCGATGAGCGTGACGGTGTTGACCGAGCTGTCCTTGCTGTCGGCCCGCGTGCTCACACCCGGGTCGCGCCGACCCTGCGTGTCGCCCATCGGGCCGCTGGGCCCGGATGAGCAGCCGGTGGCGGCGAGGATCAGTACGGACGCGATGCCGGTTGCTGCGATTCGTCTCATGGTGGCTCCTCCCGGTGTAGGTACTTCACCCCTGTCGTCGTGGTCGGAGTCTATGTTCACTCGGCGGCGGGGCGGACGCAGGGCGATACTGGCGGAGGCCATGTGCGGACATACCTCCGGCGGCCTCGGCGTGTTGTTTCTATAAACTCAATCGGACAAGCGGTTTGCGGCGACGCTGGCATCGCCCGGGTCTCACCCGTCCCGCTTGGCCATCATGGCGAGCATGTCCACACATCTCGCGGCGTACCCCGCCTCGTTGTCGTACCAGCTGACAACCTTGAAGAAACGATCGTTGAGCTCGATGCCGGCGCCGGCGTCGAAGATCGAGCTGCGGGGGTCGCTGATGAAGTCGGAGCTGACCACCTGCTCCTCGGTGTAGCCCAGGACACCCTGCATCGAGCCCTCGCTGGCGGCCTGCATCGCGGCGTTGATGGCCTTGAGACTCGTCGCCTTGGACGTGCGGAACGTCAGGTCCACGCACGAGACGTCCGCCGTCGGCACACGCATCGACATGCCCGTGAGCTTGCCCTTGAGTTCGGGGATGCACAGGCCGACGGCCTTGGCGGCGCCCGTGCTGGCCGGGATGATGTTCTGGTACGCGTTGCGGCCGCCCCGGAAGTCCTTCTTGCTCGGCCCGTCCTGCGTTGGCTGGGTCGCGGTGGCGGCGTGGATGGTGGTCATCAGGCCCTCGGCCAGCCCGAACTCGTCGTTGATGACCTTGGCGATCGGCGCCAGGCAGTTGGTTGTGCAGCTGGCGTTGGAGATGATCTTGTCTTTCGCCGGGTCGTACAGCTCGTGGTTGACCTTGTAGGCGAAGGTGCGGACCTCGTCGGGCGTCTTGGTGGGCGCCGAGATCATCACCCGCTTGCACCCGTTGTTCTCGATGTGCTTGTGGGCGGCCTCGTAGGTGGTGAACAGCCCGGTGGACTCGAGCACGTAATCGACCTCGTGCTTGCCCCAGGGCAGCTCCGCGGGGTCGCGGACGGCGGACGTCCTGGTCGTCTTGCCGTTGACCGTGAACGAGTCCTCGGTCGCGCTGATCTCGGCGGGCTTGCCGTTGACCATGAAGCGGCCGTGCATCGTGTCGTATTTGAGGAGGTACGCGAGGTTGTCGGCGCCGACGAGGTCGTTGATGAGGTTGACCTCGAAGCCGCCGCGCTGGGCGGCGATGCGGTACACGAGGCGCCCGATGCGTCCGAAGCCGTTGATGCCAACGCGGATGGCCATGTCGCTGATCTCCTGCTCAGATAGGTGCCCGGGGAGGGCCGGTTCCGTCCCGGCACAACGGTAGGACGCGACCCGGGAGCGATGGGGGGCGCCCGGGCGGGCGGCGTGCTCAGTCGCGGATATCCGACAAGCTCGAGGGGGGCGCCGCCGCTCGCAGGGCGTTGAGCACCGCCAGCACGTCGATGACCTCCTGGGCGATCGCGCCCGCGACCGGGGGCAGCAGGCCCAGGGCCGCGAACACCATCCCGACCACGCTCAGGGCCATGCCGCCCAGAGCGCTCTGCAGCGCGATCCGGCGCATGCGGCGGGAGATATGGAAGAACTCGTCAACCCGTTCCAGGGCGTTGTCGAGCACGACGACCCCCGCGGCCTCGGTTGTGATGTCGCTCGCCTGGCCGAAGGCGATCCCGACCGTCGCCAGGGCCAGGGCGGGGGCGTCGTTGATCCCGTCGCCGATGAAGCAGGTCCGGGCGGCCTCGGTCTCGCGCTTGACGATCTCGACCTTGTCTTCGGGGGACTGCGAGGCGAGCACGTCCTGGATCCCGACTTTGTCGGCCAGGTACCGCACCTCGCTCTCGCGGTCGCCCGACACGAGCATGACCTTGCGGAAGTGGTGCTTGCGCGTGAGGTGACGGATGAAGGCGGCGCCGTCGGCCCGGGGCTCGTCGCGGAACCGGATCGTCGCGACAAGACGCCCATCGACCAGCACAATGCACTCGAGCCCGCCGGCCAGGGGCGGCAGGTCATCGACCTGGGCGGGGTCTATCTGCCCGAGCCCCTTGCGCCCTGTGACCATGACCTCGCGCCCGCCGACGATACCCCGGAGGCCCTCGCCCGGGCGTTCGGAGATTTCGTGGGGCTCGTGCGTCGCGAGGCGCTTTGCCTCCGCCGCCCGGACGACGGCGCCCGCCAGCGGGTGCTTGGAATACCGCTCCATCGCTGCGGTCAGTGCCAGCGCCTCGTCGGGGTCGAATCCGCCCGCCGGGAGCACTTCGGTCACGCTCGGCTTGCCGTACGTGAGCGTGCCGGTCTTGTCGAAGATGATCGTGCGGCAGGTGTCGATTGTCTCGAGGGTGGCCGGGTCCTTGACAATCACGCCGCGACGGGCGGCCAGCGAGATCGAGCCGATGATCGCCGTCGGGATCGCGATGAGCAGGGGGCAGGGCGTCGCGACGACGAGCACCGCGAGGAAGCGGACAGGGTCGCCCGAGACAGCCCAGGCGATCAACGCGAGGCCTACGGCCAGGGGCGTGTAGTAGGCGCCGAGGGTGTCGCCCAGGCGGCGCAGTCGCGGGCGGCGCTGCTCGCTCTCGCGCATGACGCGCATGATCTTGGCGTAGCGTGAGTCTTCGGGCAGCTTGGTGGCGCGGATGGTCAGGGCCGACTCGCCGTTGATCGCGCCGGAGATGACGCCCGAGCCGGGGGCCTTGGACATCATATACGGCTCGCCCGTCAGGTACGACTCGTCCATGACGCCGTGCCCGCTGGACACCTCGCCGTCCACCGGGCACGTCTCATGGGGGTAGACGACAACCTCGTCGCCGACGACGATCTGCTCGATCGGGGCGTCCTCGATCCGCCCGTTGCGTCGGATGTGGGCCGTCGTCGGCACACGCTTGGCCAGGGCCCGCAGGACCGAGCGTGCGTTCTCGACGGCCATCGCCTCGAGCGTCTCGCCGCCCGAGAGCATGAGGACGACCAGCGTGCCCGCGAGGTACTCGCCGAGGATGACCGAGGTCACAATCGAGACGCCCGCAAGCAGGTCGGAGCCGAACTGGAGACGCACGGCCTTGAGGACCAGTTCTGCGACGAGCGGGAGCCCGCCGGCGCCCAGCGCGATCCAGAGCGGGACGCGGGCCTCGACGCTCTCGGGTGCGAACCAGACACGGAGCAGCAGGTGGGCCGCGATCGCCGCGACCGCCAGCGCCGCGATGTACAACTCCTTGGTCCGCCAGGGAGATCGTGTGGTTGGCGCGTCCATGTGTGCGGTTCTCGGTGTCTTCAGGGCGAGCGTGCGGGCTGCACGCGCGAGGGCAACTCGTGCCAGACCTTCCCGCCCACGATCGTCCCCACGGCTCTCCCCTGAACACGGCGCCCGAGGAAGGGCGTGTTGGACGAGCGGCCGCGAAGGTCATCGCGGGTGATTGTCCATTCCAGTTCCGGGTCGATGAGTGTGACGTCCGCGGGGCCGCCCACGCTCAGGCGCCCTAGCCCCATCGCGCCCAGGCCGCACAGGTCCGCGGGCCCGACCGTCAACAGCCAGATCAGCCGCGGCCAGTCGATCGCGCCAGTCGTGATGAGCGCCTCGGCGTAGAGGGCCAATGCCGTCTCAAGGCCGATGATCCCGAACGGGGCGTTCTCGAAGGGCAGGGCCTTCTCGTCGGCGCTGTGCGGCGCGTGGTCTGTTGCCAAGACAGTGATCGTACCGTCGGCGACACCCGCGCGCAGCGCGTCGGTATCCGATCGGGTGCGCAGCGGGGGGTTCATCTTTGCGGTCGTGTCGTAGTTGTCGCAGGCCTCGTCGGTCAGCAGCAGGTGGTGGGGACTCGCCTCGGCGCTCACGGGCTGGCCGTCCGTTCGCGCTCTACGGATGATCTCAACCGACCCGCCCGAGCTGACGTGCTGCACGTGGTATCGGCACCCGACTGTGCGGTTCAGCCGGACGTCCCGCTCGATGACGAGTTCCTCGGCGACCCTCGGCCAGCCTGTCAGCCCGAGGCGCATCGAGACCTCGCCCGCGTGCATCGACGCGCCGACGGTCAGCGAGGGCTCCTGGCAGTGCTGCATGAACGCGGCCCCGGTCGGCGCGACCGCCCGGAGCACGCGGGCCATCATCCCCGCCGATTCGACGACGTCGCCGTCGTCGGAGAAACCGACGGCGCCCGCAGCCCTGCACAGGCCGATCTCGGCCAGGCGTTCGCCCGTACGCCCAATGGTCGCGGCCGCGATCGGGAAGACCCGGCAGCCGGCCGTCTCGCGTGCCCGCTCCCTGACCAGCCGGACCATCTCGGGCGTGTCGAGCGCCGGGCTCGTGTTCGGCATGCAGCAGACGGTGCTGAACCCACCCGCGAGGGCCGCGGCCGAACCAGACGCGATCGTCTCCTTGTGCTCCCCCCCCGGCTCGCGGAGGTGGACGTGTGGGTCGATGAGCCCGGGGGTGACCAGCAGCCTCTCGGCATCGATCACCCGGGCCGCCGGGCCCCTGGCGAGATCTTGGCCGATCTGGACGACTCTCCCGCCGGCGATGGCGACGTCGGCGGTCTGGTCGAGCCCGGAGTCCGGGTCGATAACCCGCCCGCCCACGATCAGCAGGGTCTGTTCGTTGGTGCCCACGGGGGAAGGATACCGCCGAGTCGTTGGCGGGCGTGGGGACCATCGCCTATCCTCATCGCGTCGCCCGAGAGGGTGACGCCACGGGGTGTGGCGCAGTTTGGTTAGCGCGTTTGACTGGGGGTCAAAAGGTCGGAGGTTCGAATCCTCTCACCCCGATTCGGCAGGCTCGACGGCCTCGGCAAACGCCGAGGCCGTCTGTGTTTACGGTCGGTTCAACGATGTCCTGTTGCCACAGGAAACTGGCCACAGGTTGAATACGTCAGAAGAAGTCCTCACCGGACAACGCGGCCGCTTGGTTGAGCCATTTCGTCATGAGCGCCCGTCGAGTGACGCCGCGGGGACATTCTCGTGACCAGACCCGATCCGGGTAACCCGACCGGAGCTACTCGCCGGTGAGCTCCTCGGCGACGTGATGGGCATCGTAGATCTTCACCAGGGCTTCCATGATTCCGTCGACGTGCACTGAAACGGCGCGCGGCACGTCGTCCCTGAATACAAAGTCGTTGTGTAGTGATTCGATGTTCCCATCTACGACCACCCCGACGACTTCGAGCTCCATGTTGACGACGACACTTCCCGAGTTGCCCATGGTGATGTCGTTCGTGCTGACGAAGTTGACGGGTTTCGTCAGGTCGATCTCGTCCTTGCGGTCGAGCCAGATCTTCGGGAGGTTGAAGGGGTACTCGTTGTCAAACTCGGCGTTGCGAGCGTAAAGCCCGTAGAACGTCGTGCGGTACGGCGCGATCGTGCCGTTGCTCGGGAAACCCCTGACGACACCGTCGGTGAAGCGAGCCGTCTCAGTCCCATCGGGACTGACATTCGTGCCGTAGCACGCGAACAATGCGTGACCCATCTCAGTTCGGAGGGCTTCTTCTTTCGCGTCGAGTTCTTCGCCGAGCTCCTCGTTCTTTCGCATCAAAATGACAAGCGCGCGCTGCGACGATCGCCGGATCATCGCTGTTCTGGATCGCCTTCCAACCCGATTTGACGAGCGCTTCACGTGGTTCGGGATACCCGATCCAGTTCGGCGAGCTCCGTGCTTGCTCACCCTCCATCGCGTCCAAATATTCCGGGAGCCTTGCCGGCCATCCCTCTGCACTCCTGCCAGCCAGCACATTCGAGAGGTAGGGATCGTCCTTGGGCAACCACTTGTGGGCACGGACGACGTGATCTACGCAAGCGGCGATCAAACCGGCGTTGGGTTTAATCGTCCTACCCGCCAAACTCCCCAACGTCTTTCTGGCTTGCTCGCGATGCGCCTCGGTTTCGGCGGGATCGCTCAGACGCACGATGGCGACCGCTACCCCGAGCACAGCGGCGGCGTTGGCCGTTTGGAATCGCGCTCGCGTCTCGTGCTGCCGCCGAACCTCGACCGCGCTGGCGATCCGGTCCCAGAGGTCGCCATAACGCTGCGCGAGCTTTTTGTCTGCCATCACGCGATACTGGAACGCCTTCTCCGCCGCGGTCTTCTGTGCCATCAACGTCGCGTCCTCGAGACCACTCAGGTTGCCGCGCGCCGCCTTCAGGGCGTCTTCCAACTCGAGTATCCCCGTCTGGGCCCAGGCCCAATTCTGAGACGGGTGCTCGGGATCGAAATCCAAGGCGCCCGCGTTCTTCTCATGGTGCAGACGGTTTGCGATTGGCTCGATTCTCAACGGGATCTTGATGTCTCGCTCAAACTCCAGCTGAGCCTTCGTGAACAGCCGCTGCGTCACGCCGGGGTTGCCGGAAACGAAGACGAGTTCGTCCTTCTTCGCGCCGCCCGACTTCCACTTGAAGTAGCGCGTCGTCGTGTCCGCGTGCTTGCCGTCTTCATACGCACGCAGGAATGCAAAGTCGATGCTGTAGCGAGGGTAGGTAAAGTTGTCCGGATCACCGCCGAAGTGGGCGGTTTGCAAATGCGGAATGCACACTAAACGAAGGTCGTTGAACATTTTGTACTGGTAGAGCTGGGAAACCCCGCCCTGGTAGAGGCTCACGATCTGCGGCACGAGGTTCGGATCGGTTTTCCTGGCCGCGTCGAGGATCCGCTTCTTGTTCGCGATGCGCGTCTTCTGGATCTGGGTCGCGTTGGCGGTTGGCGCCACGCCCCTGTTGATCTCGTCGGTGACGTTCGAGATCTTGACGAGTTGTGCGGCGGTCAGCCACTCGTCATGACTCGACCGCAGCCGAAACTCCCGTTCCCGTGTCGCGGCGACGAATCCGGTCTGGATCATGTCGACATCTCGCGGCCGAGTCGCTGCGACCGCATCGCGCACGCAGCGGGTGCTCGTCATGATCAGGCCCTCGGGCGAGACGAACGACGCGGAGCCGAAGCTTGACAGGATGTCTTCGCCACCTAGGCGCAGCGAACCCAGCCGAAGGGAAGCCAACCAATTCTGGTCGGGCCTGAATCCGTATTCCTCATCGAGGTAGACGAGAGGTGGATTTTCGAACGTCCACATCCGACCGAGCTCCTGGTTCTCTTGGGCAAGCGTGGTGGAGGTCAGGCTTGGCAGGAGCGCGAGGCCGGCGAGCAAGATCGATTTCATGGCTGATGTGTTTCGCATTGTGCTTGCTCTGCGCCGGCCAGGTCGGTTGCGTTGCGACTGATGAGCGCGCATCTGATCCGGTATCGGGCGCGCTGCTCGAAGACGACACGGTCTGCGGGATCGCACGGGTCACGGCTTTGTGACATGTTGCAGGCGACGAGTCTGCATCAGTGTACAGACTCGGTCGTCTCAAGAGTCCTGACGTTCGGCGTCTTCGACGCACGACGACATCGGATTCAGTCCCTGCTGGCCCGGTTGAAGCGATCGCCTACAGACTGCTGATCGCAGAGTAACTCGGCCCGACTGTGGTTTCACGGCGAAGCCGAGAATCTGCGTTTCCAGGCTCCAGAGGCGGGCCTCGGCTGCAAAGAGTTCAACTGGTGTCCTGTCACCCCGATTGGATACGCACGCCCCGCAAGCCAGATGCTTGCGGGATCGTCGTTATTGCGTCAGAGCATCGCACCGGGGTGGGCTGTTGGTTGGCGACGCATCGCCTCGACCCGTACGAGCGGCGGGGGCGCTGCTCGGCATTGGTCGTTCACCATATGAATCGATCAGTGAACGCACGCGGCCGTGCCCCATACAATGCGCAGTGCGCTAACGAGATGCCCATTGGACACGCCGGAACGCATCCAAAAACTCGGTTAGGTCCGCGGAGTCGTTGGAGCCATCGGCATTCACGTCCGTGTCGGCGTCCGCGCCCACGAAGCCCTCGAGGAACGCGAGCAGATCTTGATAGTCGAATACGCCGTCGCGGTTGTGATCCGCAGTCCTGGCATCTGCCGCGGCATCGGTGAGCACGCCGTAGATGTAGTCGGCGAACCACGAGCCTCCCGCCGCGGTCAGGTGGACCTCGTCCTCGAGGAAGCCGAGTGTTCCCAGCTCACCAGAGCCCGCGTGTAGATCAAAGAGGTTGATGTACCCGTGCCCGCGTTGGCGCGCCAGCAGATACAGCCAGTCTGCCTCTTGGCCGATTCCCTCGTAGAAGGCGTGATGCGAGACCAGTATGAACTTGGAGTTGGGCGCCGCGCCCTCGAGAAAATCGAGCAGGGTGTTCATATTCGTGACGTAGGGCTCCGCGTTGTTCAGCCCCGCCCAGTCGAGCATGACGAGAATCAGCTCGGCGTCGAGCGTCCCGAGAAAATCGCTCGTCGGTTGGCCGATGCAATCGAGAAAATCATCGGGCCCGGCGCCCCCACGCGCGAGCCGGTGGTAGACGAAGCCCGACTGCCCGTAGGACATCTGGTAGCCGTCGAGGTAGACCGAGCCGCCCGAGATGTGCCGGAGCGTGATCTCGTTGATCTCGTCCGGGTTCTCGGCGCCGGTCGGGACCGTGACCGACGCGTGCTCGGGCTCGCCCGGGATATCGGCGTTGATCGTCGTGATCGTCGATTTGTTCAGGAGTACCTGGAACGTGCCCGCGCCCGGTTCCTTGATGTAGTGGACTGTGACCTCGTCGCCATACAGATATAGAAAGTATCTTCCGTGAATCCCTGTCGATGACTCTTGGATGATCGCGTAGTTGCCATCGACATCGAGGCCGTAGCTCCGAGGGTGCCGGGGTCCGCTGTTCAACGACGCCCAAGCGCCCTGCGTGTTGTCCATATCGACGCCGCAGCGGACGTACACATCGCCCTCGCAAGCGCCACGCATGCCGCTGGGCGAGAGGAACCCTTCGCCGCCGGATCCGTAATCCGCCTCGAAGAGCGCCTTGAGAAACCAGTTGTACGAGTTCTCAGCGAACGAGATCGAGTCGCCGATTATCGCCAGGTCGCCCTTCCCGCCGGACTCGAGTGTCTCGAACAAAGGTAGGACCTGCGACGGCAGATTCCAGGTAAGGAGTCGGTGCGAGTCGCCAGGCCTGGAGGCGCTTGCCGCGCCGACCGCGCCGGGTGTCGGCGTCGGCTGAGCCTCGAGAGACTGTGCGCTGAGCGCGACGCCCAGGACCGAAGTTCCCAGCCACTGAAGCGTGGACCTCATCCGCCGTTCCCCTCGCGTTCGCCGCGGCAAACTGTACCACACGCGGCCTTCTATACAACGGTTTGCTCGGGGATAAGGCGTGGGAACTGCGTGGTTGTTCTCGGGCCCGCGCACGCCCCGCCCCGCTTGCCGGGTTCGATGCGGGGCTAGGCCCGTCTGGCACAAGCACCCGACGGGCCCGCACACAACGCCTCGCCCAGCTGATCGATCTGGTCGGGTGAGTGCTCCGAGCAGACGCTCAGGCGCAGGTACTCGGGCGAGGGCCCGCCGGGGTACCCGACCAGCGGGACGAACAGCCCCGCCTCACGCAGGCATTGGCTCAGGATCCTGCCGGCGCCTCCCGGCTGCGGGTCCAACGCGAAGATGGGCACGTGCGTCGTGTGTGGAGCGTAACCCGCCGCGAGCAGCACCCCGCGGACCCGCTCGGTGTTCTGGCGCAGTCGCTCGAAACGGAGCGGCTCGGAGATCAAGATCGACAACGCCGTGCGCGCGCCGGCGGCGAGTGCGGGCGAGGTCGGCGTGGTGCACACGAACGCGCTCGCCTCCCGCCGCGCCCGGTCGATGAGCGATTCCTCGGCAAACACCACCCCACCCGCGCACCCGAGCCCTTTGGCCAAAGTCGTCGTGACGACCAGCCGGTCGTCATCGAGCCCGAAATGACTCGGCGTGCCTCGCCCCTGCTCGCCCAGGACGCAGAACCCGTGGCAATCGTCCACGAGCAGCCTCGTCCCGTTGGCGGGCAGGGCGTCGAGCAGGCGGTCGAGGGACGCGATCGCGCCGTCGGCGGCGAAGACCCCGTCGGTCATCACCACCACACCCCGGGCCGCGTGCTTGTCTGCCTGCACGCCCGCGTCCATCGCGTCCAGGTGGCGGTAGGTTGCAATCTCCAGCCCCGCGCACCGGGCCGCGTCGCGGAGGCTCAGGTGCGCCCGCTCGTCGAGCAGGGCGACGGAGTGATCGTGGGCGAGTGCCTGGGCCGCCGTGAGGTTCGCGGTGTACCCGTCCGGGACCAGCAGGCCCGCGGGACGACCCAGGTGCTGGGCAAGCTCTTGCTCGAGCTGCTCGTGGATCCGTGTGTTACCCGAGGTGCGGCGAGAGGCCGAGGCGCTGAGCCCGAACTGGCCCAGGGCATCGCGGGCCGCGGCGACCACCTCCGGGTGGTGCGAGAGCCCCAGGTAGTTGCAGCCGGCAAAGACGATCAGGCGACGCCCGTCGATCATCGCCGTGGTCGCGTCCGAGCCGGCGGTGGCCGGCGCGAGGGCTGAATTCTTGTCGGTGGTGGGAATTGTGTCAGCCAAGGTCGCGTCCGTGCGGTGGCGGGTTGTGGAGCGGAGCCTACACCCCCTGGCGGGCGACCGCCGGGCGCCCGATTGAGGCGGATCGGGCCCTCGGCTACGCTACCGGCCCGTGGCCGGGTCTCGCGGCGGGAGGAAACCCTCGGCGAGCGACCGATCGAGATCCGAACAGAACCTGCCCTGGAGGTAGACATGACACGCGCGACGGCGAGACGGATTCCCGCAAAGGCGATACTGGGCGCCCTGTGCCTCCTGGGGCTGGCGGCGACGACCGCCGATGCGGGCGCCGAGGCTGGGGTGAAGGACGACAAGGTCCTCCGCATCCCGATGCAGACCTCTGGGCCCGGCACACTCGACCCGGTCATGGGCTCGACGACGTACGAGAACCGCGCTTCGTCGTGCCTCTACGAGACGCTCCTGCAGTACAAGTACCTCAAGCGACCACTCGAGGTCGAGCCCCTGCTGCTGGCCGAGATGCCCGAAGTCACCGGGGGCGGCAAGCACTGGAAGTTCACGCTCCGGCCCGGGATCACCTTCCACGACGACCCCTGCTTCCCCGGCGGCGAGGGACGCGAGGTCAAGGCCTCGGACGTCTTCTACTCGTGGAAGCGGCTGGCCGACCCGCAGCACCGGTACAAGAGCTGGTGGCTCGTGGACGGCATGATCAAGGGCTTCAACGAGTACAAGGAGGCCCAGGCCGCGCGCGTGGAATCGGGCCAGGCGTTTGACTACGACGCCGCGGTCGAGGGCTTCAAGATCCTCGACGACTACACGTTCACGGTTGAACTGAACGAGCCCAACCAGCAGTTCATCTGGCGCCTCGCGATGTTCCAGCTCGCGATCGTGCCGCGCGAGGCGGTCGAGAAATACGAGAAGGGGTTTGCCGCCCATCCGGTCGGGACCGGGCCGTTCGTGCTCCGCAAGGAGTCGGACTGGGTCCGCAACGCGCGGATGACCGTGCACAAGAATCCCGAGTACCGCGACGCCTACTACCCGATGGAGTGGATGCCCGAGGACGAGGCGCTGGGGCTGCACCATGCCGCCGGCAAGAAGATCCCGTTCGTCGATCGGATAGAGTTCACGTTCTTTGTCGAGGCCCAGCCCAGATGGCTGGAGCTCAAGGCGGGCAACTTGGATTACTCGACCGTCGGCCAGGCCGAGTTCCCCGAGGCCTTCAGCATGCGGACCAAAAAGCTCAAGCGGAGCTGGGAGCGCAACGGCATCCGCGAGGTCAAGGTCCCGCTGCTCGACTTCATCTTCCGCGAGTTCAACATGGAGGACGAGTTGCTCGGCGGGTACACCGACGAGAAGCGCGCCCTCCGCCAGGCCTTCAACCTCGCGATGGACTGGGACGAGATGAACGAGACCCTCTACAATGGGCTCGCGATCGCCTACGACGGCCCGATCCCCCCCGGCCTCGACGGGCACCCCAACAACGAGAACCACCGGGCGCCGTACTCGACGCGTGGTCCCGACTACGAGCGCGCCCGCCAGAAACTCCGCGAGGCGGGGTACACGGTCGTTGACGGCAAGGTCACCGACCTGCCCGTGATCGACCTGTACACGAGCAACGGCCAGGAGAGCGTCCGCATCGTCGAGCTGATGAAGCGGAACCTAGCCGAGGTTGGCATCCGCATCAACGAGCGGTACCTGGACTTTGCGCCGCTGATGGAGGTCGTGGACAACCGCAAGGCCGGGTTCTTCAGCTTCGCCTGGGGCTCTGACTACCCGGACGCGGAGAATAACCTCGCGCTGTTCTACAGCCCGAACGCCTCGCCCGGCGCCAACCATTCCAACTACCACAACAAGGAATACGACCGACTCTACGAGCAGATCCGCACCATGCCCGCCGGGCCCGAGCGGACGGCGATCTACACAAAGATGCGCGACATCCTCATCAAGGACGCCCCGTTCTGCGGCTCGCTCGCACGCACACGCCAGTACGTCATCCAGCCCTGGTGCCTGAACTTCAAGCCCACCGAGGATTTCTTCACGTACTTCAAGTACCTCGACGTCGACATGACCCACGAGGACCGCGGGAACTGATCGACCCCGCCCCGGGCGCTCGGCCCGGGGCGGCTGTCTCCTACCACCGAGCACGGCGGGCCAACCCCGATGTGGGCGTTCATTGTCCGGAAACTCCTGTACTACATCCCCGTCTATCTGGGGATCATCCTGATCCTGATGGGCGCGCTGCGCATCAAGGGTGATCCGGCCTACGCCTACCTTGGCAAGAACGCGACACAGCAGCAGCTCGAGCTGCTCCGCCAGCAGATGGGCCTCGACGACCCGTTCCTGATCCAGTACGTCAAGTACCTGGGCAAGATCGCGACGCTCGATTTCGAGGAGGAGAGCTGGGCCCAGGACGGCAGGAGTGTCCGCGACATCCTGATCCGGTCGATCCCGCCAAGCCTTTCGATCACGGTCCCGACGCTGTTCGCGTCGGTGTGCATCTCGATCGTGATCGCGCTGATATCCGCGTACTTCAGAGGGAGGGCGGTGGATCAGATATTGATGGTCCTGGCGGTGCTCGGGATGAGCATCAGCTACCTGGTGTACATCATCTTCGGGCAGTTCTTCGGGGCGGGGCTGCCGCAGATCAAGGGCGTGTATACGCCGTTCGCGGTCAAGGGGTACGAGCCCTGGATGCCCCTGCTCAGCGAGGGCGCCAACCCGATCAACTGGGTGACGTACTGCCTGCTGCCGGTGATCATCGGGGTGATCGTTGCGATGGGCTACGACACCCGCTTCTACCGGGCCGTCATGGTCGAGGAATCCAGCCGCGACTACATCACCACGGCCCTGGCCAAAGGCGCCTCGAAGCGCAAGGTCATGTTCGTGCACATGCTCAAGAACGCGATGATCCCGATCATTACGCGGGTGATGACGACGCTGCCCTTCCTGATCACGGGCGCGATCCTGATCGAGATCTACTTCATCATCCCCGGCATGGGCTTCCAGCTGATCAACGCGATCCGTGCCAACGACTTCCCGGTGGTGCAGGGTTTCGTTGCTGTCTTTGCGGTGATCTTTATCATCTCCGTCATCCTCACCGACGTGCTCTACGCCATCGTTGACCCGAGGATCCGCCTGTCATGATCAGACGATTCCTCAGATCCCGCGGCATGCGCAAGTTCCGACGCAACCGCCTCGCGCTGTTCGCCAGCGGCATCATCTTCGTGTACTTCACGATCTTCCTCGGCATCGTCACGACCGAGATCCTCGACGTGACCGGCGTGACGGAGGCCCAGCTCCGGCACGGCACGCGCATCCGCGTCCTGCCACGCCTTCACCCGGGCTTCCTCCAGTCCTCGAGCACCGAGAAGCGGTACCTCGACATCAACTGGCACAAGGACCGCCTCGGGCGCGTGTTCGACCGCGACCTCTCGAGTGTCGAGCTGCCTCGCCAGGCGCTGGGCGAGCTGGACCTGGCCGAGCGCAAGGTCATCGAGGCGCCGCTCGGCGAGGTGATCGAGCAGTACGAGGCGTTCCTCGCGGCGTACGAGACACTCGACGAACTGTTCTACGAGCGCGACGACCTGCTCGACTACATGCTCTCGGTGGAGTTAGATCTGAAGGACGCCCGGAAGGCCGGCGACGAGGCACAGTCCGAGGAGCTCAGCGCGGAGTTCGACGAGATCCAGGCCGAGGCCGCCGAGATCCTGCCGCTCTTCGACGAGGCGCTCGAGGAGGCCGAGGCGCGCCTGGCCGACTTGATGCCCCCGCCCACGGGCTGGGACGGCGTGGTCTATGGCTTCCGCACATTCCTCGGTTCTGATGTCTCGGGGCGGTCGATCGCCTGCAAGGGTTTTTATTCGATTAAGACCGCGTTCCAGATCGGGTTCGTGGTCGCGACGATCGCGGTGCTGATCGGGACATTGCTCGGCGCTGCGGGGGCGTTCTATGGGAGGTGGGTCGACAACGGCGTGATGTGGCTCGTCTCGACGCTCTCGAGCGTGCCCTACCTCGTGCTGCTCGCGGTGCTCGCGTACATGTTCACCGGGCACGAGTACTTCGACAACCCGACGCAGTACCCAGAGCTGCAGCTCGTCAAGCTGTATACGGCGATGGGGCTGGCGTTCTGGATCTCGACGTGCCGCGTGATCCGCGGCGAAGTTATGAAGATCAAGGAGCTCGAGTACGTCCAGGCCGCGACCGCGATCGGGTTCGGGCGCCCCTACATCCTGCTCCGCCACGTGATCCCGAACACCGCCCACATCATGTTCATCAACTTCTCGCTCCTGTTCATCGGAGCGATCAAGAGCGAGGTCATCCTCAGTTTCCTGGGCCTGGGCGTCTCTGGCCAGCCCAGCTGGGGCACCATGATCTCCAACTCCAAGGACGACCTGTCCAACTTCTTTTTCTGGGAAGTGGGCACGGCCAGCATCTTGCTGTTCATCCTCGTCTTGGCGTTCAACATTGTCTCCGACGCGCTGCAGGACGCGTTCGACCCCAAGCACGTCTAAGGACCACGCCCCGCGCATGACCGACAAGACCGAGCCAATCCTCCGCGTCCAGCACCTCTCGACCAGCTTCAAGACCGACCGGGGTCTCGTGACCGCCGTCGACGACGTCTGCTTCGAGGTCATGGCGGGCGAGACGCTCGGCATCGTCGGCGAGTCAGGGTGCGGCAAAACCGTCACCAGCAAGTCCGTGATGCGGCTCCTGCCCGAGCACATCACGCGGTACGGCAAGCAGAGCAAGATCCTCTACAAGGACTTCGACATCCTCGCCGCGGGCGAGGGCGAGATGCGCAATGTCCGCGGCGACAAAATCGCCATGATCTTCCAGGAGCCCATGACCGCGCTCAACCCGGTCTTCACGATCGGCTGGCAGATCAACGAGGCGCTCAAGTACCACACCAAGCTCAACAAACGCGAGCGGCGCGACCGGGCGGTCGAGATGCTCCGCCTCGTCGAGATCCCCAACCCCGAGCAGCGCATCAAGGAATACCCGCACCAGCTCTCGGGCGGGATGCGCCAGCGTGTCATGATCGCGATCGCCCTGTGCTGCGAGCCCGACATCCTGATCGCCGACGAGCCGACCACGGCCCTCGACGTGACCATCCAGGCCCAAATCCTGGATCTGATGAACGGGCTCAAGGAGAAGTTCAACACCGCGATCATGCTCATCACGCACGACCTGGGCGTCGTCGCGACGGTCTGCGACCGCGTGATGGTGATGTACGCGGGGCGTGTGATCGAGTCGGGCCCAGTGCACGATATCTTTCACAACCCCCAGCACCCGTACACACAGGCCCTGCTCGGCTCGATCCCCAAACGCGGGCGCAAGGTCCAGGGCGCCATGCTGCCCACGATCCCGGGCATCGTCCCGAGCCTTTGGGAGCTGCCTGATGGATGCCGTTTCGAGGCCCGCTGCCCGTACACAGACGCCCAGCGCTGCGTCCACGAGGAGCCCGAACTGGCGCCCGGCCCCGACAACCGCCCGGTCCGCTGTCACTACCCAATCGGCTCCGAGAAGGAACGACCCGCCAAGCTCACGACCGGTGTGACCGGTTGACCCCCCAGTCGAAGACCCGCCAGAAAGCACGCCTGCACGCATGTCACTCATCGAAGTCCGCAACCTCGTCAAGAAGTTCCCTATCCGGGGGGGCGTGCTCAACCGCGTCGTGAACAACGTGCACGCTGTCCGGGGCGTGACGTTCGACATCGCCTCGGGCGAGACAGTCGGCGTGGTGGGCGAGTCCGGGTGCGGCAAGTCCACCCTGGGCAAGTGCCTCATTCGCCTCATCGAGCCGACCGAGGGCCTGGTCGCCTACGAGGGCGAAGAGATCACGGGGCTCTCGCACTCGGAGCTGATGCCGTACCGGCGCAAGATGCAGATTGTCTTCCAGGACCCGTATTCCTCGCTCAACCCGAGGCTGACGGTCCAGGCGACCCTGGCCGAGGCGATCAAGCTGCACGGCGTGGTCAAGCAGTCCGGCTCGGCGATGGACGACTACATCGACGAGTTGATGCGACAGGTGGGCCTCCGCCCGGACGACAAGGTCAAGTTCCCCCACGAGTTCTCGGGAGGCCAGCGCCAGCGCATCGGCATCGCCCGGGCGTTGTCGGTCCGCCCTGACTTCATCGTCGCCGACGAGCCGGTGAGCGCGCTCGACGTCTCGATCCAGGCCCAGGTCCTGAACCTGATGAAGAAGCTCCGCGAGGAGTTGGGCCTGACGATGATGTTCATCTCGCACGACCTCAAGGTCGTCGAGCACTTCTGCGACCGCGTGCTGGTCATGTACCTCGGCTACGTCGTCGAGGAAGTCCGCACCGACGATTTGGACAACACGGCCCAGCACCCGTATACCCGGGCGCTGCTCGGCGCCAACCCGATCGACGACCCCGACGATCGGCGCCCGCTGGTCATCCTCCAGGGCGACGTGCCCAGCCCGATCAACCCGCCGCCCGGGTGCCCGTTCGCGGGGCGCTGCCCGCTGGTGATGGACCGGTGCCGCGAGAAGATGCCGCCGCTCGAGGTCAAGAACGGCGCCCCGGTTGCCTGCTGGGCGGTCGAGGACGGCAAGGCCCCAGAGCCGTTGACCCGTGCCGGCTCACGCTCGCCCGCGTCGGCCTGAGTGCAAAAATAGAAACTCGGACGCGCGGATTTCTCCACGCACCCGAGTCCTAGGAGGAGAGAGAGACAAGACATCCAGAGTGTGCCCGCCTGTGCGGGTTACGCCAGTTGTTCATGTGGAAATGGCGGCGCGGGCGTGAATGCGCGCCGGTTACCGGGCGCACAGGGGCCCGGATCTTGTCCAGCTTGACGCCCGGGGGGGCGGCCTGTCCCGGGTCTACCCGCCCAGCGCCGCCCGGAATCGTCGCGACACCTCGCCCCATTTCACGACGTTCATGAACGCATCCAGGTAGGCGCCACGCTGGTTCTGGTACTTGAGGTAGTAGGCGTGCTCCCACACGTCCACGCCCAGGATCGGGACCAGGCCGGCGAACAGCAGCTTCTGCTGGTTCTCCATCTGCACCACGACCAGTCGCTGGCCCAGCGTCTCCCAGGCCAGCCAGCCCCAGCCCGAGCCCTCGACGCCCGCCGCGGCGGCCTTGAACTGCCAGGCGAACTTGTCGAACGAGCCGAAGTCCCGGTCGATCCGCTCACCCAGCGCGTCACCGGGACGCCCGCCCCCACCCGAGCCCGCGGGCGCCATGCCGAGCCAGAAGAGCGTGTGGTTGATGTGCCCGCCGCCGTTGAAGCTGAGCTTGCGTTCCCAGTGCTGGAGCGTGGGCTGGTCGCCGCCGGCCGAGCGGAGTTCGGCGAGCTTGGACAGCGCGCCGTTGAGGCCCCTGACGTACCCGGCGTGGTGCTTGTCGTGGTGGATCCGCATCGTCTGGGCGTCGATGTGGGGCTCGAGCGCGTCGTAGGCGTAGGGCAGGTCGGGCAGCGTGTACTCGCCCGCCGCCTCGTCCCAGCCCAGGCGCTCGCGCGAGAGCCCGAGACGCCCGAGCCCGCCCATCGCCAGGGTCCCGGCGCCGAGGGCGCCCATCGCGCCCAGCGCCTCGCGTCGTGAAAGATTGTTCATCGTGCGTCTCCGATCAGTTCTGTCGGCCCTCGATGGCCGCGATCAGGCACGCGGCGGCGAGGAGTGTCAGATCGTCAATGACCTCGTCGTCCGAGTGTATGGCGACGCCCAGCCGGTAGACGAACGGGCTGAAATGCTGGCGGAGCGTCGCGATCGGGGGCGCCTGCTCGCCCCGCATCACGTCGAACTTCTGGGGCAGCAAGAACGCGATGTGGTCCACGTACCGCCTGGCGAGCGGGGCGATCGAGCCCTGCTCGCGGATGATCGCGACCTGTTCGTTGTTCGCGTCGAGCACCAGCCACTCGTCGCGGATGAACGACGACTTCATGCCCTTGCGGCGCAGCGAGGCGATCGCGTCGCCCGCGGGCGTGGTGACGTCGTAGGTCGCTCCGAAGTCGATGACCTGACGTGCGCGGAGCACCAGCAGTTCCTTGGAGCACGACTCGTCGGTGTACAGGCGGATGTCCTCGCGGAGTTTCATCGCCTTCTGCTTGCAGTACCCGACGACTGCGCCCTGCGCGTCGTAGACGTGGAACGCGGCGCCGAAGACCTTGAACACCTTGCGCCGGATCGTGTACTTCTCGCCGGGCGCCGCCTTGATCGCCATGTGGTTGCCTCCGCGGGCAGTGGGGGGGCCGCGCGTGGGCCTCGGGTGGATCGGTGTCGGCGGAGTCTATCAACGCCCGCGGGGCGCACGAAAGCGGGCGCCCCGTGAGGGACGCCCGCCGCAGACGAGTCGATCTTGCGAGCTGCTCAGGCGGTCTGGCCGACTTCCCAGCGGTAGAAGCCAACGACGGACGCGTCCTTGCCGAGCACTTCCTTGATGGGCTTGGCTGTGTCCATGACGAAGGGCTGCTCGAGCAGGGCGATCTCGGAGAAGAACTTCTTCATGCCGCCCTCGACGATCTTCTCGGCGATCTCCTGGGGCTTGCCGCTCTCCTTGGCCTGCTCTATCCGGAAGTTCCGCTCCTTCTCAACGACGTCGGCGGGGATGTCGTCGGCGGTCACGCCCACCGGGCGCGGGACGGCCGCGGCGATGTGCATGCAGATCTGGCGGAGCGTTTCGTCGGAGATCGACCCCTCGGCGTGGATCAGCACGCCGGTCTTGCCGTCGTGGTGGATGTAGCTGCCGAAGGCGGTCTTGCCGGCCTCGCCGTTGACCTTGTGGGCCCGCCCGAGCGAGATGTTCTCGCCCGTCGAGATCCGCAGGTCGTCGACGATCGCCTTCATCTCGTCGGTGGGGGAGATCTCGCCCTCACCGCTGGCGCGGAGGGCAAGCTGTGCGAGTTTCTTGGTCGCACCGATAAACTTCTCGTTCTTGGCCGTAAAGTCCGTCTCGGCCTTGAGTTCGACAATGGTCGCGGCGGAGCCGTCACCGGTCGTGGCGACCTCGATGCGTCCCTCGCCCGCGGCGCGGTCCACCTTGGTCTCCATCTTCTTGCCCAGCTCCTTGCGCAGGAGCCCCTCGGCCTTGTCGGCGTCGCCCCCCGCCTCGGTCAGGGCCTTCTTGCACGCCATCATCGGCAGGCCCGTGCGGTTGCGCAGGGCCATTACGTCTTTCGCGCTGATCTGGGACATCGACGCCTCTCCAGTCGTCATGGTGCTCTCCATGCCAGGGGCCCGACCGCCCGACGCCCGAGCTCAACGCTCGGTCGTGCCGGCCCCGCCTTCCAGTGTTTCGTTCAGGACTCGGCCTTCGCCGCCGCCGGCGCCTCGTCCTCTGCCTTGGATTCCGCGTCGTCCGAGCCCGGCTCGGTCACGCCCGAGTCGTCCGCCCGGTACTGGGCCCGCCGCGAGCGTCGCGGGCCCGAGTCGCCGGCCGCCTGCTGCTCGTCGGTCTGCTCCTCGCCCGAGGCGTCCTGGCGCCCCTGCTTGCCGTCGGAGATCGCCTTGCACAGCTCGCGGATGATGACGTCGATGGAGCGCATCGAGTCGTCGTTGCCCGGGATGGCGATGTCGGCGAACTCGGGGTCGCCGTCGGTGTCGATGAGGCAGATCGTGGGGATGCCCAGCTTGCGGGCCTCCTTGAGGGCGGTGGTCTCGCGCCGGACGTCGATGACGACCAGGGCGCCCGGGAGCTTGGACATGCGCCGGATGCCGTCGAGGTTGCGCTTGATCTTTCGCATCTCTCGCCGGAGCTGGGACTCCATCTTCTTGGAGTAGCTCTGGAAGTTGTCGTTGGCCTCGATGGCCTCGAGCTCCTCGAGCCGCTTGAGGCGCGAGCGGATGGTGCGGAAGTTGGTGAGGGTGCCGCCGAGCCAGCGCTCGGTGACGTAGTGCATCTTGACGTCGCCGACCCGCTGCTCGATCACGCCCTTGGCCTGGCGCTTCGTGCCGATGAAGCAGATGTCTTTGCCGTCGGAGACAGTCCGGGTGATGTACCGCTTGGCGAGCAGCAGCCCCTTGACGGTCTCCTTGATGTCGATGATGTGGATGCCGTTGCGCTTGCCGTAGATATACGGCCCCATCTTGGGGTTCCAGTTGCTCGACCGCTGGCCGAAGTGGATACCGGCCTCGATGAGGTCCTGGACAAGTGAACTCTGCTCAGCCATTTCGCGTGCCCGATCCTTGTTCAGCGACACCCGCGGGCCACGACCGAGACGCCGCTCCGGGACCATCCCGGGACCGACGCGAGGCTCCGCGCTGGGGCGCTTGGCGCCCGGGCAGAGGCTGATCCCCTCTCCGGGCGTGTTGTCATTGAGAACACCCGCCCGCGGCGAACCGCGGGCCACCACGCCCCTCTCGATGCGGGCCGCGTCACTGAGTATAGGGACGCCCGGGCTCCCGGCAACGCCCCGCCCGGGCGTTCTGAACCCACTCGTGCGGAGGGGATAAGCCGGGGAGACCCTCCCGAGGTCCCTGATCGCCCCGGCCCGCCTCAACTCGGACCTTCACCCGGTCGATTTGCCCTCCTGGTGGGCCCCCGCGGGCTCGGCGTCCGCGCCCACCCCGGAGGCGCCCTCAGATGAGCGGCCAGAACGGTCTGACAGTCCGGCGGACTACCCGCTTCGAGGTCGCCTTGTCCGGGCGGGTGAGGGTCGCGGCCGAGCACCGCACCATCGTCCGCTTCGCCCCCAGCTCGGGCGCCCGGGACGGGTGGATCGACGCGGACGTGGTCGATATCGGCACGGGCGGCGCTGGTTTGTTCAGCCAGATCTTCCTGCCCCGGAACGCGGACGTGGACCTGGAGATCTATGGGCGCGAGGGGCAGGCCGGCAAGGTTCTGCTCGCCTGCCGATCGCGCGTCCAGCGTGTGATCATGACCGACCGACGGCCGGCCTATCTCGTGGGCCTGGCGTTCGTGGGGCATTCGCCCGAGACCGTCAAGAAGATCTCCGACCTGCTCAGCGTCCTCGACGGCGTCGAGCCCGGTGAGAACGAGCCGGGAGGGTAAGTTGCTCGACGTCGCCCAGTTTGTGGTCCACTCGATGGTCGATGACGGGCTGGTCTCGCCCGAGGACTTCGAGCGCGCTCAGGAGCACGCCGCGCGGGCGGGCACGGACGTCGAGGACGCCCTGATCGCGTTGAAGGTTGTGACCGGGCGCCAAGTCGCGATCGCCCGGGCCAGGATCTGCGAGTACCCCTACGTGGACCTCGACTGGTTCGAGGTGGACTTCCAGAACGCGCTGCGGGTGCCCAAGAGCGTCGCCGAGCGGCTGGGCGCGTTCCCGCTGTTCATCCTCGGCGACGTCGCGACCATCGCGATGGAGGACCCGCTCAACCTCCAGGCGATCGACGAGATCAACCAGCTGCTGCGGCGCCAGATCGAGCCGATCATCTGCGAACCTGCGCAGCTCAACTCACTCATTAACCGCGCCTACTCGCTCGCCCGCACGACCGGCCTGGCGGGCGTCGATCACGACGACGACGAGGAACTGACCACGGGCGAGGAGCCCATCGTCGCCGCGGTGAATCAGACTATCGCGACCGCGATCGACGCGGGCGCCTCGGACGTGCACATCAACCCAGACGAGCACTCGCTCAATATCCGCTACCGAATCGACGGCGTGCTCCAGTCCCAGCAGGCGCCCGACCTGTCCGTCCACCCCGGCCTTATCCAACGCCTCAAGGTCATGTCGCAGCTCGATCTCACGCAGACACGCCGCCCGCAGGACGGCAAGTTCCGATTCAACCACGCCGACCAGGTCATCGACGTACGGCTGAGCCTGCTGCCGACGGTCTACGGCGAGAACGCCGTGCTCCGCCTGCTGCGCCCCGCCGCGGCCATCGGCTCGATCCACGACCTGGGCATGCCCAACGAGATGACCGCGTGGTTCGAGAAGATGATCACAAAGCCACACGGCATGATCCTGGTCACCGGGCCGACCGGCTCGGGAAAGACGACCACGCTCTACACGGCGTTGGCGCAGATCAACTCACCCAGCCGCAACATCATGACGATCGAGGACCCGGTCGAGATCCGCCTGCCAATGATCCGCCAGGTGCAGGCGAATCACGAGATCGGGTTCGACTTCGCCCGCGCCCTGCGTTCCATTCTGCGACAAGACCCCGACGTCGTGCTCGTCGGCGAGATCCGCGACGAGGAGACCGCGAAGATAGCCGTGCAGGCGTCGCTGACCGGTCACCTGGTCTTCTCGACATTGCACACCAACGACGCGGTCGGCTCGGTCGCCCGGCTGCTGGACTTCGGCCTTCCCCCGTTCGCGATCAACAACGCGCTGCTGGGCGTGATCGCGCAGCGGCTCGTCCGGTGCGTGTGCGACAAGTGCGTGGAGTCCGAAGAATCGCCCGCCGAGGCGATGGCCGCGATCGGCGTGCACGACGTGCCCAGGGGCTCGTTCGTGCGCGGGCGTGGGTGCCCGCGATGCATGAACACCGGGTACCACGGGCGCATGGGCGTGTTCGAGATGCTCCGTATCACGTCGGGCATCAAGGTGCGCATCGAGGCGGGCGAGAACACGACCGTGATCCGCGAGCACGCGACGAGTGAGGGCATGCGGACTATGCTCGACGACGGGATTGCCAAGGCGCAGCTCGGTCTCACATCGATCGCGGAGCTGGCCAAGCTCAACGCGGCGATCGACTCGGCGCTGGTGCCCGCGTCGCGGCCCGAGAAGAAGGCCGCGGCATGAGCATGCGCCGCTACACATACACCGCTCTCGAGCGATCCGGGCGCAAACGCCGGGGCGTGCTCGAGGCGTCGAGCGAGCAGGAGGCCTACCGCCAGGTCTCTGCGCAGGGTGTGACGCCCGTCAAGATCACGCCCAAGAGCGACAAAGAGCTCTTCTCGCTCTCGGGGCGTGACTCGATCAAGCCCGAGGACATCTCCGCGTTCACGCGCGAGCTCAACGTCCTCGTGGAGGCGAAGATTCCTCTCGGACGCGGGCTCCGGAGCATCGCGGACCACGAGACCAACTCCCGCCTCCGCGACATGGTCCGCGACATCGCGACCATGATCGAGTCGGGCTCGAAGATGACCGAGGCCCTGACCAAGTACAAAAGCGTCTTCGGCGAGGTCTACATCGAGACCATGCGGGCCGCCGAGAGCACCGGGAACCTGGGCGAGGTCACCGCCCACCTCGCGGACATGCTCGAGAAGCAGATCGAGAGCGGCCAGCAGCTCCGCCGCGCGCTGACCTACCCGGTCATCGTGCTCGTGTTCGTCGCCCTCGCGTTGACCGTTATTGTCGTGTTCGTCGTCCCGAAGTTCGCCGCCATCTTCGAGCAGAACAACGTCGAACTCCCGATCACCACCCGCATCGTCCAGACGATCGGAGACTCGGTCAAGGCCGCGTGGTGGGGCTACGCAGCGGTGCTCGCCGGCTGCATTGTCGGCCTGATAGCGGCGTGGCGCAACGAGCGCGGGCGTGCGGTGATCGAGCGGCTCCTGCTCAAGACTCCGTATATCGGCAAGATCATCGTCGCCAGCTCCGCCGCCCGCTTCAGCCGCGTCTTGAGCATCTGCCTCGGCTCGGGGCTGGACGTGATCGAGGCGATCGAGGTCGGCGGGCGGGCGACCGGGCGCCCGACGTTCATCGAAGAGTGCGACCGGATGGGCGACCGGCTCCGCTCTGGCGAGCCCCTGACGGACGTGATTCGGGGCTCGGAGTATCTGCCCGGGTTCGCGGTACGGATGCTGGCCGCGGGCAAGGACTCGAGCGAGCTCGCCGGCGCCGCCGCGGTCATCGCACGCCACTACGACCGCGAGGCCGACCACCTGACCAAGCGGATCAACACCGTCATCGAGCCGGTCATGACGATCGCCCTGGCAGGCATCGTTCTGCTCGTCGCCCTTTCTGTTTTCCTGCCCATGTGGCAGATGATCAAGATCAACCACTGAGGGACCACACGATGACACGCCGCATATACCCCGCCAACGCCGTCGCCCGGGCATTCTCGCTGCTGGAGGTGCTCGCGGTCGTGATCGTGCTGGGGATTCTGGCCGCGGTCGCGATCCCGCAGTTCGTGGGCGTCTCGGACGAGGCCCGCACGTCGGCGCTCCAGAGCACGCTCTCGGGCGTGCGATCGTCGATCGCGAGCTACCGCTCGACCGCGGTGATCAATGGTTCGCCGCCCTACCCGACACTCGTGCAACTCAACACCGCCGACACGGTCCTGAAGTTTGAGCTCCCGCCCAACCCGTTCACCAGCGTCGCGGGCGTGCAGGCGGTGGACGCGTCGCAGGCCGGAGCCCGCACGGTCGTCAGCCCCGACAGCTATGGATGGAACTACTACGTGGACAACTCGGCCGACCCGCCGACGGCGGTCTTCTACGCTAACTCGGACACCGCGACGACCGCGCCCGACGGATCGGGCGGCGTGGTAAATGCCAACGACTTGTAATCTGAAGGGGTACACGTTGGACGCCGCCGGGCCCGCGATATCACGCCCAAGGGCTTTTACGATCCTCGAGCTGATGGTCGTGGTGGTCCTCATGTCGATCCTCGCGGTTGCGGTCCTGCCGGCGTTGGGCTCACTCGACGAGGCACGTCGCGGCGGCGCGGCCGACGAGGTCGAACGCACGCTCGTGCTCGCACGCTCCCTGGCGATGGCTTCGGGGGAACCGACGGGCGTCGAGATCGACCTGGCGGCCCAGCGGTTCGCGCTCGTCCGCATCACGGCCTCCGGCGCCTCGCCCGAGCCCGCGCTCGACGCCCTGTCCCAGCCTGCCGCGCCCGTACAAATGGGTGCGACGTTCCCACAGGTCCAGATCCTGAGTCTGACCCAGGGTGACGGCTCGGGCGGGTCGGGCACGATCTGGTTCCGCTTCGACGGCGCCCCCGAGGTCCGCGCGATCAACGGTACCCTCGTCGGCCCGTTCACCCAGGATGCCCTCGTCACGCTCTCGGGACCGCGGACGATCGCCGTCCGGATGGGCGCGGGATTGGTTGAGCAACCTTGAGTCGGCGAACCGCACAGTACCGGACTGGCGCGACGCTCATCGAGGTCGTCATCATCATCGTCGCCCTCGGGCTCGCGGTGCCGCCCGCGCTGCGGCTGCTCGACTCGGCCGCGGCCTCGCGCGCCGATTCCATAAACGCGACACGGGCGGCGCTGCTCGCGACGTCTGTTCTCGAGACCGTGCTCGCAGACGTAAACTCGGGCGACCCCTCCCTCGGCTTCGACGCTCTGGCCGACGAGCCAACGTACCTCGCGGGCCTCGCGACACGGGCCTCGCCTGTGACCGACGAGTACGCCGACCTGAATCTCACGTACGAGCTTGCCATCGGGCCGCTGTCCCAGGCCGACGGCGCCGTCTCGGGCGACGCCGATCTCGACATTTTCCGCAGGGTCACCGTCACCGCCCGCTATCCCTCGGCGGTCGGGGGCACGGTTTCGATGCCAGTCGCCGCGATCGTCACGGACCTGACACCATGAATGCCCGACGCGCCATGACGCTGCTCGAGATGACCGCGGCGATCACGGTCCTGGGCGTCATTTCCGCCGCAATCCTGCCCGTGATCGCCTCGTCGGCCGACGCGTACGCCTCGGCGGCACGAACCCGGCGTGACACCGAGCGGATCGCGTTCGCGGCCGAGCGTTGCGTGCGGCTGCTCCGCGAGGCGGACGCGGGCGCCGCCGTGGGCGAACTCGATATCAGCATCGCCGCCCCCGATCACGTGCTGTTCACAAGCGGCCGTGGCTTCCGCCTCGATGGGGCCGACCTCGTCCTGATCATGCCAGGCGAGCCCGAGGCCCCGATCTGCCGCGACGTGGACTCGCTCGTGATCCAGTACCTCGGCGCCGACGGCGTGACAAGCACCTCGGCAACACCCAACGCCACGCACCGTTTCAATGTCACCATCGAGTCCGGAGACCTCGCCCTGAGTGTCACGGCCTTTGCCCGTGCCCAGATCGGCGGGTGAGTATCACAGGATCGGGAGGGGCGCCGATGCGTCGAGCCACAACGAAACAAGCGGCAGCATCCCGGCGCGGCGCCGTCATCATGATCATTATCGTGATCCTCGCGTTGATCTCGCTCGTGATGATCGCGGCGGTCGGCGCGGGCCAGGCGGACGCCCAAGCCTCGGCCTTGCGGGTCGAAACTCTGCGGGCGTTCTACGCCGCCGAGAGCGGGGCGATTGTCGTATTCAAGTCCGTCGTGGACGGGGACACGCTGCCGACACAGGGGTCTCAAATCACGCTCGGCGCCGAGACGGTCGAGTTCATCGCCATCCCGCCCTCGGGCGTGGGCGACGTGACGGTCGAGGGCCGAGCGGGGTTCGCCCGCCGGCGTGTCACGATCGAGATCGAATAGGGCCCAGACTCCCGGCGATCCCCCCAAAGTGAGCGCGGGCACGGGCCGATAGCACCCCCGGGCGGGTTCCGCGCCGAGCGGGCGCACGCCGCGCCCTGAGGGACGCACGTGGTTATCGGGCGAACACGACTGATCATCAGGCTCACCCCGTCGAGGATCGAGGTCGCGGTGGTCTCCGGGCGCCGAGTCCGCGAGGCCAAGCGTGTGCCGATCCGGCACCACGATTGGGAGGAGGCCTGGGTCGATGGCCTCTCGTCGTACGACTCGGCGCTCGCGGGCCTGCTCAGGGCCCTCGGTGTGTCCTCGGGCGCGAACGCGGATGTCCTCTACTCGAGCCCCGCGACGGTCTCCGAGGTCCGCCTGATCGCGGGCGACCGCGAATCGGCCCCCGACGCTGCGCGGCTCGCTCTGCTCGAGCGTGTCTCGGGCGCCGGGCACGACCACATCGCCGCCGCAACTGCCCTCGATATCGAGGCGGCCGACGAGGGGGTCTCCGTGGTTCTCGCCACGTCCGACGGCGACCCGCACGCGCAGGCGGTCTTCGCCTGGATCGCCCGATCGGGGTGCAAGCTCGGGCAGATGATCCCGGAGCAGGCGCTCCGTCTTCGCCACGCGGCCCAGCAGCTCGCCGCCTGCGATCAGGAAGACCGCGTCGCGTGCTACCTGGGTGAGCGGACGATGATCTTGATGTGCGGTGGCAAGGGCAAGCTCCGCTCGATCCGCTCCATCGACTTCGGGTACGCACTGCTCTCCGAGGCCTACGCGCGGGGCATGCGTTCCGAATCCGACGACGCCGCGGATCAGGCCGGCGGCCAGCAGGACTCGCTCGAACGACTGTTCAAGAGCGGCATCCCGGCCAAGAGCCAGGCGGCCGCCGAGCGCGATGCGCTCCGCCGCGTTATGCCCCTGCTCCAGCCCGTCCTCCAACGCTACTGCATCGAGATCAAGCAGACGATCCGTTTCGGGATGCCAGGGCTCGAATCGACCCCCTCGCACGTGTACTTCACGGGCCCCGGCGCCGCGATCCCGCGGCTATGCGCGTCGATCGCGGAGAACATCGACGTGTTCGCCGACATCGATCCGGAATGGCAGAACTTTGATCCGAAGGCCGTGGCGCCCCCCGGCGGGCTCGAGCACGTGCTGCTCGCACACCCAACGGGCCAGACTCACATCATCCCAACGATTGTCGCCGAGCAGTCCGCCGCGAAGCGGATCTCCGCGGGGATCCGGACCGGCGCTCTGTGCGCGGCGCTCGCGCTGGCCGGGGAGGGGGCGACGCTCTACGCGAAGCAGCGTGAGCTTGACGGCGCCATCCGATCCACGCAGGGCGTGCTCGAGTCGGTCCGCGTGCATCGAGAGCAGAGCGAGCAGGCTGTCAGGATGGCGGCCTCGATCGACCGGGCGCTCGATGCGACCTCCTCCAGGATCGGTGTCCAGCCCGACTGGTTCGCCATCGTGGCCGAGCTGTCTGCCCTCGTCGCCGAGCCGGTGACGATCGAGGACGTGCGCGGGTTCCAGGAACGTGGCGAGTCCGTCCTCTCGGTCGTCGGCTCGATCTCGATCGATCCGGACGCCCCAGCGGGCGCCGGCTTGCCGGCGTTGATGTCCACGTTCAAAGCGTCGCCGCTGTTCGCCGACGTCCAGCTCGGGACGACGAACCTGTACCAGACTGAGTCCGGGCCGGCGAAGCGGTTTGTGCTCCGTGCGTTCCCGTACACATTCACCGCGGGTCAACTCGTCGATGGCGCACACGGACCCAACGCGGAGATCGAGCCATGAACCGCTCGTCCGCGAGGTCGTACATGGTGCGTCTTGTCGTCATTGTCGTGCTCGCTGCGGCCGGGTGGCGGTTCCTTATTAGCCCCCTGCACTCGCGCGTGCAGGAGCGCCGCCTCATGCTCGAGACCATGCGCGAAGAGGTCGCGGCGGGCACGTCGCAGATGGAGTTCCAGCAGTCGACGCCGGAGAGTGTGATCGTCTCGCTCAGAAATCAGGCACAGGCCCTCCGAGATTTCTGGGAGGTTTCCGCCGACGCGTCAAGCCTGTACGAACGCTTCGACGCCCTCGCCCACCGATACGGGGTGACGATCGAACGGATGGAGCCCCGCAAGGCGACCGCGCAGCCCGTCCGAGCCGAGGACGAGCCAGATGCCCCGCTGATCGCCGAGATCGGGTACTCGATCGAACTCATCGCGAGCTACGACGCGATCGCACGTTTCATGCACGCGGTCCAGGGCGAGACCGGTATGGTCCGCATCGATTCGTTCCGGATCGCGCCCGAGGCCGTCGGGTACGGCGAGCCGCGGGTCCGTGCCTCGCTTCGGACGACCCACTTCCAGATTACGGGCGGCCTCGCCGCATTCCACGAGAAGTCGGGGGGTGCGCCGTGATCCCCGCGACACGAGCCATGCGGCAGGCGACGGTGCTGTACGCCGCCGGCGTCGGGGCGCCCATCCTCGCCGTTGTACTCACGCGGTTCGCCGGGCCGGCCGAATCCGGGGCCGCCATGCCGGCGCCGCCGCCGGCCGCGATTACCCTGCCCGAGCACGCCAGGGTGCACGCCGAAACTGAGCCGGCGTTGCGGCGTGCCCTCGACCGCGCCCGCGAACTCGAGACTGCCGGGCCGAGCGTCTCGCCCTTCCCGTACACCGCGCCGGATCCCCAGGCGATCGCGCAAAGCTCGGATACACCCGGCGATGACCTCGGCACGCCCCGCCCGCAGCCCGCCTCGCGGGTGGAGTATCCCGCGATCCAGATCTCGGCGATCCTCTCGCTCCGCCAGGGGGCGTGTGCCGTGATCGACAACCGGCTGCGACGCGAGGGCGACACGCTCTCGCCCGGGTGGACACTGCTGAGCATCGATCCTGGCGACCGCAGGATCGTGCTCCGGCACGCCTCGGGCGAGCGCCGAGAGTACTGGCTGAGCGTGCCCTGAGGCGTCTGGACTTCCGCGGTCCACCCCCGGATAATCCGCCTCCAGGGCGCATAGCTCAGTTGGCTAGAGCGCTGCCGTCACATGGCAGAGGTCACAGGTTCGAGTCCTGTTGCGCCCATTCGACCGATCAGTCCTGCGCTCGCGGCGTACACCGCGAAGTTCCCCGGATCGTCCGGGTGACACGCACCCAGGGCGCCGTGTTCGCACGACGGTTTGCATCCAACACGAGCAAGTGAAGAAAAGCGTCCACCCTCGATGGGTGGACGCTTCGTGTGAATCAGGAGTGTCGTGAGGCGTCAGATCGGGCGGACGTTGCCATTGCCGTCGCCGGGACGGATGGTCCCGCCGCCCTGGACGTCGGCGTCATCGCCGCCATCGAACTGGCAGAACCCGGGCTGCCACCCGATGAAGAACAGGTAGACGTCGTTGAAGTCCCAATCGCCGTCACGATCCCAGTCGCCCACGGGCTCGAAGTTCTGCCAGAGCTCGATGAACAGGAAGAGATCCTCCGGCGTGACCTTGCCGTCGGCGTTGATGTCGTACGGGCAGAACGAGTTAAACCGGTTCTCGCACAGGTTGGGGTTCACGCGCCCGGCGTCGTAGCCGTAGATCCGGAGTGTGTACTCGGTGATCGTCACTTCCTCGGCGTCCGGGTTGCCCGGCAGCGTCGGGATGTTGCCGTACATCGGGAACTGGGTGACGTAGTCGATGACCTCCATCGTGTCCTCGTCGATCTCGCCCTCGTCGAGTTCCTCGTTGGGACGGAAATCCTGAAAGATCAGGGCCCAGTCACCACCCGAGGGCTCGCCCCAGTGCTTGTACGACAGGAAGCGGTTCTCAATAAATGCCGCCTCCTGGCCATCAATGAATCCTGCGCTGTTGTCGATGTGCGGCAGATGCAGCGGCGAGATCGTCCCGTGCGGGCTGACCAGCGCGATGAAGATGTCGCCCGGGCTGTTGCCCTCGCCGTCGATGATTAGCTCGATCTCCTCGATGACGTAGTCGTAGGGCACGCAGAATCCGATGACCTGGGCCTCGCCCGGCACCGCCGTCGACTGCATCTCGGCGGTCTCTTCGAGCGTCGCGTCCGGGATGTCGATCGGCATCCCGTCGTCGTTGTCCTCGTTGCGACGGCGTTCGAGGACGAGCTGCCTGGGGAGGCCGGGCCACACCATGGCCAACTCGACCGCGGCCTCGGCGTCGATGATGCCGAACCCGACCGCGTCGCTGTGCGCCACGACTCGACCTTCAACCTGGAAGGCGCCGTTCGGCTGCCACAACGCGGTGTTCATACCGCCGTTGGCGTAGTACTCGTTGATCCCGTTCACCCAGTCGAACGAGACGCGGACCGCGGTGCGTTCGATGATGTGCCGGATGTCCCGCATTGTGAGGCGGGGGTTGGCGCCCATGATGAGCCCGACGATGCCCGAGGCGATCGGGGCCGCGGCGCTCGTGCCCCCGAAAAAGCCCGTGAATCCCGAGCCAAAGGCGACGGAGCTGGGGTCGTACATCGTGAAATCGTTAAGCGCGTCCGTGGTGAAGACCGATCGCCCGGACTGGCCATAAAAAGCGTCGGGGGCCGAGTAGGCCGCGGCGAAGACCGCAGTGCCCATCGTCGAGTACCCGGACGGTGCGTTGTTCTCGGTGACCGCGGCGATCGCGATCGTGCCCTGCGCGTTCAGGTACCCGTCGTACTCTGTCCGCGGCCCGAACGTCGCCATGGGCCAGAACGGCGTCGTGTAGATGCCGAAGAAGTTCGGGTGGCCGAAGAACGGGTGGGCCGCAATGTTGAAGACACCAAGCCCGCCGTAGTTGAAGTCGCCCGAGGGCAGACCGATCGAGTTGGTCGCGCCGGTCAGCCCCAGCCCGGGAGCCACGTTCAACGCCGCGAGCGGGAGCCCGCTAGACGAGTTGCCCGCGGCCCAGACGTACGCAACGCCCTTGTTCGCCCGCCCGTGCTCGGCGCCGGCCTCGATCGCGAGCCCGACGTTTGTTACACCAAACAGGTCGCCGGTGTTCGTGTTCGTTGGGATGATGAAGGCGGGGAAGAACTCGCCCTCGGGCACGATCTGGGCGCCCCCGTAGGGCCCGGGCCCCCACGAGTTGTTCTTGACGTGCGTGATCCCGTTCTTCCACTGGTGGGCCATCGCCTCGAGAACGGTCGAGCCGTTGGACAGCGCGACCAGCCGGGCGTTCGGTGCGACGCCGACCATCCCTTCGCCGTTCGCCTTCGCCGCGATCAAGCCCGCGACGGACGTCCCGTGCGCGGGTCTGGGGATCAGCGGGTCGAGGATCATCGAGATGTTCGCGTCGTAGTTCTGGTTGAGTTCTGGGTGGTTGACCTGGAATGGCGTCCCGTCGGGCTCGAGCACGCCGATCGTGATCCCGGCGCCGTTGAGTCCCTGGGCGTACACCGCCGCCAGGTTGTGGTCCCCGTCCGGGTTGACGGCGTTCTCGAGATGCCACTGGAGCGGCGCGAGCGTGTCGCTCGGGATACCGCCACGCGTCTGCCGCGGCTGCGTCATCTCGAGTTCAACATGCTTCACACCCGGGCGCCCCTGAAGGCTCTGGGCGAGCCGGATCGCGTCGCCGACGCTCGCGGTCTGGAAGACGGTCGTGCCCTCGAGCCCGGCCAGGTTCTCGATGCTGACCTCCGCCGCGATCCCCCGCCCGAATGCCTCGACCGCCTCAACCGCCGCCGCGGTGTTCGCCGCACGCACGGTCACCCGGCTGAAGAACTCGTAGCCTGTGATCACCGGATCGGTGTCCGCGACCCGCGCCGCGTTGATGAACTTCTCGGCCGTCGTGTGCTCGGCGTCCACGTTCTGGATCCGGAACGACCAGGCGCCCTTGCCCTGGGGCACGCGCATGACCCGTGGGGCGTCGAACCCGACCTGCCCGCCCGCGTCAACTACGCCGCCTCCGCCGCCCGCGCCGACCGCGCCCGTCTCGGGCCCGGCGCCGAGGGCGGAACACGCACACAGCGCGACCGCCATGCCGGCCGCCGTCACGAGGGATCGACTCTTCCAACCTGAGTCCGTCGCGATCCGATTCGTCATCGCCGAATCCTCCGTTCTGGTCAGCCGTGCCCTGTGCGGGCCACGCATCCACTGTGATCCCGGGGGGTCTTTCGGGGCTCAGCGTCCGCGCCCTGGGGTCCGCGCGTACAGCCCGCCACCGGCATTCTATCGCCCTGCTCGCGATGCGGACCCCAGGGTTCCCCCATTTGGTCCGCCGCGGGGCGACTGCCGCCACTTTCTTGTAATCGGTCGCATGGCCCCGGGTTGCTCAGAGAGCCGCCCGGCTGATGTCGCCCGATCCGCCCGCCGCGCCGCCGCGTGCGAGCCCGTGGGCCTCATTATACGCGAAACACAATCCGGCCGGATCCCGTATTTCGCCCCAGCTTGCCAATTTCACCTACTCGGCGGCTCGCGGCGGCCCGTCAGGCCCCATCTGGTGATGTCATCGCACGCGGGTCGAGCAGGCGGTCCAACTCCTCGGCCGGAAGCACCCCCTGCTCGCGGGCCACGTCGCGGACGGTTTTACCCGTCGCGAACGCCTCCTTGGCCAGCGCAGCCGCCCGGTCGTACCCGATCACCGGCGCCAGCGACGTGCACATCGCCAGAGAACCCTCGATCAGGCTCTTGCAACGCTCCTCGTCGGGTTCGAGCCCCGAGAGCAGCTTGTCGGTCATCATCGAGCAGGCGCCCGCGAGCAGCCCGATCGACTCAAGCACCGCGGCGCCCATCATCGGCATCGCGACATTCAGGTCCAGCAGCGAGCCGACCCCGCCCAGACCGCCGACCGTCACCGCCGCGTCGTTACCGATGACCCGGCAGCTCACCATCACCGCCGACTCGCAGATCACCGGGTTCACCTTCCCGGGCATGATGCTCGAGCCCGGCTGGACCGCGGGGATCTTCAACTCGCCGAACCCGCACCGCGGCCCGCACCCCATCAGGCGGATGTCCCCGGCGATCTTGCTGAGGCTCACGGCGATCGTCTTGAGGTGCCCGCTCGTCTCGACAATCGCGTCCTTGGCGTGCTGTGCCTCGAAGTGGTCGGCCGCCTCGCGGAAGTGGATGCCCGTCTCCGTCGTCAGCTCCGCCGCGACACGCGAACCGAACTCCGGGTGGGTGTTGATGCCGGTGCCGACCGCGGTCCCGCCTATCGCCAACTCGCCCAGGGCGTGCAGCGCACGGTGCAGGCGTTCCTCGCCGTGACGCATCTGGGCCGCGAACCCGCTGAACTCTTGCCCCAGTCGGATCGGCGTCGCGTCCTGGAGGTGCGTCCGCCCGATCTTGACGACCGAATCCCACGCCTCCGCTTTCGCCTCCAGCTCCGTCGCCATCGCGTCGATCGCGGGCAGCAGGTCGTTCTTGATCGCGACCGCCGCGGCGACATGCATCGCGGTCGGGAACGTGTCGTTCGACGACTGGCCCATGTTGACGTGGTCGTTGGGGTGGACACCGCCGGCCTCTAAGTAGGCCTTGTCCTTGCTCGACCCGATCGGTGCGCCCCGGGCGACGCACACGAGGTTCGCGATCACCTCGTTGGCGTTCATGTTCGTGCTCGTGCCCGAGCCGGTCTGATAGATGTCCACCGGGAAGTGGCGACCGATCCCGCCCCGGTCCGCCAGCCCGTGGGTGATCTCGCGGCACGCCGCCATGACCGCGTCCGCCCGCTCCTGATCGAGCAGGCCGAGCTCGGAGTTCACGCTCGCCGCGGCGCCCTTGAGCATCGCGAACGCGCGGATAATCCCCTCGGGCACTGGCACGCCCGATACGGGGAAGTTCTCGACCGCGCGCTGTGTCGAGGCGCCGTACAGGACGTCCGCGGGCACCCGCATCTCGCCCATCGTGTCCTTCTCGGCGCGGGTCTCCTGCGTCTGGGCGGCGCTCTGGGCGTCGGTGGGGGGCACGTGCGATCCTCCGTTCATGTCAGCACTGTTCGGGCAACAACGGTCATGGTATGGTGGGGGGGTGGCCGGGTCCGCCCGAAGGACCAGCGGGACCACCCCGGCCAGGGGCCCGGATCCCGGACGGGCCAGCCTCGGCAACCACCTCGCCCAACACCCCGGGCGACCCCACGCCGATACCGGACCAGGAGCCGACAATGAGCCGTGCCATGCGAGGACCGTGGTCCGCCCCCATCCTGATCGCCTGCGCGCTGCTCCTCGCGCCGACCGCGCTCGCCCAGGGCCAGCCCGAGGTCGGCGCCGACGACGCGCCCAAGCCAAACCCGTATCTCAAGCTTGTCCGCAAGAAGGAGTGGACCGTCCGGTTGCAGGTCACGCTCGAGGCCTCGCGCGACCCGCACCTGGCCAGCTACGCCAACATCGACCGCTTCCGCTACGAGTCACTCTCGATGTTCATGCCCTTCCCGCCCAAGACCGCCTCGGGTCTCCCGATCGAGGGCTCGACCGAGGGCCAGCTCTTCCTCGACGCGCGCGAGACCGACACCAAGCCGGCCCTTGTCGGCCCGTTCCACTCCGACACGATGTACGCCCGGTACGACGCGAGCAACGGCGACGTGCGCACGATCCGGGTCCTGCACACCTTCGAGACCATCAGCTGGGACACCGTATTCGACGAGCGGGCGGCCCTCGAGGTCGGCTGGCCCGAGGGCGACTGGCCCGACGAGGCCAAGTCCACGTTCGGCCCCCAGCAGTTCATCAACCCCGCGGGCGCCGCCGACCCGCCCGTTGCCGACCTCGTCAACGCCTGGACAGAGGGCAAGGACCCGCGACAGGTCCGGCCCGTCACGCTCGCAAAGTGGCTCGCGGGACGCGTGCAGGAGCACGTCCAGCTCCAGGGGAACAGCGTCAACCGTGCCCGCTATGTGGGGAGCGGGAACTCGACCGCGGGCTACGAACTCCAGGGCGCGGCGGAGACCGCCGTCGAGGCGCTCGGCTCGCGCCACGACATGGCCCTGCTGCTCGTCGCCGTCTACCGGGCCGCGGGATTGCCCGCGCGGCTCGTGATCGGCGCCGATGACGACCCCGAGGGCTCGAGCCGCGAGCTGCGATCGTGGGTCGAGTTCTGCCTGTATGACGAGAAGAACGAGGTCGTCGCCTGGATCCCGGTGGACGTCGCCGAGCTGCGGTCGCGAAGCTCGAGGATGCAGGCCCTCGACCGCCCATGGGAGTACTTCGGCACCAACGACGAGTTGCACGAGATCGCCGTCATCGGCTGCCACTTCATCCCGCCTGCGCAGGTCCGCGTCTTCAACGCCCCGGCGCTCTACGGCATGCGGATGACGCCCCTGATCCCGTCCTACGCCAAGCAGATCATCAACATTGATGTCAACCGCACGCCCCAGCGCGGCGACGACTGACGACCCGGACCAAGCCCACTCTTACGGCTGGCCCTCGAACTGCTCGATCCAGCTCGGCCATGGCAGGAACGTGTAGTCCTCGGTCGTGTGCGCCCCGTGCTCGCCGTCCTGGGGCTCGGGCACGACCAGAGACATCTTCACGTGCCCGTCCAGGTAGACCAGGTTCGTCTTGATCGTGTCGCCCTTGAACCATCGCATCTGCGAGTCCATCGACGAGTCGTAGTTGTAGATCGGGTGCGTGCCGATCACCCACGTCTGTGTCGGCGTGACGACGTTGGGCATCTTCCCGCCCCGACCCGCGGGCACAAGCGTCGGGTACGCGTCGCCCACCGGGTCGAGATCCGGCGCATGGTCGTTGAGCGTGTAGCTCGAGCCGATCAGGTCGTACATCGAGTCGGTCGAGGGGATGCCCAGGAAGTCGAGCCCGACATTGTCCGCGCCCTTGTCCAGGGGCGAGCGGAAGACCTCCATCTCGAACACCGAGTCGTCCGAGTCCGGCGGGACCGAGCCGTCGAAGACGTACGAGTTCAGGGGCCTCCGCTCGGCGCCGTACTCGTCGATCCCGAGGAACGGCAGCCGCCCCTTCTTGCCCCCGAAGAGGGCGCCGACGACGGTGCTGTCGTCCACGACCACCTGCGGCAGCCGGCGCGGGTAGTCGTTGAGGTACATCTCCAGGGCGACACCCAGCTGCTGGAGGCGGGCGCCGCACGTCGCGACCTTCGCCGACTCCCGGGCCGCGCCCAGGGCGGGCAGCAGGATCCCGATCAGCAGCGCGATGATCGCGATGACGACGAGCAGTTCGATGAGCGTGAACGCGCGGGGTCTGTGCATGGCCCGAGTGTACCGCCCACCCCGCCCCGGGTGGCCCCGATACGCCGCGCCGGCGCCCTTCGGCTCAGCCCTCGAGCACATTGGAGAAGTGCGTTTCCTGCACCGGCGCCACGATCTCCAGGACGTGCTGGAGCACCGATGCCGGCGAGCCCAGGGCGTCCACCTCGTGGACGATCGAGTCGGGGTAGTGGCCCAGGACCGGCGCCGTCTCTTGCTCGTACACGTTCCAGCGGTTGATGATCACGTCCTCCCGGGCGTCGTCGGCCCGGTTCTCCTTGAGAGCCCGCCGACGCAGGCGCTTGATCATCGCGGATTTGTCACGGCACACGAGGTGCACGATCCCCAGCACCTCGACGTACTCGTCCATTATCTCTGCCTGATACAGCGTCCGAGGGATGCCGTCGAGCACCAACAGGTCGTCGTGCGGCTTGTAGATGCCCAGAACGGTCTGGGCGTGCAGGTTCTCCGCCCACATCTTCACCGTGACGTCGTCGGGCACCAGGTCGCCCTTGGACGAGTGCTCGTAGAAAATCCGCCCCAGCTCCGAGTGGATGTCCAGATTCCGGAACACGTCGCCGCACGAGAGGTGTTAGAAGCCCGGGATCTGCCCGAGAATCTTGCCCTGCGTCCCCTTGCCGGCGCCGGGCGCCCCGAACAGCAACACGGTCTGGTACTTCCGGTCCATTCTCTGGCTCCGTGGGTCTCGTGTCCCCGAGCGGGGCGTCCATCCTAGCCCCGGGCGCCGCGCCCGCGGCCCGGCATATTTCGGCCAATCTCCGTGGGCACTCCCCTCGCCCCGTCATGCTCGTGGAAGCCCCCGCCCCCGACACGGCTATGGGACGTCACGAGGCCCGACACCCACAAGAAAAACCGCCCGGGCGTACCCGGGCGGCTCTGGGAATCACGGACCACCGCGGCTGATCCAGCGATCAGGCGCCGGCCTCGATCAGTTCCTTCTGGAGGTTCATCGGCATCGCGCGGTACGCCTCGAACTCCATCGCGCTGGCCGCGCGCCCCTGCGAGATCCCCCGCAGCACCGTTGTGTAGCCGAACATCTCCGACAAGGGCACCTCCGCGGTGATTACCTTGACGATGCCCCGATCCTCTGTGTCGAGGATCATCCCGCGCCGGCTCGACAGATCGCCCGTCACGTTGCCCAGGTAGTCCTCGGGAGTCGTGATCACGACCTTCATGATCGGCTCGAGCAACGTGCTGCCCGCCCGGTTCACCGACTCGATCAGGGCCAGACGCCCGGCCTGCTCGAACGCGACCTGGCTCGAGTCCACCTCGTGGTACTTGCCGTCCACGAGCGTGACTTTGATGTTGATCAGCGGGTAGCCCGCGCTCACGCCGCTCTTGGCAGTGTTCCGGACGCCCGCCTCCACCGACGGGATGTACTCCTTGGGCACCGACCCGCCCACGACCTTGTTCTCGAAGGCGATGCTGTCGTTGAACTTGAGCTTGGCCTCCTCGGCCTGCTCCTTGGTGAATGGCTCGATATTGACGGTGACGTCTCCGAACTGGCCCCGGCCACCCGTCTGCTTCTTGAACAACCCGCGTGCGCCGTTGTACGGGCCCTGGATTGCCTCGCGATAGCTCACCCGCGGGCGCCCGACCTGCACGCCGACCTTCATGTCACGCAGCAGCTTGTTCTTGATGATCTCCAGGTGCAGTTCGCCCACCCCCGAGATGATCGTCTGGCCCGTCTCGTCGTTGTACTCCGAGCGGAACGACGGGTCCTCGCGACGGATCGTCACCAGCGCCTCGGAGAGCTTCCGCTTGTCGTCGGCCGTGTTCGGCTCGATCGACATGCTGATCACGGGATCCGGGAAGTCCATCCGCTCGAGCACGATCGGCTCGTCGGTCGAGCACAGGGTATCGCCCGTGATCGAGTCCTTGATACCGACGACCGCGACGATGTTCCCAGCGCCCGCCTCCTCGAGAGGCAGGCGGTCCTTCGCGTGCATCTCGAAGATGCGGCTGGCGATCTCCCGCTTGCCGTTGACCGGGTTGAGGACGCGCGTGCCCTTCTTGAGGATGCCAGAGTAGATCCGGACGTACGTCAGGTCGCCGTGCGTGTCGCTCACGACCTTGAAGACCAGCCCGCTGAACGGAGCGTCGTCGCTGTTGGGACGCTTGATCTTCACCTCGGGGTCGCGAGGGTCCTCGCCGTCCACGGCCGGCACCTCCTGCGGGTTGGGCAGGTAGTCGACGACGCCGTCGAGCAGGCGCTGGACGCCGATGTTCTTGAGGGCCGAGCCGCAGAACACCGGGTTAATCTCGCGCGAGATCGTGCCCTTGCGGATCGCCTTGCGGATCTCCTCGACGCTGATCGAGTCCTCGCCGACCTCCAGGTACCGCTCCATAAGCTCGTCGTCGAGCTCGACGCCCTGCTCGATCAGCTCGTGGCGCCACTTCTTGGCGGTCTCCATCAGCTCGTCGGGGATCTCCTTCTCGGTCACCACAGCGCCCTGCGAGTCGGCCTCGAAGTAGTACGCCTTCATGCCCAAGAGGTCGATGATCCCGAGGAAATCATGACCATGCCCGATCGGGTACTGCACCGCGACCGGCTTGGCGCCCAGCCGCTTCTTGATCGACGTGAAGCTGAACTCGAAGTCCGCACCCAGCTTGTCCATCTTGTTGATGAAGCAGATCCGCGGGACCTTGTACCGGTCCGCCTGGCGCCAGACCGTCTCCGACTGGGCCTCCACGCCCTCCTTGCCGTCGAAGACCGCGACCGCGCCGTCGAGCACACGCAGCGACCGTTCCACCTCGATCGTGAAGTCCACGTGCCCGGGCGTGTCGATCAGGTTGATCTTGTAGTCAACGCCCGACCGCGTCCAGGGGCACGTCGTCGCGGCCGACTGGATCGTGATGCCGCGCTCCTGCTCCTCTTGCAGGAAGTCCATCGTCGCGGTGCCCTCGTGGACCTCGCCGAGCTTGTAGTTCTTGCCCGCGTAGAACAAGATCCGCTCGGTAACGGTGGTCTTGCCCGCGTCGATGTGCGCACACACCCCGATGTTGCGGATGTTGGAAAGGTCGGTCGCCATTGTCGTGCCTCGGTCTGTTCGTCTGCCCCGCCCGGTGCGGGTGTTCGTTCGTGTCCCGCCGCCAGCCCCCGGCTCGCCGGCCGGGTGTTCACGCGGCTGGCCGCCGCTTCGTTCTGCTCGCCGACCACCCGAGCCCGGCGTTGCCGCCCAGGTCCGAACGTCGTCGCTGACTTGTGCTGATGCCGCCCGTCGCGGCCGAAGATGGTGGCCCGTAGAACCCGCGTCGCTCGCCTCGGAGCCGCCGCGGACGGGCCGTCGTCACGCGGGGTCCGGGTCTTGGTCCTCGCCCATGGCTGGAACTCCCGGTTCAACTGTCCCGTGCGCCGGGCCCCGGACCGACGGCCAACGCCGCAAAATCCAGAAAGAACCCGACCACAGAATGCTATCCCCCACCCATCCCGGATCAAGCCACCCGCCGGGCGTCCTCGTCAAGATTCGGCTACGGCTCGCCCGCGATCCGCTGGGCCTCGGCGCGTTCGGCGTCGCTCAATCGCTTCAGCGGATCAAGCCGCTTGAGCCCGTCCAGGCGCAACGATTCTAAGGCCCACCGGGCCGCCGCCCTTGCGTCGCCTGCCTCGACCGCGAGCGCCATCAGCCTCGTCGGCGCGTCCAGACCCAGCGGGTCCAGCCCGTGAACCCGCTCCCAGCTCTCGCGTGCCCGATCCCCGGCATCCGGGCCCGCCCGCCACCCCGACGACCCGTACGTCAGGCCACGCCACGACCAGGCCGCCGCACTGCCCGGGCGGAGCGCCACCCCCTCATCGGCGATCCGTGCCGCTCGCTCGGCATGCCTGCGCGACGCGACTTCATTACCCATCGATTCGCTGAGCGAGCTCAGGGCGAGGTGGAGGCGTCCGAGCGCCCTGCGTGTCCCGGCGTGGTCCGGCCGTTCGCGCAGCCCGCGCTCCAGCGGCGCCAACGCCGCCTCCCCGGACCGCGCGGTGAGGCGGTAGAACTGGATATTGAAGTTGCCTGTGTCGCCCCCGATGGGTTCGCCGAGCAAGTCGGCCGCGTCCGCGATCACGCGATTGATCGAGTCCCCCGGGAGAGGCGTACCCCGTGTGACCTGACCGAACCGCTCGCGGATCTCGGCCGCGGGGCGCACCGCGTCCGCCGCCCGCTCCAGCCGCCCCTCCCACACGCCGGCCCGCCAAACGCCCGCGAGCGCCAGCAGCGCGATCGGCGCCAACGCGAGCACGCCGATTGCCCGCCCGCCGCGCCGTTCGGGGGCGGCGCACTCCGCTCGGCGCGCCGACGCCGCGCCGAGCAACGCCCCGAATACCGGCGCCGCCGACTCCCAGCCAGGCGTCACCTCGATCATCGCGTGCACGACCAGCACCAGCCCCGCGGCACGCACCCCGAGCTCCCCGAGCCTCGCGGGCCCAGCCCGATACGCCGCCGCGACCGCCGACGCGATGACCACCCACGCCGCGAGCCCCGCGACGCGCATCAAGCCGCCCTCGCCCGTCGCCATCTCTCGCTCGACCCACGCGCTCGCCGCCGTCGCCGCAAGAGCGAATAGCACCATCACGCCCAGGTCCCGCCGCGGCTCGTCCTCGCGCGTCGCGACCGGCTCAATCCCCTTTGCTCGCGGGCAACCCAGCCCAAACGCTGCCCACGCCAGCAGCCCAACCCACACCATCCCGAACACCCCCAGCGTCGTGATCCACTCGAACACGACGCTGTGTGGGCTAACCACCTCCTCGACCGACAGCTCCGGGCGATGCCGCAGATACGCGTCGCGGAACCCGCCCGGCCCGACGCCGAGGACCGGGTGTTCGAGCCACGCCCCAACCGCCCCGACCTGGTACTGCGCCCGGAACCGCAGGCTCAGCTCGCCCAGCTCGTCGCCGAGCATCCCCCGGGCCGCGACGAGCCCGACCACACCGACCGCCGCCGCGAGCGCCAGCCACCCCGCCCATCGCCTCCCGATCGGCGTGCACGCGACCACGATCAGCCACCCGAGCCCGACGACCGCGGCCCCGATCCCGCCCTTGGAGTGTGTGAGTACGAGCGTCAGCGCCGCCAGCGCGGCGCCCCCGCCGGCGAGGACCGCGATCCACTTCAATCCCTTCTTCAACACAGAAACCGCCAAGGCGCCGAGCCCGACCGCCGCCGCCGCCGCAAACGTCGCCAGCACGTTCGAGAGACCGAACCACCCCGACGCGTCGGCCTGGTACAGGCGCCGCTCGTACGCCTGGGCCATCGCCGAGCCGGGTCGCCAACCTCTGGCCGCCAGCGTCTCCCCGCGCCGTTGTTCGTAGTCGTGCACCGTCATCGGGTGCTCGACATAGACCTGCATGAGACCCTTGGCCGCCAGCATCCCGACGAACCCGAGCAGCACGCCGAGTGCCATGCGCCGCGCGCGCGGATCGGCGCACGCCCGGCGCATACCGACCATCGCCGCCAGCCCCGACGCCCAGGTCACGCCCGGCAGCAGGTGATCCAGCGAGCCGTGCAGAATCCACTCGCCGGCCGCCGCCGGATCACGGACCAGCACGAGCCCATGCAGCCCGACGCCGACCGCTCCGCCCCCGAGCCCGACGCACTCGAGCATCCCCGCCCGCCCCCCGCGCCCCCCCAGCACGCACAGCATCGCCCCGACGACAAGCAGCAGGTCCGACGCCGCCACCGCTGTTGGCCCGAACCCGGTCTTTGGCACAAACGTCACCAGAGGGTCCGACCCCCAGTACGGCAGCGGGTCAAACGACACCGACGCGCGCACCAACGCCGTCACCACGATCAGCACGAACCCGACCCAGCCCACGCGAGTCAGCGATCGACCCGGCGGCGTGATCTCCGCTCCGCCGGTCACGCCCCGAGCCCCCGCCCGTCGCCCGTGTCCCCACGCGTGCGAAGCTCCAGCACGGCGAGCACGCCCAGCAACGCCGCGACCTGTGCGCCAAGCACGGCCGCCTGCCACGCGTCTACCGACGCGAGCAGCACGCCCGCCAGCCCGGTTACAAGCGTGAACCCATAGATCACGAGCACCGCCGCCCGCTTGCTCAGCCCCCGCCGGACCAACCGGTGCGAGAAGTGCTGCAGGTCGCCTACGAACGGGCTCTTGCCCTGCGACACGCGGACCAGCGTCACGCTCACCAGGTCGTACAGCGGGATCGCGAGCACGACGACAGGCATCAGCACGCCGTACCACCGCCAGTCGCCAGCCGCGTCGCCCTCGGGCAGGTACGTCGTCCGCGTGGTCAGGAACGCCATGCAGAACCCGACAACGAGCGACCCCCCGTCGCCCATGAACACCCGCGCAGGCGGGAAGTTGAACACCAGAAACCCCAGGCACGAGCCCACCACCAACGCCAGCGTCCCCGCGACGAACCACTGCCCCCCGATCAACGCCGCGGCCAGGAAGCACGCCCCCGCGACCGCCGCCACCCCGGCGCACAGCCCGTCCATGTTGTCGATGAAGTTGAACGCGTTGGTCACCGCGACGAACCAGACCACGGTCACCAGCACGCTCAGCCACGCGCCGCCCACGCGCCCGTCCAGCAGCGTCAGGAGACGCGTGTCCATCCCCGCGCTCGGCCATGCCACCACCAGCGCCACCACCGCCATCACCGTCATTTTTACCCAAGGCCCCAGCGGCCGCCGGTCGTCGATCAGGCCGACCACGTGCAGCGCCGTCAGCGCCCCGATGAATGCCAACGCCAGGGGCGTCATCGACCGAACGCCCTCCAGGTGCTCGCCCACCCCCGCCAGACCCGAGAGATCTCCGGGGTTCAGCACCCAAGCCCCGATCAGCCCGAGTGTCAGGGGCAAGACGATCCCGAGATAGATCCCGACCCCTCCCGTGTTGGGCACGGGGCGTGCGTGCATCTTCACCTGGCCCTCGATCGGCGCCGTGTCCATCGCACCCATACGGGCGCCCAGGCGGCGCGCCGCCCAGACCGTCGGCGCCGACACCGCCAGACCGACCACCACCATTGTCAGAATGAGCCAGACCATCCGCCGAGTCTACGTGACGCCGCCTCGCTCGGCGTCGCCCGCGAGCCGTGCGCACACGGGCCACACCACCCACGTCAGCACCATCGCGACCACCGCCAGCGCGTACAGCAGGAAGACCCGCCCGGGCCAGGGCCCGAGGTGGTCGATCACCGTTGGCGCCGACGGGTTGCTCCGACCCACGTACCCGTAGTTCGTCCCGATGGCAAGGTTCAGGGCGAGCATGACCACCCCGTAGCCCGCCAGGGCGAGGGCCGCGAATATCAAATCGCGCAGCCGCGGTCGGTACCCGAGCACCGCCGCGTCGTAGATCGCCGAGCCAACGATCTGGAGGTGCCCGATCCAGAACAGCCAGAACTCCAGGCGCCCGACGCCGTCCTGGACGACCGGCGTGAAGAACGCCTGCGTGGACAGCGCGATCGCCCAGAAGTACAGGAGGGACCGGAGCCACCGGACCTGCAGCCACAGCGCGAACGGCGCGATCCACGCCGCCAGATCGCACACGTGCAGGGGCAAGCTCACGCCCACGTCCCAGTGCACCAGGTACCACAGCGTCGCCAGCGCCTGCCACCCGATCGTGAATCCGACCCAGCCGCCCCGCAGGCGGATCTCCGACCGATCTCGCCCGGTCGCGCGCCATCGCCGCCCGAGGATGCACGAGCCCAGGATGAGGACCACGGCGACAAGCGTGACGAGCATGTGCACGACGCCGAACGCCTGGAACTGGTCGAGCCACCCGGGCGTGGCCCCGGGCATGGAGGGAGTTGCGGGCGGTGGGGGGGTCATGGTCTCAGGCGGTCTCGAGCGAGCCGGTGCGCCCACGCCAGCGCGCGATCCGTCGGCGCCACCGTCGCCCCACGATCGCCGCGAGGTACAGCAGCGTGAACACCGCGCCCGCCCCTCCGATCATCGACAACAACCGCCACGGCCAGGGACCGAGAACATCAACGACGCTCTTGGCCTCGTACTCGCCCGCGCCCAGGTACGAGTAGTTCGTACCCAGCGCGATGTTCACGCCGATCACAACCAGCCCGTACGCGAGCCCGGCCAGGCACGCGAACGCCCAGTCCTTGCGTTTGGGCGAGTACCCACGCACGCTCAGGTCGTACGCCGCCGCGAGCACGATCTGCCCGTGCCCGAGCCAGTACATCCAGAAGTCGAGGCTCGCGTACCCGTTGCTCCACATCGGGGTGATGAACCCCTGCGTCGAGAGCCCGATCCCCCAGAAGTACGTCAGCGACCGCGCCCGCCAGTCGCCCGTGATCAGTGAGATCGCAGCGATCCACGAGATCACACGGCACATATGCAGGGGCAGGCTCTGCCCGATATCCCACTGTTCTGGGAGCACCCGCCACACCGTCGCGAATGCCTGGAACGCGAATATCGACCACCCGATCGCCAGACGCAGCGTCCGCTCGCGGTCCGACCCGCGCCACGCCCGCCCAATGCTGCACGCCAGCACGATGAGCACGATGCACACCGCGACGGCGACCGCGTGGAACGCCGAGTACGCCTGGAACTCGTCGGCCCAGCTCGGCGGCGTCCCGTCCCCGGATTGGGCCAGCACCAGCAGCATCAAGGCCAAACCTTAGCGACACCACGCCCGCCCGCAACCCGTTGGGGGCAGGCGTTGTGCCCGCCTACATCGATCATTGTGGGACAGGCGTCCCGCCTGCCTCGTGCCGGATCTACACACCCGCCTTCTCATGCCTCAACTGCCCGCACGCCGCCGCGATGTCCCGCCCGCGCGATGCCCGGATGTGCGCGTTCACGCCCCGGGCACGCAGAATCTCCTGGAAGCGTTGTACGTCCCCCGCGTCCGGACGCCGGAACTCGAGTCCCGCGACCTCGTTGTACCGGATCAGGTTCACGTTGGCCCGGAGCGTTTTGGCGACCCCCGCAAGCGCCGCCGCGTGCTCCGCCTGGTCGTTCACGCCGCCGAGCAGGATGTACTCGAGCGTGATCTCCCGCCCGGTCTTCTCGAACCACCTGCGGCACGCCGCCAGCAGATCCGCGATCGTCGTCAGCTCCGCCCAGGGGATCAGCCTCCGGCGCAGCTCGTCCGTCGGCGCGTGCAGCGACAACGCGAGCGTCACCGGCACATCGAGCTCGTCGCTCAGCCTCTCGATCGCCTTTGGCAGACCCACGGTCGAGACCGTCACCTTGCGTGCGGAGATGCCAAGGCCCCAATCCGCTGTGATCGAGCGCACCGCGTGCGTCACAGGCTTGAAGTTCGCCAGCGGCTCGCCCATGCCCATGAAGACAATGTTGGTGATCCGCTCGACACCAGGCAGGCGCCCGAGGCGCCAGACCTGCTCGACGATCCGCCCCGCCGACAGGTTCCCGTCCAGCCCGCCCAAACCCGAGGCGCAGAACCGGCACCCGACCGGGCACCCGACCTGGCTGGAGATGCACGCGGTCCGGCGCGAGGGCACGCCGTCGCCCCGGTCGTTCTGTGCGGGGATCATGACGCACTCGGTCTGGCGGGCGGTGTCCGAGTACGGCATCTGCCTGCCCAGGATCGGCAGACGGCGCGAATGATCGACCTGTGCCTCCTCGGGCGCGATCGAGCCGTCCAACACGTCGGGCCACTCGATCAGCAGCTTCTGCGTGCCGTCGGACGCGAGCTGGTGGGCGACCGTCGCGCCCGAGAGAAACGTCTTCTCCCGCGTGAGCGTCTCGCGGTCCTGCTTGGACAGATTCGACATCTGCGCTGGGTCCACAACGCCCTTCTCGTAGACCCACTCAAGGATCTGCTTGGCGCGGAAACCGGGCATGCCGCGCTCGGCGCACCACTCGGCCAGCGTCTCGGGTGTGTGCGCAAAGATGTGGTTGTCCGGGTGGCGCATCTCAGGCGTCAGCGTCCCCGGCCGACACCGTCAGGGGGACCGCGCCGTACAACGCCTCGGTGATCACGGGCGCCTCCACCCGCACCCGCCGCGATTCCGGGTCGATCCCCTTGCCCTTCATCTCCCGCTTGAGCGTTATAGGCAGGCCGAACTCGACCTTCTCATCGAACACGTCCCGTTGCTCGATCGTCGCGCCGAACCGCTGCACGAGCGTGCGGCAGATCCCCGCGACCAGATCCTCGGGCGCCGACGCTCCCGCGGTCACAAGCACACGATCGATGCCAACGAACCACGACGGGTCCAGCTCGCCAGCGTCGTCGAGCAGACGCGCTCGCGTGCCCGCGGTCTGGGCGATCTCGGTCAGACGCACGGAGTTGGACGAGTTCTTTGACCCGACGACGAGCACAAGGTCGCACTCGGGGGCGATCTGACGGACCGCCTCCTGGCGGTTGGTCGTCGCGTAGCAGATGTCCTCGGATGGCGGCGCTTTTATCGCCGGGAAAGCCTCCTTGAGCGCGTCGATGATGACTCCCGCGTCGTCTGTCGAGAGCGTGGTCTGCGTCAGGTAGACGAGCCGCTCGGGGTCCTCGATCGCGAGGCCCGGGATGTCTTCGGGCGATTCGACCACGAGCGTCCGCCCCGGCGCCTCACCGCTGGTCCCGATGACCTCCTGGTGGTTCTTGTGCCCGACGAGCAGGATCTGGTACCCCTGGCGGGCGTAGCGGACCGCCTCCGAGTGGACCTTGGTCACCAGCGGGCACGTCGCGTCGATCGCTGTGAGATTGCGGGCACGGGCCTGCTCGCGGACCGCCGGGCTAATGCCGTGGGCGCTGAAGACGACGATCGCCCCCTCCGGCACGTCGTCCACGTCCTCAACAAATGAAACGCCCCGGTCGCGGAACCGGTCCACGACGTGCCGGTTGTGGACGATTTCGTGGTAGACGTAGATCGGCTCGCCCTCGAAAACATCCAAGATCTGATCGACCACGTCGATCGCCATGCGGACGCCGGCGCAGAAGCCCCTCGGGTTGGCCAGGATCAGACGCATTCCACTCCCAACGGGCGGGGCGTCGGACGCAACGCCCCATCACGCCGGATGATAGGAAACGCGTGAGGGCTCCCGGAAGCGTCGGGTTATCCACCCCGGGCGTCCCGCCGAGCCCCGCCTGACCGGCCTTCGGCTACCTTGGGCGGGCGCCCATGGGGCGCTGTGCACGGAAGCCCCCAGCATGCCCCAGGCCCCAACAGACGCCGCGCGTCCCCAGAGGTCGCAAGCCCGCGAGAAGACACGCGTCGGTGTCGGGCGGTCCCCGATCGAGTTGTGGCTGGAGGCCCCGAGTCTCGCGCCCACACTCGACGGGTGCGACCCCGAGACCCTCCGGCGCTCGTTCGAGCACTGCCACAACGCCCTGTCCCGCGAGTCGCCGTTGATCACCACGCGTCTGCGGTCAATCCCCGAGCCCAGACGCGGATCGATTACGGCGTTGCTGTCCTGGATCCGGGCCGCCCGAGAGGTCATCGACGGCAACTGGCCCCCCGAGGCGCGCGTCCAGAACCTCGCACGCTTCCGCGACCAGACCGAGCGAGCCCTGACGGGGAGCCCGCCCGAGCACGCCGATCCGATGTGGCCTGCGCTGGCCGCGGTCGTCGCGACGTACGGCATCGACCCCGGCTGGGTGCTCACCGCCCTTGACGAGATGGGCCTGGACCTGGCCGACCGGGCGGTGGAGGACGCCGAGCACTTCAAGGCGTGCTGCCGGGCGCTGGGGGGAAACCTGGGTCTGTGCACGGGCGCGATCCTGGGCGTCGCGCCGCGGGTCCACCCGCACGAGGCCGCCAAGCTCTACCGCAAGTGGGGCATCGCCCTGCAGATCGTCTCGCAGCTGCGGGGCTTTGCGCGCGATTTCGACGCCCACCCGCGCCGGGTGTATTTTCCTGCCGACAGCTTCGAGAGCACGGGCCTCACGCCCTTCAAGATCCGGGCCTGGACCGACCCCGATGACTGCGCCCGCTTCGTGCGGGGATGGGTCAAGCTGGCGGGCGACCAACTCCGGGCCGCGGGCGCACTGCGGGGTGCCGCCTCGCCCGACGCCGCACGCGCGATCGACGCGACAACCGCCCTGGCGACCGGTGTCCTGGGCGTGCTGGACCGCGACCCCTCGCGTCTCGTGCGTGGGGGGCGGATCGAGCCCCCGACGTCGCTGACGGCCCGTGTGATGGGCGCGGCCCGTCTCGGGCGGGGTGGGCGCGGGGCCAGACGCTGAGGCCCATACACTCGACGCGATCGCGCCGCCCGGTGGACGGGCGCCCCTCCGGAGGAGCAACGCCGATGATCCAGACACACACACGACGCCTGGCGCTGGGCGTCCTGCTCGCCGCGGCGAGCCTCGCGGCCGCCTGCCAGCCCGCGGCCACGATCTCCCCGCCCGTCGACACGAACGCCGACGAGCCCACGAGTGCGCCCGCGCCGGCCGTCGAGCCGCTCTTCCCCGCACGCTTCGGCGTCACCGAGGCGCCGAGCAAGGCGACCGGCTCGATCCGCGTCGCGACGTACAACGTCGAGAACCTCTTCGACGACGTGGACGACCCCGACCTGTCGGGTCGCCAGGAGGACATCGATGACAGGAAGCCCGACGGCCAACTCGACGCGGTCGCCCTCGCGATACGCGCGCTCGACGCCGACGTCATCTGCCTCGAAGAGGTCGAGTCAGAGGCCGCCCTGCACTGGTTTATGGACTCGCGATTGGACGATATGGGCTACGAGCACGTCGTCTCGATCGACGCGGGCGACGAGCGCGGCATCGAGCAGGCGGTCCTCTCACGCTTCCCCATCGTCGAGGTCAAGAACTGGATCAAGCGCCCCCTGGGCGGCATCCACCCCGACAAGTACGGCAACAACGAGAACTGGCACGCCGGCGAGCCCATCGTCTTCCACCGCTCGCCCCTGATGGTCGTGGTCGAGATCCCGGGCGACGCCTGGGGCGGCGACGAGGCCTGGCGCCTCCGCGTGTTCGCGGTGCACATGAAGTCCGGGCGGTACTCCGACTACTGGCGTGACAAGGAGTCCGAGGGGCTCGTCGCGGTCATGGACGAGATCCGCCAGGCCGAGGGCGACCTGGGCCCGACGCTGATCCTGGGCGATTTCAACGCGACCTCGGACGCGCCGTCGATGCAGACGCTCGTCTCGGCCGGCTTCCACGATCTGTTCGCGGACAACGCGGGTCCGAAGGCAAGGTGGACGAGCCACGAGTCCGGGCGCCGCATCGATACGATCCTCGCCAACGCTACCGCGGCCGCGGCATCGATCGCCGAATCCGAGACGATCCTGGGCACCCCCGCCCGCCCGGCGGAGGTCTCGTGGCGCGATCTGAGCACGTTCCAGGGGTACGCCGCCGACCATTACCCGGTCATGGTCGATCTGGCGCCGTCCAAATCGCTCACAAGGGCGCCATAACACCCGCCGGCGCGTGCGCTTGCTCTATACTCGGCGTGTCCCCGCCGGGGCCCGACGGGGGCCAGCGCGGGGCGGGATGGACTGCCCCGAGGGGCGCCGCGTCCAGGCCGGACCGGCCAGCGAGGCGAGGAGCTATGGACGGTATGAAGCCGTGGCAGATCGGTCTTTTTATTGTCGCCGTTGTCGTGCTCGGCGGGTCGCTGGCGTTCAGCTTCCTGGGCGGGTCCAGCGTCAACCTCAAAGACAGCCACATACTTATCGACGTGACCAACGGCGATCGATTCACATTCAGCACAAGAGGGCGCCGGGCGATGGCGCTCCCGGAAAAGAATCCCGACTCCGGCGAGTACACCCTCTTGCCGATCATCGAGAACGACGACAGCTGGGTCATCGTGCCGCGCGCGATGGGCATGCTGGAGAATATGGAATATTCGTCCGTGGTGGTGAACTCGCAGAGCGGAGCCGTTGAGTACAGCGACAAGGCCCCGCGCAGAGCCCGTCCCTAGCCCCGCCGACAGAGCACTGTCCGGAGAAGTAGTCATGACACAACGGCCGAATACCAAGCAATTCTTCGATCGCGGCTTCACGCTGATCGAACTGCTGGTCGTGATCGCGATCATCGCGTTGCTGATCGGCATCCTGCTTCCGGCTCTGGGCGCTGCCCGGAATACCGCCAGGACGATGGTGTGCTCGGCGATGCAGCGTCAGGTCGCGCAACTCCAGATTGGTTACGCGCTCGAGAACAAAGACCAGTACTCCGGGCCAAACACGTCGAACACCGATCATTTCTGGATCGTCCCGGGAGGCACGCAGCCGCTCAACGAGTTGTATGGGAACTCTGAGCCCGATGCCCCGACTTCCGTCCTCGACTGGCTGAGCCCGATTCTCGGGGATGCGGTCGGCCTTTCCGACAACCGTGCGCGACGCACAGCGCAACTCTTTAACAACTACGGGTGCGCCGCGGCAACTTCGTACAACGATGCCATCTTCGGCCTTGGTTCCGTACCCGATGAGGAAGACTTCCGTGCGGTTCTCGACGAGGAGGGCTTCCGCCAAATCAGCTTCCTCGCCCCGCCACCGTTCTACTACCTCTCGTTTGACAGCACGCTCCCGACTCTCGATACGAGTTCTCCGCCATTTGTCCGACGCGTTAAGTATGGATTTGACGACGTCGCGGTCGCTCCCCCCGCATTTCTGCCACGCCTCGATCGCGTCGGCACAGACATGACCAACAAGGTCATGTTCGCGGACGGCACCCGCTACGCCTCAAGGGACGACGGCCTCGATTTCGACGCCGACGCGAGCCCGTCCAACTTCGGGTCGTTCTTTGATTCGAGCCCTGTGGTGCAGGGGTCGACGGCGTATGGGCGCGAGCCGTTCAGCGCGGTAGTCGCGGCGCCAGACAACCAGCTCCTGTCGTTCAGGCATCCCAGCTCGACGATCAATGTTGCGTTTTTCGACGGGCACGTGAACAGCATGGGCCAGAGCGAGGCGTACAAGGACCCGAACCCCTGGTTCCCGACGGGAAGCCGTTGGACCGGGACGAGCGCAACGCCTGAGTGCGAGGCGTACATGGAAGCCACCCGCGGCGACCGTCTCGATGAAGCGAAGATCTACTGACGCGGTTCCGTTTGCGAGACTGATCTAGGCCGACACCCCCGCAGTAAGCTCGCGGCAGAATCCTTCGCCCGCCGACGAGATCGCGTCATCGTCATTCCCCGCCTCGCCCAAACGCCGGACCAGGGCGGTGCCGACGATCGCCGCGTCGGCGTGGCGTGTGACGGCGCGGACATGGTCGGCGGTCGAGACGCCGAAGCCACACGCGATAGGGATGGCGGGCGCCGCGGCGCGGATCGCCTCGACGCGCGCTTCGATCTCGGGCGCCTCGTCCCGCTCGCCCGTGACGCCCGCCCTGGCGAGTAGGTACACGAAGCCTGTGCACGCGCCCGCGATCCTCGCGGCCCGCTCCGGGGGCGTGGTCGGGGCGACGAGCAGAGAGAGCGTGAGGCCGCGAGTACCTGCCGCCTCGCGCAGCGGCTCGGCCTCCTCGATCGGGCAGTCAGGCACGATCAGCCCGTCGAAGCCAGCGTCCGCCGCCCGTTCGCAGAACCCGGCTGCGCCGCCCATCGCCTGCACGAGCGAGACCGAGACCATCGCGACCAGCCCGATCGACAGGCGGTCGCGGACGCCCTTGACCTGCACGAGCGTCTCGGCGGGGGTCGAGCCCCGCGAGAGGGCCGCGTGCATCGCCGCGGCGATCACGGGCCCGTCGGCGATCGGATCCGAGAAGGGGAACCCGACCTCGACGATCGACGCCCCGCCCCGCTCCAGTCCGAGCAGCAGTTCGGGCAGGCAGCCACGCGTGGGCGAGCCGGCGCAGACGAACGGCATCAGCAGGCGCCGGTTTTCGAGCTTTGCAGACGAGAAGATGTCGTCGATCCGCCCCATCGTGTCCCCTGGTGTCAGCCGCCCAGGACCTGCGGCAGCTCGTCGAGCCCCGCCGTCAAGACCCGCGGCCCGTCGTTCGTGATCAGCACGTCGTGCTCGTAGTGGACCGCGAGCGAGCCGTCGGCGGTGAAGATCGGCCACTCGCCCTTGCCCTGGCTCGTCTCGCCCGTGCCCACGGCGAGCATCGGTTCGACCGCGACGAGCGTGCCCGCGCGACACTCGCGCGAGCCGTCGGGCCATTCCATCGGGAAGCCCGGGACGGAGTTGGAGACGAAGGGGGGCTCGTGCAGGCGCCGCCCGTACCCGTGCCCGCCCAGGCCGCGGACGAGGTGGAGCTTGTAGTCGCCCTCGACGCAGCCCTGGACGGTCTTCGCCCACTCGTTGAACGTGTTGCCGGGCCTGAGCTGCTCGATGCCCAGGCGGAGCGAGTCCATGCCCGCCTTCATGAGCCTCCGGGCCTCGTCGCTCGCCTCGCCGATCGCATACGTCCAGGCGGCGTCGCCGATCCAGCCGCGGTACAGGACGCCGATGTCGATCGAGATCAGGTCGCCCCGCTTGAGGGGTTTCTCGTAGTAGCCGGCCGTGCCGTGGACGACGCATTCGTTGACGCTCAGGCACGCGTGCGAGGGGAAGGGGGGCAACCGCCCGGCCCGGTAGCCCTTGAAGCACGAGCGGGCGCCGAGCGAGTCGAGGGCTTTGGCGACGAACGCGTCGATCACGGCGAGCGTGTGCCCCTCGCGGACAAAGTCGGACAGACGCTGGTGGACGACGACGACCTTGTGCGCCGCCTCAGCGGCGCGCTCGGCGTCCGCGCCCTCGATTGTCGGAAGCCTGGACATGGGTCCGCATCGTAGGGCGAGCGGGCCCGCGTCGCACGCCGTGGAGTCCGCTACGCTCGTGTCCCATGCATGCGGTCGTGCTGAGCAACCCGAGGTCCGGGCGGGGACGCGCCGTGGCGCTGGCGGCGCGGATCGCCGACACGCTCGAGGCCCGCGGGCACAAGGCCAAGCGGCTCGCGGTCGGCGAGCACGAGCCGCTCGACGCGCAGCGCCTGGCGACGGCCGACGCGCTGGTCGTGGTGGGGGGGGACGGCACGGTCCACCACGCCGCCGACGCGGCGATCGCCGCGGGCACGCCGATCTACCACGCCGCGTGCGGCAACGAGAACCTCTTCGCCCGCGAGTTCGGCATGCGACGCGGCCCCGAGCACGTGACGCGGGCGGTCGAGGGCGGGCGCACGACACGCGTCGATCTCGCCCGGTGCAACGCGCAGACTTTCCTGATCATGTGCTCGCTCGGGCCCGACGCGGGCATTATCCAAACGCTCGACGCCTCACGCACGCGGGCCTCGGGGCACATGGCCTACGCGCGCCCGGTGCTCGACGAGATACTCCGCCCGACCATCCCGCGCCTGAGCATCGAGGTGGACGGCACGAGCGTCGTCGAGGGGCGTCGCGGCATGGTCGTCGTCGCCAACTCCCGCCAGTACGCCCTGCGGATCGACCCGGCGCCCCGCGCGGTCATGGACGATGGGCGCTTCGACGTCGTGTTCATGCCCTGCGCGACGTCGGCGCGGGCCGCGCTGTGGATGCTCGCCGCCCGCGCCCGGGTCCACACACGCCTGCCCGGCGTGATCCAGACAATCGGCGAGCGGGTCAGCATCGGCGCCGAGGCCGCGTCCCCTGTCCACCAGCTCGACGGCGAACTGGGCGAGAGCGGGCCGTCCGATCGCCTCGAGCTGTCGGTCGAGCCCCGCGTTCTACCCGTGCTTTTGCCCTGAAGGGGTCAGAAGCCGCCGCGGACGATGTTGCCACCCACGATCACGGCGTCCACGTGCCGGGCGCCGAACTCGTAGGCGAGCTGGCGCTCGTCGGTGTGACGCAGTAGGACGAGGTCCGCGATCGTCCCGGGCGCGATCTGGCCCCGGTCCCCGAGGCCGAGCAGGGCCGCGGCGTTGATCGTGCTTGCCCCGATCGCCTCGGCGGGTGTGACGCCCAGATGGCGCACCGCGAGGGCGATCGCCATCGGCATGCTCAGGCATGGGGCAGACCCCGGGTTCGCGTTGGTCGCGATCGCCAGCAGCCCGCCCGCGTCGAGCAATGCCCGCCCATCGGCGTACCTCCCATCGACATGGAAGCCCGAGCACGGAAGCATCACGCCGAGCGTGTCACTCTGTGCCAACGATCTCATGTCGTCGGGAGTCGTCTCCTCGAGGTGATCGACGGAGAGAAACGACCGGCGGATCGCCTCGGGGACCATGCCCAGGCTGTTGAACTGGTCCGCGTGCACCCGCAGGTCGTGCCCGAGCTCCAACGCCCGGTCGAACAGACGCAGGCATTCGTCGAGCGACCAGGCGCCACGCTCGCAGTACGCGTCGATGGTCGCGTCGGGGAACTCGTCGTGGACCGCCCCGAGCGTCTCGTTGATCGTGGTCTCGACGAACCCGGGCTGGCCTGGGTCCTTGGCGTGCCCGATACACGCGGTCATCCGGAGCGTGCCCGGGAACGATGCGCCGGCGTCTGCGATCGCCCGCAGCATCTTCAACTCGTCCTCGGTTCTCAGACCGTACCCACTCTTGACCTCGGCGTGCGCGGTCCCCTCGCCGAGCATTACGCTCAAGCGCCGCCCCAGGGAGTCGGCCAGCTCACGCTGACTCGCGGCCCGGACCGCCCGGACGGTGGACATGATCCCACCGCCGCCCTCGAGGATCTCGAGGTACGTGGCGCCCCGCAGCTTGAGCTCCCATTCATCGAGGCGGTCACCCGCCCAGCACGCGTGGGTGTGGCAGTCCACGAACGCGGGCATGACGACCCGCCCGCGGGCCTCGAAGATGTCGGCCCCCGTCGGAGCCTCGACGCCCGCACCCACCTCGACGACCCGCCCGCCCTCGACGCGGATGTCAGCTCCATTGACCGCGTGCAGGTCGCCCAGTGTCGCTCCGCGCCGCGCCCCTGGCGCGAGACCCATGGTCAGCACGCGGGCGCCGCGGATCACCATCGAGCCGTCGCGCCCGCTCATCGCGCCCGCTCCGAGAATGCCTCGAGGAACGCGAGCAGCAGGCGGGCAGCCAGACGGGCCGTCCGCCCGTTCTCGTCGTGCGGGGGCGAGAGTTCCATGATGTCGAAGCACCGGACGCGCGGGCTCCGCCCCGCCGCCCGCACCCACGCCTCGGCGGTCGCGGGCGACCACCCGCTCGGGTTCATCGCACTCACGCCCGGCGCGTACGCCTGGTCGATCACGTCGAGGTCCAGCGAGACGAATAGGTCGCCATCGGGCAATGGGTCCGATGCGTCGAGTGTATCGATCCGCCCGCCGTGCCCCTGGAACCAGCGGACGTGCTCGGCGCTATTCGCGAACCTGTCGAGGCCCAGGACGTGCAGCTCGCGGACCGAGCAGTCCTCGACAAGCCGGCGGAAGGGCATCCCCGAGCCCTTGTGCTCGCGGACGTCCAGGTGCGCGTCGAAGTAGACGCCGACCATCCCGGGCAGGCGCGTCGCCAGCGGGCGGACAAACGCGTACGTCAGGTCGTGCCCGCCCCCGACCCCGACCGGGAGCAGGTCCGCCGCCAGCAGCGCCTCAACCGCAACACTCACGCGGTCGTGCGTGTCGTCGAGCTCATCGGCGGGCGTGACGTCGCCGGCGTCGAAGACCCCGGGCCAGTCGATCCCGCTCGCCTCGGCGGCGCCGTACCCCGCCAGCGCCGCCCGAATCGCAGTCGGCCCCTCCGCGGCGCCCGGGCGCCCATTGTTGAGCTTCACCCCCGTGTCGTCGGGCATCCCGAGCAGCGCGATCCTGCAGCCCTCTGGCGAGTCGCGACGGAATCTCGACGCGACTCGACCCTGGGCGATCGGATCGGGCCATTTCCCGGGTTGGGTGTGGGGGACGTCCATCGCGCGCGAGTGTAGCACCCGCGTCCGCTACCCTGCACGCGTGGGCGCCCCGTTCCTCAGCGCACGATGGGAGCACCTGGCGATCGTCAGCTACACCGTCGATGACGCGCTGCTCACGCCCCGCCTGCCCCCGGGCCTAGAGCTCGACCGCCTCGATGGTCGCGCCTGCGTCAGCCTCGTCGCGTTCATGTTCCGCGACACCCGCGTCCGCGGCGTCCGCTGGCCGAGACACGTCAACTTCCCGGAAATCAACCTCCGGTTCTACGTCCGCCATGGCGACCGGCGCGGCGTGATGTTCGTCCGCGAGATCGTGCCCCGGCGCGCAATCTCAACCATCGCCCGACTGACATACAACGAACCGTACGTCACGCGCCGGATCGATGCGGCTATCCGGGAGGACGGCGGGCACATCGAGGCCGCGTACACCGTGCACGACCGGGGCGCACACCGCATCGCCGTGCGCGCACGCTCCCAGACCATCATGCCGCCCGAGGACTCGCCCGAGCACTGGTTCAAGGAGCACCAGTGGGGCTTCGGCGTGGACCGACGCGGACGCGCCCTGACGTACGAGGTCCGCCACCCGCGTTGGCGCGTCCACCCGGAGCCTGGGCTCGATCTCGATTTCGACTGGGCGCGCGTGTACGGCCGAGAGTGGGGGGTCCTCCAGGACGCCGAGCCAAACTCGGTCGTGCTCGCCGAGGGCTCGGGCGTCGAGGTCCTGCCGAAGTCACGCGGCGGCTGAGTCAGAGCATCGGGATGTCCACGCCCTGCTCGTCGCCGCACGCGCGGGCCTGGTCGTACCCCGCGTCCGCGTGCCGGAAGATCCCCATCATCGGGTCGTTTGTGAGCACGCGCTCCAGCCTCGCCGCGGCCTCGGGCGTGCCGTCGGCGACGATCACCTGCCCCGCGTGCTGGCTGAACCCGATGCCCACGCCCCCGCCGTGGTGGAAGCTCACCCAGCTCGCGCCCGAGGCGGTGTTCACAAGCGCGTTGAGTATCGCCCAGTCGCTGACGGCGTCGGAGCCATCCTTCATCGACTCGGTCTCGCGGTTCGGGCTCGCGACCGAGCCGCAATCGAGGTGATCCCGCCCGATGACGATCGGCGCCGACACCTCGCCCCGCGCAACCATGTCGTTGAACAGCAGACCCGCCCTGTCCCGCTCGCCCAGCCCAAACCAGCAGATCCGCGCGGGCAGCCCCTGGAAGGCGAACCTGGGCTCGCACTTCTCGTAATCGCCCGCCAGCAGGGCCTCCGGATTCTTGTGGCAGCTGAGCAGCCAGTCGTGCAGGCGCTCGTTGTACCCGCCCGCGTCTCTCGGGAACGCGTCGAGCAGGGCCCGGTCGGTCTTGTAGATATCGGTCGGATCGCCCGAGAGCGCGACCCAACGGAACGGCCCGCGTCCGAGGCAGAACTGGGGCCTGATGTACGCCGGCACGAACCCCGGGAAGCAGAACGCGTCCTTGAACCCGTGGTCGAAGGCCCGCTGGCGAATGTTATTGCCGTAGTCGAACGTGACGGCGCCGAGCTTCTGGAGCTCCGCCATCACCCGCACGTGCCGCTCCATCGAGGCCAGCGAGAGGCGGACGTACCCGTCAGGATCTTCCCGCCGCCTGACCTCGGCCTCGCGCATGCACATCTCGACGGGCACGTACCCGTGCAGGGGGTCGTGGGCGCTGGTCTGGTCTGTCAGCACGTCGGGCGTCACGCCCCGCGCGATGAGCCGTTCGAGGAGTTCGACCGCGTTGGCGTGCACACCGATCGAGACCGCCTCTTTCGCCTCCGCCGCCGCGACCGCACGATCGATCGCCCCGTCCATGTCCGTCTGGATCTCGTCGAGGTAGTTGTCGCTCAAGCGCCGGTCGAGGCGCATGTGATCGACGTCCGCGATCAGGCACGTCCCGCCGCACAACGCGACGGCAAGTGGTTGTGCCCCGCCCATCCCCCCGCACCCTGCGGTCACGCACAGACGCCCGGCGAGCGATCCGCCGAACTCCAGGCGCCCGCACTCGGCGAACGTCTCGTACGTACCCTGCAAGATGCCCTGGGTCCCGATGTAGATCCACGAGCCCGCGGTCATCTGCCCGTACATCATCAGGCCCTTGCCCGCCAGCTCGTCGAACTTCTCCTGCGTCGCCCAGTGGGGGACCAGATTCGAGTTCGCGATCAGGACCCGCGGCGCGTCCGCGTGCGTGCGCACCACCCCGACCGGCTTGCCCGATTGGACGAGCAGCGTCTCGTCGCCCTTGAGGCGACGCAACGTCGCGACGATCGCGTCGTACGCCTCCCAGGACCGCGCCGCCTGACCACGCCCGCCGTAGACGATGAGCGACTCGGGCGCCTCGGCGACTTCCGGGTCCAGGTTATTCATGAGCATCCGTAGCGCCGCCTCGGCCTGCCAGGTCACGCACGAGCGCTGTGCGCCGCGGGGCGCCCGGATCGTGCGCGACTGGGGGTCGGGGATAAGCGAGGGCCGCGTCGTTGTCGAGGTCATCAACGCCTCCGTCTGTCATTTGTGCGATCGCACCCAGAGCGTACCGCCTCGGGGACGCGTGCTCTAGACCGGTGGGGGGCGCTGGCGGTCACGGCGCCGAGAACGCGCCGGACTCGATCAGCGACGCCACGGCCTCGATGTCGGGTGAGGGCGGTCGATCCGCGGCGAGCGTGGGTACGACCGATCGGACACGCTCGATCGCGGCCTCGACCCCGGAGCCTGAGCGTAGCGGTCGGTGGCATTCCACACCCTGCGCCGCGCAGACCAGCTCGATAGCGATCACGCGGCGTGTCAGCGCAAGCGAGCGCACGGCCTTGGCCGCGGCCCTCGGCCCAAACGAGTTGTAGTCCTCGATGCCAGCGCTTGTGGAGAGGTTGTACACGCTCGCAGGAGAGGCGAGGGCGATGATCTCGTTACACAGCGCCGCGGCGGTGTACTGGGCGATCATCAGCCCCGAGTGCAGCCCGGGCTCCGGGCTCAGGTAGGGGGGCAGGTGCGCCTCTTCGTCGAAGGCCGAGAGCATGTGGTAGACGCGCCGTTCGGATATCCCGGCGACATGCGACAGCCCGATCGCGATCGTGTCCAACGGGATCGCGACGGGCATGCCGTGGAAGTTGCCCGCGGACACGATGTCCCCATCGGCAAAGACGAGCGGGTTGTCCGTCACCGCGCCCAGTTCCGCGATCAGTGCCCGCTCGACCGGGCGCAGCGCGTCCGACACGCTCCCGAGCACGATCGGCGCGCACCGGATCGAGTAGGGGTCCTGCACCCGAGGATCGTTGTGCGCATGGCTCGGCAGGATCTGGCTCCCGCCGAGCAGCGCCCGAATCCGTTCACCGACACGGGCCGCCCCGGGCTGGTTCCGCGCCTCGTAGACGCGTGGGTCGAGGAACTCGTCGGTGCCGCGGCAGGCGTCGATCGACATCGCCGTCGCTGCAACCGCGGCGTCGAACACCCGCCCCAGGTCCGCCCACAGCAGGGCCAGGCGCCCGCACATCAGGTGTGTGCCGTTGATAAGCGCCAGGCCCTCCTTCGCCTCGAGCGTGATCGGCGCCAGCCCGGCCCGGTCCAACGCCTCGCCGCCCGCCAGCCGCACGCCCCTGTGCGTCGCCTCGCCCTCGCCGATTAGCACCAACGCCGAGTGCGCCAGGGGCGCCAGATCGCCCGACGCCCCGACCGACCCGATCGACGGCACGACGGGCGTCACGCCTGCGTTCAGGAGCGACACGATCATCTCGATGAGCTGCGGACGCACCCCCGAGCTCCCACGCGCCAGCGACGCCGCCAGGATGACCAGCATCGCGCGGACGACGTCCTCGTCCAGCGCATCGCCGACGCCCGCGGCGTGCGATCGCACGAGGTTCCGCTGCAGGTCGTGCAGCGCCGCGTCGCCGATCCGCTTGCGTGAGAGCGACCCGAAGCCCGTGTTGATGCCGTAGTGGGCCTCGCCATCGCCCAGCGCCGCCTCGACCGCCCGGCGTGAGGCCGTGATCCCGCCCTCGACGCACGGATCGATCCGGACGACGGCCCCGTCACGGGCGACCCGGACGACGTCCGCCGGCGCCAGCGCGGCGCCATCGAGATGGACGACGCCACCCGTCACCTCCGGTCCTCCCCGTCTGTCCCGAGCCCGAGATGCAAAGTCCGATAATACATGTTCTGTAAAACTCGACGTGGTCCCGGGGTCATCTGGGGCTCATTCGAAGACCGACGCGGCGCACCGCGCGACGACGTCGTCGAGCGGTACGAGCTCACCCTTGCCCGTGTCGGACCTCGCCTTGAACTCCACCCCGTTCTGGGCCAAGGCCTTGTCACCGATCGTCAGGCGGACCGGGACGCCGATCAGGTCCGCGTCGTTGAACTTCACGCCGGGTCGCTCGGCCCGGTCATCGATCAGCACGTCCAGGCCGCGGGCGCTCAGCTCGGCGGCCAGCTTCGCCGCGGCCTGCGCGTGCGACGCGTCGTCTGGGCGCATGAGCGTGATGATGACGTGGTACGGCGCCACCGCCGCGGGCCAGACGATCCCGTTGTCGTCGTGGCTCATCTCGACGCACGCCGCCATCGCCCGTGAGACCCCGATCCCGTAGCACCCCATGATCACGCTCTTGCGCTGCTGCGTCTCGTCCATGATGGCGAAGCCCATCGCGTCCGAGTACTTGGCGCCGAGCTTGAAGATATGCCCGACCTCGATGCCCCGCCGGGCCTCGAGCGTCGCTCCCGGGGCGCGGGGCGAGGGGTCTCCCGCGGCCGCGTTGCGGATGCTCGCGACGCGGACGTTCGCCGCCGACGCCGCGTCCACGCCAAGGTCCCGCGCCCAGTTGAAATGCTTGACGTGGTGGTCCTTCTTGTCGGCGCCCGTGACCCAGAACATCGGCTTGCCCTTGTCGGCGTCGATGCCCGCCGCCGCGTCCGGGTCCACGAGCATCAGCACGCCGTCGAGCTTCACCGCCCGCGGCGAGACGTACCCGATCGCGAACCCCGCCTTCTTCGCCTTCTCAACGTCTGCGAGCGCGACCCCCCCGCCGACCGCGTCGCGGATCTTGCCCTCGTTGACATCCTGGTCCCCACGCACAACCGCGATTACCCAGCGAGCCGGTGCGTCATCGTCGGTCGCGTGGAACACCACCGTCTTGAGCATGTGCCTGGGCTTGACCTTGAGCAGCTTGCACACGTCCTCGATGCCCGGGCAGTCGGGCGTGTGGACCTCTTCCAGGTCGCCGGACGGATCGCCCGCGAACCACCCCTGCTCGGGCGCACCGCGATCGCCGATTTCGCACTTCTCGACGTTGGCCGCGTACCCCGTCTCGGGGCAGACCATGATCGTGTCCTCGCCGGTCTCGCAGTTGACCATGAACTCGTGGCTCGCCGAGCCCCCGATCGGCCCCGCCTCGGCTTCGACGACGGAGAAGTCCAGGCCGCAGCGGGTGAAGATCCGCACGTACGCCTGGTACATCGCGTCGTACCCCTCCTCGAGCCCGCCGGGTCCGTCGATCGAGAGGTGGAACGAGTACGCGTCCTTCATCAGGAACTCGCGCCCGCGCAAGAGCCCGGCCCGCGGCCTGAACTCGTCGCGGTACTTGGTCTGGATCTGGTACAGGTTCAGCGGGAGCTGCTTGTAGCTCGTGATCGCCGAGCGGGCCATCTCCGTGATGACCTCCTCGTGCGTCGGGCCGAGGTACGAGTCGCGTCCGTGTCGGTCCTCGAAGCGGAACAGCAGGTCGCCGTAGTCCTCGGCCCGCCCCGTCTCTTTGAGCAGTTCGGTCGGGCACAACGCGGGGAGCAGCAGTTCCGACCCCCCCGCCGCGTCCATTTCCTCGCGGACGATCTGCGAGATCTTGCGCAGCACCCGCAGGCCCAGGGGCAGGTAATCGTACACGCCGGCTGTCAGCCGCCGGATGCATCCCGCCCGGACCAGCAGGCGGTGGCTGGGCAGTTCGGCATCCGCGGGCGCCTCTCGGGCCGTCGGGATGAGCGTGCGGCTCCACCGCTGGATGTCACCACGCCTGGAGATCGTCGCTTCGCTCGTCGCCTGTGTCATGGGGCGGAGTCTAGGGGGCGATGCGTCGGGCAGGGTCGCCCTCAGGCGTGCGTAACCCGCGTGATCTCGCCGGATGTCATCGCAGACTCGCCGGCAAGCAGGGGCGTCCACCGCTCGCGCTCGCGTGCCGACCCGGGCGCCTGGCCGTACCCCCCCGACCACCAGCACGCGTCCACAGGCAGTTCCATGTCCAGCGCCAGGTCCGCGACCTGCTCGTCGTCAAGGTCCACAAACGGCGTTTCGATGACCACCTCGGGCACGCCGATGTCCGCCTCGTCAATCGAGACCAACCGCGAGACGAGCAGCGCCCGGTCCAGGGCCTTGGCCATCAGATCCAGGTCACCGTCGCGTCCCCCCGTGCGTGGGAGCTGCACGGGCCAGACCACGCGTTTGGCGCCCCGGGCCGCGGCCAGGTAGCAGGCGCGCACGAGCGACATCGTCTCGACCTCGCCCCGGAGACCCAGGATCGCGGTCGCCGCGCCGCCGAACTCGATCGGGGGGAGGTACTCAAGCGAGAAGATCTGCGCGTGCTGCGACGCGGCCTGTGCGCACGTCGGGTCCAGGTCGCCCGATGTCCCGCACGCCCAGAGCAGGCCGCGCTCGCCTGCGGCGTCGGATCCGCGCGTGCGATGGGCGTCCTCGTCCGCGACGATGGCGGCGGCGAGCAGGCTCGTCAGCCCGCCGTCACTCAGGATCAGTGTCCGGCCCTGGACGCCCATATGGGCCGGAGTGTACCAACGCCCCGCCCGCCCCGCCCGAACGCGGGCACGTCCACACCCCCCTGCTATCCTCGCCCGATGCCGGACGATGGCCCCGATCTCCAGGCGCCCGCCGAGGCTCTCCGGGGCGCCCGGGGCGTCGTCGTCCTCACCGGCGCCGGCGTGAGCGCCGAGTCGGGCATCCCCACCTTCCGCGACACCATGCAGGGCCTCTGGGCCTCGTTCGACCCGCAGCAGCTCGCGACCCCGGAGGCCTTCGCCCGCGACCCCGAGCTGGTCACGCGCTGGTACGACCACCGCCGTCTCGGGTGCGCGGCCTGCGAGCCCAACCCCGGACACCTTGCCCTGGCGAGACTGGAGCGCGGGGTTTGCGCCCGGGGTGGCTCGTTCACGCTGCTGACCCAGAACGTGGATGGCCTGCACCGCAGAGCGGGCAACACCGACCCGGTCGAGCTGCACGGCTCGGTCATGACCTGGCGCTGCTCGGAGACAGGCGAGGCGGTCGCCCCCCCGCCGCCCCCCGAGCCCTGGCCCGAGTTCCCGCCGGAGTCGCTCGCGGGCGCGCCGGTTCGTCCGGACGTGGTCTGGTTCGGCGAGACGCTGCCCGAGGCGGCGCTTGAGCGCTCGTTCGAGGCACTCTCATCGTGCGATCTGCTTCTTTCGGTCGGCACGAGCGCGGTGGTCTACCCCGCCGCCGGCTTCATCGAGGTCGCGGCGGCCAACGGCGCGCGCACGATCGAGGTGAACCCCAAGGACACGCCGATGACGCCGATCGTGACGTGGGCGCTGCGCGGGCCGTCGGCCCATATTTTGCCCAGCCTGGTCGAGGCCGCGCTCGGGGGCGAATGACCAGCTGGACGGATGCGACGGTTCTTAGAACTCGCCGTACTCTCGCATGACTGCGGCGAGCTGCTCGAGGTGTGTCCTGATGCCCTTGTGCCCGCGCACGAGGAAGGCGCCCCCCACACCCAGGCTCTTGGCCTCGTCCTTGAGGAAGACGTTCTTGGGCGAGGCCGGGCTCGACGTGTCGGCCTTCGCGTCCATGCCGAGGACCTCACCCGCCATCCGCGCCCAGTCCGCCCAGCGGGCGTAGCAGTCCACGAGGTTGAACGGGCGCCCGGCGGCCTTGTCGTTCCCGACGCACGCGACGATCGCCGCGGCGGTGTCCTCGACGTGCACGAACTTGCCCCCCGCCTCCTGGTCCCAGGGCTTCCCCGCGGCGATCGCCTTGAGCAGCTTGTACCCGTGCGAGCGTGAGAGGTTTGGGTCGATGCCGTACACGCCGCACGGGCGGACCGCGCACGTATGCTGGCCCGTCGAGTAATGCGCCGACCAGAGGTGGGCCTCGACCGCGGCCTTGTACGCCCCGTAGAGCATCGCCGGGCGGAGCGGATGCTCCTCTTCGATCAGGCCCCGCCCCTCGTCATCGCGGGCCCTGGGACGCATGTCGTGGTGGACGGCAATTGTCGAGACGAACACGAACTGTCGCGGCGCCGCGGCGTGCAGCAGCTTGATCGACCCGTTCAGATTTGTCCGGAGGTGCGCGTCCAGATCGAGGGGCTTGAGGGCCTTCCAGTCCACCGAGTTGTGGATTACGCAGTCGGCGCCGTCGAGCAGCTCGGGCCAGGCTGATTCGTCCGCCTGCCTCCCCACTACGAAGCGGTCCACGAATGGTTCGATGTGGTCGCGACGGCTGGTCTCGCGGACGAGGGCGTTGACCTCGTGCCCCTTCTCGTGGAGCTGTCGGGCGACGACAGAGCCGATGAAACCGGAGGCGCCGGTGAGTGCAACTCGCATGCGTGAGGGTATGCGGGCGTCAGCCGAGTGATTTGCGGAAGACGACGACGGCGCCCAGATTCTCGAATCCGAGGGCCGCGTGGGCGCGGATGCTTGTCTCGTTGACCGCCTCGGCGTCTGACGCGAACTCGGTGCATCCCTGATCGCGTGCCCAGGCCTCCCCCGCCGCGACGAGCATGCGCCCGACACCGCGACCGCGGTACAACTCCTCGACGAACCACCCCTCCAGGTAGCCGACCGGGGAGGTCCCGCACCCTTCCGCGTAGTCGCGGAGCGAGATCTCGGCGACGCCGATCGCCTCGCCGCCGTCGGCCGCGATGAACACCGCGTGGCGCAGGTGGTCGAGCATGCCGGTCTCGAAGAACCGCTCGATGTTGTTCTCGAACCCCGGGATGACCCAGCACGGCCCGAGTTGCTCGCGCATCGCGAGCCAGGCGCCGGCGTCATCGCGTGTGACGGGACGGATCTGGACGCTCATGCCCGGACTGTACGGCACAGGTCAGTAGTTCGGCGTCGGCGCCCGGAAGTCGCTCATATTGATCGAGCGGAAGTACTCGATCGTCTTCTTGAGCCCTTCCTTGAGCTGGATCTGGGGCTCCCAGTTGTCGAGCTTCGCCTTCGCCAGCGTGATGTCGGGCTGGCGCTGGGTCGGGTCGTCGGCGGGCAGGGGCTTGTGGATGAACTCGGTCGGGGCGCCGCACAACTCTGCGACCATCTGCGCCAGCTGCATGATCGAGAACTCGTTGGGGTTGCCCAGGTTGACCGGGCCCACGAACTCGTCGGGCCCGTTCATCATGCGGAGGATGCCCTCGACCAGGTCGTCCACGTAGCAGAACGAGCGCGTCTGCGAGCCGTCGCCGAAGAGCGAGATCTGCTCGCCGTCGATCGCCTGGCGGATGAAGTTGGACACGACGCGCCCGTCGAACGGGTGCATCCGCGGGCCGTAGGTGTTGAAGATGCGGACGACGCGGATGTTCACGCCGTTGGAGCGGTGGTAGTCGAAGAACAACGTCTCGGCCGCCCGCTTGCCCTCGTCGTAGCACGCCCGGGGCCCGATCGGGTTGACCGAGCCGCGGTAGCTCTCGGGCTGGGGGTGGACGTTGGGGTCGCCGTAGATCTCGCTCGTCGAGGCCTGGAGGACCTTGGCGTGGCAGCGCTTGGCCATGCCCAGGACATTGATGGCCCCGAGCACCGATGTCTTCATGGTCTTGATCGGGTTGTACTGGTAGTGGCCCGGGGCGGCGGGGCACGCGAGGTTGTAGACCTCGTCCACCTCCAGCCAGATCGGGTGCGTCACGTCGTGGCGGATGAGCTCGAAGTTCCGGTGGTCGAGCAGGTGCAGGACGTTGGACTTCTGGCTCGTAAAAAAGTTGTCCAGGCAGATGACGTCGTGCCCCTGTTCGACCAGGCGGTCGCACAGGTGGGAGCCGACGAAGCCGGCGCCGCCGGTCACGAGGATTCGCTTGATACTCACGGCGTTCGCTCCGTCAGGGTCTGGTGGTCTTGGCGCCTCGGGGCGCGGGGGTGACAATATCCAATCCGGGGGCCTCGGCGGCGCGCACCGCCTGGGCCAAGTGCTCGGGGCTCGCGGTCCCGAAGACGACGCTCGAGACGCCCGCGTGGTGTAGCGAGAACCGGATCGCGGCGTCGGCGGGGTCCTGCCCGGGGGGTGTGCCGAGTTTGTCGGTGTGCCCGCTGGCCAGGGCCTTCTTGACGAGGACCCCCACGCCGCGCTCGCGGGCCAGTTCGATCGCGGGAGCGGCTTCTGTCTCGATGGGGTTGAGTGTGAGCATGACGACGTCGCAGTGCTCGACGGCGAGCAGGGCGCCGGCCAGGGACTTGGGCGAGACGCCGACCAGACGGGCCTTGCCGCTCTGCTTGATCCTCGCGAGTGTGTCAAGCAGTCCCGAGTGGACCAGGTCGTGCTCGATCGCGCCGTCGGAATGGACCATCAGGACATCGACATGATTTGTGCGCATACGCGCGAGGCTCTGATCGACACTTGCCGTGATCGCCGCGTCGGAGAAGTCGAATCTCGATCCCTCGTCACCAAACGACTCGCCCGCCTTCGTGCACAGAACCCAGTCCTCGCGTGAGCCTGGCAGGAGTCGGCCGAGACGCTCTTCCGAGCGGCCATAGGCCGGCGCGGTGTCGATCAGGTTCACGCCCAGATCCAGGGCGGCGGTCAGCAACTCGACGACCCGCTCGTCCGAGGGAAGCTCGGTCGGCGTCGGGTACTTGAGCCCGCGCGTGCGCCCGAGCTTGACGGTCCCCAGACCGATCTCGCTGACCTGTGGTCCACGGGCTCCGAGCGGGCGTCGGTTCACGTCTGCGGGCTCCATCGCCAGACCGGGTCGGCCAGGGGCGGGGCGGGCAGCCCCTCCATCTCATCGGCCCGCCCGGGGACCGGGTTTGCAGCGATCGGGGCGATCCGTGCCAGAACCTGCTCGGCCGCCGAGGGCGCCATCGCCAGCTTCGTGGGCCAGACCGCGACGACACGCCCGCGACTGTAGACGACGGGTCCCTCGGGTCGCCCCCCGGCGCCCGTCCGCCCCTCTGCCCTGGAAATCCGCAGGGTGTCGAGTTCCAGGTCCGCCGTCCTGAGCCAGGGCAGACAGGCGTCGAGTTCCTCCCGGGCAGCCTGGATCTGTTCATCGCGGGTCCGGTCGGTCCCGGGTGGCTCGGCGATCGCGCCGCCGATGTACCAGACGACGTCGCCCCCGTCCAGGCCCGAAGTAATTGTCATGCGCGGTTTCATAGACGGGCGGACACAGTGCCCGAACACGGGCGCATCAGCGCCGCGGGCGATGACCATGTGCAGCGGGCGATCCTGGCAGACTTCCGAAGTGTTTACACCGATGCGCTGGAGCAACACCGCGTTCCCGCCGCCCGCCGCGAGCACGACACATTGGGCCAGAACTCGGATACGTTCGCCAGCGCAGTCGACATCAACCTCGGCCCCCTCCTTGCTCTCGTGGATCGCGTCGGCGGCGGGTACACCGAGGTGGATCGGGCCATGCCCGCACATTGCGACCTGCTCGATAAGCGATCGAGCGTCGACCGCCGGCTCGTCCACTTCCCAGACGCCCACGCCCCTGGGCGCACTTCGGAACGCCTCGGGTCTCGCGTTGTCGTCGAGCCGGCGCACACGCGAACGCATCATGGGCGAGGCCAGCCACCCGGTCGCCCGCGAGGCGAGCGAGGGCGTCGTCCACATGACGAGCTTCTCGGACAGCACTCGGGTCGTACTCAGGTCTGGCCAGCCGCGCCCGGCGAGGCGTTCGAGCCAGCGCCCGTGCTCGTCGGCGAGCGACCGCGGCGCGCCGTCGTCGTCACCAGCGAGCAGGTACTTGAGCCCCGCGTGCAGGATGCCCTGCGAGGCCACGCTCTGCCCGCTTCCCAGCGCCTCTTTCTCGACAAGGATGACCGAGAAGCCCTGACGCTCGAGCAGGGCCCGGCACCAGAGGCCAACGATCCCGCCGCCGACGATCAGCACGTCGCACTCGGCGCGCCGCGGATCGGCGTGCCCGCTCACGCGTCGCCCCCGGGGGCGTCGCGGCTCGTGTGGGGCGGCGTCATGCCCAACTCTAGTCTCGGGCGGGGTCGTCGGCGGGCAGGTCCGGGAGGCGCAGCGTCTGGCCCACGCGCAGCGAGTGCATGTCGCGCATCGTGTCCGTGTTCGCCTCGTAGATCGCCCGGGCCTCGGCGGTGGACCCGTAGTGCGCCTTGGAGATCTCCGAGAGCGTGTCCCCTGGGCGGACGACGTACGTCGCCATGTCCGCCGTGCTGGGCGGTGTTCTGATCGTTGCCGGGGCGGGCGCGGGCCGCGGGGCGCTGATCACGACCCTTCCCTGTACATTGCCCGTGTCCAGCGGCAGGCGGAGTGTCTGGCCCGCGCGCAGGCGGCGCGGGTCCTTGAGCGGGTTCGCACGCGCGACCACGGTCCACAGTGCGGCGTCCCCCAGCTCGCGCAGCGCGATCCGCTCGAACGAGTCACCCTCCCGAACCGCGTACTCCCGGAACACCGGCGCCACGACACCGCCGTTCGTGGGTGTGACCACGCCCTGCCCAGTGCCGTGCTGCGGGGGTGGGGAAGGGCGCTGGTTGTCGGGTGATGGCTGCGTCGCGTCGGCGCCGCGGGCGGCGTAGGTCAGCGCGGGCGCCCCCGGCTGCCAGAGCCAGTAGACGCCGATCCACAGCATGACCAGCACGCAAAGACCCGCGAAGACTCGTGATGCGCGATCGTCCATAACCGCTTTCCCACCCGCCCGATGCATGGATCGGCCGGGCTCAGGGGGGACTCCATCCCCGCCGAGCGGATTCTACCTCGGGGGCCCGGGCCCCGCCGCTCAATCGCCCCCGGCCAGGGGCTGCTCGACGCGTTCCCCGCCGCCCGAGCCCTTTCGGCTCCAGACGAGCGGCGCCGCGACGGCGACCGAGGAGTACGTCCCGATGAGCACGCCCACGAGCAGGGCGTAGGCGAAGCCGTGCACGCCCTCGCCGCCGTAGACGTAGAGGATGCCCACAGCGAGCAGCGTGGTGCTCGACGTGATGATCGTGCGGCTGATGGTCTGGTTGATCGCGGAGTTGACCACATCCTTGGACGCGTACGAGAGCTTGCCGCGGTTTTCGCGGATGCGGTCCATGATGATGATTGTGTCGTTGAGCGAGTACCCGATGATCGTCAGGAGGGCCGCGACGAGGTTCAGGTCGATCTTGAACGGCTCGAGACCCAGCGCGTTGGCGACCGGCTGCAGCGATTCATGGTCGTAGATGATCTCGGCCAGCGCGATGAGCCCGACCACTGTTAGCACGTCGTGGAAGAGGGCCACAATCGCTGCCATCGAGTACCTGACGTTGCCGAACCGGACCCAGATATAGATCAGGATGAGCATCAGGCTCAGCACGACCGACACGATCGCCTTGCCCTGGAAATCGGAGGCGACGATAGAGCTGAAGCTCTGCACGCTCGCGAGCGTGGTGACCTCGGTCAGCGCGTCGCGGGTGAGGCGCCACTCCAGGTCTCGCATGTCGGCACGCCAGACGGACTCGTTATCGAAGTAGTTGACGTCCTCGTCGTGGACGAGCACGACCGCGGCCCGGACCTCGTCGTTCGTACCTTCGACGACCAGGACCTCGCGTGTCCGCCCGAGCGTCTGACTGAAGCCCTCCTTGCCGCGCATCGATTCGAGGCGTTCGCGGAGCCCCTCGAGCGTCGGGCGGGGCTGGATATCCTCGAGCAGGATCGCGATACCACCGATGTACTCGCCCACGTCGTCGCGGAGTTCCGTCCGCCCGACCGAGTCGCTCAGGCGCGCCGAGACGACGGGGAAGACCGGAGAGTCGGCGATGTTGTCGCCCGCCTGGCCCGCGAAACGCAGGGGCGAGCGCGTGTCGATGATCCCCTCGCCCTCGGTACCGAACAGGCGGAAGATCTCTGTCCGGACGGCGTCCGAGTCGGTCGCGTACGTCTTGATACGGAACGTGTTCGAGGTGACGCCGTCGTCCTCGGGGTTCAGGGGCTGGATCTCTGCGTTGCGCAGCGCGCGGACCGGGCTGTCCTCGGGCGCGTTCTCGCCGACGGCGCGTACCGCGTCCTGGATGTCCTGGCGCGTGCGTGTGAGCTGGGTCCCGGTGGACTCGTCGATCCGCAGGGGCAGGTCGATCTGCACGCCGCCGCGGAACTCGGTGTCGAGCATCTTCTCGCCGCGTGTTGCGATCATGCCGACGCCGAGGCTCACGTAGCCCAGGGAGATGATGGCGAAGAGCCAGCGGAGCCCGACCCAGTTGATCCGCGGCTCGAGGACGCGGTCGATGAACGGGATCGCCATCGGCAGCATCGACATCCGCTTGATACGGAGCTGATCGACAAAGATCGAGAAGATGATCGGGGCGATGACAAGCGCCGAGAACATGGTCGCGACGACACCGATGCCCAGCGTGATCGCGAAGCCCTTGATCTCCTGGGTGCCCGTGTAGGCGAGCACGAAGCAGACAATGAGGTTGGTGACGTTGCCGTCAACGATCGAGCTTGTGGCGCGGCTAAATCCCAGGCGGACCGCGGTCTTGAGATCCTGACCCGCGCGCAGCTCCTCCCGGACGCGCTCGTAGATCAGCACGTTCGCGTCCACGGCCATGCCGAACGTGAGGATCACGCCCGCGATGCCCGGCAGCGAGAACGAGGCCCGGGCCAGCGACATCGCGCCCAGGATGAGCACGGCGTTGCACAGCAGGCTGAAGACGGCGACACCGCCGTACATGAAGTAGTAGAACAGCATGAACGCGCTCACCGCGCCGAGTGCCCAGATTCCGGCGCGCATTCCTGCGCGGAGGTTGTCGGCGCCCAGGTCCGGGGCGATCTGGTTCACGCTCAGGGGGCTGGGCGAGATCTTGGCCTGCAGCGAGCCCGCCGCGAGCACGCGGATGAGGTACTCACGCTCGGGCCGGCTGAAATCGCCCGAGATCTGGCCCTGGCCGGCGATACGCGACCGGAGCACGGGCGGGCGCCCGTAGAGCTGGTCGTCGAGCAGGATCGCCATGTTGTTGCCGACGTTCGGGCCCGTCAGCTCGCCCAGGCGGGCGGCGCCGCGGGCGTTCATCTGGAAGCCGATCGCGGGGCGGCCGAGGTCGTCCTGCGACTCGAAGGCGCTGCGGACACCCCAGTTGGCGTCGCCCTGGGTCAGGCGGAGGCCGCGGACGTCCCAGAGCAGGATGTAGTACTTGCCCTTGTACTCCTCGCCAACGAAGCCCTGCGAGGAGAAGAAGGCCGCGGGGTTCGCCTGCAGCGCCTCCCATGCCTGCTTGGTGTCGTACCAGCTCTCGACGCGGTTGATGGCGAACCAGCGGGCGTCGCGGGCGCGGACTCCGCCGGGCCCGAGTTCGCGGAGCTCCTGGCGGAGGCGCTGCTCCTCGGGGTGGAAGTTCTCGCCGCCCCTGCCCTGCGGGTCGATCGAGATGCGGAAACTGAGCACGCCCGAGGCGGAGATCAGGCGTTGGAGGTCCTCGGGGTCGTCGAGTGATTTTCGGTTCTCGACGTATACGTCGTAGGCCGCGACGACCTCGTCGATGGGGGCGACCAGGTCGTCGTGCCCGGCCTTGATCTTGTTCAGAGCCTGCCGGCGCGGGCTGTCGAGCTCGACCATCTGATCGAGCACATCGTCGCGGACAAGTTTTTTCTCGGTCGGCAGCGCGAGCGCGTCCGCCAGCTCGTCGGGCGAGAAGCTGGCCGCGACTACCTCGTCGCGGGCCGACTCGTAGGCGATCTCCGCGTCGGCGACCTTGTTGATCAGCTCGTCGCGGACCGATTCGGGCGTGCCCTCTTGCTCCATCGCGACCCGGAGCCCCTCGCGGGCCGCGCGTGCCTCGTCCAGGCTCGACGCGGCCGCCCGCATCAGGCCCAGGACCCGCTCGTCGCCGCCCGCGAGCTGCTCGATCGCCTCGGCGCGTGGGCTCGACCCGTCGCCGGCGCTGGTGGGCAGGCGCATGGCCCGCTCGAACTCGTCGGCCGTGATCTCGAACGCGGACAGCGCGTCCAGCTTTGACCGGTACGCGTCGCGCAGCTCGATCACGTGGGGCCCTGGCAGGGGCATCGTGATCTCGATGCGGTCCTGGCCCTGGGCGATCATCTGGATCTCGAGCAGGCCCTGCGGGTCGATCCGGTCCTTGAGGACCTGGATGACCTGGTCGAGCACGCGTGATGCGCTCTCCTGTTTGTCGATCTTGACCGAGTACAGCAGCGTCACGCCGCCTCGGAGGTCCTTGCCCAGCCTCAGGTTCTTCTGCGGCGGGTAGATCATCGCCGTGAAGAACACGAGCAGGGCGACGACGAAGATGGAGTTGCGGAGCAGGTGTCGCATGCGTCTGGCGCCTTGTGGCGTGGGGAGCGTGAAGCTCGCGGGGTCGTTCCCGGCGTGGCTTGGAATGGATCAGTTGGCGGCGAACGTGTCCTCGGGCTCTTCGGCGGTATCGCCCCGCCCGCTGCTCTTGAGCACCTGCTGCACCGCCGAACGGGCGACTCGGATCCGCGTGTTCGACGCCTCGTCAACACGCAGCGTCAGCTCGTCGCCCTTGATCTCGACGACCGAGCCGATGATCCCGCCGACGGTCTGCACGCGGTCGTGCTTGCCGAGCTGGCCGAGCATCGCGGCCCGCTTCTTCTTCTCTTTGCGTGAGCCGGTGAACTGGCTGAAGATCAGCAGCGCGAAGATGACGAACACGCCGATGAGCAGGAACGGGGGACCAGCGGGCGAAGTCGGAGTCGCCGCGCCGTTCTGGCCCTCCCCGGGCTGGCCCTCGCCGGGGGCGCCGCCCGCCGCCGAGTCCTCGGAGAGCATCTGCCCGCCGCCTTCCTGGGCCTGGGCCAGGGTGAGCGGGGACATGGTCAGCCATTCGATATGCGTCATGCTTGGATTCCGGTCGGGTCGTTGATTGGAGCCTCAACGATAGGACGCCCCGCCCGCGTCATCCTCCGCTTTGGGCAGACGCTCGCCCGGCTTCCGTTCCGTCGAGCAGATCGCCTTGGATCGAGCCCGCCGCGACGGGCCACGCCGCGGCGAACGAGGCCCAGTCGTCCGAGGCGATCGCCGTCCTGAGAGCGCCCATAAGCCTCTGGAAATGTCTGAGATTGTGCAGGCTCACGAGGATCGGCCCGAGCATCTCCTCGCACGCGAACAGGTGGCGCAGGTACGCCCGCGAGAACCCGCCCCGGGCGCCGCCGATGCCAGGATGAACGCCCCCGCCCGCCGGGTCGCACGCCGGGCAGTCGCACCCGGGCTCGATCGGGCGGGTGTCGCCCGCGTGGGCGGCGTTGCGTAGACGGATCTGTCCGGTGCTCGTGAACGCCGAGGCGCTGCGCCCGTTGCGTGTGGGCAGGACGCAGTCGAACATGTCCACGCCCGCGAGCACCGCCGCGACGATGTCCCGCTCGTAGCCCACGCCCATCAGGTACCTGGGCTTGTCCTCGGGCATGCGGGCGGCGGTGAACGCCGTGACGCGTGCGATGTCCTCGGGCCCCTCCCCCACCGCGACACCGCCGATCGCGTACCCGGGCAGGTCGATGTTGCACACCTGCTGGGCGGACCTGGCCCGCCGGTCCAGGTCGGTCCCGCCCTGGACGATGCCGAACAGGGCCTGGTCGTCCGGGCGCTTGTGCGCCGCCTTGCACCGCCCGAGCCAGCGGACCGTCCGCTCGTTGGCCAGGTCCAGGCGGGACGCGTGGTCGTAGCCCGTGCCCTTGCCCGCGTCGCGCATCGCGGCCAATCGCAATCGCGTCTGGTTGACCGGGCCCGCCTCCGGATCGACCGATGGCGGGCAGTCGTCGAAGGCCATGATGATGTCGGCGCCGATCAGGTTCTGCGTGTGTGTCGCGCTCTCGGGCGTCATGCGGACGCGCGAGCCGTCGATGATCGAGCGAAACGAAACGCCGTCGTCGTCTACGGCGTTGCGGTCCGCCATCGAGTACGCCTGGTACCCGCCAGAGTCGGTCAGGATCGGCCCGCCCCACCCCATCATCGCGTGCAGCCCGCCCATCGCCGCGACCGCCTCGGGCCCCGGGCGCAGCAGCAGGTGATAGGTGTTGCCCAGGACGACCCGGGCGCCCGTGCGGGCGACGTCGGTGGGCAGGATGCCCTTGATCGTGCCCTTCGTGCCCACGGGCATGAACGCGGGGGTCTCGAACTCGCCGTGGGGTGTGCGGACGACACCGACGCGGGCGCTGCACGTCCGCGAGCGGTGGCTGATCGTGAACTCGAGTGGCCCGCCCATCGCCCGGACGTTAGCCGCGCTTGCCCTCGGTCGCCTTGCGCAGTGTTTTCTTCTCGCCCTCCGACAGGCTGTGCAGGCCCTGGTTGTTCACCTTGTCGAGGATCCGGTCCACTTCGCGGTCCGACTGCGAGGCGCCCTTCTCGCGGGGGGCCCGCGGCCCTGGGCGCTTCTTGCGAGAGTCGCCGAAAATGTCGAAGAAGTCGCGGAGCAGGTGCGGGCGACGGATGAAGAAGAAGCCAGCGATTGCCCCGCCCACGTGCGCCGCGTCCCCGCCCTGGTTGGCCCCGCCGAGCACGAACAGGTTCAGCGCCGCGATGATGAGGTAGCCGTACGCGAAGGTCTTCATCTTCAGCGGGATGGGCGGGAACAAGAGCTGGATGACGGTGTTGGGCGAGATGAAGGCGCAGGCCATGATCACGCCGAATACGCCCGCCGACGCGCCGACGAGCGGTGTCGTGAGGTCAACCTCCAACGCCCCGGGGAGCGGGATCCCGAGTGCGCCGAGCACATTGAACAGCAGGTAGAGAAGCCCCCCGCTTATCCCGCACACGAGGTAGAACGCCAGGTACCGGCGCGAGCCGAGGTACTGCTCGACCATCCCGCCGAAGATCCAGAGCCCGAGCATGTTGAACAGGATGTGCGTGGGACTCGCGTGCAGGAACTGGAAGGTGAGCAGGCGCCAGACCTCGAGGCGGAGGAAGCCCTGGTAGGTCGAGAAGTGCCCGTACGCGCTCAGGGGCTTCATGATCCTGTAGAGATCCGAGCCGACCGGCTGGCCCGTCTCGCGGTCCATCCGCAGGCGGGCGACCATCTTGCCATCGCTGCGTCGGAGCGTGTCGCGTTCGACCACCTGCCCCTGGCCGTCGCGGAACTCGGACTGGAGGACAGTCTGCTCGATATCGACGTCAGCCGGGAGGCTGTGTCCCTGGAAGACCGGCGTGCCGAGGTTGCCCATGAACCCGCCGATGACGAAGACCGCGATGTTGATGATCAGCAGCCAGGCGTTGACCGAGAGCAGCCTGGGCCCGCGTGCGAGGCCGCCCCCGCCGCCACGGGTCGCCCCGCCCCAGCCGCCGCGGGACTCCTGCCTGACGTATTCGCGATCGTGTATGCCCATCCGTGCGCCGCGCTCCCGCCCCGCCGACGGGGTTTCTTGGGGGTTCGCCCGCGGATGTTACGGCTCTCGGCTCTTCCGGGTCGCGCGCTTGAGTGTTCGACGTTCGGAGGGGCTCAGAGACTCCATCCCACCCTGTGAGATTTTCTCCAGAATCCGGTCGATCCGGCGCTGCTGCTCGCCCAGCCTCGCCTCGCGCCGCAGTCGCCGCTCGCGCTCGCGGTCCTCGTCGGCACGGGCCAGCGGGTCCTCGCCGCCCATCGCGACGAACCGGGCCCGCCGTCGCTCGGTGTAGCACGCCAGGGCCCCGAACAGCGCCAGGCCCAGCAGCGCGACCTCGTTGAACACGACCGCGACCAGCCCCAACGCCCCGGCCGCGACGAAGCCGACGGTGGTCGCAACCCGCGTCGCCCGCTCGGACTCGCCCGGACGCGTCATCGCGTCACGCAGCGCTCGCCCCGCGTCCAGTGGCAGCATCGGGACAAGCACGTTGAGCCCCAGCACGAGCAGATTCGCGTAATGCGCCGACCACAGCGCCGTGAGCCACCACGCCTGGGCGCTGGCGCCGCCAGCCCCGCTCGGCGGTGTCCGCAGCCCCGAGAGCACGCCCCCCGGGTCGAACGGGTTGAACACGACGTTTTCCCACCGGCCCGTGACGACCAGCACGCACCCGCCCAGGCCGATCGCCAGTGCAGCGTTGACTATGGGGCCGCCCAGGTGCGTGAGCACCGCGGCTCGCGCGCCCGAGGGCGGGGAGCACTCGCCCAGCCCACCCAGGGGCCAGAGCATCAACTCGTCCACCTCGCCACCCAGCAGGTGGCACGCGGCGACGTGCCCGCACTCGTGCGCAAGCACGACCACGACCAGCCCGCCCAGCAGCCACAAACGAAACTCGAGGCCAAGCCCCTCGTGGGGCAGTGCGTAGATCAGCTCCAGCGCCACGAACGCGACGAAGACCAGATGCACCCGCACCCGGATTCCCCAGACGCGCCCGAGCGTCAAACCCCACGAGAGCGGGTCCTCGCCGTCGCCGAACACCCGGCGCAGCGCGGCCCTCGCCCGCCCACCGTCGTCGCGGCGTTCATCGAAGCCCACACCGGGATCCCATTTGCCTTTGGCCATAGCCAGCGCGGGGCGAACCCCCTCAGATCAGCCCGCGCGCCCGCGCGAGCAGCAGCACCAACATCGTCTTCGCGTCGGTGATCCGTCCATCATCGACCGCGGCCAGGGCGTCATCGACCGTCCACTCGTGGACGCTCACGTGCTCGCCGTCGTCCAGGTCCTGGCCCACATGCGTCAGATCTCGGGCGACGAACGCATGCATCAGCTCGTCCGTCATCCCCGGCGTCGTGTGGAACCGCCCAAGGTACTCGAGGGTTGCGGCCTCGTACCCCGTCTCCTCGCGCACCTCCCTGGCCGCGGTCTGCTCGGGCGCCTCCTCCGCCTCGCGTGTCCCGGCGGGCAACTCGTCGAGCCGCCTCCCCAACGTGTATCGATCGTTGCGGATCATCACAATCCGCGGCGGGTCCTGATCACCGCCCTGGTTGAGCAGCGGCAGGATCACCACCGCCCCCGGGTGTCGGACCACCTGGCGTTTGTGCTCTTTGCCGCGCTCGTCCCGATATGTCAGTTCGACAAAATCGAATGCCCGCCCTGCGAGGACGAGCCGTTCGTCGGACTGATCGAGTTCAAGGGTCCCGTCCATGACCCACTCCAGCCTGGGCTACCTGTTCCAGGTCGAGGCGCCGTACACGCCCGTCTCGCCCAGCTCCTCGGCGATCCGGATCAGCTGGTTGTACTTCGCGTTCCGGTCGCTCCGGCACGGCGCCCCGGTCTTGATCTGCCCGCAGTTGGTCGCGACCGCCAGGTCCGCGATCGTCGCGTCCTCGGTCTCGCCCGACCGGTGGCTCATCACGCACGCAAAGCCGTTGCGCATCGCGTAGTTGACCGTGTCAAACGTCTCCGACAGCGTCCCGATCTGGTTGACCTTGACGAGCACGGCGTTGGCCGACTTCTCCGCGACCCCCCGCTCGACGAACTTCTTGTGGGTTACGATCAGGTCGTCGCCCACGTGCTGGTCCTTGTCGCCCAGCGTGGCGGTGAGCTTCGTCCAGCTTTCCCAGTCGTTCTCGGCCAGCCCGTCCTCGATCGAGCGGATCGGGTACTTCTTGCACCAGTCGCTCCAGATCCCGATCAGGTCGTCGGACGAGATGATCTCCTGGGAGGAGCTGAAGAACTTGTAGCCGGTCTTCCCGTCTTTCTGGGCCTCGTTCCACAGCTCGCTAGTCGCCGGGTCCAGCGCCACGAAGATCTGCTCGCCCCACGAGTAGCCGGCCTTTCCGACCGCCTCCTCGATGATCTTCAACGCGTCCTCGTTGTCCTTGAGGTTTGGCGCGAACCCGCCCTCGTCGCCCACCGCGGTGGACATTCCGCGCCTGGAGAGCACCTTCTTGAGCGTGTGGTAGATCTCGGTCCCCGCACGTAAGGCCTCGCCGAAGTCGTCGAAGCCCCACGGCTGGATCATGAACTCCTGGAAGTCCACCGTGTTGTCCGCGTGCTTGCCGCCGTTGAGGATGTTGAGCATGGGCACGGGCAGCACCTTGGCGCCCGACCCGCCCAGGTAGCGGTACAGGGGCAGGCCCGACGCCTCGGCCGCGGCCTTCGCGACCGCCATCGACACGCCGAGGATCGCGTTGGCCCCCAGCTCGCCCTTGTTGTCCGTGCCGTCGAGCTCGACGAGCGTCGAATCGATCTCCTCCTGGTCGCGGGCGTCCATCCCCTCGATCGCGGGCGCGGCCCGCTCGATGACGTTGGCGACCGCCTGGCCCACGCCCTTGCCCATCCACTCCTCGCCCCCATCACGGAGCTCGACCGCCTCGTTCTCGCCCGTCGAAGCGCCCGAGGGGACCGCCGCCCGACCGGTGACCCCCGACGAAAGCGCGATCTCGACCTCGACCGTCGGGTTGCCCCGCGAATCAAGAACCTGGCGGGCGTGGACGAGTTCGATATCGAACATGGGGGGATTCCTTCGGCTCTGGTGGGGCGTCGCGAACTCCCGGGCGCGCTTCTCTGGCCCGGGGCTCGTGTGAGGATACGCTTGCACCGGCGGGGCGACGCCCCGCCCAGCCACGGGGACGCACCATGGGCGACACAGCCGAGGCCTACGCAGCGCGGATTGCCACAATCCGCAGCGACCTGGTCGTCCAGGGCGTGCTCGCCCGGGAGATGACCGAGCACGCGTTCGACGCGATATTCGCCCGTGACCTGGACGTCGCGCGCAAGGTCATCGCCCGCGACGACGAGGTGGACCGGGTGGACCTGCTCGTCGAGCAGTCGGTCGTAGACCTGCTCGTGGACATCGCCCGCTCCGAGTGCGACATCGGCGCCGGGCTCATCCGCGAGATCCTCGTCTGCGTCAAGGTCAACAACGAGCTCGAGCGGATCGCCGACGCCGCGACCTCCGTCGCCGAGCGGATCATCGAGCTGGCCGACCGTACCACGCCCTTCCCCGAGACCGCGCGGGTCATCACCAACTCCGTGGTCGGCATCCTGCGCGACGCCGTCGTCTGCTTTGAACGCTTCGACCCGGAGCGGGCGAAGGTGGTCCTCCGGTGCGAGGGGACGGTGCTCAAGTTCGCCGAATCAACCGCCCGGGCCGCCGAGGAACGTGTCGCCGCCGGCTCGATGTCCGCCGACGTCGCCTTCCACCTGCACGCGATCGTCCACCAATGCGAGGTCATCGCGGACCACTGCACGAACATCGCCGAGCAGGTGATCTACGCCGCGACCGGCGTGGTCGTCCGGCACACAGGCGGCGCCTGGGTCGAGCTGCCGACCTCCAAGCCAGCGCTCGACGGCGACTGAACGCGCGCAAGGCCTCACGGTGGGGGGGGCTTCCTGCCCACCCGCACTCGCCCGCCACGCTGGCTCCGCCCAACCGCAACGGGGGGCTGGAAGCCCCCCGCTCCGTGAGGCGTGCTACTTCGGCGCCTTGTAGAATGGCAGCGGCACGACCTTCCCCCCCAGCACCGCCCGCTCCGCGTCGATCTGCACGCCGGACCCCGCCTCGACCTTCTCGCTGTCCACGAACGCCATCGCGATCGGCTTCTCCAGCGTCGGGCTCGCGCACCCACTGGACACCTCGCCGACGACGGCGTCTGCGGACTTGACCACCATCCCCTGCCGCGGCGTCCGCTTGCCCTCGACCTCGATCCCGACAAGCCTCCGTCTCGGCCCCCCCGAGTCGCGTGTCTTGATCAACGCCTCCTGGCCGATGAACGTCTCGCCGTCCTCGTCGGCGTTCTTGTCGAGGCTGATGGCGAAGTCCACGCCGACCTCCAGCGCGTTGATCTGCTCGCCCAGCTCGTGCCCGTACAGCGGCATCCCGGCCTCGAGACGCAGCGAGTCGCGGGCGCCGAGCCCAGCCGGCTTGAGCACCGCGTTCGGGTCGCTGGGGTCCACGTCCTTGAGCAGCAACTTCATCGCCATCGGCACCATGTTGGCCGGGAGGATCACCTCGACACCGTCCTCGCCCGTGTACCCGGTCCTGGACACGGTCAGCTTCATGATCATGAGGTTCTTGACCGTGAAGCGGTAGCGTTTGAGCGTCGGGATCTCCTTGCTCACGCCCGAGATCAGGTCCATGACCTTCGGGCCCTGGATCGCGACCATCGCGGTATTCGTGGTCCGGTCGTCGAGCTTCACCTTGAAACCGCGTTCGCTGATGATCTCGCCCAGGTGCCCGACGATCTTCTCCCGGTTGGCCGCGTTGACGACAACCAGGTACTCATCGTCGTCCGTCCGCATGACGATCACGTCGTCGCGGACGCCCCCCCGCTCGTTGCACACGAGCGTGTACCGGCACTGACCCTTCTGCATGCTCCCGATCTTCCGAGAGCAGGCCCGCTCGAGAAGCCGCGTCGCGTGCAGCCCCTTGACCGACAGCCGCCCCATGTGCGAGACGTCGAAGACGCTCCCCGAGCGACGCGTCTGCACGTGCTCTTCGCGGATGCCCGCGTACCGGATGGGCATCTCCCACCCGGCGTATTCGACCATCTGGCCGCCGTGATCGACGTGGAACTGGTGCAGCGGACTCTTGAGCACGGGAAAGCCTCCGGGAGATGGGCGCCAGGGGCGCGTGACGGGGAGGCAACCTTATCGCTCCGCGTGCTCCCACGCCCGGGCTCGCCCGGACGCCGAGACCGAGTCCTCGATGCCTCGGGAATTTCGCATCAGGTCAGCGGCCAGGCCATGTTGTCCAGCAGCCGCACAGACCCGACCCGCCCCGCGACCACCGCCCGCCAGACTCTCGACCCGATCGACTCCCCCCCGGGCGGGGGCATCAGCGTCTCGGCCTCCCGGACCGCCGCGTAGTCGGGCGTCACCCCCGCCTCGGCGAGCACGCTCCGCAACGCCGCCTCACCCGCCTCGGGCGTCGCCTCCCGCCCCGCCGCGAGCAGGCCGCGTGAGAGCGAAAGACCCCGCTCGCGGTCCTTGGGCGTCAGGAACCGGTTGCGGCTGCTCATCGCCATCCCGTCCGGGTCGCGGACCGTCGGGTGACCCACGATCTCGGTCTCCAGCCCGATCAACGGGACCAGCGCCCGCGCCACCTGCAGCTGTTGCCAGTCCTTCTCGCCGAAGACAGCGGCCCGTGCGCCGCTCAGCTCGAACAACCGACGCAGCACCAGACACACGCCCTCGAAGTGCCCGGGCCGTGCCACGTCCTCGAGTTTCGGTTCGTACGCCACGCGCGGCATGACCGGGTCACGCATCGACTCGGGCGTCGGGTACACCGCCTCGACCGTCGGCGCCCACACCGCGTCCGCCCCCGCCGACGAGCATTTCGCGGCGTCCTCGTCCAGCACACGCGGGTAACGGTCGTAGTCGTATTTCTCGTCGAACTGTGTCGGGTTCACGAAGACGCTCACGACGCACCCGCCCGTGATGCCCCGGTCGTGCGCGACGCGTGCGCCCAGCCGCACCAGATCAAGGTGCCCGGCGTGCAGGGCCCCCATCGTCGGCACGAGCACGCACCCACCGGACCCGAGTTCGCCTGCCTCGGAGACGACACGCATGCACAAGCGTCGCGTCCCCGCCGCCCGAGTCAAGAAACGTGGACTCGCCCCCGCCTGGCTTCGATCCACTCGTGCAGGCGCCTGTCGGGCGGCATCGGGCGGAGCGACATCTCGACCCGGTACAGGCCGTCTCCCTCGTACTCGCTCGTGTCGATGACCCCGTACACAGCGACCGGGGTGCTGTCGATCAGGTGGATCAGGACGATCTTGTGCGCCCCCGGGTAGCACATCCGCCTGGAGAAGAAGACCAGCTCGCCGCGGCTCAGTTCGCGGGCCTTGGCCGACCACGTTGGGCCCGGGCGCCCGCGGTCGTCGATCGGGCAGATATCCAGTTCCGTGTTGAACGGTCGGCGTACCGAGCCCATGTCCGTGCCGCTCCCCCGCTCCGGGGCCGCTGCGGGGCGCGCCGGCGCGGCCGGCGTCTCGGCCGGGCGGGCAGCCCTCGCCCCTGGCTTCGTGTCTGACCCGCCGATCCCGAAGCATTCGGGCGTGAGCCCGGGCGCGGTCGGGTCCACGACGGGCGGGCCGGCGGGCGGGGGGGGCGCCTCCCCGCCCATGACGCTTTTGTTTGCTGTCGCGGCTGAACCCATGGCGATCTCCGAATGGGTGTCCCGGACACCTGATCGGCCTCCAGCGCCCCCGAATCGTCGGATGGGTCCTCCTGGACGCCCGATCGGGGCGCCGCGCGCCGATCTTTCGCGCAGCCCGCCCCCACCGACACGCCCGACGCCCGAGAACAATGGGGCGTGCAGTTCCCCGAGCCAGCCGCCGCCGCCGAGCAGTTCCGTGCCCTTGCCCTGCGGACGCTGGGGGATCCCCCGATCCCCGTGGGCGCGCGGGGCGACTGGGCTGCCACACTGACCGACGAGCAGGGCGCCCGCCCGGCCTCCGCCGTGCCGTTGTTGTACCGCCTCGCGGGACTGGCGCCTTGCGCGGGCGCCCTCGTGGGGCCCGACGGGGCGCTCTGGCAGGCCCTGCACGACACGGGGCCCGACCCGCTCTCGCTGGTACGCACCGGCGCCGGGCCACTCACGGAGCGTGCAGAGACCGGGATCGAGGTGTGGACGCAGACCGAGTTGGCCGCCCTGCACGCGCTGGGCGCCCACGCGGCGACGGGCGACACGCCCGCGCTGTGGACCCGGCTCTGGTCCGCCGCCGACTGGCATCTGCGCGAACTGCAGCCCGACAACGCGACGTGCCGCCCCTGGGCGGCGCACGTGTTCGTGCTGCGCGCGCTGTGGTGCGACGACGCCGAAGTCGCCGCCGGGGCTGGCCTCCACGCCTCCACGCTGCTGCACAACTGCCGGGTCTCGATGGGCAGGCCCGACCGGATCAGCGCGTGCATCCTGCTCGACGCGGCCGCGACGCTCGACCGCGTCGCGGGCCTGGGCGGCCCCCGCTAGACCTTCTCGGCGCGCGGCCGCGGGTGGCGGATCCAGCGCGCCAGCGCCGGGTCACGCAGCTCCTCGGCCCACGCGTCGGGGTCCTCGCGCTCGAGCTTGGTCCGGATCGCCGCCGCGATCAGCCCCATGAACATGGGCTGCGGGCGCAGCGGGCGGCTCGTCAGCTCGGGGTGGAACTGGCACCCGATGAAGTACGGGTGCGGGGTGAGCGAGGCCTCCTGGCCGTCTTCGCCCGCCTGGTGCAGCTCGAGGATCTGCATGATCGGTTGGTCGGGGTGGCGCCCGGAGAAGACCATGCCGTGCGCCTCGAGGCGTTCGATGAACGTGGGGTCCACCTCGTAACGGTGGCGGAACCGCTCGCGTATCGACGTCGATCCGCTGGCCAGGAAGTGGGCCAGCGTGCCCGGCGCGATCTTCACGTCCTGGGCGCCCAGGCGCATCGTCCCACCCAGGCCCTCGATCTTCTTCTGGTCGGGCAGCTCCGAGATCACGGATGTCGCGGCGCCCGGCTCGAACTCCGTGCTCGACGCGTCCTTGAGGCCCAGGACGTTTCGTGCGAACTCAATGACCGCGACCTGGAATCCCAGGCAGATGCCCAGGTAGGGCACGTTGTTTTCGCGGCAGTGCCGCACGCACGCGATCTTCCCGTCCACGCCCCGCGAGCCGAACCCGCCGGGCACGATGACGGCGTCGAGGCCCGCGAGCCGCTCGACGACGTTGGCGTCGCTGATGTCGGTCGTCTCGATCCAGCGCTCTTCGATCTCGCACGCGAGATTGGCCGAGCAGTGCTCGATCGCCTTCTCGATCGATGCGTACGCGTCGCGGAGCAGGGCGTACTTGCCCGTGATCCCGAGCGTGATCTTGCGGGCCGGCACGCCCGTGAGCCTTCGCTGGAACACGCTCCACTTTGCCCGGGCGCTGTCCTCGTGCCGGTTGTCCACCCGGTCGTGCAACGACAAAATACTCAGCACCTCGCGGTCCAGCCCGTCGGACCGCATCTCGTCGGGGATCGTGTAGATGCTCTCGCGGTCGTGCATCGAGAATACCCGACGCAGCGGCACGTTGGAGAACATCGCGATCTTCTCCATGACCGTCTTCTGCACCTCGTTGGTCGCCCGGCACGCGATGAGGTGCGGCTGGATCCCCGCCTCGAGCAGCCGCTTGATGCCCAGCTGCGCCGCCTTGGACTTCTGCTCGCCCAGCGCCTTGGGCTCGATCACGTACGTCAGCGCCACGAAGCAGACCGAGTCCGGACCCTCCTCGAAGGCAAGCTCGCGGAGCGCCTCGATGTAGAAGCCGTTCTCGTAGTCGCCGACGGTCCCGCCGACCTCGACGAACACGACGTCGGCGGGCCTCGTCCCGTCGCCCCGCAGCGCCAGCTCGCGCAGCTTCCGCTTCACCTCGCCCGTCACGTGCGGGATCATCTGCACGTCGCGCCCCAGGTACACGCCCTGGCGTTCGCGGTCGAGGATCTCGGAGTAGATCCGCCCGGAGGTGACGAAGTTCCAACGCGTCAGGTCCTGGTCGAGCATCCGCTCGTAGGTGCCCAGGTCCATGTCGCACTCTGTGCCGTCGTCGAGGACGAAGACCTCGCCGTGCCTGTACGGGTTCAGGGTCCCCGCGTCGATGTTGAGGTACCCCTCCATCTTGATCGGGGCGACGGTCAGGCCCTTGTCCTTGAGGACCTTGGCCATGCTCGAGGCGAAGATGCCCTTGCCCAGCCCGGACATGACCGTGCCCAGCACGACCACGTACTTGTGCGAGCCCTTGCGGTACCCGTCTGGGATCGGTGAGTAGAACTCGCTGGCGGAGGGCGCCACGCCGGCGGCGGCCAGCAGGTCCTTGCCCGCCTGGGCGGGGGTGTCGGCCTCGTCCCAGGCGTCGGGCCCCGACCGGGAGCGTCGGGAACCCCCCCCACGATTCGGCGGGTCCGCGTCGAACGCTCCTGGCGATGTGGGCATGTCTGATCGTAATCGGACAGCCCTCGTATGACAAACGTGGGCGCCCCCGATCGTGCAATTCCGGGTGTTTAGCCCCCGTGCCGGGCCCGCCATCGCGCAACAAACGCCCGATACTGCTCGGGCGTGTCGATGCCTGCGTGCGAGGACTCGTGGACCGCCACGCCGACGATCTGCCCGAACTCCAGCCAGCGCAGCTGCTCGAGCCGCTCGGCCCGCTCCAGCATCCCCTCGTCCATCTGCGTGTACCGCCCCAACGCCTCGACCGTGTACGCGTAGACCCCCACATGCCGCAGCCAGCGCGCCCCCCCGCCCGCCTCCCGCTCGCAGGGGATCCTCGCCCGGCTGAAGTACAGCGCCGGCGCCACGTCCAGCCCCTTGGCCGGACGCCCGATCACGACCTTGACGATGTTCGGATCGTCCGCCTCGGATCCGGAGATCGGGCTGGCGACGGTGCCCACCGCGGCGCGCCTGCGTCCCGAGTCCGCCCCGTACGCCGATCCGGGCTCGACCCGCAGTGCCCCGACCGCCGCGTCGATAACCCCGCCCTCGATCTCCGGCTCGTCCCCCTGCACGTTTACGACGACGTCGCTGCTCGAGAGGCCCAACGCCTTGCTCGCCTCGACCAGTCGGCTGGTCCCGTTGGGGTGATCGGGGCTGGTCAGGACGCCCTCGAAACCGGCGCCGCGGACGGCCGCGGCGATCTCCTCGCTGTCCGTCGCCACCACCACCCGCTCGACGCTCGATGCCGCCCGCGCCCGCTCGCACACGTGCACGACCAGGGGCTTGCCCGTCTCGTCGGCCAGCGCCTTGCGGGGCAGCCGCGTCGAGCCGAGTCGGGCAGGGATGATCGCGACGACGCTGCCACCCCGCCACGCCACGTCTCAGGCCCCGCTCTTGAAGTCGGTGATGAGCTTCTTGATCGCCTCGCGCCGCTCGCGGATGTCCTTGTACCCGAAGCTCTGGATCGCGATCCCGCCCGCGAGCTTGTCGGCCTCCTCGGCAGACGCCAGGTCCCGCTCGCCCTCGGCCTTGTGCTGCAGTGCCAGCATGAGCCCGTAGCGGATCTCGAGCCCGATATCACTCTTCTGGTCGTCGAGGCCCTCTAGCGCCCGGTGGTACGTCGCGATCGCCTCGTCGAGCCAGCCGTCGAGTGCCATGAACGAGCGGGCCATGTACAGGAGCACGCCCCGCTTGTGCTTGGCGTCCTCCTGGGCGAGCTGGAACTGCTCGATCGCTTCGTTGTGCTTGCCCAGCTCGTGGTACCGCTTGCCCAGCTCGTACTTGAGCGTCAGCTCCGTCGGGTACTTCTCGACCTGGAGCTCCAGCTCGTTGACCTCGAGCTCGACCAGCGCCCTGCGCGCCTTCTCGAACGCCTGCCTGAGCCCCGCGTCCCCGGGCGACGCCTCGGAGGCCTGCTTGTGCTTGAGGACCTCGCGGCGTGAGCGCCGGACCTGGATCTCGCCCGAGAGCTGGCGGAACTTGAACTGCCCAGTGTCCTTGAACGCGGTCGTGTACAGCGCGATCGCCTTGAGCTCGTCCGCGTTCTTGCCACGCTCGCGCAGGGCCCGCCCGTACTTCTCGATCAGCGGGACGTCCGAGGGGTTGGCCTTGTACTCCGCCTCGGCCTGGGAGACCAGGCGGTCCTTGACGTCGTCTGTCTTTGAGATCCGCTCGCTCTCCTCGAGCTGCCGCTGCTTGTCGGCGTCGCGGACGTTCTTGCGGAAGCCCCCCTCCTCGCCGACGTCGTCGAACCCGCCGCGGCTCATCGTCGCCCTGGCGCCCAGGTTGCGCACGTGGTTCTGCAGGTCTGCGTCGGACGGGTCGATCTGGAGGCCGAACCCGCCCGCCTTCACCGCCAGGTCGTACGCCTCGACCTTCTCGAACGCGTTCAGGAGTCTCGCGTAGGTGTCTTTCCTCTGCTTCTTGTCCTGCACCGCGTGCTCGAAGGCCTTGCCCATGACGTACGTCGCCGCGTCCCGCAGGCCCAGCTCGGCCGCCAGTTCGCCCGCCTTCAACGCCCCAGAGATGTCCGTGGGCTTGGCGCCGAAATCGAACAGGGCGAGGATGAACTTGCCGATCTTGCCCTTGGACGTCACGCCTGCCCGGGCGTCCTTGAGGGCCTTGGCGGACTTGCCCTTGCCGTCCTTCTCCGCTTCGGCGTGGAACGCGCTCGCCGAGGTCAGGAAGCCGTTGAGCGCCTCCATGCTCACCGGCTCGAACCGGAGCCCGTTACACCACAGCTGCATCGCGTAGGCGTAGTTCGTCGAGTCGTGGACGGTCTTGGCCCGGTCGAAGAAAGCCTTGGCCTTCCTGGGGCTGAACGCCTCGTCAACCGCCTCGGAGGCGTCGGCGGCGCCGTTGACGCCGGCCTGCTCGTCCGCCTTCTTCTTGCCGAAAATCGCCAAGTCTTGGTTCCCTGCGTTGGGAGTTGGCGCCTCCCCTGGTGGTGGGCGGCGCGGGTCGGGGCAAACTATAGGGTGCGCCACCGCTCATCCGGGCCGCCCGCGGATCGTCGCCCGCCCCCGGACCGCCCCGCGACGCCCCGCCATACGATCGCCCGATGCCGATTGATCCCGCGTCCTTCCGGATCCAGCACTACCCCGCGCCCGTCCTGCGAGAAAAGGGCCAGCCCGTCGAGTTGTCGGACGAGGTCGCGGCGGTGGCTCGCCGGATGATCGAGCTGATGCGCGAGGCCGACGGCATCGGTCTAGCCGCCCCGCAGATCGGGCTCTCCTGGCGCCTGTTCGTCTGCCACGTGCCCGAGGGCCAGGGGCGGAGCGTCTCGGACGCGCCGCCGACCGCAAACACGGGCCCCGAGGTGTTCATCAACCCCGTCCTCTCCGACCCCCTCGGCCCGCCCGAGCCGGGCGAGGAGGGATGCCTGTCCCTGCCCGACATCGTCGGCGAGGTCCTGCGGCCCCCCACCATCACGATCGCCGCGACCGGCCTGGATGGGCGCCCCTTCCAGCGCACAGCCTCGGGTCTGCTGGCCAGGTGCTGGCAGCACGAGATGGACCACCTCGACGGCGTTCTTTTCGTG
>JAJDDC010000039.1 GCA_029260515.1 Phycisphaerales bacterium | reverse complement strand
GGACGCGACATCGGCACGGTGGTGTTCCCCAACGCGGATAAAAAATTTTTTCTGGACGCCTCTCCTGAAGAAAGAGGCAAACGCCGGTACATGGAACTGAAGGCAAAACATCCCGACATGGATCTTGACGCTATCGTCGAGCAGATCCGGCAGCGCGACCACGAAGACCGGAACCGCAAAGTGTCGCCGCTCAAAGCCGCGCCGGACGCCATTTGCTTGGACACAACGAACTTGAATTTAGAGGAAGTCATTAACCATATAATGCGGGAGATCGAATCCGACCAACCGCATTGATTATCAACTGAAAGTGAGAATTTTTTTACCATGAAAAAAGATATGGCCCTTAGCGCCCAGATGGACCTGGATGAATTTGAAGAAAAGGAAGAATTATCCCCCGAAGACCAAGCCGCCATGGAAGAAATGGAGGCTTATTTCAACGACAGTCTCGGCCAGTTCAAGGAAGGGCAGATCATAATGGGAGCCGTCATCAATGTCGGCAAGGATATGGTCACGGTGGATGTCGGCTTTAAATCAGAAGGCTTCATTTCCCTTTCGGAATTTCCCGATCACGGGAAGAGCCTTGTCGTCGGCGGTGAAATCGAAGTTTATCTCGAACGCGTCGAAGACAACGACGGCAACGTCGTCCTGTCCAAAGAAAAAGCCAACAAAATAAAAATCTGGGATGAGCTGGTCAAAACGCATGAGGCCGATGAAATCATCGAAGGCACCGTGGTCGCCAAAGCCAAAGGCGGCCTGACCGTGGATATCGGATTGAAAGCCTTCCTTCCCGGTTCGCAGATCGACCTTCGCCCCATCCGCAATCTGGAAAAGCTGATCGGCGAAAAGTTCAAGATGAAAATCATCAAGATGAACAAAAAGCGCGGCAACATCGTCCTGTCCCGCAGAATCCTGCTCGAAGAACAGCGCAAACAACTGCGCGAAGGCACGCTGGAACAAATGGAGGAGGGGAACCTCATCGAGGGTATCGTCAAGAACATCACCGAATACGGGGTGTTCATCGACCTTGGCGGCATGGACGGCCTCCTGCACATCACCGACATGTCCTGGGGCCGGGTGAACCATCCCTCGGAAATGTTTTCTATCGGCGACAAGGTCAAGGTAATGATCCTTAAATACGATAAAGAAAAAGAGCGGGTTTCTTTAGGATTAAAACAGATCACCCCCGACCCCTGGGTGGAAGTGGAGAGCAAGTTTCCGGTGGGAACCAAAATCAATGGCAAGGTGGTCAGCATCACCGATTACGGCGTTTTCGTGGAGCTGGAAAAAGGCATCGAAGGCCTGGTCCACATTTCCGAAATGAGCTGGAGCCGGCATGTGAAACACCCCAGCAAAATGGTGGCGCTCAGCGATCAGGTGGAAGCCGTGGTCCTCACGCTCGATAAAGAAAGAAAGCGCATCTCCCTCGGCATGAAGCAGATCGAACCCAACCCCTGGGAGAAGATCGAAAACAAGTACCCCATCGGCACCGAAGTCGAGGGAACCGTGAGAAACCTGACCGATTTTGGCGCGTTTGTCGAACTCGAAGACGGCGTCGACGGCCTGATCCACATTTCCGATCTCAGTTGGAAGAAGATCAAGCATCCTTCGGAAGTGTTAAAGAAAAAGGACAAAATCAAATCCGTGGTCTTAAGCATCGATCAGGACAACTGCCGCATTTCCCTCGGGGTCAAGCAGTTGCAGCCCGATCCCTGGGATGATATCGCCAAGAGCTACCCGATCGGCACTGATGTGACTGGCAACATCATCAAAGTGACCGGCTTTGGCGCCTTCGCGGAATTTGGCGACGGGCTTGAAGGCTTGATTCATGTTTCCCAATTGAGCTCGAAAAAAGTCACGCAACCGGACCAGGTCGTTAAGGTTGACGACCCGATTCAGGCCAAAGTCATCAAAGTCGACACAACCAATAAAAAAATCGCCCTCAGCATCAAGGCGTTTGAAGAAAATCTGGATATCTCTGCCATCGAAAAAGAACAGGCGGAGCTGGAAAACTTCAAGGAGGAAGAGGAAAACAACTGATTGAGCTTTTCTTGAGAGGACGGTTTCCATGGAATATCAAAGTTCGGGCAAGCACAAAAGGTCCTTTGGCAAAAAGCTGTTCCTGTTTCTGATGGGAATCCTGATACTCATTGGACTTTCTTCCCTTTTTAAATCATTCTTTGCCGATGGTGTGATCGATGCCGACAACCAGATCGCGCTGATTGATGTGGTGGGAATGATCACCGATTCCAGAGAAACCGTCCGTCAGCTCGAGCAATACCGGAAAAACCCCAAAGTGAAAGGAATCATTCTGAGAATCGATTCCCCTGGCGGGGCGGTGGGTCCTTCGCAGGAGATTTATCAGGCGGTGGTCAACATCCGGGAGGACGGCAAGAAAAAAATATACGCCTCGCTGGGTAGCGTTGCCGCCTCTGGCGGCTATTACATCGCCAGCCCCGCCGATCAAATCTTCGCCAATCCCGGAACCCTGACTGGAAGCATTGGCGTCATCATGGCCTTTTCCAATATCGAGGAATTGATCGAGAAAATCGGCGTTCGCCCCGAAGTGATCAAAAGCGGCGCCTTCAAAGATGCGGGTTCGCCGGTCCGTGCCATTTCCAAAGAAGAACGCACACTTCTACAAACCCTGGTGGACGATGTGCACCAGCAGTTCGTTGAAGACGTTTCCAAAG
>JAJDDC010000038.1 GCA_029260515.1 Phycisphaerales bacterium | reverse complement strand
CGCTTGATCCATCTGGTAGAGGAAGACAGGCGTGTACATCCCGCGCGTATTGGGGCCAGCTGCGCTCACTCGCCCCTCAAAGCTCAAGAAGGGGATGTGCTCGAGCCCGTCGAGATCGGGACTCTCGCGGAGCTGAGGCAGATCGTCTCCCTCGTCATCGATTCCATAGATCTTGCCCCCGTAGAAGTAGAGCGTATCGCCCGGCTTGCCCATATTGCGCTTGATGTAGCGCTTCTTGCCGGGAAAGAGATAGAAATAGAGGTGGTTGGCATCGGGCAGATCGATGTGCTCAGGGCGGAAGATGAAGACTCCGGTCCGCTTGACAAGGTCGGGGTTGAAGTAAAACTGCTTGGCAACAAGAGGGATGTTGAGTCCAAAGGCGGTTTTGGTCACGAGTGTGCGATCTTGCTCTTCGAGAGTGGGGCGCATCGAGCCGCTGGGTATTTCGTAGAGCTCGAACCAGACTTGGCGGACCACGACGGCAACGAGCAGGGCGAAGAGGATGGCGATGCCGACCTCGACACAGTAGTTCCACGTCGATTTGCGCATAATCGTGGGCGCATACTGCTCGATTTCGCGCGCAAGACGATCGGCTTCGCTTCGATCCTTGGCCATAAGCGTCTCGTCGAGCGCTTGGAGCATCTGCTCGATCCTGCCCAAATCGGACTGACCGAGCTTCTTCCACTGTTTTTTGTAGAGGGCGTTGGCGTGCAGCAAGACTTTGCGCGATCGACGCAGACTGTAGATGGAACCCTTTTTCACTCAAACTCTCCTCTCATCTTGTGCGGAAAGTCTACACTACACAAGCCACTGCTGGCAATTGTTTCCCTAGCCTGCCGTAACTCCCTCAACACAAGCTGTCGACAAGTGTGGAAAACGTGTCGATGAAATGTCGTTAAAGTGAAAAAGGTTGTTTACAAGCCGTGCCCGTCCTCAGTGTGGGAAAGTCGCGTTCAGTTGTCAGTCGATTCGTAATCCGCACATAATAAGCGACTTAAATCAACGCCTTCTCTAATGGGAGGAGGGGAATAGGTGGCGAAAGGGGGTTGTGGAAACCGTCTGAGACGATGTTGACAAGTCGCGTCCGGAGTCGATGACGCGTAATTTAGCGGTATAGATGGTGTCGTTAATTTCGACCCAGTAGGGGAGAGTTTTTGGGTAGTTTCCGTTGCCTTTTGGGAGATAGATTGTGATTCCTTTTCCGGCTAGTTCGGTTTGATCGCTTGGCCACTGTGTGCACCAGGCGTCGAACTCGATTCCCCGCATAACTTGGCCCTCGAGGGTCAATCGGGGTTGCCAAAGAGGGCGGCTCATGGGGTCGGCGGCGGTGATGGGTCCAACGCGGCGTCTGTAGAGATTGTTCATGGGTTGAAAGGGGAGGCAAAAGAGTGTCGACAAGAAGGTGTTGAGGGGTCCGCTTTTGACCCATGCGCCCTTTGTATGCGAGTAGCTGTGTGTGATGGTGCCGCTTGTGAGATCGATGCAGTGGCTGATCCAGCTGGTGTTTTGGGAGGCGCCTTCTTCGACCCATGTTTTCCAGTTATGAATTTTATTTCGGTTGGGGCGTGTGATTTCGTCGAGCACGAGGAAGTCGCCGCCTTGTTCGCGAATGAGGAGGAGGGTTTGGTTTTGCCCTTCGCTGGTGACCCAGTAGTCTCCTGGGGTCGCTCTTTGCAGCAGATCAACCAGCTTGAGGGGCTGAGCTAGGAGCGTTGTTGGAATCAGGAGGAGCAGTAGGGCAATTCTCATGGATTCACTTATAGAAGCGCACTTAGTTTGTCACAAGGTCGACGAGCGTCCGGAGGCGAACTTGATCCGCTGCACTCAGGGGCTGCCCTGACGCAAGTCGCGCCTGTAGCTGGTCAATCCGATCTTGCGCCGAGTTGAGCGCTTCGGTCGCACCAGTCGACGAGCCGGCAATTGCAGAGATTTGCTCTTGTCGCAGCTCTTCTCGCCTCTGCGGATAGGCGTGTAGAAACAGACCAATGTTGTGGTTTCGGCAGCGATAGGCGATATCCCGTAAATTGACCGCTATGATCAGGCTGTTGAGCGCTTGACCCGGATTGATCTGAAGCCACCCTCGCCCCGTTGAGGTGTCATACGTGTGGCCATCCTTCCCCGAATGCCGAATCCCTGCTTGGATCACTTCTGAGAGCTCTACCAACACAGGAAGCGGAATCTCTGCGTCCATGATTTTTACGCATATCATTTGTGCGGGCGCTCCCAAGCGGGGCTCATTCTCTGATTTTACGTTGGCAAAAATTCGCGCAGTGGTGCCGAGGGCGCATAGTCCTAGGCGATATCTGAGGAAGGGAACGGTTCTGCTTTGATTGGCCTTTTGAGCCTCCTTCTTTGCCCGGCTCGTTGCCCAGCGTTTGAGATTACTTTCGCTGGCCGAAGAGTATTTTTTGCGCTCCTTCGCTAGAGCTTTGTCGAAGAATTGTTTGTAGAACGGCTCTTGCTTTTCGTGACTCTTGAATCCCTCTCGAATCTCGCCGTTGTTATCGGAAATTCTGAGCACATCTAGTGTGATGAACGAGGTGCTCGCGAGCACCTCTGCCCCACGCGCAACTCGACTCTCCTTATCGTTGGCGAGAGTCAGGCC
>JAJDDC010000037.1 GCA_029260515.1 Phycisphaerales bacterium | reverse complement strand
AGCATGATCGTCTCGTAGAACCGGTTCCGAGCCAGGAACCAGCCCTGCGTTGCCGCTGCGAACAGCAACATGGCCGTCGTTGCGACAATGAAGACGAATATGCCTTGCCCGATGGTCACGTCGATCAACAACAGTTCCGTGTTGAAGATGAACAGGAACGGCAGGGCCGCGGTGCGCAGGCTGTAGAAGAACGCCACCACCCCGGTTTTGATCGGATCGCCGCCCGATACCGCCGCCGCCGCGAACGACGCAAGCCCCACTGGCGGTGTCACATCGGCCATGATGCCAAAGTAGAAGACGAACAGGTGAACCGCGATCAGCGGCACGATCAGCCCGTTCTGCTGGCCGAGTGTCACGATGACCGGGGCCAGCAGCGCCGAAACGACGATATAGTTCGCCGTTGTCGGCAGGCCCATGCCAAGGATCAGCGACAGAACCGCCGTCAGCAGCAGGATCGCCATGATGTTGCCACCTGACAGCACCTCAACCACATCGGCGAGCGCCGAGCCGACGCCGGTCTGGCTGACCGCGCCCACAATGATACCGGCGGTCGCGGTGGCGATGCCGATGCCGATCATGTTGCGCGCACCGGCTATCAGCCCGTCGATCAGATCGACAAAGCCTTCCTTGACGTCATTGGCAAACTGGCTTTCGCCCCGGAAGATCGCCATCAGCGGACGCTGGGTCAGCAGGATGAAGATCATATAGGACGCCGCCCAGAATGCCGACAGGCCGGGCGACAGACGGTCAACCATCAGCGCCCAGACCAGCACGATCACGGGCAGCAGAAAATGCAGACCCGACCGGATCGTCGGCCCCGGCAGGGGCAGCGACGTGACCGGTGCGTTCGGGTCCTCCATTTTCATCGGCTTTTCGCGGGAGGCTACGAACAGCAGGCCCGCATATGCCGCCGTCAGCAGCGCAAAGACGATGTAACTGGCAGCCGGACCAAAAGCAGGTCGCATCCAGCCCATACCGTAATAGACCGCGAATGAAAGCGCGCAGATCACGGCAATCGTAAAGGCGATGCCAACCAGACGTTGCACGATGGGCTTCGGCTCGTAAGCACGGGGCAGACCTTCCATCCCGGCCTTCATCGCCTCCAGATGTACGATGTACACCAGCGCGATGTAAGAGATGACGGCCGGCACGAACGCGTGCTTGACCACATCGAAATACGGAATGCCGACATATTCGACCATCAGGAAGGCCGCGGCCCCCATGACCGGCGGCATGATCTGGCCATTGACGGATGAGGCAACCTCAACCGCGCCCGCCTTTTCGGATGAAAAGCCGACCCGCTTCATCAGCGGGATGGTGAACGTGCCGGTGGTGACCACGTTGGCGATGGAGGAGCCGGAGATCAGCCCCGTCATCGCCGAGGACACGACCGCCGCCTTGGCAGGCCCGCCGCGCATATGGCCCATCAGGCTGAACGCCACCTGAATGAAATAGTTACCCGCGCCAGCCCGGTCCAAGAGCGAGCCGAACAGAACGAACAGGAACACGAATGATGTGGAAACACCCAGCGCGATGCCGAAGACGCCCTCGGTGGTGATCCACTGGTGGTTCACAACCTCGGACAACGAATTGCCCTTATGGGCGATGATCGACGGCATGAAGGGACCGAGGAACGTATAGGCGAGGAATACCGTCGCCACGATCATCAACGCCGGGCCGAGTGCGCGGCGTGTTGCCTCCAGCAGGATCAGGATGCCGATGACGGCGACCACATAGTCCTGCATGATCGGCGCGCCGACCCGGTCAGAGATACCCTCGTAGAAGATGTAGAGATACAAGGCAGCCCCGGCACCGATGATCGCCAGCGCCCATTCCCAGACCGGTATCCGGTCTTTCGGAGACCCGAGCAGGATCGCCGCGACCATGGCCGCCCCGATGATCGGAACCCACCAGGTGGCGGTGCCGTCTTTTGCGCCGACCATGAAGAAGGCGGTCAAAAGCACGGGCACCAGCAGCCCAAGCCCAAGCTGCGCAGGGGTGCGCGCTGCGGGATAGGCGGCAAAAGCAAGAAACAGGGCGAATGCAAGGTGGATCGACCGCGCCTCGGTGTCGTTGAAGACGCCCGCGCCAATGATGAAGGGGATGGGGGATGCGATCCACAACTGAAACAACGACCAGATCAGCGCGACCGCCAGAATGAGCTTGCCCACCATACCCGGGGGCGTTCGCCCGCCGGTGTCAGAGGACGCGACAAGCGCATCAAGTTCTGTCTGGCTGAGCCCGCCCTTACCGGCGGCTTCATTTTCTACGGCGGCGGCTTCGAATTGTTTGTCGTCAGTCATGTTCCGGTCTTCCCCTGCTGGCCAGCGGCATCTGTAATGCGCTCGGCTCAGAAACCCTGCCGGCGTAGATTACGCGGGCTGGAAGGGCGGCCCCAAAAGAGGGACCACCCGGTGTCATGGCGAATGGCTTAGTTCAGCCAGCCGCGCTCTTTGTAGTATTTCGCGGCACCGGGGTGCAGCGGCGCGCTCAGCCCGCCTGAAATCATGTCTTCTTCTTTC
>JAJDDC010000036.1 GCA_029260515.1 Phycisphaerales bacterium | reverse complement strand
TATCTGGAAGAGCGTGGCACATTCGACGATTTCTGCGCGACGGTCCGGCGCAGCTCTGCCGTGTTGACGGACAAGCTGGGCATCCGCCCCGGCGACCGGGTCGCCATCGCAATGCGCAACTATCCCGAATATCTGACGCTGATGATGGCGATTGCCAACATCGGCGCGGTGGTCGTGATGGTCAACGCGTGGTGGACAACGGACGAGCTGACCTATGGGTTTGACGACAGCGCCGCGAAGCTGGTCTTTGCCGATGGCCCCCGCGCCGCGCGCATTGCGCCCTTTGCCGCCGAAAAGAATATCCGCATCATCGGCGTGCGTGATGCATCGGGCGACGAGCATCTGAACGACCTGTTGGAGGGCGTTGCGGACCCCGGTTGGTCCGATGCTCCCATCGCGCCGGACGATGATTTTGCGGTGATGTATTCGTCCGGCTCCACCGGACATCCGAAGGGCATCGTGATGACCCACCGCGGGGCGATCACGGCGGTTTATTCATGGCTCTGCACCGGGCTGGTCGCGCCGCTGATGGCACCTGAAGGGCTGGCACCGCCACCACCCGGCCCGCCCGTGATCCTGTGCGCGACGCCGCTGTTTCATGTAACCGCCTCGCATCCGATGTTCCTGCTGTCGATCCCGCTGGGCGCGAAACTGGTGCTGATGCACAAGTGGGACGCGGCAGAGGCGCTGCGCCTGATCGAGGTTGAGAAAGTCACCCGCTTTGTCGGCGTGCCCACCATGTCGGCGGATCTGAAAGAGGTCGCCGCCCGCACCGGGCAGACCGCGCCGACGATAGAATATCTCGGCTCTGGCGGGGCCAAGCGTCCGGCCGCGCAGGTCGGCGAGCAGGCGTCGGTCTTTCCCGAACGTGCTGTCGCCACGGGTTGGGGGATGACAGAGACGAACGCGCTGGGCCTCGGCCTAGCCGGGCCTGACTATGTGGCCCGCCCCGAAAGCGCGGGCCGTCTGGTCCCGCCGCTGCAAAAGCTGCGCATTGTCGATGACGCGGGCCAGCCGGTGCCGAACGGTGTGGTCGGAGAGATCAGCGTGAAAAGCGCCGCCAACATGCGCTGTTATCTGAACAAGCCAGAGGCAACGGCAGACGCGCTGCGCGATGGTTGGCTGCACACAGGCGACCTTGGGATGGTGGATGATGACGGCTATGTCACCATCGTCGATCGCAAGAAAAACATCATCATCCGGGGCGGCGAGAACATCTCGTGCCTAGAAGTCGAAGGCGCAATCCATCGCCACCCGGCCGTGGCGGAGGCCTGCGCGTTTTCCGTCCCTGATGAGCGGTTGGGAGAGATCGTGGGCGCCGGCATCCAACTGCGCCCCGGCGCGGCGCTGGCGGATGCGGACCTATCAGCGTTCCTGTCCGATCAGCTTGCCCTCTTCAAGATTCCCGCGGCGGTGTGGTGGTGGGATGCCCCCTTGCCGCGCGGTGCAACTGACAAGATCGACCGCAGGGCGCTTCGACAGTTGTGCCTGAATGGTCAGAAACAACAGAACTAACCGACGGAGACGACCGCAATGGACGTAATGAAATATATCGAACAGGCCGGACAGGACGCATGGTCCGTACCGGGGCTGAGCGACGACACCCCGCGCCGCCAGTTCAGGCGCGTCGGCATCATTGGTGCCGGCACGATGGGCGGCGGCATCGCGATGAACTTCGCCACCGTCGGCATCCCCGTGCGGATCGTGGAACGCGCAGAAGACGCACTGGAACGCGGCCTCAAAGTCGTACGCGGCCATTATCAGCGCAGCGCCGACAAGGGCCGTTATTCGCAGGAAGAGGTCGAGGCCCGGATGGACCGCCTGAACGGCACCACGAGGATGGAGGACCTTGCCGATTGCGACCTGATCATCGAAGCGGTGTTCGAGGATATCGAGTTGAAGCGCACGATCTTCTCTGCCCTCGACAAGATCGCAAAGCCGGGGGCTATTCTGGCCACCAACACCTCTGCGCTGAACATCGATGCCATCGCGGCGATGACCGACCGGCCAGAGGATGTAATCGGGCTGCATTTCTTCTCGCCCGCCAACGTGATGAAACTGCTTGAAATCGTGCGCGCCGAAAAAACCGCCGATGATGTGGTCGCGACCTGCATGGATCTCGCCCAGACCATCCGCAAGGTCGCAACGCTGGTCGGTGTCTGCCCCGGCTTTGTCGGCAACCGCATCCTGTTCAAGCGGCAGGAGCAGGCCATGAAGCTGGTCTATAAAGGCGTCATGCCGTGGGAGGTGGACGCCGCCATCAACGCCTTCGGCTTTCGCATGGGGCCTTTCCAGATGTCTGACCTCGCGGGTCTCGACATCGGCTGGTCCAAGGGCGCGACGACGGAAAACCCGATCCGCGATGCATTGTGCGAGATCGACCGGCGCGGGCAAAAGACCAACGCGGGCTATTATGATTATGACGCCGCGCGCACCCCGATCCCGTCCGAGGTGACCGAAAAGATCATCCGCGATGTGACCAGCGTGACCGAAGCGGCGTCGGTCAGCCAGCAGGACATCATAGAGACCTGCATCTTCCCGATGATCAACGAGAGCGTCAAAATTCTTGAGGAAGGCAAAGCGCAGCGCCCCTCTGACATCGATATCGTCTGGCTGAACGGCTATGGCTGGCCCGCCGACAAGGGCGGGCCGATGTGGTACGGCGACATGGTCGGCGCGCCCGCTGTGCTTGCCAAGCTGGAAGAATTGGCCGCCGAAGATGACGGCTTTGCCCCGGCGCAATTGCTCCGCGATCTGGCAGCGTCCGGCGGCAAATTCACTGACATTGACACGGGCGGCCTGCGGGTCGGAAAGGATTGAACCATGGCTGAATATGAGTTTGTAAGCATAGAGCGTGACGGCAATATCCTGAAAGTCATGATGAACCGGCCAGAGGTTTACAACGCCATCCATTCCCCCATGCACCACGAAATGGACAAGGTATGGGACGATTTCGCGGCTGATCGCGACCTATGGGTCGCGGTGCTGACCGGCGCGGGCGACAAGGCGTTCTCGGCAGGAAATGACCTGAAATACACCGCGCAGGGCGGCAAGGGTGGGCTCGCCCCCGGTGGGTTTGCCGGGCTTTCCAGCCGCCT
>JAJDDC010000035.1 GCA_029260515.1 Phycisphaerales bacterium | reverse complement strand
GCCGTCGCCGAAGCCCTTGACGCCGCCGGTGCGTGAGCAGTGCTCGGCCAGGGCGTGGCAGTCGATGCCGTTGTCGTTGCGGATGCCGCCGGTGTGGTCCATGACGGCGACGATCTTGGCGCCCATGTCCTGGAGGATGCGTCCGCCCCAGGAGTTGACGTTTCCGAAGCCGAGGAGGCTGACGGTCATGCCCTGGACAGGGATGTTGATGCCCGGGAGCATCTCGGCGAGGACGTCCGCGACGCCCTGGCCGGTGGCCTTCTCGCGGCCGAGCGAGCCGCCGAACTCGACGGGCTTGCCCGTGACGACGCGGATGCCGTCGTGTGCGTCGCCGGCCTCGTTGGACATCATGTAGGTGTCGGCGAACCAGGCCATGATCTGGGCGTTGGTGCCGACGTCGGGGGCGGGGATATCGACCTCCGGGCCGATCATGTGGGCGATGGCGGAGCAGTAGCGCCGGGTGACGCGTTCGAGCTCGGTGATGGAGAGCTTGCGGGGGTCGCACTTCACGCCGCCCTTGCCGCCGCCGTAGGGGATGCGGACGAGCGCACACTTCATGGTCATGAGCAGCGCGAGGCTTTTGACGTCGTCGAGGTGGACGTCCTCGTGGAAGCGGAAGCCGCCCTTGTACGGGCCCAGCGCGTTGTTGTGCTGGATGCGGTAGCCCTTGAAGAGGTGGTGGTGCCCGTCGTCCATGCGGACGGGGAAGTGGACCATGACCTCGTTCTTGGGCTGTGCGAGGATGATGCGGACGCGGTGCTTGAGTTCGATGACGTCGGCGGCGCCGAGCATCGTGGAGACGGTCTGCAGGTACAGGTTGTCGGGGTCGTCGGGGAAGCTGAGCTCATCGATGACCGGGTCGCGTGAGAGCGTGTCGAGCTTGGCGCCGTTGGCGGTGTCGGTGGCGGTGGTCATCGGTGTGTGTTCCCGGTGTTGCGTCTGCGGGCGGTGATGGGCCCGTCTCGGCACGATATCGGCCGAACCTGGGATGTTCTTTCCCGCGGGCTCGACAGGACTGATCGGCGGCGCTTCCTGGCCGGCTTGAGCGGGAACACGTCGTCCCGCTCGATCCGACACATGATAGACCCCGGCGCCGGGTTTTTGGGGCACTGCTGCCCGGGCGTGACCGTCAATGCGTCCGCGTTGGCTGGGCGGCTGGCGGGAACATGGGGGGATGGCGCTTCCCCGGCGTCGGGGCGCGATCTAGGATGATGACCCCTTCGGGGGAAGGCCGGTCCGCGGCCGGGGCGTGTACCCCCGGGGCGGCGAGGTGGACATCCAGTGCCCCGTCACGGGGCGGGCCTCCGCGAGCGAGTGAGCACGCGGGGGTTGGCGGCTCTCTCGGGTCGCGCCCAATACCGGCCGGGCGCAACGAGCGGGAGGGACGCCGGAAGGAATCACATGATCGATGAGACTCTGATCGCGTCCCTCGGGGTCGCGGACGCGGACGCCGAGGCGCTGCTGCGCGAGGCGTTGGGCGCCGACGAACCGGACATGGACAGCCTGCTGGGCGACCAGGCCCAGGACATGTCGCCGGGCTCGCTGATCAAGGGGCGGGTGATCGGGATGGCCGGCGACGACGTCGTCGTCGAGGTGGGCCTCAAGAGCGAGGGCCTGATCCCGAAGGAAGAGTTCGCCGGCATGCCCGACCTGAAGGTCGGCGACGAGGTGGACGTCCTGCTCGAGACGATGGAGGGCGACGGCGGGCTCATCGGCCTGTCGAAGCGCAAGGCCGACCGACAGATCGCCTGGATCCGGATCACGGACACCACCAAGCAGGGCGACGAGGTCGAGGGCACGGTCATGCGCAAGATCAAGGGCGGCCTGCTGGTCGACATCGGCGTGCCGGTCTTCCTGCCCGCGTCGCAGGTGGACATCCGCCGCCCGCACGACATCGGGGAGTTCATCGGGCGCAAGATCCGGGCCGAGATCCTCAAGATCGACCAGGACCGTCGCAACATCGTCATCTCGCGTCGCAAGCTCATCGAGCACGAGCGGGACACCGCCAAGAAGCGCCTGCTCGAGACCCTCACCGAGGGCGACATCATCAAGGGCACGGTCAAGAACATCGCCGACTTCGGCGCGTTCGTGGACCTGGGCGGGATCGACGGCCTCCTGCACATCACCGACATGTCCTGGGGGCGGATTAACCACCCCTCCGAGATGGTCAAGATCGACGACAAGATCGACGTCAAGATCCTGAACATCGACAGGGATAAGGAGAAGATCGCCCTCGGGCTTAAGCAGACCGAGTCCAGCCCCTGGGAGGAGATCGAGGCCAAGTTCCCCGTCGGCTCGCGCATCAAGGGCGAGGTGGTCAACATCATGTCCTACGGCGCGTTCGTGCGTCTCGAGGACGGGATCGAGGGCCTGGTGCACATCTCCGAGATGTCGTGGACGCGCCGGGTCAACCACCCGAGCGAGATGATCTCCGTCGGCGAAGAGGTCGATGTCGTCGTCCTCGACATCGACAAGAACAAGCAGGAGATCAGCCTCGGCATGAAGCAGATCGAGGTGAACCCCTGGGAGTTGGTCAGCGAGAAGTACCCGCCCGGCACCGTCATCAAGGGCGTCGTCCGCAACCTCGCCAACTACGGCGCGTTCGTCGAGATCGAGCCCGGCATCGACGGGCTGCTGCACATCTCTGATATGTCGTGGACCAAGAAGGTCACGCACCCCAACGAGCTCTACAAGAAGGGCGACGAGGTCGAGTGCGTGGTGCTCGAGGTCGATCAGGAGAAGCAGCGCGTGAGCCTGGGCGTCAAGCAGCTGGCCGAGGACCCGTGGCTCGAGGCCATCCCGGGCGCGTACCAGCCGGGCATGGTCGTGCGGGGCAAGGTGACGAAGATCACCAACTTCGGCGTGTTCGTCGAGCTCGAGGACGACCTCGAGGGCCTGCTGCACATCTCCGAGCTCGCGGACCACAAGGTCGAGAACCCGCAGGACGTGGTGAAGGCGGACGAGGAGGTGGATGTCAAGATCCTCCGCGTTGACACCGCCGAGCGGAAGATCGGTTTGTCCCTGAAGCGCGCCCAGTGGGGCGACACCTCGGGCGGCGAGGGCGGGGGCGGCGAGGGCGGCGACGACGCCGGCTTCGGCGGCCCCGACATGCCCGCGCGGGGCGGCATGGACGAGCACGGGTCCATGGGCACCGACAAGATCACGTTCTGACCGGAACGCTCCTGGTCACAACGGCCTGGTCGAGAATCACAACCGCCCCGGGGCATGCCCGGGGCGGTTTTTCATTGCAGCAATGGGAGGGCAGATCGGTGGGTGGACGCGCCGCGTACGATCCCGTGGGGTGGGAACGAGACGCGGCGGACGCGCGTGCCGCGGGGCCTAGCAGAGGGCGATGAAGCTGAGCAGGGCGAGCATCGCGACGCGTTTGCGTGTGGGGGTGAGCTTGAACAGGTTGCCCATGGGATCTCTCTCTCTTTGGATGTGTGTCGCGGACGCTCAATCATGGCGCCGGTCCGTGCGGGCGCCAAGAACAACGCCAGTGTTGACCCGGGGAAGGGCGAGAATTCCCGTTCTCGGACGGCCCCGTGGGTCGGGCTGGGCGGGCGGCGTCGCGGGACGCGACGGGGGGCGTTGCGTTCTGGCAACACGGATCGTTGGCGTGGTGGCGCTGGGGCTCGTGCTCGCGGGTGCGGCGGCGACGCCGGCGTTCTCGCAGCGGCTCCAGCTCGAGGCCGAGCCGGTGTCCGAGAACAGTGTCGCGCCGCCGAGCCCACGCGAGACGATGGACGCGTACAGCGTGGTTCGCGGCTGGGTGGACGCCGGGGAGGCGCCCGGGGCGGCTCCCGAGGGCGGGCTGCCGAGGTCGGGCGGGGCGTCGGTGGTGCTGATGCGCGGGGGGCGTGTGGTCGGGAGGGGCCAGGCGATGAGCGCGCCGGGCGACGCGCCGGGGCGGGCGGTATGGGCCGCGGCGCGAGAGGCGATCACCGAGGCCATGCGCCACGCGCCGTCTGCGGCGGACATCGACCGCCCGGTCGTGACGATCAGTATCGAGCTGGCGGGCGCGCCGGTGCCCCTGAGCGACGCGGAGCTGATCAGCCCGGCGATGACGCTCGCGCCGGGCCTCGACGGCGTCGCGGTCCGCCGGGGTCAGACGCTGCGCGCGGCGTTCCCGGGGACGATCCTGCGTCGCAACACAGACGCGGGCCGGGCGATCGGGGCGATCGCCGCGGAGATGACGGGGGACGTCGAGGACGCGCTGGCGCCGGCACAGACACTTGTGGGCAAGGGGATGACGCTGTACCGCTTCCGCGTGTCGCACGTCGCCGAGCCCGGGCCCGGGGCGGCTGCGGTGTTCGTGCACCGGGGCGGGCGTGTGGTGGACGTCGGCGAGCTGACGACCCGGGGGTTGGCGGTGTTTGCCGAGGGTTTGGCGGGGCATCTTGAGGCCCGACGCTGGCCCGGCGTCGAGCGGTTCGGGCTGCTGGGGATGTTCGACCCGATCGCCGGGCGTCACGAGGCGATGGTCGAGGCACCGACCGCCCAGGCGGTCGCGGCGCTGGCGCTGGCGCGCGTGGCGCGCACGCCGGGGGTGGACCCGGCCGTGGGCGTGCGGGCGCGCCGCGCGGCCCGGGGCGTGCTGGCGGACCTGGCGGTGGTGGAGGACGCCGAGCGTCTGGCGCCCCTGGATCCCGGATCGGGCGAGCAGGTCTCGCCGCCTCCGCCGACGGCGTGGGACGGGGCTGCGTCCGCGGCCGCGTGCGTCGTGGCGTTGGGCGAGCTGGGCGCCCAGGCGGTCGCGGTGGATCCGGAACTAAGCGCGCTGCGGGACAGAACTCTGCGCCGGCTCGACCGCGCGTTCACAAGCGATGACGGTTTCGCCGACGATGTCGGGGACGGGGCGCGGGGGCTCGTGGCGTACGGCGTGGTGCGCGCACACACGGTGTTCACGCACGGCGACGGCGCACTGGCCCGGGCGGCGGTGGGGGCGGCATACCGCGACACGCCCTCGAACATGCTTGTCGGGCAGATGCCGTGGCTCGGCTGGGCGGACATCGAGCTGTCGCACGCGCAGGGGCGTGCTGTGGCGGCTTCGGACCTGCTCCGCGGGATGCGGGCGACTGTCTGGGAGCACCAGCTCACGCACGCCGATGTCGGGGCCGACGATCAGGACCTGATCGGCGGGATTGTCTTCACCCGGGGACGCACGCCCCTGCCGACGTGGCACAGCGCCCGCCCGCTGGCGTTGATCGCGACGATGCTGGGCCAGGCGCGTCTGACGCCCGGCTGGGCGCGTGGGGGCGAGGCGCCCGGTGAGATGTTGCGTCTGCTGGACTCGGTGCGGTTCCTGCGGCAGCTGGCGGCGGGGGAGGCGTCGGGGCACAGGTATGCACGCCCGGGGCGGGCGATGTGGGGGGTCCGTCAGGCGCCGTGGGACCAGCGGATGGGCACGGACGCGTGCTCGCTGACGCTGCTGACGGTGTGCGAGACGCTTCGGAGCATGGACGAGCTGGGGCGCCGCACGGCGACCGGGCCATAAGCCCTGAATCTACAAGAGGTAATGGGCGAGAGAGCGTGTGAGAATCCGCAGTTTTCGTGCGCGCGCGTGCGCGCGTATAGCAGTCTGGCGCGCTAGAATCCCCGACGCCTGGATCGCCCTGTGGCCGCCCTGATCGGGGGGCCGGGGATCGGCGGTGGGAGCGTGCGTGTATGGGCGATGAGGCGTTGAACGGGAACGGGCAGGACGCGGGCGAGTCTTTGGGCGAGGCCGGGCGGATCGTCGAGCTCGACATCGAGCGCGAGCTGCAGGACTCGTACCTGACGTACGCGATGAGCACGATCATGGACCGGGCCCTGCCCGACGTCCGCGACGGGCTCAAGCCCAGTCAGCGGCGGATCCTCGTCGCGATGAATGACCTGAACCTCCGCCCGGGCAAGAAGCACCTCAAGTGCGCGAAGATCTGCGGCGACACGTCCGGCAACTACCACCCGCACGGCGAGGGTGTGATCTACCCGACGCTGGTGGGCATGGCCCAGCAGTGGAAGATGCGTGTGCCGCTGGTCGATCCGCAGGGCAACTTCGGGTCGATCGACGGTGATCCGCCGGCGGCGATGCGGTACACCGAGGCGCGGATGCACCACGGGGCGGTCGAGCTGATGGCGGACCTCAAGCTCGGCTCGGTCGATTTCCAGGCGAACTACGACGACCGGCTGACTGAGCCGATGGTGCTGCCGGGCAAGTTCCCGAACCTGCTGATCAACGGCGGGATGGGGATCGCGGTCGGCATGGCGACGAGCATCCCGCCGCACAACCCGAGCGAGATCCTGGACGCGATCGTGCGCGTTGTCGAGAACCCGGCGATCGAGCTGGGCGAGCTGATGACCGACGAGTTGGACGAGGAGGGCGAGGTCGTCCGGCTCGGCGTCAAGGGCCCGGATTTCCCGACGGGCGGGATCATCTGCGGGCGCAGCGGCATTGTCGAGGCGTACACGGGCGGGCGGGGGAAGGTGACGGTCCGGGGCGAGTGCCACGTCGAGGCGCACGGGAACAACCGCGAGCAGCTGGTGATCGACGAGATCCCGTACTCGCTGGTGCAGAACACGCTGGTCGAGAAGATCGTGGACGCGGTCAAGGACGAGCGGCTCAAGGACATCTCCGACGTGCGCAACGAGTCGGGGCGATCGGCCCGGACGCGGATCGTGCTGGAACTCAAGAAGGGCGCGGACGCGGCGGTGGTCGAGAACCAGCTCTACCAGCACACGCCGTTGCAGCAGACGTTCAGCATCATCAACATCGCCTTGGTGAACAGGCAGCCGCGGACGCTCGGGCTCAAGGAGCTGATCGACTGCTACATCGCCCACCGGGTCGAGGTGATCCGTCGGCGGACGGCGTACCTGCTGCGTGAGGCGCGCAAGAAGGCGCACGTGCTCGAGGGCATGATCTACGCGGTCTGCGACATCGACGAGGTCATCGAGTTGATCAAGTCGAGCCAGACGCGCGAGGAGGCCATCCAGAAGCTGATGGCCAAGCGGTTCCGGATCCCCTCGGACCACCCGGCGGCGGCGTCGATCCCGGCGCGGCTGATGGACCGGGTCCGCGAGGCGGAGGCGGCGGGGGGGAGCCTGCTGACGCGGATCCAGGCCGAGACGATCGGGGCGATGCGGCTCATCCAGCTCGTGGGCCTCGAGATCGAGCGGCTGGTGAAGGAGTACACGGAGATCGTCGCGCAGATCGAGGACTACGAATCGATCCTGGCCAGCGACCGGCGTGTCCGCGAGATCATCGTCGCCGACTGCGCCGAGATGCGGGCGAGGTTCGGCTCGGACCGGCTGACGCGGATCGAGGAGGCGGCGGGCGACATCGACATCGCGGCGCTGATCCGCGAGGAGGACATGGCGGTCACCATCTCGCACCAGGGCTACGCCAAGCGGGTGCCCCTGGCGACGTACCAGGCCCAGGCGCGGGGCGGCAAGGGCATCAAGGCGTCGGCGAGCAAGGACGAGGACTTCGTCGAGCATCTGTTCGTCGCCTCGACGCACGACGACCTGCTGTGCTTCACGGACACCGGGCGTGTGTTCAAGATCAAGGTGTACGAGCTGCCCGAGATGAGCCGGACGGCCAAGGGCCGCGCGATCGTCAACTCCATCGACCTCAAGCCGGGCGAGCGGACGTGCGCGTTCCTGGCGATCAAGAACTTCGAGTCGGGCAGCCACTTCCTGACCTTCGTCTCGCGTCACGGCATCGTGAAGCGGACAGCGCTCAAGGAGTACCGCAACGTCCGCAAGAGCGGGCTGATCGCGGTGGGCCTCAAGGAGGGCGACGGGCTGCTCACCAGCGTGCTGACGGCGGGGTCCGACGACCTGCTGCTTGTGACGGCCGAGGGGATGGCGATCCGGTTCAACGAGCGGGACGTGCGTCTGATGGGTCGCGGGGCCGCGGGTGTGAAGGGGATCGACCTGCGCGGGTCCAACGAGGTCGTGGGCGTGGTGCAGGTGCCGATGGTGGGCGAGGGAGAAAACTACACGGAGTTCGAGACCGACCCGCGTGCGATCGAGCGGGGCTTGTGCCTGCTGACGATCACGGAGAACGGGTACGGCAAGCGGACGCTCGTGGACGAGTACCGGGTTGCGCCCGAGTCCGGGCCCATGCGGTCGCAATCGCGTGGCGGCAAGGGTCGGACGGACATCAAGCAGACCAAGCGGAACGGGCCGACGGTGGCGGCGATCGGCGTGGTGGAGACGGACGACGTGGTGGTCGTGAGCCGCGGGGGCCAGCTCGTGCGGATGCCGGCCGGGTCGATCTCGCGGTACGGGCGGGGGACGCAGGGCGTGCGCGTGGTGGGGCTCCGTGACGGTGACGCGGTGATCGCCGCGGCCCGGGTCGCGGAGGAGGAGGCGGTCGAGGGCCAGGAGGCCGGCGCGACCGATACAGGCGGCACTGCCGACGCGGGCGGGGCGTCCGGGGGCGAGGGCTGAGGGCGCCCGGGGCGGTCGGCGCGTAGACTGGGTTGCGCGGCGGGCGCGGGGCGGGAATCATCCGCGGAGACGAGCGATGGCGATCGAGTGGTCGGACAACATCATGCTGGCGAACCTGTCCGACGAGCCGGCGCTCTCCGAGGAGCTGGCGTTGGTGATCGACCAGATCAAGGACGCCGAGGAGTCGCCGCACGCGGTGCTTGATTTCCGCGGCGTGAGCTACGTGAACAGCTCGAACATCGCCCAGCTGCTGCGTATCCGCAAGATGCTCGACGAGGCCGGGCGTCAGATGCGGGTGTGCGGGATCGCCGACGAGGTGTGGTCGGTGATGCTGGTGACGGGTCTGGACAAGGTGTTCCGGTTCGCGCCCGACACGATGACGGCGCTGGCGGGGCTCCAACTCGACGACGCGGCGGGTATGGACGCCTGAGCGACGCCTGCGGGCGTCCGGTTCAGGCGGGATCCTCGCCCGAGCCGGCCCGGATGCGCTGGCGCATGCGCGCCGCGAGCCGCAGCCCGACACTCCGCTCCTCGTCGATGACCTCGTCCGCAACATCGCGCAGTTCGTCGAGGTGGCGGTGGTATCGCGCCCTCGAGATGATATGGGCGTTCGGCGCGAGCGCCCGGATGTGGGCGGTCACGGCACGGCACGCGTCGGTGTCGGGGATCGTGACGACCGCGATCTGTACAGAACGCACGCCCGCGTGCTCGAGCACATCGGCATGACGGGCATCGCCGAGCTGCGCGTGCAGGCCCAGGCGGCCGGCGGCGCCGATGACCGACGGGTTGAGATCGATGATCACCGCGTTCTCGCCCATCCGCAGCGCGCTCTCGGCGACGACCTGCCCCGTCGGCCCGAAGCCGACGATGAGCAAGCGTGCGTGTGCGCCGCTGCCGCCCTCGGGCGGGGCGGGCTGTGATACCCGCAGGAGCTTGGCCCTCTCGAGAGTGCTCACGAACGCGTCGGAGACGCGCGGCCCGGCCGCGACGAGATAGGGCGTGAGGAAGAGGGTCGCGATGGTCGCGGAAATGATGAGCTTGAACAGGTCGTCACCGAGCAGGGATCCACGGGCCGTCTCGGCGAGGACGAACGAGAACTCACCAACCTGCCCGAGACAGAGGCCTGCGGCGAGGGCGTGGGCGTGGGGCAGGCGGAAGGCGCGCAGCACGCCCCAGACGATGCACGCCTTGCCAACGATGATCGCCGCGACCAACGCGGTCACGCTCGGCAGGTGCTGCACGAGCCAGGCGGGGTCGCCGACCATGCCGATGGAGCTGAAGAAGAGTGTCACGAGCAGGGTGCGTATCGAGGCGACATCCGCACGGATCTGCGTCGAGAAGGGTGTCTCGGCGAGGAGCATGCCGGCGACGAAGGCGCCCAGCGCGGGGGAGAGCCCGAGCTGGTGCGATCCCCAGGCTGCGCCGAGGCCTGTGACGATGGCGAGCAGGATCGGCAGGTCGCGGTTGCGTTGGAGCGATTGGAGGTGCAGGACACGGGGGACGAGGATGTTGAACAGGACGAAGAAACCCGCGGCGAGGACGCCCGCCCAGAACAGTGTCTTGAGGATGTCTAGGAGCACACTCGCGGGGCCGCCCTCGGACCCGAACGCGGTCACGAGGAGGACGAGAGGGACGACGGCGATGTCCTGCACGAGCAGGACGCCCAGGACGTGGCGGCCGTGGACGCTCTCGATCTGAGCCCTTGAGACGAGGAGTCGGAGGACGACGGCGGTGCTGCTGAGCGCGACGATGGCGCCGATGGCGAAGGCGGCTCCAGGCGCGAGGCCGAGCACGAGCGAGGCGGCGAATCCGACGGTGGTGGTGAGCGCGACCTGGGCGGTCCCGCCGAACAGCGCGGCGGGGCCGAGTCGCCGCAGCCGCCCCCACGAGAACTCGAGCCCGATGGTGAACAGGAGCAACGCGACGCCGAGTTCGGCCACCGCGTTCACCTCCGCGGTATCGGAGATCACAGCCAGGGCGTTCGGGCCCAGCAGCGTGCCGGCGATGAGGTACCCCAGGATCGGGCTTTGGCGGAGGCGCTCGCACACGACGCCAAGGACCAGGGAGGCCGTGAGCAGGACAAGGATGCTGAACAGTGAGTCCCAAGTGTCCATCAGGTCTATCTTTGCAGATTGTCACGCGCGGGGCGCGCGGCGTCCTGTGGGGCCCGGGGGGGCGCGAGCATCCGGCGTGCGTTTGGGTGGTAGAGTTCTTTCGATGACGGCGATCACCACGGCTACTGCTCCGGCATCCTCTTCCCCTGGCCCCCGGGCGGTGGCCGAGCTGCGGGGCGTCCGCAAGACGTACTACAAGCCGGACGGCTCGGTGATGGTGGAGGCGTTGCGGGGGATAGATCTGACGATCCCGGCGGGGCAGTACGTCGCGATCATGGGCGCTTCGGGCTCGGGCAAGTCCACGCTGATGAATATCCTGGGGTGCCTCGACCGCCCGACGGGCGGGGAGTACCTGCTCGACGGCGTGCCCGCCGAGCGGCTGGGCGACGAGGAGCTGAGTGCATTTCGTGGTCGCAAGATCGGGTTTGTCTTTCAGGCGTTCAACCTGATCCCGCAGCTGACGCTGGAGGACAACGTCGCGGTGCCGCTGTTCTACCAGGACGTGCCCAAGGCGGAGCGGCTGCGCCGGGCGACGGAGAAGCTCGGGCTCGTGGAGCTGGACGACCGGATCGGGCACAGGCCCCGGGAGCTGTCGGGCGGGCAGCAGCAGCGGGCCGCGATCGCGCGGGCGCTGGTGACCGAGCCGGTGGTGCTGATGGCCGACGAGCCGACGGGCAACCTCGATTCGAAGACGGGCGAGGCGATCCTGAAGCTGTTCGACGACCTGCACGCCAAGGGCATGACGATCATGATGGTGACGCACGACGACGCGATCGCCGAGCGGTGCGAGCGGATCGTGCGGCTGCGTGACGGCGAGATCGAGAGCGACACGGTGATGCAGAAGCGTGTCGTGCCCGTGGCGGGCTGAGCCGCGCACTGTAAAGAAGGCACGACTCAGGCCGCGGCGGATGCGGCCTTGGCGCACGGCGCGATGAGCATCGCCGTCAGGTCGTCGCCCTGGTGCAGCGAGCCGGCCTGCTCGTCGAGCTCGCGTTCGAAGCGGGCGACCGCGTCGGCGATGGCGTCCGGGTCCCAGCTGTTGTCGGCCAGGGCTGTGAGTCGGTCGATGTGCAGGTGGGTCGGCAGCTTGAGGGCGGCGTTGTTGACGCCCGGCTCGTGGTAGACGGTCTCGAACCCGTCGGAGTAGAGCACCAGCGCGTCGCGGTCGTCGAGCGTGAAACTCGCCTCGGTGAACTCTGCCTCGGGGAAGACGCCCAGCAGCGGGCCGTCGGTCTCGACGCGATCGACCTTGCCGTCGCGCATCAGGATGGGCGGCGGGTGGCCCGCGCCCGCGAGTCGGACCTCGCGGGTGCGTGTGTTGATGACGCCGTAGACGGCGGTCGCGAAGCGGTGGCCCGCGCCCGGGCGGTCTGTCAGCTCGACGTTGAGGCGGCGCAGCGCTTCGGCGGGCGGGACGATCGTGAACGAGCCGTCGAGGCGGTCGAGCTTGCGGAGGCTCTTGGCGATGACGAGCGTCAGCAGGGCGGCGGGGACGCCGTGCCCGACGGCGTCGCCCAGGAAGAAGCCAACGTGCTCCTCGTCCAGGGGCGTGATCTCGAAGATGTCGCCCGAGACGTAGCCGGCGGGTCGGAAGACGACGGCCAGGTTGAGGCCGGGGATGGTGGGGGGGCTGTCTGGGATGAACTCGCGCTGGACCGTCGCGGCGAGCTGGAGTTCTTCCTGCATCCGCTCCATCTCGGTCTCGGCGCCGCGGAGCGAGGACATCGTCAGTCGGAGGTCCTGATCCAGACGTCCGATGACGGGCTGGCAGCGGGCGAGCGTGCGGACGACGGCGGCGAGGTACGAGGGCTCGGCGTTGATCCGCTCGACAACGAGGCGATCGTCGGAGGCCAGGCGGGCCAGGCGTGGGTCGTCCTCGTCCAGCAGGAGGACGATGGGCGCCAGGGCCTGGTGGGCCAGGTCGGCGAGCTGGTAGGCGAACATGGATGGGTCGTCGGGGGCGAGGGCGGCGACGACGACGGCGCCCTCGGCGGCACCGGAGCTGAGCGCGTCGATCGCGGCGCTGACCGGGCGGCGCTCGAGCGTCGGTGCTCCCGACGAGTGCCAGGCGGTGAGCATCGCCTGGGCGGCGGCCTCGGCGTCGGGCTCGGATGCGCGGGTCGAGGCGAGGATGATCGTGGGGGCGCTGGGCTGGGCTGGCACCGGGTCCTCCAGCGCCGCTTCTCGGACCCGTCTTGCTCGCGGGGGCCCTGGGGTCTCGACGCCCCCGGCGTATCGGCCTACTCGGCCAGCGACCTGAGCCGCTTGACGTCCAGCGGGACCCGCTCGCCCTCCGAGAGGTCCAGGTTCTCGAGCATCCCGCCCCGGAGTTCGATGACGAACTGCGAGTCGTAGCGGCTGGGGTAGCGCGGGAGCCGTTTCTCGTACTCCACGTCCGTCTCGTCCTCGCCCTTGGGCGCCTCGACGGGCATGTGGTGCATCGCGACGATGCTGGCGCTCGCGTCCAGATAAATAATGTCGATGTCGATCAGGCAGTCGCGCATCACAAAGTTGCGGCGGATGGAGTTCGTGAAGACGAAGAGCATCCCGCCGTCGTCGGGGATCGACTCGCGTCCGCCCAGGCCTTTCACGCGCGATTCGTTGTCGGCGACGATCTCGAGGGTGAAGACACGCCCATCGAGCGTGACCCGCTCGTAGCCGGGGGGCGGGGCCTCGGTGCAGGCCGTGAGGGTGAGCGGGGCGCCCAGCGCGATCGCGGCGACGACGAGGCGTGTGAGCACGTTGATCAGGCGAGCAGCCATCGCTCGTCCTCCTGGGTGTAGGTGACGTCCTGGGCAGGCATGGTACGGATGTCGAAGGCGTGGAGGAACTCGGACGCGTCCATCGCGTCGGGCCCGTCCGCGACGCCCGACCACCGGGCGAGCAGTGCTATCAGGCGCTGGGGCGTGACGCCCCGGTCTCGGAACGTGCTCAGGCGGGTGTCGCCGTGGCGTTTGGCCAGGCGCCGCCCGTCCGCGCCCCGGACGAGGGGCAGGTGGGTGTACTCGGGCATCGGGGTAAGGCCCAGGGCGTCATAGAGGAGGAGCTGGCGGGCGGCCGAGGCGAGCAGGTCATCGCCCCGGACGACGTGCGTGACACCCTGGCGGGCGTCGTCCACGACGACGGCGAGCTGGTAGGCGGGCTGGGCGCGCTTGGTCCAGACGACAAAGTCGCCCACGCCCGCGCCGGGGTCGATCGATTGCGGGCCCGCGAACGCGTCGGTGAACCCGACCGCGCCCGGCTCGACAAGCAGGCGCCAGTTGGTGGACTCGTCGTCGAACGACGCGGGGCGCGCGCTCGGGCGCAGTTCTGGCGGGAATCTCGGCTCGGCGTCGCCCGCGTGCGGGGCGGAGGCGGCGGCGTCGATCTGGGCGCGCGACAGCTCGCACGGGTACACGAGCGATCGCGAGGCGAGCGCGCACATCGCGTCGCGGTACGGCCCGAGGTCGTGCAGCTGCGTGAGGGGCCCCTCGTCCCAGTCGAGACCGAGCCACGCGAGCGTGTTGATGGTGTCGTCGATCGCGCCGGGCTTGACGCGGGGCGTGTCGAGATCCTCGACGCGCAGCAGGATCGTCCAGTCGCGTTGTCGCGCCAGGGCCCAGTTGACGAGGAAGGTGCGTGCGTTGCCCAGGTGCAGGGCGCCGGTGGGGGAGGGGGCGAGGCGTGTCCGCCGGCGCGTCGGCGCGGGGTTCGGGCGGCCCTGGGGGGGCGGTACGGCGTGTGGCGGTTCCACGGGTGGATTGAAGGTAGACTCCCCACCGCCCGTCGATGGAACGGCGATGGAATATGTTCACGGACAGCGGAGACGACTGCGATGAAGAAACTCAACGACGAGCAGGTTCAGGCGGAGCTGGGCAAGCTGCCCGAGTGGTCGCAGTCGAGCGAGACGATCACGCGGACGTACCAGTTCGACGACTTTGTGCGTTCGATGCGGTTCGTGGACCAGGTCGCGGTCGCGGCGGAGGCGGACCAGCACCACCCGGACATCCTGATCCGGTACAACAAGGTCACGCTGACGCTGTCTACGCACGACGCGGGGGGGATCACGGGCAAGGACTTTGCGCTGGCGAGGAAGGCCGACGCGTTCGCGGGCCAGCTGGTCGCCTGAGTCGGTCTGATCCGACGAAAGCGCGCGACAGCCCGGGCGTGCTAGGGGCAGCCCGCTTCGAACCCTTCGAAGAAGGCGAGCACGTCCGAGTAGTCGTAGGCGTCGTGGGGCGGCGCGAGGTCCGCGAGGGGCGACGCGAGCGCGAACGATTCCAGGAACTGCGCAACGTCGGCCTCGTCGAGCACGCCCCGCGGCGCGGCGACGTCCGCCGGGCAGGGCGCGTCGCCCGCGACGATCGGCGTGTCGGGCTCGGTTTCGTACCCCCACGCAAAGATCCAGGTGATCATCACCTCGCCCGACGCCGGCGCTCCGATGACGGGACGCGGCAGGCCCATAGGATTGCGAACCAGGCCGATCCATCCAAAGTGTAACTCTCCCTCGATGCGCACCCGGAACCCCAGGTACGACTGCCCGACGGGGATGTGTTCGAAGTATGAACGCCAGACGAGTCCGTCGCCGTCGTCCTCGAACTCGCCGCTCATGAGGATCCAGAGGTAGTTCACACCAAAGCCGCCCCCGGGCACCGCGGGCCCGACGGTGTCGCCCCGCTCGTACACGAACGGGATCGCCGCCGGCGCGGCGGGACCGCCGACGGTTGCAATCGAGGGGCGATCTACGGTCGAGATCCCTGTTCCTGGCGCATCGAGCAGCCCGAGCCCCGTGTCGATGCGGTCCTCGCCGTAGATCGAAGTGTCGTCGTCGATGGGTGCGGGGTACGGGCGCACGAGGTTGAGCCGGCGCCCAACAAGCGGGCGCCAGCCGTACCGATCCACCGCATCGTCCGGGTTTGCGGGAGCGGTAAAACGGACGGGCTCGCCCGGCGTGTGCGCGGTCGCGATCGCCACGGCCAGGGCGCCCAGGACCCGGCGCCGCGCCCGGGACGCGAGTTGTCCTCGTGCGCGAGGTCTCAAGGGCATCCCTCCGCGAACGCGCCGACGAACGCGAGCACGTCGGCGAAGTCGTACGCGTCGAACGGCGGGGCCAGATCCGCGAGTGGCGACCCGAGCGAGAACGACTCAAGGAACTGCGCGATGTCGGCGAAGTCCAGCACGCCGAAGGGCGCATCTACGTCCGCCGGGCACGGCGCCGCGCCCGCGGCGATCGGTGTGTCCGGCTGGGTCTCGTACCCCCAGGCGAACACCCAGGCCCTGAGGGCGTCGCCCGGGACGGTCGTGCCAAGCGCCGGGGGCGCGAGCCGCTGGGGGTTGTAGACGACGCCGATCCAGGCGGCATACCGGCGCGAGTCGATCCAGAGTTGGACCGGGATGTACGACGTCCCGTCGGGCACGAATGCGTCGAAGCTCGCCCAGACCCGGTCGTCGCCCTCGGGGACGAGCTCACCCGACGCGATCATCGCGACTATCAGTCCCTCGCACCGGGCGAGCGGCACGCCGATGTCCTCGCCGCGCTGGGCGGTCCTGACGGGGTTCACACCCGCGAACCCGCCGATGGTGAGGCCGATGCACGGCGTAAGCGAGCACGAGAACCCGGTCACCGGCGCGTACCGCCCGAACACGGTCTCGAGATTGTCCTCGCCGAAATACGTTGCGCCCGCCTCGTACTCGCCCGGGTAGGGCTGAGTCAGATTGAAGATCCGCCCGACGAGTGGTCGCAGACCGTACGTGTCGATCGGGTCCGCGCTATCAGCGGGCGCTGTGAACCGGACGGGCTCGGCGGGCGCTCGCGCCGCGACGAGGGGCGCGAGCGCGATCACTAGGATTGTGCTTGCACGATAATGCATGCCACGCATCGTTTCCATACGAACCGGGCGCAGTGTACCGTTGCGGACCGCGGAGAGGAACGCCCGCGGGTTGAGAGCTCGCGGCGCTCCAACGCATCACCCCGACCGTACGGCCCCGCTCACTTGAGCTCGACGGACCAGTACGCTTCGTCGAGGAACGCCTTCCAGGAGGCGTACTTCTGGCGACCGAGGCGGACGGTGACCATCGGGTTGCGCTTGGGGCGGACGGGCTTGCGGACGAGCTTCATGCTCGCCTGCGTCGGGGTGCGCCCGCCCTTGCGGGAGTTGCACCTGATGCAGGCGCACACCAGGTTCTCCCACGTGTCGGGCCCGCCCTGGCGGCGGGGGACGACGTGGTCGATCGACAGCTCGCTGGTCGGGAAGAGCCCGCCGCAGTACTGGCATGAGTTGCGGTCGCGGGCGAACAGGTTGCGCCGGTTGAGCTTGACGCCCTGGTCGGGGAGGCGGTCGTAGCCCAACAGGCGGATGATCCGGGGGACCGGGATCTGCACGCGGACGGTGCGGACCCAGTCGTGCTTCTCGCGTTCGAACTCGAGCTTGAACGCGGCGACGTCGAGCCAGGACTCGAAGTCGTGGTTGGAGTAGACGCCCTGGTCGTGGTCGATGACCTCGGCCGCGTCACGGGCGAGCAGGCAGAAAGCCTGGCGGGCCGAGACGACGCGGATGGCGACGTAGAGCTTGTTGAGGACGAGGACCTTGGCGTCGAGGCCCTCGTTGAGGGCGATGGCGTTGGGGGCGCCGGCCGCGGCGTCAAGCGAGGCGGCGTTCGGCACGACGCCTTGGCCCCGGGCTGGCCCCGAGGGGTCGGTCGCGTCGCCCTGGGGGGCGTGGCGCTTGTTGTGGCTCTCTCTGGCTCGGCGTCGCATCGGGCTCAATCCGGGTCTCCCCGCCGAGAAGTTGTACGGACAAATCCACAAATGATCAACACGCGCGCCGGTGAAGGATGCGACAAACCCGCCTGAGGGCGGGCAGAGGGGGGTCTTACAAGGACGTCGCGGGTCGAGCGGCGCATCCGGAGGGCACCGCAGGGGTTCAGGCGTCCGCCGGGCGCTGCGGCGCCGAGGACGGGTCCGCGCGGAACGCGCGGATGAGTTCCTCGGCCTTCTTGGGCGAGATCACGCCCCAGGCGACGGCGTCGGAGATCTTGCGTTCCGCCTCCTCCGAGGACGAGCCGAGGAGCTTGCGGGCGTCGTCGGGGGACATGGAGCCCTCGGCGACGTACGCCGCGATCTCGCGCCGCGTCATCTCCTTGGCGCGCGTCTCGAGCGCCTTGCGGATGTTGCCGAAGACGAGCCAGACGATCAGGATCGCCCCGCCCATCGCGATGACGAGGATCGGGATGACCTCGTCCATATCGGCGAGTGTGAGTGTCGCGTCGCTCATGGCGTGTTGCTCCGTCGTCCAGTATCGCCGATCGGGCCCGCCCGGACAAGCGCGGGGTGATCCCACAGAGCCTGCTTGGGAGGACGGGCGCCCCGGTTTCACTGGGTTGAGGGGCGTGGCCGGGCTAGTGGCGGAAGTGTCGGGCGCCGGTGGTCAGGCAGGTGACGCCCCGGGCGTCGCACAGATCGAAGGTTTCCTGGTCGCGTCTGGACCCGCCCGGGTGGACGATGAGCCGGGCCCCGGCGTCGATGAGGACCTCGGCGCCGTCGGGGAATGGGAAGAACGCGTCGGAGGCGGCGATCGGCAGGGCGCAGTCCCGCATCGCCTCGCGGGCCTTGTCGGCCGCGATCCGGGCGGAGGCGAGGCGGTCCATCTGCCCCGCGCCCGCGCCGAACAGGCGGACAGCGCGCGGGGCGTCGGTAGTCCGCCCGCCGATGGCGATGGCATTGCTCGACAGGGCGCGGACGCAGGCGACGAGGAAGGCCGCGTCGCGCAGCGACTCGGTGCTGGGCGAGGGCCCGGCGGCGTGGGTCCACGAATCGGGATCGGGCGCCTTGGTGTCGCGGTCCTGGACGAGCACGCCGCCGACGATGGAGCGGTGCTCGAGCTTGCGGGCGCCCGAGGGCGCGTGCTCGCCGACCGCCAGGAGGCGGGCGTTCTTCCAGCGCTCGCTGAGCATGGATGCGGCGTCGTCGTCGAACTCGGGCGCGACGAGGACCTCGAAGAACGCCCCGCCCGAGCAGACCGCCTCGGCGGCGCTTGCGGTCAGGCGGGTGTTGAGCGCGAGGATCCCGCCGTAGGACGCGAGCGGGTCGCCCGCGATCGCGCGCGTGATCGCTTCGGGGGCGTTGTCGCCGATCGCGGCGCCGCACGGGTTGGTGTGCTTGACGACGCATGCGCCCGGGCGAGATTCGTCCATGCGTCTCAACGCCTTGACCAGCTCGAGGGCGGCGCCGGCGTCGAGGATGTTGTTGTAGCTCAGGTCCTTGCCGGCGAGCTGTCGGGCGTTGACGATCGAGGGGCCGGCGGAGGCGGGGTCGCGGTAGAGGGCGGCGTGCTGGTGCGGGTTCTCGCCGTACCGGAGGTCGTCCACCTTGGTGTAGGTGAGGCGGAGGGTCTGGGGGAACGCGACGGGGCTGACGCGTGAGAGGTACGCGGAGATGGCCGCGTCGTACTCCGCGGTGCGTGCGAAGGCCGCCGACGCGAGCTGGGCGCGCAGCGCCCAGCTCGTCGCCCCGTCGTTGGCGGCGAGCTCGTTGACGACGCGGTCGTACTGGCGGGCGGCGGTGACGACGGCGACCCAGTCGGCGTTTTTGGCGCCCGAGCGGATCATGGTGGGTCCGCCGATGTCGATCTGCTCGACAGCCTCGTCGCGGGTGACGCCCTCGCCGGCGATCGTGGACTCGAAGGGGTACAGGTTCACGCACACCAGGTCGATGGGCTCGACCGCGTGCTGGCGCATCGCGTCCGTGTGCTCGGGCAGGTCGCGGCGGGCGAGCAGGGCGGCGTGGACCTTGGGGTGCAGGGTCTTGACGCGCCCGCCCATCATCTCGGGGAAGCCGGTGAGGTCCTCGACCGGGCGGACGGGGATGCCCGCGTCGTTCAGGGCGCGGGCGGTGCCGCCGGTCGAGACAATCTCGACAGCTCTGTCGGCCAGCGCACGGGCGAACGGGACGAGGTCGGTCTTGTCGGAGACCGAGAGCAGGGCTCGCCTGACGGGGACGAGGTCGTGGGCCATCGTGGGCTCGCGGCTACTGGCGTGGGCGGAACTTGATCACGCCGCCCGAGCGGGAGACGAGGTAGAGCGCGCCGTCCTCGAGCGAGTCCGGGACGATCATCTGGGCGCCCGGGACATCGGCACGGAAGATGACGTCGCCGCGCTGGGCATCGACGGCGGCGATCGTCTCGCCGTCCCAGACGATCAGTTCGCCGTCGCGGACCGCGACGACGTGCCCGGTGAGCTCGGCGTTGCGCCACACGAGCGTGCCGTCGTCGGTGCTCAGGGCGGTGAGGCCGTGCGCACGCAGGGGGACGACGAGCATGGCGTCGTAGACGACGGCGGGCTGGGTGATGGGGTACTCGGTGCGGACGCGCCAGGCGAGCGAGGCGTCGTACGCGTCGTAGGCGTACACAGACTGATCGAGGCTGGGCACGAAGAGGCGTTCGCCGTCGGTCGGGGGTGGGTGCGCGACGCCGCCGTCGATGCGGGCCCGCCCGCTCGACGAGCCCGAGAGGGGGTCGAGGAAGATGACGTCGCCGCCCTGCGAGACGGCGGCCAGCGTGCCGGGGTTGACCAGCACGGGGCGTGCCTTGATGGGGCCGTTGAGCGCGTACGCCCACGCGATGAGGCCGATGTCGCGGTTGTGGGCGAGGAGCTTGCCGGAGTCCGAGCCGTAGATGGCGAAGTTCCCGACGAGCGTGGGGGGGGTGTTGACAAGGAAGTCGAACGTCGAACGCGAGAGGAGGTTGCCGGTCTCGAGGCCGAGCTCGGAGAGTTCCGAGGCCGACGAGGAGAGGACGACGTCGCCGTCGCGTTGGAGGCCGACGAACTTCGTGCGGCTGGTTCCCATCTGGGAGTTCCAGACGAGGCGCCCGGAGTCTGACTCGAGGACGGAGACGAAGCTGCCCGACTCCTGGATGAGCAGACGGTTGTCGGCGGGCTGGAGGCGTGTGACGTGCCCGCGCCGGGTAAGGAACGGCATGCTGGACCAGTCCCAGCGGTATCCGAGGCGGTACCAGTTGTCGTGGTCGATTCGGAAGCCGTAGGCGTTGGTGACGGCGCCCCCGGTCGGGCTGTCGGGGTCGCCGGCGCGCGTCGGCGTCGGGGCGGTCGTGGTCGTGGTGGACGTGTCGCGGGGCGTTGACGAGCAGGCGCCCAGGCAGATGACGCCAAGGGCGCCGGCGGCGAGGATGGCGGAGGAGCGGACGTTGGGCATGCCGGCGGTCTCCCTGTAGTCGGGCACGTGGCGGGGTCGGGCCCGCGTCCGGATCCCACTTCGGGGCCCGTGCTGGGGCGCGCGGGCTGGGTTGGGCGGCCCGAGTCGGCCCGGGGCGGAGTATGGGTCCGCCCTCGGGTCCGGTCAAGCACGGGCGCTGGCGCCCGGCTTGACGGGGGCGACGGCGGGGCGACGATCCGGGCATGTTCACCGGGCTGGTCCAGGCGAAGGGTCGGGTCGCGGGCGTCGAAGCCCGGGGCGGGGGCGTGCGCCTGCTCGTCGAGCCCTTGGCCTGGGACCACATCCCGTCACCCGGGGACTCGGTGTGCGTGTCGGGGTGTTGTCTGACGCTCGTCGAGCGGGCGGAGACGGGCTGTCTCGCGTTCGATGTGATCCCGGAGACGCTCTCCAAGACGACGCTTGGCGAGATTCGGGTGGGCGACGGCGTCAACCTCGAGCACGCGTGCCGCGCCGACACGCTCATGGGCGGGCACTTCGTCCAGGGGCACGTGGACGATGTGGGCGAGGTGCTCGCGGTCGAGACCCGGGGCGGGGAGCACCTGGTCCGCGTGCGCGTGCCCGATGCGCTGGCGGCGTACCTGGTCCCCAAGGGCTCGGTTTGCGTGGACGGCGTCTCGCTCACGATCGCGCACACGTCGCCCACGGATTCGTGCTTCGAGGTCGCCTTGATCCCAGAGACACTGGCTCGGACGACGCTGGGCGGGCTGGCGGCGGGGGCGCGTGTGAACATCGAGTGCGACCAGCTCGTCAAGGCCGTGGTGCACAGCCTGCGACTGTTCATGGACGCGAACCCGGGCGGCGGCCCTGGTCGATAGACTGAGCGCGTGCGTGTGCTCGGCGTCGATCCCGGACTGCGGCTGACCGGCTACGCCTGCGTCGAGGGCGACTCGCAGCGACCGTCGATCGTGGAGGCGGGCGTGATCCGCTTGTCTGCGCCGGGCGGGGGCGAGACGCTCTCGCCGAGGCTCGCGGAGCTGGACACGGACTTCCGCGAGGCGCTCGAGCGGCTGCGTCCCGAGCTGGTCGCGGTCGAAGGGCTCTTCGCCCACCCGCAGCGCCCGGACACATCGATCAAGATGGCGCACGCGCGGGGCGTGCTGCTGCTGGCTGCGCATCGGGCGGGGGCGTCGGTCGTCGAGCTCAAGCCCTCGGAGGTCAAGAAGGCGATGACGGGTTCGGGGCGGGCGAGCAAGGCGCAGATGCAGGACGGCGTCGCCCGGATCTTTGCCCTGGACGCGCCGCCCAGGCCCGCGGACGTGGCCGACGCGTTGGCGATCGCGGGCGCTGCCCTCGCCCGCTCGGCGCACGCGGGGCGTCTGATCGGGCTGTAATCGGGCGTCTGGTTCGGGGCTCGGGCAGGGTCTCGGCCTCGCAGGGGCGAATAGACTCCCGGCACATGAAGAGCGCGAACGAGAACCGGGGCGGGGCGCAGGTGCTGATCGTCGAGGACGAGGCCGAGCACGCGGACGTGATGGCCGACGCGCTGCGCCGCCCGGGGCACGTGTGCACGATCGTGGGCTCGGTCGCGCAGGCGATGGAAGAACTCCGGGGCGGGTCGTTTGACGTGATCGTGACCGACCTGCGGATGCCCGGCTCTGGCGGCGCGGACGGCGTGGCGCCCGACGGGTCGGACGCGGGGATGAGGGTCCTCGAGGCGGCCGCCGAGCTCCAGGACGAGGCCGAGACGATCATGGTGACGGCGCACGGCGACGTCGCGACGGCGCGCAGCGCGTTCAAGCACGGGGCGTTTGATTTCATAGAGAAGCCCCTGGACCTGGAGCTGTTCCGCTCGCTGGTGGACCGGGCGGCGGAGGCGGTGCTGCTGCGCCACGAGTCGGGGACGCTGTCGGACCTCGTCCAGCACGACGGGTTCGAGGGGATCATCGCGGGCTCGGAGCCGATGCGCAAAATCCTGAGCACGGTGCGGACGGTGGCGCAGAGCACAATCCCGGTGCTGGTGACGGGCGAGAGCGGGACGGGCAAGGAGTTGATCGCCGAGTCGGTGCACCGGTGCTCGCCGCGGTCCGGGCGCCGGTTCGTCGCCTTCAACTGCGCCGGGCAGAGCGAGAGCCTGCTCGAGGACCAGCTTTTTGGGCACGTCAAGGGCGCGTTCACGGGCGCGGACAAGGAGCGCGAGGGCGTGTTCGAGTACGCGAGCGGCGGGACGCTGTTCCTGGACGAGATCGGGGACATGCCCCTGGCGATGCAGGCCAAGGTGCTCCGCGTGCTCGAGTCGGGCGAGGTCGTCCGCCTGGGCGCCAACGACGCGCGCAATACGGACGTTCGTTTCGTTAGCGCCACAAACCGCGACCTGAAGAAGATGGTCGAGGAAGGGACGTTCCGCGAGGACCTCTACTTCAGGATCAACGGGTCGCGTGTGCACCTGCCCCCCCTGCGCGAGCGCCGCGACGACATCCCGCGGATCGTGCGCCACGCGGTCGCGCGGTACGCCGAGGAGATAACACCCGGTCGCCCCGCGCCGGACGTGACGGACGCGGCGTTGATGCGGCTGACCAGCTTCGACTGGCCCGGGAATGTCCGCCAGCTGCTCAACGTGGTGCAGAACATGGTCGTCGCCGCGGGGGGCCAGGGTGATGGGATCGTGGTGCTCGATGTCCGGCATATCCCCGAGGACGTGCGGAGTCCCGACGAGCAGCCCGCAGAGGGCGGGGGTGGGGGATCGCTGGCGGGGGCGAGCCTGACGCAGCTGGAGAAGCGGGCGATCCGCGAGACGCTGCGTTTGACGGGCGGGAACCGCGAGCAGGCCGCAAAGCTCCTGGGTATCGGCGAGCGCACGCTCTACAGGAAGCTCAAGGAATACAACCTCCGGTAATCCGCGCGGCGCGGACGCCCTGGCGACGCCCTCAACCGGGGGATGGGGCGGGGGTATCGGGTGGGTGGCGGCGGTATCACTTTGACACGCGCGTGCACTGAAGTCCCCCCCTCCCATGGGACGATCTGAGGATCGTTAGGACAAACAACCCGGTCGTGGCGGGATGTGTGTCAGGTGTACGCGCCGTTCGGCGTGGAGAGCAGGGGTCCCACCGCATGTCGGCATCTGTACTCAACGAAGTCCTCGAGTGCGGGCAGCTGCCCTCGCTGCCCTCCGTCGCGGTGCGTCTGCTCGATCTGACGAGCGACGCGGACGCGAATATCAACGAGATCGCGAAGGTCGTACGCCAGGATCAGGCGCTGAGCGCGAAGGTATTGCGGACGGTCAACTCGAGCTTCTACGGGCTCTCGCAGCCGTGCGGGTCGATCGACCGCGCACTCATGTTCCTGGGGCTGGCGACGGTGAAATCACTCGTGCTGGGCTTCAGCCTCGTCGAATCGACCAAGAGCGTGGAGGACGGCGACGGGTTCGATCTGCAGGCGCACTGGCGGCGTTCGATCCACGGCGCCTCGGCGGCGCGCGAGATCGCTATGCGCTCGAACCTGTGCGATCCCGACGAGGCGTTTACGGGCGGGCTGTTCCAGGACGTCGGGATGCTCGCGATGTTCGTCGCGCTGGGCGAGCGGTACGCGGCGGTGCTCGCGGAGGTGGGCGATCGCGTCTCGGAGCTGTGCAAGTGCGAGCACAAGTCGCTGGGCACGAACCACGCGATCGTGGGCGCGGCCCTGGGCGCAAAGTGGAAGCTGCCCGAAGACATCTGCGATGCGATCAAGCTGCATCACCGGGGCGAGAAGGGCGCGGGCCAGTCACGCGGCCTCGTGCGGGCGGTCGCGCTGGGCCGGATGGCGGGCGAGGCGCTCGCGCCGGGCGCGACGCCGACGCGCCTCCGCGAGTTCGCCGACACGCACAAGGAGTGGTGCGGGGACGGGCTCAATCAGCAGGAGCTGCTGGAGACGATCGACGAATCGTCGCGCACGCTTGCAAAGATGTTCGACGTCGAGATGGGCGAGACGGCGAACGTCAGGCGGATCATGTCACAGGCGAGCGAGCGGTCGCTCGAGCTGCAGGTCGAGACCCAGCGGCGCGCCGACGAGCTGGCACAGCAGGCCCGCACGGACGGGCTGACCGGGCTGGCAAACCGCAAGAGCTTCGACGACGATCTCGCGGCGGCGTTCGAGTCGTCCGAGGGGCGGCGGGGCGAGGCGGGCGAGACACTCTCCGTCGTCTTCTTCGATGCCGACAAGTTCAAGTCTGTCAACGACACGCACGGGCACGCCGCGGGCGACGCGGTGCTCGTCGAGCTGGCGCGACGCGCCTCGGATACGGTTGGTGACCGCGGGCGTGTGTACCGGTACGGCGGCGAGGAGTTTGTCGTGCTGCTCCCGGGCGTGGTGATCGCGGACGCACAGGCGGTCGCCGAGGCGATGCGCGTGGCGATCGAACGCGACGAGTTTGATCTCTCGGGCGTCGAGGGGGCGCCCGATCGGCTCCGGGTGACGGTGAGCCTCGGGGTGTCCTCGACGCAGGCCGGCCCGCTGGCGCGTCTGAACGCGCCCGACAAGATCGTGCAGGAGGCGGACGAGGCGGTCTACCAGGCCAAGCGGGGCGGGCGGAACCGTGTGTGCGTGCACGGGCTCGACGCGACGGATGGCGAGGCGGGCGACACCGGGACGGCGGCGCCCATCGCGGCGGGCGAGGGCGCGGAGACGACGCCGCTCATCTTGCTCGTCGAGGACGATGCGCTGGCCGCGACGCTGATGAAGACGATCCTGCCGCGGCGTGGTCTGGTCCGGGTGGACTGGATCGCCAGCGGCGACGAGGCGTCCGCGAGGCTGGGCGAGATCGCGGCCGGTCGGGCCCCGGCGCCGAACCTTGTCGTCGCGGACATCAACATCCCCGGGTGCTCCGGGCTCGAACTGCTCGACCTGATCCACGGGAACGAGACGCTGCGTGCCATCCCTGTGGTGATGATCACGGCGTCGTCGGACGAGAGCGACGAGACCGCGTGCCGCGAGCGGGGCGCCGCGGCGTTCGTCCGCAAGGACGACTTGTGCACCGACCTGCCCAGGTGGGTGGCGCAGCTGATCTCGACGGCCCAGGGCGAGAAGGCAGCCGCCTGAGCGGGGCGTCACCGCGGACTACCAATCGAGCGGGGAGCGCCACGCGTGGGCGAGGGTCTCGACCGGGATCGCGTCGTGTGCGCCGCTCGACGCGAGCACGCGCAGCTCGCCTGAGTCGTCGAGCCCGCCGATCACCAGGGCGCGGTCCTCGACGCCCAACACGCCCAGGATCTCCAGCACACGCCCGGAGGCGTCGTCGCCCGCGTCGATCTCGAGCAGATACGAGCCTGGCGTCTCGGCGAACAGGTCGGCGATATCAGGAGAGCCCGACCAGAAGGCGACCGAGGCGCCGATCGGTCGTTCGGGTGTGCTCCCGGCGATGAGCATCTCGGCCAGCGCGACCAGGAGACCGCCGTCGGAGATGTCGTGCGCGCTGCGCACGAGCCCCGTCCGGATCAGCGCGTGCACCGCCTTGGCGATGCGCGGCCCCGCGTCCAGGTCGGCGCGGGGGAAGGCGCCCAGGTCCCCGCCCTCGTCGGTCCGTGACACGGGCAAAGCGAAGAGCCGCCCGTAGTGCGAGCCGCCCATCGCGGGCGGGTGCGAGCCGCGGATCGCGAGCAGCGTGTTGCCCGGGCGCTTCGCGTCGCTTGTGACGCACGTGTTCACGTCGGGCACGATCCCGACGCCGGAGATCAGCAGTGTGGGCGGGATCTCGATCGTCCTCCCGGGCCCGCCCGCCCCGCCCGGGATCGTGAACTGGTTGTTCAAAGAATCCTTGCCCGAGACGAATGGCGTCCGGTACGCCTTGGCCCCGTCGTAGCACCCCTCGGCGGCGCGGACGAGCGAGGCCAGGTTCTCCGGCTTCTTGCAGCTGGGCCAGCAGAAGTTGTCGAGGATCGCGATCCGGTCGGGGTCCGCGCCCACGCACACGAGGTTGCGGACGCACTCGTCGATCGCCGCGATCGCCATGTCGTACGGGTCGCCGCCTTGGTCCGGGTCGCCCAGGTTTGTCGCCAGACCGCATGCGATGGCCAGGCCGCGGCTCGAACCGGGCACGGGCTGGACGACCGCCGCGTCCGACGGTCCCCGACCGAGCGGGCCGACGAGCGGCTTGACGACCGCCCCGCCCTGCACCTCGTGGTCGTACTGGCGGATGATCCAGTGCTTGGAGGCGATGTTGGGGTGGGCGAGGAGCACGAGCAGCGCGTCGCGGATCGACGGCGCCTCGGCAGTCGTGGATGTCGTGCGGATCGGAGCCTTGGGCGACCACACCGCGTCGCGCGTGGGCATCGGGATGCCGTCGTGGAGGAAGGCCATGGGCAGGCGCCCGACCTCGGTGTCGTTGTGGTTGAGGATGAGGTCGCGGCCGGGCGTGCCGAACACGCCCAGGTCGGCCAGCTCGACGTGCTCCTCGTCGCAGATCTGCTGCAGCGCGGCGACATTCGCCTCTGGCACCGAGAGCACCATCCGCTCCTGGGCCTCGGAGATCCAGATCTCGGTGTAGGTCAGGCCCGCGTACTTCAGGGGGGCGCGGTCGAGGTGGACCTCGGCGCCGATCTTCTCGCCCATCTCGCCGACCGCGGACGAGAACCCGCCGGCCCCGCAGTCGGTGATCGCCGTGAACAACGGCCCGCCCTGTGCGTCGCGGGCGCGGAGGATGGCGTCGAGGACGCGTTTTTCCTCGATCGGGTTGCCGATCTGGACGGCGTGGGCGAACTCGTCGGCGTGCGTGTCGGTCAGCTCGGCCGACGAGAACGTCGCCCCGTGGATCCCGTCCCGCCCGGTGCGCCCGCCGAGGGCGATGATGCGGTCGCCCGGCCCGGCATCGCCCGCGATGAGGGCGTCGTTCTCGCCGCGGGGCATGATTCCGACGCACCCGCAGTAGACGAGTGGGTTGCCGACATACCGCTCGTCGAACCAGACCGCGCCGTTGACGGTGGGGATACCCATGCGGTTGCCGTAGTCGCGCACGCCCCGGACGACCTCGCCCAGCACACGCCTGGGGCGCAGGCACCCGGCGGGAACGTCCTGGTGGTCCGGGGGCGCGACGCAGAAGACGTCGGTCGAGGCGATGGGTTTGGCGGCCAGGCCGGTGCCGATGATGTCGCGGATGCACCCGCCGATGCCGGTGGCGGCGCCGCCGTAGGGTTCGATGGCGGAGGGGTGGTTGTGCGTCTCGACCTTGACGCAGATCGCGTGCTCGTCGTCGAAGGCGATGATGCCGGCGTTGTCCACGAAGACAGAGAGTGTCCAGTCGAGGCCGTCGGCGATCAGCTCGTGTGTCGCCGCGGCGACGGTGGACCTGAGCAGGTTTTTTATGGTGACCGAGCCGTCGGGGTTTCTCTTGTGCCCGGGGCGGCCGTCACGCATCACGGGGTCGGCAGTGTCCTCCGACCGGTAGCTGATCGTGGCCTTGAGCGTCTTGTGGACGCAGTGCTCGGACCAGGTCTGGGCGAGAGTCTCGAGCTCGATGTCGGTCGGCTCGCGCTCGAGCGTGCGGTACTCGTCGCGGATCGCGCGCATCTCGTCGAGCGACAGGAACAGGTGCGCGTCGCGCGAGAGGTTTTCGAGCGCCGTGTCGTCGAGTGCGCGGATCGGGACGTGCGTGACGCGGAACTCGGCCGGGCGTCCCTTGGGCAGCTCGACTGGGTGGTGCGGGGCGGTGTGGATCGCGTGGACGACGGGGTTGGCCAGCAGGCGCCTGGCGATCAGGTCGGCCTGGTCGGCGCTGACGCCCGCCAGGTCGTATCGGCGCCCGGTGGAGACCGCGACGCGGGCGCCGACGAGGTCCTCGATCGCGTCCGCGACGCTCTGGGCGGCCGGGTCCATGACGCCGGGGAGGGGGTGGACCTCGATCGTGGTTTCGCCCGGCGCAGGCGGCATCGCGGCGACGGCGGCGGACTCGACGACCGGGTCCTCGAGTAGGCGCGAGCGGACTGTCTCGAGCTGGTCCGGCGAGAGATCGCCTTCGACGAGATAGACGCGGGCTGTGCGCACGGAGGCGAGCGGGACGCCGAGCGCCTTGGCGTCGTGGGCGAGGGTCGCGGCGCGCGGGTCGCCCGCGACGGGCCTCGGGCGGACCTCGATCCTGTGGACTCGATACGACGTCGCGGGGTGCACGGCGGGGGCGGCGCTGGGCATGCGCGATGGTAGCGTCCGCGGGGGAGATCCACCCGGGGCGGCAGGGGATTCGTGCGTGTCAGCGGCGCGCCGACTCGAGGATGGTCCGGGCGTACGCCTCGATCGAGGTTGTGCACTCGGGCGCGGGGGGCGGCGAGGACCGCTCGGGCTCTGGGGTGCGGTGGGTGAGCGCGAGCAGGTCGAGCAGGTAGCGGGCCCTGGGCGAGAGGCGGGCGCCGAGCGCGACGGCGGCGTCGGGGGTCGGCACGATGAGTTGTCGCCCGGGGATCGCGGCGGCGAAGCGCCGGACGGCGGCCGCGAAGCCCAGGGGCTCGGGGCCGACGACGCGGACGATCTGGTTCTCGAAGGCTGAGGACGCGATGGTCGAGGCGACGACGCGCCCGTAGTCCTCGCCCGCGAGCCACTTGCGGGTCAGACCGCCGGCCGGGAAATACATCATCACGCACCGGGCGAGCCGGAAGTCGTTGAGCGACTCCATGAACCAGCCCGGGCGGTACACGGTTGCGGTTGTGGGGGAGTCGAGCACGAGGCGCTCGGCCTCCTGCTTGCGCCGGACGTTCCACCACGGCGCGTCTTCGACATCCGCCTCGAGCGCGGAGATCACCGCCAGGCGACGCACGCCCGCCCCGGGCGCGAGCGCGACGAGGCGCCGGGTCAGGGGGACGGTGGGGTCCGGGTCGTGCTCGCGGCGCCCGGAGTTGAGATTCAGGTAGACGGCGTCGGCGCCGCGGATCGCGCCCGAGAACGCGTCGTCGTTCTCGTAATCGACGCCGAAGACATCGGTCTCGGGCGGGAGCAGGCGGCGCGCCCGCTGCGCATCGCGCGTCAGCGCGCGGACGTGGTACCCCGCGTCGAGCAGCACCCGCACCAAGGGGCGTGCGAGCAACCCGGTGGCGCCGACGACGGCGATCGTCCCGCTCATGCTGGTTCCTTGATCCGCCCGGCGTCGCGGGGCGAGAACAACACTAGACTGCGGTGATGCCCGACGCCGAGCCCCGCCCACACGTCGAACTCTTCACCGACGGCGCCTGTTCCGGTAACCCCGGCCCGGGCGGCTGGGCGTACCTGCTGCGGCACGCCAGGACCGGCAAGACCCAGGAGCGCTCGGGCGCCGAGGCACAGACCACGAACAACAGGATGGAGCTGATCGCGGTCATCGAGGGGCTCGCCGCGCTGTCCCGCCCGTCGGTCGTGGACCTGACGAGCGACTCGCAGTACGTGCTTAAGGGCCTCGAGACCTGGATGGCGGGCTGGAAGAAGCGGGGCTGGCGGACGGCGGCCAAGGCGCCCGTCAAGAACCGCGACCTCTGGGAGCGGCTCGACGGGCTGAGCGGCGAGCACGAGATCCGATTCCACTGGATCCGCGGGCACGAGGGGCACGCCGAGAACGAGCGGTGCGACGAGCTGGCGGTCGCGGCGCGTGAGGCGTTGGTCCGGTCCGGCGGCGTGTAACGGCTGTGCGGGTGGCGCGGGATGTCCGGGCGCGGCGTGTGCGTCGGGGTCGCGCCGTCTGTGACGTCTGCGCCGCGCGGGGGCTCTGGGCGACGGCGATCGGCCAACGCCGCGTGGGCACGGGTCAATCGCGGGGGGCGTCGGCCCGATGACGGCTCTGGGACGAGCGCCGGGGATCCGGGGCGCCCAGGAGCCGAACTCATGGACATCGACGCCATCCTGCAGGTCGCGTACGACGCGGACGCCTCGGACATCCACCTGATCGCGGGCCAGCCGCCCATGATGCGGTGCCACCAGGTGATGACCGAGATGGAGATGCCGGTGCTGACCCCGGGCGAGACGCTCGTGGCGTTCGAGCACATGGCGCAGAAGGAAACGGTCGAGACCTTCCAGCGTCAGAAGGACGCGGACTTCTCGTACATGGTCGAGGGCCTGAGCCGCTACCGCGTCAACGCGCACATGCAGCAGGGCACCGTGGGCCTGGCGATGCGGATGATCAAGACCAAGGTGCCCCCGCTGAGCGACCTGGGCCTGCCCGAGGTCATCGCCCGGCTGACGTACCTGCCCCGCGGGCTTGTCCTGGTCACGGGCGACACGGGCTCGGGCAAGTCCACGACGCTGGCCGCCATGATCCAGGCGATGAACGAGCGGTACCGCAAGCACATCATCACGCTCGAGGACCCGGTGGAATACCTCTTCGAGTCCGACCAGTGCGTGATCGAGCAGCGGGAGCTGGGGCGCGACATGCCCAGCTTCTCGTCGGGCCTCAAGCACGCGCTGCGTCAGGACCCGGACATCATCCTGGTCGGCGAAATGCGTGACCTGGAGACGACGGGCCTGGCGATCAGCGCCGCAGAGACGGGCCACCTGGTCCTGTCCACGCTCCACACGGTCAACTCTTCGCAGACGGTGTCGCGGATCATCGACATGTACCCGGGCGGGCAGCAGAACCAGATCCGCTCGATGCTCTCCACGACGCTGCAGGCGGTGATCTCGCAGACGCTGTTCACGCGGGCGGACCGCCCGGGCATGGCGCCCGCGGTGGAGACGCTGCTGTGCACGCCCGCGGTCCGCAACCTGATCCGCGAGAACAAGATCTACGAGATCCCCAACGTCATCGAGACGAACCGGGCGATCGGGATGTGCTCGCTGGACTCGTCGATCGCGGAGCTGTACTTCAACGGCTTGATCTCGAAGGAAGACGCGATCGCGCAGGCCGTCCACCCGGACAAGCTCGAGCGTCAGCTGGTCGCCTAAGGGCGGAGAGGGGCCTCGCAGATGGGCGTCTACAAGTATCAGATCCGGACGTCCGACGGGCGTCTGCAGTCGGGCGTGATGGCGGCGGACAGCGCACACAGCGCGTCGGCCATCCTCCGCAACCAGGGCTCGCGCGTCATGTCTGTCCAGGCGGACCGGGGCGCCGGCGCGGTCGCGAGCGGGGTCTTTGGCAAAATCGCCGAGCTCAACTCGCGCAAGCCGAGCCAGAAGAACGTCCTCGACTTCACCACCCAGCTCGCCGTCATGATCCGGGCGGGCATCAACCTCCGCTCGGCCCTCGACGGCATCGCCGACCAGACCGAGCACAAGGCCTTCAAGAAGGTCATCATCCAGCTTAAGGAGGACGTCGAGAGCGGCAAGCAGTTCTCCGACGCTCTGGCGGCCCACCCCAAGCTCTTCGGGCCCCTGTATGTCAACATGGTCCGGGCGTCCGAGATGTCCGGCTCGTTCTCGGAGATGCTCGACAGGATCGCCGGCTACATCGGCCAGCAGCTCGAGACCCGCAAGATGGTCATCGGCGCCTCGATCTACCCCGGGATCATCGGGTGTCTGGCGGTCTGCGTGACCGTGTTCCTGCTTACCTTCGTGCTCCCGAAGTTCTACCAGGTGTTCGAGGGCAAGGAGGACGTGCTCCCCTGGGCCACGAACTTCCTGATGAACCTCAGCCGCTTCATGGTCGCGTTCTGGCCCTTCATCCTCGGCGCCCTGGCGGTCATCGGGGGCCTTGTCTACGCCGGTCTGCGGACCGAGCTGGGCACGTTCTGGGTGGACCGGATCAAGCTCACCATGCCCGTGCTCAAGGGCATGTTCCGCTCGCTGTACATCTCCCGCTCGCTGCAGACGATGGGCCAGCTCATCAACGCGGGCGTGCCCATGCTCGACACGCTGAGCATCACTGGCGACATCTCGGGCAACCAGCTCTACGGCGCGATGTGGCGCAAGGTCCACGACTCGGTTAAGCAGGGCAAGAAGATCGCCGCCCCCCTCCAGGAGACCGACCTGCTCCCCCGCGCCGTCAGCCAGATGATCTCCGCGGGCGAGGAATCGGGCAAGCTGGGCGAGGTGCTCGACGAGATCTCGGGCTACTACGCCAAGCAGCTCAAGGGGCAGATCAAGGCGGTTACCGGAATGATCGAGCCCATCATGATCATCATCATGGGATCAATCGTCGGATTCATCGCCATGGCGATCATCCTTCCGATCTTCAAGATGAGCCAGATCGTGCAGTAACGGATCGTTGCAGGAGAACCCGGTCCCCGTGGGGGGGCCGGCCACGACCGGAGAGATCGGTATGCGCGACAGGCCACAGACAGGCGGTCGGCGCCCTCGGGGCGCGGCGGCGGGCTTCACACTCATCGAGGCCGCCCTGGCGACCGTGATCGTCGGCGTGGGCATCCTCGCGATGGTGGACGCCCAGCAGGCCTTCATCCGCTCCAACAACTGGTCCAGCCACGCCGCCAGCGGCACCTACCTCGCCAACGAGCTGCGCGAGATCATCCGACCCCTCCCGCGCCACGACCCGACGGTGGGCATCTCGCTGGAGGACCCCGGCGGCGGCGGCGGCGCGGTTATCAGCGGGTGGGGGCTCAACGCGGGCGAGACGGTCCTCGCCGACTTCGACGACGTCGACGACTTCGACGGGATGTCGTTCGCCTTCGACGGCTCGGCCGGCGCGGGCGACGGCGATCTGCCCGGGCCCGTCAACGCCTTCCGCGAGGTCATCCCGGAGCTGACGGCGGACGGGGACGTGGTGTTCGCCAACGGCGCGAGCATTCCGATGTCGGGCTGGCGTCAGACCGTGATCGTCGAGAAGGTCGATCCGTTCGACACGTCGATCGTGCTGGACAACGCGTACGAGGAGCCCGCCGCGGGCGATTTTGATGGATTCACCGTTGACGAGTTCCCGCTGCGTGTGACGGTGATCGTCACCTACCAGGCGCCCGGATCGCTGGAGCCCGACGAGGTCGCCCGCGTGATCTGGATCAAGCCATGACACAGGGGCGAGGAGAGAGAGCCATGCCCGTGAACCGCACGAGAGCACGCACCCACGCACGCGGGCCCGCCCGGGCGAACGCCCGAGGGCTCGGGCGGCTCTTCGCCACCAGGCGGGGCGTCGCGTCGGTGCTGGCGATGATGTTCCTGATCGTGTTCGGCTCGCTGGTGGCGGCGATGGGTGTCGCCTCGACGGGCAACATCCGCACCGCGGCGATGCACATCCGCGTCATGCGCGCCATGGGCGCCGCCGAGACGGGCATGGACATCGCAGAGGCCCGTCTGGCGGAGGCCGCGAGCCGGTTCGTGGTGGCCGAGAGCGACATCGACGCGACGATCGCGACGGCGCTGTGGACGGGCGACTCGGGCGTCATCGGCGACCACACGGTCCTGAGCCCGCGCTCCGGGTACGCCGAGGGCGGCGACCCCGCGGGCATCATGCAGGCGCTGGTCAACCACCACGACGCCGACGCGAACATCATCTCGGGCGGCGAGTTCGTCGCCGACTCGGTCATCGGCTCGGCCCCGGCCGCGGCCGACTCGCTCGTCTACGCCGCCGACAACTGGGTTTTCACGCCGGCCGTCGCGGTCGAGGCCCCGCCGCTCAACGGCGCCCTGCCCCCCGCCTACCAGATCCGCTACGCGCCCCTGGCCGACGGGCGCACCATCCGCATCATCGTGGACGGCATCGTCTTCGACGACATGCGCTCGGGCCAACCAATCCGGCGCACAATCTCGAAGGACTTCCAGATCGTCAAGCGGGTGGACTCGGCCATTATCTCGCCCAGCCGCATCATGATCGGCAAGAACGTCATGGTCGAGGGCAACCTCGGCGCCCGCTTCGAGGACGTCACGTACAACAACGGCGACCCGCTCGTCATCAAGAGCGACTTCTACGGGATCGACCCGGCGCTGGACGTCAAGCTCGACGAGCTGTTCGCGGCCCTCATCGCCTCGGACGTGGACGGCGACAACCGCCTGCGGACCGGGCACCCCGCCGAGGGCGCCGCCATCCCCGCCGACACCGACTTCGACGGCGACACCCTGCCCGACGGCGCGTTCAACGACGCGACCCAGGACGGCTATGTCGATGAGTTCGACGTCTTTGTCCGTCACTTCGACGCCAACGGCGACAACCGCGTCACGCTGTCGGCGCCCCTGACCGTCGGCACCCCCGCCGACGGCGAGGGGCCCGAGTTCACGCTCGACGACGACCTCGCCCTGCTGATCGACTCGGCCCTGCCCGACCGCAACCGCAACGGGGTCTGGGGCTGGCTGGACGCGAACAACGACAACGAGTACGACGCGGTCACCGAGACGCCCAACGACTGGGACGATTTTCACACGGTGTACGCCGACGTCGCCCTGGGCTGGCGCGACGGGTACCTCGACGTGCTCGACCAGTACGCGAAGATCGCCGGGCGCCTGATGTTCACGGTCGACGAGTCGGACTGGACGGACGAGCAGGGCGACTACCGTCCGAAGATCGAGGGGCCGATCGACCCCGAGTCGGGCCAATCCCCGATCACCTTCGCCGCGGGCGACGACGAGGTCCCCCTCATCACCGCCGACAGCTTCACGGGCACCGAGACCGCGCTGCAGGCCGCCGCCGACGGCGACCCGTTCTGGGACCAGGTCGCCGACCAGCTCGGCGTCTCGACGGTCGCGCTCGAGACATGGACCGTCGCGATGAACCCGGGCGGCGTCGGCGATCCCTGGCTGCAGCCGGTCTGGGACGACAACGACTACGACGGCCTGCCCGACAACGCCGCGGACGCGTACTTCGAGAAATCCCCCTTCAACTCGCCCGCGTTCGCGGACTACTACTACCGCCCGGTCTTCAAGAACTTCGTCTTCCGAAACGTGCAGATCCCGCTGGGCGTCAACGCCCTGTTCGAGGACTGCACGTTCGTCGGCGTCACATATGTCCGCACGCACGAGGACAACACCTACCCGCACTGGACCTCCTTCGGCAAACTCGAGCTCGACGGGACCCCGTACCCCACCCCCGAGTTCGCCCGCACCGCCTTCGGCGACGAGCCCTCCGAGGTCGCCGACGCCGACGAGGCGTACGACGCCCTGCCCAGCACCGCCATCCCGCCCGACCAGGTCCTCATGCTCGCCACGAGCCCCCTGGACAAGGGCGACATCCTCGACTCGGAGGTCGGGGGCTTCGCGGTCGATGACTACAACTCGCTCCCCGAGCCCCTGGTCATCAACGGCAAGCGCGTCACCGACACCAAGCTCTACTCCAACAACGTCCGCTTCCACGACTGCCTGTTCGTGGGCTCGGTCATCTCGGACACCCCGACCAACTTCACGCAGGTCCGCAACAAGATGCAGTTCACCGGCGCGACCCGCTTCACCGACGTCCACCCCGAGCTGCCCGACGACGGGTTCTACAACCCCGACCCGGCCGACCTCGAGGAGATCGCCAAGAGCTCGATGATGCTCCCCAACTACTCGGTGGACATCGGCTCGTTCAACTCCCCCCCGGACCAGAACGTCTACCTGCACGGCGCCATCATCGCCGGCGTCCTCGACGCCCGCGGCAACACCACCATCGAGGGCGCCCTCCTGCTTACCTACCAGCCCGTCTACGGCGAGGGCCCGCTCGTGGACGTCACCGGCGCGCCCGTCGGAAACCCCGCCGGGTTCAACGCCACGCTCGGCTACTTCGGCCCCGAGGACGGCGACTTCGAGTCGCTCGACCCCAACACGCTGCCCGAGATCGGCGGCGTCAAAATCGTCGGCTGGGACCTGCCCCCCTACGACGGCCTGGCCGACCTCCCGCACGACCACGACCCCGTTGACGCCCAGGCCCAGGGCGGCGTCATCGTCCCGTTCCATGGCTACGGCAAGGTCCTGCTCCGCTACGACCCCAACATGACGCTCCCCTCGGGCATCCGGCTCCCGCTCCGGGCGACCACCGTCTCGGGCACCTACCGCGAGGGCGGGCTGTGAGAACAGACATGAGAACGACCACGAACACACGCCGCGCCTTCAGCCTTATCGAGGTCCTGATCGCGCTGACGATCACCGCGACTCTGCTCACCGCGACACTCGCGGCGCTCGACGCGTCGTTCAAGAGCTACAAGCACACCACCGAGTCCGCGTCCACCCACGTCGTCGCCCGCATCGTGACACAACGAGTCACCGCGATGATCCGCACCGGGCGCCGCTTCGGGCCCTACCCCGTCAACCCGATCACGACGCCCGAGATCGAGAGCGACTGGATCGAGTTTGTCAGCTTTCAGGACCAGGCCGCAGGCGTCGAGGTGGTGACCCGCCTCGAGAGCCGCGTCGGGCCGGGCGACACCGGGCCCTTCGTGCTCTGGTATGTCTCGACGCGTTTCGAGGGCGGTGTGCAGGTCTCGACCGAGGAGTACCCGTTGCTCGACCGACTGACGGAGCTGAACTTCATCCTCGAGTACGAGGTCGGGCCCCGCCTGCGCCGGTGCACGATGGACATGATCATCCAGCCCGACGATCTGCAGGACGCCGCGATCACGACCGACCTGGGCGCCCCGACGATCCGCATGGTCGCCTCCGCCGCCCCGCGTCAGGAGGACTGAGGCTCACGACTTCACGGTCCCGCCCGCAGCGACTCGATCGCCGCGGGGATCTCGTCGCACAGCTCGCTCGCGAGCAGCCCGGCCGAAGCCTCCGCGTGCCTCGCCCACGCCTCGCCCGCGATCGCGTGCGCCTCGACGCCTGCGCGGGCCGCGTCGTAGATGTCCAGCGGCTTGCCCGCCGATCGCGGCATCGTCACGCCCCCGACCGCCATCGGCCCCGGCGCAACGAACTGGGCGATCAGCGCCGCGATGACGCCGCCGAGCACGTCGCCCGTACCGCCCGTCGCCATCGCCGGGTGACCGCGGGCGCACGCCCACCACCGCGCCCCGTCGGAGACGACGGTGTGCCGGCCCTTGAGCACGACGACGACGCCCAGGCGACTGGCCAGCTCCGCCGCGGCCTCGTGGCGCGCGTTCTCATCGCCCGGGTCGTGCCTGATATTCAACGCCGAGGCCAGCCGCCGGTACTCGCCCGGGTGGGGGGTGAGCACGCACGAGGCGCGGATCTCGCGCGCCGCATCGGGCACGCGCGACAGCGCGTTGAGCCCGTCGGCGTCGAGCACCACGGGCACACCCTCCTGCCCGACGCACCGGAGCACGAGCGACTCCACCTCGTCGCCCGCGCCCAACCCGGGCCCGGCGACGAGGCACGAGACGCCCGCGAGCTGGGTGTCGAGCGCCTTCGCTGCCTCGTGCGGCACGAGCCGCCCACCAACATCGCACGCGATCGGCGCTCCCGTCGCTTCGGGCAGCATCGAGAGCGCCGCGTCGAGCACGGGCGCGGGCGCCATGATGCGGGCCAGCCCAGCGCCCGCCCGGATCGCGCCCCGCGCCGCGAGCACCGGGGCCCCGATCATCCGCAGCCCTTCTGCGCCCGCGTTCCCGCCCACGACGAGCACGGTCCCGAACGTGCCCTTGTGTGAATCGGGGGCACGCCGGGGAAGGGCGGGCGGGGGGCTTGTGTCGTGCTCGCTCATCGCACGATGCTACCGCCGGCGCCCGCGCACCGCCCACCCGCGAACCGCCAGTCCGCGTATCCTCACGCCGTGATCGACACGCACTGCCACCTCACCTTCCCCGACTTCGCCGGGCGGATCGACGAGGTGCTCGACAACGCCCGGGCGATGGGCGTCACGGGCGCGATCACGATCTCGACGACCTCGCACGACGCAGAGGACATCCGGATGGTGCTCGAGGGGCGCGACAACGTCTGGTGCTCTGCCGGCGTGCACCCGCTGTACTCGGACAAGGGCCCGCACGACTGGAACGCGGTCCGTGCGCTGGCGGACCACCCCAGGTGCGTCGCGTTCGGCGAGCTGGGCCTCGACAACCACTACGACAGGCCGCCCGGGGACCTCCAGCGGGCCGTGCTCGCCGAGCAGCTGGCGCACCTCGAGCGGTGGAAAGCCAACGGCACGCAGAAGGCCGTCGTCCTGCACTGCCGCGAGGCATTCGACGACCTGATCCCGATCCTCCGTGCCACGACGCTCGACCCCACGCGGTTCGTCTTCCACTGTTTCACGGGCGGGCCCGGCGACGCACGCAAGGCCCTGGACCTGGGCGCGATGATCTCGTTCACGGGCGTCGTCACGTACAAAAACGCGCCCGAGGTGGCGGAGGCCGCGGCGCTCGTGCCCCTCGATCGGATCATGTGCGAGACCGACGCGCCGTTCCTCTCGCCCGAGCCTAAGCGGGGCGTCCGACCCTGCGAGCCCGGGTTCACGAGCTACACCGCCCGGCGCATCGCCCAGATCAAGAACATCGACTTCGACCAGTTCCACCGCGCGATCAACGAGAACACCGAGCGGTTCTTCGGCATCCGCGTCCCCGAGGCCTCGCCCAGCGCATGACCACGCCGACGACCAACGCCGCGACCGACCTCGGCGCCGCCTGGCTCCACGACGTCTCGCCTTACGTCCTCCGCCTCTCCGAGGGCTTCGGAATCCGCTGGTACGGCCTGTCGTACATCGCCGGCTTCTCCATCGCCTATGTCCTGCTCCGCTGGCTCTCGAAGCGCGGCTTTACCCCCATCCCGCGCCAGCGCGTCTTCGACGCCATCGTCGTGCTCGTCCTGGGCACGGTCCTGGGCGGGCGCCTCGGCTACGTGCTCATCTACCAGCCCAGCCTTCTCTGGTATTTCTCCGACTCGCCCCCCTGGTGGGGCTTGCTGGCGATCAACAACGGGGGCATGGCCTCGCACGGCGCCATCGTCGGCCTCGTCCTCGCCGCCTGGTGGGTGTCCCGGGGGTTCAGGGACGAGCAAGGCCAGCGCGTTGCCAGGATCCCGCCCCTGCACGTCATGGACCTGCTCCCGATGCTCGCCATGCCCGGCTACGCGATCGGACGCGTCGCCAACTTCGTCAACGGCGAGCTGCTGGGCAAGCTTGTCGCACAGCCGGGCGAGCCCGCGCCCTGGTGGGCCGTCCGCTTCCCGCAAGAAGTCCTCACCGACCACCACCCGGTCCTGAACGCCGACCAGGGGTTCCAGCTCGACACGCTGGTGGCCGAGTTTGCGCGCGAGGGCGACAGCTACGCGCGTGCCTACGAGCGCGTGCTCGAGGCCTTGTGGCGCGGCGCGCCGGACGTGCACGCCCGCCTCGAGCCGCTCGTCGCCGCCCGACACCCGTCGCAGCTCTACCAGGCGATCGAGGGTGTGCTCGTGGGACTGCTGGTCTGGTGGATCGCCCGCAAGCCCCGCGTGCCGGGCGTGGTGGGGTGCTGGTTCCTCATCAGCTACGGCGCCGCCCGTATCACGACCGAGCTCTGGCGCCTGCCCGACGACCACCTGGCGGTCCAACGCCCGCTGGGCCTGTCGCGCGGCCAGTGGCTCAGCGCCGCGATGATGATCGCGGGCGCCGTCATCCTCGTCGTCATCACACGTCGGGGCGGCGCAAAGATGGGCGGGTGGGCGACGCGCACAACACCGCCCGCGTCCGCAACCGAGCCGGCGGGTCAGTCCTCCGACTGACCGTCCCGCCCGAGCCGCGCCACGCCCAGGGTCGCGCCGAACCCGACGAGCAAGAGCCCCAGCGCCACGCCCACCTGCATCGCGCTGGGTGTGAAGAGCCGCTCGTCCCAGTCTTTCGGATCGATCTCGCCAAGCGATTCCTCGGTGACGACCTCGCCCCGGAACGCCTGCCCGACCTCGGGCGCGACGCCCTGTTTAAAGGGGTACAGACCCAGGGGCGCGGCGAGCAGCAGCCCGAGCAGCACGCCCAGCGTTGCTTTCTCGTACTTGTGGAAGACGACACGCAGGACGTTGGCGACCACGACCACGCCCAGCACCACACCGACGCCGACGGGGATGATGACGTGCAGCTGGTCGAGCACGCCGCCCACGTCGCCCGAGGTCGCCGCGTCCTTGGCCGACCCGATCGCGTCGAGCACGGGACGGTACTGGCCCAGGATGAGCAGCAGGTACGCGCCCGAGACGCCTGGCAGGATCATGGCGCTGGCGCCCGCGGCCCCCGCGACGACGAGCAGCACGCTGTTCGTCCGCCCGCCCCCGCCCACGCCGCCCAGCTCCTGGACGAGCACCACGCCCGCCATCAGGACCGCGCCGACGAAGAGCCCGAGCCAGACCGAACGCGTGAAAGGCCTGGCCATGCGCACGAGCACGGGCGCACCGCCGAGCGTCAGCCCGATGAACAGCGCGTACATCCCCCAGCGGAAGTGGACCAGCGCCGCCGACACGCTGGACGCGAGGGCGACAATCGCCAGCAGCGCCGAGACGACGATGACGGCGACGAGGATGATTGGGTCCCGCCCCAGACGCAGGCGGGTCAGATCGCTGATCGCGTCGATGAACCGCCTGTAGACGCCCGTTGCGACGAGCATGGTCCCGCCCGAGATCCCGGGCACGAGGTTGGCAAGGCCCATAAGGGCGCCCCCGACCGCCGCCCGGGCGATCAGGCCGGCGGACAGGTGGTCCGCGCCCTCCCGCGAGGTGGCGTCGCTGGCGCCCTGTGCGGGGCGATCGGATGATTCGTGTGTGTCGCCCATGCGTCTGCTCTCTATGATCGGCCGATGATGGAGCGGGCCATTGTTTGCTGGTGCAAAGGCGTGAGATTGCGCACCCGACGCGACGAGATATCGGTTCTGGCGACCCGCGTGCTCGCGGGCGTTTTTGTGATCGCGATGGCGGCCCTGCCCGCGTGCGTCGCGATCCAGGCGCCATCGCGGATGGCGGTGGTCGAGGGCGCCGCCCCGTCCGACGAGGACGCGATCGAGCCCGACTCCCCGCTCGAGTGGCCGAAGCGGTGGGGGAGGTCCGGCCAGCGTGCCCAGGGCGTGATCGCCCGGGTCGAGGGCCCGATCGACGACCTGCGGGGTGTCCGCCTGGGCGAGCACCACCAGATGCGGACGCCCGAGGAGGAGCGCGAGCCAGTCGAGCGCCTGGCCGCGGGCGAGAACGGGATCGGCCTGTACCGCTTCCGCGCCGAGGGCGCGGGGGCGTACGTCTTCGTCCGGCGATTCGAGGACCCCAACAACCCGCGCCCGGCAGAAGAGACCGAGCGTCTGCTCGCCGACGCCGACGAGCCGGGCGAGATCTTCCGGTTCGTCTCGGGCGAGACGGTCTCGCACATCGACGGCGTCCCGCACATCGAGATCGACCGGACCTGGTTCGCACGCTACGAGCCGTTCGGCGCCCGACCCAAGGGCCTGATCGTCCTCCTGCCCGGCATGTTCGGCACGCCCGAGCCCGTCGTCGAGTCCACCGTCCGCTACTTCCGCGCCCAGGGCTGGGAGGTGCTCCGCATGCTCTCGCACCCCTCGCGGTTCACGCAGCTCATCTCGCTGGAGATCGAGCCCGACGAATCGGGGGGGTGGACGCAACGTTGGGCCCGCCTGGTTGCGGCGATGTTCAAGGACAAGGCCGCCGAGATGGCCTACGCGACCGAGGGCGCAGTCCTGCACACGCTCGAAGAACTCCCGGAACTGGAGGACCGCCCGCGCGTGCTGGTCACGATGAGCGGGGGCGCGATGCTCACGCCGACCGTCCACGCGCGCGCGCCGGACCTGTACGACGCCGCCGTCCTGATCGCGGGCGGGAGCAACATCCTCGAGATCATCCTGGACAGCAACTACTCGAGCAGCATCGATTCGCTCCGAGTGAAGTGGAAGGGGCGCCATCCGTCGAAGCGCGAGATCGACGAGTGGTGCGAGGCCTACCTCCGGTTCGCGCCCTTCGACCCGTACCACACGGCCGAGGCGATGCGCGACAAGCCCGTGCTGATGCTGCACGCCGCCAAGGACAAGGCCGTCCCCGCCGAATCAGGCGAGCAGCTCTGGCGCCGCCTCGGGCGCCCCGAGCGCTGGGTCTATCCGGTCGGGCACGAGCTGATCTTTCTGTTCCTGCCCACACAGCTCGACCGGATCAGCCGGTGGCTCGAGTCCGTGGTCCCCGAGCTCTCGCCCGAGCCCGACGCGTGAGCCGGGCGTTGCCCGTCCCGGTCGCGGCCCGCGCCCAGCTTGGCGTCGCGCTCAGCCCCTACCACCTTGCGACACAAGAACTGCCCGCGCTGGGGGCGGCGGTCCTCGCCGACCGCGTCGTCACCATGCTCCCGCTGCCCCCGGGCGACGCGTTCGCCCATGAACGCGCCAAGCAGAGCCCCGCGTACGCCCGTTTCATGGAGGCGTGGTCGTGGTCGGCGCCTCTATGGGATGAAGGCGTGGTGGGCGCCCGCCTCAACGACGACGACGCGGGCCAGGACCTGCTCGACATCCTCGCGCAGTTCGAGCAGCGCGAGGAACTGGCCGAACTCCGCCCGTTCCTCGGCGCCCGCGCCGGCGGTCTCGACCCGCACCGCTGGCTCGAGAGCGTCGCCCGCGACCTCGTCCGAGGCGGGCCCGACCCCGGATGGTGCGTGCCCCTGTCTGCGGCTATGGACAGGTTCGCGGCGAGGAGCGGTCTGGCGGCGGCCCGGGCCGCGCCCGCATCGCTCGCACAGCGCGCCGAGGAGCGCCTCACGCGCCGCGTCTTCGCGTTCGCCGCGCCCATGCTTGTCCAGGCGCCGGGCGAGCGCCTTATCGAGGCGCGCGAGACGCTGCACGCGCCCCTTGGCGCCCTGCGCGCGCGCGTGTCCGAGTGTTTCGCCGCCGCCATCGACGCGGGTGAGGCATCGCCCGGGCTCGACGCTCCCCTGCGCCTGGCCGCAGACGCGTACGGCCGGGCATTCGACGACGCCCGCGAACGGCTCACGCGCCCGCCCGATGACGAGGACGACCCGCGGATCCTGGACGCGATGGTCTCGGTCACGGGCGTGGTCCTGCCGACAGACGCGGCCGTCCGCTCCAGCCTGACCGCCCTCCGCCGCGCCAGGGGGTGCTCACGCGGGCGCGTCCCGGTCGCCCCGGACGCCTCGGCGCCCGGGTGGATGGCCTCGCTCGTCTTCCGGCGGATCGGGCGCTGAGCATACCTAGCATCGCGCGACGCCCGCCGCCGAACTGAATCGCGAGACGCCGATGCAAGAACTCCAGCCCCGACACACCAACAAGCTCGTGGGCGAGACCAGTCCCTACCTCCTCCAGCACGCGCACAACCCGGTGGACTGGCGCCCCTGGGGCGATGACGCGTTCACCGAGGCCAGGCGACGCGGCGTGCCCGTGTTCCTCTCGATCGGCTACTCCACATGCTACTGGTGCCACGTCATGGAGCGCGAGAGCTTCGAGGACGAGGCGACCGCGGCGGTTATGAACGAGCGGTTCGTCTGCGTCAAGGTGGACCGCGAGGAACGCCCAGACATCGACGACCTGTACATGACCGCGACCCAGATCATGACAGGCCGCGGCGGCTGGCCCATGAGCTGCTTCCTCGAGCCCGAACTCCTCCGCCCGTTCTGGTGCGGCACGTACTTTCCCAAGGAACCCAGGCACGGCATGCCCGCGTTCACACAGGTGCTCACGGGCATCTCCGACGCGTGGCGCGATCGGCGTGACGAGATCGAAGCCCAGGCCGAGCAGGTCGCCCAGGGCGTCCGCGCGGCGCTTGCGTCCGACGCGAAGCCGACGCCCGTCGGGCGCGCGCACGTGACGAGCGCCGTCGAGTCGCTGCTCCGCTCGTTCGATCGGACCAACGGCGGCTTCGGGGGCGCCCCCAAGTTTCCCCAGCCCGCCAACCTCATGCTCCTGCTCGAGGCCCGCGAGGGGAGCGATGGCGACACACGAACAGCGATCGACGCGGCCGTGCGCACCACACTCGACCGCATGGCCCTTGGCGGGATGTTCGACCAGGTCGGCGGCGGGTTCCACCGGTACTCGACCGACGCGATCTGGCTCGTGCCGCACTTCGAGAAGATGCTCTACGACCAGGCGCAGCTGGTGACGCTGTACGCGCGCGCGGCTGGCGTCTACGACGACGACCTGTACCGACGCGTCGTCGTCCGGACGCTCGACTACACGATCCGCGAGATGACCGCCCCGCCCGAGCCCGGCGCGACGGGGTTCTACTCCGCCCAGGACGCGGAGGTGGACGGACGCGAGGGGCTCAACTACCTGTGGACGCCGGAGCAGATGCGAGGGATATTGCCCGAGTCCGACGCCGAGTTGGCGATCACGCTCTACGCACTGGACAAGGGCCCGAACTTCCAGGACCCGCACCATCCCGACGACGAGGCCCGGAACATCCTGTTCCTCCGCGACCGCCCCGAGAACCTCGCCGGCGGGCTGGGGATGTCGCCCGAAGACTTGTTCGGGCGCATCGACGCGATCAACGCGGCGCTGTACGCGGCGCGCGCACAGCGCGAGCAGCCGCACCTGGACGACAAGGTCCTCGTCGCGTGGAACGGGTTGCTGATCGAGGCGCTCGTCGCGGGGGCGGAGCTGACGGGAGAGGCGCGGTACCACGAGGCCGCCGACCACGCCGCCAAGCACATCCTCTCGCAGATGCGGGCGCCCGACGGCACGCTCCTCCGCGTCGAACGCGGCGGGCGGGCCAAGACACCCGCCTTCCTTGAGGACCACGCCGCCTTGATCCGCGGGCTCGTCGCGTTGCACGAATCGGAGTTCGCGCGGGGCGACGAGCGCCTCACGGCCGCGTCACAGATCGCCGAGCTCGCGCATTCAGCCTTCGCCGACCCCGACGGCGGGTACTTCGATACGCGCGCGGGCCAGTCCGACCTGTTCGTGCGCACGCGTTCGACCTACGACGGGGCGGTCCCTTGCGGGTCGTCGCTGATGCTCGCCGCCCTGCTCGCCTTGCACCGGGCGACGGGCGAGGAGCAGCACCTCGACCGGGCGATCGGGACGCTGGCCTCGCTGAGCCCGCGCCTGAGCGAGTCGCCCGCGGCGGTCGTCGAGGCGACACGCCATCTGCTCGTCATGCTGCGCGACCCGGGGGGGCTTGCTGGGCGCATCGAGTTCGACGAACGCGACGCGCCCGCGCCCGCGGCGCCCGAGGACTCGCCCGTCGATGTCTTCGCCAGCGCCGAGGTACTCGAGGTCGGGGCGGACCACCCCGCGTCGGTGCGGCTGCGCATGGTGGTCAAGGACGGCTACCACATCGTCGCGGCCGACCCGGGCCCGGGGGGCGAGGGGCTGATCCCGCTGCGCGTGGGGCTGGTGCGTGGCCAGGGCGTCGCGGTCTACGCCGACTACCCCGAGGGCGAGGTCTACGCGCCCGACATCCCCGGCATCGAGTCGATCCTGGTTCACAAGGGCACGATCGAGTTCGACGTCGCGGTCGAGCACGCCCCGGGTGTCGGGCCCAGCACGGGAGACCCGGTGCTCGGGATCACGTTCCAGGCGTGCACCGACACCGAGTGCCTTGCGCCCGGGACACTGGAGCTGGGCGTCGGGATCGATCTGCTGGACTGACGCGCGTGCGTCGAGCACTGATCAGGAACGTTCCTCGCCCTGGTCGATGCGGGTCTTGCAGACCTCCTCCATGACGGTCGTCGCGAACGCGCCGCGGGGCAGCTCGAACGCGCACTTGATGTACGGGCCGTGCTCGTCCATCCCGCCCTCGACGTCGGGGTCGGTCAGTGGCACGCGCAGCGGGCGGCGCGCGCCCCCGATCATCTCGGCGATCGACCCGTCGGCCCGGTCCAGGTCGTCGGTGTCGAGGCCGAAGGCGCGGAGGCGGTCGAGCTCGACCTCGCCCGCGCGCCCGGTCGGGCGTGTCATCTCGCGTCCCCACAAGGGGCCCGAGGGGCTGATCTCGAAGCGTGCGAGCATCGCGGGCACGCCCGCGTCATCGCCCGGGTCGCCGGCGAGGTGGGACTGGTCGATCGCGAACGTCGAGCGGTGCTCGTGGTGGTAGGCCAGGTCGCCCGGGAGGAGCTGATCGAGCGTCGCGTCGATGAGGCGCTGGTCGAGGATGGCGTTGAAGATCGCCGACTGGAACGCGCTGATGTAGTACGAGCGCACGTTCTTGGGCACAGCGCGGAGCGCGGCCTCGGGGCTCTTGCCCTTGAGCAGGGCGTTGATGACGACCTGCTCGGTCCGGAACGAGCGGGGGAAGATCTTCCACGCGCCCTCGATGTCGCCCGCGGCGTACCTGGCCCTGGCCTCTTCCTGCGAGCGCGGGGCGCGTTCGTCGGGCCCCAGCAGGCGATCCACCGCCTCCTGGTAGTTTCGCAGGACGATCGCCCGCCCGATCAGGTGGTTGTTGCCGACGTACCCGAATCGCTGCTCGCCGAAGCGGTTGGGCACGCCCTCACGCGCCAGGCGTTCGAGCACCTTGTCGGCGACGATTGCGCTGGTCGCCTCGACGCCCCGCAGGCGGATGACGAAGCGGTTGCCCTGGAGGGCGCCCCGCTTGAGTTTCTCGGTGTGCAGGTCCGCCCAGAGGACGTGCATGTCCTCGCGGTCGAGCATGGGGAAGTCCTCGGGCGTCTTGCCCGGGGCGTGGACAGAGACGAGCTGTCGCGTGATCGCGTGCCTGTCCTTGAGACCCGCCGAGCCGACGGCGTCTGGTCGGACGCGGAAATGGCGGGCGATGGCGTTGATCATGTCGATGGCGCCCAGGCCGCGCTTCTCGACGAAGAGGTAGATGTGCTCGCCCTCGCCCTTGAGCGCGAACAGGGGCAGCTCCTCGACGATGAAGTCCTCGGGGCGCTGTTTGAGCACGCCGCCGATCGGGGGCTGGTCGTGGGTGAGGTAGCGGGCGGGGCGGACGTGGGGGTCCGTGTCGGGGACGGCGTGGCGCCCCTGTCCGCCCTGGTGGGCGTCCATCAGGCCTCGTCCTCGTCGTCGTCCTCGTCGTCGATGAACGAGCCCGGCTCGTCGGGCGACTCGCGTGTCGCCTCCTCGAGCACGTGCTCGGCGACGTAGATCGGGATCTGCTCCGTGATGCCCAGGGCGATCGCGTCGCTGGGGCGCGAGTCCACGCTGACGACCGTGCCGTCGCCCTTGCGCAGGCGCAGCTCGGCGAAGAACGTGTGCTCCTGCAGGTCCGTGATCGCGATGCTCTCGAGCGTCGCGTCCAGCGACGTCACGATGCTCGCGAGCAGGTCGTGGGTCTGGGGGCGCTTGATCTCGACGCCCGCGAGGCGGCGTTCGATCGCCTGGGCCTCGGGCAGCCCGATCACGATCGGGAAGGTGCGCCCGTCCTCGATCTGGCGGACCTGGGGCTTGCCGTCGTCGTCGACGAACTCCTCGGCCTCGCGGAGCTCGATGATCTGGTAGTCCACAAGCTCGCGGATGAAGATGCGGCTGAGTTCCATGCGCACGGACATCGCACTTCTCCCGTCGGACGCCTGATCGTCCGCCAGAGCGGGCGGCGAGTCAACCGGGACGCCCTGTTGGGGGGCTCTCACGCGGGATCCGCGAGGCGCTCGATCAGTTCCCGGGGCGCCCCGATGCCCGCGACGACCACCCGCCCCAGGAGGTCGTGGGCCCCGGGGACGCCGAACCCACGCTTGCGGGCGCCGAGCGTGACGGTCAGATCGGCCCTGACCGCGTCGCCCAGGACCCGGCCCGTGTCGGCGTCGAGGCCCGAGGGTATGTCCACGCTCAGGACCGGGCAGCGCGGGCGCCGGGCGTTGATCGCGCCGATGAGCGCCAGAAGCTGGCCCCCGACCGGGCGGTCGAGGCCCGTGCCCAGGAGGGCATCCACGAGCAGTGCCGGCGCGCCGGCGCGGGCGATCGCATCATCGAGCCACGCGCCGTGGTCCGCGTCGTTTGCGGGCGGGGGCACGATCGCCAGGCCCATGCGCTGGCAGATCGTCAGGTTCGTCAGGGCGTCGCCCTTGTAAGTCTCCGGCGCTCGGGCGAGCAGGACGCGGACGCCGGCGCGTGCGTTGTGGAGGTGTCGGGCGAGGGCGAGCCCGTCGCCGGCGTTGTTCCCGGGGCCGCAGACGATGTCGACGGCGCCGAGCCCCCGTTCCTCGATCATCGCGAGGGCGTGGCGGGCGATCCCCCGGGCCGCGTTCTCCATGAGCACGATCGAGGGGATCGCAAAGTTCTCGACGCACAGGCGGTCGAGCTCGCGGAGCGCATCGCGCGAGAGCGTCGGCGTGTTGTCGCCCCCGTCCATCGTCCGAGTGTACGGGCGGCTAGGCTTGGGCGCGTGAGCGCGGACGCCCATCTCATTATCGCCGTCGCGTTGCTGGTCGCGTCGGTCGCGCTGGGTGTGTACTGGGGGGCCGGGCTGGGGCAGGTGGTGCGCACGCGCCGGGGCCTGCCGACGGCGCGCGACGGGATCGCGATCGCGGAGGAGCGCCCGCCGATCGGGCGTGTGTGCGTCGTCGTGCCGGCGCACAACGAGGTGGACAAGATCGGCGCCTTGATCACATCGTTGCGGACCCAGGACCACGCGGACCTGCGTGTGGTGCTCGCCCTGGACCGGTGCTCTGACGCGACCGCCGACGAGGCGCGGGCGGCGATCGGGGGTGACGACCGGTTCGAGATCGTCGAGATCGACGCGTGCCCGGAGGGGTGGGCGGGCAAGGTGCACGCCGTGCACGAGGGCGTGGCACGGTCTGGCGGGGCGGCGGGCGCACAGTGGCTCCTGTTCACCGACGCCGACACCACGTTCCATCCCTCGTGCGTGCGGGCGACACTGGCGATCGCCCAGCAGCGCGGCGACGGGCTGCTGAGCCTTCTGAGCACACTCACGACGAAACGGTGGTACGAGCGCATTGTCCAGGCCGCGTGCGGGCTGGAGCTGGTACGCCAGTACCCTCCCCTCAAGGCGTCGCTCGCGGACGCCCCGCAGCGGCGCCCGTTCGCCAACGGGCAGTTCATGCTCTTCTCACGCGATGTGTACGACACGATCGGCGGGCACGAGGGTGTGAAGGGCGAGCTGCTTGAGGACATCGCGTTGTCGCGCCGGGTACGCGATGGGGGGGCGGGCGCGTCGATGCTGCTGGCCGACGGGATGCTCTCGTGCGCGATGTACGACGACTGGGCGGAGTTCGGAAAGGGCTGGAAGCGGATCTACACCGAGGCGGCCAACCGCAAGGCGTCGCGCCTGCGCAAGCACGCGTGGCGGGTGCGGCTGACCGTGTGCGTGCTTCCGGCGCTGGCGGCCGCGTGCGTCGGGCTCGGGGTCTGGCACCTCGCCCAGGGGCGCGTGTGGGGCTGGGCGTGCGTGGGGGTCGGCGTCGTCGCCCTGGGGTTGTGGCTGGCGGTGATGGGCGTCAGCGCCCGCGAGGGCGGCGGGTCCGCCTGGTGGGCGCCCCTGGCGGGCGTCGGCGGGTGGTTGACCGGTTCGATCCTGCTCGATGCCGCCCGCGATCTGGAGCGTGGACGCCCGACGAGCTGGGGCGGGCGGGAGTACGCGCGCCAGGCACGCTAGTGTTTGTCTATGAGACGCGTCCGACGGAGCAGCGCGGGGGTCCGCCTGGAGCTGACGCCGCTGATCGACGTCGTGTTCCTGCTGCTGACATTCTTTGTCTTCTCGGTCGTGCTGATGGTGCGTGCCGATGTCCTGGATGTGCGCCTGCCCGAGCTGACGGCGGGGCGCGCGGCGGACGGGGCGAGGACGATCACGGTCGCGATCGACGAGACTGGCGCCGTGTTTGTCGAGGGCGACGCGGTCGAGCGCGGGATGGTGGCCGCCCGCGTGCGCGAGCTGCGCGACGAGCGTGGCGCGGACGCCAAGATCCTGCTCGCGGTCGATGAGGGCGGGCGCGCCGGCGACCTGATCCGACTGGCCGACGAACTCTCTGGCGCCGGGCTTGGCGAGTTCAGCGTGCTCGGGCGCCCGGGCGGGGCGGGGGCGGAGGGCAACGCGGCTTTTGATGCTGGCTCGGCCCCCGGGGGGGATACGCCGTGAGACTCGCGCGGGCATCTCGCGGTTGGCTCGCGGCTGGCGGGGCGTTCAGCGTGCTCGTGCACGTCGCGGGCGGGCTGCTGGCGATTGCGTGGGCGGGGGGCGATCCGGCGGGCACCGACGCGTTGGTGTCCGCTGACGAGCCCCTGCTCGAACGCGATGAATCCAAGCCGTCGCTGGGCATCCAGAACTCGCGGTCGGTGTCGATCAACTGGCTCGGGTTCGAGACGCCGACCGAGCACCGGGCACAGCTCGCCGAGACCGAGCAGGCGGCGTTGTCGATGGCGCCGATGGGCGAGCCCCTCGACCAGCCCGCGTCCGCGACGACGGGCGAAGGTCGGACGGCGCGCGCGCCTGTTGCGCCGGCCGAGGCCGAGGGCGCACCCGGGGGCGAGGTCGGCCCGCCCGCGCCCAGCGAGCCGAGCCGTGCACTGGTCGTGCGCCCCCACGAATCGGAGGAGGCGGACGTGCCCGCGGCGGTGGAGGTCGGGCGCCCGGCGCTTCCCTCGGCCCGTGACCCGCTGGCGGGCGAGGGCGGTGGTGGTGGGCGGGGCCCCGAGGGCGCGCCGGTGGGCGGGGACGACCAGCCCGGCGAGCCCAGCGACCGCGAATCGGTCGCGACGGCGTTGCGCGAGGCGATCGACCTGAGCGAGTGGGGGCGCCCCTTGGCGCGTGAGGGGCTGGAGGTCAAGACGGTGCGGCCGCGATGGAGCGTGACGACGCGCCTGGCCCGATCGCCCCGCAACCCGGTGCTCATCATCCGGTTCGGCGCCGACGGGGCGGTCCGCTCGGCCGAGTTCCTCCGGGACAAGCGGATGATTTTCTCGACCGGGTTCTCCGACGTTGACGGGCCGCTGCTGGACGCGGTCTACAGGTGGCGGGCACAGGGCAGGGCGATCGAGGCCCTGGGCGAGGGCGGGGAGCACCAGATCTCGGTCCGCGTGGTTCTGCGGCGTTGAGCCAAAGAGACACCGGCGATGAGCCGATAACGAAGGCGCCACCATGACGACCAAGAGCGCAATCCCGGTGTTGGCAAGGATCGGCCTCGTGCTGGCCCTGGCGGCCGCGGGCGCGGCCCGTGCCCAGGAGGGGGCGAAGCCGATCGACGCCGGGACGAGCGACGTGGGTCCGCTGGCGACGAGCCTGCGTCTGGCGCCGATCGATATGCGGGTGTCCGACGGCTTCGAGAATGTGTACAGCGTGACCGACGAGAACGGGCGGGAGCGGTTCTACCGGCGCGACGGGGCGATCATCGCGGTCTTCCCGCGCTCGGACTACATCCTGACCGGGTACGGCCCCCTGGCGGCGATCCCCGCGGGCACGTGGTTCCTCATCGGCGACCCCACCGGGGCGCAGGCGCGCCAGTTCGGCTTCGCGGATCCCGGCGACGACGCGGGGCAGTCCGACCTGGCGGTGCGCCAGCGGATCGACACGAGCGCGGCGAGCCGCCCGAGCGGCGGATCGGCGTCGGCCCCCGCGTCTGGAGCGGGATCACGAGTGGCGTCCGACCAACGGCCACGCGTTGAAGAAACGGGCGATGATCGCTCGGCCCGCGACGGCGAGTCGCATATGCCCTGGGCGTCCGACAGAGATCGCGCCCGGCGCGTCTCGCGGTTGCTGGCCGCGGCCTCGACAACGGACGAGTAACCCGACGCTACGAGTTCTGCTCTGGCTTGGCGATGGACTCACGCATGTCCGTGTCGGCCATGACGTTCTTCATCCGGTAGTAGTCCATGATGCCGAAGTTGCCGTTGCGGAACGCATCGGCCATCGCCTTGGGGATCTCGGCCTCGGCGAGCACGACCAGCGCCCGGTTCTTCTCGATGTCCGCCCGGTTTTCCTGCTCGAGCGCGACGGCCAGGGCGCGGCGCTTCTCGGCCTCGGCCTGGAATCGACGCTTGTCGGCCTCGGCCTGGTCGGCCTGGAGCTTCGCGCCGATGTTGTCGCCCACGTCCACGTCCGCGATGTCGATCGAGAGGATCTCGAATGCGGTGCCCGCGTCGAGCCCGCGGTTGATGACGGCCTTGGAGATGTTGTCCGGGTTCTCGAGCACGACCTTGTGTGAGTCCGCGGAGCCGATCGAGGAGACGATGCCCTCGCCCACGCGGGCGATGATGGTCTCCTCGGTCGCGCCGCCGACGAGCCTGGGCAGGTTCGTGCGGACCGTGACGCGGGCGCGGGCCTTGAGCTGGATGCCGTCCTTGGCGACGGCGTCGATGGTGGCTCGCCCGAGGGCCGGGTTCGGGCAGTCGATGACCTTTGGGTTCACCGAGGTCTGGACGGCGTCGAGGATGTCGCGCCCCGCCAGGTCGATCGAGCAGGCGGTGTCGAAGTCGAGGGCGATCTTCGCCCGCATCGCGGCGATGAGGGCGCTGACGACGTTGTTGATCCGCCCGCCGGCGAGGTAGTGCGTCTCGAGCTGGGCGGTCGAGATCGGGATGCCCGCCTTGACGGCGCGGATGCGTGCGTAGACCACCGAACGGATGTCCACCTTGCGCAGGCGCATGCCGATGATCTCGAGCAGGCCGACCTTCGCGTTCGAGAGCAGCGCCTGGATGTAGAGGTTGATGAACTGCCCGACGACGGCGATGATGATGAGCAGGAAGAGGGCGGCGACGATGCCGATGGTGATGAAGATCCAGTTGGCCATGAGGTCTCCAATCGGGGCGGTGTTGCTGGCCTGGGCGCGTGACGCGTGAGTATAGCTGGGCGAGATAGGGAGACGGGCGGGGCCTCAGGCGTCCTCGACCGGGCGGACACGCAGGGTCGTCATATCGATGCCGACCACGCGGACGCGTTGGCCCTTTTCCACGAGCGACGCGACCGCGACCGCCTCGTGCTTCTGCCCTTCCACGCGGACCGTGCCCACCGGGCGCAGGTCCGTCAGCGCCTCGCCCTCGGCGTCAACCAGCGCGTGCAGGCGCTCACGGGCCTCGCGCTTGAGCAGCTCGGCCTCCGCCTTCGCGTCGTCGTCCACCTCGCCCAGCATCGCGCGACCGGTCGGTGTGTGCGGCAGGATATTGAGCGCGAAGAAGAACATGCACGGCCCGCCGACGATGACCAGGACCGAGCCGATGAGACCCCAGGTCGTCGAGTGTCGGAACAGGCACACGACGCCCGCGATCGCGACGCCCGCGGCGACGAGGCCCAGGATCCCGCCCGATGGCACGAGCACCTCGATGATCGTGATGAGCAGGGCCGCGGCCAGCAGGGCGAGGCCCCAGATTAGCATTGTCTCGGTCACGCGTTCTCGCCTCCGTGCATGTGCGTGTCGGGCTCGACGACGACTCTGTAGCCGTCGATCGCCAGGACGCGGATGGGCGCGCCACGATCGATGATGCCCATGTCGGCGACGACGTCCACGACCTCGCCGTTGATCTCCGCGGTCCCGCTCGGTCGGAGCGAGGAGAGCGCCCTCCCCGTGTCGCCCGCGCGAACGGTGTGCGGCGTCTGGGCCATCAGGTTCTCGAGGCTCATCGAGGCCTCCTCGTCGGGCGTTGCGTTGGTCAGGACGAGGCGAGAGAGCACCGGCAGGCTTCCGAAGTGTTTGCCCACGAAGTACATCCCGACGCCCGCGGTGACGGCCGCCAGCGCGACGGTCACGACGCCGTAGAGCATGTCCTCGCCGCGCCCGGGCGTGCCCGGGAATGCGGGGGCGTTGGGGACAAAGGTGCCCACGAGCCCGCCGAACAGGAACAGCAGGCCGAGGACGCCGAACACGCCGAACCCGGGCAGGACGAGGATCTCCATCGCCAGCAGGAGGATGCCCAGGACGATCGCGCCGAGCTCCCACCACCCGGCCATGCCCACGAGCATGGGTGGGGCGATCAGCGCGATAAGGGCGACGACGGCGACCCCCCCGGGCACGACCAGGCCCGGGCTGGTCATCTCGATGAACAGCGCCAGCAGGAATACGACGATCAGCAGGCCGCGGACGGGAAGCGACGTGAGGAAGCCGGCGAGCGTCTCGGACCAGGACTGGTCGAGGCGGATGAGGTTCTTGGCGCCGAAGAAGGCCATGAGTTCCTGGTCGTTCTTGATCGTGGTGGCGGTGAGCCCGAAGTCGGCGAGCTGGCCCGCGCCCAGGACGACGGCCGCGGTCCCGTCGGTCACGTAGCCCGCCGGCTCCCAGTTGGCGGGGTCGAGTGTCGCGACGTCCGGCCGGTTGGTGGAGACGTCGAGCAGGTCGGTGACGTTCTGGGACAGGTCGGCGACGGCGGGGCCCGCGGGCTTGAACTGCGCTTCGGGGCGGAGGTCGGGGTCGAGGATTGTGTCCTCGTCCTCGGGCACGCCCTCCTCGGGTGTGCCTGGCTCGGCGCCCGTGTCATCGGGCCCGGGGCCCGCGGGATCGCCCGCGGTGTCGTCGTCGTTCGCGCGGGCCCGATCTGCGAGCGGACGCGTGCGCGCGCCCGGGACCGAGCCGAGGATCGGCGTCCCGCGTTCGGGCGCCTCGCCGAAGAGCGCGCGGTACTCGTCCTCGTTTACGAGCAGCAGGCGTCCGGTGCGTGTGTCGCGTGCGGCCCAGAGCTCGATGCCGTCGGTCACCATGACCTGGACGAGAAACTCGTCGTACCCGTTACGCCGAGCCGAATCCGTGACGTCCTGGAGCAGCGGGGGCAGGAGCTTGGTGCGCTGGTCGGGGGTGAGGGCCTGGAGGCCCTGCGTGCCGATGGTGACGGGGAACGCGTCGCCCATCGCGGCGGGGTCCGAGGCGACAATCTCGCGGCAGGCCAGGGCGATGATCGCCCCACCCGAGTACGCCTGCGGGTTGACCCACGCGACCGTGTTGGGGATCGCGGCGGACTTGATGGCGGCGGAGATCTCGAGGACCGCGCCGATCTCGCCGCCTGGCGAGTCGATCTCGATGACCATCGCGCCCGCGCCCGCGTCTGTCGCCTCTGCGATGCGGCGCTGCATCGAGATCGCGGTCAGGCGGTCGATGGGGCCCTTGACGGTCAGGACCGCGACGTTGTCCGCTTGTCGGCTCGCGGGGACGGCGGCCAGGACGCCCGGGTCGGGCGCGCCGGGTTGGGCGAGCGCCAGCGCGGCGGAGACGAGCAGCGACGCCCACGCCAGGGCTCGGAGCGGGGTTCGCGGGCGGCGCGGCGGCGTTCTGGGGGTCTGTCGGTGCACGAACAAGTATAGATTCGGGAGGGCGCGACCCGTATTCAGGTCTTGATCGGGGATTCCTGCTCGATGTGCCAGGTCAGCTCCCCCCCGGCGCAGTCGATGTGCAGGGCGAAGAAGCCCGGGGAGCCCCCCGGGCCCGAGGTCTCGTGCCGACGCACCAGGGGCCAGATGATCTGGCGGTCTGTCTCGGGCACGGGCAGGTCGTCGAGCTCGTCGGGGTGGTGCCAGCCCAGGCGCCCCTCGTCCATCGGGCCCGGTTTCACTTCGACGGGCCCCAGGACGCGGTAATAGAAGAGCAGCCAGTGCCCGGCGTTCTCGAACGAGGCCTCGGAGATGACTCCCATCAAGTGCAATCGCTCGATGGGGACGTCGATGCCCGCCTCCTCGCGGATCTCGCGCTGGGCGCACTGGGCGGGCGACTCACCGCTGTCCATCTCCAGCTTGCCGCCTATTGGCGAGCACAGGCCTTTGTTGGGCGACTTGAGACGGTGGAGAAGCAGGAGCCGCCCCTGTGCGTCGCGGAGGTCGCACAGGCACGCGAGGCGGTAGGGCAGGGCGCCCTGTTCGTCGAGGTCGGGCAGGATGTTGGCTGGATCGCTCACGCGTTGCGACGATAGGCCCGGCCCCCGCGACGACCTGTCGGTTATGTGATCGTGGGCGGCGGGTCGGGGCACGTTCGGAACGAATGAATATCGCGTGACCCAGGGCGGATCGCGGGATTTGCCCGGAACCTGGCGATTCACGCCGGGGCTCGCGACGGGCCGATACGCTCCCGGTGATGACCCCGACAACACCCGGCACGGAGGCGGGGGTGGCGACGGCGCGCGGCGCCGTGGTGTGGTCGCGCCCGTACCTCGTCGGCATCGGCGGGTGCGGGATGTCGGGACTGGCGCGGATGCTGGCCGCCCGCGGGGCGAGCCCGGCGGGCTCGGACTGCACGGGCTCGGCGCTGGTCGAGTCGCTCCGGTCCTCGGGCATCGCGGTCGATCTGGATCAGGAGACGGCGCCGATCCCGGAGGATGCGGACGCGGTCATCCTCTCGGCGGCGATCCGCCCCGACCACCCGCAGGCGCTGTGCGCCCAAGAACGGGGCCTGTCCGTGATGACGTACCCCGAGGCGCTGGGCGCGTGCATGCTCGGTCGCACCGGGGTCGCGGTCGCGGGCACGCACGGCAAGTCAACGACGACGGCGATGCTGGGCGTCGCGCTGGCCGACGCGGGGCTCGACCCCTCGGTCATCGTCGGCGCGACGTGCACCCAGCTCGCCGGTGCGGGCGGCGGCTCGGCGGGCGCGTCGGGCGTGGGCTTCCGCATGGGCGGGGAGACGATCCCGGAGGGCGAGCGGTCGGGCGAGGCGGGGATCGTGCTGGCCGAGGCGTGCGAGTTCAACCGGTCGTTCCACCACCTGCGCCCGACGATCGCGAGCATCGGGAAGGTCGAGGCGGACCACCTGGATGTGTATGGGTCGCTGGACGCGGTCGTCGAGGCGTTCGCGGGTTTCGCGAGGCTGGTCCCCGACAACGGGACACTGCTGATCGCCCACGAGGGGGCGCACCGGCGCGTGATCGCGTCTGGCCTCGCCTGCGACGTGCAGACGATCGGGTTCTCTCCCTCGGCGGACTGGACGATCGGGTACGACCCGGGCACACGCGAGGTGTACGTCGCGCGCGCGGGCGAGGCGTCGGTCGGCTGGGTCAACCAGATGGCGGGCGAGCACAACGCGATCAACGCGGCGACGGCGTACGCCCTGGGTCGGATCTGCGGCGCCGACGCGGGCAGACTTGCCGATGCGCTCGGGAACTTCCGGGGGCTCGACCGGCGGATGCAGATGCTCGGCACGCGAGACGGAGTGCGCGTCTACGACGACTACGGGCACCACCCGACTGAGGTTGAAGTCACGCTCCGGGCGCTGCGTCAGGCGGAGCGCCCGCACGAGAAGGGTGGGCGCCTGATTTGTGTGTTCCAGCCGCACCAGCACTCGCGGACGAGGCATCTGTTGGAGGAGTTCGCGACAAGCTTCGAGCAGGCTGACGTGGTGATCGTGCCGCATATTTACTTTGTGCGTGATTCCGAGGCCGAGAAGCAGCGGGTGAGCGCGTCGGACCTGGTGGACCGTCTGCGTGGCCGCGGTGTGCGCGCGATGCACCTGTACCCGTTCGAGGCGATTGTGGAGCAGCTCGAGAACCTGTGCCGCCCGGGCGACCTGCTGGTGGTGATGGGGGCGGGTCCTGTGTGGCAGGTCGGGCGCGGATACCTGAAGGACGGCGGGTCATGATGTCCACGCGGGCGCCATCGGTCGCGATCGAAACGGACGCGCCGATCCCGACATGGTTCGGGGTTGGCGGGACGGCCGACCGCCTCGCGAGACCCTCGTCGATCGAGGAGCTGCGCCAGTGCGTCGGGCTGGACCCGGACCTGCACATCCTCGGCGATGGGGCGAACCTGCTCGTCGATGACGCGGGCGTGCGTGAGCTTGTCGTGGACCTGTCGGGGGGCGTGTTCAAAGAGGTCGCGGTCCACGACGAGACCGGCTTCGTTGTCGCGGGCTCGGGGGTGAGACTGCCCCAGTTGATCAACGAGTGCGTGCGCCGCGGGCTCGGCGGGCTCGAGGCGCTGGCGGGTATCCCGGCCAGTGTCGGGGGCGCGGTCGTGATGAACGCGGGCGGCGCGTTCGGCGAGATCCGCGAGACGGTGCTGCGGGTCCACGCGATGGACCGGGCGGGCCGCGAGCACGCGATCGACCGGACGCACATCGACTTCGGGTACCGGCGCAGCCGCCTCAACCACCTGATCATCACGAGCGTGGAGTTCACGCTCTCGCCCGGCGATCCCGAGACACTGCGCAAACGCCTGCGCGAGTGCATGGAATACAAGAAGAACACGCAGCCCCTGAAGGACGACTCGGCCGGGTGCGTGTTCAAGAACCCCACGCTCGCGGGCGCGATCGAGGGTGTCGGCGATGAAGGCCAGCGGGTCAGCGCCGGGATGCTCATCGACCGGGCGGGGCTCAAGGGCGCCCGGGTCGGTGGGGCGGAGGTCTCGGCCCGGCACGGCAACTTCGTCGTCACGCGCGAGGGCGCGACGGCGCGCGACGTCATCGAGCTGATCGCCCGGGTCCGGGAGGGCGTCGAGCAACGGTTTGGCGTCACCCTCGAGCGCGAGGTCGTGGTCTGGGAGCGGTCGTCTTGAGCGCCCGCCCGACCGTGCTCGTGCTTGGGGGCGGGCCCGACGCGGAGCGCGACGTCTCGATCGTCAGCTCGCGGGCGGTGGCGCAGGCGCTGATGGACGGCGGGCGCTTCGAGGTGAACTACGAGCTGATCGGGTCGGTCGGGCCGTGCGACGTGCGGGCGATGGCGGGGGACGTCGTGTTCCCGGTCCTGCACGGGGCGTTCGGCGAGGGCGGCCCGATGCAGGACATCCTGGAGATGGACGGGCGGCCCTACGTGGGCTCACGCCCTCGCGCGGCGCGGATCGCGATGGACAAGCTGGCGACGAAGCTGCTCGCGGCGTCGATCGGTGTCCCGACGCCCGAGGCGGCGGTGATCAACGCGATGGACCCGGTCTGCCCGATCGGCGCGCCGTGCGTCGTGAAGCCCGTGCACGAGGGCTCGAGCGTAGGGCTGATGCTCTGCCGGCGCGCGGGGGACTGGGGCGCGGCGCTGGCACACGTGCGCGCTGACCTGGCGGCCAGACCCGACCGGGCGTGGATGGTCGAGCGGATGGTCGCGGGGCGTGAGCTGACGGTCGCGATGGTCGAGGGCGCAGACGGGCTGGCGCCGGCGGGCGTGGTCGAGATCGCGCCGGCGAGCGGGGTGTACGACTACAGCGCCAAGTACGAACGCAACGACACGCGGTACACCGTCGATCCGGCGCTGCTCGGCGGCGTTGACGGCACGATCCGCGACTGGTCTGCCCGGCTGTGTTCTGCGCTCGGGGTGCGCCACCTGGCGCGTGTGGACTTCATGCTCGACGACGAGGCGGGCCAGCCGACGCTGCTGGAGCTGAACACGATGCCCGGCTTTACGGCACACAGCCTGCTGCCGATGGCGGCACGCGAGCGGGGTATGGACCTGCCGGTGTTGTGCGCACGGCTGGTGGACGCGGCGCTGGGCGCGCACGTCCCGGCACAGAGGGTGTGAACGATGGCGAAAAAGAAGAAAACAGGCGGCCGGGCGATCGAATCGGTCATGACCAGGCGGATCGCGATGGCGCTGGGCATGATCGCATGCGTCGGCGGGCTGGGCGCGGGGTCGGTCTATGGCTCGAGGTATCTCGAGTCGCGGGCCGAGGCGTTCGTCGGGGACGCCGAGCCGACGGTGCGGATCCTCTGGCCCGCGCTGGGCGGCGGGGGCGAGGGTGACCGGGTCACGTGGCTGCCCGCGGGCGAACGCGCACGGCTGACGGAGATCGCGCGCACGGCCCTGGCCAACGGCGGCTCGCTCGGCGTTGACGGCGTCCGGAGCGTGAGCACCGAGTTGTGGTCACAGGGGTGGTTCAGCGAGCGCCCGACCGTCCGGCGCACGGGTGGGGGCGTGGTCGTCGTCGAGGCGCGGTGGCGCGTGCCGGCCGCGGCGGTCCGGTTCGACGGGCGCGACCAGCTCATCGCCTGGGACGGGGCGGCGTTGCCCCTCCGGTACCCGCGGGGCCAGAGCGGGCTGCGGGTGATCCTGGGCGCGAGCTTCGGGCCGGGCGAGGGGGGCGTGATCGATCCGTCGCGTGCGTGGCCAGGCGAGGACGTCGCGGCGGGTTTGGCGCTGCTCGACCTCCTGCGGGTCGAGGGGCTCGACGACCAGGTCGCGGCGGTGGATGCCGGGCGCGTGTTCAAGGACGGGATGCTCGAGATCGTGACAACCCGCGGCGGTCGGATCGTGTGGGGCTCGCCCGTCGGGCGGTATGCGCCAGGGCAGAAGTCCGACGGCGAGCGTGTGGACGTGCTGCGGGCGCTGCTGGGTCGGACGGGCATGCTCGACGCCGGCGAGTCACGCGTGGAGATCTACGGCCCGCGGGTCGAGATCGACCGGCGCGGCGGCTGACGCGCGTAGGCTTTTGCGTGGAACCCTCCGAGGACACTGGCGCGGCGGTCGAGAAGGAGCGCGACATCTTCGGGAAGGTCCCGAAGGACCGCGCGGACTGGTCGCACCGTAAGGGTGAGCCTCGGGTCTTTGCACTGCTGTGGACCGCGTTCCTGATGGCGGCGACGCTTCTGATGTTCGCATCGCTGAGCGCGGCGTGGGTGGTATCGCCCGAGGCGTATCGCCCGGCGGCTCGGTCGCTGCTGATGGTGGTGTCGGTTGGGGTGGTGGTGCTGTGGCCCATGACGCGGCTGTGCCAGGCGCCGCCGCGCGAGCGGGCGGTGTGGGCGACGTTCAAGGACATGGTCGTGGTGATCGCGCCGGTGCAGGCGTTGGTGTGGCCTCACGCGCTGCGGATGCTCGCGGGGTGGCCCGTCGAGGTGGTCGCGGGGCTGTCGTGCTCGATGATCGCGTGGGGGGTGGTGGCGGGTGGGGTGCTGGCGTTGGCGCAGGTGTCGGCGCCGAGTGGCGCGTGGGCAGGGCTGGCGCTGCGTTGGGTGTGGATGCTTGTGTTTGTCGGGATGGTGGTGGGGGCGCCCCTGGCGATGGGCGTGCTGGGATTGCTTCGGGTTGATGGGATCGACGGGGCGTCGCCCGGGACGACGATGGGGTGGATGTTTTCGGCGCCGACGTCGGTCGCGGAGCTGACGAGGGCGCGGGTGTGGACCGGGCGCCCGGCCTCGATCGGGGGCATGCACTGGGCGGCGATCGTGTGGACGCTGTGTGTCGGGGCGGGGTGCTGGGCGGGCGCCTGGGCGGTGGGCTTGGCACGGCGGGGGCGGAGCGCCTAGATTGGCGTCTTGACCGGCGGCGCGTGGGCCGGCGGGGGAAGGACACAGGATGGATCTGATCACCTCGGGAGACAAAGAGAAGCTCGAGCGTCGGCTCAACGAGCTGCTCGCGAACCGGTCGGTGATCAGCGAGCGGATCGCAGAGGCGCGTGCGCTGGGGGACCTGAAGGAGAACGCCGAGTACCACGCGGTCCGCGAGCAGCAGGGGCTCGAGGAAGCGGAGATCCGGCGGATCCAGGACCGCCTATCGCATGCGCAGGTGGTGAGCGAGGACAAGCAGGCGGCGGACGTCGTGTTCATCGGCTCGACGGTCAAGATCCGCGAGGTGGGCTCCAAGGAAGAGGAGCTGTGCAGACTCGTGGGCGAGAGCTCGGGCGACGAGGAGGGCGACGTCTTCGAGGTCACGACCACGAGCCCGATGGGCGAGGCGCTGATGAAGGCGCGCGTGGGCGAGACCATCCGCGTGCGTGCGCCGCGTGGCGTCAAGGCGTTCGAGATTCTCGAGATTCTCTGACGGACGCGCGGCCCCGGGCGTCAGACGCGCGGCTTAGTCGTCGTCCGCTTCGTCATCGTCACCGTCGTCCTCGTCATCATCGGTCGCATCATCGTCGTCGTCTGCGTCGTCGTTGTCGGCCTGGCGATCGACGAGGACTTTGATCGCCGCGGGCGGGTCGAAGGTCTCGTCGGGGATCGGGTCGAACGAGACGGTCTCGATGGTGAGTACGATCGACTGCGGGCCGACGTGCTGGATGGTCTTCATGGGGAACTTGACGCCCTGGAAGGACTTGTAGTCGCTGAACACGTAGCGGACCTGGAGGTCGCCGTACGGGGTGGGCTCCAGCGTGTCGGACGCGGTGCGGAGGCCCGTCTGTGTGTCGTAGTACTGCGTGGTCTCGCGGCCGTTGGAGTCTACGAGTCGGATCACGGACACCGGGCGGGCGTCGATCTCTTCCTCGCCTGTGTAGGTGATGCTGGTGTATTCCTCGGTCATGCGGAGGTCGGCGTCGATCCGCGAGGCGCGGATGAACGAGTCGCGCATGTCGTCTTCCATCAGCAGTGCGCCGAGGGTGGGGTCGATCATCCACGCGGTCTCGCCGTCGAATCCGTTCATCGTCAGGCCGAGATCGGGCAGGTCGATCCGCGTGAGTGCCTTGTCGGGCGCCTGCAGGTAGGACACGAGCGTGCCGCGGATGCCGATGGACGGGACGGCGAGGGAGCCCTCCGACGTCACGTTCTTGTGCGCGCGGATGGCGGCCTCTCCGCCGCTGGCCTCGACGTGACGGGCGATGATCTCGAGGGCCTTCGCGCGCGCGTCCTCGGCCTGGTCGGCGGGCTGTGCGGGCAGCGCGGTCGCGTGGGTCGCGCCCGCGAGGACGGTGACGGTCACGAGGGCGAGCAATCCGGTGAGTCGGCGGTTCATGGCGTGGCTCCTTGCGGGGCGGGTGAGCGCTGTGCGCCCGTGGGTGTCATTCTTCGCCGGTCGCGGCCCAGGCGGCGGCGCGGGCGAGGGGGGCGTCGATGCCGGCGAGGAGGTCTTCGCGGGTCAGCGGGACGGGGACGTCGGGGATGACACCGGTCTTTTCGAGGCGGTCGCCCTTGGAGGTGTGGTAGTCGGCGATTGCGTGCAGGAGGACGTCGCCGTTGGGCAGGCGGTCCATGGCGGCGGGGAGGGCCATGCCCGCCGTCGTCTGGCCGAACACCCGGGCCCGCCCGACGGCCTGGAGTCCGCCGGCGAATACCTCGGAGGTCGAGGCGGAGACGGGGTCGGTGAGGACGGCGACACGCCCCTTGAACGGTTCGGTGGGCTCGCCCCAGCTGGTGACGTATTGGGGGGAGATGTTGAACTTGAGGGCGGCGCCGCGCATCTGCATGGTGCCGAGGCTGACGGGCTTGTCGATGAGTCGCCCGCCCATGCCGATGGCGAGGGCGCCGATACCGCCGAGGTTGCCCCGGACATCGATGATGATGCCGTCGGCCCCGCGGAGCTCGAAGACCGCTCGCTCGAACTGTCGAGACGTCGGCATCATGAAGATGTTGAAGCGGATGAGTCCGACGCGTGCGTTGTCGGGGATGTCGAACTCGTCCGCGTCGAGCCACGACCACTCGAGGTGGGAGTTCATGGTGGGGAGGTTGCCGAACTTTGCCATCTGGCCCGGCTGTCGGACGCGCTCGAGCGTGAGGCGGCGCGTGGTGTCGTCGGCGTCGAGAAGCGTGAGGCGGGCGGCCGTGCGTGGATTGCCAGCGAGCATGCTGGTGAAGATCTGCCACGCGATGATCTCGTCGGAGCCGGCGTCGAGCCTCGAGAGCGCCTCGAGGCGTCGGGCGACGTCGCGGCGCCCGATCATCTCGATGATCCAGCCGGGGTGGACGCCGGCCTGTTCGGCGGGCGAGCCGGGCTCGACGCGGGTGACGACCAGACGCCCGTCGATGGTGCGTACGTCGAGGCCGAGCCAGGCGTCACCGCCGCCGTAGGACTCGTTGTCCAGGGGCTCGTCGAGCCAGTCGGAGCCCGGGTCCGTGCCCTCGCCGCCGGACTCGCCCTGTCCGCCGGGCCGCCCGTCGGTGGCGCCGTCCGGCCCGCTCGTGTCTGTGTTCGGCGCCGGGTCCGTGTCGGCCGCTGGCTCGACGTCGTCCTCGCCGGGCAGGACGTCGGCGACGTCCGCGGGGATCAGCGCGAAGTGCGATTCGCCCAGGCGCGAGAGCATGTCCGAGATGATGCCGCGGACCTGCGCGGTGGTCTGGGCCTCGCGGGCGCGTGGGGCGAACTCGTCGTGAACCGCGTCCCAGTCCACACCATTGTACGTCGTGTCGAAATGGGTATCGCGGACGAGGCGCCACGCGGCCTCGAACGTTCGCGTGTGGAGAGACGGCGGCGCGACGGGGGGCGCCTCGACCGGCTGGGCGCTCGCGGGCAGGGCCAGCAGCGAGAAGATGGCGGCCACGAGAGGTGCGATCGGTCGTCTGTGTTCGCGTGTCATGCGGGGCTCCGGGGACCTGCGGCCCGGGTGAGGGTACGGGCGTGGGCGCGGGCGGTTGAAATGTGCGTCGGCGAGGTCGGCCGAATGCGTGGGCCGGATTCTCGGACCAGTTCCAGCGGGGCCGCCGCGGACGGCAGCGCGAGTACGAAACTGCCCATTTTCACAGCTCGCGCGCGACCTCTGCGATGGGGGCCGCGGCGTCGCCACGGCAAAATCTCGTAAGCCATTGTGTGTCACATGCTTGCGTTGATTCGCCGTGATGAAATGGCGGTCCGTGTATCGCCGCGGTGGTGATCGATCGCGATCAACCGCGCAAGTCGCAGGCCGTGCGGGATTGAAATCACGTCATCAGACGAGGATTCGTGCGTTGTTCCGGTTCAAAATAGGCTGTTTCGCGGCGTCGTGTTCTGTTCACGCGTGTGGTGTGTGCGTTCTCGTTGCGTACGCGTCGCAGAGGATTTGCGCGAATTCACAGGTGGGGTCTTGCCCCTCAAACCGTGTGGCACTATCACTAGTACGTACATGGGAGTGTCACGGGGACCGGTCAGGGGAGTTCGGTTCCATCTGCAGGGGCGAGACCAATCCGGCAGGTTTCCGTGCGAACGAAGACGCTCTGCCCATTCGGGGCGGAGAGATGTTGTTTTTAACGAGTGTCGTGACTTTGCGAGGAGTAACTGCAATGAACATGAAGAACGGCCTTTGTAGCTCGGCCGCGGCGTTGCTGGCGTGCACCGGCGTCGCCATCGCCGAGCCCACAGCCCCGGTTGTGATCAACTGGGATAGCGTCACCGTCTACCAGAACTCCGCGGCGCGCGGCGCCGAGACGGACGGCGACGGCATCAACACCGTCTGGGACAACGGCCCGTGCGACTGGGACGTGGCGCCCGACGCGGCGGCCGGCGTTCAGTCTCAGGTCTGGCCCGGCATCCCTTCGCCCTTCGAGGCGCGGGTTGCTGATGACTTCTTCATTCGCGACTGCGAGTGGTGGAGCATCGAGAAGATCACCGTGATCATGGCGATCTCGGACAACATCACCGACGTCGAGGACCTCGACGTCAACCTGGACATCTGGTCGGACTGCGACGGCTGCCCGGAGATGATCCAGTACACGTTCCCGATCCAGGTCGATTGCGTGCCCGATCCGAACGATCCGGACAACCCCGACGCGGATATCTGCACGATCCAGGCCCGCATGCTCGGCGCCGGCACCGGCGACTTCGCCGACACGAACTTCTGGGAAATCTGCTTCGATCCCGAGGTCAACCCGGACTTCTTCGGCAACACCTGCCCGCTCTTCCTGAACGGCGACACGCGCTACTGGGTCTCGCCCCGCGGCGGCTCGAACGGCGTGTACTACTGGGTGACCGCCAACAACTACAAGGTCCAGGGCTCGCAGGGCAAGTTCTACAGCCCCCACCTCGGGTTCCCGAGCTGGATCGACGTCGATGACATCCCCTCCGGCAAGATCGATTGCCAGGACTTCTGCTTCACCATCGACGCCAAGGTCTGCTGCCTGCTCCGCGATCAGGGCGAGTACGACCTGATGGGCATGAGCTCGCTCGACTTCCCGAGCACCTCGCTCTTCAGCTCGCGTTCGGTCGATCAGTTCCAGGTCCCGCCGGGCGAGGACCAGGTCCTGTGCCGCGTCGAGGCCTACATCGCCACGAACTGCTTCGATGACCACGAGTGGTTCATGGAGATCTGGGACAACCTTTGCGATTGCCCGGTCGACGGCACCAACCGTCGGGTGGACTACGACAAGGTCTACATGACCGGCGAGCAGTTCGACGGCCTTGACGTCTACTGCTTCGTCTGGAGCTGCCCCGACGTGACCCTGCAGGCCGGCTGCAACTACTGGTTCGCCGCCGCCGGCGAGGGCCAGGGCGTTGCCGGCGAGCGGGCCGTCTTCCTGTTCAAGACGCAGGAGGCTTCCTGCGACATCTACATCCGCGAAGGCAAGTACAAGAACAAGTTCTTCGGCTACGACGACTTCACCCCGGTCAGCGAGATCGATGGCGGTCCCGGCGAGCCGCGTGAGTTCGCCTTCCGCATCTGGACCCGCGACGTCGAGGCGACCGTGCCCGGCGGAGCCCAGACGCCCCAGGCCTCGATTGGCGGGACGGCTGGCAGCAAGGGCAGCGCCGGCTTTGGTCGCACGACCATCCGCCGTCCGTGATCTGAGCTGATCAGTCCGGCCGACCGCGTGCCGGGCACGCGGCGGACGAGAATCCGTACCGGCCCGTCCCCTCAGGGGGGCGGGCCGTTTTTCATGCGCCCGGTCCAGCACGACAGTGCGTTGTGGGGGGCGTCATTGCGTCGACCGGGCGGGGCGCGGGCGCAACCGGCGGGCCGGCGAGAGGTTGGGTCCGAAGATCACGTGATCTGGGGGGCGTGGGCGCAAAAATCCCCTGGATACGGTGGCTCCATCGGCATCCGGGTGGTCTGTTTGTGACGGTCGTACCGGTGAGGCGGGTTGGGCCGCGCCGGACGATCCGGGATCGGGGGGAGTGCCACGATTCCGAGAAGGACATCGGTTACTTGACCCGCGTCGGGTGGACAGCGGACGGATCGGCGATAGATCGCGACGTGTCACGGGGTTGACGCCGCGGTACAGACGACGCCGACGCCGTACCTCCCCCAGCTCGTGGGTGATGGAGGGTGAGGACATGAAGGCTTCAACAGCGGCTCGCATCGCTGCGGCGTGCGGAATCATGCTCAGTGCGGGCATTGCATCTGGCGGAGACGATCCGAACGGGATCCTCAACGCGCCGGACCCCGGCAGCATCGGGTACCGCAACACGCAGATGCTGATGTCGGGATTCGAGCAAAGCGAGGGGTGGAACCTCGGTCTTGCCAACGGGGCCGCCCCTCCCGGATGGGGCGTGCTCGGGGCGAACACGAGCCCGATCGTCTCGAATCTGAACCCGTGGGTCGGGTCGCAGCACCTGCGGATCGTGGACGAGCCCGGTGTGGGCGCTGGCCAGGACGTGGGCGTGCTCTCGCCGCACATCAAGCTGCCGGCCAAGGAGGAGTTGGAGATCCTGACGCTCAAGATGGGCGTGTACATCAGCGAGAAGGGCGGGGCGGACTACGATGTCTACCTGCAGTCGGACTCGGCCCTGGCGGCCAAAGTGAAGTTCGACTTCTCCGGGCGGATTCTGATCGTCGATGACCTCGCGTTCCGTGATACGGGCGTGGAGTGGTCGGTCGCCGAGTGGAAGCAGCTGCGCATCGAGCTGGACTACACGGGCAATGGCCAGGCCACGGCCCGGTACTACTACGGCGGCGCGCTCATCTATGAGGATCTCAACCGGTTCGACCTCATCGATGACCCCACCCAGTTCGGGATCGTCAGCGACAACCAGCACAAGGACGACTTCGGCGATTTCGACGGCGTGATGCTCATCGTGCCGGCGCCCGGCGCGTTGGCGACCGGCGTGATCGGGCTCGCGATGCTGGGCGCCAGGCGACGCCGGCGATAGGACACGGTTCGGACGCACGGTGTTGAACAACACGGGTCCGCCCCCACGGGGCGGGCCTTTTTTCTCCCACAACGTCGCGGCTGATCTGGCCCCGGGCGCATCGGACCTCGGGGGGGGCTGCAAGACTCCTTGGCGTGCGGAGAAAGAGAGAAGGCCCGGGGTGTAATGGCCCCGGGCCTTCGCTTTGTCCGCGGTCGGACGCGTGCGGCGGCCGACACGTACGGGACAGGCCTCGCCGAGTTTGAAGGAGGTGTTCGAGCCTGTGATGGTGGTGGGGGCGCGGTGCGCCTACCGGGCGGGCGACACGCTGACGCGGTTCCATGGCATGCGCGAGAGGAGCCGCGCCATCCCGCACCAGCCGGACGCGCCCGCGAAGACGAGCCCGGCGCCAACGAAGGCGCTGAGGGCGAGCAGCCACGGGGTGACGAGCAGACCGAGCAACACGCCCAGCACGACCAGCGAGCCGGCGGTGATCTGCACCTGGCGCATCACGTCGAGGCGTGGCGCGCCCGCGGGACGTATCGTGCGTCGCCCGCTCGCCTTCCACGCCTCCAGCCCGCCCGCCAGGTGGTAGCACTCGCCCTCGTGCGCTCCCACACACGTGGCGCCCTGGGCGGAACGCCCGCCAGAACGACAATGGAACACCAGCTTCTTGCCCGGGTGCTGTGCGCGGAGGTCGCCCGGGTCGAGGTTGGTGAGCGGGTGGTGGTGCGCGCCCTCGATCCTCTCCGCGGCGTGCTCGAAGTCCTCGCGGACATCGATCAGCACTCCCTCGCCCGTCTCGAGCCATTGCTCGAGTTGCTCGGGCGACACGTCGATCGGTGCTGGGGTGTTGGGCATAATCGGCTCCCTTGCTCGGGGTCCGGGCGATCGCCCGGCGCGATGCGCCGGGCCAACTCCGCCCCGTATGACGCTGACTGATCGTAGATGCGGGGCGGGCGCGGGTTGGCTCGTGAAGGCCCGTTTCTCTCCGGGCGCAATGAAAAGGCCCGGGGCGTACACCCCGGGCCTTCGGTGCTTCAAGAGGTTGTTGTCGCGAGGATCAGCGGCGACGACGGACGCCGGCGAGGGCGCCGAGGCCCAGCAGCGCGAGCGTGCCCGGGGCGGGGACGATGCGGTAGCTGAGGAAGTTGCCCGCGACGGAGGTGGTGCCCCAGTCTGTGGTGGCGGCGTCCGAGCGTGAGAGGTGATCGACACCGGGGTCAGCGCCTCCGCCGGACGAGAAGACGTCAAACTCGAAGGTATCGCCGATCGAGAGCCCGAGGGCGGCGTACTCGATCTGGATCATCTGCCCGGAGGCGGACGTGCCGGCGATGTTGGTGTCGCCGTTGTACGTGGCGCCGAGAAGGTTCCAGCCGACGCCGTCGAATCCACGCAGCTCGCCGCCGAACTGGAGGGCGCCACCATCGTCGGCCCACGTGCCGGCGAAGTGGGTGATGCCACGGCCCCAGTCGACGTTGCGGTTCCAGGAGCCGGGATCGGTGGAGTTGTCGCCGGCGTTGGCGCCGGTGTCGATGCCGACGATGTACTTGCCCCAGTTCTGATCGGAGACGAGGCCATCGGTGGAGATGTTGATGTAGAGGAACTGGTTGTCGTTGGTGATCTCGACACTCGAGATGTCGAGATGGTTGAATCCCTGGTCGGCGAAGAACTGGTGCAGGTCGCCGCCGCCAGCGGTCCCACCCACGTTGTCGTTGTACACGTCCGCGGAGGCGGCGGAACACGCCAGCCCGGCGACCGCGGCCGCGATGATGGCTCGCTTCATCTCTCTTCTCCTACGACTCAAAGATACAAATTCTCTCTCGCGCCTCTCCCACGGGGAGGGCGTCTCATTCTCACAGACAGCTTACAGGTGTATGACGGGCGCCGGAAGGGGAAAAAACCGGGTGGGGGGATCCCCGGTGCGAGCAGGATTCGGGCCTGGGGTTATTGGGCCTCGAACAGGAACCGAAGAGCTGCGGGCAGGCGGTCGGCCCAGGCGGCCTCGTTGTGGTGGGCGTGCGGGGAGACGACGAGGAGGCGTCGGTCGTCGGCGAGCCCGTCGCCCTCGAGGCGGGCGTCGAGTTCGCGCGTCCAGGTCTCGTAGGCCTGGTTGCGGGCCTGGACCGAGGCGTTCTCGCCCAGCTCACGCCCGCCGACACCGATGTAGACCCGCTCGGGCCAGGCGCCGACGGTTTCGATGTACGCGTCGCCGATGGGGGGCATGCTCTCGAGCAGGAGGCGCCCGAAGCGATCGGGGCGTTGGGTGGCGATGTAGAGCGAGATCGCGGCGCCGTAGGACGCCCCGCCGACGCCCGTGTCCTCGGGCCTGGTCGAGACGCGGAACGCCCGCTCGACGCGGGGCATGACCTCGCCCATGAACCAGGCGGCAAACCGGTCGCCGTGGGGCTCGGCGCCGCGCCCGCCGTCGAACGCGAGGTATTCCTGGGCACGGAACTCGCCGGCGTGCGGGACGCCGACGATGACGAGGTCGCGGATGAGGCCCGACGTGATGAGCTTTGTCGCGGTCTCGTCGGCGTGCCACTCGCCGGGGACGCCCGGATGGTCCTCGAAGATGTTCTGCCCGTCGAAGAGGTAGAGGACGGGGTAGGTCTTTTCGGGGTTGACGTCGTAGCCCGGGGGGAGCCAGACGATGAGGTCGCGCATCGCGCCGGCTGCGCCGCCCGCGCCGCCGGCGACCTGCAGGCGCCGGGCCGTGCCGGTGATCTCCAGGTCGCGGTACTGCGTGGACTGGCGCTGCTGTGAGATGTCGGCGGGCGAGCGGAAGCGGGGGACTGTCAGCTCGATGACGGGGGCCTCGCCGTCGAGCCCGGAGGCGTCAACCTTGGCGAGCGTGCGGTTGTCGATGTCCGCGCCGTCTGGGGTAGTTTCGACGCGGTCCCACGAGCCGAGCGTGAACTTGAACTGGAGGGTGCCGGTGCGCTCGGGGTCGTGCTCGGCGACGAACTGCCAGCGTCCGTCGGAGCGTTGGGTCATCTTGAACTCGGGCTTTGCCGGGTCCCAGCCGCCCCAGTTGGAGGCGAGGAACATGGGCATGTCGGTCGTGCCCATGCGGGCGACGTCGTCTACGACCACGACGAAGCCCTGAGGCAGCTCCTCGGGCTGGACGAGCTGCGCGAGCGTGTGGGCGGGCGTCGTGCCGAGTACGAGCAGAGCGGTGATCGTGCGTGTCATGCGGCGAGTGTAGCTCGGGCCGACCGCGGACAAAACGAAAGCCGCCCGCGTCTGGCGACGCGGGCGGCGTGGGATGCTGCGATCAGCGTGAGCGTGCGGCGAGGGTTACGGGCAACCGCCGCCGAACAGGGTCAGGAAGGCGATCACGTCGTCGAAGTTCCAGGTGCCGAAGGGGACGGCGAGGTCGGACTCGGCCGTGTTGCCGCCGAAGGACACAAGGAAGGCGACGACGTCGTCGAAGTTGAGTGTGCCGAAGGGGACTGCCAGGTCGGCGCCGTTGCACCCGCCGGGCGTCGGCGGGGTGAGGTTGACGTACTGGTCGCCGACGATGGTGGTGAAGTCGATGTCGTGGACCTCGCCAAGGTTGACCGCGGGGGCCTCGGAATCGGGCAGGCCGCCGAGGACCTGGTTGGAGACGAAGCCGAATCCGCCGTCGGTGATGTAGCCGCCCAAGAGGATGTCCTGGACGCCGTCCCAGCCGAGCTCGCACAGGTCGATGCAGATCTCGATGCCCGTGTTCACATTAGGGGCGTCGGCAACGCTGGGGACCGCGGCGTCGGAAGCGGTGACGCCATCGACGTTGGAGTTGTTCATGGAGACCTGGAGCAGGCCCTCGGGGGGCAGGGAGCCCGAGGGGAGGTTGCCCTTGAGGATGTCGAGGCCGACCTGCGAGCTCTTGCGCGGGGCGTAGCCGGCGTAGAGGGCGGCGAGGAAGCCGTCCTGCTCGTCGAACTGGGGGCCGGAGAAGTCGATCAGCTCAACGGGCATGGCGACGGGGTTGCCCTGGCCGTCGGTGAGGTCACCGCCGGAGAAGGAGCCGTAATCGGCCAGCAGCCCGAAGAAGGGGTCGAAGATGGGGCCGTCGGTGCGGAGGGTGGTGGAGTCGGCGAAGTTCTCGAGGTTGCCCGAGCCGCCGTTGACGCCGTTGTTGACGTTGAACCACATGTCGGGGCTGAAGGCCTCGTCCCAGACGAGGTCGGACTGTCGGTTGATGCCGTTGAAGGAGATGTCGACGTTGTCGTTGCGGAGGACATTCTGCCCGCCGGGCTGCGAGTCGATGAAGAGGCTCAGCTTGTTGTAAGAGGACTCCATGTTGCCGCCGATGAAGATGTACAGCCTGCCGGAGACGACGGGGCCCTCGTCCATGTCCAGGTACGAGCGGACGTTGCACAGCTCGGAGCCGTACGCCCAGTTGGCGTCGGGCGCGACGGGCGAGGCGAGCGAGGGGCTGCCGATGACGCCCAGGGCGTTGGAGTTGTCGACGCCCATGGAGTAGCCGGCGGTGAGCGCCCCGGCGTTGGCGGCGCCGAAGCCGGCGAGCGAGCCGATGTCGGCGATCGCGCCGCCGATGGGCCCGGCGTGGAGACGGGGGATGTTGGGGGTGGTGCCGTCGTCGCCGTCGTCGTTCCAGGAATCGGCGGAGACGACGAACTCGGCGCCGAAGCCGGCGTCGAAGGCGAGGCCGGTTTGGCCGTCGATGATGAAGGCGCCCGCGCCGGCGCCCGCGCCCAGGACGACGTCGCCCGTGGCGCCGTTGGCGTCGGAGTCGATGTACAGGTCGAGCCCGTTGCCATTGGCCTCGAGATTGCCGGCGATGAAGAGGTACAGGTTGACGCCGTCGGTCGCGGCGTAGACCGCGTCGGCCTCGGAGCCGCCGCCGCCGATCTCGGTGCCGTCGGTCGAGTCGCCGAAACCGGTGAAGTTGGTCTGGAGCATCTGCGGGAGGCCGTAGTTGGCGTCGAGAGTGCCGTCGACAACGATCGCGCCGGCGTTGGCGGTGATCGCGACGTGCTGGACACCGCCGAGGGCGGTGAAGTCGGGCGCGTTGCCGATGTTGGCGGTGTCGATGGGCAGGCCACCGTCGTGGATCATCTGGTTCGACATGAACGTGCGGTCACCTGAGTTGACCCAGCCCGCGAGCTGGAATGCGGAAGTGCCGCCCGAGCCCTCGAGCGCGCCGCCGATGGCGGTCAGCGGGATGCAGATCTCGACGCCGGTCATGACGTCTTCCGGGGGGGCGCCGAAGTCGCCGCCGGTGAAGTCGCCGGTCTGGTTGTCGCCGAAGCCGGTGGGCTGGTTCTGGACCCAGAGGACGTCGGAGTAGAAGGCCCCCTCCGTGCCCGGGTCGTAGATGCCGTCGATTGTGGGCTGCGCGATCGCGCCGCCCGCGAGGGCCGCGAGAATGGCGGCCGGGGTCAGAGTTCTCAATCGCATGTCCGTGTCTCCCTCGATGTGCTCCCCCGCCCTTGGTGGGGAGCAGCTGTGCGACAACCACCCGGCTACCCGTACAAACAACAGACATTTGTCGGAACCGGGCTCACGTGAACCGGTTGACGATAGCGGGACGCGTGGGATGACACTAGCGCAGATCCGCGAAGTTCCGGGGGAACCGTGGGGCATTTGCGTTCAGATCGTGTCAAGAAAACAGGGGCACGGGGCGTTTGCCCCAGGCGGGGTCCGCCTCGATCCGCGGGCGGCGCCGGCGCACGACTCGGGCGGGCTGTTGACGGGGCTCGTGAATGATTTCTACATTGGTCGATGAGCAACCGGGCGGGCGCCGCCCGCCCCCGGTCCGAGAACGCCCACCGCCGCCCCCGGGCGGCGCGGGAGACCCGATGCGCCCCACCCATCCGCGACGTGCCCCGCGTGGCTTCACACTGATCGAGCTGCTCGTGGTGATCGCGATCATCGCGCTGCTGATCGGGATCCTGCTGCCGGCGCTGGGTAAGGCTCGCGAGGCGGCGCAGAACGCCAAGTGCCTGTCGAACGTGCGACAGATGGGGATCGCGATGTCGGTGTACGCCGACGACTGGCGCGGGTGGTACCCGGTGCAGCCGATCCCGGACAACGCGCAGTTCCAGAACTCGTCGAACAAGGCGTCCGAGGCGCAGTGGGTCCACGGCGGGGTTGCGGGGATGTTCAGCCTCCGCCAGATCGGTGACGGCACGCCGATGGGCCTGGGCGGGTCGGGCGAGATCGGTTACATCGGGGCGCCGGGGCACATCAACGAGTACGCCGACGGCAACGACGAGCCGATCATGCGGACGTATCTGCAGGGCCTGGACGTGCTCTACGACCCGTCGGACAGGCTCGACTACTACTTCGGCAGGCCGCCCAACCAGATCAACACGCGTCTGCCCAACGGCACCGCGAAGGTGCCGCGCGTACCCGAGGGCGAGGTGGACTGCGTCTCGTACAACATCAGCTACATGTACATCGCCGGGTTCAAGACCAACGAGCCGACCGTCATCGCCTCGGCGCCCCTGTGGGGCGACGAGACCAACGGGAACGACATCCGCACCAACTCCTTCTACCAGGAGGAGCAGTGGCGTGCGATCGGGCTGGACGGCAACCCGGGCGCGTACCCGGGCCAGGCGGACTACATCGACCGGTCGTACGCGAAGGACGACAACCACGGCGAGCGAGGCGGGAACTGGGTCTTCTTCGACGGGCACGCCGAGTTCCTCAGCGGCAACATCCACGCGACCTTCTTCGACTCGTTCGACGACGACGGCGACGGGCGCCCCGACCGCCCCACGACCGGGTCGCTCAGCGTGAATATGCTCAGCCAGCCCGGTCGCCCGCGGAGCGGGCAGCTGATGACGATCGACTGAGCCCCCCTCCTTGAATCCGCCCGGTCCCCGGGAACGGAGCTTCCATGCGTACCAGACGCCCCCGCCCCGAGGCACGCCGAACGCCGCTGGGTTTCACGCTCATCGAGCTGCTGGTCGTGATCGCGATCATCGCGTTGCTGATCGGCATCCTGCTGCCGGCGCTGGGCAAGGCGCGGAACTCGGCCAGGACGGCGCAGTGCCTGTCAAACGTCCGACAGATCAGCCTCGCGATGAACGGGTACGCCCACGACTCGCGTGGCTGGTATCCCATTCAGCCGATCCCGCCGAGCTACCAGAGCCCGATCTACCTCGACGGGCAGTGGGTGTACGGCGGGGTCGCGGGCTTGTTCAGCCTCAACCAGGTGGGCGACGGCATGGCGGGCACGCCGCCGATGGGCGACATCGGGTACTTCGGTGTCCCCGGTCACATCCACGAGTACGTGGACGGCAACGACGAGCCGCTGCTCCGCAACTACGTGCAGGGGTTCGAGATCCTCTATTGCCCGTCGGACCGCGAGGATTACTACTACGGGCGCCCGCCCACGCTCTCGCTCAACACGCTGTTCCCCAACGGGAAGTTCAAGACGCCCCACGCGCCCGCGGGCGAGCAGGACGTGATCTCGTACAACATCAGCTACATGTACGTCGCGGGTCTGCGACAGGACGACCCGGTGATCGTGGCGCCCCCGCCGATGTGGGGCGACGAGACCAACGGCAACGACAACAAGTTCGGGTCGTGGTATTCGAACAACCAGTGGATGGACGCGGGGATCCCGGACGTGTGGCAGCCCGGGTCGAACTCGAGCTACACCGACGCGGACAACCACGGCTCGGACGGGGCGAACTTCTCGTTCACCGATGGGCACGCCGAGTTCCTCAGGGGCAACATCGCGCGGACGTTTTACGACGACTTCGACGACAACGGAGACGGCGAGCCCGACCGCCCGCGCGACAACCCCCTGAGCATCAACCTCATCAACCCGGACCGGGACAGCTACACGCAGACGATCGACTGACGCAGGGCGCCCCCCGCGCGGGGGTGGTGCTAGACTCCCCGCCCCATGACAGACGGCGCCCCCGAGAGCCCGAAGCCATCGCCAGGCGCACGGCGAGCCGTCACGCGGCTCGCGGGCGCCCAGGAGGCCGGCCTGCTGCTGGTCATCGCGCTGATGGTCACGGCGCTGACCATGTTCGGCGGGACCAAGACGGTTTACAAGCCGGTTGACATCGCGCCGGGATCGACGATCGAGATCTTCGACGCCGACGGCGCGGTGCACGCGCCGGGGACGCTGCCCGGGCGCCTGATCGCCCGGGTGGTCGTGACCGCGCCCGACGGGACGGCCCGCGAGCACGCGGCCCCGGTGCGGTACACCGAGTCGGGGGGCGTTGCGAGCGTGCTCGTCGAGCGCCGGGTCAACAAGTTCCTGGAGAAAGAGAACATCACGCTCGTGCTCAAGGACGCGAGCTTCTTCGCGGTCATGGCGGTCGGGATGACCGCCGTCATCATCCTGGCGGGCATCGACCTGTCGGTGGGCTCGATCTTCGCTTTCGCGGCGATCCTCGGGGCGCTGGTGCTCAACCGGATGGGCTCGGACCTCTCGCTGGTCGTGCTCGGGATGGACCTGACCGGGCTGGCGGGTGTGCTCGTGGGGCTGGGCGTGTGTGTCGGGGTGGGGGCGCTGTGCGGGGCGGCCAACGGGGTGATGACGGTGGGCCTGCGGGTCCACCCGTTCGTCATCACGCTGGGCATGATGGCGGCGCTGCGGGGGCTGACGATCATCATCCCCCAGGCGGTCAGCGGCGAGCAGTCGATCTCGGGCTTCCCGCCAGGGTTCCAGTCGGGCTTCTTCAAGCGCGAGATCATGGGCGTCTACCCGGTGCCGATCGTCATCATGGTGCTGATCGCTATCGCGGGATGGTTCGTCCTCTCGCGGACGGTGCTCGGTCGGCGCGTGTACGCGATCGGGGGCAACGAGATCGCGGCGAAGTACGCCGGCATCCCGGTCGGGCGTGTCAAGGTGATCGTGTTCACGCTGATGGGCGCTCTGGCAGGATTGAGCGCCTGCATGGCGATCGGGTACCTCGGGGCGGCAGAGACGAGCGCGGGGGCGGCGTACGAGCTCGAGGTGATCGCCGCGGCGGTGATCGGGGGCGCGTCGCTGATGGGTGGGCGGGGCTCGGCGCTGGGGGCGGTGCTGGGCGCGGTCGTCATCAAGCTGATCGGCAACTCGATGATCATCTTCGACATCGACCAGTCCTGGAACCAGGTTGTGATGGGCGGGGCGATCATCGTCGCGGTCGTGATCGACCAGACCAAGGCCCGCCTCTCGCCCGGGTAGGCCCAGCCCCGCCCCGTCGCGGTGTGTCCAGCTACACTCCGAGACGGACGGATCGACCGGGCGAGGCCACGGGGGGCCGGGCAGCACCACGACATCTGGAGCGCGACATGAGCTTCGAGGCTTTGCAGAATCTGACGGGTCGGAACTGGGTCACGGCGGGCGCGGTCGCGTGCCTGCTCGCCCTCGGCGGGTGCGAGGAAACCGGCACGACCCCCAACGGGGGCTCGGCGTCGGGCGGTTCGGGGGAGGGCGAGACGTACGTCATCGGCGTCGTCGCGAAGAGCCAGGGCAACCCGGTGTTCAAGGCCGCACGCGTCGGCGCCGAGGACGCGGCCAACGACCTGGAAGCGGAGTACGGGATCACGGTGGACGTCCGTTGGCAGACGCCAAACTCCGAGGACGCCCAGGTCCAGGCCCAGTACGTCGAGCAGCTCGTCGCGTCTGGAGTGGACGGCATCGCGATCAGCGTCATCAACGCGGACGTGCTCAACGGCGCGCTCTCCGACGCGGTCGAGCAGGGCGTGACCGTCATGACCTTCGACTCTGATGCGCCAGACTCGGGGCGGATGGCGTACTACGGCGTGGACGACAAGGCCGCGGGCGCCGCCGTCATGCGCGAGCTGGCGAAGGTCATGGGCGAGAACGGCGTCGTCGCCATCCTCGCCGGCAACGAGGCCGCGACCAACCTGCAGGCCCGCGTCGCCGGCGTCCGCGAGGAGGCCGCCAAGTACCCGGGGATCACGGTCAAGGCGACGTACTACCACCCCGAGACCGCCAACGACGCGGCGTCGAAGATGCAGTCGGTCCAGAACACCAACCCGGAGATCACGGGCTGGGCCCTGGTCGGCGGCTGGCCCCTGTACACCGACAACGCCCTCGACGGGATCTACGAGAACGCGAAGGTCGTCTCGCTCGACCCGCTGCCCCTGCCCCTGAACTACCTCGAGAAGGGGCAGGTCCAGGTGCTCATCGGGCAGCCGTACTACGGCTGGGGGTACGAGTCCGTGACGTACATCGTCGAGAAGCTGCACAACGAGAAGAACCCGCCCAGCGAGATGATCTATGCGGACTTCGACGTGGTCACCGGGGACAACCTCGCGGACTTCAAGGGCCAGTGGGAAGACTGGCTGGCCCGCAACAAGGACGCGGCGCCCTGATCGGCGCCGACACTCTCGGATGAATCATGCGGCGGGCCCCACGAGGCCCGCCGCGTCTTTGTCCCAGCCACACTCCCTTCTCCGACGGCGCCGCGCATGACCGACGATCCGAACGCCCTCCTCGTCGCCGAGCGAATCAGCAAGCGGTTCGGGCCCACGCAGGCGCTCGACGACGTGTCGGTGGCGATGCGCGCGGGCGAGGTGCACGCGCTGATGGGTGAGAACGGCGCGGGCAAGAGCACCCTGGGCAAGGTCATCGCGGGGCTGCACAAGCAGGACCAGGGGGCGGTCCGCGTAGGCGGGCGGGAGCTCAAGCCCGGTTCGCTGGACGATGCGTTCAACGCGGGCGTGCGGATCGTGCACCAGGAACTGGCCCAGTGCCACAACCTGTCGGTCGCCGAGAACCTGTGCCTGCACGACATCCCGTGTACGAGGCGGGGCACGATCGACCGCGAGGCGATGCGGACGCGGGCGCGGCGTCTGGTGCACACGCTCGAGCCTTCGATCGACGTCGAGCGCGAGCTGGGGAGGCTCTCGCCCGGGCACAGGCAGATTTGCCAGATCGCCGCGGCCCTGGACGAGGAGGCCCGTCCGGGCGCCGAGCCGGCCCGCGTGATCGTCTTCGACGAGCCGACGAGTTCCCTGTCTATCGCGGAGACCGAGCGTCTGCTCCAGATCGTCCGGGATCTGGCGGCGTCCGGCCTGACGATTATCTACGTGTCGCACAGGATGAGCGAAATCTTCGCGTGCTGCGACCGGGTGACTGTCCTGCGCGACGGGAAGTTCGTCGCCACGTCGAATGTCGCGGACATCACCGAGCCGGATCTGGTCGAACAGATGATCGGGCGGCGCCTGCAGACGCCCGGGGGCGGTGAGCGTTCGCCCGGGGGCGAGGCGGCGGCGCTGCGCGGGCTCGGCGGCGAGAACGGGCACGCGGCGGGGCCCCAGGACGCGCCGCCGCGTCTTGAGGTCGAGGGGATCAGTTCGCCGGGCAAGGTCGCGGGCGTCTCGTTTAGCGTCCGCCCGGGCGAGGTGCTCGGGATCGGGGGGCTCGTGGGCGCGGGGCGGTCGGAGCTGCTCGACGCGATCTTCGCGGTGGACGCCCGGGCCTCGGGGCGCGTGCGCGTGGACGGGTTCGAGGTGGACCGGTCGTCGCCGCGTGGGATGATCCGCGCGGGGGCGGGCTATGTGCCCGAGGACCGGCGCCAGCAGGGCCTGTTCTTCAACCTGAGCGTGGCGGAGAACATCGTCGTGCCGTTCATGCGACGGCTGGCCCGTGCGGCGGGGGTGCGCCGTATCGGCGCGGAACGCGAGATGGTGACGACTCGGATCGAAGACTTCCGCGTCAAGGCCGCGTCGGCGCGGAGCCTGCCGGGCGAGCTCTCGGGCGGGAACCAGCAGAAGCTGCTCATCGCCAGGTGGATGCACGAGAACGCGAAGGTGCTGCTGCTCGACGAGCCGACGCGGGGCGTGGACATCGGCGCGAAGTCGGAGATCTACAAGCTCATCCACAAGGCCGCGGCGGGCGGGGCTGCGGTCGTACTCGTCTCGTCGGAGATGCCCGAACTGCTGGCGCTCTCGGACCGCGTGCTCGTCATGGGCGAGGGCGAGGTCCGCGGGGAGCTGACGGGCGAGGCGATGACACAGTCGAACATCCTGACGCTGGCGACGCGCGATGGTGCGGCCGTCTGATAACCCGAACGCGGCGCCGTTATCGCAACGGGATCTCGATTGTCTGGCCGTCCTTACCCGTCGCCCGGACCTCGGACCCATCGGGCATGAGCAGTCGGACGCGGACTAGACGCTCCGGGCGCGGCATGTCGCCCTCGGTGTCCGCGACGCTCAGGCGGACGACGTCGCCTCGGCGTTGGGCCTCGTAGGTCGTGCGTCGGTAGACGCCGTTGAGGTAGTCCCAGCCATCGCCCGCGTCCTCGTACAACTCGCCCAACGCGGAGCCGTCGGCGTCGAGGCAGACGATGAGCGTGACCGGGTCGAGGGGCTTCTCGTCCACGAACTCCATGACCGGGCCGGTCGGGAGTATCGATCCCGGGCGGAGGTACAGGCGTGGCTGGTCGGGGTCCTTGGAGTCGCGTCCGCCGTCGAAGCTCTCGAAGTCGAACTCGCGCCACGCGACGCCCGCGACAGGGCGGGGCAGGACGCGGGCGCGGTCGCGCGCGGGCTGGAGCTGGGCGGAGACGAGCAGGTCGGCGCCGAGCAGGAACGAGTCGTCCTCGGACCGGAGCGCCGGGTCGGTCGCGTCGGCGAAGAACGTCGGGCGGGCGATGGGGGCGCCCGTCCGCGACGACTCTTCGAAGAGCGTGTACAGGAACGGGATCAGGCGGTAGCGGCGCTCGAGGGCGCGGCGGCTGGTCGCCTCGACCGCCTCGCCGTACGCCCAGGGTTCCTTGTCGATGTTGCCCTTGGCCGTGTGCCCGCGCGAGAAGGGGAAGAGCGCCCCGAAGCCCATCCAGCGTGAGAACATTTCGGCGTCGCCGTTGCCCGCGAAGCCGCCGACGTCGGGGCCGCAGAAGGGCTGGCCCGAGAGGCTCAGGTTGAGGGTCATCGGGATGGAGACGTCCACGTGGTACCAGTCGGCGGAGTTGTCGCCGGTCCAGGTGGCGGCGTAGCGGTGCCCGCCGATGTAGTTGGCGCGGGAGAGGACGAAGGGGCGGACGTCCGGGTTGGCGTCCATGACGCCCTCGCGTGTGGCGCGGACCATGAGCATGCCGTAGACGTTGTGGTAGCGTGCGTGCGTGCCGGGGCCGCCGATGTCGGGATCCGCCCGGTGCCAGTTGTTCTCGGGCATGGTCTTGGTGGGTGTGTTGAACACGGCCGGCTCGTTCATGTCGTTCCAGACGCCCGAGATGCCATTCGCCATAAACGGCTCGTAGAGCCCCGCCCACCACTCGCGGACCGCGGCGTTGGTGTAGTCGGGGAAGACGCACACGCCTGGCCAGACCTCGCCCTGGAACGTCGTGGTCTTGTCCGCCCGCTTGACCCAGACGTCGCCCGCTTCGCCCGAGTCGTGGATCGCGTACCCGTCCTCGTCCTTGACGCCCGGGTCGATCATCCAGACGTTGTGGAAGCCGATGTCGGCCAGGTCCGCGTTGAGTCGCGCCGGGTCGGGGAAGTCGGCAGAGTCGAACGTGAACACGCGGTACGCGTCCATGTAGTCGATGTCCATCCAGATGACGTCGGCGGGGATGTCGCGGTCGCGGAACTCGCGGGCGACCTCCATGACGCGGTCCGCCGGGTCGTACGAGTAGCGGCACTGGTGGTACCCGATCGCCCACTTCGGGGGCAGTGTGATCGTGCCGGTCAGCTCGCCGAGGGCCTCGCAGACCGCCAGGGGCGTGTCGCGCTCGATGACGATGACGGGCTGCTCCTGCCCGGCGGCCCGGAAGGCGATGCCGCTCGTCAGGTCGATCTCGCACCTGTAGGTCGTGTCGCACAGGACGCCGAACGCGCTGCCGTCAGCGCGGACGCCCAGGACCCAGGGGTGTGCGGTGTAGAGGCTGGCGGCGTCGTCCTGGTAGCCGTATGCGTCGGTGTTCCAGGTCTCGACGACGCGCCCGTTGCGGCGCAGGGGGCCTGCGACTTCGCCAGTGCCGTAGAGGCTCGTGCCCGGCTCGATGTCGATGGTCGCGGTCCAGCGGTCGCCGTCGCGCCCGAACACGACGTTGCTGGGGAAGCCCGCGGGCGCGTCGCCGTCGGCGTCGCGGGGTGTCTCGAGGGCCATCGAAGGCAGGCGGTTGTCCCGGGCGTCGTCGCTGGCATGGAAGCGGACGATCCCGTCGCCGATGGACTCGGTCACGACCTGGGCGCACCCGACACCGGAGGCCAGGGCGAGCACGAGGAGGGCGGCGAGGGGGCGGGCGCGGCGGCTTGCCGGCTGGTTGGGGCTCATCGTGAATCCACTCCTGGCGGGGCCTGTGCTGAAGTTCTGTTCGGGGGCTGGTCCTGCCAGCGGCCCGGGGGAGTATCGCGTTCCCGGACGCCCCGGGCAATGCCTGGCGTGCGGCGATCACCCCGATTGTGCCCGAGACGGGCATCCCGGCGCCCGCTCGGTGCGAATCCTCACAGAGCCCTTCAACCGCCCGCCGATCGGCGGCATACTCACCCGGAGCGTCCGCGACCCGTCTGTCGCGGGCGAGACGCAAGCACGGAGCCCTCGCCAGATGCATGTGAATCGTGCCAGGATCGGTCTGTCAGCGGTGGGCGCCCTCGCCCTGATCGCAGGATTCACGCCGCCCGCCACGGGCCAGGACAACCCGGCGTTCTTGCAGTGGTTCGAGGTGGAGTGGGACGACATCGAGCGGCGCACACCCGACTTCTTCCTGGCGGGGTACAACGCGGTCTGGCTGCCCCCGCCCTCCAAGGCGAGCTACCAGAGCCCGGGGTACGACCCGTTCGACCGCTTCGACCTGGGCAAGCCGCCGATCAACGCGACCGGTTCTGGGCGCGAGCGGACGACGTACGGCACCGAGGAGTCCTTCGGCGCCATGATCGCCGAAATGCACCGGGCCAACGCCCAGGTCTTCGTTGACGGCATCTTCAACCACAACTCGGGCAGGACCACCTCCGACGTCTTCCTGGCCCAGGGCGGCTGGCCCGGGTTCTGGATCCCGCGCGAGTCCCCGCCCCGCAACAAACTGCCAACAGACGACTGGGGTGATTTCCACGCGGGCAACGCCCTGGGATACCTCCAGTCGGAGAACCCGGGCGGCGCGAACTACAACCTGACCAAGGGCGACCTGGTCGCGCTGATCGACATCGCACCCGAAGAGAACAACCAGTACATCCGCCAGCCGGTGACGCCGGGCGACCCGGACAACATCCCGGCGGGGACGATCTGGAACATGCCCGACGCGGGCAACGCCCGCTTCTACCCCGATGACGCGCTCACGCCTGACGCGATCAGCAACCCGGGCACGTCGCGCAACCCGACCGTCTTCAACTACACACGCTTCCCCTTCAACGACGCGGACCCGCTCGCGGGCGACGCCGTGACCGACAACGCGACCGGAATGCTCATGCGCTGGGCGCAGTGGATGCTCCAGGTCCAGAGGATCGACGGGTTCCGCCTCGACGCGCACAAGCACCAGGAGACGTGGTTCTGGGACACATTCTTTGACGCCGCGGTCCATGACGCGCGGACAGACCCGTGGGGCGACAAGGTCGTGCCCTTCATGTTCGGCGAGAACGTGACAGGCAACTTTGACATCCGCGACAACCAGACCCGAAAGGACGCGTTCGCCAACCGCGACGCGCTGGACCTCAACGGCGCCGGGCGCCTCCGCGACGTGCTCAACGCGGCGGGGTTCGGCTCCTGGAACGGCCTGTTCTCCAACGCCGACTCCGGGCGCCTGGACCTTGCCGACGACGGGCTGATTAATGGCTCGCTGGGTGTCAACCACGTCTTCAGCCACGACAACGGCACGACGGGCAACGGGTCGTCGATGCCCGTCCTGCCCACCGCCCGCCAGCAGGGCTACCCGCAGCACGCGTTCACCCTGCTCGCCCCGGGCCGGTCGCTCGTGTACCACCACGCCCGGGGCGTGCCGCGCTCGTCCGGCTTCTTCCCACGCGAGGGCGTGTCCATCGCCCTGGGCCTCGACCCATCCGCGAACCTGCTTGATGACACGATCACGACCCTCGTCCGCCTGCACAACGAGGTCGGGCGGGGCCAGTACTTCCAGCTCAACGCCTCGATCTCGGACGTGCTGGTCTTCGAGCGTGCGATCAACGGGCAGGCAAACTGCCTGGTCGCCGTGAATGATCGGTACGACGCGGGCGTCAACGCGATCAGCGTCACGACGAGCTACCCACAGGGCACGCGCCTGCACGAGCAGACGGGCAACGCCGCCGACCCCATCGTGGACCCGATCAACGCGATCCCGGACGTGATCACGGTCGGCCCGGGGGGCGCGGTGAACCTCGTCGTGCCGCGGAACCTCTCGACGACAGGGACCGAGCACGCCAAGGGGTACGTTGTCTACTCAGAGGCGCTGCCCACGGGGACGCTGGTCATCACGAACCAGTCGGGCGTCATCCCCGCCGACCCGACCAACTTCCCGGCATATTTCCGGCGTCTCAACGACATCCCCGTTGTCTCCGCCGACACCTTCCGCATCACGCTCAACACGTCGCAGACCGACGGGCTGGATGCGAACACCGACGACAACGCACTCTTCAAGATCGACGCCGGGACCCAGGACTGGAACGGCAACGGCGTGATCGACTACGCACCGTCTGCCGCCGTCATCGGCGCGTACGAGGAGTTCACGACGATCAACCAGCCCACGTTTGGCTCGGGCGGGACGACCGGCGTGTACTCGCAGGAGATCGACGCGACACAGCTCGCCGAGGGCTTCCACTACATCTCCGTGATCGCCTTCCGCCACCGGACATCGGGCTCGCCCCTGTACCGTGAGTTCCGCGAGGTCGTGTTCATCGACCGCGAGGAGGCGCCCCTGGAGGTCACCGGCCTTGAGGGACGCGGCGGGGGCGGCGACGTCGAGCTGCAGATCCGCACGCCCGACCGGACCGTCACCGCGGTGCACGCGATGCTCGACCTGGCGCCCGGGCTCGACCCGGTCGATGAGGCGGACATCTTCAACGCCGCCTCGCGTTGGGACCGGCTCGAGTGGCGCAAGACGTTCACGAACCCGGGCGATGGGGCGCACGTGATCACGCTCGTCGCGTTCGAGCACTCGGGGCGGGCGATCGTCGTGCAGCTACCCTTCGGCGCCTCGGATTGCCCCGCGGACCTCGCCGAGCCGTTCGGCGTGCTCGACTTCTCCGACGTGATCGCTTTTCTGACCGCGTTCGGCTCGATGGACGCGGCGGCGGACCTGGCCGAGCCCATCGGTCAGTTCGACTTCTCCGACGTGATCGCGTTCCTCGCCTCGTTCGGCGCCGGCTGCCCCTAATGCGCGGGCCCTATGGCAGGCGTACGACGTAGCCCGTCCGAGGGGCGAGCGTGCCCAGCGGGCGCCAGTCGGTCTGATCGGCGATACCGGGCGCGGTGACCGTTGCGGTGTTGAGGATCTCCTCGGGCTGTGCGTCGGGTCCGACGCCCAGGGCCCCCGCGTCCACGCCCCAGCCGCCGGTGACCGCGTCGCCCGAGATGTTGACGACCACGAGCAATCGCTCGCCCTGGCGGCTGCGCACGAACGCGAGCACGCGCTCGTCGCCCGTGTCCACGGACTCGTAATCGCCGACCGAGAGGGCGGCGTGCTCGCCCCGGAGCCGGATCAGCTTGCGGTAGTGCGAGAGCAGAGAGTCGGACGACGTTTCCTGCGCCGCGACGTTGACCTGCGAGACGTCCGCGTTGACCGCCCGCCACGGCTCGCCGGTGGTGAACCCGCCGGTCGCGGGGTCGTCGGACCACTGCATGGGCGTGCGGATGTCGGGGTCGGGCTTGGCGCCCTGCATGCCGATCTCCTCGCCGTAGTAGATGAACGGAACTCCAGGGGTAGTCAGCAGGACCGTCGCCGCGCACGCCATGCGGGCGCGGTCACCGCCAAGGCGGTTGGCGAGGCGGTCCATGTCGTGGTTGCCGATGAAAGTAGATTGGTCGCCCGCGTAGGCTACCCAGGCCTCGTCGAGCGCCGCGCGGATGTGGGCGGCGTCCGACTCGTTGATCCCTTTCTCGATCGCGAAGCACGTCGAGAACTCGAAGGCGGAGTCGAGCCCGTCGGGCACGTACCGCTTGACCTGCTCGGTCGTGTCCCAGACCTCGCCGACGGTGAACACGCCCTCGCCGACGTCGTGCACGTGTGTGTTGTACTTCTCGAGCCAGGCGATGGTCTCGTCGGTGTTCTCGAAGACCACGCCGTCCTCGATGAGGTGCTTGACCGCGTCGAGGCGGAAGCCGTCCACGCCCATCTCGATCCAGTGTCGGGCGGCGTCGTACATCGCCAGCGTCGGGCCCGGCTCGCGAAGATCGAGGTCCGGCATCCCGTGCCAGAAGAAGCCGTAGTAGTACTTCCCGGTCGTGCCGATCGCCTCGTCGTGCCAGACACTGTGGTTGGGCGCCCCCTCGCCGGTGAGCGGCTCGTCTTCCCAGACAAACCAGTCGTGGCGCGGCGACGCGGGGTCTCGGGCCTCCTTGAACCAGTGGTGCTGCCACGAGCAGTGGTTGGGGATCATGTCCACGATCACGCGGATGCCCCGGTCCTCGCACGCGTCGAGCAGCTCTGCGAAGACAGCGTTGTCGCCGTATTCGTCGTCGATCTTCTCGTAGTCCACGACGTCGTACCCGTGGTAGCTGGGTGACTGGAAGACGGGCATGAGCCAGAGGGCGGTGACGCCCAGGTCGTCGTCGGTGCCCGGGTCGCCGTCGTTGAGATAGTCGAGCTTGTCGATGAGGCCGCGGATGTCGCCCACGCCGTCGCCCGCGAGCGGACCCGTCTGCGAGTCGGCGAACGAGCGGACGAAAACCTCGTAGAAGACCGCCTCGTGCCACCATTCGGGGCCGGCAAGGCACGGGCTGGTCGCGGTAGCGGCCACGATCGCGGCGCAGATCCCGGTGCGTGTCATGCGTTGTCCTCGCGTCGTCGGGGCTCTAGAGATCGGTCGCGATCTCGTCGGCGACGTTATGCGCATCGATCACGCAGTTCTCGACCGCCGGCAGCGCCCAGTTGTCCTGGTTGACGAAGTACACCTTGCCCTCGAAGGGGCGGAGCAGTTCCTGGGGCTTGCCCGAGGCGATGAACCCCGGCTCGGCCAGCGGCATCGCGTGCCCCCAGCGCGTCAGGCGGATCTCGCGGACCGCCGACTCGGGCATCCCGAGCAGGGGGAGCACCTCGTCGCGCAGCTGGGCCGCGAACGCCTCGGCGAACCGCTCGAACGGGTCGTGCAGAATAATCTCGAACCGCCCCTGCGGGTACGACAGGGGCCAGTAGAACGTCAGCACATTCCGCGGGCCCGGGGCCGGCGGCAGGTGCGAGGGCGTGAAGCTCCCGTCGAGCACGTCGGTCGAGTAGAAATACTCTCGGGCCTCGCCGACGTCGTGCGGGAACTGCCCGTCGCGGAGCAGGAAGATGTCATAAAACTCGGGCGGGATCTCCTGGTCGAGCAGCACGTTGACGACGACGTACGCCCGGTACTCGATGTCCATCGCCGCGAGCTTGGCCGGGTCCAGGTGCTCGATGTTGTGCAGCATGTGCTTGGCGATGTGCTTCGAGCACGCCATGACCACCCGTTCGGCTTCGAGCGCCCGCCCGCGCCCGTTGCGGTCCCGGTACGTCACGTGCACGCGACCGCTGGGGGCCATCCGCACGTCCACCGCGCGGCACCCGCCGCGGATGTGCTTGGGCGTGCAGCCGGGCGGCGTCTTGGCGTCGAGCAGAGACAGCTCCTCCCACAGGCGGTCGGCCATGTACGCGTTGCCGCCCGGGAAGACCCAGCGCCCGAAGACCTCCGCGGCCAGGAAGTTCCACCCGCTCGCCGCCGAGATCTCCTCCCAGCCCGCGCCAAACGACGAGTAGCAGTACGCCTGGATCGCCGAGGCGAGCAGCGGCGGCACGGGCACGCCCATCTGCTGCTCGATGTCGTTCTTGAACGTCTTGAGGTCCAGCGCCTGCATCCATGGCTGGTCGAAGGGGACGTCGGGGTACGACACGTTCGCCATCTGGTTGAGCACTTGCAGGTACGCCTCGAGCCCGGGCAGGTCCTCGGGCGGGAAGCCCGCGCCCTTCATGAAGTCGGCGAGCACCTCGCCGTTGAGCTCGACCGTCAGATCGTCGTTATCGACGCGGACCTGCTGGTGCAGGTTGATGTTGTGGTACAGCGTGTGCAGATTCGTGCCCGGGTCGGGCGTGATGACGTAGGCGCCGCCGAGCGAGTAGGGCGATCCATCCCAGTGTTCACCCTGCGCCGATCCACCGAACCGATCGCGCAGCTCGAACACGACCGGGTTGAACCGGCGCAGCAGGTACGCCGCGGAGAGGCCCGAGATGCCGCCGCCGATGACCGCGACCTCGACGTGCTCGGTCGCCCGCGGGAATCGCCCGGGCGGGAACACGTTCTGCGCCGAGTGAAACGGGATGTTCCCGTCGGGGAACGCGTCGCCAGTGAACCAGGGCGCGAAGTTGAACCCGCCGTAGACCAGAGGCTTTGTCGACAGCGGCGCCGAGATCAGCGGCCGCGTCCCTGCCAGGGGCAGCGAGCCGGTGTCGCACCCGGGGGGCAGCCCCGGTATCGCCCGCATGCCGAGGCCCGCGTGCGCTAGGCCACCGCCCGTCATGGCGCCCATGACGGCGCCGAGACCGGTTTTTACAAAGTCACGTCTGGTATGCATCACATCCTCCGGGCCGGGCGCCGCCCCTCGGGGGGAGGGCGGGAACGCCCAGCATACACACTCGGGCATGCGCAACAAAGGTCGCTGCTTGAACCGAAAACTCTGGCTGTGGCGTTCGATCTGACCAACGACGGCGCGTTGACCTCGGCGGATGTTGCAGTGTTGCTCTCCAACCTCAGCTCTGGCTCGCCGCAGGCGGACTTCGATCTCTCGGGTGTGATCGATCTGGCCGACTTCAGGCTTCTGCTGAGCGCGAGCGAGCACGCGAACTCGAGGTAGAAACGTCGAGTTAGCCTTGCCCAGCGGAAGGCAGCTGGGCCGACCGCGCACCCGTCGTAAAGCAGTCGGCCAGAAACGCGCCACCACGAGCTCCCGCCCACTCGCCGCGATCGGGCGTCAACCTATCCCTCGCGGGTTACTCCTCGCACGCGGTGTCATCCCGGTCGCCCTGCATCGCTCCTGTCCCGCACCATCCGCTCCGATCCTCGACTTTGCGATATTGAGCGGTGGGCGATTCCGCGATGTCGGCTGGGTATATGGGTGCCATGGCTGCTGTAGGTCCGATGTTCGTTCTCGGCAGCTAAAGAAACGAGAGAATCGCGTCAAGATAGAGTGATGGCCGGTTAGCGTTCATGTGGAGCGACCTGTGGCACGCCGCGAGTGCCGCACATGCTGCTGATCCACATGGCCCGCATCACACCCGGGCTCAGCCGCGTCTCGCAAAGCACGATCGACTTGGTGCCGCGCTCAAATCTCAGTCTGCAGTTGCACGCCATGTCACGCTGGAGCGTGCTGGCGACACTGCTTGTGATCGTAACCTGTGTGCTCGCGGCCAAGCACGCGGTCGTCGCCGTTGCGGACCCGCTCTCGGCCCAGTCACATGTGAACCCGGACCTGGAGGCGGACGCCGCCTGACCACGACGCCGATGTGTTGAAAACTGCCTGGCGTCTTCGGCGCCGAGCACAACCTCAGGGCCGCCACCTCAGCGTGGCGGCCCTTTTCATTGGGAGAAACACAATGTGTGATGACACACCGCGGCATTCAGTAGAGGCCGGCGAACACCAGCCGCATGTCCTTCGCGAACTACTCGAGATTCTGGTCTGCCCGCTGGTCAACGAGCTTGTGCAAGAAACCGAGATCGCGGATGACGAGGACGTCATCGAGACCGACAATGGAAGCGAGTGAGCATGATCGGCGGATCGCCGAGGAGGCCGCCGGAGAGTACTAGGTGCATCTCCGCGGCGGACCGCACGACGGGTTGATTATTCAGGGCAGGCCCTTGCGGGGCATGCTGTTCGCCAACCACGGCGATGTGCTGCGGTCACCAACGAGCATCGAAGATCTTGCGGGTGTTCGGAGGTCTGGCGTCCTCGTGTGCTACACGTTGAAACGCTGCGCGGCCACCCACAAACCGTACTACGCCTATGAGGGTGTGGTGGAAGTCGTCGTGACGCATCACGTCCTGGGTGATTGAAAACACCGGGGGTCGCGGTGACCGCTGCGACCCCCGGATTGGGTCTGTTCCGCGAAATCCAGGCGCGGCTTCACTCAATCCATGGGTACAAGCTGCCTGCCGCGGAAACATGGGCTCCAATGCCGGTCCTCGCTTCGCCAGCACGACTCAGCAGCAGGGGAAGATGAACTGATGACACTTGTCGAGATTGGTACAACAACCGGGGGCAGGTCAGGACCTCCCTTGCGCTTTTGTTCCAGGCTCGCACACGATATTGTGATTGTCATGCACAGCAGGCTACTGATCTCGGTTTTCGTTTCGGCGCTGGCGTGCTGGCCAGCGATTGCCCAGCCCACAATTCATGACTTCCCGATTCTCGATGACTTCGACGATGGGAGCTTCTTGCCCGAGTGGCAATCGGACGAACTCGCGCTTCCCCCATCGGGTTCATTTACCGTGGACGGCGGCAGGGTTTCGATCACGACATCGCAGCTGAACTTTGGCGACGAGCTCTTCATCGGCTACGTGGACTCGTTTTTGTATCCCGACCTGTTCGTGAATGGGACTGTGATCGCAGAGGTTCGTGCCGATCCGGGGACAGACGCTGGAATCGGGTTGCGTGTCCAGTATGACCCGTTCTTCGAGGAAGTGGAGTCCTACCTCGGTTTCGTACTCTCTGATGAGGGGCGGGCGTACATCGAGTTGCTCGACTACACAATGGGGGTTGAAGAGGAGCTTGGTTCATTCCCGGTTGCATATACACCAGGCGAGACCTGGATTCTCGAGGCGCAGGCGCATGGGTCTCAACTAACTCTTCGCGCATGGGAGATCTCTCAGCCGAGACCTACTGAGCCACTGGTGGAAGTATTTGATTCCAGACTGACGAGCGGCGGCTCCGCGATCGGCTTCGCTGGCGATGAAGCAGTCGGGGCGCTCGTCTCTGGCACGATCGACAACGTCCGGCTGCTGCCCGAGCTCCAGATCACAGAACCTTCGGTGAGTATTGGAGTGGTCCAGGGTGATGCGTTCGACATCCACTGGATTGACGGCGATCAAGCGTTCGAAGAAATCCGGTTTTATCTCGATGAGGACCTGGTCAGTAATCCCTGGAACGAACCCGGCGTTGCAATCCCATTGCCTGCGTCAATCGCCACGTCTCCTGCAGTCAATCAGACATCATTCAACGTCGCCGATGTCGCTCCCGGCACCTATAGCCTGTGGGCAGAGCAGCTCGGCGGAGATCTGGCTCAACGATCAGTTGCAGGCGGTCTTGTCACTGTCGTTGAGACAGCCGTCGAGGACCAGCCGGATGTGGAGATCGAACCGATTGAGATCGAGGATGCGTTGCAGTATCTGACGTTTGTACGAGCCGGGTCGAGTCCGAACAGACTATTCCTTGTCACGCACGGCTGGAACGGGCCGCTCCCCGCCTCACAAGATCTTCTGGACCTCCATCCGTGGGTGGTGGATATCGCGACTGATACCGCGGACCATATCGCGGGGCCGCCCTCGTCCGATGACCAACTGTGGGATGTCGCGTATTTGGACTGGACGGCGGATGCAGGCGACGGCGTCCTCAACTCCAGCCCGTCTGCTGCATTCACAAACGCACGGCTCATCGGTCGTAGTCTTGCGAACGAGTTCATCAACGCCCGTCTGCCGTATACCCATATTGAGATCGTTGCGCACTCCGCTGGGTCTTGGATCGGCGATACCTTTGCGCGTGAACTGGCGTCTCAGGGCAGCGATGCAGAGGTCACACTACACCTACTCGACGCGTTTCTCCCTCCAATATTTCATGAAGATAGTACTCCGGTAGTAGCGGGCCGATTTGCGGCCCACGTGTTCAACTACTACGACGACACGCCATCGATACAGATCCCAGTCCGTCTCCCTCCGTACATTGTTCGGGTCCCGCTGCCCTTCACACAAAGTCCGATCGAGCTCGACCACGCATTTAACGCAGATATTTCTTGCCGAAACGTGACCTACTCGAACTATCCGACTGCGAGCATTTATCCCTGGAACCCTGGCGGGAACGCTCATGATCACGGCCTGCCGTGGGTCTGGTTTCGGGATTCCGTGACAAATGCTGGGGCCAGCTGGCTCGACGACAACGCGTTCCTGAGCCCCGGTGGGAGCAGGCTACCGCTCGGTTTCAAAGCCAGCCGAGCGTACGCCGGAGGGATCAACTGGCCGCTTGTCGAGGGCGGGCACTACGACGACAGCGGCGAACTGTTCAACTGGGACGGGGACTTCGACCTGGGATGCGAAGCACGCATCGATGATTGTGACTCGGGACGCGTGCTGGTAATGCACCGAGACACGATCGCGCTCGATGAGCTGACAATGGCGGATGGGGGAAGTGGCGAAGTCTCGTTCCAGACCGGCGATCCGTTCTTCGAGCTCGAGTCGGGACCAGACAGCCACTGGGTTGGCTTCGAGATACCTATCGATCGGATGATCTCAGCGGTCGGGTTCGATGCGGGATTCAGCTCGCCCGGAACCGATGGTTTTCTCACGGCACATTGGCAGGGCCAACAGCAAACATCTCTCGATCAGCGAGCTGACGACGAGCAGGGTGTACGTCAGTTCTTCTCACTCTCCATCCCACAGCTCGGCGGCACACGAGTTCTGTCATTCCGACTCGATGCCGGCGTTGACGGGGCCGCTCACGCGTTCTTCGGCACGGTCCGGACTGGAACCTGGATTAATTCCGACATCAACGGCGACTGCCTACTGAACACGGATGACCTTTGCACATATGTAAGACTGCCAGAGCAAGAGCAGGATCTTGACGGCGATGGGATCGCCAATCAAATCGACCTGGAACTGCTCGCCGACGCGCTCGGGGTATCGGAAGAGGACAGCGACGGCAACGGGCAACTCGATGCATGCGAGTCTTGTGAGTCAGTGAATCCGTTGATTCTGGCCTCGTTCGATTCGTCTGACTATGCGTACGGCGTCGCGTATTCGGGATCACAGGTCTATATTGCAGATGGCGAAGCGGGCCTGCAGATACTTGATGCGAGCGACCCGGCGAACCCGACCATTCTCGGCTCGGTGGACACGCCAGACCGCGCCAGAGGCGTAGCGCTTTTGGGTTCGGTGGCGTACGTGGCCGATTTCGGCTCGGGTTTGCAAGTGATCGACGTTGGCGACCCGGCGAACCCGACCATTCTCGGTTCGCTGGTCACGCCAGACCGCGCCATGGGTGTAGCGGTTTCGGGCTCGGTGGCGTACGTGGCGGATAGCGGCTCGGGCCTGCAAGTGATCGACATTGGCGACGCGGCGAACCCGACCATACTCGGTTCAGTGGATACGCCCACCTCGATGAGCAGCGTCGCAGTATCAGGATCTCTGGTATATGCAACGGACCTCACCGCAGGCCTGCAGGTGATTGATGTAAGCGATCCGACAACCCCCACGATCTTGGGCTCGGTGGACACACCATCACTCGCCCTGGATGTTGCGGTCTCTGGTGCGGTCGCATATGTGGCGAATCATGGATCGGGTTTGGTCGTTATTGACGTGTTCGATCCTTCATCGCCAGAGATCATCGCCACGGTCGAGACGCCGGATAGAGCATCTAGCATCGCAGTTTCTGGCACCACGGTATACGTAGCAGATTATGCAAATGGACTCCAAGTACTCGATGTGAGTGACCCTGCTAGTCCCGTGTTTCTTGGCTCTGTGGACACTCCGGACGCCGCGCAAGGCATACGCGTCTCTGGATCAGTCGCGTACGTCGTTGACGGGTCGAGCGGGTTGCAGATCGTCGACGTGTCCTGCGGGGGCGCGTGCAACGCGGCCGACCTGGCCGAGCCGTACGGTGTGTTAGATTACTCCGACGTGTTTGCGTTCCTGGTGGCATTCGGCAACTCAGAACCAGCCGCAGACCTCGCCGAGCCGCTAGGCGTCTTCGATTACTCCGACGTGTTCGAGTTCCTCGTCGCGTTCGGCGCAGGCTGCCCCTGACAGAGGCAACTCTCGGATCGTGCCGGAGGCGGCCTGCGTGTGGTCCTGTATCCGGAACTAGCAACTGGAGATTCTTCAGGGGCGGGCACAACCGACACAAAGTGAACAGCGGATAGCGTCCGGTGCCTCACCCACGCCTGCTTTTCGTGCGGCACGATGTAGACCGCCAGCTCTTTGCACTTACCGTCTGCAGGTTCGGGCATCGCTGTGGCGCGTCCGAGCGCACACTCGAAGACCAGCCGTGCTCCGCTACGCTCCGCACACCGCTTTAGCGCGGGACTGGACTCACATAAACTCTGGCACGACACCTGGGGGCAGGTCAGGACTGACCTGCCCCCTCTAACCTGGACCAGTTCGAGTGTTAGTCTCGCGTGCTGGGATCAGACATGCTGAACGCGGGAATAGGATTGCTCGTATACGTAGTGTCGATCAGATGATGGCATATGCCTTGGGCTATCAGAGCGGCTTGTTACTTGCTTCCGGATCACGATTGGCACTCAACAGGGGGGAAATGCGATGCTATCCAGCGCAAGAGTATTTGCCGTCGCATGCGGCCTGTTCGCAATCGCCAGCGGATGCACCACGCACAACCTCAGAATCGCGCCGGATGAACACGCGATTCTCGGGCAAGACGCCTGCTACCGCGTGCTGGAGATCGTCACTCCGGTGACAATCACTCTTGATGGTGTCACGGGGCTGAATGCGGGCGATACGGTTTTGGTGATGATCCTGCAGAGCCGGGAGGCCGCACGGGCAGGGGTTGTCGAGATCAAAAAGGTGGATCGCATTGACCCTGATTCAGATCAGATCCATCTCGCGGAACCGTTGTTGCACACGATTATCACCACCGCGGACGCGTCATGGCGATCCGCATGGGACCGCGTCCAAGTGGTCGAGTGCTTGACTTTGACAACGTGGAGATCGGATCGAACGTTCTGGTCTCCGGCCCGGCGTGGGACGCACAGTACGACGACGAGAACACGTTCACGGGGGGCGTGCTCGCGATCCGCGCACGCGGCGAGTTCACGCTCCGGCCGGGCAGTCGCATCTCGATGGACGGGAAGGGCTTCCGGGGTGGGCAGAAAGGCACACAGAGGCTGCTCGACGGACAGACGGGGGAATCTGGCGTCTGGATGAGGCCTCTGCGCCAGACCGCGGCTGCGGGCTCTGGTGGAGGCGGTGGGAGCAAATGGATCGCTCCGAAGGACCCCATGAGCGACGAGCTGCGACCGGACGGAGGCTGCGGTGGCGGCCAGATCGGCCACGAGTCAACCGACATCATCCGGCGGTACATCCACCTCTACCCCGAGGTGCAATCCCGCCGGCTCGACGACATCGACTTCCTTGGGGACGGGGACTCGTGACGTCCCCGGCATGAACAAGCACGCCGAGCCGCCGACGACCCCGGGGCGGCACGGTGGATGGAAACTCCGGGGTCAAAACCAGAGGAGCACACGCCCGACACGACGACCACGGACAACGACAACCTGCCACAGCCGCCGCAATTTGGCGGAGATCTGGCGGAGACAGAAAACCCGCTTCCGACCGAACTCCGCAAACCTCTGGTTTTTCAGGGTCAATGAGACCACGAAACCAAACAAGCGGAGAGGGGGGGATTCGAACCCCCGAGGGGCTTGCGCCCCCACACGAATTCCAATCGTGCGCCTTAAACCGCTCAGCCACCTCTCCGGCGCAAGGGCGTGAGTCTAGCCCCCCCTGCCCACCCCGTCAGCGCGTCCTCGGGCCCCCCCGACGCCCTGTCCCGGCCTCTGGGGCAATGAGCGTCATCCCGATCCCGATCCCCGCGCCCATCACCACGTCCGACGGGTAGTGCGCCCCGAACAGCACGCGGCTCACGCCCACGATCACCGCCAGCCCCGCGAACACCCACCACGCCCGCGGGTATACCCGCCCCAGGAAGACCGCCATCACCACCGCGTACGCCGTGTGGCTCGACGGCATCGACCACAGATCACTCGAGATCCCTGTCCCCATCTCCAGGGCGCTGTGCATCTTCCCATCGACCGGGTACGACCCGAACGGCCCGAGGATGTACCCGGGGTCGTCGAACTTCGGACGCGGGCGCCCGACGAGCATCTTCATCGGTTGCACGACCACGATCGCCGCCAGCAACGTCATGACGTACGAGACCAGCCGCCCCCGCCGCCCGGGGTCGAGAGTCCAGATGAGCAGCACCACGAGCACGATCGCCGATCCCTGCCCGAACTGCTGGAGCGCCTCCATCTCGCGCCGGATGTCGCCACCAATGCGGGCCGAGGAGGCCCAAAGCGCAATCGCCCCGTCGAAGGGGAACAGTGCCCCCGCCAGCAGGGCGCCGACCGGGATCGCGAGCAGCCACCGCCAGCGCGGGGTAGAGTCGGCGTTCGGTCTGAGGGCGGGTTCGGGCATGCGCGAAAAAAGCGAGACAAAAGACGGCTGGTCCGGACTCGGCCCGCTCGCGGGTGCGCGCGGGGAGCGGTTGTGCCGCGGACCCCTCGGCGCCGCGTTGCTCGTGCTGATCCTGGCCGCAGTCTATCTCCCGGGCCTCGCCTCCATCCCGACTGTGGACCGCGACGAGGCCCGCTTCGCCCAGGCCTCCCGCCAGATGTTTGAGTCCGCCGCCCTCCCCGATTCCCGCCTCGACACCCGCCCCTTTGCCCGAACGCCCTCGGGCGACCTCGCAGCCGGGCGCCACGCCGGCGCCCTGGTGGTCCCCATGGTCCAGGGCGTCCCGCGTCTCAAGAAGCCCCCGCTGATCTACTGGCTCCAGAGCGCGTCGGCGTGGGTCCTCTCCGGGGGTGACCCCGACCACGACGCGATCTGGATGTACCGACTGCCCTCCGTGCTCGCCGCCATCGTCGCCTGCATCGCGACCTGGCGCTTGGGGCTCATGCTCATCGACCCGCGGGCCGCGTGGCTCGCCGGCGTCCTGCTCGGCGTCTGCCCCATGCTCGTCTGGGACGCCCACCAGGCCCGCGCCGACCAGGCCCTGCTCGCGTGCACCACGCTCGCGATGTGGGCGCTGGCGCACATCTGGACCACGCGCGTGCGCACATCCAGGTCGCGCTGGTCGCGGTGGGGGGTTCCCCTGGCGCTCTGGCTCGCGGTCGGCGCGGGCGTGATGACCAAGGGGCCGATCACGCCGATGGTCGTCGCCCTCTGTGCGCTGGGCGCGTGCGTTGTCTCCGGGCGATACCGGTGGCTCGTGCGCACTCGCCCGGTCCTCGGTGTCGTCGTGCACGCGGCGCTCATCGTGCCGTGGATCGTCGCCGCCGGTCGCCTCGTCGGCTGGGATGTGCTCTGGGCGTCCGCCATGGGCGAGACGATCGGGCGTTCCGCGTCGGTCCACGAGGGGCACTGGGGCCCGCCCGGGTACCACACGCTGCTCGCCGCGGTCCTGTTCTGGCCCGGCTCGATGCTCACCCTGGCGGCCTTCGTCCGCGTCTGGCGCTTGGGCGTCCGCCTGCCCAGACCCGACAAGCCCGGCCTGGTCGCCCGCGTGCGCACGCTTCCGGCGCGCTGGCGAGAGCGCGTGCCCGGGCGCGACGCCGAGGTCTTCCTGCTCGCCTGGATCGTGCCCTCGTGGATCGTCTTCGAGCTCGTCGCCACCAAGCTCCCGCATTACACCCTCCCGATATACCCGGCGTTGGCGCTGATCAGCGCCTGGGCGGTCGTGGACGCCGCCCGGGGCGTGATCGACTCGGACTCGGTCGGGCGGTTGCGGCTGGGCCTGCGCGTCTGGGGCGTCATCGGCGTGCTCGTGTGCGCCGCGCTGCCCATCGGCGTCTCGCTGCTGGGCGGGGGCTGGGTTGTCGTTGGGGTCGCCCTGATCACGGGTCTCGCGTGCACCCTGCTCGTCTGGCGGGGCGTCGCGTCCTTCGACGCCGGACGCGTGCTCAAGGCGCAGGCGCTGGGTGTGTGTGCCGCCGTCGTGTTCGCGGCCGCCTTCTTGCAGATCATCCTCCCCGGCGCGCGCGCTCTCTGGATCACCCCCCGCCTGGCAGGGCTCTTCGCGGGCGACGAGCTCGCCGACCGCCCGATCGCCAGCGTCGGCTACCACGAGCAGAGCCTGCCCTTCGCGACCCGTGCCGACATCACGTGGATCAACGCCGACCAGGCCGAGTCGTGGGCGGCCGCACACCCCGCGGGCGTGCTCATCGCGCCGCTCGGTGTGTCCTCGCAACTGCTGGCCGAGGGCTGGCGCTCGCGGGGCGAGGTCTGGGGCGTCAACTACGCGGGTGGGCGGGTGCTCACACTTGAAGTGTTGGAGCGCGGGCCGTGAGCGGGGGGGCGCCAATGCCCGGACCCACGGGCGTGCTCGTCGTGGACAAGCCCCTGGGCGCGACGTCGGCCAACATGTGCACCATCGTCAAGGCCCGCCTGCGTGCCGGGTCGGGCGCCAAAGCCAAGGTCGGGCACGCGGGCACGCTCGACCCACTGGCAACGGGCGTGCTCGTCGTGCTCGCGGGTCGTGCGACCAAGCTTTCGGACATCGTCATGGCCTCGGGCAAGGAGTACCTGGCGCAGATCGATCTCTCGGCCCGCTCGCCCACCGACGACATGGAGGGCGAGCTCGAGCGGGTCCGCGTCGATCGCCCGCCGACGGGCGCCGACGTCGCGGCCGCGTGCCACCGCTTCGTCGGCCGCATCATGCAGACCCCTCCCGACCACTCGGCGATGCGTGTCAAGGGCAAGCGGGCCTACACGCTCGCCCGCGCCGGGATCGACGCGGGCCTCACGCCCCGGCCCATCGACATCCGCGCCGTCGAGCTGGTCTCGTACGACTGGCCCGTCGCTGCCGTCCGCGTCGCGTGCGGCAAGGGCGTCTACATCCGCTCGCTCGCCCGCGACCTTGGGACGGCGTTGGGCGTTGGGGGCGTGCTCGCCGGGCTCAGGCGGACGCGCGTCGGCCCGTTCACCGCCGACGAATCACGCACGCCCGACGCGATGCCCGACCCCCTCAACGAGCACGACCTGATCCGGCTCGACGAGGCCCGCCGACGGATCGACGCGTACGCGAGTGCGCCCTCGCCCTAGCCCTCGCCCGAGGGCGTCCACAGCTCGGCGGTGTCCTGCCCGTCGCACAGCTGACGCATCACGAGGTACAGAACCGTCCCGCCCGTGAAGTAGAAGCTGATGAGCAGCCCACCCTTGAGTAGCTCCAGCGCCCCGGTCCACAGCGACACCAGCCACCTCGCCCATTTCCTGGTGATGATCGGCCCGGCATCCTCGCCCGCGGCGTCCCCGTCCCCGCCCTCGGGCGAGCCGTCCGCGCTGTTTTCTTGCTCGTCCTCCCCAGCACGCAGCTGCTCGATGAGATCGGCGATCGACCCGTCCTCGAACGCCGAGCCCGCCGCCGCGTCGCCAGCCTCGCCCACGATGATCTCGCGGGGCTCGTCGCCGATGAACGCGCCCGCGGACGCGGCGGTGAACGAGCCCACACCGTCCACGACCGCGCTGAACAGCCCGATGACGATCGCGCCCTGCACGACCAGCACGAACAGGTACAGCACCAGCCGCCCGGGCCTGGCGAACACGTACGCGAACGCACGCTGGATCGAGTCCAGCGCGTCCGTCCCCTCGCACGTCACGCCGGGGATCAGCATCGGGCGCGCGATAATCCACAGCACCATCACGACCACCGCGACCAGCCCCAGGATCAACGCGACGAAGTACAGCGCCGCCGGCGCCAGGTGCACGACCGGGACGGCGAACAGCAGCCCGCACACCGCCAACAGCAACGAGATCCCGACAACAATCGCCAGGGGCGCGAGCACCGCGCCCAGCAGCGAGAGCCACTTACGGACCGAGAGCCCCGCGGCCTTCTCCCACCCGATCACACGCCCCGACGAGAACTCGACCGCCGCCGACCGGCTGATCGCCCCGCCGAAGAGCACCCACACGATCACGATCGGGATCCCGAGCACGAAGAAGCTCACCGGATAGTCGTCGATGAGACGACCCGGCAGCGCGGCGAGCGACGCCACTGTCTCCGCGATGAACCCGGTGTTGCCCGTCCAGACCGCGGCCCACAACGACCCGAACGCGTCCAGCTTCCGCCCAACCGCGACATCGATGAACGCCGGCTCGTCCGACCACAACTCGTTGAGGCTCCCGATCGCGAGGATCACGACCCACGCGACCGTGCCCATGATGAGGCGTTCGGGGCGGAGAGCGAGCCCGGCGGTCCGCAGCAGCTTGGGCCACAGGAGGCCCGAGGTCAGGTCCTCGAGCAGGACCCGGGGCTCGCGCGAGAAGGCCCCGTCCGTCGGTTCGGTCGTCTGCGGCATATCCAGGCTCCGCTGGTGTGTTCCCGTCCGTGGGACCCCAGACTACCGCGCCCGCGTCGCCAGCGCCGGGCCCGGGGATCCGCCCGCCCTCTGGCGGGCGCCGCTTGCCCTGTGCGCGCACAGCGCCGATGATCCCGCCATGACCAAGGTCTTTCTCCGCTGGGCGTTGCCGTTGGCCGCGCTGTTCGTGCTGGGCCCCGCCGCCTCGCGTCTGGTCGTGCTGCTCCACGCCGCGGACGGGAGCCGCGACGTCTCGCTGCTCGTCAACACCTCGCCCGTGCTGGGCATCGCTGTGATCCTGGGCGTGTTCGGGCTCGCGCTCGTGGGCGCCCTGCCCGCCGCGGCCCTCGTCGGCCCGCGCTCGGCGCTGCTCACCGCGGGCGTCACGTTCGCGTGGGCCTCGTGGTACACGTCGCCACTGAGCATGCTCGTGCGCCGCGCCGACGCCGGCTCGCTTCTGGTCACGCTCGCGATCGAGGGCGCGATCGTCGCCCTGCTCGGGCTGGGCACGCTCTGGCTCATCTTCCGCCTGGGCGCCCGCGCCGACGACGAGCACGACCATCTGATCGGCGAGGGCGGGCTCGAGCTGCGCCGCTGCCTGACGACGCCGGTCGGGCTCGCCTGCATCGCCGCGTCGATCGCCGCCGCCGCCCTCGTCACCTGGGCGCTGGCGCGCGAGCCGCAACGCGGGCAGTCGATTTTCGCCGCATTCGCCGCGGGCATCGCAGCCGGCGGCGTGGGTGTCTGGGCCGGGTCGTTCATCGACCGCGACGTGCCGCGGGGCGCGCCGATGCTCGCGATGCTCGTGCTCGCGTTCGCCGCCCCGCTGGTCGGGCTCGTTGTGCCGGGCGCCGAGGCGCTCGGGCCGTCGGTTGTCGGCGACGACATCCTCGGCGTGCTGCGCCTCCAGGGCATGGACTGGCTCGTCGGCGCCCTCGTCGGCGTGCCCGTGGGCCTCTCGTGGGTCCGCGCCGCGATCGACTCGTCCGAGGGGCACGAGCCCAAGCCCGCCAGGGCCTAGCATCCGGTATCCATCCGAGGCGAATACGCGGGCATCGTCCGGGGTTCTCCCGCCTGAGCCCCGCACGCCCACTCCGGAGACGCCGATGCCCGAACGCCCCGCCAACGCCGCGATGCCCGACGTCCAAGCCTCGCGTGACGAGCGGAACGTCGCGATCGACCGCGTCGGAGTCAAGGACGTGGTCTACCCCATGATCCTCCGCACACCCGAGGGCGGCGACCGCCCGACCATCGCCCGCATCAACATGTACGTCGCCCTCCCGCACACGCAGAAGGGCACCCACATGAGCCGATTCCTCGAGGTGCTCAACGAGCACCGGTGCTCGGCCATCACCCCCGAGCAGATCCCCGAGATCGCCCGGGCGATCAAGGAACGCCTCGAGGCCGAGGAGGCCCACTTCGAGGCCAGCTTCACCTACTTCATCGAGAAGCGCGCCCCGGTGACCCACGCCGCGGGCCTGATGGACTACGACGTCACCTTCGAGTGCACCGCCAACTGCAAAGAGGACTTCATCCTGGGCGTCTCGGCGCCCGCGACGAGCCTGTGCCCGTGCTCGAAAGAGATCAGCGAGTACGGCGCCCACAACCAGCGGTGCCGCATCGCCGCGAGGGTCCGCTTCGAGGGCGCCCTCTGGATCGAGGACCTGGTGACCCACCTGGAGAACGCGGCGAGCCACCCGGTGTACGCCGTCCTCAAGCGCCCAGACGAGAAGTTTGTCACCGAGAAGGCCTACGACAACCCCAAGTTCGTCGAGGACATCGTCCGCGACCTTGCGATGATGCTCGACGACGACGACCGGATCACCTGGTACCAGATCGACTCGGAAAACTTCGAGTCGATCCACTCGCACAACGCCTACGCCCAGATCACCCGCGACAAACGCGAGTCCTGAGCCCATCCCGAACCCCCCGGCCGCCCCCAGCGGCCCGGATCCCGGGCCCGCCGAGCGATCCCCGTATGATGCCCGAGCGGCGTGGGATGGACCCCCGCCCGACGCCGGGAACACTGCCCGAGATGGACCTCAGGCGACTCATCCCAAGCATGTTCCACCGGCGCGTCGCCCTGCTCATGGCGATGTTCTTGGTCGCGACGCTCGTGCTCTCCGCCAAGCTCGCCTGGCTGACCGTCGCGCGGGGCGCGGACCTGCGGGCCCAGGCCGAGGCCAAGCTTGTCCGCCAGAGCTGGGTCCCGACCCACCGGGGGAGGATCCTCGACCGCAAGGGCCGCGTCCTGGCCCACGACCGGGCCGGGTACGACGTGCTCGTCGAGTACGACGTGCTGAGCGGGCGTTGGCAGGAGGCCCAGGCCCGGGCTCTCGCCCGGGGCGCATATTCGGGCGACTGGCGATCACTCTCCGACGACGAACGCGAGCGACTGACCGCGTTGATCCGTGCCCGCCTCGACGAGCACGTGGACGCGATGTGGTCTCGCCTGGGCGGCGAGCTGGACACGGACCCCGCGCTGCTCCGCGCCCGGGGCGAGGAGATCGTCACCCGCGTCGAGGCGATGCACGAGAGCATCACGCGTGCGCGCATCCAACGCGAGGTGGACACACGACGCGGGCAGGGTCTGGACAACGACGCCGCGGACATGCGCCGGATACTCGAGCTGGCCTCCCAGCCGATCGCCGAGCAGCGCCGTGCCCACGCGATCGTCGCGGGGGTGGACGACAAGGCCGGCTTCCGCCTCCTGAGCCTGCACGCCAAACGCACACGCCCGCCGTCGAGCGTCTCCGAGGCGCCCGACGACTGGATCCCGCTCATGCCCGGTCTCGTGATCGAGAGCTCGACACGCCGTGTGTACCCCTACGACCAGCGCGTCGTGGACGTAGACCTCTCGACGTTCCCGCCACCCCTGCGCCGCGAGGGCTCGCGCAGCCAGACCACGCCCGGCGAGGGCTGTCACCTGATCGGCCGGATGCGCGA
>JAJDDC010000034.1 GCA_029260515.1 Phycisphaerales bacterium | reverse complement strand
AAGGTCAAAGTCGTGGCCTGAGCCGCTTCGCACCAAGAGCTGGCTGAAGCACCGTCGTTCGCGTCTGTCAAAACGCGGGTCGAGCTTTCGTGAGCTCGCGATGGAAGATTTTCAATGGCTGTTTGCCGCCTACAAGATGGGGAAATTCGAAGAGTTTCCGCAAGATTTGGGGCGATATGAATTCCAAGACGCGTTTATGGAGGTTCTCACCCGTGACTGGCACGAAGCTTATCTTTTGTCGGCGATGCACCCGCGGGGCCCCAATACGCCGGTTGGCCTGGTGGCCATGCGGGTGCGAGACAATCGTGGCGACCGGCTGACGGTTGAACCGCATGTCACGTGGTTTCCTTGGGCGTCGTTGCGGAACAAGATTGAAACGACGGTCAAGTTTATTAACCATCAACGGGTTGATCGCTTCGTGCTGATATTCGCGGACAAGGAAGCACAGCCATTCTTTGAAAAGAGCATCAAACGCTACGGGATTCTGCGCACGTCCGGTGGGTACATCAGCAAGTATCCGCCTCACAACAACGGGCCGGCGTACATCTTCGAGAGTAAGGAAATCGACGAATGAGCGGTGGGATTGGCGGACTCATAGGCGGCGGCCTTAGCCTGGCTTCCGGTATCGGCAGCTTTGGCAGAAAAGGCGTCTCTCGTGGCGATGTGCTGGAGAACTCACCGCTCGGTGTGAACGCCTTTGCGCCTGTCGGTTCCGTGTCCAATGAAATCCGCCTTGGCGATCAGACCATTAGCCGTTTCACGCCGAATCCCGGCGCCATTTCAAATCAGCTTTTCCAGCAGTTTCCGCAACTCTTTCAGGGGTTGCAGGACGAACGCGGCAGGCTGACACCGGCGTTCAATGCACTCAAAGAGGCGGCGCTGAAGCAGATCGGCAATGCGCGCGACCGTGGTACGTCCAACCTACGTGATCGTCTGGCGCAACGCCGTGTGCGCGGTTCCTTCTCCGAGAATGCCTTAGTCCGTGCCGAGCGTGAATTTGGCGAGAGCGCAGCGGAAGCATCCGCCACGACGGAGCTCGCGCGGATCGAGGGCCAGCAGTCGCTTATCGCACAGCAGCAAGGGTTGATTCTTGGAGCCGCACAAAAGGAACTCGACGAATTGCGGCTTGCTCTTGGCTCTGGCCAGCAAGCCAACGCGTCGTTCACCGGTTCGCAGGCCAACGCGACGAACGCGGCAAGCTTGAACAACGACGTGCGGCGGGGCGCGATCAGCGACATCACGGGCGGCGCCACATTGCTGGCAAATACCGCCGAGAGCTTCTTTGCACGGCCCCCGTCGGTGGCAAATATCCCGTTCGGTCCGCAGACTTTGGCGCGTGGCGAATTCCGTTTTTAAGGTGACATGAAATGGCAGGTCCAGGCATCAGCGGCGTCAAAGCCGCGTTCGACATTACGCAAGGGGAAAAGCGATTGCGGCAAGGCGACCGTGCGCTTGACCAGGCAGACCGCCAGCTTGGTCAAACCGACCAGCGCCTTGATCTGCGCCGCAAGGAATTCGAGGAGAGCGTGAAGGCCGCCACCGGGCTTTCGTACAAGGAGGTGGTGGACACACAACGCCAGGAATTGGATTCGGATTTTGCCAATATCGCGAACTTTGCCAAGACGGTTCATGAAGAAGACCCGGCGGGACAGGAAAAACTACAGCGGTTCAAAACGGCGCTTGCCGCCAAGGCCAGGGTTCTTTCCGAACAGCTCGCCAGTCAGGTGCCTGATGGTTTGCAAGGCGTCGCGCCGAACTTTGCCCGCGAATATGAAACACGCCTGAACTCGATTGTGACGGGCGGACGTGCCGCGGCGGCAGAAGGTGCGGCGGCGGGCACGGCGGGGAATGTTGAGCTTGAAACACGTCTTGGCCGTGCGCCAACGGCAACGGAAATCAAGGCTGACGTAAATGTTCCACTTTCCCCGCAGGAGTTGGCGGCACAAGGCGATTTGACTGTAGAAGCTTTGACTGATCGTGGATTTTCTCCCGACCAGGCTCGGGCTCGTGCGTTCGGGATTGATCAGCAAGACGATTTTGTCTTCATGTCGCAGGCCGAACTGCAAGCCAACGGTTTCCCCGGCGATGCTATTGTCCAACAGAACGCCAAGGACGGCAGTGTCAATGTTATCTCTGAGGGAACCGAATCAGGCGTCGGCGCATTGGAACCGGAGAAGCGTCTAAAAGTCGAGCAGGATATGCGGCGTGATTTCAACAAGGCGTCCGCTGATTTTGATGATTCTCAGCGTAGCAATACAGTTATGAAACAGCTGGCGAAAGATGGGACCGGTGCGAGTGACGTTGCTTTGGTGTTTTCATTTTTCAAAGTCATTGACCCACAAAGTACGGTTAGAGAAGGTGAGTTTGCAACCGCCGCGTCAACTGCCGGGTTGCCTGCAAGGATTGTAACACAATTCGCGAAGCTTGATTCGGGCGAAATTTTGCCACAAACGTTGCGGGAAGAATTGGTTGCTTCCGCTGGCAGGTTCTTTGTCCAGCGGGAAGGTGAGCAGAAAGCGAAGGAACAGTTTTATATTGGCCTTGCCGACCGGGCTGGTGTGAATGCGGGTAACGTTGTTCGTTCGCGAGTGAAGGGTGCTGACAAGTTCTCGACCATGGATGTTCCGGCGCTCAAAGAGTTGGACCTTTCGACGCTGAGTGAAGCCGAGCGTGCCCAGGTTGATAAACGATTCAAGGAGCTTGGTTTCTGATGCCGACTTTGGAAGAACGGCAAGCGGCTTTACAGGCGTCAACGCCTGAGCCACCCCAGCAGCCCCCTCCGAAAACCGGTGGCGATAGTATTGAGCGGTTCAACCGTGGCGCGCGTGCTGGGTTTGAAGGGTTTATTCGAGGCACGGCAACGGAATTGGGCGCGGCGTTGCAGGGAACATCTCCGGTTATTACCACCCTAACCGGCAAACCTAATTATCGGCGCATTGGTGGGTTTGCAACGGCTGACTTTGGTCCTGTGGCGATTACCGATGCAGGCAAATGGATCGATGTTGACCCTACTTTGCATGTCATCCTGCCAGATCCGCAAACTGGTAAGCCGACAGTCTACGCCAGAAGCGAGGAGACCGATGAAGACCTATCCGCCGCCGCCCGTCTTTTGTCGTTCGGTGCCGTGGCCAGCCCGGTCACAGGTTTGCCCGGTGGCGGTGGTGCTGGCATGACGCGGCCCGTATCGGCGGCGCGTGGTTTGGTGGATGATTTTGCGAACGCTGGCGTTGACCCAACATTGGCGGCAGTCAGCGACAGCCGCAATGTTCAAAACGTAGCGACAGCCTTGCGAGAGACACCAACGGCTGGCGGCACTATTCAAAGAGGTGTTGAGCGCGGTGTTGAACAGACCGCAGAGGCTGTGGAGCAAACCGCCGCGGGGGCTGGTCAAGCTGTTGGTCGCCAGGCCGGCGGGGAATCTGCCTTGCGGGGGGCGCAAACCTTTCGCGGCACCTTAAGCGACAACATCGATCTTGCGGACGATGCTATTCATCAGATCATTCGCACTCCAGTTCGCAATCTGAACCGCTCGGAGGGGTCCGGTTTTACGCTAAAATCAAGGGCGTTATTTGATCGGGCCGACAAGTTTTTCAAGCCGTCGGATGTTGTCAAAATGGACAATACGCGGGAAGTGTTGGCAGGGCTGGAATCGCGTTTCAATAATCCATCTTTGGCGCAGGAATTTATACCGGATCGTTTTACCCGCTGGGCGAAGATTATTGACGAAAGCGGCGGGTCAATGAGTTTCAACGACATGCGGCTTTTCCGTACCGAAATTGGCCGCATGCTTCGACAGCCGCAAGGGGTTATGCAACAAGATTTGGATAGGGAATTGCTCGGAAGGTTATATTCCGGACTTTCCAGCGACATGCTCGATCTGGCTAAATCCAAGGGTCCTGACGCGGTTAAGGCGGTGACGCAAGCTAATGAGTTCTACCGCGCTGGCGCCGACAGAATGCGCGGCGCACTAAAGCAGATGTTGAAACCAGACGCCAATGGTGAAGCCACGTTCGATCTTCTGCTTAAGAAGGCAGGGGAGACCGGCGGCGCCAATGCTAAGGATCTTCTGGCTATCCGTCGTAGCATCCCTGACGAAGATTGGGGCGATGTCGCCGCATCAATTATCCGGGAGATGGGTCGTCCCAAACCTGGTGTGGCTGACCCTCTGGACGCTGCTAATTTTTCGCTGAGCAGCTATCTTACAAACTTCAACAAGCTGAGCGACGAAGGTAAGGGGGTGGTGTTCAAATCCGCTGGCATGGGGGAATTATCGGATCAGATGGATACCCTGTCTAGGGTTGTCGCGGCTCAACAGCGGGTGCAACGGTTACAGAATGCATCACGTAGCGGCACTGTCGGCATAACCGGCGCGCTGGGTCTAATGGCGGTCTTGGAGGGCGGAATTCCGTTCGGGACAATCGCTGCCGGAGTAGGTTCTTATGCCGCGGGTCGCCTGATGATGTCGCCCAAGTTCGTCAAGTGGCTACATACTGCGCCAACAACCTCTTGGGGTTCGCGGAAGTGGGCGTCGCACGCTGCAAAGCTGACACAACTGTCAAATGACGAGGGTTTGAAAGAGCCGCTTGAAATTCTCCAGCGTAGCCTGGAACAGGCTGGGGTGGGCGCACCAACGGCGCCGCCGCTTGGTGATTTGGAAAAGCGTCAGAAGACTTTGAGAATCAATGCGCCTGACGGCGTTGGACAAGCCACACCAAATAGACCATGAAAACGGTCCAGCCCAACCAAGCCGGTGGGTTGACGAAGACTATTAACGGAATTGCTAGTAACATTCCCGAAATAAAAACAAGAGTTAGTTGAAATTTGCCCATAAAATATATTTTGGGCTTTACTATCCAAAGGTCAAGGTGAACGCATGGCGAACAATCCATACACCGCCCCGACGCAGAGCGGCTATAACGCAACGCCACCGGCTGACGATGGGTCCGTAACCGAAGCCAACAAGATCAAGTGGGACACGATCAAGACGAAACTCGCTGACCCCAACCAGGTCTACGCCACGGCCATTAGCGACGCCGTCTCGACGGCGATGGACAGCACGATCAATACGGGCGACGACGAAAACAATTCCATGACCGGCAGTCTGGCGTTTGGCTCATCGGAGTTGACGATTGCCAGCGGGTCAATCACGCCTACGAGATCGCACCACACGGTAGATACGGAAGCAGATGCGTCCACAGACGATCTCGTAACCATCGCCACCGCCAGTGTTTCGGACGAATGCTATTTGCTCATCCGCGCGGCGAACACGGCCCGTACAATTGTCGTCAAGAACTTCGCCAGCGGGTCCGACAATATCTATCTGGACAATGACCAGGATTTCACGATTGACGATGACGAGAAGTCCATTCTTCTGCGGAGGGACGGCGCCAATTGGATCGAGATTTCGCGATCAAATATCGCAATAGCCGCGACCAAGACCGAGCAGGAGGCGGGCACGTCAACGACGGTGTTCGTGACGCCGGAGAACCAGCAGGACCATCCGTCGGCGTGCAAAGCCTACGTGAATTTCACCATCACCGGTTCCATCAACAAGGCGTTCAATATCGGTTCGGTGGATGACGACGGCGTTGGAGATTGGGGCGCCAATTACAGCACGTCGTTTAGTTCGGTGAACTACGCCGCGATTATCGGGGCTTTCGTCACTTCGACGACACAGCACAATTTCAAGGCCGACAGTCAGCTTGCCTCATCCTGCGAAATCCTTTTTTCCGGTGAGACCAATCTGACGGCCGTGAGTCTGGCCTGTTATGGAGAACAGTAATGAACCGACGCATTGCTTTCATGAACACCAAGGGTGGGCTGACGTTGCGCAATCCTGCCCGCGTTTTCGACGAAGAGTCCCGCGACCAGCAAATCGAGCGGGTGCGGCTTCAGGTGTTGGCCAACCATGACGGAAAGGCCGTTGGCCCTCCCCATGTCGTGTCGCTTGACGACATCCCCGACGCTCAGGAAAGCAACCGGGATTTTCGCAACGCGCTGAAGATTGTCGGCACCTCGGTCGCGCCCGACATGCCCAAGGCTCGGCAGATCCATATGGCCAAGATCCGCGAAGCTCGTGACGAGAAGCTTGCTGATCTCGACGTGGTATCCTTGAAGGCAATCGAGGAGAAGGACGTTCCGGCACAGGGCAAGGCGGCTGCGGA
>JAJDDC010000033.1 GCA_029260515.1 Phycisphaerales bacterium | reverse complement strand
ATGTGGCTTGCCAAAACGCATGGCGCTGGAGCTTTTCAAGCCTTTTATTTACAACAAATTACAAATTCGTGATTTAGCTTCTACGATTAAAGCGGCGAAAAAATTAGTTGAAAAAGAAAGTTCAGACGTATGGGATATTTTAGAAGAAGTGATTCGTGAACATCCCGTCTTGCTTAATCGTGCGCCTACGTTGCATCGATTGGGTATTCAAGCATTTGAGCCAATCTTAATTGAAGGCAAAGCGATTCAGTTGCATCCATTAGTTTGTGTGGCTTATAACGCCGATTTTGATGGCGATCAGATGGCCGTGCATGTGCCGTTAACGATTGAGGCACAGCTTGAAGCACGTGCTTTAATGATGTCGACTAACAACATTTTATCACCAGCGAATGGTGAGCCGATCATCGTGCCAACGCAAGATGTCATCTTGGGTTTATATTACATGACGCGTGAGCGCATTAATGCAAAAGGCGAGGGGATGATCTTTTCAAATGTTGCAGAAGCGCATCATGCTTACACAGAAGGCTTTGTTGATTTGCAAGCAAAAGTTAAAGTGCGAATTGCTGAGTCAGCAAAAAATGAAGATAGCGAATTAGTGTCAACGATGCATTTGATTGATACTACGGTTGGGCGTGCTGTTTTGTCAGAAATTTTACCTGCAGGTATGCCGTTTGCTGAATTAAATAAAACATTAACGAAAAAAACAGTTTCTCAATTAATTAATACGTGCTACCGAAATTTAGGTTTAAAAACAACAGTGATTTTTGCGGATCAGTTGATGTATACCGGATTTCGCTACGCGACAATTTCTGGTATCTCAATCGGTATTGACGATATGTTAATTCCAGGAGATAAAGCAAAAATCATTGAAAGCGCAGAAGCTGAAGTTAAAGAGATTGAAAAACAATTCTCTTCAGGGTTACTAACCGATGGTGAGCGTTACAATAAAGCTATTGATATTTGGTCGCGCACGAATGATCTGGTCGCAAAAGCAATGATGGATGGTTTGGAAACAGAAGATGTGGTTGATCGTGAAGGAAAAACCGTTAAACAAGAATCTTTTAACTCAATCTACATGATGGCCGATTCGGGTGCTCGTGGTTCAGCTGCACAGATTCGACAGCTCGCTGGTATGCGTGGTTTGATGGCAAAACCGGATGGTTCGATTATTGAAACAGCTATTACAGCAAACTTCCGTGAAGGTTTGGATGTATTCCAATACTTCTACTCAACACATGGTGCGCGAAAAGGTTTGGCAGATACTGCATTAAAAACAGCAAACTCAGGGTACTTAACACGTCGTTTAGTTGATGTGGCACAAGACTTAGTTGTGAATAAGCAAGACTGTGGTACAGAGCGGGGCTTGATGTTAACGCCACTTGTTGAGGGTGGGGATGTTGTTGAGCCATTGCATGAACGTGTGCTTGGTCGTGTCACAGCAGTTGATATCTATCATCCACAAACTAATGAATTAGTTATTCCTCAAGGCACCATACTAGATGAGGCTTGGGTTGATGATATTGAAAAGATAGGGATAGATGAAATTAAAGTTCGCTCAGCAATTACTTGTGAAACACGTTATGGTATTTGTGCTAAGTGTTATGGTCGTGATTTAGCGCGCGGACACCTTGTGAATATTGGTGAAGCAATTGGTGTTGTTGCAGCGCAGTCAATCGGTGAGCCAGGGACACAGCTAACTATGCGTACGTTCCATATTGGTGGCGCGGCGTCTAGAACGACAGCGGCTAACAGTATACAAATCAAACATGGTGGTGTGGTTAAAGTACATAATTTGCGGCTTGTTCAAAAGAGCAAAGACCAGTTTGTTGCAGTGTCACGCTCAGGTGAGCTAGCGATTATTGATGAAAATGGTCGTGAACGTGAACGCTATAAACTGCCTTATGGTGCTGTATTGGCAGTTAAAGATGGTCAGAAAGTTGAAGGTGGTAAAATTATTGCAAATTGGGATCCACATACACATCCTGTTATTGCTGAAGTTGAAGGTAAAGTGAAATTTGTTGACATGGTCGAAGGTGTGACGATGAATCGACAAACGGATGAAGTAACCGGTTTGACCAGTATCGTTATTATTGATCCTAAGCAAGGCAGTACAACGGCTAAAGATTTAAAACCAATGGTTAAATTAGTTAATGCTAAGGGTGATGATTTAGTTGTTCCGGGAACTAATATGTCGGCACACTATTTCTTACCAATTGGCGCGATTGTTAATTGTGAAAATAATAAGAAAACAGCTATTGGTGATGTTTTAGCGCGGGTTTCGCAAGAAAGCAGTAAAACACGAGATATTACCGGTGGTCTGCCACGTGTGGCTGATTTATTTGAAGCGCGCACACCAAAAGATTCAGCTATTTTAGCCGAATTATCGGGTGTGTTTAGTCTCGGTAAAGAAACCAAAGGCAAGCGTCGCTTAGTCATTACAACTAGTGAAGGTGAAGTTTACGAAGAATTGATTCCAAAATGGCGACAACTCAACGTATTTGAAGGTGAAATGATAGAAAAGGGTGAAGTCATTTCTGAGGGACCACTGCGTTCTCATGATATTTTGCGTTTGAAAGGTGTTAGCGCGTTAGCTAATTACATTGTGAATGAAGTTCAA
>JAJDDC010000032.1 GCA_029260515.1 Phycisphaerales bacterium | reverse complement strand
CTAAACATGATGATTATCAAAAACAGCTGGCTAATTGTTGTGAACATTTTGTATGGGGGTTAAGCCAAGAAAAAACTCAGGCAGCTTATCTGCGAGCGCTGCCTACGCTATTTGATAGCTTAAGACTTGATCAAATGGTCGTTACAGTTAAAACGGTTCTGTCTTGTTTGCAAGATTTTGGCAAGGAGGAGAATGTGCGCGAAGCAGCGTATTCTATATTGTCAGGTGTTTTGCCTTTCCTTGGGATTGATGACAGAAAGACTGTGTTGACAGCATCTATCGCCTGTTTAAAAGATCCTCATGAGCCTGTGCGCGCAGCAGTGTGTTTGGCATTGCCAAGCGTTTTGTCTTCCCTTGGGGCTGATGATAGAAAGACTGTATTGACGGCATCTATTACCTGCTTAACAAGTGCCATTGGATCTGTGGGCAACAAGGCCGTGCATTTTGTATTGCCAAGTGTTTTGCCTTCCCTTGGGGCTGATGATAGAAAGACTGTATTGGCGGCATATATCGCCTGTTTCCGAAACCCTAATAAAAGTATACACAAAGCAGCGTATTCGGCATTATCAAGCGTTTTGTCTTCTCTTGGGGCTGATGACAGAAAGGCTGTGTCGACGGTGTATATCGCCTGTTTAACAAACTCTCATTGGGCTGTGCGCGAAGCAGCGCATTTGGCATTACCAGGCATTCTGCCTTTCCTTGGAGCTGATGACAAAAAGACTGTATTGGCAGTGTATATCGCCTGTTTAAAAGACCTAAAAGACCTTTGTTCGGCTGTACGCGAAGCAGTGTGTTCTGCCCTGCCAAGGGCTTTGTCCTTTTTCTTTGAGGTTGGTGACAAAAAGACTGTATTGGCAATGTATATCGCCTCTTTAACAGACCTTTATTGGGATGTGCGCAAAGCAGCGCATTCGGCATTGCCAGACGTTTTATCCTCCCTTGAGGCAGCTGGTGATAGAAAGGCTGCGTTGATGGCATCTATTGCCTGTTTACACAACCCTGACAGTAGTATTCGTGAAACAGCGTATTTGGCATTGCCAGGCATTTTGTCCTCCCTTAGGATAGCTGATGACAGAAAAGCTGTGTTAACGGCGTATATCGGCTATTTCCGGAACCCTAACAGGGATATACGCGAAGCAGCCTATTCGGCATTGCCAGGTATTTTGCCTTTCCTTGAGGCTGATGACAGAACAGTTGTGTTGACGGCGTCTATCGCCTGTTTAACAGATTCTCATTGGGCTGTGCGCAAAGCAACGTGTTCTACATGGCTAAACGTTTTGCCTTTCTTTGGGGTTGATGACAGAAAGATTGCGTTGACAGGGTCTATCGCCTGTTTACGAAACTTTGATAAGAGTATTCGGGGGGCAGCGTGTTTGGTATTGCCAGGTGTTTTGTCTTCTCTTGGGGCTGATGACAGAAAGGCTGTGTCGACGGTGTATATCGCCTGTTTAACAGACTCTATTGGGTCTGTAAGCAAAGCGGCGCATTCAGCATTGCCAGGTATTTTGCCTTTCCTTGAGACTGATGACAGAAAGATTGTGTTGATGGCGTATATCGCCTGTTTCCGAAACCCTAACAGGGATATACGCGAAGCAGCCTATTCGGCATTGCCAGGTATTTTGCCTTTCCTTGGAGCTGATGACAGAAAGGTTGCATTGACGGCGTATATCGCCTGTTTAACAGACCCTCACTGGGCTGTGCGCAAAATAGCGTGTTTTGCATTACCAAGTGTTTTTCCCTCCCTTGGGACTGATGATGATGGAAGCGCCATGCTGACGGCGTATATCGCCTGCTTAGCAGATCTTCGTTGGGATATACGTATAGCAGGGTGTTTTGCATTACCAGGTGTTTTGCCCTTCCTTGGGGCAGCTGATAATAGAAAGAGTGTGTTGGTGTCATATATTGCCTGTTTAACAGACTCCCATTGGGATGTGTGTAAAAAAGCGTGGCTTAAACTTTTGGTCGTATGGACCTTCCTAGCTCCTGGTGAGAAGTTAATGGTGATGCAGCAAGTGAAAGCGTTTAAGTGGGGCGAAGAGACAGCAGGTAAGTCGGTTCTGCCGACCATTGGTTTGCTGTTTTTTGCGGCAGACATGGGAACAGGCTGGTCTTTTATCCTGTCTCATTGTTCAGATAAGTTTGGCTTAGATTTATCAAGGCGCTTGAATCTTACACAGTTGTTATTAGGGAAGGAAATAACTAATGCAGCCCATTTACATGGAATGCTAACCGCAACGTCGAAGCCTTCTTGTCATTTTCCTGGTTGTTTTTTTGAAGAAGAACCGCATCGTGATAGGCCTAGTGGTTCAATCTCTGAGGCACGCTTAAGCGCAACGCAATGACATCATGTGACCGTGCTATTTCAGCTAATATCTTAGCTGAAACTGATGACTCGCTTGGCTAAAGCGGGTGGAGCAGAATACGGTAAGCCTCAAGCGCAGCTTTTATTTAACCGCGCTACTTACCGCTTGAAAAATGATAAGCAGCAGAGCAATCGGCACAATATAACGGATGACAACTAACCATATTCTGAAAGAAAAATTTCGGTCGTGATAATTTTTATTTCTTGGATAAAGTACCCAGCCTGCAAAGAGTGAAAGAAATAAACCGCCCAAAGGAAGTAAGATGTTTGTGCTCACGTAAGTCACCGTATAAAACAAACTCCAGGCATGAAATAATTTGAAGTTCTTCCATACGTTAAATGATAGTGCAACAATAATGCCAAGCGACCAAACGATAATACCGATGATAATGCATGCTAGATGACGCGTCATTTTCCAATGATTAACTAAGTAAGCAACAAGTGGCTCTGCTAATGAAATGGTGGATGTCCATGCGGCAAATACTAATAAAATAAAAAAAGCGCTTTCTAGCCATTGCCCATTCGGCATCTTAGAAAAAGCATTAGGCAATGTAATAAACATCAAGCCTGGACCTTCTGCTAATAAAAGATGGCTTGCATAGGCAAATGAAATAACTGCTACACCTGCCAAGGTTGCAACCACGATACTAGCAATAGCAATAACAATAACCGGCATCGTCGAGTTTGACTCACCTTTAAGATATGCGCCGTAAATAAGAATACAACCAGCGCCTAGCGCTAAGCTAAAAAATGCTTGTCCAACTGCAACAATAATGACATGACTATTTATTTTTGCTGCATCAATGCTAAATAAAAAATGAAGAGCTTGATGAAAACCGCCACTTTGTGACGCGTAGATCAACAAAATAATTAACATCAGAAATAATAGCGGTATCATAATTCGCGATGCTTTCTCGATTCCGCCTTGCACACCTCTTGCGACGACAGCAAACGTAATAATCACAAAGATAGTATGCCAAAAA
>JAJDDC010000031.1 GCA_029260515.1 Phycisphaerales bacterium | reverse complement strand
GCGGGTGCTCGCGCGTGAACTCGCGCTTGGGATTTGCATGGGCGTGGGTCTGGCGGTTTTGGCTTTTCTGCGAGCATGGCTCACGGCCGAAATCGAGCCGGTGCTGCTCGGCTTGGCCGTCGCGTCGAGCGTGCTCATCGTCATGAGTATTTCGACGGTGATCGGGGGGGCGCTGCCGGCGTGCGTGGGGGCGTCGTGGCTGGCGAGCGCGTGGGACCAGAACGCGGGGATGGTGGCGGGGTCGCCTGTGGGGGCGCGGCTGGAGGAGATCGCGGGGGGGTGGGTGCTCGAGGCGATGGACCTGCCGCGGGAGTGCGGGGTCGGGTTCGTGAGCGGGGCGACGGCGGGGAACTTTACAGCTGTGTGCGCGGCGCGGCATGCGCTGCTTGGGCGGGCCGGGTGGGACGTGGAGGCGGAGGGGTTGTTCGGGGCGCCGGAGGTCCGGGTCGTTGTGGGCGAGGCGGTGCACGCGAGCATCAAGAAGGCGCTTGCGATGGCGGGGCTGGGGCGCGAGCGGGTGACGGTCGTGCCGATGGACGACCAGGGGCGGATGATCGCGTCGGGGATGCCGAAGCTGGACGCGATGACGCTGGTGTGCGCGCAGGCGGGGGAGGTGAACACGGGGGCGTTCGATCCGTTTGATGAGATCTGCGGGCGGGCGCGGGAGGCGGGGGCTTGGGTGCACGTGGACGGGGCGTTCGGGCTGTGGGCGCGGGCGTGTCCGACGCGGCGGGACCAGGCGGCGGGGGTTGAGCTGGCGGACTCGTGGTCGGTGGATTGTCATAAGTGGTTGAATGTGCCGTATGACAGCGGGCTGGTGATCTGCAAGGACGCGGCGGCGGTCGTCGGGGGGATGTCGGGGTCGGCGGCGTACCTGATTGATGGGGGCGGGCGGGAGCCTTGGTACTTCACGCCGGAGATGTCGCGGCGGGCGCGGGGGATCGAGGTGTGGGCGGCGCTCAAGAGTCTGGGGCGCGAGGGGCTGGGCGATCTGGTGGAGCGGTGCTGCGCGCACGCGACGCGGTTTGCGGCGGGACTGCGCGATGCGGGGTTCGAGGTGCTCAACGAGGTGAAGCTGAATCAGGTGCTGGTGAGCTTCGGGGACGACGACCGGACGCGGCGGGTGATCGACGCGATCCAGCGGGACGGGACGTGCTGGTGCGGCGGGACGACATGGCGCGGGCGGCGCGCGATGCGGATCAGCGTGTCGGGGTGGGCGACGACTGCGGAAGACGTCGAGATGAGTCTGGGGGCGATTGTGCGGTGTGCACGGGAGGCGGGGTGATATTTGTCAGTCGTTGCTCGCCAGGTCGCGGACGAGGGCCTCGACGGCGTCGAGGACTCGGGCCATGCGGTCGTAGTCGAGGGTGTCGGGGGTGTCGCGGGGGGTGTGGTAGTGGGGGTTGCGGAAGAAGGATGTGTCGGTGAGCATGATGGCGGGGTAATCGTGGCGCCAGAAAGATGAGTGGTCGGACCAGGCGATGCCGGGGACGGAGGCGGGGAGGGCGGCGCCGTAGACGGGGACGGTGTTGGCGTCGCGCATGACGCGGGCGGCGCGGCGGGTGAGGGTGGTTGATGACAGATTGCCGACGACGGCGATGAAGTCGCCGGTGTCGGGGTAGAGGAGGCTCAGGGGTTTGGGGTACTGCTGGGAGCCGGGGGTGTCGTCGAAGTAGCCGATCATCTCGACGGAGATCATGGCGCGGACGTCCTCGCCCCGCGCTTTGGCGTCGCGGGCGTGGAGGAAGCTGCCCATGGCGGGCGTGCCGAAGTGGAGGGCCTCCTCGTTGGCGAAGAGGATGAGTCGGATGGTTCGGTCCGGGGTGGCGTCTTTGAGTCGGCGTGCGAGTTCGAGGACTGCGGCGACGCCCGAGGCGTTGTCGTCGGCGCCCGGTGTGTTCTCCTCGGTGTCGTAGTGTGCGCCCACGATGATGACCTGTTCGGGCGCGGTTGTGCCGCGGATCTCGACGGAGATGTTGCGCGAGTCTTGGATCGGGCCGGGGACGGGCTCGGTGTGGACGTCGAGCCCGGTGTCGGCGAGCTGGGCGCGGAGGAAGTCGGCCGAGGCGTTGTAGGTCACGGGGTCGAAGACCGAGCGGTGTGGGAATGCGTCGCACAGGGAGATGACGTCGTCGCGCAAACGCTCGGCGGTGGCGTGCTGGGCGCTGGTGAGCGTGGGGAGCGGGCCGGTCATCGGTCGCCCCGGCATGTTGAGCTGGCGGGCGTAGGCGAGGAGCGCGAGCAGCGCGAGGGCGGCGAATACCACGAGCAGCCGGAGACACGCACGGCGGGAGGCGAGGCGGAACCGGCGGCGGGGGGGTTGGGATGTGTGGGATGCCGCGGTGGTGGTGTCGGTCATCTGGCGGGTCGGGTGGAAGTACGCGGCGCGTGCCGCGGGGTTCCGGGCGGTGGCGGCGCGTGGTTCGGGTGTGTTGGCGGGCGTGATCGTACAGGGGGTCGGGCGGTTGGGCGGGCGGGATCGGCGATAGACTGTGCCCGTGCTGAGCAGCGGGACGAGGATCGGCGCCTACGAGATCGAGCACGAGATCGGTCGTGGGGGCATGGGGGTGGTGTACCGGGCGATCGATACGCGCCTGGGGCGGGCGGTGGCGATCAAGGCGCTGCCCGAGGATCTGGGCGGCAACGCGGACAGACTGACCCGGTTCGAGCGCGAGGCGCGGACGCTTGCATCGCTGAGCCACGCGAACGTCGGGGCGATCTACGGCGTGGAGGAGCAGGGGGGGCATCGCTACCTCGTGCTCGAGCTGGTCGAGGGCGAGACGCTCGACGAGCGGATCGACCGGGGCGGCGTGTCGGTCGAGGAGGCGCTGGACATCTGCGCGCAGATCGCGGCGGGCGTGGGCGCGGCGCACGACGAGGGGGTCGTGCACCGGGACCTGAAGCCTTCGAACGTGAAGATCACGCCCGACGGGCGGGTGAAGGTGCTCGACTTCGGGCTGGCCAAGGGCGGGGGGGGCGTGTCGAGCTCGTTGAGTGAGTCGCCGACGCTGACGACGCCGGTCGGGGGCGTGAGCCCGACAATCCCGGGCGCGATCATGGGGACGGCGGCGTACATGTCGCCCGAGCAGGCGCGGGGGCGGGCTGTCGATCGTCGGACGGACGTGTGGGCGCTGGGGGTGATCCTGTACGAGTGCCTGACGGGGTTTGGGCCGTTCGCGGGCGAGACGGCGACGGACTCGATCGGGGCGGTTCTGCACAAAGAGGTCGAGATGGACCGCCTGCCGGCAGGGACGCCGTCGGGCGCGCGGCTGGTGCTCACGCGGTGCCTGGAGCGTGACAAGGCGAAGCGCTGGCGGGACATGGGGGACGTGCGGGTCGAGCTGGAGCGTGCGCGGGGCGCGGGGGCGGAGGATGCGCTCTCGGCGGGCGGCGGGCGGGGGCGTGCGATCGGTGTGCTGGGGATGATCGGCTGGGTCATCGCGCTGGCGGCGGTCATTGGCGCGGTGGCGTTGCAGGCGGGTCGCGGGGCCGGCGCGCCGGGCGTGGTCCGGACGTCGGTGGTGGCGCCGGAGGGGATCGCGTTCACGTGGGTGGAGATCTCGCCCGACGGGTCTCGGCTCGCGGCGATCGGGCGGGTTCTCAAGGGGGAGTCGGCGCACGCCACGTTCGCCAGATCGGTGTACGTGCGTGACCTTTCGAGAGCGAAGTGGCGGTTGGTTGAGGGCTCGGGGGGCGCGCAGCAGATCATGTTCTCGCCCGACGGTCTGTCGCTGGCGATGCTGACGACGGGGGAGGAAGTCTCGAGTGAGCGGCGGCTCCTGAGTGTGCCCTCGGATCTCTCGGCGCGTGCGGTCGAGGTCATGCGCGTGCCCGAGGCGTACCGTGTGAACGGCTCGGCGTGGTTCACGTGGACAGCGGATGGGGAGATCGCGTGTCTGTCGCGTGGGACGGGCGAGCTGGTGGTTTTCGAGGCCGGGACGGGGCGTGAGGTCAGGAGACTCGCGATCGACACGGGCGGCGAGGATGTGGACTACGCCTCGTTCGTCGGCCCGTTCGGGCGGGACCACGTGGCGCTGCACACGCTGGGGTATTCGATCGACGGGTACCGCGAGGACGCCGTGGTGATCAGCGTCAGGGACGGGCGGTATACATCAGTCGTCGAGGACGCGAACTCGCTGCGGATGACGCCGGGCGGCGATGTCCTGTACACGCGTGGCGAGACGATCTTCTGGTCGGCGTTCGATCCTGTGACGCTCAAGCCGAAGGGCCGGGCGCGTCCGGTCGAGGATGGGCTGGCGACCGGCATGTCGTGGGAGTACGGCTTGTTCGCGTTCTCGGGCGGCGGGACGCTCGCGTACAGGCCGGGCGGGCTGCAGGGCGCCTCGCGTTCGATCGTGATCGTCGACGACGAGGGCGCGGAGACGGTGTGGTCGGACGAGCGTCGCGCGTTCGAGGACAACATCGCGGTTTCGGCCAACGGGCGGCGGCTTGCGGTGATGGTCGCGAACCGCGGCGGGCTGTACGACGTGTGGGTGAGCGAGGTTGATCGCCGGCGGCTCCGCCGTCTGTTCGCCGAAGCGGGCACGGACTTCTACGCACCGATCCTCACACCCGACGGGGAGCACGTCATCGTGACGCGGTGGAATCCGCACGACGAGGAGGGTGGGGAGCTGCTCGTGGCCCGTTTCGACGGGACCGATGAGCCTCGGCGGATTGTCGGGGGGTGGACATCCGCGGACGACGTGTTCCCGAGGAGCGTGTCGCCGGACGGCGAGCGGGTGCTCATCGACGAGCGGTTGCACAGTGAGCCCAATCGGCTGGTCGAGATCGGGCTGGACGACGGCGATCATCGGCGTGTGCTCGCCCAATCCGAGGGGAATTACCATACCCCGGCGTACGCGCCTGAGGGCACGCCGCTGATCGCATACGTGAGCGAAGAGACCGGTCGGCCCGAGGCGTACGTGCGTGAGATTTCTGCGTCCGGGCTGGGGCCGGCGATCCCCGTGACGACCCGCGGCGCCTGGCGGTGCGGTTGGTCCGTGGACGGGGCGGGCCGTTTGTGGGTGCGGCATCTCGGCCTGGATCGGCGCGAGTTCATGACCGAGATCGTGTACGACGAGCGGCCCGTGATCGGTGAAACAAGGCCGATCGCGAGGCCGGATCGAGACTACGTCAACGCGCATCTGATGCTCGACGGGCGGCTGATGGTGATCAAGCGCGGCGAGGACGAGGCGCCGACGACGCGGGTGGAGCTTGTGCAGGGGTGGCTGGGGTCGATCGAGGAGGGTGATTGATGAGCGAGACCGCGGTCTACGCCGGGAGCTTTGATCCGCCGACGAACGGGCATGTGTGGATGATCGAGCAGGGGGCTCGGTTGTTCGACCGGCTGGTGGTCGCGGTCGCGGAGAACCCGGAAAAGCTGTACTCGTACCCCCTGGCCCAGCGGCTGGGGTGGCTGCGGGAGGTCTGCGGCGGGCTCGCGAACGTCGAGGTCGCGTCGATCGAGAACGAGTTTCTGGCGCACTACTCGCGGGGGCGCGGGGCGAGGTTTGTCTTGCGCGGGATCCGCGACGAGGCGGACTACCAGTACGAGCGGGGGATGCGGTACATCAACTCGGATCTGGCGCCGGAGCTGACGACGGTGTTCCTGATGCCGCCGCGGGAGCTGTGCCAGATCAGTTCGAGCACGGTCAAGGGGATGATCGGGCCTCGGGGGTGGGAGGACGTGGTGCGGGGGCTGGTGCCGTCGTGCGTGTTTGATGACCTCGAGAAGGGCGGGCGCGATGGGTGACGACGGAGAAAAACGTGGCGGCGGGGGCAATGGCACGCGCGTGGGGGCGCGCAAGGGGCTGCTGTCGGCGTCGCCCGGGTGGGTGAAGACGTTGGTGGTCGTGTCCGTGCTCGTGATGGCGGGCGGGGCGGCGCTGGGCGTGATGGCGCGGGTAAACGGCGGGGGCGAGGCGCCCGCGTCGGCCGCGTCCCCGGGCGGCGAGACGCCGGCGGGCGCGACTGGGTTCGACATCATCCCGCAGGGCGACGGCGAGGACGTGGCGGCGGCGGACGGGGGGGATGACGGGGCGTGGATGCGCGAGTGGTCGCCGGCGGTGTTCAGGCTGGGGTTCAGTTTCTTCATCGGGTTCGCGGTCGCGTACGCGCTGCGGACGTTCGTGAAGCTGTCGCTGGTGGTCGTGGGGGTGTTCGCGCTGTTCCTGTTCGGGCTCGAGTACGCGGGGTTACTGGAGATCCACTGGGGGGCGATCGGGGACAAGTACGACTCGGTCGCGGCGTGGGCGACGGGTCAGTTCGACAGCTTCCGCACATTCATCACGGGCGAGTTGCCCTCGGCCGCGGCGGCGATCGCTGGGCTTGGGCTGGGGTTCAAGCGGGGGTGAGCGTCAGGCGTACAGCCTCGCCAGATCTCGCCAGTAGCCCGGGTAGGTCTTGGCGACGCAGGCGGGGTCGGCGATCGAGACGTTGTGGCGGCGGAGGGCGATCAGGGCCAGCGACATCGCCATGCGGTGGTCGTCGTAGGTGTCGAAGACGACTGGTGTCGCGTCGGGCGAGCGGTCGATGCCCCCCTCGGGTGGGGTGATGGTGATGGTGTCGGCGTCGGCGTGGACGTGCACACGGACATTGATCTTGGCCAGCTCGTTGACGAGGGCGGCGATGCGGTCGGTCTCTTTGACCCGGAGCGTGCGCACGCCGCGGATGACGGAGGGGGCGGGGGCGAAGGCGGCGCACGCGGCGAGGGTCATGGCGGCGTCGGGCATGTCGCCCATGTCGGCCATGATGGGCGAGAGCTGCGCGGGCGCCGCGACGCTCGTGCTCGTGGGCGCGCCGGCGGTCGCGGGGCGCTCGCGGACGTCGGCGCCCATGCGGGCGAGCAGGTCGGGGAAGCGCGCGTCGCCCTGGAGTGAGTCGGCGGAGAGGCCCTGGACGGAGACGGTCGCGCCGGGGATCAGGGCGCCGGCGGCCCAGAAGTAGGTGGCGGCGGAGGCGTCGGGCTCGACGTCCATCTCGAAGGCGCGGGGCGGGGCGTGCGGGACGCGGACGACCGACAGGTCGTCGCTCGCCTGGACCTCGACCTCGAGACGTTCGAGCAGCGCGAGGGTCATGCGCACGTACGACGCGCTGGTCACGGGCGGGAGCAATCGGAGCGTGAGCCCCCCGGGCAGCCAGGGCGCGACGAGCAGCAGCGCGCTGATGAACTGGCTGGAGGCGGTGGGGGGGATGTCGAGGGATGTCGTGGCGGGCTGGGGCGGGGGCGAGATGCGGATGGGGGGCGCTGTGGGCGAGGCAAGGTGCTCGACGTGGGCGCCGAGGGCGCGGAGGTGGGTGACGAGGCCCGAGATGGGGCGTTGGCGCATGCGGGCGTCGCCGTCGATGGTGACGGGGGTTGGGGAGAGCAGCGCGGCGGCGGAGAGGAATCGGGTCGCGGTGCCGGCGTTGCCGAGGTCGAGGGTGAGGTCGGGAGAGGTGGGAATCCAGCGGCCGGCGACGCCGCGGATGAGGAGGCAGGCGGGGGGGAGAGAAGACGGAGAGGGCGGAAACCCCTCACCCCGGCCCTCTCCACCAAGTGGCGAGGGAGGAAGAGGAGGAGTCTTGATGTCGGCGCCGAGGCTGCGGAGGGCGGCGATCATGCGGGCCGTGTCGTCGGCCACGAGCAGTGGGGCGCGGAGCGTGGACTCGCCCTCGCACAGCGCGGCGAGCAGGAGCAGGCGGTTTGTGATGCTCTTGGAGCCGGGCGGGCGGATGCTCGCGATGAGGGGCGGGTCGCCGCGGCGGCGGACGATCGGCGGGACCGGCAGCGGGTCGGGGAGTTGATCGAGCGGGGCGAGGAAGGGGTTGGGCATCGCGGGCAAGGGTACGGGGCCGCGGGTGCGTGCGGGGGGACGGTGGGGGTCTAGTCGGGGCTTGCGACGGGGACGGCGCCGGTGGACGGGCTCCAGTCCTCGATGAAGACGCCGGCCTCGTCGAGCTGGTGGATGACCAGGGCGTGCAAGAGGCGGGCGACGTCCTGGCGCCCGGTGGCGCCGACGTCGATGATGAGCGAGGTGATGGTCTCGGTGCGGCGGGCGATGTAGACGGCCACTTTGCCGCCGTGCGTTTCGTTGTAGTAGTACGAGACACGGTTGTTTTTCTCGACGACGCGGCGGATATCGAGGTCGAGTGTGTGGGCCGCGGACTCGATGACAGGGATCACGTCCTCGTAGCGGACGAGCATGGAGGTGGTGACGCGCCCCTTCTCGATGATGGCGCTGCCCGACTGCGCGACGCCGACCGCGGCGCCGGCGGCGGCGACGGTGCAGGCGGGGAGGAGGCTGAGCGAGCAGCACAGCAGCGCGATGGCGGCGGCGGCACGCATGGCGGTGGTCGTGTGGGGACGCATGGGGATTGGTAGGCGCGGAGGTCAGTCGGTCGGGGGGAAGAGGATCCAGTCGCCGTCGATGGAGGCGGGGTCGGATTCGAGTGTTGGTTGGATGCTTGCGGCGGGGATCCACTTGGGGGTGGTGATGGCGCCGTCGGCGTCGCGAAGTGGGCGGGCGTCGTCGTCGTCGCGGTCGGCGCCGGCGGAGTAGACGAGGGGGCCGGTGTCGGTGAGCTTGTAGAGCAGGGGCTTGCCGGTGAAGGCGTCGATGGGGGGCGCGTCGAGCAGGTCGGCGTCGAGGTCGGCGAGGGTGGCGGGCCAGGCGGCGTGGCGGAGGTGGTGGCGGTGGAGGGCGAGGGTGAGGAGGGTGGCGTCGAGGGTCGTGCGCGCGTAGACGATCGAGCGGATCGCCGCGTTCCAATCCGGCTTGATGATGCCGGCCAGGAGCGACGCGGGTCGATCCAGAGTTTCCAGCGTGCGTTCAAGGTCTTGGGTTGGTGTTGCGAGATCCGCATCCCACGGTTTCCGCGACTCACGTGTGGCGGCGGCCGCGAGGAGGCGGTATGCATTGACCGCCTCCCGTGCTTGCCCCCGGAGCGCGCCAGCGGACCCTGGCGGCGGCGGCGGCGGGGGTTTCTGATCGGATTGCATCACGCGTGCGAGCATGCCGAGCCGGTCCGGGTCGAATCCTCCCCCGGCGTCGATGCACCGCCGGACGAGATCCTCGAAGATCAGGTTCTCTATCGATGTATCGAGGGCGTACGTGTCGTTTGCCGCGAGCGAGGCGAGCCGTGTCGAGAGCTCCGGCCCGACCCGGTCATCGATGGCCTCGGGGTGTTCTGACAGCGCCCACTGGACGAGGGCGCAGACCTTCGCGATCATCGCGAACCGAAGGATCTGGCTGATGAGCAACGGCGGCTCGACGGCGTGCGCACTGCTGGATACGCACGCGCCGATATTCGCCACAAAGAGCGCTGGGTTTCCTTCCGCCAGGGCGAGTGCCCCCTCGGAGCAGAGTTGGCGCGTGATGCCGCGGAGCATCCCGAGGTGCGGGAGGAGCATCGACATCATCAGCGCATCGTCTGGCTCTCCGGCCGGCTCATAGTCGGGATAGCGGGCGGCCCAGTACTTGGCTTGCACGGGATTGTCGCCCGCGGTGAGCGTCATGCCGAGGTGCGGGAGCTCCGCGGCGCGGCGGAACTCCGCGGAGGCGTGACGGGCGATGGGGTTGCGGAGCCACTCGGCGAGGGAGTCCCAATCGCCCTCCGAGTCGCCGGGGTAGATCCCGACGTCGGGGTGGACGCCGCTCGTGTCATCGTCGGGGGCGAGGTCCTGGAGGGCGTCGTACGCTGCGATGTAGACGGGCCAGGCGCGTTCGCTGGCTGGGATGGCTTCGATCGTGGCGTTGTGGTCGGCGATCGGATCCCAGTCGTTCTGGGCAGGTGCGTATGCGCAGATCACTGCGAGGAGCATTGGCATGAGGATGGATCTCATGGCGCTCTCCGGTGGTCCTGCGCGCGCGGCCCCGTGCTCACGCGTGGGGCTAGGTTCCGAGTTCGCCGTCCTTGCGGAAGACGGCGACGACGTCCTCGACGGGGACGACGAAGAGGCGGTTGTCGCCCTCGAAGTCCACGGGGATGGCGTGCTTGGGGTTGAACAGGACGCGGTCGTACTGGCGGATGGGGTAGTCGTCGTCGGTCTCGACCTGGGCCGAGACGGTGACGATGCGGCCTGTGAGCGTGGGGATCTCGATCTTGTCGGGCAGGTGGAGGCCGGCCTTGGTCTGCTTTTTGTCGTCGTCCTTGCGGATGAGGACGCGGGCGCCGAGGGGCTCGACGACCTCGAGGGGCTGGACGGCTTTGCGGGGCGGGGGCATGCGGGAGTGTACGGGCGTGAGGTCGGCAGATCGGCAGATCGGGGAAGGGGGCTGGGCGGGGCTGTATGCTCTGCGGGCGCGGGGGCGCAACCGGAGGGCGGTATGGACGCGACGAGCTCGGTCGAGCGGCTGCGGGGGTTGATCCGGGACGTGCAGGACTTCCCGAAGCCGGGGATCGTGTTCCGCGACTTCACGCCGTTGTTGGCGGATCCGTCGGCGCTGGCGTTGGCGGTGGAGCTGATGGCCAACCCGTTCCGGGGCAAGCGGATCGATCTGGTGATCGGGGCCGAGAGCCGTGGGTTTATCTTCGGGATCGCGATCGCGCAGGCGTTGGCGGCGGGGTTCGTGCCGATCCGCAAGCCGGGGAAGCTGCCGCGGAGCGTGCACGGGGTGGACTACGAGCTGGAGTACGGGAGCGACCGGCTGGAGATCCACTCGGACGCGCTGGACGGGCACAAGCGTGTGCTGGTGGTCGATGATCTGCTGGCGACGGGGGGGACGATGAAGGCGAGCTGCGAGCTGGTGGGGAGGGCGGACGCGGAGATCGTGGGGATCGCGGTGCTGATCGAGCTGGGGTACCTGGGCGGGCGCGAGAAGCTCGCGGGGTGCGCGCCGGTGCACGCGGTGATGCAGTACTGAGTCAGCGCCGGCGGCGCGCGGCGAGGGCGAGCAGGGCGGCGATTGCCGGCGTCGATGTGCGATCACGGCGAGTGCGAGAAGCGGAACTGCGCCGAGTCTCATGACGCGGCCACCTCTTGCCTCAGGATACCGGCGCGGTGCGCTGTCTCGTATGACCAACTGGTGCGTGGCCTGGGCGGGCGGCGGGGCGGCGGGGCCAAAAACAAAGTCCCCCGCCCGCTGTCGCGGACGGGGGAGCTGTGTGTGCAGCAGAATCCGAATGGATCGGATTAGCGGCGACGGCGGCCGGCGATCATGCCACCGAGACCCAGGAGCGCGAGGCCCGAGGGAGCGGGGGTGATGCGGACGGAGCCGAGGTCGATGCTCGCGTAGGCCGCGGGCAGGAGGACGAGGCCGCCCTCGCTGACGGTCTGCAGGGCCGGGTTGGGGCCAGCGCCGTCGGACGCGGTGAAGGTGACTTCGCCGCCGTTGTACTGGATCTGGAAGCTGTAGACAGCCAGACCGTTCAGGGGGGCGTCGAAGGTGGGACCGAAGATGTCGGTCGAGCCGCCGAGGCCGGTGGCGCCGTTGGCGAGGGCCGCACCGGCCCAGCCGAAGACCGCGCCGTTGGGGGTCGGGCCGCCGGAGACGCTGAAGCCAGCGTCGCCCGAGGTGACCGCGATGTCGAAGGAGAAGACACCGGGGGTGGTGCCGTCGTCGTCGACGTAAACGCTGATGGTGATGAGGTCGCCGGCGGAGGCGACGGTCTGCGACGCCGTCAGGGTGACGGAGCCGACCTGGGCCGAAGCGACGGTCGCAAGACCGGCCACAGCGGCAACTGCAATGGTGCTCTTCATATCTTCTTTCTCCTCAAGGCGGGCAGAACCCGCCAACACAGATATTGACCGTGAACGAGTAGCTCGTTCCTGACCCAGCACAATGCTACAGGAGGCGCCAAACCGATGCAACGGGAAATGCCAGTGATTTCAGGGGGAATCTTTGGCAGGGTTGTGGCAGGGTCGTGGGCGTAACTCCGGGAATATCACGGCACTACGCGTTGAACTGGGGATAATGCCGCGGCGCAGAATCTCACGGCGTTCACGCCTTCTTCGCGCGGGACGGGGTGGGCAAAAATAGTGCTGAGGGCGTGCGACGGGCGTTCGCGGGAGGGGTGTGAAGTTGGGCAAAGAAAAACCCCCGCCCGCGGTTGCGGACGGGGGTTTGGCTGTCTTTTCAGCGGGGTGACGGGCCCACTCCCGGGGGCACGTCTCCCTTGAGGCGGATCAGCGGCGGCGGCGAGCCGCGACGAAACCACCGAGGCCGAGGAGCGCCAAGCCCGAGGGAGCCGGGGTCAGGCGGACCGTGCCGTGGTTGATCGAGTCGTACTGACCCGGGAGGAGGACCAGGCCACCCTCGACCGCCCACTGCATGGCGGCGTTGGGGCCGGGGCCGTCGGAGGAGTTGAAGACGATCAGGCCGTCGAAGCCGGCGGTGATCATGATCTGGAAGGTGTAGACGTTGGCGAGGTTGTTGAGGGGGGCGTCCAGGGTGGGCCCGAGGATGTCGGTGGTGCCGCCGAGGCCGGTGGCGCCGTTGGCGAGGGCGGAGCCGGAGGGCCCGAACACGCCGGCGTTGAAGGTCGGGGCGCCGAGGACGGAGAAGCCCGCGTCGGCCGAGGTGACCGAGATGTCGAAGGAAAGAACGCCCGAGGGGCTGGCGTCGTCGAGGACGACACCGATGGTGACGATGTCGCCGACGGAGACGACCGACTGGCTGGCCGTCACGTTGATGATGCCCTTGGTGGTCTGGCCAACCGCGACGGTGGCGAGGCCGGCGACGGCAGCGATTGCGATACCGCTCTTCATTTGAGATCTCCTCACGTGTACTGGGTGATGTCCCACAAACAGATTGATTTTGAACGAACTCGCTCGTTCCTGACCCGGTGAGAAGGTGCACCCCGTCCGGGGTCCTCGCCAACGAAGTTGGACGCCAAACTGGTGTTTTTTGGCCCATGACAGCCAGCACACCCGTCACAACCCGAACCTGGGGCCCGAATTTCGCCCAGATTCTCGCCGAGGGGTGGTCGGCGAGGCAGGGATGCGTTCGTGCGGCGGCTCAGGCGGTCGGGTTTCGGGTGTAGGTCAGGAAGCTGAAGGCGTGGGCGTGGCGGTCGTCGGCGGGGTGATCGGACCTGGCGGTCTCGACCCAGCACTCGCCCAGCTCGGGGAAGGTGGTGTCGCCCTGGACCTGGGCATGGATCCGGGTGAGCTCGATGCGGGTCGCGAGGGGTAGGGCGAGGCGGTAGATCTGGCCGCCGCCGATGACCATGCGGTCCTGGTGCGGGTGGGCGGCGTCCGCGATCTCGAAGGCGTGCTCGAGGGATCGGGCGGTCTGGACGCCCTCGGGCTTCCAGTCTTCGCGGGTGGTGATGACGATGTTGGTCCGCCCGGGCAGCGGGCGCCCGGATTCCTCATACGTGGCCCGCCCCATGATGATGGCGTGGCCCATGGTGAGGCGTTTGAAGTGGGCGAGGTCGTCGGGGAGGCGCCAGGGGAGTCCGCCGTCGCGTCCGATGACGTTGTTCTCGCTGGCGGCGGCGACGAGGACGACTGCAGGCATCGTGTGACTCTAGGAAGACAGGCGGGACGCCTGTCCCACCCTCAGGCGGCTCGGTTCAGACGGCGATGGGGGCCTTGATCGACGGGTGCGGGTCGTAGCTGCGGAACTCGATGTCCTCGAAGCGGAAGTCGAAGATCGAGGTGACGGCGGGGTTGAGGCGGAGGGTGGGGGGGTCGCGGGGCTCGCGGGCGAGTTGCTCGCGGGCCTGGTCGATGTGGTTGAGGTAGAGGTGGGCGTCGCCCAGGGTGTGGACGAACTCGGCGGGGCGGTAGCCGCAGACCTGGGCGAGCATGCAGGTGAGCAGGGCGTAGCTGGCGATGTTGAAGGGGACGCCGAGGAAGAGGTCGGCGGAGCGCTGGTAGAGCTGGCACGAGAGCAGGTGGGGGCCGCCGTCGCCCGCTGGGGCGACGAAGAGCTGGAAGAGGCAGTGGCAGGGGGGCAGGGCCATCGCGGCGAGCTGGGCGGGATTCCAGGCGGTGACGACGTGGCGGCGGGAGAAGGGGTTGGCCCTGAGGTTCTCGACGAGGTCGGCGATCTGGTCGATCGAGCGGGTCGGGTTGTCGGGGGTGGGGGCGGGCCAGGCGCGCCACTGGGCGCCGTAGACGGGGCCGAGGTCGCCTGTCTCGGGGTCTGCCCACTCGTCCCAGATTTTGACGCCGACGTCGTTGAGGGAATGTGCGTTGGTGTCGCCCCTGAGAAACCAGAGCAGCTCGTGGACGATGGAGCGTGTGTGGAGCTTCTTTGTGGTGAGGAGGGGGAAGGCGTGGGCGAGGTCGTAGCGGGTCTGGGCGCCGAAGACGGCCAAGGCGCCGGTGCCTGTGCGGTCGTCGCGTTTGACGCCGCGGTGCAAGGCGTGCTCGAGGAGGTCGAGGTACTGGCGCATGGGGGCCCTCCGTGGCGTGCGCCAGGAAGGTAGAGCGCCGCGGCGGGGCGGGCACGGGTGTGGAAAGCGTGGGTCAGTCCTGGGGCGGGAAGAGGACCCAGTCGCCGTCGGGGACGTTGGCGGCGTTCTGGTATGCGGCGCTGATGTCGTTGACTTGGCGGGTGTACGCCGGACGGCGGGGCGCGGGCGGGGCTTGCCCGTCGTCGTCGTCCGCGTCGGCGCCGGCGTACCAGAGGCGTGGGGTGGAGTTTTCGAGGCGGTAGTGCAGGTGTGATCCCGGCACGAAGGGGTCGTCGGGGACGCGGGGCAGGTATGTCGGGACCAGCTCGTCGAGCGTCTGGGGCCAGCGGGCCTGGTCCTGGCGGAAGGCGGCGGCGGCGAGCAGGGCGAGGGTCTCGTCGGCCGAGGCTCGGGCGGCAAAGACGTTGACGATGGCGCGGCTGATCGCGGGGAAGAGTTGGGCCAGCGGGTACCAGGAGACCGGGTCGCTCGCGAGGCTCTCGAGGCGCTGGTCTGCTGGCTCGAGGATGGTGTGGATCGAGGCGGGCCCGGCGGCCAGCGCGTGCTCGGCGGTGTCCATGAGTTCGGCGTGCATCCTCGACTGTTCGATGCGTCCCCTGACCGTGGCGCCGAGGACGGGCATCGCGAGGGTCCCGGCCGAGCGGATGACCCAGGGCTCCTCGTCGGGGGCGGGCGCGAAGTCCGGGGGCGGGCTGGTGATCTGGGTCATGAGGCGGGCGCCCTCGGGGGTGAGGCGACCACCGCCCCGGCCGTCGTCGGTGAACGACCGTTGGAGCAGGTCCTCGAACATCATGCGTTCGGCCTCGAGTCTCAGCGTGAGGGTCGAATCGCGATCCGCCGCGATCCGGTGGGAGAGGGCGACGATGTGGTCCCGCGAGAGCAGGTCGGGCGATTCGTCGATGACCATCGCGAGGCGTTGCATCGCCAGCTCGTGGATCGCGACGCCGACGAGCGAGGAGATGAGGATGGGCTCTGCCGAGAGCTGGCGGGCCATGCCCAGCAGCGCGTGCACGTCGGAGGCGACTCGGTCTGCGTCGGCCTCGTCCACGGCGAGTCGGATGTCGAACGCGAGCAGACGCGCGAGCACGCGGGTCTTGCCCAGGTGGGGCAAGAGGATCGAGAGCAACGAGCCCTGCTCGCCCGGGTCGGCGGCGGGCTCGATGGGGACCTCCATTGCGTGGTCGGCGCCATCGACCTCGATGGCCCTCGTGCGGTCGGAGTAGAGCACGCCCAGCGCGGGCCGATCGGCGGCTTGTGCGACGCGGTCGAGCGTGGGGCGGAAGCTCTTGAGGGCGGCGACGGTCGCGTCGTAGTCGGGGTGGTCGCGGGGGACGTCGTAGATCGAGTCCACGCCCGGCGATCGGCGCGTCACGTCGTCGTCGTACGGATCGACGCGGGAGATCTCGGTGAGGCGTTGGCGGATCGGGTCCCACTCGATCAGGGCGTCGAGGTAGACGGGCCAGGCCTTGTCGGGCTCGGGCAGGGCGTGGACGGGTGCGTTGAGGCGGGCGAAGTAGTCGGTTTTGATGCTGGGAGCGCCCGCGTAGAAGCGGGCTGTGAGCGCCGCGTAGAAGAGGACGGCGAGCACGAACGCGCCGAGCGCGGAGCGGGCGGCCCAGCGCCGGATCTGGTAGGGCAACGGGCGTTTGCGTTTGACGGCCCGGCGGATGAGGCGTGCGACCGGGCGTGGGTCGCCCAGGCCCGCGAGGGTCTCGGGCTCGGCGTTGCCCGCGTCGGCGGCGTCGCGGGCGTGGGCGATGAGCTCGCGGGCGATGTCGGCCTGCTCGGAGGCGTGCAGACGCGTTCGCCTGACGATCTTGGTGAGGCGCTCGCGGACGGGCGCGCTCAGGGTAGAGTTCTGGATGAGCACGGCGGCGGCGGCGTGGCGGCGGAAACGCTCGCCGAGGGCTCGGAACGCGACGAGGATCGGCGATCGGCGCAGCGACCAGCGCCATACGGCGGAGATCGGGTGGCGCGAGGCGGGGGTGGTGGCGGTCATGCCGGGCTCCCCCCGACTCCGGCTCGGACGACGCCCAGCGCGATCATGGCCTCGGACAGGGCGTTCCAGGACTTGCGGTCGGCGGCGAGCTTCTTGCGCCCCGAGCCGGTGAGGCGGTAGTACTTGCGGTCGCGGCCCGAGTCTGCGGTGCGCCAGTCGGCCTCGACGAGGCCCTTGGCCTCGAGGTTGTAGAGCATGGGGTAGAGGGTGGACTGGCCCATGGCCAGGACGCCCCCGGTGCGCTTGGAGAGGGCCTCGACGAGCTCGTAGCCGTACATCTCGCGGTTGGCGAGCAGCTGGAGGACGGCGGTGGGGCCGGCGCCGCGCATGAGTTCGCGTTCGATTTTCATGGTCCGTGCCTCCGGGGGAGGGGGGCGGCGTGTATGACGCCGCATACTGTGTGTGACATAGTATTCGGTTGTAGGGGGCGTCGGGTTGCTGTCCTGCGGGAGAAAATCAGGATCAGGGGCGAGTGGCGCGTGCTCAGCGCGGGGCGAGGGTCGCCCGGAGCGTCTCGTGGCGGGCGCGTCCGCGGCGGACGGAGAGCTCGAGCGTTGATCCGGGGGCGTAGGCGCCCAGGCGGCGGATGAGTTCCTGGAGGTCGCGGGTGGGGGCGTTGTTGATCGCGGTGATGTGGTCGAGGGGGCGGAGTCCGGTGCGCTGGCGTGCATCGAGGGAGAGGGCGACGACGATTGGGCCGTCGCCATCGCCGTTCTCGAGTTCGACGCCGAGCGTGGCGCTGAGGTCGGCGCCCGTTTCCGGGACCATGGGCAGGGCGCGGACCCAGTCGCGGTAGTCGGCCTCGACATCATTGATGGGCTTGGCGAAGACGGTCTCGAAGGCCTTGAGGCCCGAGGGGTCGTCGCTGTAGGAGGCGGTGTAGGCGTCGTACCAGGCGCGGAGCTTGCCGGTGGTGGCGAGGTAGAGGAAGACGGTGCGGGCCTGTGCGTACTTGGCCAGCGGGCGGCGGGACGAGAAGTCGCGCTGTGTGTACTTGGAGAGCTTGGTGATGGTGTCGAGGCGCCCGATGTCGAGCTGGCGCTTGACGATGTTGGAGCGCCACGATGGTGCGGGGACGATGCTCGTGCCCCTGATGTCGTAGTCCTCGAGGACGGAGCAGAGGCCCTCCTGGATCCAGATGGGGTGGGTTTGGCCGCGGCGGGTCATGTCGCGCCAGTGCAGGACGTGGCAGAACTCGTGGCGGAGGGTGGCGCCGAGGTCTTGTGCGACCAGGTGCTTGGTGTCGTGGAGGTAGGCGCCGCCGACCTTGGAGAAGTTCCCCTGGGCCGAGGCGCCGAGTGCGCCGATCGACCATTGGGCGAAGTCCTTGGCGTTGGGCAAGACGACGACGACCCAGGGGTCGTCGGGGGTGATGGCCGGGTCGAGCAGGCCGGCGAATGCGTGGTCGCTGGCCCAGCGGGCGATGGCATTGAGTTCGTTGAGCGAGTCGAGGGTGGAGGCGTTGTCGTGGGCGCTGAGGAGGGTGATTCGGAGGGTGTCGTCGGTCGCCAGCTCGTAGCGGCCGTCGAGCCAGGAGCGGACGTGCTCGACGTTTGCGTCGCGCCTGGCGTCGAGGATGTCGGTCCAGCTGGCGACGACCTGCTGGTAGAGGGGTTCTTCGCGGATCGCGTCGAGGTGGGGGTCGCGGCGGAGCTGGTGGATGTCGTCGAAGCCGTGCTCGATGGAGGCGGCGAGCATGTCGGCGGCTTCGGGCGTCAGGCCCATGAGCGAGCGGACGCACGCGAGGTTGTAGTAGACGGCGTGCGAGCCGGGCGTGAGGCGGCGCTGCTGCTCGAGCAACGCGTCGGCGCGCTCGAGCTCGCCCTTCGCGATCGCGGCGATCGCGTCGCGCTCCAGGCGGCGGGCCTTGGCTTTCTGCGCGGGCGTCGCGTTGGAGGCGGCGGCACGCGGCTCGGGGACCGGCTCGTCGAGCAGCCACTCGTCGATGAGGATGAGGTCGTCGCTCAGGTCGTCGTCCTGGGCGCGCGCCGCGGCGGGTGCGCTCGCCAGAGCGAGAAGGAAGATCGACGGGAGCAGCGTAGTGACGCGGGGTCTGTTCATCGGGGCGTGGTCGGGGGGATCGTGGGCTGGTCGTCGGGACGGCCTGGGGCCGTCCGAGGCTGGGGGCCTCCTGGGTCGGCTCACTCGCCCTGGGCGGGGGCCGGGGCCCCCGGGGCTCGCCCGGCGAGGAGTTGTACGAGGGCCTCGGGGTAGGCGTTGCGTTCGATGGCGAAGACGCGGTCGGCGAGGCTCTGCGGGGTGTCATCGGGCAGGACGGGGCACCGCTTCTGGAGGATGACCGGGCCGGTGTCGTACCGGTCGTCGCACAGGTGGACGGTGCAGCCGGATTCTCGGGCGCCGGCGGCGAGGACGGCCTGGTGGACGCGCAGGCCGTGCATCCCGGGGCCGCCGAAGTCGGGCAGGAGGGCGGGGTGGATGTTGACGACTCGCCCCCGGAGGCGGTGGGGGATGGGCAGGAGCCTGATGTAGCCGGCGAGCACGAGCAAGTCGATGCGGTGCTCGCGGGCGATCTCGTCCACGCCATCGCTGGTGAGCGGTTTGGTGATGACGAGTGTCTGGAGGTTGGCTTCGCGGGCGATGTTGGCGCCGCGGCACTCACGCGAGGCGACGACGAGGGCGATGGTCGCGGGCACGTCGCCGCCGCGCGTTGCGTCGAGGAGGTACTCGAGCGTGCGGCCGCCCCCCGAGAGGAAGACGGCGAGGCGCGGGAGATCGTCGGTTGTGTTTGGGTGTGGGGTGGGCGCCCGGGCGCTCACGCGAGTGCCTCGACCGCTGCATCGCGGGTCGGGGCGATCTTGAAGAGGCGGTCGAGGCGTGCGATTTTGAGCAGCTCGAGCAGTTCCTTGTTGAGGCCGAAGAGCACGAGCTTGCCCTTGTCCGCCTCGCAGGCGCGGTGGAGCTGGACGAGCGAGCCGATGCCCGCCGAGCTGATCATGTAGACCTGGGTGAGATCGACGATGATCTTGCTGGCGCGGTCTTTGCCGGCCTTGCCGAGCTCGGCGGCGAGGATCGGGCCCTCGCGTTCGGCGATCCGCTCGGTCTTGACGGTCGCGGAGAGGTAGCCGTCCATGCCCTCGGCCCGCGCGTAGCTGGAGTCTACGAGCACGTCGCCCGAGGGCGCGGGCGTTCCCGGATCGTTCTTCGAGGGCTTCTTGGACTTGCCGAAGAGGTTGCCGATGGGCACGGGTGTGGCTCCGCCTGGGGTGAACGACTCGGGCAGGATAGCTCATGGGCCCGGTTGGGCAAACGGGGTCGGGTGTCCGTGGGCGTCGAGGGCGACGAGGGTGGTGGTGGCGGAGGTGACGCTGACGGGGTCGATCGCGGGGTCGCGCTGGGTCTCGACCTCGACGGCGATGGTGACGCTGGTCCGTCCGGCGCGGACGGTGCGCGTGTAGAGGGTGACGACATCGCCGAGGTTGACGGGGGCGAGGAAATCGACGCGTTCGATCGAGGCGGTGACCCAGGTGTAGTCGCCGTGGCACAGGGCGTGGACGAAGGCGGCCTGGTCGATGTAGGAGAGGATGACGCCGCCGAAGATCGTGCCGTAGGGGTTGGTGTCGCGGGGCATGGTGACCACGCGGAGGGCGAGGCGGCGTTGTGCCGGGTCCGGTTGGTCTGGGGGATTGTGGGCGCCGCTCATGGTGGGAGGGTACGTGCCCGCGGGTTCGGGCGCCGTGCGGGGCGTATCGTCGCATGCGACGGAGGTGGCGATGGCGTCGGGGCTGAGAACGATATTTGAGGCGTACGAGCCGCACGAGCGCGGGTTGCTCGAGATGGAGACCGGGGCGCTGCTCGGGCGGTTCCGCGCGTGCGTCGATCGCCTGGACCCGCGCGTGTTCACGCTCGACGAGGACCAGATCGACCTGGCGTTTCTTGCGGACGCGGGCGTGGGCAAGTGGCCCGTGCGTGTGGTGCTCGGGCACCTGGCGGAGACGGAGGTGCTCCAGACGCACCGGATCCGTCGGACGCTGAGCGAGGACAGGCCGATCGCGTACACGTGGGACGAGCAGGCGTTCGTGGATTCGGGGATCTACGGGGGGGGGATCGCGCCGTTGTTCGGCGGGGGGGCGATCAGGCCGGCGATCGGGGCGTTCGTCGCGAGCGTGCACACGCTGCGCCAGTGGACCGCCTCGACGCTTGCGCTCGTGCCCGGGGAGGCGTGGTCGCGGGTGACGCTGCACCCGGAGTTTGGCGAGCTGAGCGTCCGCGAGATGGTCGCCTTCGAGGTCTGGCACTTCGAGCACCACGCACGGTTTGTCAACGCGAAGGTCGGGCGGATGCTCGGGCCCGAACCCTTGGGCGGGGCGTGCGAACAGTGACGCGAGCGATGCGGACAGGCGGTGTTTATCTCGGCGCCTTGGTGCTCGCGGCGGTGCTCGCGGTGGCGGTCGCGGGCGGGTGCCGTCGGTACGAGAAGGTGGTGCGGTACGAGCCGATGCTCTCGGGGCTGCCGGGCGCGGAGGTGGGCGGGGACGTGACGACGCGGGGGGCGAAGAAGCGTTCGGAGGGGCCCGAGGTCATCGACGCCTCGGAGCAGACACTGCGGGTCGAGCGCGAGGACGGGAGCGTGGTGCTGGTCTCGAAGACGGGGCGCCAGCTGATGGCGCACGTCTACACGACGCTGGCCAACAACGAGGCGGACCTGTTCGTCGAGCAGGTGCTCAGCGAGATGTCAAAGAAGGAGTTCGCGCGCGAGGGCGTCGATCCGCGCGAGGGGTTCGAGTTCCTCAGGCAGAACCAGGCGGCGATCCGGGCGCTGTTCAACCGGATCCCGATGGGCGAGTTCACGCCCGGCGTGTTCATGCGGGCGCAGGGGAACAACGTGTTCCGTCTGGGGTTGCAGGGGATCGGCGCACGCGGGCTGTCGTGGACGTTCATGGACATGGTCTTCGAGCACGGCGGGTGGCGGCTGCGCTGGTTCGGGTGAGCGGCGCGCGCTGATACGAAGTGTGCACGCGCCCGCGTCAGTCCTCGCCCACGCCCTTGAGGCGGACGCGGCGGGTGATCTCGCGCCCGTCGCGGACGAACGTGACCTCGATCGTCTCGCCCGGCTCGTGCTTGAGGAGCAGTTGCGCCCATGCCTGGGCGTCGGGGACGGTCTGGCCCGCCCAGGAGGTGATGCGGTCGCCCGGCTCGATGCCGGCGTCGGCGGCGGGCGAGTCCGGGCTCACGGCGCGGACGAGGACGCCGTTGCGTGGGTTGCGGGCGTCGGGGACGAGACCGACGCGGACGCGGGGGCGTCCTTCGTTGGCGCTGGCGACCTGCTGGCGGAGGCGCTGGCCCGTGTAGGGCATCGGCTCTTGGCGGGTGGCGGCGTCGAGTGCGATGTCGGTCAGGAGTTCGAGGACACGGATGGCGCCGTCGATCTCGATCGTCTCGATCACGTCGTCGGGCGTGTGGTACTGCTCGTGCCCGAGTGTGGTGAAGTGGAGGAAGGGGATCTTCTTGGCGTCGAAGTTTGCGTGGTCTGAGCGCCCCGACTCGATGCCCGGCGAGGTCATGATGGCCAGGCCCGACTCGTCGAGGTGGGGCTGGGCGAGTTGTTCGAGGCCCTCGCCGGACTGGACGCCGGCGACGAAGACGTACCCGTCGCGCATGCGACCGATCATGTCCATGTTGAGGAGCAGCGCGTGCGACTCGTGGGGGACGATGGGGTGTTCGAGGTAGTGGCGTGAGCCGTCGAGGCCCGATTCCTCGGCGGTGAAGGGCAGGAACAGGATGGATCTTGCGGGCTGGTCCTCGGGGAGTCGGTCGTAGGCGTCCTTGAGGATCTGGGCGGCGAGCAGGACGCCGGCGGCGCCCGAGGCGTTGTCGTCGGCGCCTTGGTGGATCTCTCCGACGCGGTCGGGGGCGAGCGAGCCCCACTCGCCCCGCCCGATGTGGTCGTAGTGCCCGGAGATAACGACGTACTCGTCGGCCAGTTCGCCACGCCCGGGCAGGACGGCACCCATGTTGTCGGTCTCTATCGGGGCCGATTCGATGGTGACGTTGATGGAGACCTCGACCTCGGGCAGCTCGACGAGGGTGGGCTCGGAGTCTGCGAGGACCTTGAGGTCGTTGAACGAGCGGTGCTGCGGGTCGCCCGCGGACACGATCCGGTCGGCAACCTCGGGCGTGACCATGACGACGGGGATCTCGAAGTAGCCCTGGCCCTCGAGTGTCTCGCTCGTGTCGGCGAGGCGGCCGACGCGCTCGTCGTCGGCGTCGTCGGGCGTGACGACGATGGCGGCCTTGGCGCCGCGGCGTTGGGCGGCGGCGATTTTCGCGGTGAGCATGGAGTGGCGGCTCCAGCCCTCGCCCGCCCACTTGCTCGCGCCCAGCTCGTTCATGGGCTCGAAGCGGAGGATGACGGCGGCCTTGCCATCGAGGTTCGTGCCCGCGGGGTAGCCCAGGTAGCCGCCCGGGCCCGAGACGATCGAGTAGCCCACGAACTCGCACGGGCCCTCGAACGCGCCCGAGTCGGAGAGGCCCAGCACGGTGTAGTCCTGGCCCATGGTGAGGATCTCGCCCGCGATCGAGACGACGGCGGCGGTGACACGCGCGTCGGCGCCCAGCTCCATCGTCTGGCGGTAGCTCGCCCTGGGGGTGAGGACCTCGGAGCCGTCGTCGGCGGTGATGGTCTCGGGGAAGGCGGGCTCGAGGTCGAGGACTGTGAAGACGCCCTCGATGTAGGCCGCGGCCATCTGGGCGCCCAGCTCGCCGGGCAGGCGTCCTTCCATCGCGGGGTCTGCGATCGTGGACAGGTGCTCGCGGTACCGCTGTACGAGGTCGGGGGTCGGGGGTGTGTCCTCTGCGGCGGGGGCGACGGCCGGCGTGGGCGGGGGCGCGGCGGCGGCAGAGATCGCGGCGAGGAGCGCGGCGGCCAGCAACGCACGATCGGGTCTCAACGGCGTCCTCCGTCTCGTGGGCGGCGCGAGGCATGCGGCCCACGGCGAGTGTACGGCGTGGGGGGTGATGCGGATCGATCGGGACGGATCGGAGGGGGATCGGTGTCGGGCGCCGTCGCCCTCGGCCCCGTACAGTTTCGACCCGGGCCGCGAAGCGTTGTTTGGGCGGCGGGGAGGGAGCACGGATGACCACACTCGACGCCTCGGCACGCCGCATGACGACCAATCCAACGCCCACGACCACCTCGCCCCTGGACCCGACGGACACGTTTGCCCGCAGGCATATCGGCCCGGGCGTGGACGATCGGGCGCGGATGCTCGCGGCGCTGGGGTACGACACGATTGAGGCATTCGTCGCGGATGTGGTTCCGGCGTCGATCCGGATGGATCGGGGGCTGGAGCTTGCCCCGGCGCTGGGTGAGCGGGCGATGCTCGAGGACCTGCGTGCGCTGGCGGGCAAGAACGAGGTCTGGCGGTCGTGCATCGGGATGGGGTACCACGGGACGGTCACGCCGCCGGTGGTGCTGCGGAACATCCTGGAGAGCCCGGGGTGGTACACGCAGTACACGCCGTACCAGTCGGAGATCTCGCAGGGGCGGCTCGAGGCGCTGCTGAACTTCCAGACGATGATCGCGGACCTGACGGGCCTGCCCCTGGCGAACGCGAGTTTGCTGGACGAGGGGACGGCGGCGGCCGAGGCGATGGGCATGTGTGTGCAGATCGCTTCGTCGCGGCCGCGGTCGTTCTTTGTGGCAGAAGACTGCCACCCGCAGACGATCGCGGTGGTGCAGACGCGGGCCGAGTCGATGGGGATCGCGGTCGAGGTCGGCGACCCGGCGCGGGCGGAGGCTGCGGCGCACTGCGGGATTCTTGTGCAGTTCCCGACGAGCGACGGGCGTGTGGAGTGCTACGAGTCGTTGGCGGCGCGGGCGCACGATCACGGGGCGCTGCTGGTGGCGGCGGCGGACCCGCTGGCGTTGACGCTGCTCAAGCCCCCGGGCGAGTGGGGGGCTGATATCTGTATCGGCAGCGCCCAGCGGTTCGGCGTGCCGATGGGGATGGGCGGCCCGCACGCGGCGTTCATGGCGACGAGCGAGAAGCACGCGCGCAAGATGCCCGGGCGGATAGTGGGCGTTTCCAAGGACTCGCGGGGCAAGCCCGCGCTGCGCCTGGCGATACAGACCCGCGAGCAGCACATCAAGCGCGACCGGGCGACGAGCAACATCTGCACCGCGCAGGTGTTGCTGGCGATTATGGCCTCGATGTACGGCGTGTACCACGGGCCGGACGGGCTGAGGGCGATCGCGCGGCGTGTGCACGCGTTCACCCGGGCGCTGGCCTGGGGCGTGACGCGGCTCGGGCACGAGGTTGTCGGGGGCGCCGGCTTTGACACGATCCGCGTCCGCCTCGACGGCGCCAAGGGGGGGGCGGGGGACGCGGCGCGTGTGCGCGAACTGGCCGAGGCGCGCCGGATCAACCTGCGCTACTTCGACGACGGGACGGTCGGCGTGACGCTCGACGAGACCGCGGGGGTGGACCTGCTGCGCGACCTGTGCACGTGCTTCGGGTGCGGCAACACGGTCGAGATCGACCCCGCTGAGATGCTCGGCGGATCGTCCGGGGGGTTCGCCGAGGGGGTGGCGCGCACGAGCGCGTTTATGAGCCACGCGGTGTTTAACACGCACCGGTCCGAGACCGCGATGCTCCGGTACATCACGGAGCTGCAGTCGCGTGACCTGAGCCTGGCGAACGCGATGATCCCGCTGGGCTCGTGCACGATGAAGCTCAACGCGACGACGGAGATGCTGCCCGTCACGTGGCCCGAGTTCGCGTATCTCCACCCGTTCGCGCCCAGGGGCCAGTGGGCGGGGTACGCGGAGATGTTCGCGCGGCTCGGGGCGCAGTTGGCCGAGATCACGGGGTATGACGCCGTGAGCCTGCAGCCCAACGCGGGCTCGCAGGGCGAGTACGCGGGGCTGATGGTCATTCGGGCATACCACCGGTCGCGTGGCGAGGGCCACCGGGATGTGTGCCTGATCCCGGAGTCGGCGCACGGGACGAACCCGGCCTCGGCGGTGATCGCTGGGATGCGGGTCGTGGGCGTGAAAACGCACGAGGGGCACATCAATCTGGCGGACCTGCGTGCCAAGGCCGAGTTGCACGCCGACAAGCTCGCGGCGGTCATGGTGACGTACCCGTCCACGGCGGGGATCTTTGATCCGGACATCCGCGACGTGTGCGCGGTCGTGCACGAGCATGGCGGGCAGGTGTACCTGGACGGGGCGAACCTGAACGCGCAGATGGGGCTGTGCCGCCCTGGCGAGTACGGCGCGGACGTCAGCCACCTGAACCTGCACAAGACGTTCTGCATCCCGCACGGCGGGGGCGGCCCTGGCATGGGCCCGATCGGCGTCAAGTCGCACCTGGCGCCGTTCCTGCCCACGCACCCGGTCGTCGCGCCGGATACAGCGGGCGCCGAGGCGATCGGGCCGATCTCTGCGGCGCCGTACGGCAGCGCGGCGATCCTGCCCATCAGCTACGCGTACATCGCGATGATGGGCGCGCCGGGCCTGAAGCTGTCTGCCGAGGCGGCGTTGCTGGCGGCCAACTACATGGCCCACCGGCTGAAGGACCATTACCCGGTGCTGTACACGGGGCACGCGGGTCGGGTGGCGCACGAGTTTATCCTGGACTGCCGCGCGTTCGAGAAGAGCGCGGGCGTCCGGATCGACGATGTGGCCAAGCGGCTGATGGACTACGGGTTCCACGCGCCGACGATGGCGTGGCCCGTGCTCGGGACGCTGATGATCGAGCCGACCGAGTCCGAGCCCCTGGAGGAGTTGGACCGGTTCTGCGAGGCGATGGTCGCGATCCGCGCGGAGATCCGCGAGATCGAGGAGGGCAGCGCCGACCGTGTGGACAACCTCCTGCGCAACGCCCCGCACACGATCGACATGGTGGTCGGCGACGACTGGGATCACCCGTACCCGCGCGAGCGGGCGGCGTTCCCGAGCGAGGACCTACGCCGGCGCAAGTGCTGGCCCTCGGTGGGTCGGGTGGACAATCCGTACGGGGACCGGAACCTGGCGTGCACGTGCGCGGGGATGGACGAGATCGCCGGGGGGTGATCGGTTCAGTCGAGGGGCACGCCGGCGTTTTCGAGTTCCTCGAGTACCGGGCCCAGGTGTTTCTCGTAGTGGCGCCATCGGGCGACGCCGTCGGTGTTGAGCGGGCGGCGGACCTGGGCGGCGCTGGCGGTGTTGACGTGGCGGCGTGACTCGTGGAAGCGGAGGCACGCCGGGTCGTATTCGATCCCCAGGAATGCGCTTACGCGTCGGATCTCTGGTTCGGGCTTCGCGACGAGCGTCTCGAAGCGTACGGTGTCGATCGCCAGGTCGGTCGCGTCTTGCCAGTGGTCCATCAGCTTTACGCACGCGGCGAGTTGTTGGGCGATCGCGCGGAGGTCGGACGCGAAGCCAAGGTGTGGGCCGAAGTTCTGGAAGAAGCATGAGAGACAGACGTCGCGTGGGTCGCGTGTGGTGTGCACAACGCGGGCGCCCGGGATGATGCACGCGGCCAGGCCGAGGTGCAGGAACCCGCCCGGGTGCTTGTCGATGACGCGCGCGACGCCGCTGGTCGCCCTGGGGCGGAGTTCACACGCGTACTCGTCGGCGAGCGCGTCGACGTCGCCGGTCGCGAGTGACCCCGGCGTGATACGACGCGCGATCGCGGGCAGTGCCCGTGACTCGCCCACGCTCTCGCATGCTCTGCCCGCGATCAGGATCTGCTCGAGCAGGGTGGAGCCCGTCCGCGGCATACCAACGACGAGCACCGGCGTCTCGTCGCGCGACGATGCCCTGGGCAATGCGGCGATTGTTTTGCGCGACCAACTGCGCACGATCGCGTCCGCGTCCGCGGCTGGACCGCTCTGGGTCAGGGCGTTGGCCCGGGTGAACGCGTCGAAGGCGTCGTCGTAGTCCCCGCCCGCGTCGAGCAGGTGGCCCAGGGCGAACAGGGCCTCGCGTCGGAGCTGCGGGTGGAGGTTGGGTGTCGCGAGGGCGCGCTGGACGAGGGTGATGCCGTCTGCGGTGCGACCGGTCTGGCGGCACAGGTTCGCGGCGAGGATGACGATATTGGGGTTCGCGCCCGCGCCCGTGGTCATGGGCTCGGCCAGCTCGAGCGCCCGCGCGGGCTCGCCCGTGTGCTGGTGGATGAGCAGCTTCTGGAACAGCGCAGGGGGGAACCCGGGGCGGAGGGAGAGGGCCTTGTCGAGGGCGGCGTGCGCCTCGTCGAGGCGGTCGAGGAACCGGAGGCATTCGCCCAGGTCGGTGCGCACGAGCGGGTTGTCGGGCATCGAGGCGGCGGCGGCCCGGAGGTGGTCGAGCCCGTCGCTGGCGCGGCCGAGGCGTGTGCGCGAGGCGCCGAGGATATGTCGCATCGCGGGGTTGCTGGGCTGGGATTGCAGTGCGCGCTCTGCGAGTCGGGCGGCGTCGTCGAAACGACCGGCGCTGATCGCCTCGACCGCTGCGCGCGCTGGGTCGGGTGGTCCGGGGGCGCCCGGAGTCGGGAGGCCTGGGCCGACGACGCTCACGCGTTGGCCCCGGGTTGGCGTTGTGAGCGGATCAATCCGAGATCGCCCCGCCCTCGCGGAGCACGTCGAGCATGGGCCCGATGTGGTCCTTGTACCGCTCCCAGCGCGCAACGCTGGACTTGTAGAGTGGCTGGCGGACCTGGTCGCGGCTGGCGGTGGAGACGGTCTTCTTGGAGCGGTGGAAGTCGAGGCACTTTTCGTCGAAGGGCAGGCCCAGGAACTCGAGCACGCGTGTCACCTGCGTCTCCGGGTCGGCGACGAGCTGCTCGTAGTACAGTTCGAGGATCTCGAGGCCCGTGACCTCGCGCCAGTGGCGGACGAGCTCGAGATGGGTGACGTAGCGGTGGGCGACTTCTTCGAGATCGACCGCGTAGAGGTGGCGGGAGCCGAAGTTCTGGAAGTAGCACGAGAGACAGGTGTCGCGTGGGTCGCGGAGGCAGTGGATGACGCGGACGTCGGGGAGAAAGCAGGCCACGGGGCCGAGGACCTGGTAGTTGTCGGGCATCTTGTCGACGACGCGCGTGGCGTTCTTGCCGCCGAGGCGGTCGAGCATTTCGATGTAGCGCCGTGCGCCGGCGTCGGCCTGGGCATGCGTGAGCTTGTCTGGGTGGAACTTGGCGAGCTCGAGCATCATGATCTGCTCGCCCACGCCCGCGGCTTTGGGGTGGGCGGCGATGATTCGCTCGCTGAGGGTGGTGCCCGAGCGTGGCATGCCGATGATGAGAACGGGCTTCTCAGAGCGGACGCGGGACTTGCACGCGCCCTCGAACGCCTCGCGGGTCCAGAGGTTTTTGATCCCATCGATCTCGAATCGCGGGCCGGTCTTGTACATTTTGTTGGCGCGGGCGAAGGCGTCGAACGCGTCGTCGTAGCGTCCGATCTTGTCGAGAAGGCGCCCGAGGACGTAGAGCGCGCCGTTGCGGGCGCCCTTGTGGAACACGGGCTTCTCGAGTGCTTTTTCCAGCAGCTCGACGCCCTCTTCTGGGCGCTTGAGCGCCTCGGTGATGTCGGCGTAGGCGACGACGGCGCTGAGCTCGGCGTCGTCTGCGCGGGCGCGGGGGGCGAGCAGGTCGGCGGCTTCCTGGTAGCGGCCGAGGTTTGCCAGGCACGACGACTTGAGCGTGATCGGGCGCAGCGTGTTGGTCAGGGCGATTGCGCGGTCCAGGAACTCGAGGCTCTTGTCCGGCGAGCCGGTGATGCGGAAGTACTCGCCCATCGCGCAGAGGGCCTTGAGATGGGTCGGGTCGCGCCCGAGGGCCTGGCGGAGCTTGATCGCGCCGGGCTGGAGCTCGCCGGCCTGGATGAGTCCCCAGCCGAGGACATAGAGCATGTCGGGGTCGTTGGGCGTGAGCTTGAGCGCGTCGCGGGCGAGGGCGACGGCGGTCGCGTACTCGCCGGCGTCGAGCGTCTGCTCGGCTCGCTGGCGCGTGAGCTGCTGGGCGTTGGGGCGGCCTTGTGTGTTTCCGAAAATGCTCGACATGGATCTTTCCCCGTCCGCGGCGAGTCTAGCCCCCGGCGTCGAGCGCCGACGCGGCCTCGAGCACGCGGATCGCGGGCGCAAGGTGGCGCTCGTAGCGGCGCCAGCGGCCGACAGAGGTGTCGAACAGCGGGCGGCGGACCTGGCCCATGCTCGCGGTGTCCATCCGCCGACGCGATTCGTGGAAGCTCAGGCATGCGGGGTCATCGGGCAGGCCCAGGAACTCGAGCAGCCGGCGGGTTGACGCCCCGGGGTCGGCGACGAAGTCCTCGTATCGGTCCTCCAGGATCGGCAGGTCGGTGGTGTCGATCCAGTGGCGCATGAGGCGGTCCTGGGCGACGAGGTGGCGGGCGCAGGTCTCCAGGCCGCGTGTGAACGAGAGGTTGGCGCCGAAGTCCTGGAAGAAGCACGAGAGCACGGTGTCGCGGGGGTCGCGTCGGCGCCAGACGACGCGGGCGCCCGGGATGACGCGGCTTGCCAGGCCCAGGGTCAAGGTGTTGCCGGGCATCTTGTCGAGCACGCGGGTCGTCCGGGGCGTGGCGGCGGCGCGGAGCATGGCGAGGTATTGGGCGCACAGCGCATCGACGCGGGCTTGGTTCAGGGCCCCCGGGGGCGAGGCCGCGGCCATCTGGCCCAGCAGGAGCGACTCGCCCACGCCCTCGGCGTCGGGGTGGCGGCAGACGACCTGTTCGCACAGGCTCGTGCCCGAGCGTGGCATGCCGACGACGAGCACGGGAAGCCCCGTGCGGTCGCGGGCGGGCGGGACGCGGGCGAGGGCGCCCGCGGACCAGACGTCGATGATGCGCGTCGGGTCGGACTCGGTGCGCCCCGGCGTGAGTTGGTTGCCACGATCAAAGTTCTCGAAGGCCTCGTCGTAGCGGGACAGGGCGTCGAGCGTGTGTCCCATCTCGAAGCGGGCGGTGCGCTCGTGGGCCGGCGCCAGGTCCGTGCGCGCGAGGAGGGACTCGAGCGCGGCGCGGGCGTCCTCGGGCTCGGCGAGCTGGCGGGTGAGCGAGGCGTAGGCGGTGACGACGCGGGGGTCGGGCGAGGATTTGCGGGCGTGCGGGGCGAGCAGGTCGAGCGCCTGGGCGTGCTCTCCGACGGTCTGGAGGAGCATCGCCTTGCCCGAGAGGGCGGCGGGGTACGCGGGCTGGTACATCAGCGCGCGGTCGAGCAGTTCCATCGCTTTGTCTGTGTCGCCCAGGCGCCTGTGGGCGTTGGCGAGATCGAGGATGGTGGGGGGATGGACGGGCCTGAGGGTGAGCGATTGCTCGAGGTGGGGGATGGCGTCCGTGGCGTGTCCGGCGCGGGTGAGGGCGGCGCCGAGGACGGCGAGCAGGTCCGGGTCGCGCTTGCGTCGGGCGAGCGCGTCGGCCGCGACGCGGGCGGCGCGGGCGTGGTCACCGGCGTGCAAGAGTCGCCTGGCCTCGGCGAGGGCCTGCTTGGGCGAGGGCGGGGGCGCGGGGCTCACGCTTCGTCCTCGTCGAGCGGGACGGCGTGGGCGCGGAGGGCGTCGAGCAGCGGGTCCAGGCGGTCGGCGTAGCGCCGCCATCGGGCGACGCTGGACGTGTAGACCGGACGGCGGACCTGGGCGCTGGAGGCGGTTGTGACGGCGCGCGTGTTCTCGTGTGGTCGGAGGCAGGCGTCGTCGAACTCGACGCCGACGTGCTCGAGCATGCGTCGGGTCCAGGGCTCGGGGTCGCGGACGAGATCGGCGTACGGCACGTCGAGGATCCGCGTGTCCAGGACATCGCGCCAGTGGGCCATCATCTTCAGGTACTCGGCGAACTGGTGGGCGCACAGCGCAAGGTCGCGGGAGTATGTGTGGTTGTCGCCGAAGTTCTGGAAGAAACACGAGACGCACGTGTCGCGGGGGTCGCGCACACAGTGGATGATCGCGGCGTCGGGCGTGAGGACCGAGACGAGTCCCAGGTTCATGTAGTTGCCCGGGAGTTTGTCCACGACGCGGTCAGCGCCCGGGGCGGCCTGGGCGAGGCGGTCGAGGTAGGCCCGCGCATGCGTGTCCACGCTCGATTGGTCGAGGTTGGCGGGGTTGACACTCTTGCGGATCGCGGGCAGCGCGTTGCACTCGCCCGCGGTCCCGATTCTGGGGTGGGCGGCGAGGACCTGCTCGATGAGCGTGGTGCCCGATCGGGGCATGCCGACGACCAGGATCGGCGGGCGGCTCGCGTCGGTCGCGCGGGGGATCGCGGCGAGGCGTTTGGGCGTCCAGGCGCGGGCGGTCTGTGCGGCGGTCGCGACCTTGCCCGGGGGGGACATCGCGTTGGCCCTGGCCGCGGCGTCGATGGCCTCGACGTGCCTGGCGTCGGCGTCGAGCATGCGGGCGAGCAGGTAGA
>JAJDDC010000030.1 GCA_029260515.1 Phycisphaerales bacterium | reverse complement strand
CCCAGCGCAGAAGCTGCCCGCATGGCCGTCAACCGCGCGGTCGCTCGCCTCGCTCAAGAAATGGCTGATCTGAATGGAACGGGAACCTAGTCCTTTCCTCGTCGAGATTGCCGCTACGGTGCTGGACTCCCAGCCCGTCGATTGGGTCCGGGCTTCTCGGGAGGCAAGTGCGACGGAGCAGGCCGCGGTGTTGGAGCTTCAAGAGCTCGAGCGGCTCTTCGCGGAGATACGAAGCGAGCAAGAGCTACTTGTGGCGTCGAGTGCGACGAGCGCGGCCGCGGATTCGCCGATTGGAAATTGGGGGCACCTGCAGATCCTCGAGAAAGTCGGGGCCGGAGCGAAAGGCGAAGTCTTTCGGGCGCTCGACACGAATTTGAACCAAGAAGTCGCGTTGAAGCTCTTCCATCGCAACGTGCTACGTGACGACAAAGACGCGCTCCTCGCAGAAGGACAACGGCATGCGCGGGTCCGCCATTCCAACGTCGTTCGGATCTACGGCGCCGACGAGCATGAGGGTCAAGTAGGCATCTGGATGGAGTACATCCGCGGAAGCACGCTTGCTCAGCTCATGCGGAGTGCCTCCTTCGGGACGTTCTCTCCGGCGGAAGCTACGCTGATCGGGCTCGAGGTGTGTCGGGCCCTTGAGGCGGTCCATCGCGCGGGACTCACCCACGGTGACATCAAAGCGGAAAACATCATGCGCGAAAAGGGTGGCCGAATCGTTTTGATGGATTTCAGCACGAGCCAGCCGATCGATATTCCTGAGAACCAAAAGGCACTCGCCGGGACTCCGCTCTATATGGCCCCTGAGTTATTCGGAGGCACAACCACCGCCTCCGCTCAAAGCGATGTGTACGGGTTGGGGGTTCTCTTATTCCACCTCGTCACCGGGGACTTTCCGGTGAGGGCAGAGACACTGTGCGAGCTCACTGAATCGCACGAGAAGGGTCGCGCACGGGCAATTCGGGACCTACGTGGCGACATTCCCGAGCACTATCTCAAAGCGGCGGGACACGCGCTCGAGCGAGATCCTGACAAGAGAGCCCCTACCACAGGCGCCATCGAGAGGCTCCTTGCGTCGGGCCAGCCCCAAAGCGACGTCGTGATGGGGCTGCTCAGCTTCTTACGAATCCAGGCTGCGGCCGTGCACCGGGTTCTAAAGATTGGAATGGGCCTGGCAGGGGTCGCCGCCGTGCTCACGTTGGTAGGCTATCTTGCGTGGAGACACTTCTATTTGACCGTCAGAATGCCTCCACAGTTTCAGGACGGGCGGCTCTTCGACTATTTCGCAACGGGTCTCAGATCGGTCCAGGGCGTGATCATTTACACGTTGTTGGAGGACGTGTTCAAGGCCAACCGTTACTTGATAGTGGCGAGCGTATTGGGCTACATCGCTTTCTATCGACGCATCAACCGAGGCATCCGTTTCATCGCAGCCCGTCTGAGCAAGATACTGCTTCGGGTCGACTCCGCCGCGCTCGCTGCGCTCCTTCTCCTGGCGGCGATAGCGTCGATCTCATCGGTCTACGTTAGATATGAGGCTTACGTCTCGCAGATCGCTTACAAGCTAGGGGACCCGTCGTTCAGGTCCCAGGTCGATATGACAATCCTCGCGCCGAAATGCGAGGACTATCACCTCGCATTCGATCACGAGATGATGTGGGTAACCGTGCTATTCGCGGGTGCCATTTGGGCCTTGTTCACCTTTCTCAAGCGCCACGCACCGCCGAGCCCCCTTCTTTCTGTGTTCAAAGTGGTGAGCGTACTCGTCATCCTTACCGGACTCGTGCTCTCGACGGCGAGTTGGCATTTCATGTGGATCTGGTACCCACCGGTCTCGATCGAAGGTGAAAAAGGCTACGTGGTCTCCCAGAAATCGGACGAAGTGTTCGTCTACATCCCTCGAGGACAGGGACAGCGAGTCCTCGAAGCGACCGACGCTGTCGTCTCGTTGGAGGCGATAGGCGTACCCGAGCATTTATTCACCGATTTCGATCGAGCGAGCTGTCCCTGATTTCGCGTTGTCGAACGGTTCGGCAGCGAAAACAAGGAGTTGTGACCATGCGCCCCCTCGTCGTGATCTCCATGCTCATCGCTTTCTGTCTAGGCATTCCACTCCATGCGGCCGCTCAAGGCGGAAAAGCGCGACGCCTCAAAGGCCCGGGACCTTTCGCCGTCAGCGCTTTCAAGTTCTCATTTCCTTTGTTCGGGGACGATCCGTCTTCGCTCCTTTGCGACGCCGACCCGCGTATCATCGAGATACTCGACAACTCGCAGCGTAGATTCATCGACTACAAGATCGGGGCGCCCGTTACAGATCTCATGACATCGCTCAAAACCGTCCCTTTGAACGGCGATGTGACCGGACGATTCTCGGGCAAGATCAGTCCAGAGAACGTGGTGACGGGAGGAGAGAGCAGAGCATTGATGGACTTCTTTGGCGAAGACCCACCGAAGTCCGCGCAAGAAAATGACCGGCTTCAGTCGAACGATCTAGTTCAGTTCGCCGCTCGCTTCGCCGACTCATTCACGATCATCAATGTCTTCGAGCGGCTCAATCCGTCAATCACCGTCCCGGTCAGACCCGGAACTCAGGTGGAGACGCTTGAGGTTGGTGAAT
>JAJDDC010000029.1 GCA_029260515.1 Phycisphaerales bacterium | reverse complement strand
TGGCTCTTCGCTTACCACTGAAATACGCGATCTTTCTAAATTTGTTGTAGGTTCTATGCCTTCTGCAATGAATGATTTACGTGCAAATGTTCCAACTGATGATGAATTTATCTTTGAGGTTTGGTGGATTGTTTCTCAATTTCATTTGACCTCTTTTGAGATGCAACAAACTCCAAAAAAACCGCTTGACACTTTTGCAAAGGGAGAGGGAGACAACGAAGATTTGGCCATACTGATGGCAGATATGATAAAATCATCTGATGTTGGAAAAACTTGGGATGTGAGCTTCCTATACTATGATTCTGATAATACCTCTGAAATTACAAAAATTAACCATGTGGCATTGTTGGTTGATAATTCACAAAATGTTTGGTTGATTGAACCAACTGCCAAAACCATTGATGATGCATTTGAATCTCGTGATAGAATTCGTGGTAATATCAGCCAGGTTGAGTAAATTTGGTGTCTTTTTTGATTAATTTGTGCCTAACTCTGTTTTAAAATCTAAAAAGTTTACAAAATACTGTACATTTATCAACAATTCCTGTGAAAAATGGATTATTTCCCAAATTTGGTATATTCGGCTTATCGTTATATGCTATAATTTAGCTAAATTAGACGTATGAAGCATAGTTGGAGTGTTGTACTAGATCGTATGATCATAGTATTGCTAGCTGTAATTTTACTAGTCCCTCCAGCTGCACTACCTTTTTCTGAACCCTTACCGCAAGCATTTGCACAGACTCCGTTACCGCCAACCTATCTTAGTACATTTGGTGAACAAGGAAATGACAATGGGCAGTTTGGAAATAACGGACCGTGGGGAATTGATGTTGATGGCTCGGGAAATGTTTGGGTCATGGATTACAAAAATGAGCACGCTCAAAAGTTTGATTCCTCTGGAAACTATCTTGATCAATTTGGTACTAACGGTAATAATGATAATCAATTCAAAAACAATGGGCCTCGTGATGTGGCAGTTGATTCTACTGGAAACATCTGGGTTACTGATACTAAACAACACCAAGTAAAGAAATTTAATTCTGATGGTGTCTTTATTCTAAAAATTGGCTCTAATTCAGGAAATACTGATACTAAATTCAACCAACCAAGTGGAGTTGCAATCGACTCTTCTGATAACGTCTATGTTGCAGACATGAAAAATGAAAAAGTTAAAAAATATGATTCTAGCGGAAATCATCTACTAACTTTTGGTAGTAAGGGAAGTGGTGATGGTCAATTTGGCAATGACGGTGTCTATGGAATCGCAGTCGACTCTGCTGGAAATATTTGGGTAGCTGACAGTAAAAATCACAGAATACAAAAATTTGATTCCTCTGGTAACTTTTTGTTAAAGTTTGGTGCTAATGGTTCTGGTGATCTTCAATTTAGGAGTCCTCGTGCCCTTGCAATTGATTCTTTTGACAATGTTTGGATTGCAGATAACAACAATGACCGAATTGTATCTTATGATTCCTCTGGTAACTTTTTGACAAAATATGGGACAAAAAATTCTAACACTGGATTTGCTGATAATGGTCCAAAAGGAATCGCATTTGAGGCTGGATCTAGCACATTTTACGTTACTGATACTAAAGCAAATGTAGTACACAAATTCCAAAACAACTTAACTCCTGTTGCTTCTGTTCCTGGTGTCCCAACTGGCCTAACTGCAGTTCCAGGCAACACTGAAGTTTCTCTTTCATGGACTGCTCCAACTGATAATGGCGGTGCTGAAATTGATTATTATGTTGTTTTATCTAGAGAGGTAGGTTCTGGTTCTTGGAGTTTACTTGGAAATATTCCTGGTACATCTGCTACTGTAACTAGTTTAACAAATGATCAAGAATATGAATTTGCAGTATCTGCACATAATTTTGCAGGTGATGGTACTGCAGCTTCAACAACTGCAACTCCTGTTGCTGACAACGTTGATGTTCCTACTCCTGGCGAACCTCATACAGTAGATCCTGAAAAACCAATTTTAATAATTGAAGATCCTATTTTACCATCCTCTGTTGCTGCTGGAACTGTTGAATCAGAATTTGATTTTTCATCTCTTATAGTTGATAATGAAGTTACTGTTACTGGTGGTACTGACACTACTTCTACTGTTGATGGTAATACTGTAGAATTAAAAATTCATGATAATACTATAATTACATTCCCTGAAGGCACTACCATCTTTAACATTCCAAAAGATTCTTCACAATCTGCTGGTAATCTGGGAACTGCAACAAATGTAATTGAATTTGGTGGCAACGCTAATGAGCGTATCACCTTTGACACTCCTTTACGTCTTTTAATTCCTGGAATTGGTGGGGACAATGTTTTCTTTAGTGGTGTTGATAATGCTGGAAACTCTGTTACCAGTGAAGTTACAACTGTGTGTACCGCTGATGATCTTGCTGCTGTAAGTAGTCAGATTCAATTTGGTACTTCAGTTGAAGAATGTCATATTACTTCTGGAAATGATGAGATTATTTGGACTACTCATGCAAGTGCATGGGGTGGTTATACTGCATCTGCAGTAGCTCCTAATGCTCCAACTGGATTAACTGCATCTGCAGGTTCTGGTGAGGTTTCTCTATCTTGGAATGCTCCGTCAAATGATGGTGGTTCTCCTCTAATTGATTATGTGGTGGAATATCGCCCATCTGGTTCTTCTGGAAATGTCTATGTAGTTGACAAAGACAATGAAAGAGTCCAAATCTTTGACTCTGATGGAAATTATCTGGATGAATTTGGAGATAAAGGTGATGGCAATGGCGAATTTGACAAACCTCAAGATATTTTCATTGACTCTTCTGGCAATGTCTTTGTAGCTGATACTGACAATCATCGTATCCAAAAATTCACTTCAACTGGAACTCACTTACTTACAATTGGAAGTGGTGATGATGGTGATGGCAATGGCGAATTTGACAAACCTACTGATGTATCAGTAAACACAAGTGGTCAAATTGGTGTAATTGACAAAGAGAATCATAGATATCAATTCTTTAGTTCTGCTGGTGTTTACATAGGTGAATTTGGTGGTGATGGTGACGGTGATGGAGAATTTGACAAACCAATCGGATTTGCACGTGGCAGCTCAACAGCTTATATTACTGAAGAAGGCAATGACCGTGTCACTATTCTTAACTTGGATGGAAGTTTCAGAGACACTTTCGGAGATGAAGGTAGTGGTAATGGCGAATTTAAAAATCCTCAAGGCATCTTTGTTGATTCCTCTGACACTGTTTACGTAGTTGATGAAGAAAATAATAGAATTCAAATCTTTGACTCTGATGGAAATTATCTAGATAAATTTGGTACAAACGGTAATGGTAATGGCGCTTTTGGTAAACCTCGTGATATTGCAATTGATGCATCTGGTATCATTTACATCACTGACGCTGATAATAACCGAGTCCAAATCTTTGACTCTGATGGAAATTACCTAGATCAATTTGGAAGTGATGGTAAGGGCAATGGCGAATTTAAGAAACCTGCAGGCATTGCAATTGGCATAGGTTCTGGAGGTTCTTGGAGTACCTTTAATGATGGTTCTGGAACTGGTACTAGTACAACTGTAACTGGATTAACCAACGGTGTAGATTATGAGTTTAAAGTATCTGCAGTAAATATTGAAGGTACAAGTCCTGCATCAAATCTTGCAACTGCAACTCCACAAGTTGGCGTAACTGTCCCTGGCACTCCAACTAACTTGTCTGCTTCTCCTGGAGACACTCAGGTAATTCTATCTTGGACTGCCCCATCTGATGGCGGTGCCACAATCACTGATTATTCTATACAGTATCGCATTCCAACTGTTTCAGCAGGTCCTGGAGAGGCAATAGTGTGTCATGCTCCTCCTGGAAATCCAAGCAACACTCAAACTCTTGTAATCTCTGATTCTGCAGTTGCCACTCATATTGGTCATGGTGACACTATAGGTGAATGTGTTAGTAGTAACCCTTGGCTTGATTTTAGCCATGCTGCAAGTTCATCATCTTCAATTACTGTGGATGGATTAACAAATGATCAAGAATACTCTTTCCGTGTTGCTGCAATAAATTCTGCTGGAACTGGTTCTTACACTTCACCATTGTCTGCAACTCCAAACTCAACCACTGCACTTACTCTTGAGGTTAGAGTAAACCATGATGATGACGATGCAGAAGAAGATGTCGAAGGAAGCAATTCTGGTGAAATGTATCTTGACAGCAGTGACTTGGAATTAACTGAAGATGGTAGTGAGCAAGAAATTGGAATTAGATTCAATGATGTTGCTATTCCTTCTACCGCAATAATTACAAGTGCACATGTACAATTTACCACTGATTCTACTGACAGTGTTTCAACAAACCTGACAATTTTTGCAGAAGACACTGACCACTCTTTGAGATTCAATGATGATGATGACAATATTTCATCACGATCAAAAACTACTGAATTTGCTTCTTGGTCTCCTGCAGCTTGGACTACTTCTGGTGAATCAGGAGATAAACAAAAAACTCCTGAGCTCAAAGATGTAATTCAGGAAGTTGTAGACAGGGCAGGTTGGAATAGTGGCAATTCTCTTTCTATTATTATAACTGGTACTGGAGTGAGAACTGCAGAATCCCATGAGGGTGCAGATGATCATAATGATCCCGCACGTGCTCCGTTACTTGTTATTTCATATACTGTCCCACTAACTGTTCCTGCAGCACCTGTTAACTTGGTAGCAACTCCGGGTAACCAGGAAGTCTCACTTACTTGGACTGCCCCTTACAATGGTGGTTTACCAATTAGTGATTATATCATAGAATACCGTTTGGCTTCTGGTGGATGGAGTACATTTGATGATGGTACTAGTACCAATACCTTTGCAACAGTAACTGGATTGACCAATGATTCTAATTATGAGTTTAGAGTATCTGCTGAAAACAGTCTTGGTGTGGGTAGCACATCAAACATTGCAACTGCCACTCCGTCTACATCTACTACTTTGACTATACAAATATCCCAATCTTCTGATGATGCAGAACAAGGAGAACCTGATTATGATTCTGATGAAGTTTCAACTACCAGCAGTGATCTTGATTTAGATGATGAGACTTTTGTTGGTTTGAGATTTAATGGAATAAATATTCCACAAGGCTCTGCTATTTCAAATGCATATGTTGAATTTACATCCGAAGAAAATGAATCTGGTCCAGCTTCTGTAACAATATATGGTCAAGCCATTGATAATGCTCCAACCTTTACTACTAATGATGATGATATTTCTGATAGATTAGAAACTGCTGCATCTCTTACTTGGACTATTCCTACTTGGTCAGAGGATGAAGTAAGCTCTGATACAAGAACCCCTGATCTTAAAACTGTTCTTCAAGACATCCTTGATAGACCTGGATGGATTTCAGGTAATTCACTTGTATTGATCTTTGAAGAGATAAATGAAGACAATGACAGAGATGCATACTCTTATGATCAGTCTCCAAGCAAGTCTCCAAAATTATACATTACATTTAGCTCAACACAAGGTCCTCCAAGTGCTCCTATCAATTTAGTGGCAACTCCTGAGGATGGACAAGTTTCTTTGTCTTGGGCAACTCCAAGCAGCAATGGCGGTGAATCAATTGATGACTATATTGTAGAAGTTGATGACGGTAACGGTTTTGTCGTCTTTGCTGATGGTGTTGGAACTGGAACAACTGCAACTGTAACTGGTTTGACAAATGGTGATGAGTATACCTTTAGAGTATTTGCAGAAAATGATGAAGGAATTGGTCCTGCATCAAATGAGGATACTGCAACTCCTGCAGGTCCACCTGGACAGCCTACAATCACTAGTGCAGTTGGTGGTAATGAACACGTTTCACTCACCTGGACTATTCCTGCATCAAACGGTGCAGATATCATTGATTACATAATTTTTGTAGATTATGGTAATGGCTATGTTCTATATCCTGATGCTGTAAGTGTTGATAATACCGATGTGGTTGTTGATGGTTTGGAAAATGGTATAACTTATTCATTCAAAGTAAAAGCTAAAAACTCTGCAGATGAAGGTATCTTTTCTCCACCTGTCTCTGCAACTCCTACCCATATTGCAGATGCACCATTCTTACATCCTGTCATTCCTGGTAATGCTGAAGCCTTTGTAGATTGGGATGCTCCTGATGATGGAGGTTCTGGTATTACAAAATATGTTGTAGAATATTCTGATGACACTAACACTTTTACAAAAGAGATTCTTGGTGCTCCTCCAGTTACTGATACTACTGTTACTGGTCTAACTAATGGTGTCGAGTATACTTTTACTGTTACTGCACATAATGCTAATGGCCCTGGTACTACATCAAATCCACGAGATGCAATTCCTTCTACTGTTCCTGATGCCCCTGTTATTGATGACTCTCTTACTATAACTAGTGATTCAGCTGTAACTATAACTTGGTCTACTCCATTTGATGGTGGTTCTCCTCTAGAAGATTATATTATAGAATATCGCCCATTTGGTGGTTCTTGGACTGAGGTAAATGATGGTCCAAACAATTTGTCTAATACTATATCTATTACTGGTTTGGACAATGGTGTAGAGTATTCCTTTAGAGTAACAGCACATAATGTTGCTCATGGAGATGGTCCTGCATCTGCACCTATTTTTGCAACCCCTGGTTCAGTACCTGGCCAAATAATTGACTTGGATGCAGTACGTGGTAATGGACAAGTTTCACTCACTTGGACTGCTCCTGATAATTTTGGATTCCCAATTGATGATTATTTTATAGAGTACAAATTTGGATCTGGAAGTTGGCAATCATACACTGATCCTGTATCAATTGATACTACAGATATACCTGTACTTGGTTTGGACAATGGTGTAGAGTATACCTTTAGAGTATATGCTCACAATGAGTTAGGAGATGGTCCTACATCAAATGAGGATAAAGCAACTCCTGCTACATATCCTGATGCTCCATTAATTCCTACTTTGATTCCAGATGATGCACAAATCCAAGTTGATTGGACTGCTCCTGTTGAAGATGGTGGAGAATCTGTTGTATCTTATCGTCTTGAATGGTCACTAAACAACTTTTCAACAATCTTGGATTCTCAAGTAATTTCTGGCAATCCTCCTGACACTACTTACACTGTACTTGGTCTAACTAACGGACAAACATACTACTTTAGAGTATTCTCAATTAATGATGTTGGTGACAGTCTCTCACCTTCACCTACTGCATTTGGAGTTCCTGTAACCACTCCTGACACTCCTGTTCTAAATTCTCCTACCGTTGGTGACTCTGTTGTTAATCTTACTTGGGCAATCCCTGGTACTGGCGGTTCCTCATTAACTGGTTATACTTTGTCAATTACTGATGTTACTGACGGTGTTGATTTATCTGATGTATCTTTAGGAGGAACATCTGTTAGTTATTCTGCTCCTAATTTGACAAATGGACATGAATATTCATTTACTCTTATTGCATCAAATGCACAAGGTCCAAGTAGTCCTTCATTACCTGTCTCTGCAATTCCGCTAGGAGCACCAGATCAAATTGATCCATTAGATGCAACTGCAGGTGATGAACAAGTAATCCTTGATTGGGAAGAACCTGGACTCAACGGTAGTGGTGCAATCCAAACTTACACCGTCACTTGGAATGGTGGATCTCAAACAGTTAATGCACCTCTAACTGCTGCTACAATTACTGGTCTAACTAACAGTGTATCTTACACCTTTACTGTAACTGCAACTAATATCCACGGTCTAACTAGTGATCCTGCAACAGTATCTGCAATCCCATTAGGTGCACCAGAACAAGTTCCTAACTTTGCTGCAACTATTGGTGATGAACAATTAATTCTCAACTGGACACAACCAGACCTAAATGATAGTGGTGCAATCCAAACTTACACTATCACTTATGAAAATAATGGGCCTCAAACAGTTACAGTTGATGGCTCAACTACAACTGCAACCATCCTTGGCCTCACTAACGGCAACTCTTACACATTCACAATTACTGCAACTAACGTCAACAACCTAACTAGTGATCCTGCAACAGTATCTGCAATCCCATTAGGTGCACCAGAACCAATCACTGATTTGACTCCAACTGTTGGTGATGAACAAATCATTCTCAACTGGACACAACCAGACCTTGACAACAGTGGTGCAATCCAAACTTACACTATCACATATACTAATGGTGGAACACAAACAGTTACAGTTGATGGCTCAACTACAACTGCAACAATTGGTAGTCTAACCAATGGCAACTCTTACACATTCACAATCACTGCAACTAACGTCAACAACCTGACTAGTGATCCTGCATCTGTCTCTGCAATCCCATTAGGTGCACCAGAACAAATTGATACATTAGTTCCGACTGTTGGTGATGAACAAATCATTCTCAACTGGACACAACCAGACCTTGACAACAGTGGTGCAATCCAAACTTACACCGTCACTTGGAATGGTGGAACAGAAACAATTACTGCTCCTACTACCACTGCAACAATTACTGGTTTAACTAACGGCAACTCTTACTCTTTCACAATTACTGCAACTAACATCAATGGTCTAACCAGTAGTCCTTCATTACCGGTCTCTGCAATCCCACTAGGTGCACCAGAACCAATCACTGATTTGACTCCAACTGTTGGTGATGAACAAATCATTCTCAACTGGACACAACCAGACCTTGACAACAGTGGTGCAATCCAAACTTACACAATCACTTATGAAAATAATGGGCCTCAAACAGTTACAGTTGATGGCTCAACTACAACTGCAACAATTGGTGGCCTAACCAACGGTGACTCTTACACATTCACAATTACTGCAACTAACGTCAACAACCTAACTAGTGATCATTCAACAGTATCTGCAATCCCACTAGGTGCACCAGAACCAATTGATACATTGGCTGCAACTATCGGTGATGAACAGGTAACACTTGTTTGGGAACAACCAGACCTCGATAACAGTGGCGCAATTGACTATTACACAATCACTTACAATGGT
>JAJDDC010000028.1 GCA_029260515.1 Phycisphaerales bacterium | reverse complement strand
GTCGAATAAATCAGTTTATGATCAAGAACTTAAGACACTGTCATTCCCGCGAAGGCGGGAATGACATTCTGGTGAAATATTGATTTATTCAACAACGCCAACAAATCATTTACCTGCTAATATTTCAATATTTTTCAAAATGTTAAATCATTCTTGCAAGCTAACCAAAGGCTTCTATAATTAGAGAACAAAGGATTCTATTTTAAGGAGGAAGTTCATGACTATCATCTGTAAACTTTTTAACCCCTTACTCAAACTGCTTGGCTGGTTAGCACCCCTTGCTGATTTGCTTGCGCGTTTCTGGGTCGGTTATGTGTTTTTGAACTCTGGCTTATTAAAACTCATGAGCTGGCAATCTACGGTCATGTTATTTACCCATGAGTTTCAAGTTCCTTTCCTGTCACCCTACGCTGCCGCCCTTCTTGGCACCGGCGCTGAAATTATACTACCAATACTAGTCATTCTTGGTTTAGGCGGTAGAATTTCTGTGTTGTTACTTTTCTTATTTAACCTGACTGCTGTCATTTCGTATCCACATTTATGGACGCCTGATGGCTGGGCTGGATTAAAACAACATCTTGAATGGGGTGCGATTTTAGTCTTGTTAATGTGTCATGGCATGGGAAAAATTTCACTGGACTATTTGTTCTTCAGAAAATGTTACCAGACAAAGCCAACTTCTTCTGTGAATGAATAGAAATTATAAACGTACGTTAACGACAAACTGAGTAAGGAGATCTCTCATGAAAAAAAGTATTGCAACAACCGTATGTGCTGCTGTAATTACCGCGGGCTTAACTCTCGCTGCAGCAAATGCAACGGCAGAGTCCAAAATGGTAAAATGTTATGGCATCGCTAAAGCCAGCAAAAATGACTGCGGCGGTAAAGGTGCGAGCCACTCTTGCCAAGGCCAAGCAACCAAAAGTGCTGACAAGTACGATTGGCTCTATGTGCCAAAAGGCTTATGCAGCAAAATCGTTGGAGGCAGTTTAGAACGAGGCAAATAATGCAACAACGCCTTAACACAAACGAGCAAAGGCCGATCCAGGGTGCTGGTATCGGCCTTCGTTCGTGTCATTATGATTATATTCTTGAAAACAAACCAAACATCGCCTGGTTTGAAGCATTAAGCGATAATTACTTAAACGATCATAGTAGTTTGTCTTTTCTAGAACACATTCGCAAAGATTATCCTATCGCGCTACATGGCGTTGGCATGTCTTTAGGATCAACTGACCCGTTAAATTGGGATTATTTTAAAAAATTAAAACAACTCGCCAAACGTATTCAACCACAAATTATTTCTGATCACTTGTCTTGGATTTCAGTAAACAAACAATACTTACATGACTTATTACCGCTGCCGATGACACAAGCAGTTATTGATCATGTAAGCTCTCGCATTATGCAAGTGCAAGATTTTCTTGGAACACGCATATTAATTGAAAATCCCTCCACTTATTTTGAATATGAATGCAGCGAAATGCCTGAATGGGCATTCATTAATGCTATTATTGAAAAAGCAGATTGTTATCTATTGCTCGATGTAAATAATGTTTATGTGTCTGCAACTAATCATGAGTTTGATCCGTATGACTATTTAAATCACATCGACTCTAAACGCGTCAAACAATTTCATATGGCAGGTTATGCTGACAAGAAAAATTATTTATTTGACACGCACGGCGAAACTATTCACCCACCTGTGTGGGCGCTTTATAAAGCGGCATTAAAATGCTTTGGCGCAATCCCTACACTGATTGAGCGTGATGATAATATTCCGCCGTTCGAAGCGCTTTATAAAGAAGCGCAACAAGCACAACAACTCATGGACGCAATCGGTTGAACACATTAGAAGAAATTCAAAAAGATTTTTTAACAGCAATTAATAGCGAAAGCGATAAAGAAAAATTGCTAAAACACATCCGCCCCAGCAAAAAATTGACTGAAGAGTCACTCTTTAACATCTATCAAAATAGCATTACCGAATGTCTTGCTAATACATTACGCGACATCTATAAAGTATGCAAAAAACTTGTCGGCGACGATTTTTTTGATGGCCTTGCATTTACATACATCAAACACTACCCTTCACACTCGCCCGATTTAAACAACTATGGTGAAGACTTTGCAGCATTCATTGAATCATTTCCACCGGCAGAGCCTTTACCTTATCTTGCTGATGTTTGTCGCTTATGCTGGTATTGGCATAACGCGCACCTTAGCAAGCCACATAAGCCTTTTGATATCAAAAAACTTACCGAGCTCTCAGAAACCCAACAAGAAAAAATTATTTTTCTGCTACCAAAACAGAGTTATTTGCTAGCTTCAACATTCCCGGTTCATCAAATTTGGCAAATGTGTCGAACAGAAAATGACAGCGAGCAAATCAACCTCGATCAAGGCGGTGAAAAACTGTTTATTTGGCGACATGGCGCAAACGTACAAATTGATTTACTAAATGATAATGAGTGGCTTTTATTAGACGCATTAAAACAAGAAAAAACAATTAATGAAATACAACAGCACATTAAAAACGATCAATTTGATCTGTCGACTCTGCTTTCAACTTTCCTTAAAAATGGCTGGCTGGAGCACTTTGCTATTGAGCAATAAATCAAAAATATAGATCGTCAACGGGGTATGAAACCCCGCAGACGACCAAAGAGGGAGAGCTTCGCCTCTCCCCCTTTGGAAACCCCCAACGAGTTTGCGCCCGGGGCGAGCCCCGGGGAATCAAATTTATTACGACTATTCGGGGAGCTATCCCGGAATAGTCTTGACTATTCCGGGATAGTTGCTAGAATAGCAATATGCAAAGATATTTAAAAAGCGATATAATCAAAGACTTGCCACATAAAATTGTTTTGGTCACCGGCCCAAGACAATGCGGGAAAACGACGCTAGCCAAAAACCTCGTTAAAACATTTGATTACCTCAATTACGATTCAAACCAAGATCGCCTAGCCTTGTTAAGGCTTAGCTGG
>JAJDDC010000027.1 GCA_029260515.1 Phycisphaerales bacterium | reverse complement strand
TCGCCATCATCGCGCTGCTCATCGCGATCCTGCTGCCGGCGCTGGGCGCGGCACGCCAGACCGCGATGACGATCAAGTGCAGCTCGCAGCTCCGCCAGCAGGGCATCGGGCTCGGGACGTACGTCATCGACTCGGACGGGTTCTTCCCGGCCGGGCACTTCCAGATCCCCGACGACTCGGCGGGCCGTTTCTACTACGTCTGGCCCTCGCTCGTCCGTGACGGCATGTCGGGCGAGGCCAATACCGAGGTGTTCAACTGCCCGTCCGCGCTCGAGGACTACCACTGGACGCCGGTATACAACCCGAACGTCTTCTGGGTAACCGATTCCGAGCACACCCAGATCTACCGCTTCAAGTACTTCGAGGACGAGCTCCCGGTCCGCCAGGCGACGTACTTCACGTACGGGTACAACGAGTTCGGCGTCCAGCACTTCTTCGACATCGAGTACCGAACCCGCCCGCTCGGGCTCGGCGCGCACGCCGACCACCCCTACCTCGGCGGCTTGCCCGAGGCCGAGGTCGTCCAGCCCTCGGGAATGATCGCGATCACCGACGTCAGCCCGGACAAGATCGGCGACATGTCCGTCAGCCCTCGCCTGCCCGCGGACGGCGCGACCTGGGACAAGGTTCCCAGCGTGCGGCACGCGGGAGGATCGGTCGTCTTGTACACCGACGGGCACGCCAACCGCCAGGGGTTCGACCAGCTGACGGCCCGCAACGAGCAGGCACGCCGCCAGTGGAACCGTGACTTCGAAGCCCACGAGGAGTGGTGGGAACCGGAGAACGGCGAGTGACCATCGATGGTCTGATCATGAGAGCGTGTTGACGACGCGCACACCCACGGGCCGATGACGCGATCCAAGACCGGGCGCCTTCGGCTCGGGCAGGCGCACACGCCCGCCGGCTCCGAACACGCGGGAGAGACCATGAACGATCCTCGCCGACGCGCCTTCACGCTTATCGAGCTGCTGGTCGTCATCGCCATCATCGCGCTGCTCATCGCGATCCTGCTGCCGGCGCTGGGCGCCGCGCGCAAGACCGCGATGACGATCAAGTGCAGCTCGCAGCTCCGCCAGCAGGGCATCGGGCTCGGGACGTACGTGATCGATGAGGGCGGGTATTTCCCCGCGGGCCACTTCCAGGTCCTCGGCACACCACGCTTCTACTACGTCTGGCCGTCGCTCATCCGCCAGAACTTCTCCGATGAGCGGAACACCGAGGGGTTCAACTGCCCGTCGGCACTCGAGGACTACCACTGGCAGTTCACGCTCGACACCACGGGCAGCCGGGTGTGGACCGACCCGCAGGCGCAGACGCAGACCGAACGCTTCGGCTTCCTCCCCGGCGAGATGCCGCTGCGCGCACGCCAGTTCTTCACGTACGGGTACAACGAGCTGGGCGTCCAGGCGTTCGACGACGCCGCGGACGTCGAGGTTCAGATCCTCGGGCTCGGGCGGCACGCCGACAACCCGACGGCGCCCGCCGACTATCGCACCAGAGAAAGGCAGCTCTGGGGGATCAGCGAGGCACGGATCGTCCAGCCCGCCAACATGTACGCGATCATGGACTCCGAGCCCGACGGCGTGAGCGACATGTCCGTCAGCCCGCGCGAGATCGCTGTGAACAACAACCCCATCGACGACCTCCCGAGCCGTCGCCACGCCGAGGGCTCCGTCGTCCTCTTCACCGACGGGCACGCCCGGCGGGTCTCGTACGAGGATCTGGTCAGCCGCGATCCCCGGATGCGTCGGCGCTGGAACAACGACCACGTCCCGCACGAGGAGCACTGGGAACCCCCGCTCGGGGGGGGTTAGCGCGCAGACACACCGATCCCGCAGCGATCTCTCCCGCCGTCCCCGCGCAGTGGTCCGCGCTGATGGTCCGGCGTCCGCGGCGTGGCGGCAAGACGCTTTCAACCTCGAGACAAGGGCATAATCTGCTCAATGGCACACGTCTTCGTCAGCTACACCCGAGAGGATCACCAGAAGGCCGCCCGTATCGCCAGGGTCATCCGTGAGGCAGGGTTCACGACATGGCTCGACAATGAAGACCTCGAGCCAGGCGCGAACTGGTCGCGCGAGGTCCAGTACATGGTCGAGACCGCCTCGAGCGTGGTGACGCTTTGGTCGCCGCTGTCGGTGGAGAGCCCATGGGTGATGGCCGAGACACGAGTCGGCGTAGAGAACGAGACACTCGTGCCCGTCATCATCAGGAGCCTCGGGAAGAAGCGGATCCCGCTTGAGTTCCGCAACCATCAATACGTAGACCTCGCACGATGGGACGGGCTCTCCACTCAGCCAGAGATAAAGAGACTCCTGAACCGCGTGCAACAACTCATGGCGCACGCAGCCCTTCGTGAAAACAGCGACGAGTCCGACACGCTCTTCTCGGTGTTCAATGAGCCCGCCGCAACAAACGCGGGTTCCGCGACGACCAACGACGAGCCCGCCGCACCGTCGATGTACATCGGCGGCCTTACATTCTTCATCTCAAAGTCACTCGCCCGCCTGCAGTTCATCCCGACCGCGTCCGGACTCCGGATCTTGTATGTCCCGCTCGAAAACGGTCAGCCTGTCACGTCGAGCGATGGCTACCTCAACCTGCTCTTGCCGATAGACGTGACCGGCAGCTTGTGGGTGACATGCCGTGCGTTCATCTCCGTCGTCTCGTCGATGGACCAGAACATCGTTCTGCAGGCAAGCAAGGGCGAAGAGGTGGACCCCGCGACGGACACTCTGGTGAAACTCTACAGGGAAAAACCAAAGGGAGCAGACGGGGCACTCACCGGAGAGGAGACGTGCTGGTTGCGGCTCGTCTCGGGCATCGAAGAGGCGCAGCGGCGGCGCATCCGAATGGGTCCGACAGATCTGATCTGTCTCGAACTGGCACTCCGGACAACTGCCGAGCTCGTCACAAACTCCGGGAATCACAACCCGATGGCGCTCTGAACCACCCTCCGCTCGCCGTCGCCATGCCGGGGGCTCGTGTGAAGTAGCCGATTATCGAAGCCCGATCAGGCGCGCCTGTTCACACACGCCGATCCAGCAGCCGGTACCCCACCGCCTCGGCGACGTGGTCGGAACTGATCGCCTCGGCGCCCGCCAGGTCCGCGATCGTCCGCGACACGCGCCGGATCTTGTCGTACGCCCGCGCACTCAGGCCCAGGCCGGTGATCGCGTCACCCAGCAGCGACCGGGCCGCGTCGTCTAGCGGCGCCAGCTCGTCGAGCTTCTTGCCGGGCAGGCGGGCGTTGGGGATGCCCGGGCCCTGGCGGGAGGCCGCGGTCGTGCGCGCGCCGGCGACCTGCGCGCGCATCTGCGCGCTGCTCGTCCCGCTCGCCTGGCCGGTCAGCTCCTTCCAGGGCACCGCCGGCGCCTCGATGTGGATGTCGATCCGGTCGAGCAGCGGGCCGGAAAGCCTGGAAAGGTACCGGGCCATCTCCCGCTTGCCCACCTCGCCCGGCGCGACGTCGCCCCGGGGCGTCGGGTTCATCGCGGCCACCAGCATGAAGCTGGCCGGGAATCGCACGCTGCCGTGCGCGCGTGCGATGGTGACGACGTGGTCCTCCATCGGCTGGCGGAGCGTCTCGAGGACGTCGCGCGGGAACTCGGGCAGCTCGTCGAGGAACAGCACGCCCCGATGGGCCAGCGAAATCTCGCCCGCCCTGGGCACGATCCCGCCCCCGACGATCGCCGGCGAACTCGCGGTGTGGTGGGGCGTGCGCACGGGGCGGGACGTGACCAGGCTCTGGCCCTGGGCCAGCGCGCCCGCGGCCGAATAAATGCGAGTCACTTCGATGGCCTCGTCCGCGTTCAGGGGCGGGAGCACGCCCGGCAGCGCCTTGGCCATCATCGTCTTGCCCGAGCCGGCGGGGCCGAGCATGAGCAGGTTGTGCGAGCCGGCGGCGGCGACCACGATCGCGCGCTTGACGCCTTCTTGTCCCCGGATCTCGGCGAAGTCCACAGGCGCGGGCGACTCGCGGAGCAGCTTTCCCACGTCCGGGGGCGGGTGCGGCTCGGGGTCCAGGTCGCCCGCGAGCAGCCCGACGACCTCTTCGAGCGAGCGGACGCCGAAGACGCTGATGCCCTCGACGACCGCGGCCTCGCCCGCGTTGTCGGCGGGGACGACGAAGGCGGACATGCCGTCGGCGCGGGCGCCGTCGGCCGCCGCGATCGCGCCCTTAACCGGGCGGACGCGCCCATCGAGCGCCAGCTCGCCCGCGAACACCGCCCTCCGCAGGTCCAGCCCTGTGCGCTCGGCGCGGATCACGCCTTGGGCGATGAGCAGTGCCACGGCGATGGGCAGGTCGTAGATCGGGCCCTCTTTCCTCACGTCGGCGGGCGCGAGGTTGATGACCGTCTTGCCCCGCGGGAAGGGATACCCCGCGTTGCCCATCGCGGACCGGACCCGCTCGAGCGATTCGCGGACGGCGGTGTCCGGGAGCCCCACGATGGTCTGGCGTTCGAGGGAGGTGTCGTCGAGGTCCACCTCGATCTCGCACGGACGGGCCTCGACGCCGACGAGCAGGTATGACCGAACACGGGCGGGCATAAGACGAAAGTATACCGAACAAACGGGCCCCGAACACACATGTTTTTGCCAGGCTGGTGGGGGGGGCGGAAGCGGGGCCCGGGATCGGCCGATCCTGGCCCCGGAGCGGAGGTTTTCCGATGACCAAGCGGGTTGGCCTGGCGAAGGCGATGGAGATGGTGCGGGGACGCTCGATCGTGGGTGGTCGGGCGGTCTCGACCCAGCCATCGGCGGCGGTATTCCGCGCGCTGGATCCGAGCACGGGGCGTGATATCGACCGGGGCTACCAGGCCGCGAGCGAGAGCGATATCGAGGAGGCGTGCGAGCAGGCGTGGGACGCGTTCCACGACCTGTGCAAGGTGACATGCCAGGAACGGGCACGCCTGCTGGACCGGATCGCGGGCGCGATCAACGACCTGGGCCAGGCGCTGATCGAAGTCGGCGTGCGCGAGACGGGGCTGAGCGCGGCGAGATTGCGCGCCGAGCGAGACCGGACGACCTCGACGCTGGCGCTGTTCGCGCGGGCCGCGGGCGAGGGCTCGTGGGTCCGCGCGTCGATCGACCGGGGCGACACGTCCAGGCGCCCGTTCCCGAAAGCAGACATCCGCTCGATGCTGCGCCCGCTGGGCCCGGTCGCGGTCTTCGGGACGTGCGGGTTCCCGCTCGCCTCGTCGAGCGCGGGGGGCGACGTCGCGAGCGCACTGGCCGCGGGGTGCCCGGCGGTCGTCAAGGGGCACCCGATGCACCCGGGCGTGGGCGAGCTGGTCGCGCGGGCGGTCTGTGACGCGGTCGAGCAGACGGGGATGCACCCGGGGGCGTACTCGTTCTTGCACGCGGGGGGCGCGCACGACCACGAGGTCGGGCGGCGGCTGGTCGTCCACCCCTCGATCCGGGCGGTCGGGTTCACAGGCTCGACGCGTGGCGGGATCGCCCTGGCGGATCTGGCCCGCGAGGGGCGGGACGACCCGATCCCGGTCTTCGCGCAGATGGGCTCGACAAACCCTGTGTTCCTGCTGCCTGGGGCGTTGGAGAAGGACGCCGAGCGGATCGGCGAGCGGATCGCCGGCAGCCTGAGCAACTCGGTGGGCCAGATGTGCACCTGCCCGGGGCTGATCTTCGTGGTGCGGGGCGATTCGTCCGAGCGGTTCGCCCGGTCGGTGGCCTCGAAGCTGCGCGAGAAGATGCCCGAGACGATGGTGGGCAGGCGGACCGGCGACGAGTACGCCCGGCGGCTGCGGGCGGTCTCGGACATCCCGGGCGTGAGCGTGCGGGGCGGGAGCGTGCCCGAGGGGCGTGGCGCACAAGACGACCGGGAGCGGCCGGCCGTCGGGGCGCCGTGCCTGTTTACGACCAAGCTGCGCACATTCCTGCACACCCCGGCGCTGCACGCCGAGACGTTCGGGGCGTCGGCGGTGATCGTCGAGTGCGACCGGTTCGAGGATCTCGAGGACGGGGCGTCGGCGGTGATGGGGTCGCTGACGGGGACTGTGTGGCACGCGCGGGGCGAGGAGGCGCTGGTGGGGCGCCTGGTCGAGATCCTGGAGCGCCGGGTGGGGCGGATCGTGTTCAACGGGGCGCCGACGGGCGTGGAGGTTTGTGCGTCGATGATGCACGGCGGGCCGTACCCCTCGGGGACGATGCCCTCGACGACCGGCGCGGGCCCTCAGGCGATCGAGCGGTGGGCGCGGCGGGTGTGCTACCAGGACGCGCCCGAGGGGGTGCTGCCGGCCGAGCTGCACGACGCGAACCCCCTGAAGATCCGGCGGGTGGTGGACGGGCGGGCGGGTGTGGACGCGGCCTGAGCGCGTCTGGGGCCGGTTGGGCCCGCGGCAGGGGCGGATTCTGGGATTCTGGAGCGGTTGGGGCCGATAGCCAGATCCGAGATGGCGTCGAAGAAAAAAGCCGGCAAGGGACGTGGGTACCGGGTGACCGGGGGCTCGGACGCCGATCGCGCACAGCGCAGTGTCGGCTGGAGCCTCGTGTGGATCGCGTGCCTGGGGGCGTGGGCGTTCCTGGCGTGCTCGCTGGTGAGCTTCTCGCCGGCTGACGCCCCGAGTCATGTGGTCTTCCCGCATGCGAACCCGACGGCGAACTGGTGCGGGCCGACCGGGGCGGTGGTCGCGTACCACACGCTCAAGGTGCTGGGCCTCGGGGTGCTCGTGCCCATGCTCTTCGGGGCGGCGGGGCTGGCGCTGACGGCGGCCCGGATCCCGACCGGGCACGGGCTGGTGCGACTGGTCGGGGTGGTGATGCTGACGGCGGCGGGGGCCGGGCTGGCGGAGCTGGCGTGGCCCGTCTGGGGGGCGATGGCGAACCTCGGGGCCGGTGGGATGTCCGGCGAGGTCATCGTGGGCGAGCTGGTCCCGCGGTTCGCGGTGGGCGGGACGGTGCTGTGGATGCTGCTGCTGGTCGGGGTCGGGCTGGTGGTGGCGTGCGACACGCTGCTGTGGCGGGCGCCGATCGCGCTGTACCGGGTGATGGTGCCTGCGGCGCACGGGACAAGGGCGGCGGCGGAGGTCGGCGGGCGGGCCGCGGGCGGGGTCGCCCGGGCGTCGGGCGGCGTCTTCGGCTGGGTGTCCGGCGCGCTCAAGAAGCCCCGCAAGACACGCGTCCGACTCAACGACATCGACGAGCCTGTGGAGATCGACGAGCGGGAGGTCAAGCGGGCGAGCAAGGCCCGGGTCCGCGTCGTCCCCACGCCGGCGGAGGTCGAGGACGATGACGAGGAGTACGAGGAGGAGGACGGGTACGAGTACGAGGACGAGGACGAAGAGGACGACGGGTACGAGTACGTCGATGAGGACGAGGACGACGACGGGCTGCCGGGGGCGCCGCAGGTCTTCGACCAGGACGCGCTGCGTGAGAAGATCTCGAAGCTGCCCCTGCGTTTCAGCGGGAGCAACCGCCAGATCGCGACCGAAGAGGACCTGAGCGAGCTGCAGAACATGGCGGAGCTGGAGGGGTACAAGTTCCCAGGGCTGGACCTGCTCGAGGACCCGGAGGAGGACTTCGACGAGCGGCTCGAGGAGGTCGTGCGCGAGCAGGCCGAGGCGCTCGAGGCGGCGCTGCGTCAGTACAAGATCGACGGCGAGGTCGTGGACATCGAGTCCGGGCCTGTCATCACGCTGTACCACGTGAAGCTGGCGCCGGGGACGAAGGTCGCGGCGATCAACGCCATCAGCAGCGATCTGGCCCGCCAGCTCAAGGCGGTGAACATCCGGATTGTCTCGAACATGGAGGGGCGGGACACGATCGGCATCGAGGTGCCCAACCTGACCAAGGAGAAGGTGCGGCTCAAGGAGCTGATGAGCAACCGGGAGCGGTTCGCGAAGATGAAGCTCCCGATGTTCCTGGGCAAGGACGCGTCGGGGGACCCGCTGATCGGGGACCTGACGAAGATGCCGCACATGCTGATCGCGGGCACGACCGGCTCGGGCAAGTCGGTCTGCATGAACACGATCATCATGGGGTTCCTGTACACGAAGAAGCCCAACGAGCTGAAGCTGGTCCTGGTCGATCCGAAGATGGTCGAGATGAGCCAGTTCCGGGACATCCCGCACCTGATGTGCCCGGTGGTCACAGAGATGTCCAAGGCCGCGGCGATCCTGGAGTGGGCCGTCACGAAGATGGACGAGCGGTACGAGCTGCTCGCGGACGCGGGCGTACGGGACATCGCGGCGTACAACGAGCTGGACTGGGACGAGCTCAAGGAGCGCCTGGGGATCGAGACCGAGGAGCAGGGGGCGCGGACGCCCCGCAAGCTGCCCTACATGGTCTTCATCATCGACGAGCTGGCCGACCTGATCATGACCAACAAGGAGGTCGAGGGGTCGATCATCCGCATCGCACAGAAGGCACGCGCGGTGGGGATCCACCTGATCCTGGCGACGCAGCGGCCGCAGGCCAATGTCGTCACGGGGCTGATCAAGTCGAACATGCCGTGCCGAATTGCTTTTAAGGTCGCGTCGGGTATGGACTCGCGGATCGTCTTGGACCAGAAGGGCGGGGAGCTCTTGCTGGGCATGGGCGACATGCTGTACCTGTCGCCTTCGAGCCACAAGCTGACGCGTGCGCAGGGGACGCTGGTTGACGACAAGGAGATCAGGCGGGGCGTGAAGTTCCTCAAGGAGATCGCGTCGCCGAGCTTCGAGCGGCAGCTGGTGCAGATGCGCGGGGGCAACGCGGACGAGCAGAAGATCTACGAGAGCGAGAACCACTCGTCGGCGTCGCTGGCCGCGGCCCAGGAAGACCCGATGTTCGACCGTGCGGTCGAGATCGTGCTCGAGACCAAGCGGGGGAGCGTGAGCCTGCTGCAGCGCCGGCTGGCGATCGGGTACACGCGGGCGAGCCGGTTGATCGACCTGATGGGGATCGCGGGGATCATCTCGGATCACAAGGGGTCGGTGGCGCGTGACGTGATGATCACGATCGACGAGTGGGACGCGATGAAGGCGTTCCACGAGCAGGAGCTGGCCCGGATGCAGGGCGAGGACCCGGACCAGACGGCGCTGTTCGAGGACGGCGATGGCGCCCTGGAGGGTGACGAGGAGGAGGCGCCGTTCGTCGCGGACTCGGACGAGGAGGACGAGTTGGAGGACGGCGTCGAGGCCGAGGCTGAGGAAGACGGCGAAGAGGAAGAGGAGTACGAAGAGGAGGACGCCGTCGAGGTGGACGCCGAAGAGGAGGAAGACGAGGAGGAGGACCCCGAGGCGTCCGACGAGGCCGAAGCGGGCGAAGAGGAAGAGGGCGACGAGGAGTACGAGTACGAGTACGTCGATGAGGACGGCAACCCGTGCGACAAGGACGGCAACCCCCTCGACGAGGACGGGAACCCGATCCTCGAGGACGAGTGCGAGGAAGAGGAATACGAGGAAGAAGACGAGGACGAGACCCAGACCGGGTCCGCCGCCTGATCGCTCTCCGGCTGCGCGCGTTCAGACGATCAACGCGTCGCCCGACGGGCGCGCGTGATCACGAGGAAGCCGCGGCGGCGCACGACCCGTCGGCAAGTTCATCAGCCGACAAGCCTTCCTCTTCGAGCCGGCGGGCTTTGAACTCGCGCCCCCAGGCCTGCATGGAGACCAGGATCGGTTCGAGGGATCGCCCGTAGGGCGTGACCTCGTACTCCACGCGTGGGGGCACCTCCGTGAAGACATGACGCGACACGACGCCGTCGGCCTCCAGCTCGCGGAGCTGGAGCGTGATCATGCGCTCGGTCGCGTTGGGAACGAGGCGGCGCAGTTCGCCGAACCGCTTGCGCCCGCCGAGCAGGTGGCAGACGAGCACGGGCTTCCACCGCCCGCCTATGACGCTCAGCGTTGCCTCCACGTCGCACCCGGTCTTCCAGTTGTATTTGCGCGTCATCTCGGTCCCGGCATGGCTTTGGGGGCGCCCCGCTTCTGGGGAACTGCCCGGTGCACAATCTTGATACTTACATTTTTGTAGGTACTTGTCAAGATTGCAGCATAGGCGTAGGTTCCATGGCTCGGTCAACACCGCCGCCCTCTGGGCGAGCACAGGAGCCCGTCATGCCGCTCGGAACCGCCAGAATCAGATCTACCCCGCTCGCTCTGATCCTGGGGGGCGCCGGGCTTGTGCTCACCGGGTGCGCCGGAGCGCCGCGGGCGCCGGGCCACCCGGTGGAGGGGGCCGTCCGCGTGCTCCCGGTCTCTGACGCTGACTGGGGCCCGCTCAACCCGGCCCGGGGCGACGCGAGCCCGAGGGCGGCGGACCTGTGGGGCGATCGCGCGGCCCCGGGGGCGACGGGGTTCCTCGTCCGGTTCGCGGATGGGTTCTCGTCGCCGCCCCACATCCACAACGTGACCTACCGCGGCGTGGTGATCGAGGGCCTGGTCCACAACGACGATCCTGGCGCCGCCCCGATGTGGATGGCTCCGGGCTCGTACTGGACCCAGCCGGCGGGCGAGACGCACATCACCTCGTCCACGGGCCAGAGCATGGCCTACATCGAAATCGCCGACGGCCCGTACCTCGTCCGCCCGACCGAGCAGGCGTTCGACACGGGCGAGCGCCCGATCAATGTGGACCGCGCGAACCTGGTCTGGCTCGACGCGGAAGCGCCGGGCTGGATCGAGGTCAGCGCCGATCGAACGGCGCCCGGCGGCGCCCGGCTCGCGACGCTCTGGGAATCGGACGGACCCACCGGCGCACGCGGCGCGCTGCTCGAGCTGCCCGCCGGGTTCGGGGGCGCGATCAGCGCCGATGGCGCGGCGCTCCGCGCCGTCGTCATCGAGGGGCAGATCGAACTCGACTCGCCGGGCGGCGCCGCCGCGACCAGCCTCGATCCCGGGAGCGCGATCGAGTCTGATGGCGGCTCGCCCGTTCGTCTCAGCACGCCCACCGGCGGCGGGGGTGTCCTGTACGTGCGGACGAACAACGAAGACTGAAACCTCAACCGAGCGAGGAGCATCACCCATGCGAGCGATGACCGTCAACGCCTACGGCGAGAACGCGACCTTCGAGCCCGCGACCATCGAGACCCCCTCTCCCGCGCCCGGGCATGTGCTGGTCCGGATCGCGGCGTCGAGTGTGAACACCGTTGACACCATGATCCGCAAGATGGGCAAGGACCTGCCCCTCTCCCCGGAAACCCCCGCCGTCCTCGGCATGGACTTCGCCGGCACGGTCGAGGCGGTCGGCGAAGGCGTCGAGGGGTTCGCGCCCGGGGACGAGGTGTACGGGTGCGCCGGGGGCCTGGCGGACCTGCCCGGGACGCTGGCCGAGTTCATCAGCGCCGACGCGCGGCTCATCGCGCCCAAGCCCGCGAACGTGTCGATGCGGGAGGCGGCCGCGTTGCCCCTGGTCGGGATCACGGCGTACGAGGGGCTCCAGCGCGCCGGCATCCGCGCCGGGCAGCGCGTCCTGGTCCACGGCGGGTCCGGGGGCGTCGGGCATGTCGCCGTCCAGCTCGCACGCCACTTCGGCGCTGAGGTCTTCTCGACGGGCGGGGGCGAGCCGCAGCTCGCGCTGATCGAGCGGCTGGGCGCGACGCCCATCAACTACAAGACCCAGAGCGTCGAGCGGTACGTCGCGGCGCACACGGGCGGGGCGGGGTTCGATCTGGTCTTCGACTCTGTGGGCGGGGCGAACCTGGCCAAGTCCTTCGAGGCGGCCGCCCTCAACGCCCAGATCGCGACGACCGTCTCGCTCTGCGAGCTGGACTTGTCGGCGGCCCACTTCAAGGGCTTGTCGCTGCACGTCGTTTTCATGCTGATCCCGATGCTGCACGGCGTCGGGCGCGAAGCGCACGGCGAGATCCTGCGCAGGCTGGCTGAGATCGTCGAGGCGGGCGCCCTCGCGCCGATCCTCGACGAGCAGCGGTTCACGCTCGGGCAGGCCGGGGAAGCCCACGCCCGGCTCGAGAGCGGGCGGGCGATGGGCAAGGTCGTTGTGGACGTCGCCCCCGACGCGTCGGCGCCAGGAGCGCGCTGACCGGGGGCGAGGCGGTCCCGGGCGCCGGCCGCACCGACCGGATCGGCCCGGGAAGGCGCCGGGGGGAGTCGGTGTCTCGGGCGTGAGGGCGATCCGGCGCCCGCCCTGCTCGCGCTCGCGTCCGTCGGCGTTCTGTGGGCGGATGTGTCAGGACCCGAAACGCGGGGGCGGGATAGGCGTAACAATGTGAGCCCCCGGGCGAGGAGCGCTGTGCGTGCGCGCCGCGGGGTCCGAACGATGGCGGGCCGAGCCCGCCGAGACGAAAGGAACCCGGATGATCCGCACGAGCCTGCCCGCCCGCCCGACGAGCCGCCTGCTGGCCCTGGTGGGCGCCGTCGCGCTGACGCCGACCACGGCGTTGGCTGCGCCGCCCGATTCGCTGACGTACGCGAAGGTCGAGGCGCCCCTGCTGATCTCCATCCGCGACGTGGGCAAGCTGGCCGACACGGTCGCGGCGATGACGGGCGAGCTGGGCCTGCCCGGCGAGATCGCGATGGGCCCGCAGCTGGCGCAGATGATGCTGATGACGCCCGGGCTCAACAAGAACGGGTCGGCGACGATCGTGCTGTACCCGCCCGACGACGACCACTTCGAGATGCGGGGCGTTATTGTCGCGCCGGTCTCGGACTACACGCAGCTCATGAACGTGGTCGGCGGCGACGCGGAGGCGGGCGTCGCCTCGTTCGAGATGCAGGGCGAGCCGGCGTTCGCCCGCGACCTGGGTCGCGGGTACGCGATCATCGGCCCCGAGCACGATTTCGTTCAGAACTACTCCCCGGGCGCGGACGTGATGCAGCGGCATACCGCCCGCCTGGGCGAGGTCGGCGGGCGCGTCGCGGGGGAGGCGGACGTCGTGATCGTCGCCTCGCCAGAAGTCATGGAGATGATCCTGCGCGAGGGCTCGGGCATGGCCCAGGACGCGGCCCGCGACCAGGCGGGGGCGTTCGGCTTCGGCGACGCGGTGGACCAGGCGGGGGGGGCCGCCAACGAGGCGCTCGACCGGTTCCTGGCCGACGCGCGTGTCGGGGTGATCGGCCTGACGATCGACGACGCGGGCGTCTCGATCGACCTGGCGACGCAGTTCAACGACGACTCAGAACTCGCGGGCATGTTCACGCACGCCGGTCGCAGCGCCGAGATGATCTCGCGCCTGCCGGCGACCGGGTACTGGCTGGCGTGGTCGGCGGACGCCGACGCGCCGGGACTGGGCATGGTGACCAGGGCCGTCGCGGCGATGGCGGGCATGGGCGAGGACGCGGGCGACGCGGCGACCGGCCTTGCGGGCGTCGTGGGCGCGAGCCCGGCGGTGCTGCAGACGGGCGTGCTGTCGCGGACGGCGGTGTACGTCCGCAGCGAGCAGGGCGAGCAGCTCGCGGGCGCGATCGGCGAGGCGATGCGTGCGATGGACGGCCAGGACCAGGGCGGGATGTCGTACCACACGACGTTCGAGCCCGGCGCCAAGCAGATCGAGGGCGTGAGCGTCGCGTCCTACTCGGTGCAGACCGAGATGGCGGCGCCCAACGGCGACGGCGACCAGCAAGAGTTCAACCCGATGATGGCGATGATGGACCCGCAGGCGATCAACCAGATCATGTTCGGGCCCAGCTCGTCGGGGCCCAGCGGGTACGTCGCGGCGACCGAGGGCGGGATGATCCAGACGCTCACGCGGTCCGAGTCGTTCATGGCCGCGGCGCTCACCGCCGCCAACGGTGGCAAGAGCCTCGCGGGCGACGAGCGTCTGGGCGTGTCGTCGTCGCGTCTGCCGGCGGGGCGGGCGTTCGAGGCGTACCTGGCGCTGGACTCGATCGCGCAGACGGCGGCGCCGATGCTGATGCTCGCGGGGGTGATCCCCGAGGCGCCGCAGTTCGGGCAGATGCCGCCCCTGGCGCTCGGCGTCACGACCGACGCGGGCGGGTTCCGGGCCAGGCTCGTGCTGCCCAAGGAGGCGATCAAGATGGTCGCCGGCTTCGCGACCCCCCTGATGATGGGCGGCGGCGGGGACTGGGACGACGAGGGCGGGGACGAGGACTGGTAGCACCGCGAGGGCGGCCGACGCCCGCGGTCGCACGGATACGCTCACCCCCGGGCACGTCGCCCGGGGGTTTTTCTTTGCACGCACGCGACGCGACACTCGTCTGGCGTATGGCACACGGGCGGTCGCTGACGCTCGACCGCCCGCGGCTCATGGCGATCCTCAACGTCACGCCCGACAGCTTCGCGGATGGCGGGCGGTTCACCTCGCCCGCGGACGTCGCGGACGCGGCGCGGCGGGCGGTGGACGCGGGGGCGGACATGCTCGACGTCGGGGGCGAGTCCACGCGCCCGGGCGCACAGCGCGTGGGGGCCGACGAGCAGATCGGGCGCGTCGTGCCCGCGATCGAGGCCGTGCGCCGCGCTGGGATCGAGGCGCCGATCAGCGTGGACACGACGCTGGCGGCGGTCGCGGTCGCGGCGCTGGACGCGGGCGCGGACGCGGTCAACGACGTGTCGGCGGGGACAGAGGATCCTGGGATGCTCGCGGCGTGCGCACGGTGTGGCGCTGGTGTCGTCCTGATGCACCGCCTCGCGCCTCCGACGGCGGACTCGTACTCGGACAAATACGACGAGGCGCCCGTGTACGGCGACGTGGTCGCGGGTGTGCGGGCGTACCTGGAGCAGCGCCTGCGCGCGGCGGTCTCGGCGGGCATCGACGCGGGCCGGGTCGTCCTCGACCCGGGTCTCGGGTTCGGGAAGACGGTCGATCAGAACCTCGAGCTGATCTCTCGGACGGGCGAGCTGTTGACGCTGGGGCGCCCGGTGCTCAGCGCCCTGAGCCGCAAGAGCTTCGTGGGGCGGGCGGGCCTGGGGCGGGACTCGTCGCCCGGCGAGCGGTTGGCGGGGACGCTGGCGCTGAGCGTGGTGCACCAACTCGCTGGGGCGCGTCTGTTCCGGGTGCACGACGTGGGCGAGCATGCGGAGGCGTTGCGGGCGGTCTGGGCGGCGTCTGGGGACAATGAGAAGAAATAAGCGGGTAGGGATCCGGCGTTGACACCCGTCGGCGGCGCTCCCCTAGCATTGCCCCCGACCCGCGTCGGCGGGGCACAGCGCCCAACAGGAGATCAGCAGCATGGCCAGCGAGAACGTCGGCGAGTTCACGGACGACAACTTCCAGAACGAGGTGCTCGGATCTGACGTTCCGGTGCTGGTGGATTTCTGGGCCGAGTGGTGCCAGCCTTGCCGCATCCTGGCGCCGACCATCGACGAGCTGGCGGGTGAGTTCGCGGGCAAGGTGAAGGTGGGCAAGGTGGACACGGACTCGAACCGCGAGATCTCGATGAAGTACGGGATCAGCGCGATCCCGACGGTGATCCTGTTCAAGGGCGGCGAGGTCGCCGGCAAGTTCATCGGGCTGACCAAGAAGCAGGACCTGGCGGCGGCGATGACAGAGGCCGCGGGCTGAAGCGTCCGAGAACCGCACGACGCGCCGCTGCTGGCGGCTCTATCCTGAGCGTCCATGACCAAGTCAAACACAAACGGCGCGGCGGGCGGGCGGGTTCTGCGATGCGGGGCCGTCGGCGTCGGGCGGATGGGGCGTCACCACGCGCGGGTGTACGCCGAGATGGACGGGGTGGAGCTGGTCGGGGTCGTTGACGCCGACGAGAAGACCGCCCGTGAGTGCGCCGAGAAGCACGGGACAAAGGCGTTCGCCAGCGAGCGTGAGCTGCTGTCCGCGGGCGTGGACGCGGTGAGCATCGCCTCGCCGACGACGGCGCACCGGGCGTGCGCCGAGCCGTTCCTCGAGGCGGGCGTCGCGTGCCTGATCGAGAAGCCGCTGGCGCAGACGACCGAGGAGTCCGAGGCGCTGCTGGCGATGGCCGAGCGTTCGGGCGCGTGCCTGATGGTGGGCCACATCGAGCGGTTCAACCCGGTGATGCGCGCGATGCGCAAGGCCGCGGCGAGCGAGGACGACCCAGACGGACGCGAGATCGGTCAGAAGCTGCTGCCGCGGTTCATCGAGGTGCACCGGGTGAGCCCGATGACGTTCCGGTCGGTTGATATCGGGGTGGTCATGGACATGATGATCCACGACCTGGACGTGGTGCTGATGCTGATGGGCGGGCGTGAGCCCGACGAGGTGCAGGCCGCGGGCGTCGCGATCGTCACCGAGCACGAGGACCTGTGCAACGCGCGGCTGACGTTCCACCTGCCCGAGGGCACGTGCGTCGCGAACATCACGGCCAGCCGGCTGGCGATGAAGACAGAGCGCGTGGCCCGCATCACGGGCGAGAACGGGTACATCAAGATCGATTACGCGGCCAAGCAGGGGCTGATCATCAAGCGGACGGCCAACGAGCTGCAGATGCGGGAGGTCCGCGACCAGCTCCGGGCCGGGCGTGACCTGACCGATCTCAACTGGCAGGACCTGGTGAACATCGAGCCGTTGGTGATCGACAACGCCGAGCCGATCGTGATGGAGATCGCGGAGTTTCTGGAGGCGGTGCGTTCGGGGCGTCGGCCCGAGATCGACGCGAACGCGGGGATGGCGAACGTGCGGACGGCAGAGCGGATCGTGGCGGAGATCCGCGGTTTTATGGGCGGCGCCGAGGGCTCGCCCCGGGCGAAGATCCACGTCGGGGCGGGCGTGAAGCCGCCCGCGCCGGCACGCTGAGCGAATATCTGGAACGGACGCGGGGGCGCGAGATCGCCCCGCTTTCGGAGAACCCCTGGCGGTTGGCGACCCCATCAGTACACTGACGCGCGGGGCCAGACTTGGCATGCGGGGCGTTCGCGTCCCGCGCCCACGCCCTCAACCCTCGCCGACGCGCCGCGTCGGCTCACCCATCCTCAGCGTGTGAACATCCGACCATGCCCCACAACGACGAGCCGGCGACCGAGCAGTCCGCACCCAAGCAGTCCGCACCCGACCGGGAACGCGCCGCGCCCGATGCGCCGCCGACGCCCGGGCCATCGGCGCCCGGCAAGCGCGATCCGGGGGCGGCCGAGGCCCGCCACCAGAAGGCGACGCTGACGGCGGAGATGGACGCGGAGATCGAGGCCGCGATGGCGGACCTGAAGGACGCGGGCGCGATAGACCCGGCGCCGGCCAAGTCGTCGTCGCGCAAGCCCGCGATCCGCGGGCCACGCGTCGTCGAGGGCGGGCGCGAGCACCGCACCGGCACGGTTGTCTCGGTCGGCGCCTCGGACGTGTTCCTCGAGTTCGGGCCCAAGGAGCTTGGTGTCGTCGAGAGCACGCAGTGGAAGGACGGCGCCGAGAAGCCCAAGGTCGGCGAGCAGCTCGAGGTCGTTGTCCAGAAGTTCGACCCCAACGAATCGATCTTTGTGTGCGTGCTCCCGGGCGCGGTGCAGAAGGCCGACTGGGAGATGCTCGAGGCCGGGCAGGTCGTCGAGGCGCGGTGCACAGGGACGAACAAGGGCGGGCTGGAGATGGAGGTCGCCGGGCACCGGGCGTTCATGCCCGCGAGCCAGGTGGACGTCGATCGCGTGCCGGACCTGAGCGTGTACGTAGGCGAGAAGCTGACGTGCCAGGTGCAGAAGGTCGATCGGCGGGGCAAGGGCGACATCGTCCTGTCGCGACGCGAGATCTTGGCGGAAGAGCGGGCCAGGGCCGCGGCCAAGCTGCACGAGGCGCTGCACGAGGGCGACACGGTCGAGGGCGTGGTCCGCAAGATCATGGACTTCGGCGCGTTCGTGGACCTCGGCGGCGTGGACGGGCTCGTGCACATCTCCGACCTGACGCACGACCGGGTGAACCACGGTGCCAAGAACATCGGGCGTCACATCAGCGAGGGCCAGAAGGTCCGCGTGCAGATCCTCAAGCTCGACTGGGACTCCAACCGGATCAGCCTGGGCATGAAGCAGCTCGAGGCCGACCCGTTCAAGGCCGCGGCCAGCGAGGTCGTCGAGGGCGCCGAGCTCACCGGCAAGGTCACGAAGATCATGGAGTTCGGCGCGTTCGTCGAGGTGGCGCCGGGCATCGAGGGGCTCGTGCACATCTCGGAGCTGGACTGGAAGCGGATCGACAAGGTCGAGGACGTGCTGCAGGCCAACGAGGTGATCCAGGTCAAGGTGCTCAAGGTCGATCCCGAGAGCCGCAAGGTGTCGCTGAGCGTCAAGGCGCTCAAGGACAGGCCCGAGGCGCCCCCGAGCCGCGGTCGCGGCGGCGGCGGGCGTGGCGGCCGCGGCGAGCGTGACGACCGCTCGCCCGAGGAGATCCTCAAGGAGACGCCGCAGATGCGCCGGCTCCGCGAGCAGGCCGTGGCACGCGAGAAGGAAAAAGGCAAGAAGAAGGGCGGCGGGCTCGGCGAGGCCGGCGGGCTTGGTCTGGGGCTTGGGGATCTGAAGCTTTAACGCCCCGTCGATCCAAACCCGCCCCCACCCCGCGCGGTCTCGGCCAGTTCCACCACTTCGACGACCTCGGCACGTGTCACAGGCGCAATCACAAGCTGCGCGATGCGGTCGGCGTGGCTTACCTCGTAGGGCTCGGCGCCCAGGTTGATGAGGGCGACGAACATCTCGCCGCGGTAGTCGGCGTCCACGGTGCCCGGCGAGTTGGGGAGCGTGACGCCGTGCCTGGTCGCGAGGCCCGAGCGGGGGCGGACCTGTCCCTCGAAGCCCTGCGGGATCTCGACGGCGAAGCCAAGGGGGATCTTGGCGATCCCGCCCCGCGGGGCGATGGTGACCGAACCGGTGGCGTGCTCGCCCCGGGGCAGGCAGGCGGCCAGGTCCATGCCCGCGGCGTGCTCGGAGTGGTACGCGGGGGCGATGGCGCGGTCGTCGAGGCGCTTGAGCTTGATGGTGCGTTCGATCGGCATGCGCCGAGCGTACCGCGTCGCGCCGGCGTGCCGACCAAGCGACAGGTTGACCGCGGGCGATCTACCGGAGCGGGGGGGCCGGGTCCTCGAGCTCGCCGAGCAGCTCCAGGTCCTCGTCGGAGAGGTTGGAGCGCAGGTCGGTGATGACGCGGTTGAACGACTCGATGAGGCGTTGCGTGCTGGCGATGGCGTTCTCCATCGCGCTGCGCCCGGTGACGGACTTCATGAAGTCCGCCTGGCGGATGGCGGCGAGGTTCTTCTCGCTCGTCGCCTTCGCGTCGAGCAGCGCGCGGAGCAAGGCCTCGGCCTCGTCGCGCCGGGTCATCGTCTCGACGAGCACTCGTTGTTTCTGTGTGTCTTGCATCCGCGAGAGTCCGGGGCGCGTCGGACGATGCGCCCGGGGTCAACTCCTCATCGGCTCGGGCGGCGTGCGGCTCGATCCCGGATGGGTCGCCCGCGCCCTGCTGGCCAATTCTCGCCGAACCGGGGCGGGAATCAAGCCGGGGAGCCCTTGTGGACCACCGGATCGGACGATCGAAGACCGATCCTGCGTGTTTGCGGACCTTGATTGTGCTGTTCTCAGGCCGCGATCCGCTCATCGGCGAGGCCCGGGACCAACGCGGCGATCGCGGCGAGCACCGCCTCGCGCGAGCCGCGAGACCGTGCCCGGTCGAGATCGGCGAGCAGCGTCGCGGCCCGCTCGGGCGTCGGCGCGTCGTCGTCCACCAGCTCGCGGATGCCCGGGTGGTCGCTCTGCGAGAGGCGCTCGGCGACGTACGCGAGGCGCTCCTCGAGCTTCTCGCCCGGGCGTGCGCCGGTGATGATGATCTCGCCCGCGGTCGCGTCGAGGGGGCCGGTGCTTGTCGGCGCGCTGTCGGCGTTGACGCGCCGTACCCGGGGGGTCATGCCGTGGGCCTCGACGAAACGCTTTGCCAGGTCGAGGATGCGGACCGGCTCGCCCATATCGAGCACGAAGACGCGCGCGCCCTGGCCCGGGGTCGTCATCGCGCCCGCCTGTGTGACGAGGGCAGCGGCCTCGGGGATAGTCATGAAGTAGCGCGTCATGCGCTCGTCGGTGACGCTGATCGCCTCGCCCTCGCCCAGCTGCGCCGACCAGATGGGCAGGACGCTGCCGGCCGATCCCAGGACGTTGCCGAAGCGGACGACGGCCAACGCTGTGCGCACGCCCTCACGCCTCGCGATGCCCTGGACGTACTGCTCGGCGAGACGCTTGGTCGCGCCCATCACCGAGCTGGGGTGGACGGCCTTGTCGGTCGAGATGAGCACGAAGGCCTCGGCGCCGGCGTCGATGGACGCCTCGGCGATCGAGGCGGTGCCGAAGACGTTGTTGGTCAGCGCGTGCGCCGGGTGGTCCTCCATCAGGGGCACGTGCTTGTGGGCGGCGGCGTGGAAGACGGCGTGGGGCGCGTGCTCGCCGACAAGCTCGCGCGTCCGCTCCGCCTCGACCACGTCGTGGAGCAGCGCGGCGCGGGGCACACCCGGGAAGCGGGCGGCGAGCTGGCGGTCGATCTCGAACAGCGCGTTCTCCGAGCGCTCCATGAGCACCAGCCGCTCGGGCGTGAACGCCGCGGCGATCCGGGCCAGCTCCGAGCCGATCGAGCCGCCGGCGCCCGTGATCAGCACGCGCTTGCCCGATATCAGGCCCCCCACCGCGTCGCGGTCGATGGTGTGCGGCTCGCGCCCGAGCAGGGCTGCGTGGTCGATCCGCCCGGTTGCTGCCCCGGAGGGCAGGGGCGAGGGCGCGTGCGAGAGCAGCTCGACCATGGGCGGGACGAACCGCTCGGCCACGCCCACGCGCCGCAGCTCGCCCCGGACCAAGCGCGACTGCTCGTGCAGCGCGGCGGGGATGGAGACGATCGCGAGGCCGACCCCGTGGTCGCGGCAGATCTCGCCCAGGTCCTCGGGCTGGCCCAGGACCGGGCCGGCGGCGCCGATCGCCTCGCCCGGGGGGACCCGCTCGCCGACGGGGACGCACCCGATGGGCTCGAGCCGCTCGGGCAGGTGCCAGAGCTGGCGCGAGAGGACGCGCAGCGCGTCGGGGGCGCCGACGAGGATTGTCCGTGGGGATGTCGTTTCGGGGGCCATCGGTGGGAGTATCGGCCCGTCCACGCCCGGGGGGCCAGTTGTCGGGCGGGCGTGTGTCTGCTCTGATGGGGGCATGATCAGGAGGATCACCGGGCGCCTGGAGGGCGCGACTGACCTGAGCGTCGAGCTCACGCCCGAGGGATCGGGGGTGACGTACGAGGTGCTCATCCCGCGGTACATGGGCGGGCGCCTGGGCGAACGCGTCGGGCAGGTGGTCACGCTGCACACACGCGAGCACCTCGAGGCCCAGGGCCAGGGGACGAGCTTCGTGCCCCGGGTGATCGGGTTCGAGTCGCCCAGCGAGCGGGCGTTCTTCGAGCTGCTGACGACGGTGAAAGGGCTGGGGGCGCGCAAGGCGTTGCGGGCGCTGGCCAACGAGCCGTCGTGGGTCGCCGCGGCGATCGCGGCCAGGGACACGAAGCGGCTGCGGACGCTGCCCGAGATCGGGGCGAGGCTCGCGGAGACGATGATCGCCGAGTTGCACGGCAAGCTCGACGGCGTGCTCGGCGCCGACGAGTTGCGGGCGCTGGACGGCGCGTCGGTCGAGCTGCGCCCGGGCTCGTCGCTGCCGGCGTCGGCGCAGGAGGCGGTCTCGGCCCTGATCGCCCTGGGCGAAACCCGGGTGGGCGCCGAGAAGCTCGTGGACCGCGCGATGGCGCTGGTGGGCGAGGACGGGGGGGCGGACGCGATCGTGGCCGCCGCCTTCCGCCAGCGTGCCGGGTAGCAGCGCGTCGGGTTGACCCCCACCGCGGAGATCGTTCGATGATTGCTACCTCCGTGGCGCAGCGGCGTTAAGGCCGGGGCGCCGGGAAAAGCAATCGTGTCTGCGTCTTGATCATTGTGGGTGTTGGCGCGGCCCTGTACGCTCGGGCCGGGATCTGCAGGCGAGGGAGTGCGTGGTGGACAGACGATCGTTTCTATCCGTCGGTTCCATCGCGCTGCTTGCGCCGAACACGCTCGTACGCGGCGGGGTCTGCTCGGCGCCGGTCGGCATCAGGCGACCATCGGTCGGCGTGGTAACGAGATGGGCCCCTGACACGCCCATGGCACGCCTCGTCCCGGCGACCGCAGTGGCAGCACCGAGAAAGTCCGGAGGGACGGCGGTCCGCCTCGCGCATCTGGGCGGGCGCGCCCCGCGTCCTGGTGTCGGCGTCACGCTCGAGTCGGTCGTCAAAGCTTGCGGACGCGAGCACACGAGCGTGCTCTGGTCGATCCGCAACGACGGCGTGATCAACGCGAGCGCCCCCCTCGAGTTCCGGGCGCCGACGGGCGTGCTGCACCTCCGGGCCCGCGTACGACGCACACCCGCAGCCGGAGCCGATCCGATCGTGACCGTCCATAATCTGGCCGCCCCCGCGCCCGGCGCGGACGGGCGCGGCGCGTGCGTGATCGCGATCCCCTACGCGCCGTGGGCGAGAGCGCCCAGCTGGCGGTTCTGCCGCGCCGAGATGCACTCGGACGGCCAGGTCGCCGCCCTGCACGACTTGCTTCGCGCCAATGCGCCTTGCGCGGGGTGTGTGCTGCTCGCGCTCTCATCCGTGATCGCTGCGAACCCCGAAACGACACAGAGGAGTTGACCGGATGGGTATAGAACCATTCATCGGAGAGATCAGCATGTTCGCGGGCAACTTCGCGCCGCGTGGCTGGGCGTTCTGCGACGGACAGCTCCTGCCGATCAGTATGTACTCGGCGCTTTTCTCGATCCTCGGGACGACATACGGCGGCGACGGCGAAACGACGTTCGCCCTGCCCGATCTGCGTGGGCGCGTCCCGATGCACGCGGGCTCGGGCCCCGGGTTGACGCCGCGTCAGCTCGGGCAGAGGGCCGGCGCCGAGCGTGTCCAGCTCACGGTCAACCAGATCCCAGCGCACTCCCACGCGGCGACGACATCAGCCACCGCCAAGGCATTCGCGACCGAGGGCGACTCGACCGCGCCGGGCGAGAAGACCTGGGCCAAATCGGGCCAGGGCGACCCCGACTACGCGACGCCCAACGGATCGTCAGTGGACATGGCCGACGGGGCGATCAGCGCCAACACCAGCGTCGCGAACGCGGGCGGGAATCAGACGCACGAGAACATGCAGCCGTTCCTCGCTGTCAACTACATCATCGCCCTCGTGGGCGTGTTCCCGTCCGAAGACTGACCCGGCGCCGCGAACACGGCAGGGACGCATCCCATGGCGATCTCCACCACCCTGGCACTCATGTACGCGACCAGCGGCGCGGTTCTAACACCCGAGTTTGTCCATACCGAGCGGGCGCCTGATACCCGAGGCGGGACGACACTCGTGGGCGAACTCAGCGAGTTCTCGCCCGTGTGGGACCGACGCAAGGACGACGGTGCGGTCGCGAGCGACGACTGCAACGCGCTCGCTCTCGACTCGTTCAACGACGGCGTGCCGTACCAGTTGTTCATCCTCGAGACCACGACGCCCGACGACGCACTCGAGGTGACGGTCCGATCGCTCGAGGCAGCGCCGATCGACTTCGACCCATTCGTGTGCGTCTACTGCGATCCGTTCGAGCCGACATCGCCCGAGACGGGACTGATCGCTGTGGACGACGACGACGCGGGGTACCCCGACGCGCGGATCGCGGCCTCCGAGGGCCTGCTCATCCAGCCGGGCCAGCGGTACTACGTTGTCGTCACCTCGTACGCGACGTACGAGGGATCGGGGCACGGGATGTTCGAGGTCGAAGTCGGCGGGGACGCGACGCTGACGGCGCCATGCGACGCGGACGTCTCCGGCCCGTTCGGCGAGCTGGATATCGATGATGTGCTCGAGTATCTGGAGTTGTTCGAGGCGATGAACCCGGCCGCCGACCTGGCGGAGCCGTTGGGCGTGTTCGACTTCTCCGATGTGTTCGCGTTCATTACATCGTTTGGCGCCGGCTGCCCGTAGCGCCATCCCTCCGCCGGGGGGAATGGGCGCGCACACCCTTGAATGCCTTCCTTCCGTTTGGATACGCTCGGCACGGGAGCGGCGCCCAGCCTGCCGCACGAGGAGACGCACGATGACACGCACCACCGCCCTGAGTTCCGCCGCCGCAATCGCCATCGCCGCAGGGACGGCCTTTGCCGGCGTGGCGCCGCCCCGCGTGATCTTCTCCGAGATCGCGGGAGACCCCACCGCCCTTTGCCCGGGCACGGGCGGGATCAACTTCACGGCTTTGCTTGAGCTGCACACCAGTTTCGATGGCGCCTGGTGGATCTTTAAGGGCTTCATCGATAACGCCGAGAACGACGTGATCGTCTACGGCAACGGGACCGACGGCGCCAGCGGCGTGCTCGCCGCCTGGGAGGCGATGCCCACCGGGCTCAACGACGGCACCAGCCACAACTTCCTCGACTCGTCGTGCGGCATCAACGACAGCGGGTTCTACGCGTATGGCTCCCGCCTCGACGGCGCGACCAGCACCACCGACGAGATCATCCTGATCCCGTTGGTCGTGGAGGAATCGCGGGGCGTCGCGACCGAGTCGGCGCCGTTCCGCGAGGGCGACCCGGCGCCCGGCCTGGTCGATCCCGGCGGCGCCGGCGATGAGATCTACGGCAACTCGCTCAACTCGCCCAGCGTCCTCAACGACGGGACCGTCTGCGTCAAGGCCGACTCGATCGGCAACATCGCCTCGTCCCACCAGTCGGCGTGCTACGTCGGTCCGGTCCCGGTCGCCCAGGAGGGCGTGACCGGCGCGGGCGGTGAGACCTACGGCGGGTTCATCGGATTGTCGGGCAACTACTTCGATACCAACGCCGACGGGACCGCCTGGATCGTCGAGGGCGACATCGACCCAGCCGTCATCGGGACCATCGAGGCGGTCGTGGTCAACGACGACGCCGTGATCGCTGACGGCGACCTGCTCCCCGGCGCGCCCGACGTCGTTGATGCCGTCTTCGGCGTCCGCATGACCGGCTCGGGCGACTGGATGGCCCGGGGCGACATGCCCGGCGACGACGACTGGGCCGTCTTCAACCTCACCGGGCGGGGCGGGCTGTACATCTACACCGGCGACCCCATCACCCCAGGGAACGAGGAGACATGGGGCGCCTCGATCGCCGGCATCAACGCCGACGACAACGGCAACTACATCATCACGGGCGCCACGTCCGAGACCGACGGCAATCTCGACTCGGTCATCGTCATGAACGGCGAGACCGTCATCTCCCGCGAGGGCGACGGCGTGGACCTGGATGGCAACGGCGTCGCCGACGACGACGCCGAGATCGCGGCGTACTCGCCCAACGACCTGGCCTTCAACCCCGATGGCGACGTCATCGCGTTTGTCACGCTCCGCCAGACGTCCGACGGGGCGGCTCTCGGCGACGCGTTCATCGTCATCCACGTCGAGCCGGGCTCAACGCCGTGCAGCGCCGCCGATCTGGCCGAGCCGTTCGGGCAGCTCAACTTTGACGACGTCATCGCGTTCCTCGTCGCGTTCGGGAACATGGACGCCGCGGCGGACCTGGCCGAGCCGTTCGGGCAGTGGAACTTCGACGACGTCATCGCGTTCCTGGTGGTCTTCGGCGCCGGCTGCCCGTGATCGGGCCGGAGGCGGCAATGCCCCGCGCCGTCGTACATTGATGAGGTGGCGGCGGATCACGGGGTCCGCCGCCACGTTCTTTGCCATGACGCCGGCGCGGGCGTGACCGTCCGCACCGTGGGCCCCCCCGCTATCCTCGCCGCATGCGGTACGCGATGATCATGGCGGGCGGGGCGGGGACGCGGATGTGGCCCATGAGCCGCGCGGGCACGCCCAAGCAGCTGACTCCCTTCATCTACAGGAACAGCGGGGCGGGGGGAACAGCCGGTGCGGTCACGCTGCTCGACGTCGCGGCCGAGCGCCTCGACGGGCTCGTGCCCCCCGAGCGACGTTTCATCTGCACGGGCGAGCGGTTCCGCGACCAGATCAGGGACCGCCTGCCCGCGTTCAGCGACGAGCGGATCCTGGGCGAGCCGGCGGCGCGGGACACGGTCAACGCCGTCGCGTTCGCCGCGGCGGTGTTCGAGAAGGCCGACCCGGACGCCGTGTTCGCCGTCCTGACCGCCGACCACATCATCACGCCCCAGGACGTGTTCGCCCGCGCGATGGACGAGGGGTTCGGGCTCGCCGAGAGTGACCCGTCGCGGCTGGTCACGTTCGGCATCAAGCCCACGTTCCCCGCGACCGGGTACGGGTACGTCGAGGAGGCAGGGCCGGTGGACGGCGCGGGCGAGTTGGCCTTCAGGGTTGCGAAGTTCGTCGAGAAACCTGAGCACGCGGTCGCGGAGAAGTACCTCGCGGCCGGAAACTTCCACTGGAACTCGGGCATGTTCGTCTTTCACGCCGGGACGTTCCTGAAGCTGCTCGAGAAGTTCATGCCCGAGAACGCGAAGGGCCTGCGCGAGATCCAGCACGCCTGGGGCACACCCGAGCAGGCGAGCGTGCTCGAGCGCGTGTACCCATCACTGCCCAAGAAGAGCGTCGATTACGGCGTTATGGAACCCGCCAGCACCGACGACTCGGTCTCCATCTGCGGCGTGCGGATGGACGTCAACTGGCTCGACGTCGGCTCGTGGCCCAGCTACGGCGAGACACTCGACGCCGACGCCCGAGGCAACCGCGTCGCGCCCGGGACCAAGGCGGTCATGACGGGCTGTTCGAATACGGTCGCCGTCTCGTCGGCGCCCGGTCACACGCTGGCGCTGCTGGGGTGCGAGGACCTGATCGTGGTCCACACACCCGACGCGACGCTGGTGATGCCGGCGAAACGGGCGCAGGATCTCAAGACGCTACACGGGCAGCTTCCCGATGGGCTCCGCTGAGAAACGGCGGCATGCGTCGAACTGGATCGCCCCTGGAGGCGAAGAGGCTCGCATGGGGGTCGCTTGGTTCATCAGATCGAGCACGCTTGCCTTGTTCGTGGGGCTGGTTGGTTCACTCTTGGTCGCATGGGGGGGCGCCGCGTACCAGTACAATCTTCGTCCCGGGATCGATCACGGGCACTGGGACAAGGACAAGTGTTTCTACAGTGGCGAGCGCACGTTCGCGTGCGATCGTTACAGCCTCGTCTTCCCATCATGCGGCAACGATCCCGTGCCCCCGCCCGAGCGGTGGCCGCCGCAGTTCCTCCGAGATCAACGCGAACGGACAGAAGGCGGCAAGCGGCGGTGGAACGACCGCCTCGTTGCGGCGGGCTGGCCCCGACGCTGCGTCATCGGCGGCGCACGCTCCGCGAGAACGACGAAGCTCGTGTTCGAGGACGAGACGGTCGTCATCACACCGTCGATCCAACTCGAAGACTACGTCGATCGAGAGGACTTCCTCGCACTCGAGAGCGAGCACGCGTGGACCGGGCGCCAGGCCATCGTTCTCGATCATCACGAGCACATGACGCCGCACGGCTTCCCCCGACAGGAAGTCCTCGCGCTGCCCTACCGCCCGATCTGGTCCGGCCTCGCCACGAATACAGCACTCTTCGGTGGCGTGTGGTGGTTGGCAATCCCCGCACGCCGGGGCGCCAGGCGCGCGCTGCGCTCACGGCGCGGGCGTTGCACCGCCTGCGGCTACGACCTCGCCGGCGACCCCGACGCCGGCTGCCCGGAGTGCGGCCTCGGCCTTGAGCCCGCCGCCCCCCAACAATGACCCCGTGCGGTACCTCGCGATCGATCTGGGCGACAAGCGGACGGGCCTGGCCCTCGGCGACGCGATCACACGCATCGCCGGGCCTGTCGGGATGCTCGACGTCCCTATCGACCGAGCGGGGGGCGGGGCCCTGCTCGACGCGATCGACGCGGCCTGCCGCGAGCACCTCGGCGATGACCCGAGCCGCGGCGAGATCGTCCTGGGCCTGCCCCTGAACATGGACGATTCGGAGGGCCCGCGGGCCAAGCTCGTCCGGGCGTTTGCCGATCGCGTCAGCGGGCGGACAGGGCGGGCGGTCCACCTGCACGACGAGCGGCGCTCCAGCGTGCGGGCCGACGAGCGGATGGCCCGGACGGGGCTGACGCGGGGCCAGAAGAAGGCGAGGCGGGACGCGATCGCCGCGGCGGGCATCCTCCAGGACTTCCTGGACGCCCTCGCGACGCCCTAGGCCCGGATCGTGAATGATCGGTCAGGCCACGTGGTTCGTCTGGGTGAGAAGGTCGGCCGCGGTTCGCAACACCGCGCGGGCCGAGCCGATAGACCGTGTGTGCCGCCATCAGGCCCGGGCCAGACCCCGGGCCAGCGCCACGGAGGGAACCGATGCGCCGGATCGCCGTCACGATTGCCTGCTCGATGACATTTCTGTCGTCGCCCGCCGCGCTCGCCCAGGATGGGGTTGCGCCAGCACATGCACAGGCCGACAAGGCCCCGCCTCCGAAGTTCGAGACCGCCGAGCGGCTGCTCGACGCGCTGGAGACCGCGGACGCCAAGATCGACCGCCTGTCGGCGGGGGTGCGCTACACCAAGGTCTTCGCGATCGCGGGCGACGCCCAGCAGCGTCAGGGCGTGCTCCGGTTCCAGTTGCTGCCCCGCAAGATGTTCGAGATCGAGTTCCGGACGCTGCAGGTCGGGGGCGACGTGCACGACGTGCCGCAGACATTCGTCTTCGACGGCCAGTGGTTCACCGAGGTCTACGCCGCCGAGAAGCTGATGATCCACAGGCGTGTCGTGCCCCCGGGCGAGGCGCTCGACCCGTTCGACCTCGAGCAGGGCCCGTTCCCGCTGCCGATCGGCCAGCGCAAGGACGTGATCCTCGAACGCTTCGACACCCGCCTGGCCGACGCGAGCGAGGGGCTCGAGGACGACGAGTTCTTCACGCCCCTGCGCGAGCACGCCGTGGCCGGCCGGTGGGTGCAGCTCGTGCTTACCCCGCGCGATGACGCCGGGCTCGTCGCCGACGACGGGAAGAGGTTCGAGACGCTGCGGATGTGGTACGACCCGGAGACGCTGCTGCCGAGGTTGGGCATGAGCGTCGAGCCGATCGAAGAGGGGCTCGACGACGTCAAGCTGATCGAGTTCTTCGCGGTCCGGACGAACGAGGACGCCGACGAGGGGCAGTTCATCGTGGACAAGCCCCCGGAGGGTGACGGGTGGGACGTGATCTACCGCGACGATACGGCGCAGCAACCGTGATGCGGGCGAGGCTCGCCGCGATCGTGCTGCTGCTTGTCGCTCCGCTCGCGGCGGCGCAGGACGCCCCGCCCGTGCAGATCCGACCGCGCGAGCGCGACGCGGGCCCCCCGCTCGCGCCCGCGGTGCAGCGCCTGCTCGAGGCGCCATACCTGACCGACGACGAGCGGAAAGAACTCCGCCTCAAGCACGGCGTCTGGACCGACGCGGACCTGGACACACCCGCCAGGCGCGCCCGCGCGGCGCTCGTGCTCGGCGCGATCGCGCACCCGGCGCTCGACGACCCGGGCGCGGACGCCGAGGACCGCGCCGAGGCGTTGATGCTCAGGGGCGATCCCGGGGGCGCGATCGAGGCCCTCGAGGGGCTCTCGACGATCCGTGCGATCCGCGTCCGCGCCGAGTCGCTGGCGATGCTCGGGCGTTTCGACGAGGCGGACGCGGCGATCGAACCGGTGGTGGACCGGATGCTGCGCACACGCCTGGACGCGCCCGACGAGGTCAGCGAGGGTGTGCGGGCGCTGATGCTCCGGGCCAAGATCAACGGCTCGCAGGGGGCGGGCGGCGGGGACTTCCGCCAGATGGCGCGGATCCTGGCCCGTGTGCGCGACGAGCAGGACCGCCTGAGCTGGTCGGCCCGCCTGGTAGAGGCCGAGCTGCTCCGCGAGAAGCACAACAACGAAGAAGCGAAGGCCGCCGCGATCGAGGCGCTGCGGTACAACCCCCGCTGCGCCGCGGCCCACCGGGTGCTGGGCGACCTGTCGGTGGACGCGTTCGCCTTCGACGCCGCCCAGCAGTTCGCGGCCCAGCTCGACACGCTCGCCCGCCCCGAGGGCGTGCTCGCCTGGCGGGGCTCGCTCAGCCACATGGCCGGCCTCGTACGCGCCCGGGCCCGCCTGCGCCAGCGCGACCCCGAGGGCGCGGAGGCGGCGCTGGACCCGACGCTCGCGGCCCTGCCCGACCAGCGCGAGGCACTGGCGCTGCAGGCGGCCTGCGCCGCGGTCGCGTTCCGCTACAACTCGATGGACCGGGCGATCGAGCGGTACGAGGCGCTCAGCCCGGGCTCGCCGGACGCGTTGGCGGCGGTCGGCGCTGCGTTGGCCGAGGCACGCCAGTATGACGCGGCGCCCGAGTACCTCGCCCGGGCGATCGAGCGACTGCCCAACTGGTCTACGCCGATCATCGATCTGGGCCTGCTCGAGGTCCAGTCCGGGCGCGACAACCAGGCGAGGCGATGGCTGGCGCGCGCGATCGAGCTGGACCCGTTCAACGTCCGGGCGGCCAACTCGCTCAAGCTCGTTAACGACCTGGCCGCCTTCGAGACGATCGAGAGCGAGCACTTCGTCGTCCGCTACAAACCGGGCGTGGACGCGGTCATGGCCCGCGAGATGATCCCGGTGCTCGAGCAGATCCACGAGCGCGTCGCGGGCGAAGGCCCGCACTCCATCCACCACGAGCCGGCGCAGCGCACGCTCATCGAGCTGATGCCCGACCACGCGTGGTTCAGCGTGCGTGTCACGGGCATGCCCAAGGTGCACACGATGGCCGCCGCGACCGGGCCGGTCATCGCGATGGAGGCGCCCAGAGAAGGCCGCGGCCAGTCCATGGGCCCGTACGACTGGCCGCGCGTCATCCAGCACGAGTACACACACACGGTCACGCTCTCGCGGACGCGCAACAGGATCCCGCACTGGTTCACCGAGGCCGCGGCGGTCTACCTCGAGGAGTCGCCCCGCGACGAGCAGACCTGGCGCCTGCTCGCGGCCGTCCACGCCGGCGGGCGACTGTTCAACCTCGAGAACATCAACATCGCATTCGTCCGCCCCGAGCTGCCCACCGACCGCCAGCAGGCCTACGCCCAGGGGCACTGGATGTACCAGTTCATCGCACAAACCTGGGGCGAGGACGCGCCGCTCAAACTCATGGACCGGTACGCGATCGGCGAGCCCGAGGCGTCCGCGTTCGAGACCGTCCTCGGCGTCACGCCCATCGAGCTGCTTGCGCGGTTCGAGTCGTGGGCCGCAGAGGACCTGGTCGCCCACGGCATGCGCCTGCCCGAAGGCGTCCCCACCATCCCCGAGATGCTCGACGAGGAGCGCGCGGACGCGGAGGACCCCGCGAGCATCCAGCCCGACACCGCGTTCGTGTCGCGCCGCCTCGAGCAGTTCCCGGGGCACCCGGACCTCCTGGGCCTGCGAGCCGAGCGGCTCGTGGACGAGCTGGGCGGCGTCCTCGACGCGGGCGCGGTCGCGGCCCTCGAGGCGTACGCGCAGGCCAAGCCGGTCGCGGAGTTCCCGCACAAGCAGCTCGCCCGCCATTTTCTGCTGGCCGAATCGGACAGCGTCCGGGCCCGGGCGATCCCGCACCTCGAGTTCCTCGACGCCCGCGAGCAGCGTTCTGGGGCGTACGCGATCGAGCTGGCGCGTCTGTACGTCTGGCGTGGCGCGTGGGGCGAGGCGTCGGCGAAGGCGGAGCGGGCGACGCGGATCGCCCCGTACAACGCACCGTACCGCGAGTTCGCCGCCCGCGTCGCGATCAAGACCGAACGCTACGACGACGCGCAGCGCCACCTCGCGGCGCTGCACGAGCTGGAGCCTGACCGCGAGATCCATCAGCAGCGCCTCGACGCGCTGCAGGACCTGATGGCCGCGAAACCCTGAGTTTCTGATAGAGATCGCCGATGGCGCGGCGACTACGCCGCGTCCTCGTGCGCTTCGTCGATCGGAGCGCCCGCCAGCGCCACCGGCGGTGGTTGCGCCGCGTCGCTGTCGCGCCTCGGCGCGTTGTTTGCGGGCCAGCCGGTCCACGCCAGGTACCGCTCGCGCAGGTCCTCGGCGATCTCGACCCCGCTGAGGCCCGACCCCGCGTAGTCGATGATCTCGTGGGCCGTGATCCGTGCACGCCCGCGACGCCAGAGGCTCGCCCACGCGGGGTCGATCTGCGGCGTGCCCTCGATCACCATCGGGAGCACGGGCGCCCGCGACCTGTGGATCAGCAGGCCCACACCTCTCTGGAATCGGCGGACCTGCCTGGACGGGCGCTCCAGCCCGCCCTCGGGGAATATCCCCAGCACCCCGCCACCCTCGAGGTGGGCCAGTGCCTCGCGGACGGCGCCGCGGTCTTGGCCCGAGCGGGAGACGAAGATCACACGCTGCCAGCGCCACAGCCACGTGAGGGCGGGCAAGCGCATGTCCTGGGCCATCACCCAGCGGATCTGGAAGTGCCCCGCCGCGGTCAACAGGATCGGGTCGATCCCCGCCGTGTGGTTGGCGACGACGATCAGTGGCCCGGGCGCGTTGCTCGTCGGGATGTGCTCGCGCCCATGCACACGCAGGTCCTGGAAGAACCGGGCGTAGAGGCGCCCGAAGACCTGGAGTCCGACGTCGCGGGGGGTCCGAACGCCCGCACGCCGGGCGATCCGGAGCACAGCGAGGGCGCAGACGAAGACCGCTCCGAGACCGAGGATGACGAGGGCCCACGCCGACACTGGATGTATGTTAGCAATTACAAAGATGTTTGGCACGCGGAATTGGGGATCCTTGGCGAGATTCTGTGCCCCGGCCATGCCCCGAACGTGCCGTAGACTCACGGCATGTCGGATCTGTGGGCTGGCAGGCGGGCCGAGGCTCGGGAGCGTGTGGAGCCGCTCGCGGTCCGGATGCGCCCGAGGACGCTCGGCGAGGTCGTGGGTCAGGGCCAGATCCTGGGCGAGGGCAAGCTGCTTCGCCGGATGATCGACGCCGACGCGGTGATGAGCCTGATCCTGCACGGCCCGCCGGGCACCGGCAAGACGACACTCGCCGAGGTCATCGCGAACCACACGAAGCGCCGGTTCGTGCGCGAGAACGCGGCGAGCGTGGGCGTCAAGCGCATCCGTGAGATCATCGACGACGCAGACCGGCGCCTGGGCGAGAGCGGCAGGCGGACGATCCTGTTCCTCGACGAGATCCACCGCTTCACCAAGAGCCAGCAGGACGTGCTGCTGGGCGACGTCGAGCGGGGGCTGATCACGCTGATCGGCGCGACCACCGAGAACCCGCTGTTCGCGGTCAACAGCGCGCTCATCTCGCGGTCCACGCTCTTCCGCGTCGAGACGCTCAGCGAGGCGGAGATCGTTGAGGTCGTGCGCCGTGCGGTCGCCGACGACGAACGTGGGTTCGGCACGCTGGACCTGACGGTCTCCGACGAGGCGCTCAAGACCTGGGCGGTCAAGAGCGAGGGGGACGCACGCCGGGCGCTGAACGCGCTCGAGGTCGCGGTGCTGTCGAGCCAGCAGCTGCGAGGCGACACGGCTGGCCCGCTCATCATCGACAAGAAGGTCGCCGAGGACTCCATCCAGGCCAAGGTCGCGGTCTACGGCGACGACGGGCACTACGACGCGATCAGCGCGATGATCAAATCCGTCCGCGGCAACGACCCGGACGCCGCGGTGTACTGGATCGCACGCATGCTCGACGCGGGCGAGGATCCGCGCTTTATCGCCAGGCGATTGGCGATCCTGGCCAGCGAGGACGTGGGCAACGCGGACCCGCGCGCGGTCGTGATCGCGGCCAGCTGCTGGGAGCTTGTCGAGCGGATCGGGATGCCCGAGGCGCGCCTGACGCTCTCGCAGCTGGCGACGTACCTGTCGCTGGCTCCAAAGTCCAACGCCTCGTGCGCCGCGATCGACGCGGCGCTCAAGGACGTCGCCGAGGGACGCGTCACGCCCGTGCCCATGTTCCTGCGCGACCCAAACTCCTCGCCGACCGCGGGCGAGGGGGGCGAGGGCGAGCGGATGCGCGACAAGGGCGGCGAGAAGTACGAGTACTCGCACAACGCCGACGACGGCGTGACGGGGCAGGACTACCTGGGCGTGCCCCGGACGTACTACGAGCCCAAGGACGTGGGCGCCGAGCGGGCGCTGGGCGCGCGGCTCCGAGAGATCCGGGAGCTGCGTTCGCGCCTGCGCAAGGGGCGCGAGGGGTGAGCGACGTGCGCGCACAGAAGCGGGCCATCCGCGCCGACGTCCGCGCCCGCCTGGCGTCGGTGGACGCGGGCGCCGCCGCGACGGCGCTGGAGGGCGGGCTGGCCGCACTGGAGTCATCTGGCCTCTGGGCGCGGGCCGCGAGCGTCCTGGCCTACCTCGCGACCGACGACGAGCCCTCGATCGATGGGCTGATCGAGCGGGGGCTCCGATCGGGAATGTCTGTCGCGGCCCCCCGGATGGACTGGGACGCAGGGACCATGCGGGCACTCCGCCTGCGGGACCTGGGCGACGTCGAGGTCCGGCGGCACGGCGTCCGCGAGCCGATCGAGACTGGTGACGTCGAGCCCCTGGATCTGGTGGGGCTCGTGCTCGTGCCGGGCGTCGCTTTCGACAAACAAGGCGGGCGTCTGGGGCGGGGGGCGGGCTTCTACGACCGCTTCCTCGCGGGGATGGATGGGCGCGTCGTGAAACTCGGCGTGGCCCACGAGGCCCAGATCGTCGAGCACGTCCCCATGGAAACCCACGACGTGCGTCTGGATGGGCTCGTCACGGGCGGGGGGCTTATGCTGCTGCCACGGGACACGGGCTCGGAGGCCTGAAGTCGTCCCGCGGCGCCCGACGCGTTCACGGAGGGACATCATGGGCTTGCCATCACAGGGACGTGCGTCCGGGGCGGGGATGCGGGTGAGCAGCCGGGTCAAGCGGCCCAAGGGCCTGCCGCCGGCGGTGATCCCGATCGTGGTCGTGGGGCTGGCGATCGCGGCGGTCTGGGGCGGGTACTCGCTGCTCGAGCCCTCGGGTGCGGATGCGGGCGAGGAGTTCGCGGGCGAGACAGGGACCAACGCCAACGCGGCGTCCAAGCCCGGGACTGACCGCGCGGGGCGCCCCGAGGCCGCGGCCGCGCGGAACGACGACGGCGCGCTCAACACGGGCATCGAGTCGCTCACGAGCAACGCGACCAACTCGAACAAGCGGGGCCTGCTGGGCGAGGCGCTCGAGGGCGGGCGCGAGGCGCCGACCGCATCGGCGAACCGGTCGCCCGCCGGCACACGGGGCGCCGAGACGTCCAACACCCCCGAGTTCGGTCCGCTGCCCGACTCGGGCACGCCCGTCGCCGCGGCCAGCACGGCTCCGTCGCTGGGCGACGGGGCGATCGTGGACCCGGTTGCGAGCGGGCGACCCGCGGCGACGACAAGCTCTCGCGCGAGCACGGCGGTCATCGAGCAGGCGAAGGGCCTGATCGCCCAGAACGAGCTGCTCGACGCACGGACGCTGATGTCCCGGGCGCTGGCGGATCCCTCGACGACGCCCGCGGGGCGCCAGGCGTTGCGGGACGAGCTGACGGGTCTCAACGAGACGCTGGTGTTCGGGCCAAGGATCATCCCGGGCGACCCGATGGTCGAGGAGTACACGATCGCCAGCGGCGACACGCTGGGCAGGATCACGCGCCGGCGTGAGCTGGGCGTGCACTGGAAGCTGGTCCAGCGCGTGAACCGGATCAGCCGCCCCGAGCGGATCCGTGTGGGCCAGAAGATCAAGCTCGTGCGCGGGCCCTTCCACGCGGTGGTGGACAAGAGCGAGTACCGGGTGGACATCTACCACGGCCCGCCCAGCGAGCCGGCGCGGTGGGTGTACATCACCTCGCGGACCGTGGGCCTGGGCGAGGCGGGCTCGACGCCGACGGGCACGTTCGTGGTCCGCCAGGACTCGAAGCTCGAGAACCCGGCGTGGGTCAACCCCCGCGACGGGCGCGAGCAGTACGGGCGCGACGACCCGGAGAACCCGATCGGCGAGCACTGGATCGGGCTCGAGGGCGTGGGTGATGCGGCGGCGATCGAGGGCTACGGCCTGCACGGGACCATCGACCCCGGCTCGATCGGCAAGCAGAAGTCCATGGGGTGCGTCCGCCTGCTGGCCGACGACATCGCGTTGATGTACGAGCTGCTCGAAGAGGGCGCCAGCGTCGTCAAGATCGTGCCCTGAGCACGCCCTCGTCGGGGCCCGAGATGAGGCCCGGATCGGGGCCCGTGCAGGGGTTCGTGCGAGGAGGGGCCCGGCGCCCAGAATAACCCTGTTTTTTGGGCGTGAAACGCCCGCGCCGAATCCGCCCGAAAACAGGCCGGCGGGCCCCGCGCGACCTATCATTCCGGGTCGCAAAAACGACCCCCCGGAGGGGGCGTTCGCGGCTGCTTTTTCGGGGCAACCACGCGTATGAGCCAGACCAGCGGCAACGGGGGCGGGAACGGGGCGCCCAGGCGCATCGACGGGGACTACGGCTCCGACCAGATCAAGGTCCTCGAGGGCCTCGAGGCCGTCCGCAAGCGTCCGGGCATGTACATCGGGGGCACCAACCTCAACGCCCTGCACCACCTGGTGTACGAGGTCGTGGACAACTCGATCGACGAGGCGATGGCCGGGCACGCGACCACGATCGCCGTCCTGATCGCCGCCGACGGGTCGTGCACCGTGACCGACGACGGGCGCGGCGTGCCCACCGAGCCCATGAAGCACGAGGACCCCGCCCTCAACGGGCGCCCCGCCCTCGAGGTCGTCATGACCCGCCTGCACGCGGGGGGCAAGTTCGGGCAAGAGGGCAGCGCGTACAAGGTCTCGGGCGGGCTGCACGGCGTGGGTGTCTCGTGCGTCAACGCGCTCTCCGAGCACCTCGAGGCGGAGGTGTACCGCAAGGGCGAGGTCATGAAGATGAGCTTCGAGCGCGGGCACGTCCGCGAGGAGCTGCACGTCGTCGGCCCCGTGCCAGAACACTCGGCCCGCCAGACCGGCACGAGCATCACCTTCCGCCCGGACACGACGATCTTCGAGGACACGACGTTCAGCTACGCGACGCTGGCCAACCGCCTCCGCGAACTGGCGTACCTGAACCCGGGGGTGACGATCAAGCTGACCGACGAGCGCGTCGGCGCAGACGGCAAGCCCAAGAGCGAGAGCTTCAAGGCCGAGAACGGGCTGCTGGAGTACACCCAGCACCTGATGAAGGGCAAGACCCCCGTCTCGGGCCCCGTCTACCTGCACAAGGAGGACGAGGCGGCGTCGATGATCTGCGAGGTCGCGCTGCAGTACCACGACGGGTACAACGAGCTGCTGCTCACCTTCGCCAACAACATCAACAACGTGGACGGCGGAACCCACGGCCAGGGCTTCAAGGTCGCGCTGACGCGCACACTCAACAGCTATGCGCGCAAGGCCGGTATCATCAAGGAACGCGACCCCGTCCCCTCGGGCGAGGACCTGCGCGAGGGGCTCATCGCGATTATCTCGGTCAAGCTCCCCGACCCGACGTTCAACAACCAGCCCAAGGAAAAACTCCTCAACCCCGAGATCGAGGGCTTCGTCGCGGGCATCGTCAGCGAGGCGCTCGGCGCCTGGCTCGAGGAGAACCCGGGCGAGGCCAAGCGGCTGTGCCTCAAGGGCATCGTCGCCGCCCAGGCCCGCGAGGCGGCGCGCAAGGCCCGCGAGCTGACGCGCCGCAAGACCGCGCTCGAGTCGGGCTCGATGCCCCACAAGCTCCGCGATTGCAAGACCAAGGACGTGGACCGTGCCGAGCTGTTCCTGGTCGAGGGCGACTCGGCGGGCGGCAGCGCCACGCAGGGGCGCAACGTCGACAACCAGGCGATCCTGCCCCTCCGGGGCAAGCTGCTGAACGTCGAGAAGGCCCGGATCGACAAGGTGCTCGGGTTCGAGGAGATCCGGACGCTGATCTCGGCCCTCCGGTGCGGCATCGGCGAGGAGTTCGACGTCTCCAAGCTCCGCTACGGACGCGTCATCATCATGACCGACGCGGACGTGGACGGCAGCCACATCCGGACGCTGCTGCTGACGTTCTTCTTCCGCCAGATGCAGGAGCTGATCAAGCGTGGGCATGTGTACATCGCCCAGCCGCCCCTGTACCAGATCACGCGGGGCAAGACGAGCCGGTACGTCATCAACGAGAAAGAGATGTCGGGCGTGCTGACCGAGCTGGGCCTGGAGGGCTCGGCGCTGATCGTCCGCGACATCGAGGAGGACTCGTCGGGCATCCCGCGGGCACGCGAGGTCGGGCGGGTCGTGGGCCAGGATCTTCGCCGGGCGGTCAAGCTGCTCGAGCGGCTGGAAGAACTTGTGACGATCGCCGAGCGGCGTGGCGTCCGGTTCACCGACCTTCTGGGCGCGCGGGGCGAGGACCCACAGGGCAAGGAAGGGCTGCCGAGCCACAAGATCAGCGCGGGCGCCGCCAACGTGTACGCGTGGAGTGAGCGTCAGGCGATGGACGTGGTCGAGCAGCGGGGCTGGCGCCTCGAGGACCAGGTGGACGAGGAGGCGGGCGAGGAGCTGGACCCGTACGCGCCCCGCAAGGCGGCCGACGAGGACGGGGCGGAGGCGGGCGCCGCGGCGACGATCCGCGAGCTGCACGAGAACCGCGAGCTGGCGCCGATCTTCGCGCAGCTGGGCGAGCTGGGCCTGGACATCGAGGACTACGCGCTCGTGCGTGAGGAATCGATCACCGGCGAGGTGATGCCCGCCAAGTACGCGTGGGAGACCGAGAAGAAGGGTTCGCCGAAGAAGGCCGGGGACGAAGAGGACGGCGAGGACTCGGGCGAGAGCGGCTCGTCATCGTCTGGGGGCGACGTCCGCGTACTCGAGGCGGCCAACCTGCCCGAGATCCTGGTGCGCCTGCACGAGATCGGGCGTCGCGGTATGGAGGTCAAACGCTTCAAGGGGCTGGGCGAGATGGACGCCGAGCAACTCTGGGAGACCACGATGGACCCCGCCAAACGGATCCTGTACCGCGTCGCGTGGGAGCAGGCGGGCGAGGCGGACGCGCTCTTCAGCGTGCTGATGGGCGAGCAGGTCGAGCCGCGGCGGAAGTTCATCGAGGACCACGCGCTCGAGGTCAAGAACCTCGACGTCTGACGTGGATCGAACGGTCGAAGAACGGATCGGAACGGCGCTCGGCAGAACAGTGGCGCGGACGTCACGCCTCGCGGGCGGGTGCGTGGGCGATGTCCGGCTCGTCGAGCTGGATGACGGCTCGCGCGTGGTCGCGAAGCTCGGCGACGGACCGAACGCGACGCTCGATGTCGAGGGGGACATGCTGCGTGAGCTGCGGCGTCTGTCGTCGCTGCCTGTGCCGGAGGTGTACCACGCCGAGCCGACGCTGCTGGTGATGGGGCATATCGAGAACGACGGGCGGAGGTCCGACGCGGGCGAGGCTGAACTGGCGGACCTGCTCGCGGATCTGCACGCCGTGACGAGCGACCGCTTCGGCTTCGAGCGCGACACGCTCATCGGGCCGCTGCGGCAGCCAAACACGTGGACCGGGACATGGGCCGCGTTCTTCTGCGAGCACCGCCTGCTGGCGATGGGACGCGGGGCGCTGAATCACGGGCGGATTACCCGGTCGCTGATGACGCGTCTCGAGACGCTCGCGGGGCGGCTGGACCGGTGGATCGACGGGACCCGCACCGCCTCGCTGATCCACGGCGACTGCTGGTCGGGCAACGTGCTCTGGCACGACGGACGCGTCGCGGCCCTGATCGACCCGGCGGTGTGCTTCGCCGACGCCGAGATCGAGCTGGCGTTCATCGACCTGATGGGGGGCGTCGGGGCGTCGTTCTGGGCGCGGTACGACCAGCGCCGCCCGATCGAGAAGGGCTTCTGGGAGACACGCAAGGACCTGTACAACCTGTACCCGCTGCTGGTCCACGCCCGCCTATTCGGCGGGGGGTACGCGGGTGAGGTCGAGCGGATCGTCGCCCGCCTGGGGTGCTAGACCCGTCGGCGACCCGAGCAGGCCGCCCGGGGGGCCCCGGTACGACGACGCCCGCCCCGGGCGGGGCGGGCGCTGCAAAGGGTGGTCAACGGGGATCGAACCCGCGACCTCCTGGACCACAACCAGGTGCTCTAACCAACTGAGCTATGACCACCGTATTCTCGCCCCCCCGGGCAGGCCGGGCGGACGTTCTGAGCCCTACGGTACGGGGGCAGCCGATAGACAGTCAACGGCCGCCCCCGGGGCCCGTCCCGGGCAGACCGATGGATCGACCACCCCGCCCACGCGGGTGTTTTTTTCGACGCAGGAGTACGACATGCCCACCGCCAGCGCCTCGAAACTCAACCTCTCTGGTGGACGCACGCTCACGAACCCCGCGACCCCCGAGCTCATCGAGCGGGCGCTGGCGCGGGGCGAGGGGCGGTTCGCCGACAACGGCGCGTTGGTCGTGATGACCGGCGACCGCACCGGGCGATCCCCCACCGACAAGTGGCTCGAGGACACCGCGGGCATCCACGAGAACATCTGGTGGGGCAAGGTCAACCAGGCGATCACGCCCGAGCAGTTCGAGACGGCGTTGCGGATCGGGACCGACTACATGAACGCGCTCGACGAGGTGTTCGTGTTCGACGGGTTCGCGGGCGCCGACATCACCCACCGCCTGGGCGTGCGTGTCGTGACCGAGCTGGCGTGGCACGCGCTGTTCGCCGAGACGCTCTTCATCAAGCCCGGCAGCGCCTCGGACGCGGGCGACGGGTCGTGGAAGCAGGACTGGACGATCATCAACGCCGGCTGCCACAAGCTGACCGAGGGCGAGCAGAAGGAGTTGGGTGTCAACAGCCCGATCCTGATCGCCCAGTCGCTGGAGCGCAAGACCGTCGTCATCCTGGGCACGCAGTACGCGGGCGAGATGAAGAAGGGCATCTTCTACGCGATGAACTACGACATGCCCGACCAGGGCGTGTTCCCGATGCACTGCTCGGCCAACATCGCCAAGGACGACCCGTCCAACGTCGCCCTCTTCTTTGGGCTCTCGGGCACCGGGAAAACCACCCTCTCGGCCGACCCGGAGCGGTCGCTCATCGGCGACGACGAGCACGGCTGGGGGCCCGACGGGATCTTCAACTTCGAGGGCGGGTGCTACGCCAAGTGCATCGATCTCACCCGCGAGGGCGAGCCGCAGATCTGGGACGCGATGCGGTTCGGCTCGGTCCTTGAGAACGTCGTCATGGACGACAAGTCCCGCGTCGTGGACTTCACCGACGCCTCGGTCACCCAGAACACCCGCGTGACCTACCCGGTCGATTACATCCCGGGCGCGACGATCCCCAGCGTCGGCGCCCACCCCAAGAACGTGATCTTCCTGACCGCCGACGCGTTCGGTGTCGTCCCGCCCGTGTCCAAGCTCACCCCCGAGCAGGCGATGTACTACTTCATCAACGGGTACACCTCCAAGCTCGCGGGCACCGAGGCGGGCGTGACCGAGCCGGTGCCCAACTTCAGCCCCTGCTTCGGCGGGCCGTTTATGCCCAGGCGACCGGGCGAGTACGCGAAGATGCTCGCCGAACGGATCAACAAGCACGGCGCAAACGTCTGGCTGCTCAACACCGGCTGGACGGGCGGGCCCTACGGCACGGGCACGCGGTTCAAGCTCGCGTACACCCGCGCGATGGTCACCGCCATCCTCGACGGTTCGCTCGCCAACGAGCAGTACGAGACCGACCCGTTCCTCGGGCTGAGCATCCCCAAGGCCGTCCACGACGTGCCCGGTATCGTGCTCATGCCCCGCAACACCTGGGCGGACAAGGCGGCGTACGACGCGCAGGCGAAGAAGCTCGCGGCCATGTTCCGCGAGAACGACAAGAAGTTCCAGATGTCCGACGAGGTCCGCGCATCGGGTCCCAGGGCCTGAGACCGCGTCTCAGGCTTGATCCGGGAACCGCACGGCGCCCTTCGCGTTCTCGAGCGCCGCGTCGGCGTCCTGGGCCGATCGGATCAGACGGTCCGAGCTGCGGCTGTGGCGCATCAGCGGGCGTTTCTTGTCCACGCTCGCCAGCACCCAGCCATCAACGAGCATCGCCTCGAGCACCTGCATGCACCGGACAACGTACGGCGCCCCCGCGCCGATCTTGCCCGCGTGCCGGGCCAGCATGGCGTGGATCGTCTCGAGGTCGGATTCGTGCCGCAGCGCCTCGACCACGGTTTTCCAGGCGCCCGTGAGCGGGAGGATCGCGTCGCCGCGCCGGTAGCACGGGACCCGCTCGATCCGCCCGTCCTTGAGGTCGGCCTCCTCGGCTTCCTGTGCGCCTGTCAGGTTCAGCTGGAACTTGTTGAACTTGACGAGCGTGAAGCCCGAGGACCTGCCCGTGAACTGTTCTATCAGGCGCTTGCCCGAGCCGAGGTCGAACGAGCCGAGGCCGGCGGCGGCGAGGTTCTGGTTCGTGAAGCCACCCTGGGCGAGCCAACGCCACGCCTGCGCGGGGCTGAGGCGGAGGCCGGCGTCGCGGGCGATCGCCTTGCAGTGATCCTTCAAGTCGGAGAAGCAGCTGTTGGCCGCGTACCAGTACTCCGCGAATCGGATGTGCTGGTTGATGTTGCGACGCCCCTTCTCGTCGTATCGCTGCCTGATCCAGGCCGGGTCGAGTTCGCCCCGTTCGAGCTCGAGGATGGAGTACGCGACCTCGCGGGCCGTGCCGTGCGCGAGCGACATGCCGGCCGAGAGGATCGGGTCGGCGAAGCCCGCGGCCTCGCCGCAGATCCACCAGTTCTCGCCCGCGAGGCGATCGGCCAGGTGCGACCAGTTCTTGGTCGTCCCGACCTTCCCGCCCGTCGAGCTGGCCGCGTCCTGGAGCAGCCCCGTGACGAAGGGCTGGTCTTCGAGGGCCTTGCGGAAGAGCCGGTCGGGGGTGAGTCCCGAGTCCTTGTAGTAGTCGCTGGGGCAGACGAGGCCGACCGAGGCGCGTGACGGCCCGAGCGGGATGAACCAGACCCAGCCGTAGGGCAGCGAACGGACCTGGATGCGCGTGCCGCCGACGCCGATCTCCACGGCCCATTTCGCGTTGTCGTAGTAGTCCCAGATCGCGATGTTCCGCAGCTGCTTGGGCGCAACGCTCCCGACGCCCATCGCCTTGCGGATTAGGGCCGAGTGACCGGTCGCGTCGATGTAGTGGCGGGCGTGGAGGCGCCGGCCGGAGTCGAGCTCGAGCGCTTCGATGCGGTCGCCCTCGGCATGCACGGCGCGGACCATGGTGTCCTCGTGAACCTCGACGCCGCACGCGCGGGCGTGGTCGAGGAGGATCTGGTCGTAGATCGACCGCTCGACCTGGAACGCCGTGAACCGACGCTGGCCCTCGAATCTCGCCGGGCGGGGTTCGTCGGCGAACTCCTCGGGCGGGTAGAAGTCGAAGTCCCACTCGTCGTGGTCCTTGCCCCAGGTGAACGATGCACCGAGCTTGATTGGGAAGTTCGCCGCCTCGACCTTTTCCCAGACACCCATCTCGTCGAGGATCGCGCCGATGACGGGCAGCTGGGATTCGCCGATGTGCTCGCGCGGGAACCGGGCCTTCTCGACGATCCGGACCGAGAGATCGGGGTTGTACTTCCGCAGGAGCGTCGCGGCGGTCGCGCCCGCGGGCCCGCCGCCGACGATGAGCACGTCGCAGGTATCTCCGGGTGGTGTGTCGATTTCGTGGCTCCGGCTTGTGTAGGGACTGCTGTCGCGGGCAGCCCCGGCACCATAACAGGCCGCCACGACAACCCACAAGACTCTGGGCGCCGCGAGTCATGCGCGATCCGCCCGATCCCGGAGACAGCGACACCGCGCAGAAAACGAGCCCGGGGTGTTCGGCCCCGGGCCCACGACCCGCGCTCCCCCGGTGTGTGCCGCGTCTGTCCCCGCCGGCGGGGAGAGACGTGCCGGGCGCCAGGCGTGCGGCCGGCGGTCGCCGGCGCCCACTCGCGCGGATCGTCGAGGCTCGGGCGTCGCGCCCCGCCACACTACCGCCGCGTCGCCCGGCACCCAAGCGTTCGGCGCCCACGACGCCCGACAGCGCACAGCGGCCGTCTGTTCTCGGGCCTCACACCCGCGTCTCTATACTCGTCGTCCCCACCGGAGAACACGATGCCCACCAGCTCGCGCACCCCCTACGTCGGCGGAAACTGGAAGATGAATACAGACCGCGCCGGCGCCCGCGAGCTGGCGGCGGGCGTGTGCGAACACCTCGCGGACGTCGAGGGCGTCGAGGCCGCGGTGTTCGTGCCGTTCCCGTACCTGCTGACCGTCCGCGAGGCGCTCGACAAGGCGGGCAAGCGCGTGAAGCTGGGCGCCCAGGACGTCAGCGACCGGGAGAACGGCGCGTACACGGGCGAGGTGTCGGCGGCGATGCTCCTCGACAGCGGCGTGCACGCCGTCCTCACCGGGCACTCCGAGCGCCGGCACGTCATCGGCGAGGACGACGCCCTGGTCGCCGCCAAGACGCGGGCGGCCCTCGACGCCGGCCTCGAGGTCGTCGTCTGCGTGGGCGAGACGCTCGAGCAGCGCGAGGCGGGGCAGACCGACGCGATCAACGCACGCCAGGCCCGGGCCGCGCTCGCCGAGCTGCGCGCCGACGTGCTCGGGCGGGTCACGATCGCGTACGAGCCCGTCTGGGCGATCGGCACGGGCAGGACAGCGACCCCGGACGACGCCCAGGACGCGCACGCCAAGCTGCGCGCCCTGGTCGGATCGATGCACGGACAGGCCGCTGCTGGGGCGATGCGGATCATCTACGGCGGGTCGATGAAGCCGTCGAACGCGGCGGAGCTGCTCGCCCGGGAGGATGTTGATGGCGGGCTGATCGGCGAGGCGTCGCTGAAGGCGGCCGATTTCGCCGCCATCGTCCGGGCCGCGGCGGAATCCTGAGGCCCGGCTTCCCCACAGAGGCTTCTGGATCCGGCCCTCGGGGGCCTACGATCCCCCCCGCGCCGCGTATCGGCGCCCTTCGCAGCAGAGGGAACGCATGGTCCTCACACTCGGCATGGCGTACTGGGCCGTCTCGGCGCTCACGGCACTCTTCCTGCTCGTCTGCCTCGTGCTCATCCTGACCGTGCTCATCCAGCGCCCCCAGGGCGGCGGGCTGAGCGGGGCGTTCGGGGCGGGCGGGGGCGCGGGCTCTGGGCAGACGGCGTTCGGCGCGAAAACAGGCGATGCGCTCACGATCGCCACCATCGTCATGTTCGTCCTCTACCTGAGCGTCGCCGTCGGGCTCAACTTCGCGGCCAGACCAGCCGAGGCCGCGCCCTCGACGCCCGGCATCCAGGCGCCGGGCGGCGCCGGCGTGGATCCCAACGCCGAGACGGGCGATGATGGCGCGACCGACGACATGGCCGCGGAAGAGGGCGGCGCCGAGGACTCCGGCGAGCAGGACACAGGCGATCCGGGTGATGACCAGCCGGGCGGGCCCGAGGGCGGCACGCCCGCCGCGGGCGACGACGCGCCGAGCGATGACGCAGCCGACGACGACGCGCCCTGATCCCGCCAGCTCCCGTTAGACTCAGCATCCCGGCGCCGCGACGCGTCCGGCACAGGAGCGGCGCATGATCCGCAGCATGACGGGATTCGGCGACGCGTCGGGCGACCATGACGGCGCGCATTTCTCCGTCGAGGTCCGATCGGTCAACAACAAGTACTGCAAGGTTGTGCTCCGCCTGCCCGAGACCCTCCAGGGCCTCGAGCCCGAGCTGGACGCGGCGCTGCGCAAGCGGCTCGGGCGGGGCACGATCACGCTGACGGTCAAGTGCGCAGAGACGGGCGAGGGCGCCGCCCACGAGATCAACCGCGCGGCCCTCGACAAGTACATGAGCCAGCTCAAGGACGTCGCGGGCGGGGCGGACGCGGACCTCTCGGTCCTGCTGACCCTGCCCGGCGTGCTCGTGCCCTCGACGAGCGAGGAGGAACGCCTGGCGAACGCCCGCAAGACGGTGCTCCCGCTGCTGGGCAAGGCGATCGACCACCTCCAGGCGATGCGCAAGCGCGAGGGGATGGCCCTGAGCGAGGAACTGCTGATGTACCGGCGCGAGATCACGCAGCGGCTCGAGGAGATCGACCGCCTGGCGCCGGGCGTGGTCGCGGACTACGAGCGCCGGCTCCAGGAACGGATCCAGACGTTGCTCGACGGGTCGGACGTGGGCGCCGAACCGGCGGACCTTGTGCGCGAGATCGCGGTGTACGCCGAGAAGTCGGACATCGCCGAGGAGGTCGCGCGGCTGCGCGAGCACATGTCGCACTTCGAGGATCTGCTCGCGTCGGACGACGAGCGCCCGCTGGGGCGGACGCTCGATTTCCTGGCACAGGAGATGCTCCGCGAGGCGAACACGATCGCCTCCAAGAGCCCGGACGCGCGGATCGCGCGTCTGATCGTCGAGATCAAGGGCTCGATCGACCGGATCAAGGAGCAGGTCCAGAACGTGGAGTGAGTGCGGGCGCGGCGGCGCGGGCGGAGGATCGATGGGCGACACCCCGCATCAGACCGCGACGACCGGCGCGGCCGCGGCTCCCGAGCCGACGGACTTCACCGCGCCCGAGCTCTCGGGCGTGCTCGGGCACTACGAGCTGGGCAAGGTCGCGTCCGTCCGCGAGTTGCGGGCCGGGGACGCGTCGAGCCCGAAGGCGGTCATCGAGTGCGGCCGCGGGCGCCTGCTGCTCAAGCGTCGGGGTCGGGGGTTCGCCGACCCGTTCCGCGTCGCGTTCCAGCACGACGTCCAGCTGGCGCTCGAGGCCGTGTGCTTCCCGGTCGCGCCCCTGATCGGCACGCGGGACGGGAACAACTCGATGGTGCAGTTCGACGGGCATGTCTACGAGCTGTTCTGTTTCGTCAAGGGCGCGCCGTACGACGGGTCGGCGGGGCAGGGCGAGCAGGCGGGCCGGGCGCTGGCAACGATGCACCGGGCACTGGAGGGCTTCGCCTCGCGGTTCGCGCCCGAGCCCGAGCGGGCGACCCCGATCGCGGTGATCCGCCGGCTCCTGTCGCGGGTCGTCTCGGTGGCGCCCTCGGCGACCGAGCCCGTCGGCGCGCTCGACGAGCTGTGCACCCGGGCGGACGCGCGCCTGCGTGAGATCGGCTTCGATCGGCGCCCCACCCGCGTCGTCCACGGCGACTGGCACCCCGGCAACACGCTCTTCAACCAAGGCCGCCTCGCGGGCGTCATCGACTTCGACAACGCCCGCCTCGCACCCTCCCCGACCGACGTCGCCCAGGGGTTGCTCCAGTTCTCGCTGGTCCGCGGCGGCGGCGAGCCGCCCGAGCGGTGGACCGACGCGCCCGACCGCGGGCGCCTGCGGGACCTGTTCCGGGGCTACGCCCGGGCGGGCGGGCCCGGGACCGACGAAGCGGCGCTGGCGTCGCTGCCGCACCTGATGGTCGAGTCGCTCGTGCGTGAGGCGGCCCAGGGCGTCGCCGCGACCGGGCGGTTCGGGCCGCACACCGCCGCGGCGTTCCTGGGCGCGATCGCCCGCAAGGCGGCCTGGTTCGAGCAGCACGCCGACGGGCTGACGACCGGTCTGGCGGGCGAGATCGTCGCCTGAGACCGGAACGGGCGTGCTGACCAGCCCCGGGCGGGCGTCGTGGTGATTGGTTCTGGAGTCGGCGGGCGCCGCGGGCGATAATCCGGACGTATGAAGATCACTGCTCCGAACCTGGTGGGCATCGTCGCGGGCGCCGTGGCGGCGGGCGTGCTCTGCCCGACGGCGTTCGCGCAGGACGGCACGGCGGCGGCCCGGCGTGCGCCGATCGCGCCCGGCGCCTTCGAGGCGATCGCACCGCTCGACGACCCGATCTTCGAGGTCCGCCGCCAGAGCGAGCAGCGACTGATCGAGGGCGGCTGGGGGACGCTCGATCAGCTGCACGCGATGCTCGCCTCGGGGCGCCTGAGCCCGGAGCAGCACGTGCGTGTGCGCCGGATCGCGATAGCGCGGTTCGTTTCGACGCCGCGGGCGGGGATGGGCGTGCAGTTCAACCTGGGGGCGCCCGGCGAGGCGCGTATCGAGCAGCTTGTCGAGGGATTCCCCGCGGGCGAGGTCATCAGGCCGGGCGACCAGATCGTCGAGGCCGCGGGCGTGGAAGTTGGGAACTCGGCGCAGCTGGGCGCCCTGATCCTTTCGCACGACCCGGGAGACGTGATGGCGGTGCGTGTGATCCGAGAGGAAGAGCCGTACGAGTTGGATGTCCCCCTCGGCAGCTTCGGCGACCTGCGTCAGAACACGCCCAACCCCAGAACGCTCGCGTCCGCCTACCACGCCCGCGCACGGCGGGACCACGCGCCGGCGCGCCCGAACTCCGGCGCGTTGGGGAGCGGGCTCACGCTGGACGACTGGACGCGGGCCGAGCTGGGCAACGAACCGCCCGAGTCGTTGCCCGGCGGCGTCGGTTCGGCCAGGCGACCGGGCGCGACACGCGAGTCGGTGGTCGGGGGTGTGGCGCACCCGCGTCCCGCGGAGACCCAGCAGGCGTTCTCGGCGCGGTCGGGCAGCTCGGCCAGCGCGTGGCTGCAGCGTCGGGGCGAGCTGGCGAGGCGACGCGCGGTCGTCGAGGCGCAGTGGAACAACGCCCGCGCCCAGGGCGAGCAAGGCACGCAGCGCGAGCTGCGCGGGCGCCTCGACAAGTACGACGCGGCGCTGGCGGATATGAACCGCAGGCTCGGCCAGATCGAGGACTAAACGTGACGGCGGGGACGGGGCGGCATGCCCGCCTCAGGGCTTGACCGCGTCGGCGCGCTCGAGCAGCGCGCGGACGTGCCCGATGCCGCGTGCGAGCAGCTCGTTGTCTGGTTCGGTCTGCGCGATCGCGATCGAGCGGTCGCACCGGATGCGGAGCTTCCGCAGGCCCGTCCCTTCCTTGCCCTGGTCCAGTCGATCCGACAGGTTGTCGTACGTGTCGGCGAGCTTGACCAGCTTGGCCTTCCAGCCCGCGGCCATGAGCTGCTCGTCGTAGGCCTTCTCTCGCTCGGGCTCGACCAGGCGCATGTCCTTGGTCAGGGCCGCGACGATCTGTGCGACCTCGCGCCCGAAGCGCTTGTCGATGTCGTCGAAATCGACGGGTGTGTCCTCGATGGTGTCGTGCAGGAGAGCGCCGGCGAGGGCGGCCTCGTCATCGCACCCGAAGACGTCGCGGACGGTCATCGCGACGCGGAAGGTGTGCGCGACGTACGGCGTCTTCCCGTCCTTGCGGTATGCGTGCTCGTGTGCCCAGGCGGCGTAGCTGGCCGCGGGCTGCCACAGGTGTGAGGGCATCGGGCTGTCTCCCTCCGGCGACGCGTCGTGAGGATTACTCTGGCAGCGTCGGCGCCGCCCGGATCGGGCGCGCGTTCTCACGGTACACAATCTTGCAGCGCGAGGGCGTGCCGCCGTGCTCGTCGAAGATGACGATATCGTTGTTCTTGGCCTTGAGCAGCGGCCGCGGGATCGGGATCGACGTGACAGGCCCGACCTTGCCCGCGCCCGGCGCTGTCACGAAGTACCGCCCGAGGATCTGCCCGTTGACCATCGCGACGCCCTTGGTCATGCCCGTCAGGTCGAGCTCGACCGGGATATCGCCCTCGAGTGATACGTCCACGCTCGCACGCCACCACGTCGGACCGTCGGCCTTGTGGTCGCGCCCCGCCTTCTTGTATGCGCTCTTGGCGGGCGGCTCCCATTTGCAGAACGCCCAGTCGCCCTTCTCGGTCAACGCCTCGGCGCCCTCGAGGAACACGCTCGCGCCCGCGGCCTTGGCGAACGCGTCGATCTCCTCGCCCGCGCGCGTCTGGTCGAAGATCTCGGTCATCGGCGCCAGCTGGAGGACGTTGACCCCCCGCTTGGTCGCCTCGTCATCGAGCACCAGCTCGGTTGGCGTGCCCGCCTCGACGAAGCGGTACGCCTCGTCGTTGAGCACCACCACGTACCGCGCGGGCAGCGCCGGCAGGCGGACGAACAGAGGCGACTTGCGGCGGTGCGTGAACGACCACGTGACACGGCGCGGCGCCGTCACGTCGCCCACGCGAAGATGCATCCGCGGCGCGAAGTATGTCAGCGGCGTAATCGGATCACCGTCCTCTACGCTCGCCTTGCCCGCCTTGAAAGTATCGACCGCCCAGAGGTGATCGGGCATGCCCTTGTGCGCGCCGAGATCGACGCCCGCGCTGGCCCGCCCCATGTTGTCGGCGAGCACCGTGATCGTCTGCTTGCCCGACTTGAGCGACAACTGGAGCGTGTGCGACGCGCCCGGGCCCGCGCCGAGGATGCCGATGTGTTCGCCCTCGAGGCGGACGTGCAGGCGGTCGCCCGATGAAGGCGCCGCGACGCTGACCTTGCGGGCCGCCTTGGACGTGACCGTCAGGCGGTACCAGCCGTAACCGTACGGCGCCCCCAGCACGCCCAGGTCCGCGGGGCCCGGGATGGCGGCGTACCTGGGGCTCGTGCCCGCGACCTGCTCGTCGGCGGGCGCGACCGTCGCCCCCGCGAGCGCGACCTTGCCGGACTTGGGCAGCTTCGCCCGGGGGTAGTCCCTGGCGGCGATGTTGGACGTCGAGCCGTCGCCCGAAACACGCGTGTACGGGCGCCCGTCGCCCGGGATCGGCTCGCCGGACGCCGTCAGCCCGTCCACACCCACGTAGACCGCGCTCTCGCCCAGGAACGTCTCGTCGATCATGTCGCCCGAGCAGACGACGACGAAGACGCCCTCGACCTCCTCGACCAGGGGCTTGCGTCCCTTGGGAACGACGACATCGACGGGCGTGCCGTTGACGCAGACCGCGCCGTGCCCGCCCGCGGGGCCGAAACAGACAAACGCGTCGCCGACAATGCCGAACGCGTTGAGCGAGCAGTAGTCAAGCGTGGCGCGTGCGTTGATGTTGACGTCGAAGAGGCACCACGCGACGCCCTGGCGCCCGATGTCCACGGGCATCGTCGTGCCGTCGGGCAGCAGCAGGCTCATCCGTGTAAGCGCGGGCTTCTTGGACAGGTCCGCGTCCTCGGCGCCCGAGAAGATGAAGGCGATGTCGCCCTGCGTCCCGCGCGCGTGCGAGACGATGGGCGCCAGGTGCGCCGTGTCGGCGCCCCGCCCCACGCCGCCCGGCGCGCTCGCGGGATTCAGGATAATCGGCTGGTGCTCGGGATCGATGTTGGCGAAGACGCGCGAGAAACGGCTGGCGAAGGTCGCCAGGCGGCGGACGAGGTTGTAGTGCTCGCTGGGCGCACCGCCCGCGTCGATGGGCGAGGCCAGATCCTGGGTGGGCGCGTAGAACGCGCCGTCGCCCGCGGGGCGCTGCCCGGACGAGAAGCCCTTGGTCAGCCCGCACGCGAAGGGGGCGTAGTTGAACTGCCCACCGCCGGCGAGGATCTCGCCGAGGCGGCGCTGGACGATCGCGGGGCTCGGGGGCGTGGGCGCGGGCTCGCCGAAGACCGGGCGTGACTTGACGCCGAAGTCCACGATCATGCGTGGCTGGTTGGGCCGGACGATCGCGAGCTGGCGGAGGGTCGCCAGCAGATTGGTTTCGCCGACCCACCCGTCGATCTCGCCCTCGACGCTCTTGGCCTGCCAGAGGTTGTTGGTGTTGATCTTGGGGACGGTCAGCCCGCTCTCGCGGAGGTATCGGGCCAGTTCGCCCAGGTACTGGGCCGCGAGCTCGTCGATGCCGCACGTCCACGAGGACTCGTTCTGGATGAGCAGGATCGCCCCGCCCTTGCCGGTACTGGTGAGCTGCCTGGGGCGGATCTGGTCGGCGAGGGCAGAGATGTAGCGGCTGCACGCCTCGAGGAAGGGCTGGTTGGCGGTCCGCAGCTTCATCTCGGGGATCTGCAAGAGCCAGGCGGGCAGACCACCCAGGTCCCAGCCGGCGCCCACGAAGGGGCCCGGGCGGACGATGCAGTGCATCCCGGCGGCGCCGACGGCCTCGACGAACTTCTTGACGTCGTTGGCGCCGCTGAAGTCGAACTGGCCCGGGCGGGGCTCGACGGCGCCCCAAAAAACAGGCGTCTCAATTGTATTAAATCCTGCCAGACGGGCCGCGTGGATGCGGTCTGCCCACTCCTCGGGCTCGATCCGCTGGTGGTGGATGGAGGCGGAGACAACCCAGAGTCGCCGGCCGTCGAGCATGAAGCTTCGGCCGTCGTAAGTGACTGATGGCATATATCTTTGCGCTCGCAGGGCCCCGTCGTGGACCGGGGGGCCGATCGGTCGTGCAGGCCCCCCGGGCGGGGGGCCGCCCGCGCCCGTGCGCGAGTGGGACGGAGATCGTAGAACCCCACCCCGCGAACGGCAACGACTCGGGGGCGCCGGCGGTACAGTCCGCCCCCGATGCAAGCACAAACGAGGCCTGGAATTTTTGCATCCGCGAGCACGGGACCCCGGTCTGGGACCCGGGTCCTGGGCGCCCTCGTTCTGGCCGTCTCACTCGTGTCCGTCCCCGGCTGCCGCGACCCGCTGGGCCGGGTCGACGCGAGGACCGACAAGCTGCTCCGCGAGCGGTCCGAGGCCCTGGGCGGCGGCGCCGTCGCCCCGCAGACCCGCCCGGACGCCGGGGCCCGCTCGATCGCCGATCGCCGACGGACCGGGCAGGCCAGCACACGCCTCGGGACGGTCAACCCGGGCGCGGGCGACCTGCCCTTCGACGCGGCGGCCCATGACCGCGACGTCGCACAACGCCTGGATCGGTACGCCGAGGAATCGCTGCACTCGGACGGGTCCGACGAGGGCGCGCTGGTGATCTTGCTCGAGGACGCGTTCCGCCTCGCCCAGAGGTCCGGACGCGAGCACCGCCTGGCGGAGGAGGACTACATCCTCGCGGCCATCAGCCTGCTCATCGAGCGTCACCTCTGGGGCCCGCGGCTGTTCAACGACACCACGGTCGGGTTCTCGGGCGGGGGCGACGCGGGGCGCTTCGAGCACGCGCTGGATGTGATCAACACGCTGCGGCTCACGCAGCGCCTGCCCTACGGCGGCGAGGTCGAGGCGCGCTGGATCGTCAGCGCGACCGACCAGCTCCGCCGGCAGGCCGCGGGGGGTGGGTACATCCAGTCGTCGGAGCTGGTCCTGAGCGGGAGCATCCCGCTGCTGCGGGGCGCGGGGCTTGTGGCGCGCGAGGACCGGATCCAGGCCGAGCGGGATTTGATCTACGCGGCCCGCGCGTTCGAGCGGTTCCGTCGCGAGCTGCTCGTCGCGATCGCGCGCGACTACTTCGGGCTCCTCCAGTCGCGCGCACGTATCGAGAACCAGCTCCGCCAGATCGACGGCCTGGACCGGGACGACGAGGCGACGGCGGAGAAGGTCAAGGCCGGGCGCCTCCGCGCGTTCCAGGGGCAGATCACCGCGAGCCGCCTGAGCCAGGCCCGCCAGACGCTCGCGAACCTGCGCGAGAACTACATCCTCGCGCTCGAGCGGTTCAAGGTGCGTCTGGGCCTGCCGATCACGACGCCCATCGAGATCGACGAGGGGATACCGAACCTGCTCGAGCCCGAGACGACGCTGGCCGAGGCGGCGCTGACCGCGTTGAACTACAGGCTCGATCTCCAGAACCGACGCGACGGGCTCGACGATTCGCGCCGTGGCATCGCCAACGCGCGCAACGCGTTGCTGCCCGACCTGGACCTGAGCGCCAGCGTCTCGATCCCGACCGATCCCGACGACGCGACGGGCGGCGCCGGCATCGACCCCGACGAGCTGGGTTACTCGGTTGGCGCGACGTTCTCGCTGCCCCTCGACCGGCGGATCGAGCGTCTGGGCCTGCGCCGGGCGATCATCACGCTCGAACGCTCACAGCGGGCGTACGACGAGTTCCGCGACAACGTGATCATCGACGCGCGTCAGGCGGTGCGGAACATTGATCTTGCGCGGTTCCAGCTCCGCCTGGCCCAGGACCAGGTGCGGATCAACGAGCTGGGCCTCGAGGAGCTGCTGATCCGGGACGATTCTGACCCGCAGTCGATCATCGACCGGCGCAACGACCTGCTCGACGCCGAGAACGCGCGGGACCAGGCGATCACGGACCTGCGCAACGCCGTGCTCGACTACCTGCTCTCGACGGGGCAGCTGCGGGTCGAGTTCGACGGCACGCTGGCCCCGCCGCCCGGGATGCTCGCGCCGACGGACAACACAGGCGCGGACCAAGGCCCGGGCCCGGACGCGCCGGGCGATGTCGTGCCGGTCCAGCCCTGAGCATCGCCCGCGCGGGGTCGCGGCTCAGGCCGCACGCCTGATGTAAAACTCGTGACGACGCCAGTCACGCCCCACCTGCAGGTGCGAGGATTGGCCGGGGTCGTGCGCGAAGCCGAGCTTCTCGACCAGACGCCGGCTGGGCGTGTTGTCGGGATCAACGCCCGCGTGGACGGCGTGCAGGCCCAGACCCCTTGGCGGGTCGCCGAGGGCGAACTCGAGCATCGCGCCCACGCCCTCACTCGCCAGGCCTCGCCCGGTGTGGGCCCTCGAGACCCACCAGGTCGCGTCGGCCCACCACTCGAGACCACGCGAGATGGCGTTGAGGTTGAACGCGCCGGCGATCGAGCCGTCGCCCAGGACGCCGATGCGCCGCCAGCAGAGCCCGGTCCTGTCGCCCTCGCTGGCGGCGGCGAGCTGGCGGTCGAAGAACTCGTCGTGCGTCTCGCCCGCCTCGTTGAGCGGCACCCAGCGTCTCAGGTGCTCGCGGCTGGCTCGGACGACTCGGAGGTACTCGTCGCGGTCCGCCGGACGCAGCGGGCGGAGCGTCAGTCGTGCGGTACGGATCTCGGATGCGCTGACGACCTCGATCGGACGCGACGGGGCGAGCGCGGCGAGCGTGTCGAGAACGACTGGGGTGCGTCGGGATCGCAGGGCCTTTAAGAACACATCCGCTCTCCGGGAGGTCTCGGAGTGCGGATCGGGCGGTGGGCGGGTTCGGCGACAGAATCGACGCGGGGCCGACGCTCGGGGTTCTCGGACGTGGGGCGGGCCCCTCATCCCGGGCCCTCCCCAGCTGAACACCCGCGGCGGGACGCGGGGCCGTCACTCCACCGTGACGCTCTTGGCCAGGTTCCTGGGCTTGTCCACGTCGTGCCCCCGGAGGACGGCGGCGTGGTAGGCCATCAGCTGCAGCGGGATCACCGTCACCATCGGGCTCAGGCAGTCGGGCACGTCGGGGACATACAGCACGTCCTCGGCGATGCTCGCGATGTGCTCGTCGCCCTCGGTCGCGACGGCGATGACGTGCCCGCCCCGCGCACGGACCTCCTCGATGTTGTTGATGACCTTCTCGTACTGCGGGCCCTTGTTGGCGATGAAGACGGCGGGCATGCCGTCGTCGATGAGCGCGATGGGCCCGTGCTTCATCTCCGCCGCGGGCATGCCCTCGGCGTGGATGTAGCTGATCTCCTTGAGCTTGAGCGCGCCCTCCAGCGCCGTCGGGTAGTTGTACCCGCGCCCGAGGAAGAGCCAGTTGTCGCGCTCGACGTATTTCTCGGTGACGCGCCGGACGAGGTCGTTGGACTCGAGCGCCGTCTCGATCGCCTGCGGGATCTTGTTGAGCGCGTCAAGAAGCGTTCGCGTGCGCTCGGCGGACATGAACCGTCTGCGTGCGAGGAACAGCGACATGAGCGTGAGGGCGGCGACCTGGCCGGTGAACGCCTTGGTGGACGCGACGCCGATCTCGGGTCCGACGCGGAGGTAGACGCCTGCCTCGGTCTCGCGTGCGATCGACGATCCCACGACGTTGATGACGCCCAGCGAGAGGGCGCCGCGGTCCTTGGCCTCGTGCAGCGCCGAGAGGGTGTCGATGGTCTCCCCCGACTGGCTCACGGCGATGACCGCGGTCCGGTCCTCGATGATCGGGTTGCGGTAGCGGAACTCGCTGGCGTACTCGCACTCGGCCGGCACGGTCGCGAGGTCCTCGAGCAGGTACTCGCCGATCATGGCGGCGTGCAGGGCGGTGCCCTGGGCAATGAGGATAAACCGCTTGATCTTGACGAGCTCTTTGGCGCAGTCCATGAGCCCGCCGAGGACGATCTTGCCCTCGTTGAGATCAACCCGACCACGCATCGTCGTGCGCAGCGACGTGGGCTGCTCGAAGATCTCCTTGAGCATGTAGTGCTCGTAGGTCCCAAGCTCGGCCTGCTCGAGATCGAGCTCGAGCTGCATCATCTTGGGGCTCACGGGCTTGTTGTCGATCGTGGATGTGCGGAAGCCCTCGCGGGTGATCCGCGCAACGTTGTAGTCCTCGAGCGCGAACGCCTGGCTTGTGTGCGCGACGATCGCGGACGGGTCGGAGGCGACGACGCACTCGCCCGAGCCGACGCCGACCATCAGGGGGCTGCCCTTGCGCGCGCACACGAGCACGCCCGGCTCCTGCTCGCAGACGACGCAGATCGCGTAGGCGCCGGTCACCTCGCGGAGGGCGGCCTGGACGGCGGCCTCGAGGTCGCCCTCGTACAACTCTCCGATCAGGACCGCGAGGACCTCGGTGTCGGTGTCGGAGTGGAAGGTGTGCCCGCGTTCGGTGAGCAGCTTCTTGAGGGCGGCGTAGTTCTCGATGATGCCGTTGTGGACGATGGCGATGCCCGACTTGTCGTCGCGGTGCGGGTGGGCGTTGAGCTCGGTGACCCCGCCGTGGGTCGCCCAGCGGGTGTGTGCCAGGCCCAGCGAGCCCTCAAAGCCCGGGAGCTTTTTGAGCTTGGTCTCGAGGTTGACGACGCGTCCGACGGCCTTGGCGATCTGGAGCGTGCCGTCGAGGATGGCGAGCCCGGCCGAGTCATACCCGCGGTACTCGAGGCGTTTGAGGCCCTCGAGCAGGAGCGGCTTGGCGGGCTTCGAGCCGATATACGCGACGATGCCACACATGAGATCGGCTCCCGTTCGGTCCGCCGACGAGCCCGAACGGGCGGACGGCGGGGGCGGAATGAACAACGCTACGTCGGCGGGAGCCCCGGCGGGGCTGAAATCCGAACGCCCCGGCGGCGTTGAACGTCTGTGGGGAGGTACGCCCCGCCCGCGCCGCCCGTTCGACCGCCGGATCCCCCGGCCCGGAGAACCGTCATGACCCTCCTGACCGTGCTCATCGTCACGACCGCCATGCCGCTGGCCCCTGGCGTCGCGCAGCCCGCCGACGAGCCGCCTGCCTTGAGCGGGCCCAAGATCGAGGAGGAGGCGTCGCGGGCGACCCTTGTGCGGCGGGGGTACGACGGGGCGCTCGAGCCTCTTGAGGCGCCCCCCGAGGTCGCCGCCCTGGACCTCTTCGATCTGGACGACCAGACCTGGGAGAAGATCGACGTGATCCTGGGCGAGCGGGCCGCGGTGATCGACGGCGTGGTCGTCCGCAACATCCTGACGCTTGTCGAGTTGCAGGCCGCCAACGCCACGGGCGACGCCGCGTCCCAGCGCCGCCTGCTGGGCTCGATCGTGGACCAGCTCGAGGGCCTCCGCAAGAGCGGGCGCCTGGTGGACAAACTCGCGCGTGTCCTGCCCAGAGAGCACGTCAAGGCGTACCGGGATCTGGTCCGCGAGCGGCACACCGCCCGGTTCGAGGAACTGCGCGTCGAGCTGCACAGCGCCAGGATCGAGGACGCGGACCACGCCGCGTTCAAGCGGCTGATCGCCGAGGCGATCGGGCTGGAGATCAAGCGGTCGTACGACCGGATCGTCGAGGCGGGGACGTCGCAGCTGGAAGAGACTCTCGCGGCGATGGAGCTTGATCCGGAGACGGAGGGCGAGGTGAGGCGGCTGGTGCAGGACTTTGCGCAGAAAACGGCGCTGAACCCGACCGCGGAGCAGCGGCGCGGGCTGTTCGCCGACATCTACCGGGCGCTGCCCCCCGACGCGAGGCGGCGGCTGGTGAACCTGTACAGGGACGGCTCGGACGACTGACGCGGGGAACTGGTGGGGCGGGCGTCCCGCCTGCCTGTATTCGTCCGCGGTCTCGGGCAGGCGGGATGCCTGCCCCACCTCTGTCGGTTGTCCCCACGCTGGCCGGGGGGTTCGGGCGGGCCTACTCTGATCGAGTTTGCGCCACTCTTGAATGGCAGGTAGGACGCCTGCCCCACTGTGCGGCGCGAGCGGTCGGAGACAGCCAGCACCGATGCCCCGCCGCGACGACATCACGACGATCCTCATCATCGGCTCGGGCCCCATCGTCATCGGGCAGGGGTGCGAGTTCGACTACTCGGGCGTGCAGGCGTGCAAGGCGCTCAAGAGCGAGGGCTACCGGGTCGTCCTGGTCAACTCGAACCCGGCGACGATCATGACCGACCCGTCGATGGCGGACCGGACGTACATCGAGCCGATCACCGCCGCCACGGTCCGCAAGATCCTGCAGAAAGAAAAGGACCGGGGCACGCCCATCGACGCGGTGCTCCCGACGCTGGGCGGGCAGACCGGGCTCAACTGCGCGTGCGAGCTGTTCGACGCGGGTGTGTTCGACGAGTTCGGGGTCGAGATGATCGGCGCCGACCGGGCGGTGATCCACAAGGCCGAGGACCGCAAGGCGTTCGCACAGGTCTGCGCGGGGCTGAACCTCAAGCTGCCCGAGTCCACGACGGTCACGACGCTGGCGGAGGCCGAGGCGTTCGTCGAGACGATCGGCCTGCCCGCGATCATCCGCCCCGCGTTCACGCTCGGCGGCTGGGGCGGGGGCATCGCCTACAACCGCGACGAGCTGACCGAGCTGGTCACGCGGGGTATCCGCGCGTCCATGATCGGCCAGGTCCAGGTGGACCGGTCGTTGCTCGGCTGGAAGGAGTTCGAGCTCGAGGTTGTCCGCGACAAGAACGACAACTGCGTCATTGTCTGCGGCATCGAGAACTTCGACGCGATGGGCGTGCACACGGGCGACTCGATCACCGTCGCGCCGATCCTGACCCTGACCGACAAGGAGTACCAGACCCTCCGCGACGCGGCCATCCGCATCATGCGGGGCGTGGGCGTCGAGACCGGCGGCTCGAACGTCCAGTTCGCGGTCAACCCGGACCCGGAGCCCGGGCCCGACGGCAAGAAGAAGTTCGAGTTCGTCGTCGTCGAGATGAACCCGCGGGTGAGCCGCTCGTCGGCGCTGGCCTCCAAGGCGACGGGTTTCCCGATCGCCAAGATCGCGGCCAAGCTCGCGGTCGGGTACACGCTCGACGAGCTGCGCAACGACATCACGGGCACCACCAGCGCCTGCTTCGAGCCGAGCATCGATTACGTCGTCACCAAAATGCCCCGCTGGACGTTCGAGAAATTCCCCGAGGCCGACGAGACGCTGACGACGCAGATGAAGTCCGTCGGCGAGGCGATGGCGATCGGGCGGACGTTCAAGGAGAGCCTGCAGAAGGTCGTCCGCTCGATGGAGGTCAAGCGGTTCGGGCTGGGTCTCGACCGCAACGACAAGTGGCTCGCGGCCATGCGTGCGGTCGAGGCGGGCGAGATGGTGCTGAACCTGACGCCGCCGCCGGCGGTCGCGGGGGATGACGCGCCGACGAGCGCCAGGCCCTTCCGGACCGCCGACGGGCAGCCGATCGAGTGGCCGATCGACGAGAACAAGCTGGTCCGCAAGCTGAGTGTGCCCAGCCAGGGGCGCCTGTACTACATCCGGTACGCGCTGAAGATGGGCTGGTCGGTCGAGCGGGTGTACGAGCTGACGCGGATCGACCCGTTCTTCCTCGATCAGATCGCGCAGCTGGTGGAGTTCGAGGACGAGCTGTGCTCGCACGCGACACTCGAAGGCGTGCCGCACGCGACGCTGGAGCGGGCCAAGGCGCTCGGGTACTCTGATGCGCAGCTCGCGTTCCTGTACACGGGCAAGATCACGGGCCAGAGCATCATCGACGTGCGTCGCCACCGCGAGGGGCTCGGGATCAGACCCGTGTACAAGCTGGTGGACACGTGCGCCGCCGAGTTCGAGGCCGTCACTCCCTACTACTACTCGACGTACCAGCCCGGGCACGACCTGGTCGGCGCCAACGGCGACTCGGGCGCGATCCCGCCCGAGTGCGAGCTGACCAAGCGGCTCGCGGGCAGCGACACAAAGAAGGTCGTGATCCTCGGCGGCGGGCCCAACCGGATCGGGCAGGGGATCGAGTTCGACTACTGCTGCTGCCACGCGGCGTTCGCGGCCAAGGAGATGGGCCTCGAGTCGGTCATGATCAACTCCAACCCGGAGACGGTCAGCACCGACTACGACACGAGCGACCTGCTGTTCTTCGAGCCGTTGACGCTGGAGGACGTGCTGAATGTCGTCGAACGGCTGGGGGGAGCCAATGCCTCCCCGCCCCACGGAGGGGGGGGCTTCCAGCCCCCCCGCACAATGCCGACCACACCGCCGGGGGGGCTGGGAGCCCCCCCCGCCGGAAGACGGGTGGGCGGCGGCGGGGTCGGCGTTATCGTCCAGGTCGGCGGGCCGACGC
>JAJDDC010000026.1 GCA_029260515.1 Phycisphaerales bacterium | reverse complement strand
CGGTGCCCAGGTTGCCAACCGTGAGCCCGCCGGTTCCATTCACGCTCAAGGTCGCGGCGTTCACCGTCACCGTGCCGACGCCCGCCGCCTGCTCGCCGATAATCATGACGGCGTTGCTGTTCTGCAGGCCGACGGTCGTCGTCGCGCCGCTGTTTATGGTCATCGTGCCGGTGCCGGCCGCACCGACGGTTAGGCTGGTCCCGGCCGTGATATTTAGCGCCGTTCCCACGCCCGTCACCTCGAGGGTGCCGATGCCACTCGCGGTATTACCGACGATCGCGGTGCTGAGCAGAAGGCTCTCGCCCCCGCTCAGAGAGAAGGTCCCGGTGCCGGTGTCGCCAACAATCAGATTCAGGCCTTGAAGGATCACATCGCCGGTCTGGTTACTCACCGTAATGGCGATGGTGTCGGTAGGACTGCTCAGCGCGCCCGGACTGCCCGTATTGCCCAGGTCGTTCGTGACAATGGACAGCGTGTCGGTGCCCACGAAGCCGGAATTCGAGCTGTAGGTCACGCCAGCCGCCAGCGCCAAGTTGATCTCGGCCAGGGGGCCCTCGACGACGATCGTGGCGGGATCGAAATCGAGATCCAGCAGCGCGCCCGGTTGTACCAGCGAAAGCATGCCGTTTCCGACCGCGAGCGTGACGCGCACGTCAGCTCCGCCCGCATCGGCGTCCGCGATAGAGAGCGCGTTGCCGTTGGCATCGCTGAAGACCAAGTCCGTTGCCAGCGCCTTGCTTTGCGCGCCCGGGACCGTATTGACTGGCGCGTCGTTGACGGCAGTGAGATCGACCAGGGCGACGGCCGCGGCGCTCGACAGCAGTCCGTCGTTGACGGTATAGCGGATGCTGCGCTGTGTTTGGGTGTCGCCCAGCGTCGGATCGTCGGCGTTGTTGAAGTACGTAACCGTGCGCAGGACTTGCTCGTACTGCGCCAGGGTCGCGGTGCCAGTGAGTGTCAGCACGCCGGTGTTGGCGTCGTAGCTTTTCGCAAGTCCGGTCGTGCCGACATCGACATCGAGGAATTCCAACCCCGCGTTCCCCGGACCGCCCACGATGTCGACCGTGGCCTCGGTTAGGTTCGCGCTATCGACATCCGTGACCGTCAGGTCCGCATCGACAAACGCACCGACGCTGTCGCCTTCCGTGAAGACAGCGCCATCCGGGGTAATCGGGCCAATCACCGGCGCATCGTTGATATCGACCACGCTGAGCGTAAGAACGCCGTCCGTGAGATCGCCATCGACCTCGACCGTTAGGCCGCCCAGGTTCGGAATATTGACCGCGTCGAAAGTGCCGGCGAAGGTCCCGGCGGAGATCACGTCGAAGCTCTGCCCCGCGGCCGGGACGAAGCCGCCGATCAAGGTGATATCGAGCGTGCCGCCGAGAGTCGCGGTGCCGGTCACCGTAAAGACATCGAAGTCCCCGTCCGCGGTTCCGCCAAGTTCGATATTCAGCGACCCCGTGGACTCCTGCGTATAATCGCCGACGACCGCGAATGCCCCGGCCGAGGTACCGGGGTTGAGCGCGCCGGCATTGTTGAAGGTCGCGGTCGACACATCGAGCCTGCCGCTGCCCTGAATGACGCCCGTGTCCAGATTGTCAAAGGTGCCGCCATTTATCCGTAAAGTTTGGCTAGCCGAGATATCGACAACACCTTCGTTATTGAACGTTGTGCCGGCATTGTCTACGGCCAAGCTCGCGTCGACGTTGATCGATCCTTGATTGACGATCTCGCCGACAAGTTTCCGAGCTACCCCGCCAGCGCCGAGAACTGAATTAATCGTCCCCGTATTCACTAACTGACCACTAGCAACAACAAGTTCTGTCAATTGACCAAAGACCGTCGTCGTCAATTCAATAGTGTCTGCGTTCAGCAAACCACCGAGAATTGCGGAAGAACCCACAACGATCAGAACACCCTGGTTATCAACGCTGCCAGACCCGGACAATGTCGCATCAATAACCGCGTCCTGCAGGGTCGCTTCTCCAAGACTCGAGATGACGAGATCAGTATCGATCAGGGTTGCCACTCCTGGGCCGAATACTGAAGCAGTTCCATTGATGGTAACGGTTCGCAGTCCAGAAAAATGGCCGGCAACCCATACAAAATTGCCATTGAGCACAATATCCTCTGTGCCGCCGAATACTCCGCTTGAGAAAGTGAATGCCGAGATGTCAGTGAAAGTCACGGTTCCGGTAACATTGATCTCTCCGCCGACTAATTGAAGTGCGCCGTCAACAGTCAAGCTATCAAGATTTGTGACGCCAGAGGCCAATCTGTGGGTGACCTGACCGAGTCCAGTAGGAATAGTGACGTTGTCGCCATCCACTGGAGCACGCCCTTCAGACCAATTCGCCGCCGTATCCCAAAAGCCATCACCGGAAGCGTTGGTCCAGGTTAAGTCTGTAACCGGTACGGAAACATTGATCGTCGCCGTCGCGATCTGGCTCAGGTTATTCAAGCCGGCGCCATCGTCGCCCTGCACCTCGATCGTGCGCGCACCGATCGTCGGCGTCGTCGAGGTATTGTTATAGGTGACGGTGCGCAGGACCGCCTGGTACTCCGCCAGGCTAGCGCCGCCGCTCAGGGTCAGGCTGCCGGTGCCCAGACCCGTTAT
>JAJDDC010000025.1 GCA_029260515.1 Phycisphaerales bacterium | reverse complement strand
CCGCCCGCACGGGCGCGGCCCGGGGCTGAGCACTATCCCGCCGGCAGACGCCGGTCCAGCACCATCCGCACCAGCCGACCCGTGGTCTCGCCAACGTCGCCGCGACCGGAGATCTGCCCCGTCACGTACGCGCCCTCGATGATCAGCCCCAGCTCGCGGGCCAACGCCCCCGCGTCGTCTGCGCCCGCATACCCCGCGATCTCGCGCAGGATGCCCTCCATCTCCGCCTTGTGCCCCGCCGCCGCGACGTGCGCAGGGTCGTGCGCCAGGGGGAACTGCACCGCGACGTTGATGAAGATGCATCCGTTGAACCCCGCGGATGTCACGGTCTCCTCGATCGCCTGTGGGATCGCCTCGAGCTGGCCCCGAGGCGTGTCGCCGCCGTGCCGGCGCAGCATCTCGCGGAAATGCTCTTTCCACCACTTGTCGTGCCACCGGAGCGTCTCGAGCATGAGGCTCTCTTTGCTCTCAAAGTGGTTGTAAAACGTCGTCTTGGTGACCCCCACCTCGTCGAGGATCTGGTCGAGACCCACCGCCAGAAACCCGTCCGAGTAGAACAGGTCGTGGGCCACCTCGATGATCCGCGCTCGGCTCGAAACCCGCATCCACGCCTCCCGCCGCCCCCAGCGCAGGGGGGCGTCCGCATTCTCTACCCCCGCAGACTTGACCGCAAGTCAAGTTTCGGTGGGCGGACAGTCAAGCCTTTGTGGACCACGAGTCCAGAGACTAACCACGCCCGCGCGCCGAAGCTGTGTGCATCAGAGTTCCGAACCACGCGCACGCAAAGGAGCACGACCATGAAGACCGCGACCAGCACCATCAACGGCATCGACACCCGGGCCCTGACCGACCTCGTCGAGGGCATCAAGTCCGACCCCGCCAAGGCCATGACACGCTTCGGTGTCACCACCGACTGGAAGGGCGGCGCCCGCACCGACACCCGCGTCGAGGGCTGGACCCTCGCCGGCGAGCATAAGCCCAAGGACTTCACCATCAAGATCGACGAGCCCGAGGAACTGCTCGGCGCCAACCAGTTCGCCAACCCGCAGGAGTACCTGTTCGCCGCCGTCAACGCCTGCCTCGCCGCCACCTTCGTCGCCGCGTGCTCGGTCAACGGCATCGAACTCCGATCGCTCAGCATCCAGACCGAGGGCGACATCGACCTCCGCGGCTTCCTCGCCATCGACGCTCGTGTCCCCGCGGGCTACGAGTCCGTCCGTGTCGTCTTCCACGCAGACGCAGACGCGACCAGCAAGCAGCTCGACGACATCCTCGAGCACGTCCGCAAGACCTCGCCTAACTACTTCAACCTCGTCAAGCCCGTCCGCATCGACGCCAGGCTCGCGAGCTGACCATCTCCCGTCAGAGTCGGTTCCCAACCGGCTCAAATGAACACAGCCCTCCCGCGCCAGCAACGCGTGAGGGCCTTTGCCTTCCTCCCTCTCCCCCCTGGGGAGAGGGCCTGGGTGAGGGGCTCCCAGGCCTCCGCCTCTACCCGTTCCTCTGCTTCGCCTTCATCTGCTCCTGCCGCTGACCGCCCCCCGCTCAGCCCATCCCCGTCACGCGCTCGACCTCGTCCATCGACGTCACGCCCTCGGCCGCCAGGCGGTAGCCGTACTGACCCAGCGTCGTGAACAACCCCTCCGCGATCACCTTCTTCATCGCCTGGATACTCGGGTTCGACAGAATCAAATCCCGCAGGTCGTCGTTGACGTCCAGCAGCTCGAACAGCGCCTGGCGCCCGCGGTACCCCGTCGCGATGCACCGCTTGCACCCGACCGACTGCTGCAGCGTCTTGCGCCCGCCCAGGAACCGCCCCATCTTCGTGCTCAGCCCCGGTGGCACCGGGATCTCCCGCTTGCAGTGCTCGCACAGCACCCGCACCAGCCGCTGGGCCAAGATCAGGTTCAATGAGTTCGCGACCAGGTACGGCTCGACCTTCAGATCAAGCAAACGGAACACCGCCGAGATCGAGTCCTTCGAGTGCACCGTCGAGAACACCAGGTGCCCCGTCATCGCGGCCTGCATCGCCGTCCGCGCCGTCTCCTCGTCGCGCACCTCGCCCAGCAGCAGCACATCCGGGTCCTGACGCAGCACGCTCCTCAACAGAGTATTGAACGTGTTGCCCTTCTTCTCGTCGATCGGGATCTGCGTCACCCCCTCGAGCTGGTACTCCACCGGGTCCTCGATCGTGATCACGTTCCGTGTCTCGCGGTCGATCTCCCGCAGCGCGTTGTACAGCGTCGTCGTCTTGCCCGACCCCGTCGGCCCGCACACGAGGATCATCCCCGCGTCCATGTTCGTCACCGCACGGATCCGCTCCTCCATGTACCCGACCATCCCGAGGTCCGACAACGCCATCGGCACGCCCCGCTGGTCCAGCACCCGGATCACCAGCTTCTGGCCGTGCACGCTTGGCGTGAAGCTCACCCGGTACTCGCACCGACGATCCGGGAACCGGCACGAGAAGTGCCCCTCCTGCATCGCGTCGCGCGCCGCGGCCTGCATGTGGCACGCCGTCTTGATCAGCCCCGCCATCAGCTCGCCCACCTTGATGGGCAGCTCCACGATCCACACCATCTGCCCGTCCACACGCATCCGCACGTTGAACACGTCCGGCTTGGGCTCGACATGGATGTCCGTCGCCCGCGTGCGGCTCGCCGCACGCAGCAGCAGATTGATCGCCAAGGGCCCGTCCGCCGCCCCCGCCAACGCCGACGTGTTCTGCCCCCGCGCATCGACGAGCTGCAGAGACTCGTCCCCCGCCTCGGGCGCCGGCATCGCCGCGATCACGCCCCGGATCTCCTCGACCCACTCGGCGGTCTCGTTCGCCGTCTTGCGCGTCGTCCGGATCCGCTCGCCCCCGCCCTCCCCGTTGCCCGCGTGCGCCGCCGCGTGCACCGCCGACTCTCGGGTCTCGACAAGGAACTCGATCGCCCCGATCCGGATCGCGTCCCCGTCGCCCAGACGCGACTCGGTCACACGCATCCCGTTGAGCTTCGTCCCGTTCCGCGAGCCCAGGTCCCGCAGCCTGTGCCCCCCCCGCCCGTCCGGCTCGATCACGCAGTGATGGCGCGACGCCATGTCGTCCTTGAGACGAAGGCGGTTGTCCGGGTGCCGCCCGATCGTGATCGGGTCGTCCTTCAGGCGGATCGGGCGCCCACGCCCGTCCGCGAGCCGGATCTGAAGCTTGCTCATCCCGGTGTCCCAGTCCCTTTCACCACCGCGTCCCAATCCTAGCAAACCCCCGCCGCCCCGCGTACCCCGCCGAGCCGATCGCCCCCCACGTCCTAGACTCGCCTCCCATGATCGACCTCAAGGCCCTGCGCGACGACCCGGCCCGCTTCAAAGACGGCGCCCGCAAAAAAAACTACGACGTCGATATCGACCGCATCCTCGAGCTCGACACCCTCAAGCGCGACCTCATGACCAGGGCCGAGGCCCTCCGCGCACAGCAGAACAAACTCGCCAAGGAATCGGGCCCCAAGATCGGCCAGCTCATGGGCAAGCTCAAGAAGGCCGAGCCCGACGAGCGCGCCGCCATCGAGGCCGAGGTCGAGTCCCTCAAAGCCGCCCCCAACAAGCTCAAGAACGAGATCCAGGTCCTCAACGCCAGCATCGACGACATCGCCCCCGAGCTCGACGAGCTGCTCATGCAGGTCCCGCTCCCGCCCGACCCCGACGTCCCCGTCGGCGCCTCCGCCGACGACAACGTCGAGCTCAAACGCTGGGCCCCCGACGACTGGGACTGGAACCAATCCTTTGAGCAGAACAAAGGCTTCGCGCCCAAGACACACATCGAGCTGTGCAAGGACCTCGGCCTCGTGGACTTCCCACGCGCCGTCAAGCTCGCCGGCGCACGCTCGTACGCCCTCACAGGCGACGGCATGCGCCTCCACCAGGCCATCCTCCGCTACGCCCTCGACTTCATGGCCGACAAGCACGGCTTCGCGCCCATGTCCGTCCCCGTCCTCGTGCGCGAAGAAGCCATGACCGGCACCGGCTTCTTCCCCGCCGGCCGCGAACAGGCCTACCACGTCGAAGAGACCACCCGCGGCGGCGGCCACGACCTCTACCTCACCGGCACCGGCGAGGTCGGCCTCATGGGCCTCCACCAGAACGAGATCCTCGACGAAGACCAGCTCCCCCTCAAGTACGTGACTGTGTCAACGTGCTTCCGCCGCGAGGCGGGCGCCGCCGGCAAGGACACCGCAGGCCTGTACCGCATCCACCAGTTCGACAAGGTCGAGCAGGTCGTCATCTGCCGCGCGGATGAACAGGAATCACGCGACTGGCACAAGAAGATGCTCGGCTACGTCCAGGAACTGCTCCAGTCCCTCGCCCTCCCCCACCGCCTCCTCCAGTGCTGCACCGCCGACCTGGGCGTCAAGAACGCCGACATGATCGACGTCGAGTGCTGGATGCCCGGCCGCGGCGACACCTCCCCCTCCCTCTCCTCCGCATCCTCCGTCCCCTCGGAGGGGGGGGCTTCCAGCCCCCCCACTTCAAACGCCTCCCCCACCGGCGCCTTCGGCGAAACCCACTCCGCCTCCCGCCTCTACGACTTCCAGTGCCGCCGCCTCAACATGCGCGCCCGCAAGGGCGGCGAGGGCGCCAAGGGCGAGACCACCTTCTGCCACTCGCTCAACAACACCGTCGCCGCCAGCCCCCGCCTCATGATCCCCATCCTCGAGATGCACCAGAACCCCGACGGCAGCGTGACCGTGCCGGAGGTGTTGCGAGGGTATATGGGCGGATCGGAGTCAATCGGATGACCGCTGCACGAACGACATGGATGATCCGATCTCCAAAGGGCTCCCTGGCCGACGATTGGGAAGAGCAATCGATCGTGGCAATGGGTTTCCACTTCCCGGAAGACCTATCTAAGTTCACGGAGTGGCAAGCACTCGTAGATCACCTAAAGGCGCTTCCGGCCGCACGAGAGAGCGGCGAGAAGGGAGTATGGCAGACCGCCCGATTTGTTACCGAACCACGTGAAGGCGATCGGGTGCTTACTTACGATCCAGGCAGGAGAGAATACTTATACGGCGTCCTCGGCTGCTACCGCTTCGATCCCGATGCCGAATCCGGTCTGATGCATTTACGCGATATGGCCTGGAAAGGCCGCATCGCCAGGGACAACCTGTCTCCCACGGCCAAGAACTCGCTCGGTTCACTTCTCACGATCTTCGCTCTCAAAGCCGAAGTAGCAGACGAGATCGACCAGCTCATCGCACACGGCCCTTCACCCACACTGGGAACCCAGGCGATAAGCAATGTGGACCCGACCATCTCCGAGGAAGACGTTGATGATGAATTCGACGGTCTGAGCGAACGAGGCCGCGAGCTAATCAAAGACAGGGTCGCTCGGCTCGACGCGTCCGAGATGGAGCACTTGGTAGCTGGCGTGCTCCGCGCGATGGGGTACAAGACCCGCGTGAGTCCAAAGGGAAGCGATCTTGGCCGTGATGTGATCGCGTCACCCGATGGACTCGGCTTCGAAACCCCACGCATCGTCGTCGAAGTCAAACACAGAAAGGGCGCATCCTCCGCCCCACAGATTCGGGGCCTCCTCGGTGCACTCAACCCAGGTGACCGCGGCTTGTTTGTGAGCACCGGCGGTTTTACCAAAGACTCCAGGTACGAAGCAGACAGAGCGAATCCCACGATTACTCTGCTTGATCTCGATGAACTCATACAACTCCTCATCGACAACTACGAGAACACCGACTCGACCACCAAGACTCTCGTGCCTCTGAAACCCCTCTACTGGCCCGCCGGCTCGTAGCGAATCTGGCAAATACCAGCCGCAAGATCGCAAGAGCGCGCGCAACTTCCCGCCCCTCCACCCCCTCCCCCCGCCGCCCGACAACCCTCGGGGTATGAACAGCGCGCACACGACGCACGCCACCACGCCCACGACGATTCTCCGAGTCGTGGGGTCCGCCCCTGTGCCGCATGGGTGAACAGTCGCCCCCAAGGGGGAAATCGGGAACACTGACTGGATTCGCGGGCCGAAGAGGCCTTGCGGCCGGGCCGCGGATCCACGACAATCCGTGCCGCACAAACGGGGGACCTCATGCACACACTGATTGTGACGACCGTCCTGCTGGCGCTCACGCTCGCCCGCTCGCCCGCCCGGCCGGTCGAGCCCGAGGCGCGCGAGCAGCTGTCGCACGCCTCGCGGATCTTCGTCGAGCGGGCGGCGCCGTACTACTCGCTCGCCTCGGACGGCTCGTTGTGGACCCACGAGGTTGCCGCGATGCGCGAGGACGAGCACGACGAGGACCGCGTCCGGGCCTTCGTGCGGGCCGATGCCCCGCTGTGGTACAGCCCGGATCTCTCAGAGCGGCACGGGTTCCCGGTCACTGCACGCTCGCGCGAGAACATCCTCGTCGTGCTCTCGGAGCTGGACCTGCGCGAGCAGCTCGCGGTGATGAAGCAGCAAGCCGTCGAGTCGGGCGACCTCGTCCTCATCCAGGGCTTCAAGGGCGAGGGCGCCCTGCGGGGTGGGCTCGTCGGGCGTTTCGTGCCCGTCGATGCGTCGATCGCGACACGCGACATCCTGCTGACCCAGATACCGCCAGAACTGGAGATCGAACGCAACTCGATCACGTCCCACTACATGCTCATCAAGCGGTCGGGGACCGCGGTTGACACGCGCTCGGGCAAGCGGAACCGGACGCTCGACAACTTTGTCGTTGTCGGCGAGGCGACGCGCCGGTCTCCCCTCGAGTACGGCGTACGTCCGGTCGAGGACGCCGACGAACTCGCGAGGCTCGTGCACGAGCGCGACCTCGAGGGCCTGCCCGACTGGAAACTCCACCGTGTCAAGGTCAAGGACGGCGTGAACGAGCACATGAAGATCGAGGTGGTCGGCAAGGGCGTCCTGCGCCGACGCAAGGTGACGAAGACCGGCGGCGCCGAACCGGTCTTCGAGTGGCAGTGGAAGCTGAGCCACAAACGGATCCGTTGGGAGCGCGCCGACGACTGAACCGGGCGCGCCCTCTCGCAGCAAGACGGGGCAGCGAGCATCGCGGGGAAGCTGCATATGCGCACAAGCCTCACCTGCCTCGGGGTCACATTGGCCGCGATCGGTTTCCTGGGCGCCCGCGCATCCGCCCCCGCCTCCGCCGCCCCCCCAAAGGTCGCCGACGCCTCCCCCGACAACGCCGACGCGGGCGTCGATCCCTCCACGACAGAACTCCGCATCACCTTCGACCAGCCCATGGACACCGCCGCCCACTCCGTCGTCGGCGGCGGCGACTCGTTCCCGAAGATCACCGGCAAGCCCCGCTGGATCGGGCGCCACACCTTCATCCTCCCCATCACGCTCGAACCCGACCACGACTACTGGCTCTCGATCAACAACGAACGCTTCACCGGCTTCCGGGGCCTCACCGGCGAGCCCGCCACCCCCTACCCCATCCAGTTCCGCACCGCCCCCGCCGACGGCCCGCCGACCACCCCCGACGCGAACACCGACGAGGCCAACGCCGCCGCCTTCGACCGCCTCGTCGATCTGCTCGAGACCCACTACTCCCACCGCGACCGCCTCGGCATCGACTGGCGCGACCTGCTCGGGTCCCGGCGTGACGCGCTCGTCAACGCGCCCACGCCCGCCGCCTTCGCCCGCACCGCCGCCACCATGCTCGCCCGCGCCCAGGACAAGCACCTCTTCCTCGAGGCCGGCGCCACGCGATACCCCACCTTCGTCGCCCCGCGCGTCCCCAACATGGCACGCGGCTCCATGCCCGCGTTCGTCCCGGGCTACGAACGCCTCAACGACGCCGTCGCCATCGGACGCTGGCCCGACGGCGTGGGCTACATCGCCATCGACACCTGGGACGCCTCATACCGCGATGACGTCGAGGCCGCCTACGACGCCCTCTGGCGCCTGCACGACGCGACCGCCCTCGTCATCGACGTCCGCCTCAACGGCGGCGGCGACGAGACCCTCGCCCAAGCCTTCGCCGGCTGCCTCATCGACGAGCCGGTGCTGTACGCCAAGCACCGGTTCGTCGATCCCGACGCCGACGCAGGATTCGGGCCCGTGCACGAGCGCTGGCTCGCGCCCAGCACCCGCCGCCCGCGCTTCACCGGGCCCGTCGTGGTCCTCTCGGGCCCCGTCGTGATGAGCAGCAACGAGGCGTTCGTCCTGATGATGAAGGCCGCCCCGCGGGCCACCGTTGTCGGCGCAAACACCCAGGGCTCCTCGGGCAACCCCCGCCCCCACGAGCTGGGGAACGCCGTCACCGTCTACCTCCCCTCCTGGCAGGCGTTGACCCCCGACGCCGAGCCCTTCGAGGGCGTCGGCATCGCGCCCGACATCGAGGTGAAGGCCCGCGCCGCCGACTTCGCCCACGCCGACCCCGTCCTGGAGCGAGCGCTCCAGCTGGCGCGGTCCACATCCGAAGACTGAGCCCCGACACACAGCCCGCGCGTCCCAGACGCCTGGGAGCGATCACCCGTCCCGCATGGTTATCGCCTGATGCCCGGCGACAGATCTGCACGAGGGAATACGGATGCCCACCCGCCGGAACATCGCCCTCGTGCCGCTGACGCTCATCGTGGCCGGGTGCGCGAGCGTCGAGCCGGCGCCGCAGATCGGGACACATCCTGACCAGATCGTCACAACGACCAGCGCCGTCGGACCGTGCGCACACCCGGCGCTTGAGACGACGGGGTCCGAGGTCGACTCCCAGGCGATCGGGTTCAGCACGCTCGGGCACGGCCCGATGCGGGTCTATCTGATCGGGCTGATCCACGGGGACGAGACGGAGGGGTACGAGCAGATCGGGCGCCTGCTCAGCGCTTTGGAGACCGATGAGGTCGCGCGGCTGGCGACGATCCGTGTGTGCCCGTCGATGAACCCCGGCGGGCACGCGAGCGGGCTGCGCGGCAACTCACGGGGTGTGGACCTGAACCGCAACTGGCCCGCCGAGAATTTTCTCCCGTCGCGCACGCGTGGTCCGCGGCCGTTGTCCGAATACGAGACGCGCGCGGTGCACGACGACCTGCACCGGTTCGCGCCCGACGTCGTCGTGGTATTCCACTCCACGCACGCGGGACCGTTTGTGAACTTCGACGGACCGGGCGAGGCGTACGCGTCAGCCTTCGCACAAGCGGCAGCGCATGCGGATCGGCGCTGGCGTGTCGTCCGCGAGATGGGCTACCCGACACCCGGCTCGCTGGGCTCGCACGCGGGCGATGACCTGGGCATCCCGACGCTCACGATCGAGTTCAGACGCGGCCAGGATCCGGGAGCGGCACGGGAGGCGGCCGAGCGCGGGCTCCGTGCCATCATGGACGCTGGCCCGCCGGGCTGAGCGCCGAGTTCGTCCCCGCGGGGCCTGATTCGGGCTCTTGGCATGCCGGCCCGGATCCCCCTTAATCGCCCCCCCTCGCGTGCCGATAACCGCGGCGTGAACGAGCACCCCTTCAGGCATTTCTGGCTGGCGCACGCCCACCTGCGGCGGGCGCTGCTGCTGGCCGTGCTTGTCGTCGCGGGCGGCACCTTCGGGTACATGTACCTCGAGGGGTGGGGCGCGTGGGACGCGTTCTACTTCACGCTCGTCACCATCACGACGGTCGGCTACGGCGACTACGGGATCTCGGGAGCTGGCGAGCGGCTGGCGATCGTCCTGATGCTCGGGGGCATCGGCGTCATCACGTACTCGCTGTCGCAGGTCATGCAGGCAACCATCGCGCTGTCACTGAACACGGAGCGGAAGATGTACCTCCAGATCGATCGTCTGCGTGACCACGTCATCGTGTGCGGCCTCGGGCGGATCGGGCGGATCGTGTGCCGCGAGCTGGCCCGGGCGGACATCCCGTTCGTCATCATCGAGACGAGCGAGGCGCTGGTGGACGAGGCGGTCGAGTGCGGGTGGCTGGCGGTCAAGGCCGACGCGACGGAGGACCAGACGCTGATCCGGTGCGGGATCGAGAAGGCGAGCACGATCGTGTGCGCCGTGAGTTCGGACAATGTGAATATCGTGACGACGCTGACGGCGCGGGATCTGTGCCCGAAGATCAAGATCATCAGCCGCGCCGACTCGCCCGGTACGGTGCGCAAGATCCAGCGTGCCGGGGCGACGGAGGTGATCAGCCCGATCATGGTGGGCGCCCAGCGGATCGCCGACGAGCTGGTGCACCCCGGGTTCGCGGCGGAGATGGAGTCGGGCGACCTGTCGCTGGCGCCCATGCGGCTGCGCGAGTTCGTGGTCGAGGGCGGGTCGTCGATCGCGGGTCGGACGGTCCTTGAGATCGGTGGCGAGCACCCGTCGGTTGTGTTCGTTGCGGTGCGACCTGCGGGCGGCGCATCACGGGCGAGGCCCGGGTCCACGTGCACGATCGGCGCGGGCGACGAGGTTGTCGTCGCTGGCGACATCGAGTCGCTCGAACGGTTCTTCGGGACACTGCCCGAGACGATCGCGGCCTGAAAATCGTTCTCCGTGAGTGTTGGACGCCGGCGTCTTGTCGGGGTGGTGGTTGTGTGCGCAGAAAAACGCCCCCGGGTGGTGGTGGGCACACCCGGGGGCTGGGAGGCGCGGAAAAGGGGGCTGGTGGGAGGCAGGGAAGGGGCGCCCCCCATTCCGGCGTTTGTCCGCCGAGGCGGACCGGG
>JAJDDC010000024.1 GCA_029260515.1 Phycisphaerales bacterium | reverse complement strand
CTAGATATTTTATTACCCCTAAAGTTCCTCCTTCTTTGGCAGCTTTAGACATTCCTTCCCGTAACTTATTGTTTCTTTGTTGCTCTTTCATTAAGAGATCGTGCTTATCCTGCTCTCGAGCGTTGGCGCTTTGGGCAATCCCTAACTGCTCTTGTTTAATCCCAAAATCTAAATTAAATTGACGTTTGCTTTCATCTAACCTTGCTTGTTGAGCACGTCTTTGTTGGCCTGATTTAATACCGTCTGCGAGACCGTCTGCAAATCCTCCTGCGAAACCTGACATTAGAATAGTCCTCCTAGTAGGGTTCCTGCAAGCTTACCGAAGCCTGCAGCGCTTTGTTGTCTGGCCATACCGGCCTGCATCTGCATAGATGCGTTAGTTTTAGCGGCATCGTATAAAGTTTGGCCTTGTCTAATAAAGGCAGCTTCTCTCGATCTAGCCACGTCTTGTATGCTTCTCTGTCTAGTTTGACCTAGTGACTGACCGATTCCTAATTGAGTTTGCCCCTGAGCATATTGATTTCCTATACTTTGTTGAGCAACAGGCATATTAATGCCAGCTAAATTAGAAAGTCTTGATAAATGTCCGGCATATACATTCTGAGCTAACCCTTGACCAAATTCCGTAGCTTCTATTAATGCCCTGCCCGAACTTAGTTCACCTCGAGCAGCCTGAGAGCGCTCCATGGCTTGTGTCCCCTGGCCTAATTGAAATTGGTATTCCGGTAAATCTTCAAGTTTTTCTTTAATCTGCGTGGATGTAAGAGCTTTTTCAGGTTCGTCTGGGACTCTGTCTATGTCTTCTGATAAATTACGTAAGTCTTCAGATGCATCTAAGAAGGTTTCATTTAAGATTCTACTATCTCTATGTTCTAGTTGACCTCTGTCCTTCATAGCCTGATATCCGGTTACACCTAAATATGGATTATCTTCAGTGTCCATATCATATAAACGAACAGAAGAGTCTGAAGGGGCTCCCTCAACTTGATGAACATCATACCTAAGAGCATCCCCTAATTGAGAAAATTCAGTTTTCAGTTGGTCTTTAAGTGCTCGTCTTTCCTCGGGATCTGTCATTTGGTCTAATTCTTCGATGGAGTTTTCCCATTGTTTAAAGAACGGAGCTACGCCCGAATAAGCCGCATCACCTGCTGCCTTAATCTTATCAACTACATTGTTATACTGTAGCTGAAGCGCAGGAGCCCCTGACATAGGTTTAAGTCCTAAGAATGATCTTAATTCATTCGTGGCTTCCACTGCTGTGCTAGAGAAAGGTAAAGATTGAATTTGTCCTTCCGTAAATGAGTCTAACATGTCTCTTTGTCCGGCAGACATAGACCACTCATAATTAGATAGCGCTCGAGGAAATTCTCTTTCTATAACATCTGCAGCAGAATGAAACGCTGATATTGCGCCTGAAGTATCGATGGAAGGAGCTGATACGCCTTTACCCATAATTGTTCTCCTGAAATAAAACTTTTAAATGCTTATTCACTTGTTTTGTACAATAAACTTACCTAGTAATACTAAATTCTCTATCTGATTTCTCCAGCAAATGGCTCCTATAAGAACCCCCTCTACTTTAAAGCCTTCTGCATACGCCCTGGATATTACATTTTCGCAGCATCTAGGTGTCATTATAACTAACTTATGGTAAGAAGTATTACTAACGAACCATTGTTCTATATCTGATTGTATATCTTTAACTAGATCTTTTCCCCAAAAATCAGGGGACACGTATAGATGATACAGGGCTGTTACATTGCTAAGTGGTTCGTATTTTACTATTCCCAAGAAGCGATTCTCATCTTCTAGCTTGATATATGAGCTGTTATCTTCTGGGGACCATTGGTTGTTTTTTAACTGCTGAATTTCTCCATCAGATAGGCAATATTTCATAACCTTGTCTTGGGAAAAAAACGTGGTCAGGTTATCTGTGTTTGATATAGGTTTTATCTCAATTCTTTTGGCCATGTCTTCTTTAAATCTTCTATGGTTTTTGCTTTAGATAAGTCTAATGTTTGAGGGATGTCCCTAAGCACTTGTTTTTTCTTTTTTAATTCTTCTATGTCGGTATCTAAACTTTGTAATCTTAATTGCTCTTTGTCTAAAGCTTCTAATGCTTCGTTTCGCTTGTGGCGAATAGCTTTCAGGTGGAGTTCCTCGGCTTTCTTTATATTGAAATCTAATTTAGAATCTTTAAGTTCTAGAGCATTTCTAAAGTACCTATCTTCGGGAATATCTTCGGGAGATATCTCTACGACCTCTGCATCTTTAATGCCTACTTGCTTCAAAATGGTGTCTATATCTGTAGATATAACTTGTACAAGCTTAACTGGTTCGTCTTTACATTGAACTGCATAATATTTCATTATTGATCTCCAAAAGCTACAAAACTCCAAGCCGCAGGATCAATCACTGCAGGGACAGTTGTCAGACATGATACCTGAACAGTCCCTGCAGTTTGCCCTCCGTTCTTTATTTTTGAATGTTGTGAAGTGCTTCCTGATGTTGACTCTATTGTTACTACGGCTGAATAATTTGATGTACTAAAATCTGTATCTATAGTAAAAATTATATCCCCGGTGCCGTTATCTACAATGCTAGAAATGTTTCTACTAGCTGTTAATGAAGGAACTCCTCCACTTACTGTAGCATGTCCCCATGCTTTAGCTACTCCAGGATTGTAGTTAACTAAATCTGGAGGCACATATGTGTCTTCATCAGTTTCTGCTTCTAAAGCGGCCTGATCTGCTTGAGATACTGGAGTGGTCTTATTGCCCCAAGCTAATCCAGAACTCCCGTCTGTTTCTAATACTTGACCTGACGTACCATCTCCATCTGGTAATATGAATGTGGTAGTGGTAGAGATAGCTGCCGGGGATTTTAAAGATATATAATTAGAACCATTATCTGTGTCCTCTGGTAATCTGAGTTCTGAAGCACTGGAAGATGATGCAGATATTGAAAGAGGCGTGACTAGAGTTATACCGGATGCTACTAAATTAGTAACTGTTACTGTGCCGCTTCCGCCATCGGCTTGAATGGTTAAGTCTGGTGTAGCGTCGTCTCCGGCGGTGTCTATAACTACATCATTGCCGGTTGCTGCATTAGATATTTTCAAATGGTTAACGGCAGATGCTGTAGTGTTGAAAATCAACATTTCATTGCCGTTGACATCTAGTACGTCAGCATCGCCATTTACATTATCAACGGTCCAAATATTATTGTCACTAGAATCATCTAATTTAAGTTTAGTGTTACCTGCTAATGCTACGTTAGCTTCTCCTCTGGAATCTAATATAATAGGATTAGCATTAGCATTAGTTCCAGCTTTAGCGTCTGCAATAGATGGATAACTAGCCTTATTAGTAGTTGTTCCTGGTTCATAGGTATATAATTTGCCGCCGCTAAGGGGGTCCCCATTAGAATCTAAAAATTGTACCTTGGGTAAGCCTAGAAATTGACTCATCGTTGTTTTCCTTTTGGATATTTATCTTTAACTGCTTTAATAGAGTCATAAAAATCTGTTACCCTATTAATTCTACCAGTGTTCATTGCGTGCCATAACATGTCTAATTGGTCCCCTATTGGAGGGTATTCTCGCCTTCTTTGCTCTTTATACGCCACATCGGGCATTTTTTTAGACCATTTACGAAGTTGTATTTCACTTATATGCTCTAGATCGTCTAAGAACTCTAGAGAACTATAGGTTTCGCCCTTCATGTTCCATATTCGACTTGGGGCGAAATGCTCTAATATTTTAGGGATGTCCATCATGATCCATCTATCTCCATAGCTATTATAACTGATGTGCCTCTGACGAATGCAGACGAATCTGTATCAGTAGCTGTTCTATTTACATAGACAGTACCTCCAGAGGTACTTGTAGAGTATTGCAACTTGTATGTAGTAGCTGATGTAGTTGATGGAGAATCCAGATAACTAATTGATGCGTTAGTCATACCATTAGCATTCTGTATCTCTGCCGTAGTAGTAGTTAACGTTCTATTACTAGCAGTGTCAGCCTCTATAATATTAGTAGATCCTCGAACTAATTGAAACCTAGGGTAAATATAAGAAAAAGCTGTTGTTCCCCCACAAGATATGAATGCCATAATTAATATATCATTAGACGTACTGGCTGGGGTTATAGCTACTGACACTCCAGTATCTACAAAAGTAGTAGATGTAGTAGATGCAGTATCAGTTTTTGTTCCTTGTACAACTTGGAGAACTTTCCCTCCGCTAACGCCTCCTGTCTGTGCTTCCATGGTAAATTCATTGGCAGCCGCATCATATATAACAACATGATTGTCAGTAGTAGATAAATTGGCTGTAGGCATTGCCACTACTGTTAATTCTTCAGTTCCGTCATGGTATTTAACCAGCCCGGTATAATCTGTGATGGTGGTATCTATTGCTATTTCCCCTGCAGCATCTACAGTAGGAGTTGCCCCGTTAGGAATCTCAAAACTGGTAGCTCCTCCGAAATCATATACTCCAGTTCCAACATCTCCCGTGTTTAATATAAAAGAATCATCTACATTTACAGTAAGGGTGTCCCCTGACATCGCAGTAGTAGTATTAGTTCCTCCAGCTATGGTTAAAGTATCTCCTGGAGTTATTCCAGTAGATCCGCTATCGCCAGCTACGGTAGTATCGGATACTACGTAATCTATAGTCCCATCAGCATCTTGATACGTGACAGATATTCCTGTCTCAGTGTTGCTAGTTGCCATAGCGCCAGCTATATCTTGAATCCTTTCAGCATTTAATGTCACATCTCCAGAAGATACAGTAAAGTCAGTAATATCAAAAGTTGCTATGCCTTTATTAGTATCTGAAGCATCTTCACCTGCGACGGTTATAGACCCTCCTCCGTTTGTAACATCAATGCCTTCTCCGGCAGTTATGGTAGCTTTATCTAGAGTGTTACCGGTGGAATTACCTATTAATATTTGACCGTCTGTATAACTAGTTTGACCGGTGCCTCCTTGATCAACTGCTATAGTGCTCCCTTCCCACGTACCAGTAGAAATCGTTCCAAGAGTTATAACTCTTTCAGAACCTTCCCAATTAGATATTGCTAAAGGAGTTACAGATAGGTTTTCTGCAAGTCCTGTATTAGTTTCTCCTGAAGTAGCATACTCTGTAAGACCTAAAGTACTGTCTGTAGCCGTATCAACTGATATAGTTAATACGTCAGATGTTATACTAGTGGACACCCCCTGACTTCCTAGTATGTTAAAGGTATCTTCAGCTGCATCTGCAGTAGCTGATCCTGCATCGGCTACAAAGGAAGCCCACGTACTAGGATTTATAGTATTTCTTAAATCTTCCAAATATGCCCTAACAGATCTCTCATCTAGTCTAGGCAAATGTGGAGGTATAGTGGTACCTGCCATGGCTAAGTTAATCCTCCGGAAATATCAACCGATGCATCTATAATAGCAAAATCAATCGGATCTGTAATTCTAAACTCAAATAGCCATTCTCTACTTGATCCTAACCTGTTCCATCTAATTCTAGTATCATAATTCCCTAATGCCCCAATGGTTCTCCATAGCTCATTTGACCAAGTATGTCCTCCGTCATTGGAGTATCTTAGCATAATTTGTGGGTCTGAGCCCTGTCCAGTGACTTTACCTTTCCCTGTTTCCATATGAATTTCTAAGGCATCTACTCCAATTTGATTAAATTCAATATTGTGATGTTGTGTGGTGCGAATTCTGTGTATTGAGTCTCCATCGTCATCTCGATAATCATGAGACATAATATAAATTTTACCGCTATTATAAGCCCCTATGATTTCTAACCCTTTATATTTTCCATGACAATTAGAAAGATGTCTAGTTAATACATCATTAGCATCATAATGAGCTCTTTGGTGCCACGAATTAGTGGAAGCATCAAATACCCACGTTGCTCCTTCGGTAGGAAATGTTAGAACATAAAATATATGTCCTTTATCACTGTATTGATAAGATATAGCATCTTCTATAACATCATATTCATGAATAGTATTAGTAACTGCTTCAGTAGAAATTATCACGGGTTGATACCCGTTAGCCTGTACTACAAAATTTCTATTATCTAGCCATATGAGAGTATTATCTACTTTCTGTATTGATCCTTTAGCCCCACATCCAATATCTAAAAACGCACCTTCTCGTCTAGATAAAGGGAATCCTATCGGATTAGAGGCGTTGTACCAAACTTCTACACTCTCTTTACCGAAAATCCAAAGCTCTCTTTTATCTACTGCAAGTCCTACTGTTTTATCTGGTTGAGCCTCAGCTGTGGTTATATCTAGGGCACTAACATCAGTACCGTCATTAATAGCAGTAGAGTAGACGGCAGAATTATCTGGAGTATTATATATAAAATAGCTATCAAAAAATACTACCTGCTCACCTCCTGTGAAATCTACATCGGTTAATTCAGAAAACGTATCAGTAGAGACTGTGTGTATATACCCTTTAGAAACGTTGTCCACTAACATTATTTGAGTGGGATTTCGTGCCCAATATACTGGACCTGTAGTGCTTTGAAGTGACCCAACTTGAGATGCCGTAGCTGTCTTATTATCAGTATTGACAGTAAGTTTATATAGTTTTTCATCCACTACTACATATAGAGCATCATTGCCAAAAGGTATAATGGCCCTGGTTTCTAGCCCGCTACAGTCCACTAATTCTTTTAATCCAGGAGTGGGTAACAATACTGGATCTGATCGACCGCTATCCCCGCTTAAGGTGGGGTACATGTTAACGCATCTCTGAGAATTAACGTCTCGAGAGGGGTGCTGATATGTTTGTCCACAGATAGGAAGCTGCATATCTTACCTCGTTGTATCGGGTTGAATATATAAAGAGTTGGTTTCTGAATCCCAATCTAACATATCTGTTAACATAGCTGAAGCTTCTGGTTGAACCATGTTTTTGTCTTTGCCAAAAGCGGGCGCTAATCGATAAGCCAGTTGATAAGTAATACACTCTAGCCACTCAGTAGGAAAATCTGCGTTATCAGTGGCCCCGTCAAAATCTTCAAGCATTCTTTCGAAAGTAAATTCGAAGCGCATTTCCGGGTCATTGGGCCTTGGCCATAGGTATAGAGTTCCGTTGTTTATATCTGGAGTATAATAAAAATGAGAAGATAGTCCATTATGAGACTTAGTGGGAAGGTTAAAATATTCTTCGTGGCTGAGTTCTTGAAGAGGAATCTCTGATTTAGTGGTGGTAGAGCTACTGTCAATACCTGTCACACGGCGAACGCCATGTACCCTTAGGGGCCTATTAATTCTAGAAGTAAACGTATATACGTTGCTATTATCAGCAGATGCACTATCTAGTCCAGCAGTTATAGTTAAACCTGTGGAACTATCTACACTCACTATGGTAGTCCAAGTCACAGAATCATCATCTAAGACGATACCGATGATATCTGCTGCAGTCATGCCTGAGGTACTATCAACGGTTAAAGTAGTCGCAGAAGCGCTGTGTGCTCCATTTAACTCCGTTATAACAGCATCTGAAGATAATGTAGCTCTCGCATCGGTAGCTGCAGAACCTAAACTATAAGACGCTGTATTATCAGCTACGAATAAGATACCTTCCTCTTTAGACCAAAGATGTATCCCTTTAGCCTGCCAGGCCTTTACCATTTTATTAAGCATATTAGAACAAAAATTCATATCTTCGTCAGAAATGGTTCTACCTACGCCATATACCCCAATAAGAGCAAGGGAGTCTTGAATCAGCTCATTCCTAGTTTGGTTAAAATTTACACTTCCTGATGTAGCCATTGACAATCTCTTATATGTATGTTATTATAACTCACCCTTTGGGTGATCTCCTATAGAGTATTCTATATAGTTTCTACTTATTAAAACAACGGCGATATTCGCCTTCTAATTCATCGCAGTAACAGGCTATATGCCCGCCTCCCCAGAAGCCTCCGTGACGACATACGGTGCATTTTTGGTCAAATCCCCAGTATACTTTCCCATCTCTAGGGCTAGCCCACTCGTTACCATATTGCTTAGGATGAGGTAAGTCATCATAATTACCTGTGAACAACTGGATATGTACTTCTCGGCGCTCTCTTCTATGTTCATGTTTTTTAAAGGTTTTATTAGAACTAGCCGTTGTTACCCCATGAATAGGTGTGTGCCTATAGCTTTTTCCCATGAGATTAACTCGCTGAAGTGGTTGTATTAGATTCGTTTGAGGTTGATCCGGTTCCGTTGTTATTTACTGCACTTACCCTATAATTATAAACCGCGCTAGCTGATAGCCCCGTGTCTTTGTAGTAGGTTGCTACTGAACCAGTGTCTGCTGTCACGGTAGAGAACCCTCCCCCTACAGGTGATTCTCGTTCAATCTTGTAGCCTTTTATGGCGCTACTGCCTGGGTCTACTGGACCCTTCCATATTAATTCTACAATAGTAGCAGAAGAACTGAAGATTGTCAAGTAATTTGGTGCACTGGGGTTTCTACCGGAAGGGTCTGAGACGTCCCCCCCTTCAATCTCAGAAGGACTTGATATAAAAGCAAAATTATCTGTTTGTTCAGACCTAATTAAGTCAGGATTTCTAATTTGACGTTCTCGGCGAGCTTTTAAGTATTGTTGCGGATTGGTTTTATCTACATCTTGGGGACATACTAACATTTTGCTTAACGTGTTGAATTTATCATTAATAGAGATAGCATCCCTGGCTCTCATCTTTTTCCCACATACGTCACAAAGGACGTAATACATCCCTTCACCGGGGTATCCTGTTTTATGAGGTAATTTAACTGCCATTTCAATCCTATTTATCAAATAATTCTAATACGCCTCTAGCGCTCACTGTAAAATACTTTAGTTTGGTCAGATCATCTCTTATCTCTATAGTGCTATAGTCTCCTACAGAATCATCTTGGATTACATCACCACTTTGATACAATTCAGTATTAATCTTAATTATAGTGTCTCCCATAGCATTTATTATGTTATCAACTCTGGCGGAAGGAAGGCTTAGTATGTCTATAAATCTTTTAACTTCAAGGCGAAAAACGGATTGTTTACTCCTAACATCATCTAAAATTATACCGCTATCTAGCGTTCCTAAGTTAAAAATTCTATCCCATCTAATCTTACCGGTTCCTACAAACGTAAAAGAGACGTGTTTTATATAGAATCTAGTATTTGCCGGAGGTTTCAATTTAAATATGATTGGATTACTATTTGAACCTTCTACGTTTAAATCAGTGCCATAATCTGGGTGACTATAATATTCTGTTAAAGTAGATAACGTTGTAGAAGGATACTTAAACCTATGTTGAGTGTCAATCTCGGCCATGGGAGTATCCCTAGTAGTGTTATACAGATCTAGGTTGGACTATATTGACCTGTAATTCAGCACCAGCTGAATGTGAATTAGATACTACTCTTAAGGCTCGAGCACCAGGAGCTGCCAAATCATCTAACAAATCAGCAGATTTACCACCAAAATTACCATCATTAATCCATGTAAGATCTTCTTGGTCGTTGTTGTCAAAAGGAGCAGCACTAGATTGATCAAATGGGTTTCTAAGTGTAACTTGGATATCATAGTTAATAGTGCCTGTAACGTCTACCTGAACCGTAGGAGCGACTCCTTGGTAATGGTCTAGGGGGATAGTAGGGCTGACTACTTCGTCCACTGTGCCCATGTCTACGGTCCCACAAGCAACACCGGAGGCAATAGTAACAGAGGTTACGGTTTTAAAATATTTAGTGCTTTCTACGGTGGCACCTGAACCAGGGCCTACAATATCTTCAGTTTGAGCTCTATCATCTGCGTCTGTTCCTACAACAGTGAAAGTAGCACCTGATTGATCCGCAGTAGCAGTATCTATGATATCTAGACGTCTAGCTAAGCCGTCCGCTGCTGTAAAAGAACCTCCAGACGTTAGACTACCGTCTAAAGTCAAAGTTGCCCCAGAACTGTCATTATTATCAGCTAAACCATCTGGATCTGGAGTAGCTAAGTCTAAATCTAATCGTTTAGGTCTCATGTAATTGTTTCCTCAGTTTGGGGCTAATGTCTGCCCTGTTTATTAATTGCTCTAAAATATGCTTAACATCTCCACAAATGTGAAAATGACATGCATATTTATGTTCCCAAGTTCTCCACTTACTTCCCCTAGGGTCTCCAGGATCGTGAAAGCGAATTGGGTCATGATAAGATGGATCTTCTATTAGATCGTGAAATTCATCTAAAAATTGTCTTTGAACACTACCTTCTTGTCCAGGCTCTGTTGAATTTATGTACACAGTAACAAAGTCTGGCCCCACCTCTATAGCGTCTATTAAAGATTCGGAATCTACTAATCTACGCACATCTTATTTCCATTAATAAGTGTATTCTATCAGTGTCCCCTGAATTAACTACACTATGTTCGTAACTATAATTTATTTCATATATACTACCGGCTTCCATATTTACTGTGGAGTTATCAATAGTGAATAAAGCTTTAGGGTTAGTAGTTAGTACGAAATGAATCACGTGTAAACTAGGAATATCTCCTTCACAATCTTTATGGGGTAATATCTTAGTTCCTGGCTCTAATTTATGGATTCTATAAAAGTAAATAAAATCAGTATATAAGGGCCTAATATGTTGATTCACTAAAGACTCTACTAAGGAGTCTAAGTTGTTATTGGGGATATAGAGTACTTCAGTAGCAATACTTGATACTCTATTTCTCCAGGTTGTTTCCTCATTAACCGCATTTAAAAGTTCAGAGGGATCAAACTCTCCTAGTTTCTTGTACGGTTCTGAAATCATTTATTAAGTACCGAATGGGGTAGCTTCGATGCCTGATCCAGTTAAATGAGCGACTACATTCCACTTATCAGTGGCGTAATCAATTAATTCTACCTTGTCTCCAATAGCAGCGCCACCAGTAGTGGTGCCGTTAAGGG
>JAJDDC010000023.1 GCA_029260515.1 Phycisphaerales bacterium | reverse complement strand
AAATGCCCCATCTCGCAACAGATTCAAATAGGGATACATCTGGAAATCCGCTCCAACGGTATTGGCCGACACCACAAATATTTGGCTTAAGGCCCATGCCATCCGTTGTCGAAGCTGATCATCTTGATGGAAGGCATTATGAAAAAATTGGTTCCGAGTTGGCGTCAAGGAATTAGACTCCGGGGTAGCTGCGGGGTCTGGATAGGTGGAGAGATTGAGGGCTAATTGCTCATCAATGAACGCGTCTTTGCCTATGGTTTTGACATGCGCAATCAGTGCCGGTGTCGGCCCCCAGGTGCTTTGCTCTAAAAAGCGTTTGGCTTCAGCAGTACTAGGGCCAGACGAACCGGGCATAAATGACAACAAGAAGGCTTCTATCGCCTCAAAAGTATTACGAGTTCCAGATGGATCAATAACCCCTGCGATGAGGTCAAGACCTCGAGAGCCATTAATATACCGGTCAATTAGCAATCCATCAGATAGTGGCGACCAGATAGAATTTCCATCGACATCCAACATGCTGCTCTTTGCTTCATTGAGTCGCAATAAGATCTCCTCTACGGAGAGCGAAGAGCTCGCGAAACCATCGATTAATGCATCCCCACTGATGCCAAGCAGGTACCGCATAATGATCTGTGAATCGATATTGTCTACGATTCCATCGTTGGTGATATCTAGTGTTGGTGTACCCACTGCTAAAAGGGAACTTGTAGTAGGGGCAACAGTTTGAAGGAGTGGTGGTTGATCTAGTTGTTCCAGTGTTGATTGAGTTAGAAATTCTTCTTCTGAAATTAGCTGGACTTCGGTCGCTGAATCTGTTTCTTCAGCAATGGCGTCAAAGGTGGATAAGGACGGGGAAGGGGCCTCAGAAGGAGGATCGTTTTTAAGTGACGTGAAGCTTGCACGAATCCGTTTATTTTTCTTGAGGGAGAGGACGCATGTTTTTTGGCTCTGACATGGTTGAGACCATTGAAGAAAGACCTGGTCATTTTCGGCTATGGCCTTTAACTTAACGTTGGTACCCCTTGGAACCCATGTTGTACAGTGTTTTTTTGTACATATAGCTTTTTCCGGGATGCTCATCACCTGTCCGTGACCGCTGATGTGAATATCAAGTCTGACGAGCGAACGACGTTCATGGTTGCGTTGAGATTTGGAATTGGCCGGATCAGCTGGGAAAAAGAAAGCAATCAGGATGAGGGGGACGGCCAGGTCCCATAAATTGAGTTTCATAGGTTTTTAGCCTCCTTGCATATGTACATTGTTCAAAACTTGAGACGAAATATTCAGTGAGTAACTGAGAGCATAAAGTTCAGGCTGTACCGTGACGGAGCGTATGATCTCTTATTGACAGAAAAGGGGGTTCTCACATCATTGGCAACAAACCTACCCCTGATAGCACGAAGCGAGACAACTCGAATGGGTACAAATATATCCTGCGGAATTCACACAACATCTTGCACTGATGAACAAAACCGGTTGAGTAATCTCGATCTCGTTCATAACTTCCAACATTGACGAAGAAGACGTGTTCATTTGAGCAAACGACTACTGTGTCCTCCAACGGTCTGACCAACTTGACAGAAGCAAAAAAAAGACCGTTTTGAACCATTGCTCAAAGTGTCAAAGATTATCCTTATGTTTCAAAGGGTTCACATCCAACCCTTTATGCATTTGGGATAGAAAACCAGCTTACTAGCGGTTTGATGGTGAAGTCTTTTCCATACACTTAACCTTTGAACCATAATCACCTAGTATGCAAAAACCTTAATTCACTTTTATTGAAGAATGGATTTCTACTGTCACTGGCGAAACGCAATCTATGCCGTTATTAGGGTTCTGTCGCAAATAGGTCGATGTGTTTACTTGGGCCTTTTCGAAAGGGAGAGAATTGTAGCAACCCTCTCCTTCCAAACCCGGCATTTTCAACATGACATGATCTTGCAAAGCGTTCGTTGGAATCTAGCGTACTCTCTTGGTTCCCGGGATATTGAAGAATTGATGCAAGAAGGGGATTCTTCGTTAATCACAACACCATCAAGCGTTGAGTCATTCATTAGTCGCCCAACGGGAGTCGTGTTCAGAAGAAAGATTAAACGTATAGGCAATCTGTGGAGAATGGATGAGTGTTAAAGCACGGTCAAATGCTGGTGGAGGTAGTAGTATCGAGCAGTGTATAAGCAACGAAAGCAAGGGCAAAACGAGGGAGAGCCAGTCTGTTATTGAGTCATTTCCAACCTTCAGAAAGAAAAGAGGTCAAAGATAATTCCTGGAAATGAAGAAAAGAACAGAAGTCTTTCCTTCGAACCCTCTCGATACTTGTAGGATGGCCAATGGAATGGTGTGGCTCAAAGAGCGCGTATCGATTGCTTTAAATTGAAGAACGAACCCTTTGTGTTGGGTTCTTTTTCCGCAACACCAAGAGTTGCGCAACACAGAGTGCGCCGGGCCATAAGACCACGGCTGCCGGACTGAAACTCGGCTTCCCACACTCTTCTAACAAAACTTCAACAACAATCAGTCTGTATTTTATTCAGCGGATTGGGTAGCATGCCCAAGGCTCGCTCACTAACCAGATTCGCACTTGAGCACGTTCAAGCAAGCGAGTGGCACAGAGGAAAAGAAGAAATATGAAACTGATATCCTGGAACGTGAACGGAATTCGGGCCGCAATCAAAAAAGAATTTGCGGCCTCTCTTGAAGTCATGAACCCTGACATGCTCTGTCTTCAAGAAACCAAAGCCCAAGATGAGCAGGTCTTGGAAGCATTACAAGAGACTTCCGGCTATCATATTTATACAAATTCCGCCATAAAAAAGGGATATTCAGGGACAGCTATTCTGGTAAAAACGAAACCGGTTCGCGTAACCAAAGGAATCGGGATACCGGAGCACGATCAAGAAGGACGGGTATTGACGGCTGAGTTTAAGCACTACTTCCTGGTCAATACCTATGTCCCTAATTCCCAGAACGAATTAAAACGCCTACCGTATCGGCAACAGTGGGATCACGACATGTTGGCCTATTTGAAAGAGCTGGAAACAAAGAAGCCCGTGATATGGTGCGGTGATCTGAATGTCGCCCACAAACCAATCGATCTTAAAAACGATAAGGCCAACTATAACAAGACAGCCGGATATACCCAGCAAGAGATCGACGGAATG
>JAJDDC010000022.1 GCA_029260515.1 Phycisphaerales bacterium | reverse complement strand
GAGTCGCGACACCGTCGTCAGCGCGAACCACAATAAAGTTCTCATCCACCCAAAATTTCGCGGCGTCGGGATCCGGACTCTTCCGGACGGCCGCGGTAATCGGACGTTTCGGCCCCACCGGTGTTCCGCTTTGGACGAGCTGCCCTGTTTGCCCCGAGACGACTCGAGCAGCAGGCTGCTCCGGCGATCGCATCGGCGCCGCAGGCGGACGAGGCGATGCAGGAGCCGGCGAGGCCGCGCTCACGGTAAACGCACGCGCGATCAAGCGGTTCACGCTTTTCGCGAGCTCGGAAAGCTCCGCGAAACCTTGCTGAGGCGGCACATAATCCGCGTCACCCTTGACCACCGCCTCGATGTCGTCCCGGAAACTCGACATCGGGTCTAGCGTCATCCTCTTTCCAAAAACGAGCGCGCAGACGACTCCAAGTAACAAAACGAGAAATCCGAGAAACAATACCGCCGTCGCCCAGCTGCCGGAGGCGCTCGCAGCCTCGTAGACCAAAACGGCGAACCCAACACGCCGACTTCGGTGGAGCAGGGGCTGCACCATCACATAGTCGGCCCCGCGCCGACCGAGATAAAAGGTACGAATGTCGCTCAGATCGGCGGTGATGCCGTCTACCGTCGTCAATACTTCGTTAGCCCGACTCGAGGGAGCGAGAACGTTCCCATCGAGGTCAAGGAGCAGCGCCTCTTTCACCCGCTCTTCCCGCAAGACGCTATCGACCGAAGCGTCACGAATTCGGCCTTCGCCGACCGCGGTGCCGTTCGACGCCGCCGTGAGAGACAGCAACGCGCGTCCCCGGCGCAACGACTCCTCGCGTAGCGCGCTTCCGAGCGTGCGTACCAACGGAAACGCAAGGATAAAGTAGACGACGAACGCGACGCTGGCAACGACGCACAAGAATTTCGCCGACCACGACAGCGTCGACCACCACCCGTGACCCTGGGTCGCCGAACCTGCATCGTCCTCGGGCGTGGGCGGCGGCGCCGGGAGCGCGCCACCGCGTGGTGGAGGTGTTCCGAGAGACGTTGTCGGGGGCGGAGTTTCAACATCGCGACCCAACAGCAGCGTGTCCGAGCCGACTTCTTCTACGGCGGCGGCGAGAGCGCTTGCGTCCAAGACTCCCGTTTTCGGAAGCCCAGACTTCACCGTCTCGACAGGCTTTGCGGCCGCCGCCGGTATGGATCGAAGGATGACAGTCTTGTCTTCATCCGACGGCGGCGCGGGTGGCGGCGGCGGCGATGGAGCGACGGCCTTCTTGGGTGGCACGGACTTCGGCGCCGCGGGCGGCCGCTTCGTCTGTAGTCGCGGCGTATGCTCCGACGGTATCGACGACAAGACGACGGTCTCGTCTTCGCCTTCGGGGACCTTTCTGGCTACCTGCTTGGGCGTATCGTCTTCGTAGCTGATGATGAGACCACCGAGGCGCACGCTTTGCTCAGGAGTCAGATCCACGACGCCGACACGCTTCGTGTCGACATAGCTTCCGTTGCGGCTCCCGAGATCTTCGAACCGTACTCCGTCCGAGGTCGCTACGATCCGGCAGTGCGTGCGGGACAGGCGTTGGTCGGGGAAGACGAGATCGCATGCCCGGTCGCGGCCGAGGGTCACGGGGGTGTCGTCGAGCTCATGGCGAATGATCCGCTCGCCCTCCCGGATGATCAGACGCTTCAAGCCTGAGTTCCGCTATCCGATGCCATAAACGAAACGAAGAAGCACCGGACCGACAATGACCAGAAGCGCCGCGGGAAGAATAAAGATCACGAGTGGCATGAGGACGAGGCTCGAGGCGCGCGCTCCAGCCTTTTCCGCTCGTTGGAAACGCTCGGAGCGCATCGAATCCGCCTGGGCTCTCAACACGGACCCGATGGACGCGCCGAGGCGGTCCGCTTGAACGAGCACCGATGAGAATGACGACACCTCGGTCACCCCGCAACGTTTGGCCAGCGAGCGTAAGCCTTCAGAACGCGTGGTCCCAAGACGAATTTCTCGGATCATCAACGACAGCTCATCGCGCAGCGGCCCCTCCGGCCCGCGCTCGACAACCCGTTGAATACCCTGTGAGAAATCGAGCCCGGCTTCGACCACCAACGTCAACAGATCCACCGAAAACGGTAGCGCCCGAACAATCGCACGTTGGCGCTTCGTCACCATATCCTTCAAGAGAAAATCGGGAAGAAACGAAAATAGCATGGCGAGCACGACAATCAGCAAAGGGTGTCGGGCTGACTGAAACAAAAAGGCCATCATCAGCGTGCCAAGAACCGCGGTCACGATTTTCCACGCGAGAAGCTCGTCAGTCGACAAGGCGTCTTTGAGTCCCGCGCCTGCGATCTGTTTCTCTTTCGAGGCGCGATACGCCGTTAACTTGTAGTGCGCCACCCAAGGTGCCATGGCACGCAACAACGGATGCATCATCTGCAGCAGCGGTGAGTCGACCTCCTCCCGACCTTCGGACGCCCCGAGCCGGGCCAGAGCCGCACGGCGCCGAAAGTCCGGCAGCAGCAGATAGATGATCAACGACACGGACGAAAACGAGGTTACGTACGCGAGCACCAACAGTAACGATGAAAGTTGCACGCTAGTCCTGCCCCCACGCGTCTTCATTGTCTTTCGAAATCTTGTCCCCAGCGATCTCGGTGGCAATCTTGTCGCCCCACTGATTCACCAGGGTCTCGATGTCCCTCCCCGCACTCGGGTACAACAGCGAGAACAAGAACACGATGAGCGACGTCATGAACCCGAGCAGCATGACGTATTCGACCATCGCCGCCCCCGCCTCGCCGAACCTAGAGCCCGACGCTTCGTGGTCACACATCGATCTTCACCGTGTTCAAAATCATCCACATACCCATCGCATCGAGCGCGAAAATAATGACGAGCATCATCAAGCCAAGAATTGTGTTGAACAAGGGCGCGACGAGCGTCGGGTCGAGAAAGTGGAACGTCAGGACCAGTACCGGTGGCACGGCGCACATCATCACGCCCTGGGTCATTCCTTCCGCCGTCATCGCTTGAATCTTGCCTTCGACTTTCTTGCGCTCGCGCACGGTGTGAGCGATAACGTCGAACACCTCGGCGAGGTTCGCGCCCGTCTCCCGAATCGTAACGATGGAGGTGACCACCATGTCGAGGTCGGGGGTCGGCACGCGCTCCGCCAAGTTTTGGAGCGCTTCGTCGAACGGCAACCCGAGTTTGGTCTCTTTAACTACCGTCGCGAATTCCTCGGAAAGGGGGGCGTCCATCTCCTCGACGACGAGCTCCACGCCCTGTTGCAAGCTGAGACCCGAACGCAGTGAATTCGACACCAGGGTCAACGCTTCACCGAGTTGCGCATTGATGCGGTTGAGCCGCCGAGTGCGAAGAAACCCAATGCCCCACCTGGGGACGGCGAGGCCGAGCCCCGCGAAAATGAGCCCGAAAAACACACTGTAGTTCACGAGGAAACCGAGGACCGACATGAACAACACCGAGTAGGCCAGCACTTGGCGACACCGTTGTCGAGGCAAATCGTAGTGCATGGCCTCGAGCTCGAGCTGCATCCATCGGCTCCACTTGTTCAGATAGCGATCCCACCACTCAGACAGCGGTCGCAATATCGCCCACGCGGTGAACGTGACCGCTCCCGCAACCATCAGCGGCGCCAGGAATCTCAAGACGGTCGACATCGCTACCTCACGCTGTTTGATGCAAGAAGATCTCGCGAGGCACTTTGATCCCGCGACGCTGCAAACTCTCGACGAATTTCGGGATGACTCCCGTCGGCACGAATTGGCCAAGT
>JAJDDC010000021.1 GCA_029260515.1 Phycisphaerales bacterium | reverse complement strand
CCACCGATTCCAGATTCGGCATGGTCCAATACATTGCCAGATACCTCGTTCAAGGACCACCGCAGCGCGTTCAGATCATCACCGGAGACGTCGCCAGTCTTTAGAACCAAGTCAATCGTATCTGTAAGCAGCTTGTGTTGGGTTTCGAAATCTGTAAAGACAGCTGCTGAAAGATGGCGATCTGACGGGCTGTCAGACTGTGGATGCCGCTCGGGATCCAACAAGTGAGCCCAGTTCACTTGCGCAAAGTGCCTGCTCAGCCATTCGTTACGCGGTAGAACTAATCGCGTCCCAACACCCTCGCTACGCATCCACATCGCTACAATGCATACAGGGATCATGGCATTCGGAAACGTGCGATCGCACTCCGCAAAGTCAAACACAACCTCGTCAACGGACTCATCGTCCATCTGCTTCCATGCAGACGTAACCAGATGGTTGAGAATAGAGGGCTGGAACGCCCCCTCCACTCGAATCCGACCAAGCTCTGTACCGACGTAGCCCGCCATGGATTGACCTACAGATTCCCTCGCCGCTCCTGCTCCAACTCAAGTGCCTCGAACAGCGCCTTGAAGTTGCCCTTGCCGAAGGACTGGGAGCCGCGGCGGGAGATGATCTCGAAGAAGAGGGTCGGGCGGTCCTGCAGCGGCTTGGTGAAGAGCTGGAGGAGGTAGCCCTCGTCGTCGGCGTCCACGAGGATGCCGAGGTCCTTGATGCGGTCGTGGTCCTCGCGGACGGCGTCGTGGCCGTTGTCCTTGAGGGTCTTGTTGACGCGGTTCCAGACGAGGTCGTAGTAGGTGTCGGGGAGGTTGAGGAAATCCACGCCGCGGCGGCGGAGCTCGGCGACGGAGGCGAGTTCGTCGTCGGTGCGGAGGGCGAGGTGCTGGACGCCGGGGGTCATGTCGTGCCACTCCAGGTACTCCTGGATCTGTGACTTCTTCTTGCCCTCGGCGGGCTCGTTGATGGGCATCTTTATCAGGTGGTTGCCGCTGGCCATGACCTTGGACATGAGGGCGGAGTACTCGGTGGAGATGTCGGCGTCGTCGAAGTGCTTGAACATCTTGAAGCCCATGACGTCCTCGTACCACTGGACCCAGTGGTTCATCTTGCCCTCTTCGACGTTGCCGACGCAGTGGTCCACGTACTTGAGGCCGCAGGGGTGGGCCTTGTTGTAGTCGTTGACGGGGGACTCGATGGGGCGGAAGGTGGGCATAAAGGGGGCGCCCTTCTTGAGCTCGGGCAGGGCGTAGGCCCCGGTGCGGGAGACGAAGGTGTGCACGGCGCGGCCGTAGGTCTTGATGGCGGCGACGGTGACCGTGCCCGAGTCGTCGGCGAGTGTGCGCGGCTCGGCGGCGGAGACGGCGCCGTTCTTCATGGCCTGCTCGTAGGCGGCCTCGGCGTCGAAGACCGTGAGGGCGATGTCCTTGACGCCGTCGCCGAAGCGTTTGATCTCCTCGGCGGCCGGGTGCTCCTTGTTGAGCGGGGTCGTGAGCAGGAGGCGGATGTTGCCCTGGGTGTGGAGGTAGTCGGCCTCCTCGCGGGAGCCGGTGGTGAGGTCGGCGACCTGGGAGATGTTGAAGCCGAAGGTGTGGGCGTAGAAGTACGCGGCCTGCTTGGCGTTGGAGACGTAGAAGCGGACGTGGTCCACGTCGATCAGGGCCAGGGGGTCCGTGGCGGTCTGACGCGTGGTGGTCGTCGCGGTCGTCATGATGTCGAGACTCCGGTGTCTTGGGCGGTGGAGTGCGGCGGTTGAGGCCGCGGGAGCCCAGGTCCCGCTTGTATTGTAGATGGGGCGGGCGGGGCGGCGGTAGCGGGATTGCGCGGGCGCGTGGAGACGCGGTTTTTTGCTGGCGATGGAACCCGGGGCGGTCGGGGCGTCTTTGAATGGGTGTGACCACTGCGTGCGTCTCCATCCCGGCCCAGGACCGCCTCGACGCGACGACGCACGCGGGCGGGGCGGCGTGGGGCGGCGGCGATGAGCGGGCGCTGATCGACCGGGCCCGGACGGACCCGGAGGCGTTCGCGTGCCTGTACAGGCGGCACCACAGGTCGATCGCGGAGATGCTGTATCGGCGGACGGGCGATGCGCACGCGGCCGAGGACCTGGCGGCGCAGACGTTTATCAACGCCTGGCGGGGGCTGGGAAAGTACCGGCACACCGGGGCGCCGTTCCGGGCGTGGCTGATGCGGATCGCGACCAACGAGGCGGGGCGGTGGATGGTAAACGCCCGGCGTCGGGGCGAGGTGGAGTCGGACGCCGTCGGCGGCGCGAGGGTGACGGGAGATCCGGACCTGGGCGCGGAGGTGCGGGCGGCGGTGCGGGCGCTGCGCGTCAAGCACCAGGACGTGCTGAGCCTGGTGTACTTCGAATCGCTGTCGGTCGAGCGGGCGGCGCTGGTGCTGGGCGTGCGCCCGGGGACGGTCAAATCGCGCCTGAGCCGGGCCAGGGAGGCGCTGAGGGTCGAGTTGGATCGCCGGGAGAACAGGGCATGACACACAACGACACGGACACGAGCGCACGGATCACGGACGCGCGTCTCGACGAGATGCTGGACCGGGCGCGGCGCAGCGCCTGGACGGCGCCGGACACAAACCCAAGGGTCGAGCGGTATATCAAGGAGAAGTCCATGGCAGCCAACAGCAGGCAGATTCTGAGCCGCGGCTCGATCGCGTTGATCGTCGCGGGGGCGTTGTGCGGCGGCGGCGTCGCGGCGGCGGTGACCCATCAGATCATGAGCCGTCGCGCGACGATCATCACCGACGATGGGTCGGTGTACAACGTCGAGCTGCTCGACACGCCCGAGGGGGCGGCGGGATCGTGGACCATGGAGGACGGGACGGTGTACGGGATCAACATGATCGAGGACGGCGAGATGTCGGAGGTCACGGTGGACGTCGAGTCGCCCGAGGGCGGAACGTCCACGATCATGCTCGACAACGGGTTGACGCCGAAGGTTTTGACGGCGCCGGGCCAGAAGGCGCAGATCCGCGTGCAGGAGATCCCCGAGGGCGCCGCGGGCGTGTTTATTGACGAGGACGGCAACACGTTCGAGGTTGACGAGTCCGCGATCGACACCTGGGCGCCGGACGACGACGCCTCGGAGGACTGAGCACATCCCCACGGCTCGCACGCTTGCGGGGGACAGACCCCCCCCGCGGGCGCGGTCCGGCCCGGCGGGCTTCGGCCCCCCGGGCCGATCGCGCGCGCTCGGAGCACGCCGCGCCGTCGGCTACGCTTGACGCATGATGAGTCCGATGCGGCATCGTGTGGCGGTGGTGACGGGGGCGAGCGCGGGGATCGGGGAGGCGGTCGCGCGGGAGTTGGCACGGCTGGGCGCCTCGGTCGTGCTCAACGCGCGGCGCGAGGAACAACTGGCGCGGGTCGTCGGCGAGATCAACGAGGCGAAGGACGGCGAGGCGATCGCGTGCCCGGGGGACGCGGCGGATGCCGGGGTCGTCACCGAGATGCTCGACCGGGCGCGGGACCACTTCGGGTCCGAGGCGGACCTGGTCGTGGTCAACGCGGGGCGGGGGCTGGCGGGGAGCGTGCTCGACTCGGACACGGATCAGTGGGAGGAGATGGTGCGGACGAACCTGCTCGGCGCGGCGAGGCTGATGCGCGAGGCCGCGGGGCGGATGGTCGTGGGCATCGGCGACGGGGACTGGCGGGAACGCGCCCACGACATCGTGGTGATCGGTTCGAACGTGGGGCGGCACATCTCGCCGTTCAGCTCGATGTACGGCTCGACGAAGTTCGCGGTGCACAGCATCGCCGAGGCGCTGCGCCGGGAGATCGGTCCGCGGGGCGTGCGGGTGACGCTGGTCGAGCCGGGCATCGTGCACAGCGAGTTCCAGCGGGTGGCCGGCTACGACCCGGAGAAGTTCGGTGAGTTCATGGAGAAGGTCGGGCCGGTGCTCGAGCCGGCGGACGTGGCGCGGGCGGTGGCGTTCGTCGTGTCGCAGCCCGCGGCGGTGCACGTCAACGATCTGGTGATCAGGCCGACGCGGCAGGATTATCCGTAGTTCTCACCTGCATCCAGGCGCGTGGGCCGCGTGCGCGGTCGCGGCTTGCGGAAAGATTGGGCGTGGTCTTGGATTGCGCCGACGCCTTCTGGTATGCCATACTTGCCGCCCGCACACATTTCCGGCGGCGACGGAGGGTGTGTCATGCGCGGATCGTCGATCATCGTCGCTGTTGCTGTCGTGGCGGGCTTGCTGAACGCTCCGGCGTGGGGGCAAAGCACCGCGCTCACCTATCAGGGCTCGCTGCACGAGGGCGCGGCGCCCGCGGATGGGCTGTACGACATGGTGTTCTCGTTGTGGGATGCGCGGTCAGGCGGGATGCCCGCCGGGCCCGCGGTGAGCGTGCTCGGCGTGCCGGTCGAGAACGGGCTGTTCACGGTGCAGATTGATTTCTTTGTCGGCGTGTTCCGGCCCGAGCCGCGATGGCTGGAGGTCGAGGTTGACGGCGTGACGCTCTCGCCGCGGACCGAGCTGACGAGCGTGCCGTTCGCGATGCAGACGCGGGGGATCTTCGCGGACCTGTTCGAGAATATCGGGATCGGAACGACGACCCCGGGGCACAAGCTGCACGTGTCCACGACGGCGGGCACGGCGGCGCACGGGCAGAGCGGGAGCGGGGTCGGCGTGTCGGGCGTCGGGGGCGAGTACGGCGTGCACGGGCTGGCGGGCGCCGGCGCCGGCGCGGGGGGGGGCGGGGAGTCGGGCCTGGGCACGAGCGCCGGGGGGTGGGGGGACGCCCCGGGCGCGGCTGCTTACGCCGGCCGCGGC
>JAJDDC010000020.1 GCA_029260515.1 Phycisphaerales bacterium | reverse complement strand
CCGCAGCATGTAGAGAAGCATATGCAATGCGGACAGCCGCATAAGCGGATCGAGCAAGGTTTCACCTGGCAGATCAAGTTGCAGCAGCCGCATCCAGGTTTCCGCAAGTGCCGCGTACTCAGGGCGCTCTGTGTAAGGAAGATAGCCGATCGTGCTGGCAACGGAGTTCGAGTCCACTCGGAAGCCGTCCGGTAGAAGGGCAGAGATAACGCGGTTCCACGTCTCATCGCTCCGCAGTAACTGCTCGGAGATCGCCTTTGCAATCTCCGGACCTGCGCCGCTACGATTGAGCATGAGGTATAGCAATTCTCCGCTACGAGCGAAGAAACGTCGGTCAGGGCTTCCGTTTATGTTGGCGGGTAGGTCTGCGTAGAGACAGTTAGGGCCGTACGGAAATAGGAATCGCGAACTCCATCGACGCCGCCGGTGCGGCTCGATGCCTGTTGTCTGGAAAAACTCGATCACACGGGCAAGGCGGGCAAAAGAACCGAAGCGGTTCTGTAAATAGCTAAAATCATCGTCGGTAGCGAAAGTCTTCAACCATGACCGCCACCGCTCTGAATCCGAAGATTGTGTTGCCTCCACATGCCGGATATGCGGGTTATTGAATATGAGTTGGCGTAACGGGATCAGTCGCGGCATATGGTAGGTGAACGTCTCATGCCCACCGTCTCGCCTGTTCTCGTTGAGAGCCAGGCCCTCAGAGTTTCGGGATTGGAAGATTGCCAGGAACTCTAAAAAGACTAGCCACGGTGTCTGGTCGTTGTACAATCGATGTCCCCAAATCGCCTCATCGACCCAGACGTTGACATCGCTTCTGTACTTTGCCGGTGCTTCAAGACGCGATTTCATTGGCTCACCCTGATCCGAATATTGTCGGGATGCGCTCGTCCTCTTTCATCAACGGTCAGCGCTTGTAGATTGACTTCGTCAGTTGATGGCGTTTCACCAATGAGCTCATCGAGCCGTTTAATAAGGCGAAGCTTGAAATCCAGAAAATCCTCATTGCACTGGCGTGAGAAGCTTGCCGGCAGACTTCCGCTTGCGACGCGAACGAGGTACTCGAAATGCGTTAGCTGGAGATTCAGACTGTCCACCACGTCGTTTTTCGCGCCCGCAGGGTCGATAATTTTCAGACACGGTGTTGCCTGGTCTGCGGCAAGTGTGAAATTGAGATATGGATCGCGGCGGTGACTCTTTGTCGGTAGATCGTAGTTGAGGAGCGAAGCGATCCTGCCACGTCCGTCCCCGCCTGATGAAGCCAGATAAAGCTGCGTTCCGTCGTCGATCATCATGCCGCAGAACGTCCGGTTGAGGCCCCGGACGAGCAGTTCTATTGTTCGCGTGACGTCAGCACCACTGGCAAGCCCCGAGACAAACTCTAAAAATCTGCCCGACGCCTGATAGACGGTCAGGCGCCATGGGTCGAAGGCCTTGTCAGGTGGTAGTGAAAAGAATAGGCGCTGGCGCTGGCGGGCGAGTGCCCGCATGAACTCGTCTATGTTCTCACGCTCCCCTTCGAGGTAGTCGTGCAGATACGGCTCGTAAGTGCGGGCACCATAGTAAACGTCATCAGAAACAAACTTCTTATAATGGTCTGAGTCGCCGTATGCGCCATAGATCAGCAGGTTATCGAACTTGTTGTCCGTTTCACGCCCAATGCCAAATGCTTCGAGTGTTGTGAACACCTGGTATTGTTGTCGTTGCCGTTCCGGCAAGTTCATTCCAAACACGTTGGCGTATGGATTCGTCAGTCGATAGTCTTCCCTCTCTGCACGGTTTTTTGCTGTACGGCATGTGAGAAGTATTTGTCGGCCTTGTCGGTCGCCCAAAAGGATGTTCACGCCAAGCAAGAGGAGATCACGGATCGGGAGATGCATACGGTTCGCGCGGGCCAGTTTCATCAGCTCGCCGAGGCGCTGCCTGAATACCGAGCCTTCGGCTCCGCCGCGAAGCCGTTCGCAGTTTATCCGAATGGGACAGGTTGACGTTCCATCATCCTTCAGAAGCTCACAGCCCTGGCATTGAGACCATTGCTGATGCTCGACTATCTGCTCTACGAGCTCCTGAAAATGGACCGACGCATCGAGGCGGCTAAGATTGTAGAGGTCTAGAACGAGCGCATCATCCCTTGTCCGTTCTTCAACCAGCATATCCTCGACGATCTTGAAAACGCGGTGCGCGTTTTCATCTTTCGTATCTGACCACTCTCTCCATGTTGCAAGAAGCTGTCCGTCATTCGCGGCGACGAGGAACACATTACTCTCGCTCTTTCCTTCGACGGCCATCGCAAGTTCTGCAATCGTTGCGTCCTTCTCGCTCCGGGTCAGTTCGCTCAAGTCCTTAACGATAGTAATCGTCTTGCCCGATGCGGGGAGCGGAAGCGACACGATCTTCTCCCCAGCCTTCCATTGCTCAGCATCGCGTCCAAAATGTTCCCAGATGCGGCGGCAGTGGTAGGTCTTACCGTCTCCCGCTGTGCCAGTCAGAATGACATTGCGCGGGGACGCTGACTCGAAATTGTCCCGCACCTCGTCGAGACGTGCCGGACTAATGTGGATTGCGGGGGCGATCTCATGACGTTCGATCTCTAATTGGATCAACTCGTCGTACATGTTGTCGCTGGCCGGAATTGGGCCGTAGTGTCGCAAGAACGATACGAGACTGTTGCTGTGGGTCATGGCGACTATTTCCCTCTCACTATGAGGGTGTGATCACTAAGCACCGAGACCCTCTTTGGATAGTATATTGCCGTGCGACCAAACTCCCTTGCCACTCGATCCCCCCTCTTTTCTGTCTCCCGCCGCTACCGATTCGGGTAGTAGCAAGAACGGATCTGCGTGTTCAGTTGCGATGTCGATCACTACCTGCTCCTTTAACCTTGGAAGAGCAAATAACCCGCTTGAGCGCTCTTCTCCATGGTTGAAGCCTTGCGAAGCACCCTTTTTTAAGTTGTAGCAGTATTCATGCCCCGGGAACAAATCGCAGTCGTGGTTGCGGCGGAGGGGATTGCAGCCACCATCAGTGTCTTCTCACTTCGTCGAGTAGACATTTGTCCGACTGCTCTTTCGTCGGGCGCTCTCCGCTATGTGACCTTGGTTGCGACGAGAATGCTCTATCTCAAGCCTCTGGTGACCTCGTTCACACTGCAGAGGGATCTCGACGATAAATGAGTCATCAGCTCGATTTTTTAGTGCGCGTGTTACCTAGGCTGTTACCTAGAGGTAATTTCGTCAAAAGTCGAATTCGCTAAGTCATTGAAATTTATGGTGCCCAGGGGCGGAATCGAACCACCGACACGCGGATTTTCAATCCGCTGCTCTACCAACTGAGCTACCTGGGCATCGCGGCCGGTGGTGT
>JAJDDC010000019.1 GCA_029260515.1 Phycisphaerales bacterium | reverse complement strand
TCGATGTCGGCTCATCACATCCTGGGGCTGTAGGCGGTCCCAAGGGTTAGGCTGTTCGCCTATTAAAGTGGTACGCGAGCTGGGTTCAGACCGGCGTGAGCCAGGTCGGTCCCTATCTGCTGTGGGCGTTCCAAGCTTGAGAGGAGTCAATCCTAGTACGAGAGGATTGGGTTGGTCCAACCCCTGGTGATCCTGTTGCATCGCTAGATGCATAGCAGGGTAGCTACGTCGGGCAGGGATAACCGCTGAAAGCATCTAAGCGGGAAGCCCCCCTCGAGACAAGGCCTGGTTGCCTTGTGCGTGAGACCCCCGGAAGACCACCGGGTTGATAGGCCGCGTGTGTAAGGGTCGAGAGGCCCTCAGCAAAGCGGTACTAACGGTCGAAGGCTCGATCACTCCTGCCAGCCGCCGTGGGTTCATACCCCGCGGTACAGCGCTGCAGATCCCCGTTCACACTGGCGCCTCGGCGCCGACGTGTGAACATCACTCGTCCGCATATTCAGTTGCAAACATTCGTTCGTCGGTTCCGGCCAGTCATAGGCCGGCGCCTCCCGCGAAACCGGGAATGCGCCGATTGTCGGTGACCATAGGCTCGGGGCAACACCTGTTCCCATCCCGAACACAGCAGTTAAGCCCGAGCCGCCGATGATACTGCACAGCGGGAAAGTAGGTCATCGCCGACGCTTGGACCCCCCAGGGTAAACCCTGGGGGGTCTTTTTCGTTTTGCACGCTTCGTACACGTTGACGCCCCGCTCTCACAGCTTTCTCGCCCCCCGTCGCCGGTCTCGGCGTGAAACGAGGCGCGGCCGATCGCCGTACTCTGTTCTGAGAACAGCGGAGAATCGGAATGATGCGAACGGGCCTGCTCTGGATGACCTGCGCGATGATCTGTTCGGCTCCTCCCGCACGGGCGGGGGGCGCGATCGACCGGCTCGAGTTTGCCCCATGGAACGATGTTGGCGCGATCGAGGGCGCCGAGATCGCTTGGCTCGAAACCCCGTATATCCACGGCGACCCAAACTCTCCAACCATCCGCCTCCGTGTCGTCCGCCTCATCGGTGCACACGACGCGCCGCCAATCGTCTACCTCGCCGGCGGCCCCGGGGGGTCGGGCGTCCAGGCCCTGCGGGGCGCCCGACGCGCCCTGTTCGAGCGGCTGCGGAGCGTGGGCGATGTCATCCTCCTGGACCAACGCGGGACAGGGGGCTCTGGCCCCGACTTCTCGACCGGGTCGAGCCTCGGGATCCCGCGGACCGGGATGGCCGACCGGGCGGTCTACCGGGACGCGCTCGTCGGCGCACTCCGCGACGCGTGGGCGGAGGCGCCAGACGCCGCCATGGGCGCTGGCGGTATGACGACGGTCCAGAGTGCCCACGACCTCGAGCGGCTCCGGGTCACCCTCGGCGCCGACAAACTCCGCCTCCTGTCGATCAGCTACGGCACGACGCTCGCGCTCGCGACCATGCGCCTGCACCCGGAAAGCGTCGAAGCCGCCGTCCTGGCCGGCGCCGAGGGCATGGACGATTGCTACAAGCTCCCTTCACGCTACACGGCGGCCCTGGATCGCCTCGGCGAGCTCGTCGCCACAGACCCCGCCGTCGGCGACCTGTGCCCAGACCTGACCGCCCTTCTCGGGCGTGTGCTCGACCGCGCCGATTCACCTCCATACGAGATCGACCTGGGCGACCCAGCCGGCCCGGCACTCGTCGGCGCCGACGAGCTCGCCCTGTTGCTCACCTTCATGACCGACACCCGCGACGCCGCGCGGGCGTTGCCCGCCGCCCTGCTCGCGCTCGAATCGGGCGACCCTACCCCGATCGCTCCGTACGTCCCGGTGCTCCGCGGATACACACTGGACCCGCTGATGGGCTGGATGGTTGACGCCTCCAACGGCCTCTCCGACGCGAGGCGGGACGAGCTGGATCGCCAGGGCGTGGAGGCGCCTCTGTCGTGGGCAATCAACTTCGCCCTCGACGAGTCACGAGAGGCATTCGGTCTCGACGTCATCGACCCGGCGCTTCTCGGCCCGTGCGACTTCGAGACGCCCGCCCTGGTTCTCAGCGGCACGCTCGACCCCCGCACGCCGATCGAGAACGCGGAGGCGTTGCTCGCTTCGTTCCGCAACGCCGAGCACGTTGTCATCGAGCACGCGGGGCACGGCGACGACTTGCTCGTCAGTTCCCCCCTGATCGCGGAGGCGATCGCCTCGTACCTCGAGCACGGCCGGGCCGGAGCCGATCGGATCAAGCTGGTCCCGATCCGGTTCGACGCACCGTGAAGAGGCCGCCGCACCCACAGTGCGTCAATGCCGATGATCCGCGAGCGCAATGGGTTCAAAAAAAGAACCGGCGCCCCACGAGGGAGCGCCGGCCTTGGGTCAGAATGAGCTCAGAGGCTGAGCGGATACTTAGCGACGACGACGCATCGCGGCGAAGCCACCGAGGCCGAGCAGCGCGAACGTGCCGGCGGGGGCGGGGGTCGCCTGGACGCTGACCGTGCCGGCCCAGTTGGCGTCGACGGCGTCGGCGGCGTCATCGAAGCCCTCGTAGAACTCGAGGCGGAGGATGCCGTCGGCGAGGAGGATGTCCCCGATGCCGACGTCGGCGAGCTTGGTGAGGCCGCCGGAGTTGTAGGACGCGGTGCCGGACGAGCCGGTCGCGAAGCCGGGGGTCAGGAACAGGCCGGTCAGGTCGGGCGCGATGTTGTCATCGAAGTACATGCGGGCCTCGGAGAGCCAGCTGCCACCGACCGTCATGATGCTCAGGTCGTAACCGAAGCCGGTGATCGAGACCGCGGACCCGGACGCGAGACCAACAGCGGCCGCGACGTCGATCAGCAGGACCGTGTTGCTCGGATCGCTCAGGCCGTCCCAGCTCTGGACGCCGGTCAGGTCGATGTCAACCTGGACGCCGGCGCGGAGGCCGGGCTGCAGGTTGTTCTGGCCGGGCTGGAACACCTTCGTGTTCGAGGTCATATCGACCTGGCTGGCGATATCGGCGCTGGCGGTACCAGCGAGCGCGGCAAGAGCAGCCGCCGTCAAAACAATCTTCATCTCGTTCTCCTTTGAACTCTCTGACTCTCAAACTCTCAGACGGCATACCAAAGCGGCATGCCCTCCCCTGTTCTTGCGGGGTCATGATCCCACAACCAACCGGTGAATTGCAAGCCAATTGGGGGAATTTCTGGGCGATCGGCGAACTTCTGAACGTCCGGTAACACCGACCATGGACCGATCACGCAAGATGCTGTGAGGACGAGGTTTACATCATGAACACGCGCGGGTTCCGCGAGCCGATCTGACCCGATTCGGCGTGCGGATCCCGGGGCTCTGCGGCCAACCTGTGGATGGCTCATGGGCCTGTGTGCAGTCCGGCGCCTATCCCCCGATCGGGTAGCCCGGGAGGCGGCGATTCGAGAGCTTGAACGCCAACTCGCCGATCGCGTGCAGGTCGTCCAGGTCCAGGTCCCCGTCGCCGTCCATATCGAAGACCTCGCACCCGGGAGCGAAAACCCCGCCGCCGAAGCAGGCCAGGACCGCCTGGCGGTAGTCGTGCGGATCCACATCCCCGTCCGCGTCGGCGTCGCCGAGGCGTTCGGGGGGGTAGATGGTCCAGGTCTGGTTGGCGGCGTACCCCGTGAGGGTCCGCGTCGTCCCGGTCGTGGGCCAGCTGACGACCAACTCGTCGATCTGGGTCGCCTCGCCGAGGCCAAAATGCTGGAGGTGGTCGTTCTGGGCCTTGTAGTTGTTGCCCATCTGGAGCTCGCGGCATTGCCAGATCGCGCCGACGCGGGCGTCGAGGATCGTGCCCACGCCGAACCCGTTGTTCCCCTGCCCGACGACCCGGAGCTTGGCCCAGTTCCCGTCGCTCGCGTTGTTGATGAACACGCGGACGTTGTTGAATGACGGTGCGGTCACGATGTCGAGGTCCCCGTCCAAGTCGATATCACCCAGCGCGAACGTGAACGTGTGCGAGACGCCCGCGTCGGCGATCCCCAGCGCAGGGGCCGTATCGACGCAGGGGAAGACGCCCTCGCTCCGGTACATGCGGCTGGGGGCGTTCGTGTTGACCAGGAACAGGTCCATGAGCATGTCGTGGTCGTAGTCGAGGAACTGCGTGCCCCAGCCGAGCACGAACGAGCCGACGCCCGCAACGGTGGTCTGGTCGAGGAACGTCCCGTCGCCCTGGTTCATGAGCAGGCAGTTCCCGTACGGCAGGTTTGTCACGTAGATGTCCATCCACCCGTTGCGGTCGAAATCGCCCCACGCGATGCCCATGCAATCGACGTCCGCGCCCGTGCCCGAGGACACGGTGACGTCGGTGAACGTGCCATCGCCCTCGTTGCGGTAGAGGCGGTTCATCCAGGGCCCGATCGCGCCCTTGTCGTTCCCGACGTAGATGTCGGCGTCCCCGTCGCGGTCGTAGTCCAGAAACGCGGTAACGAGCGTGGGGGCGTTGCCGTCAACGACGCCGAGCGCCTCGCCCACGTCGGTGAAAGTCCCATCGCCGTTGTTCCGGTAGAGGTGATTCTTGGCAAAGTTGTTGTCGGCGGTCGTCCGGTTCGAGACGTAGAGATCGACCCACCCGTCCCCGTCGTAGTCGCCCCAGGCGCACCCGTACCCGACGCCCGTGCTCCCCACACCAGCCTGCGCTGCGACGTTGACGAACTTGAACCCGCCGTCGTTGCGCATCAGGTAGTCGGCCGTGTTGTGCACGGAGATATGCACGTCCAGGTCGCCATCGTTGTCGAAATCGGCGGCGGACACGCCCGAGGGTCGCGCGAGCGTCGGCATGCCGGAGCCCGCCGTCCGGTTGACGAAGTGCCCGGTCCCGTCGTTCTCCCAGAGACCGACGCTCCCGTTGCTCGCGCCCAGCGTGATCAGGTCCGGGTCACCGTCGTTGTCCAGGTCCGCCAGCCCGATCCCAGCGCCGTCCTGGGTCGGGCTGTTGCTCACGACGTACACGACGCCGCGGCTGACGGCCTCTTCGCTGAACGTCTGCGCCCGTGCCGGGGCCAGCACGCCAGCAATTCCGATCGCGAACGCAACACACAACACACCAGTCCTCGACGAGCCGGTCCCGTAGTGCATCTCTAATCCCCACGACCGGGAGCCGAGACACCCAGCGCCGGGTCAGCCTCGCACACCGCCCCCCACGGGCGGCGTCAGCGAGGACCCGGGGCCGCGGGAGGCCGTCTGGCCCGGTCTGGCCATCAAGGTACCAGGGACGCCGCCAGACGAGAAGGTCTCTCTCGCCGCGATTCGCCCATTTCATCCCGCTTCGCGCGCCGCACAGACCGCCGTATCATCTCATGGGACCGAAAAAGTGACGAACGGAGCGCCCGATGAGCCAGACCACCAACTCCCCCCCCGTCCGCCTCTACAACGAGGGCGCCGAGTCCCTCCTCTCGGCCGAGATGTTCCCGGACCGCCTCTCCCTGCTCCCGGGCGAGGGCGGCAAGATCCAGGCCGCCCAGCGACTCCGCATCCTCTGGGGCCAGGACATGCTCCGCGACGTCATCGACGGGCGATACCGCTCGGTCATCTGCGGCGTCAACGACCAGGACAACTCCCACGGCATCGTCGCCCAGCTCGTCCACCTCGTCACCACCTCCCAGTGGTCCGAGCGCTCCGTCACCAGCTACGCCAAGATCTTCCAGGACTCCGTCTCCGTCCACGCGGCCCACGACAAGGAGCCGTACATCCTCAAGTACGACCTCGACTCCCTGCTCATCATCGCCCTGCTCCGCCCCAAGGGACGCGACCACTTCACGCTCGCCGACCTCTCGCGGGGCTTCACGACCATCAACAAGATGCTCCAGGGCAGGTCCGAGCGCCGCCCGGTCGCGGCGGTCTCGTTCCTCGGCGCCCGCTCCAACCGCCTCGTGGACACCGACGGCGCCGAGCCCACCTTCGAGCGCGTCCTGGGCACGATGTACGACGCGGGCTACCGCGGCGACGTCTACCCCAGCCCCCAGATGTGGTCCCTGGGCGACGTCCCCGTCTTCCCCAACTACCCCTTCCCCGAGGGCCTCGAACGCATGCGCGCCGGCAGCTCCTGACGCCACGACCCCCAACGCCCCTCTCCCGATGAACCCCGACGCCATCGCCGACCGCCTCGCCGCATTCCCCGCCGCGATCCGCGCCGTGTGCGACCCTCTCGACGCCGGCGACGCCCGCTACCGCGCCGACGGGAAATTCTGGTCCATCCTCGAGATCGTCTGCCACCTGTGCGACGAGGAAGAGTCCGACTTCCCCCTCCGCCTGAAGCGCACGCTCGCCGACCCGACCGCCCCCTGGGAGCCGATCGACCCGGAGGGCTGGGCAATCCAGCGTCGTTACCGCGAGCAGAACCTCGCCGACCAGCTCGACCGTTTCGCGGCTCTCCGCGCCCAACGTGTCGCCTGGCTCCGCTCGCTCGCCGACCCCGACTGGGACGCGACCCACCAGCACCCCAAGCTGGGCCCGATGCGCGCCGGCGACCTGCTCGCCGCGTGGTCAGCCCACGACGCGTTGCACATGCGGCAGATCGCCAAACGCCTGTATGAGCTGTCGTTGCGCGACGCGCCGGGCTTCAAGGCCGACTACGCGGGCAACTGGTAGCCCACCGCCTACTCTCCGCGGCCCTCAGCGGTGAACTCCTAATCCCACCCCTGCGCGATCGGCATCCGCCTCCCCGCCCCGAACGCGACGCTCGTCACCTTGATCCCCACCGCCAGCTGGCGCCGCTTGTACTCGTTGACCCGGATCAGCCGCAGCACACGCTCCACTACCGCACGGTCGATCCCGGTCTCTTCAAGCAGCCGGTCCACCGGCTCGCGCCGCTCCACGTACCGCTCGATGATCTCGTCGAGCACCTCGTACGCCGGCAGCGAGTCCGAGTCGAGCTGGTCCGGCGCCAGCTCGGCACTCGGCGGCTTGCTGATCGTCCGCTCGGGGATCGGGGGCGACGCGAAGCCGAGCCTGGCGTGGTTCTCGTTCACCCACCGCGACACGCGGTAGACCATCGTCTTGGGCACGTCGCTCAAGACCGCCAGCCCGCCGTTCATGTCGCCGTAGAGCGTGCAGTACCCCACCGCCAGCTCGCTCTTGTTGCCCGTCGTCAGCAGCAGCGCCCCCGTCCGGTTGGACAGCGCCATCATCGTCACGCCCCGCAGCCGGCTCTGCATGTTCTCCTCGGCCACGTCGGGCAACTCGGCGCCCAGCAGGCGCCGACCGAGCTCACTGAACGCGGGATCGATCATCTGACGCAGCGCCGACTCGCCCGGTGCGATCGGCACCGTCACGAATGTCATCCCCAGCCGCCTGGCAAGCTCGACCGCGTCCTCCCGCGAGTGGTCCGACGAGTATTTCCCTGGCAGGCTCGCGCCCGTCAGGTTCTCGCCCCCGATCGCCGCCGCCGCGATCACGGCCGTCAGCGCCGAATCGATCCCGCCCGACAACGCGACCAGCGCCGTCGTGAAGCCGGTCTTGCGCAGATAGTCCCGCACGCCCAGCACCAGCGCCCGCCAGACCAGCTCCTCGTCCGCGAGTTCGATCAGCGGGTCGCCCGTCGCGTCGCGCCGATCGCCCGTGTCCACGACGAGCGTCTGCCCGCCGAACGCGTCGTTGGTCGCGACCAGCTCGCCGCCCGGGGCGTACACCGCGGCCTGCCCGTCAAACACCAGGTCGTCGTTGCCCCCCATCTGGTTGAGGCTCGCGACGAACACGCGGTGCTCGCGCGCGTGCCGCGACAGCAGCTCCGCGTGCCGCCTCCCCTTGCCCAAAACAAACGGCGAACCCGAGGGGTTCACGATCACCTTGGCCCCTGCCTCGATCAGCCCCGAGACCGGGTCCGGGCGGCTGCGGTACCGCCACCGGAACCCCGCGTCCTCGCCCTTCCACAGATCCTCGCAGACCGACAGCCCGACCCGCTCACCCGCGACGTCGAGCACAACCGCCCGATCGCCGGGCGTGAAGTACCGGTCCTCGTCGAACACGTCGTACGTCGGCAGCAGCCGCTTGTCGTAATAATCGATGCATTCGCCGTCGCGGTACACGACGAGGCTGTTGGCGACGCCCGCGTCCGGGTCGTGCTGGTCCACGGGCAGGGGCGTGCCGATCACGAGCGTCAGCCCGCGCGACGCGGTCTCGCCGACCTGTTTCGTCGCCCGAGCGCACGCCTCCACGTACTCGCGCCGGTAGATCAGGTCGCGCGCGGGGTACCCGCTGACGACCAGCTCGGGCGTGATGAGCAGGTCCGCGCCCGCTGCCCGGGCCGCCTCGCCCGCCGCCGCGATCTGTGCGCAGTTGCCCTCGAGGTCACCGACCGTCGGGTTCAATGGCGCCAGCGCGATCCGCATCGGGCGATCATACGTGCGCCGCGCGCGCCGCAGGCGCCACCCCGCGCGTTCACCCCTTCTGCCCGGCGCGCCGCAGCAGCAGCCGGTCCACACGCAGCCACGCCGCCCCGAGCCCGCCCCCCGCCAGGAAGACGATCGCCTCGGTCGCCGACACGAACAACACGATCGGCGCCAGCGGGTCCGCCCCGTCGCCCGCGCCTGCCATCGTGACCCCCATCGCCGAGTACACCGCAAGCGTCCCGCCCTCGCGCGTCCCGACCATGCCGAAGGGCGAGACCATCCCGATCGTAAAGTACGCGACCGCAAAGATCATCGCGTCCGACCACCCCATCGTGACCCCGAGCACACCCGCGGCGACGACGAACCGCGCCGCCTGCACGCCCAGATCCGCCAGACGCAGAAGCGTCGCCGCCGCCGAGGCTCGCGGGTGCGCCAGCATCCCGAACCCCGCGTGAAGACGCGCGAACGACTCTGTGCGCATAAAACGTCGCAGCATCCCGACCGGGATCGGGTCGAGCATCGCGTGGATCCGGCGCATCCCGCGATCCCCCGCGAACCACGCGCTCACCCAGACCAGCGCCCCCGTCGCCAACGCCGCCCCGCCCAGCGAGATCACCCACCACCACGCGTCCACGCCCCGCCTTGCAAGGCTGGCGCCGACCATCGGGGCCAGGTTGACGACGACCAACGCCGAGATCGCGACGAACCACGCCCCGATCGTCAGCACGGGCACGCGGTCGCGCCTGTTGTGGATCACGAACCGGCAGATCAACCCCAGCTTGAAGGGCAGGTAGCTCAGCAGCGTCGCGACCCCGTTGGTCGCCTGCACGTCCGTGTGCGACAGCCGCCTCTCGGGCCAGAGCGTGATCCAGAAGATCGTCCCGTTGAGGACCAGCGTCGCGACCGACAGGCCCAGCAGCGCCACCACCTGCCAGGGGCCCGCGTCGCCCAGCCGCGCGATCAGCTCCCGGTTCTTGGGCGCGAACGCCTCGAGGACGACCCACAGCAGCAGCGCCACCCCGCCCAGGAAGCCGACCACCTGCACGCCCGCCAGCAGCGTCCGCCGCCCCGAGCCCCCACGCCCCCCAGACGCCTCGCCCGTGCCCTCGTGCAGGTTGTCGCCCTCTGCCCCGATCACGACCCTCCGATCCTGTACAGCGCCGCCCTCGGGCGCCCGACCCCGCCCCAGCTCTTCATCGGCCCGCCGAGCGAATCAAGCCACGACCCGAGCGCACCGGGCGTGACCCGCGGGTCGCCCCACCCGCTGGCCCACAACCGCCCCAGTTCCCCGAAATCGACGAGCACGTGCGTGATCCCACGCGCGCGCAGGGCGTCTGTCCACGCCGAGGCATCGTCCGGCGCGTCCTCGATCGCCACACCCAGTGGCCACGCGTCCCACGTCGTCGCGTACACGACACCGCGGGAGACGTACATCGGCGTCGCCCCGCCGAGCACGTACACGACCGCGTCCTCGGGCGTCTGTGTATTGACGTACGCGACCTCGGACTCGTCGCCCGCGTCGTACACCTCGCCGCGCAGGACCGCGGCGTCGAACGCGAGCCGCACGTTCGGGCCGCCCCCGCGCTGCGAGGCGAAGACGTACCACAGCCCCACGCTCTGGGCGCCCACGACGATCAGCACCGCGACGAGCAAGGGGCGCCCCGTCCGCCGCGAGACCGCGCCGCCGACCGCCAGGCCGACCAACGCCGCCCCCGGGAGCACCGCCGGAAGCAGGAACCGCGACTGAAGATGCGTCCCGCTCGCCCACGCGACCACGGCGCCGACCAGCCCCAGCGTCAGCAGCAGCCCGAGACGACGGGTGTGCGCGCGCCAGACCGTGACGCCCGCCGCGAGCAGCGCCGCCGGGAACAGCGCCAGCCATTGCGGGTTCATCGCCCCCCGCCAGCGCTGCACGTCGCCCGCGCCCGCGGGCGCGTGCGGGTCGGTCCAGGCCAGCAGGCGCAGGCGGTCCACGGCGCCGCCCGTGTATGTGTGGGCGCCGATGTACCGCTCGACCTGCTCGCCCGTCCAGTGGGCCGAACCAAACACGCCGCTCATGTGCGGGAACACCGGGTCCCCCCCCGCGAGCCAGTTGCGCACAAGCCAGGGCGCGAGCGCCAGCACCCCAGCGACCACCCCGCCCGCGACCAGACGCCACCACGTCCGGGGCGGCGCGGTCCCGAGCAAGAGCACACCGACCATCGGTGTGAGCATGATCAGCGCCGTCGGCTTGGCGCCGCACGCGACGCCCACCAGCGCCCCCGCGATCGCACCGCGCCAGAGAGGCTGTATCCTGTCTTCGATCGCGACGAGCATCGCCGCGGCCCCCAGCGCCGTCACGCCCATCTCGTTGTACGCCATCGACCCGACCACGACCACCCAGGGCGTCACGAGCACGAGCGCCCCGGCGAGCGACGCTGGAAGGCGGGCGCCCGCGCGATCCACCCCGCCCAGCGCCAGCGCCCGCCGGACGAACGCCGCGACAAGCCACGCGGTGCACACCGCCAGCGACGCGTGCAGCATCTGTGCGCCGATCACGCGCCATCCCGAGCCGGCGAGCAGGCCCCCTGACGCGCCCACGCCGTCGGGCGCGAGTGTCATCGCGCCCAGCAGCGTGTACGCGCTCTCGACGTACGAGGGCAGGTACGAGTACACGTTGTGTTCGACCGGACCGACGCGGCCAGCCGCGAGCCACTCCTGGGGCAGCTGCAGGTGGTAGCTGAGAACGTCGTACCCGCCGAACTCCGAGTCCCAGAGCCAGCCGGGCATCGACGAGGCCGCGACGACCAGCACCGCGACGCCGGGCAGCGCCGCCCACCACCCGCCGAGGCCGGGTAGCGCGAGATGCTCGCCCGCCAGGCGTCTCGCCCCGGGCCAGAGCTGGTGGGCCAGCAGCGCCAGCCCAGCGCCCACGAGAACGAGCGCGGGTATCGGGTCGAGCAGGCCGATCGCGCCGAGCGCGTGCGCGCCGGCGAGCAGGATCGCGAGCCCGACCCCGAGCTGGATCGCGTCGCGTTCGTCCGATCCGCGGAACAGCGGTCGCGCCAGCCGCCCGTACCCCGCGCCGGCGAGCACGAAGGCGAGCACGGGCCCGCCGCACAGCGCCAGGTTCGAGACCACCACGCCCAGGGCCGTCAGCGGCCCCGCGCACGCACCACGCCCGAGCGAGCCGGCGATCGCGACGAGTCCGAGCAGCGCGACGGCGCAAGCGATCGGCGCCCACGCGCCGGTCATCGACCCCGATCGTCCATGATCCGCGCTCGTCACGCGCCGAGTGTAATTCCCCGAGGCGATCCCCGACGCCGCGGCCCCCGGCCCGGCCGAGCCCCACGCCCCGCGCCGTACCCCGCCGCCCGCGCCGTACAATCGGGCCATGGACCTCCGCCCCGTGTCGCCCGCGAACGAGACCGGCCCAGACGCCGACATCGAGATCACCGAGCCCCTGTGCGCCGTCTTCCGGCGCGCCCTCAAGGGCGAGGGCCTCAAGTACACCCCCGAGCGGGCCCAGATCCTCGACATGATCATCCGCATCGACGGGCTCTTCGAGGCCGAGACGCTGCTCGACCGCCTCAAGGACGACGGCTTCCGCGTCTCCAAGGCGACCGTCTACCGCACCATCAAGCTCCTCGAAGAGGCCGGCATCATCCAGCGGGTCGTCTTCGACCGCGAGCAGTCGCACTACCAGCTCGTCTACGGCCGCCGCCCCAACACCCTGCTGGTGCGCACGGACACGGGCGATGTGGAGGCGATCGACGTGCCCGAGCTGGTCGAGATCCGCGACCGCATCTGCCGCGAGCGAGGGCTCGAGCCGCACGGCACGCGCTTCCAGATCTTCGCGACCGCCCGAGGCTGAACGGGCCCCGGCGCCGCGCGGCTACTGCAACGCAACCCGCCTGAACCCCGCACGCGTGCACGCGTCGTGCGCCCGCACCACGTCGTTGTACGGCACGTCCTGCCCGGGTGCGATGATCACAAGGGGCTCGCCCGTCACGTTCTCGGGGTCGCGCCCCTCGCGCTGCGGGGGCACGATGTCCGCCGCGACCTCGAGGGCCAGGGGCTCGAGCTCGTCGATCGTCAGCCCCACGCGCCCGAACGCGTCGGCGCGGGTCTGGCCGTCAACCACACCCAGCCGCACGTTCAGGCGCACCTCGGGCAGCTCGAAGCGCGTGTCGGGGATGTGCCCCGCGCCCGCGGCCTCCTCGGGCGTGACGTGCGCCTTGAGGAACCACTCCGGGCCCAGGAACGCCGTCGAGGCCATGAAGAAGATCAGGATGACCATGACGACATCGACCATGGGCGTCATGTTGGGCCCGAAGTGCAGCTCCCACTGGTGCAGGGCCGCGCGGTTGCGGAAGGGGCGTGCGATGCCGACGCCCTCGGCGTCCTCGGGCCCGAGGCCGGCCATGTCCGAGCCGCCGTCGTGCGCGCGTCCCGGGCTCATTGCTCACGCTCCGTGACCAGCTCGATGCGGCGCACACCCGCCTCGCGGCAGGCCGCCAGGACCGGCTCGACCATCGAGTAGGGCTTGTCACGCCCGGCCCGCAGCTCGACCCGCGCCCCGGGCGCGCGCGCCAGGCGCCCCTCGAGCACGCTCGGGAGGCGCTCGGACGTCGTCTCCAGCCCGTCCACGAGCACCGTGCCCGCGTCGATCACGCTCAGCGTGATCGGCGTCAGCGCCCGCTCGAGCTCGCGCCCGCCCTTCGACGACGGCAGGCGCCCCTCGCCCTGGCGCTCGAGCACCAGGTGCCCGACGATCAGGTAGAAGACGATCAGCACCATGACCACGTCGATCAGGGGCGTGACGTTGACGCGCCCGACGTGCCTCGCGCCCCCACCGGCGAGCTGGAGCGCGGTGCGCTTCACGCGTCCTTCCCGCGCTTGGGCGATCCCTTCGTCGGCGCGTCGCCCGTGTCGGAGGCATCGGCGCCCGAGCCGTTCCTGTCTCCCCCGGCGCCCGCGGGCAGCAGCTCGACGAGGCGGGCGCTCTCGACCATCGCCCGCGTGCAGATCCGGTCCACGACGCCCCGGTAGAGCCCGAAGACCAGCAGGCACGGGATCGCCAGGCACAGGCCCAGCAGCGTGTGGAACAGCGCCTTGGAGATGCCCAGCGAGAGGTCCTCGGGCCCGGCCTGCCCCTGGGCGGCGCCGAGCGACGAGAACGCGATGATCATCCCCCAGACCGTGCCCGCCAGACCGACCAGCGGGCCTAGGTTGCCGATCACGTTGAGCAGCTCGATCTTGCGGAACCACTTGGCGCTCTGGTCGCTGGCCGCCAGCTCGGAGGCCTCGCGCATCGCGCCCCGCCCGCGCCCCGACTCGCGCATCGCGGCCCGGACGACCGACCCGACGAACGACTCGTCGCGCCGGACCAGCTGCCACGCGTCCTCGAACCGGGCGTGCTCCACCAGCTCGATCAGGCGCCTGGTCCGCTTGGGCGGCATGATGTTCGACTGGCGGATCTCGATGATGTTGCGGATGATCGAGGCCATCGCCGCGATCGAGCCGGCGATCAGCACGATCGTGAACAGATCGAACGACTGGCGGAACAGCGACCAGATGCCCAGCGAGTCGTCCGCGGCCACGGTGGGGGGCGGGGCCTGCGTCGCGGTGTCCGCCGCGCCGTCGGCCTGGCCCAGGGCGGCGGCGGCCGCCACGCCCAGCACGCACGCCCCGCAGAGCACGATTGTCCCGAACGCCCATCCCGGGCGCGTTGTCCTGCTCATCCGTGAGCCCTCCGGCTGCATCGACCGCGCCCGGTTCGGCACGCGCGTCGTGCCCAGCTTACTCGCCCTGCTCCAGGTCGGCCTGCTCGATCGGTCGCGTAATCGCGTACCCCCCGCTCATCCAGCGGTACAGGTCCGCCATACGGGCCCGCTCGTCGGCGAAGGGCCACGTCGGGCTGGCCGCGTCCACGCGTTTGCCCGTCACCGGGCACGTCGTCGCCCTGCGGGTCTTGCCCGCGACGCCGTCCCCGGCGCCTCCCGCGAGCGCCGAGAGCCCCGGGCGATCGCTCCAGGCGTCGGGCGCCTCGATCGTCACGCGTCGCGAGGTCTCGCCGGTCGCCTCGATGAGCACGCGCGCGGCGTCGGGCGCCGCGTCCGCGATCCGCTCGCCCCACTCGACGAGCGTGATCGAGCCATCGCCCACGAGCCGGTCCCAGCCCAGCGCGTCCAGGTCGTCGGCGCCGCCCAGGCGGTACGCGTCGGCGTGCACGAGCGTCAGCGGGGCGGGCCCGGGGTCCTTGACCGGGAGCGGGTACTCGTTGACGACGACGAAGGTGGGGCTGGAGACCATCGACTCGTCGCCCCCGATCGCGCCGACGATCGAGCGGACGAGCGTGGTCTTGCCCGCGCCCAGCTCGCCGTCGAGCAGGACGACGTCGCCCGGGCGCAGCACGCGTGCCAGGCCGCGGGCCAGCGCCCGCGTGTCGTCGAGGCCCGTCAGTTCTCGCTCGATCCGTCTCACGCCTGATCCTTGGACGCGCCGACGCCGAGATCGAACGCGGATGCGGTCACCGGTGCTCCCAGCCGAAGCCCGACGCGTCGTGGACGCCGCCCCTGTCGTCGAGGATCACCGCCCCGGGCGCCTCGCCATCGCCAGACGCCCGTACGCGCCCGATCGGCCCGAGCAGCGCCGGCTCGACGCCCCCGAAGGGCGCCCCGCCCCCCTGCCCCGCGGGCGCGCAGATCAGCAGCTCGTAGTCCTCGCCCGCGCCCGCGGCCTCCCGCCAGTCCTTGCAGTGCTCCGAGATCGGCAGCCTCGCCGCGTCGATCTCGAGCACGACGCCCGAGGCCGCGCCCACCCGGGACGCGTCCTTGCCGAGCCCGTCGGAGATATCGATCATCGCGTGGGCCCCGGCCCGCGCAGCTCGTTGCCCGTGCTCCAGGCGGGGCTCGAACAGCGCGTGCCATCCCGATTCCAGCGACCCCCCGACCCGCCCCGTGATCCAGAGCATGTCACCCGCCCGAGCGCCCGATCGCAGCACCGGCGCCGCGCCCTCGCCCATCTCGCCCGCGATCGTGACCGTCAGGCTCAGGGGCCCCTCGCCCGTCGCGATGTCGCCGCCGACGAGCGGGCAGCCCCAGTGCCGCGCCCAGTGGCTCATCCGGTCGAACAGCTCGTCGGCGTGCGCGTACTCGTGGGGGAGCAGCCCCGTCGCCATCGCCCATGTGGGCGTGCCGCCCATCGCCGCGATGTCCGACACGGACCGGGCGACCGCCTTTCGCGCGATCAGGTCGATCGGCGCCCCCGCGTTGATGTGCCGCCCGATCACGAGCTGGTCCACCGTCAGCAGCAGCTGGGCGCCCCCGGGCGTGCGGACGACGGCGCAGTCGTCCCCGGGCCCGACGACGACCAGGCCGCCCGGAGCCTTTTCCAGGCCCGCGGACCGGTCCCGGATCCTGGCCAGCAGCTCGTCCTCGCGCATCGGGGGGGGCATCGGGCAAGCGTAGCTGGACGCCGAGGCGGCCCGCCCCCGCGGTACCATTCGCCCATGCCAACCTACGAATACCGATGCGAGGCGAACGGCAGGACGCTCGAGGTCGAGCACGCGATGCGCGAGCACGTCGGCGCCTGGGGCGAGTTGTGCGAGCGGGCGGGCGTGTGCCCGGGCGCGACCCCCGCCGACACTCCGGTCGAGAAGCTCGTCTCCCTGCCCACGATCGGCGGGGCCAAAGGCGACCCGCGAACCGGCCCGGACCCGTGCGGGCCCTCGTGCGGATGCCACCCGCATGGGTGAAGCGGGCGACGAGGTCGGCGAACGCGCACCGGTGCGCCTCGAGTTCGAGCTGACGCCCGACGACCTCGTCGGAGCCACCGTCGCCTGGATGCTCTCTCCCGCCGGCGAGCGGTACCTCGCGGATGCGGCCGAACGCTCTCGACGGAGTGCGTGGTACGTTGCAGCCCTGTCCGCGCTCGCGACCTACGGCGCCATCGCGGTCCTGCTCGATATCAACGGCGCCGATGCGAGAGAGTTCGAGGAAACCCTGGCGTTTGGCTTGATCGCTTGTGTCGTGGGTATTGGCGTGTTCGTAGCGAGCGTCCTACGGAAAACTGCGCAGAATCGTCTGATCTCGAGTGCCGCCAGGGAGCGAGCCGCATCATTGGGGCCTGGGCACGCGGGGAGGGTTTGCATCCGTATCGATGATCGTGGCGCGGTCTACGAAGACGAGACGGTGACGGCGACATACGCCTGGCCCGCCTTTCGTGAAATCACGACCGTCGATGGATATACGATCATGGTCGCGTTCAATGAACGGGGGTTCATCGTGCCCGACCGCGTGTTCGCCTGCGCCGCCGAGCGTGACGGGTTTGTTGATGACTGCCGAGCCCGGAACGAGGCGACGGGGGGTGTGGACACCGCGGTCGCCGCCTTCCTCGCCAACCGCGACCTGAACTGCGTCGGGTGTGGCTACCAGCTCCGGGGTGTCAGAGGCGCCGCCTGTCCCGAGTGCGGCAAGCAGATCGAGCCCCCCGGGTACGCTGCCCTCGTCTCGCCCGACCTGCTCAGGCGGATCACGAAGACCGGGCGCCCCTAGGCACGCCCCTTCGAGTCTGGCCCTGGTCCGCCTCAGGGCTCCGGATCGAACAGCTCCGGCGCCCGCGTCACGTGATGCTGGTTGGAGAGCCAGCCGCGGAGCGTGTAGACGTCCGCCCGACCCCGGCGCCACGCGTCGAGCACGTACGCGCCCGACTCGGGGGGGTCGTCCAGCGAGGGCCAGGCGTGCGCCGCGTCGGCGTCGTAGACGAGCACGGCGCTGTGCTCGCCCGCGTCGCCCCAGTTGACGTACAGGAAAATCGCGTCCCAGCCCAGCCCGCGGACCGTGGGCGCGACGCCCTCGTAGACCGCGTCCCGCCAGTGGTGGCACAGGCCGCGGTGACGCCAGCCGAGCGTGTGGACCGCGAGGTTGCCCGTCCAGCCCGAGTGCCAGCGCGTGCCCGGGTCGGCGTGGATGCGTTCGACCGTCTCCTCGAACGCCATCGCGATGACGAGGACCTCGCCGTCGGGCGCGGTCGCGGGGTCGATGGGGTGCGCCCTCGAAGCGCATCCGGTCGGCATGGCGAGACCGAGCGAGAACACGAGCATGCCGGTCAGCACGCGGGCAATCAGAGGCCGGCGGGCTCTCACCGGTCGTTCCCGATCGCCCGCCGCGGGTCTCCGCGATCCCGGCCGCATTCCGGGCAGCCAGCTCCGGGGCAACTGTGGAGGTCGTAAGCGCATCGCGGGCAACGCCCGGATCTGTGGCGGACCGCACGCCTCGCGGCGGGTGCCGCCAAGAGCGGGACTGACCAGATCAACGCGTAGCACGCAATATCTGCGGCGAGCCCACCCCAGATCGGCATGAAGGGGACGACGAACCCGGGTTTGTACGCGTTTGCGTGCGGCCGCAGATCCCAGGCGCCCACGCTGTACCGGCGCGTTGCCGCAGGCAGGGCCAGATTGAAATCATCCGTGACCGACAGAAAGCTGTGCTGTGCGCGATAGAACGCGCGGAACGGCAGCCCGGACGCGACAATCTCCGATTCTGTGGCCAGTTCCGTCCCCACCGGCTTGGGCAGTTCGATCCAATCGGGCGGCACGATCGTGGGTAGACCGAGATTTCGCAAGGACGATGTCCGAAACCACGCGAAGCCCTCGGGATCTCGCACGATGAAGTACGCGTCTCGGCGCAACGATCGGCCGACAGATCCAGTCGTATCGCTGCCGATAAACACAGAGTCCGGCCTTGCGCGCGCGAGCAGAATAGACCGTGAAAAGCCGTACTGCGTCGCCCAGGCCACCAATACCGTCGTAGCAACCCCAAGAGATAGAACAACGAATACTCGCTTCACGATCCACCGCGGGTGTTCGGCTCCCTCTCGCATGGCGTCGTAGCGCCGCTACGCGGATGCCTTCGCCTCGTCCAGCACCCGCTCGGCGTACTCGTTCATCGCGTCGCGCAGCTGCTCGAAGCTCTCGAGCACGTACAGCACCGGCTGGTAGTGGTCGATCTCGAACTCGGTGTTGCAGACGCGCTCCAGGTCGAACGGGCGTCGCTCGATCTTCCCGCTCGTGTCGCTCGGCGCCAGGTTCGCGCCCTTGGGCGCCTCGGGGGCCTCGAGCGAGTGCTTGGCCTCGCCGTGGCTGGACACGAGCCCGGACCCGTAGATCTTCAGGCGCCCGTCCTCCTTGATGAGCCCGAACTCGACGGTAAACCAGAACAGGCGCCCGAGCCGCTCGATGTGGTACGGGTCGTCGGTGTGCAGGGCGGCCTTGCCGTAGGTTTGCAGGAAGTCGGCGAAGACCGGGTCGGCGTGCAGGGGCACGTGCCCGAAGACGTCATGAAAGATGTCCGGCTCGGGCAGGTAGTCCATCTGCTCGCGCGGGCGGATGACGATGGTCGTCGGGAACTCGCGGGCGGCCAGGCAGGCGAAGAACGCCTTGGCGGGCAGGTACCCGGGCACGCCGCGGCTCTGCCAGCCGGTCAGCGGGCGCAGGTACTCGTTGATCCCCTTGATCGTCTTCGCCTCGTCGTTGGGATCCGTGTGCGTGCCGAAGAGCAGGGGGACGCGGTCGGGCACGAGGCGGATGGCCCTGAGACCGTTGATGAAGGTGGTCGAGGCCTGGCGTTCGAGCACTTCCCAGCGCTTCTCGTACATCTCCTTCCAGACCGCATGGTTCTCCTCGCTGTAGCGGTCGTAGAGCTGGGTGACGTACATGCCCTCTGTCGTGATCTGGTCGGCGGGCAGGTTGGCCGCGGCGTCGGCGCAGGCCTGGGCCCGCTCGAAGTCCTCGCCGTCGATGATGTTGTTGTAGTTGATGTCGTCGCGCATGCACCGCCTCCTTGCCGCGGGCGTCCGGGTGGGCGCCGGGCGCCAGTGCAGCATTATAGGGGGCGCCCTCGGGGTCGAGTTCGGGTCTCGGCCGGGTGGCAGGGCCAATGGTGGGGGGTTAGTGGGGGGTGTCGAGCAGGGCCCGGATCTGTTCGAGCGCGTCGGCGGCGTCGCTGGCCGGGCGGTCGAACTCCGCGCGCACCACTCCAAACGCGGCGCGGACGTCGAACCCGAACCGATCGGCCGCGACCGCGAGCGGGTCCTCGACGCCCACACCCGTCAGACGCCGCGTCGCCAGACGCAGCGCGTCCGCGTCGTTATTGAGCGTCCTGAGCAGCGACCGCTCGTCGCCCGCGATCGCGTTGGGCGCGACCAGGTCGGCGCCGCCGAACACCTCGCCCGCTAGGCGCCCCGATTCGATCCGGGCGCGTGCCCACGCCGGGGCGTCGTCGCGCGGGTGGGCCGCGGCGTGCCGATCGCACGCGCCGTCGCGATCGCTATCTGTCTCACGCATGTCGAGCAGGAGCTGGACGGACGCGGCGTCGGCGCCCGGCGCCTCCTCCTCGGGCACGTGCAATACCGACTCCTCGGCGAGCAGCTCGTCGCGCCCGACGCGGAGGATCAACTCGCCGTTCTTGGGGTCGAACACGAATCGCCGGGCGTGCGGCACGCCGTCGGCGAGCAGCATGCCCTCGCGGTACCGACGCAGGACGCGCCGGGCGAGTTCGAGCGAGCGCGGGGGTGTGTCGGCGGGGTGGGGCAACGCGTGATTCTCGCCGGTGTCCACGCGGCGTGCAATTGCCGCGGGGAAGGCGGCGCCCAAAAAGGGCACGGGGCCGGCTCCGAGCCGGCCCCGCGTATAAGCGATGTCCAGGATGGCTGAGTCGGATAAAACCCGACCAGAGGGGAGGCACGCGCCGCCTTAGCGGCGGGTGGCCCGCCTCCGCGCCTTCTTGCGAGTCTTCTTCTTTGCAGTGGTCTTCCGCGCCGTTGTCTTGCGGGCGGTCTTCTTGCGCCGCTTCTTGCGGGTCGCCTTCTTGCGGGTGGCCTTCTTGCGGGTCTTCTTGCGAGTGGCCTTCTTCCGCGTGGCCTTCTTGCGGGTGGCCTTCTTGCGGGTCTTCTTGCGAGTGGCCTTCTTCCGCGTGGCCTTCTTGCGGGTGGCCTTCTTCCGGGTCTTCTTGCGAGTCGCCTTCTTGCGAGTCGCCTTCTTCCTGGTGGCCTTCTTGCGGGTGGCCTTCTTGCGGGTCGCCTTCTTGCGGGCGGCCTTCTTGCGTCGTTTCTTCGCCATGTGGATTGACTCCTCGGTTGGGTTTCTCGCGCGGTCGTTCGCGCTTCAAGACATCGCGTTCGTGCCCGTGGCTTTGCCCATCATCGGCGCCTGTTCGCCCAACGCTTGAGTGAAGCAGGCGGATCCTGCGCGGATCACGCAGCTCTGTACGCCGACAACATACTGTCTCGGCGCTGTCAATGCATGCCGACGCGTGCGGGTCAACCCTGATCATGCCGACGTATCACACGCGCAGACCCCCGCGCAGTCTCGTCAACAGGCGCGCTCTCGGAGCATCACGACACGTGCACGCACACGCGCAACACCCGGCGCACATCGCCGCTGCCGACCGCCGACGCGTTCATTCGGCATCCGGTAACCGACAGGCGCGGGCATTGCGCTCGTTTCCGCAGTTCGCGTGAGTTCGCGTGAGATCCGCGCGAGTTCGCGACAGTTGGCGTCGCGTTCGTGAAGGGCGCGCACAGCGAGCGACCCGCGATTCTGATCCCGGAAAGGGCTTTTGGCGCCGCGTAAACCCCCAGAAGCGTCCCCGGGTGACAACACCGGTGTGTCCCTAGACTCGACGCTGGATCGCCCAACCGGAGTGCGTGCAGATGACCAAGCCGACGACAAGATCACTCGCGATGGGCGGGACGCTCGTTGTGGAAAAAATTCCTGGTGTGCGCTCCGCGGGCCTGTGCTGGCTCGTGCCGGCGGGGTTGGCGACCGACCCGAACGACCGCCTCGGGCGCGGGGCCGTCCTCGAGGAGATGCTCATGCGGGGCGCGGGCGGGCTCGACTCGCGTGCCCAGGCCGACGCGTTCGACCGCCTCGGCGCCGGCCGCGGGGCGGGCGCGGGAACGACCCACATGCGCCTCTCGCTCACCTGCCTGGGCTCGGCCCTGGGCGAGGCGCTGCCGCTGCTGGGCGACATGGTCCTGCGTCCGCGTCTGGACGCCGACTCGCTCGGGCCCGCGAAGGACCTGGCGATCCAGGCGATCGAGTCGCTCGCCGACGACCCGCAGGAGCGGTGCGTGTACGCGGCCCGCGAGCGCCACTACGACCCCCCGTTCAACCGCTCGGGCCTGGGCACGCCCGAGGGCATCGGCGCGCTGACCCGCGACGAGATAGCACTTTCGTGGGCCGACGCGTGCGCGCCCTCGGGCTGGATCGTCGCGGCCGCGGGCGACGTGGACGCCGACGCGATCGAGTCGGCGCTCAACAAGATGGGCGAGGGCGACGCGCCCACGCCGCCCGAGATTTTCAGCGTCGGCGCCGCCCCCCGCGGCTATGCGCACGAGGACGACGACTCCAACCAGGTGCAGATCGTCGTCGTGCACGACGGCCCGCTCGAGACGCACGCCGACTCGGTCCTCGAGCGCGTCGTGGTCAGCGTCCTGGCCGGCGGTATGTCGGGCAGGCTGTTCACCGAGGTCCGCGAGAAGCGCGGGCTGTGCTACGCCGTCAGCGCCAGCTACCGGGCCGACAAGGTCTTCGCGGGCGTCTCCGCCTACGTGGGCACAACCCCCGAGCGTGCCCAGGAGTCGCTGGACGTGCTGCTCGCCGAGCTCGACCGCGTCCGCGAGGGCGTCGAGCCCGACGAGTTCCAGCGGGCGATCGTCGGGATGAAGTCTCGCCTGGTGTTCTCGGGCGAATCGACGTCGGCCCGGGCGGGCGCCCTTTGCGGGGACCAGCGGGTCCGCGGCGCCCCGCGCTCGCTCGACGAGCGGACCGCCGAGATCGACGCGGTCACCTTCGAGCGTGTCAACGACTACCTCGCCCGGCGCGACCCCGGGCGCCTCACGATCCAGACGCTGGGCCCGTCCGCCCTGACCCCGCCGCCCGGGCTCTGACGCCCGCAGAGCGACGCCGGGTCCGCGCCCCTGCTACCCTCTGCCCCCATGCCTTCCACCCGAGCAAAGGCGCAGCCGGTTCGCGTGGAAGTGCCCGAATCACCGAAGAAAGACCCCATGTCCATGACCAGCACAGACCGTGCGATCGCGATCGAGGACTCCGCCCTGGCGGGGACCAGCTCGCACGAGTTCCTCGCCGACCTTTACACCGGGCTCGGCTCGCACCGCAACGACTTCCGCAACCTCAACCTCTACAGGCTCATCGGCTCGCTCGTCACCGGGACCAGCGTGCTGGACATCGGGTGCGGCGGGGGCGCCCTGCTGACCATCCTCAAGCGCCGGGGCCACCCCGCGTTCGGTCTCGAGCCCAACGAGGCCCTCGTCCAGGCGGCCTCCGAGCGCGACCCCGACATCCGCATCTTCGTGGGCACGGGAGAGGACGTGGACACACTGGGGCGCCGCTTCGCGACGATCACCATCATCGACGTCCTCGAGCACATCGAGGACGACATGGCCCAGCTGGCCAAGATCCGCGACGCCCTCGAGCCGGGCGGCCAGCTCGTCGTCCTCGTCCCCGCCTGCCAGGCCCTGTACGGCAAGCGTGACCTCCGCAACGGGCACTACCGGCGCTACTCCCGCAAGGAGCTCGTCACCAAGGTCAAGAACGCCGGCTTCACGATCGAGTCCGCCCGCCACTGGAACGCCCTGGGATTCGTGCCCTACTGGCTCAGCGAGCGGGTCCTGCGACGCGAGCTCGACGGCGACATCCGCACCGACAAGGCCAAGAGCCTGCCCAAACGCCTCGTCATCCGGGCCCTGCACGCCTGGTACCGCAAGGTCGAGAACAACCTCGACATGCGATTCGGGCTCAGCGTGATCGTCACCGCGACAAAGCCCGCTTAAACGTCTGATCCGAATCCGAGCCGCGAGCGTGAGCTGGCGATCCCCGGCGACCAGACTCTCGAGCTCACGCTCGCGGCTGGGATCTGAGCCCGGACGCGACGCCTTCGGGGCGCCTCTACACTCCGCCCCATGGCCCGCCCCACGACGCGCCGACTCTGGCAGTACGCACTCCTCGGCGCCCTCCTCCTGCTCTTGACGCTGGGCCTGCTGTACCCGATCTACCTGACCGTCCGCGGCGGGCTGGCGCAGGACCCCGCCTCGGGCGAAGGCTTCACCCTCGATCACGTCCTCCTCGTCTTCGAGGACCCGCTGCAGGTCAAGTCCCTGCTCAACGCCGTCAAGATCGCGACGATCACGACGCTGCTCTCGATCGCGATCGCCCTGCCCCTGGCCCTGCTCGCCTCGCGCCACCGGTTCCCGGGCAAGACCCTGTTCAGCTCGGCGATCCTCGTCCCCCTGATCCTGCCGCCGTTTGTGGGGGCGATCGGGTTCAAGATGTTGCTCGGGCGCCAGGGCGCCGTCAACACCATCCTGGGCACGGACATCGACTTCTTCGGCGGCAATATCGCCATCCTGGGCGACCCGACGTGGATGGCGCACGTGGACCTCCGCCTGCTGCTCATCGCCCTGGTCGAGGCGTTGCACCTGTACCCGATCATCTACCTCAACGCGATCGCGTCGCTGGCGAACCTCGACCCGGCGCTCGACGAGTCGGCCGAGAACCTCGGCGCCGGGCCCTGGCGCCGCTTCTTCAAGATCACGCTCCCACTGATCCGCCCCGGCCTGTTCGCGGGCGGGACGATCGTCTTCATCTGGAGCTTCACCGAGCTGGGCACACCCCTGATGTTCGACTACAAGCAGGCGACGCCCGTCCAGATCTTCGAGAAGCTCAAGGAGGTCGAGTCGTCGGCCGAGCCGTACGCGCTGACCTTCGTCCTGCTCGTCTCGGCCGTCATCGCATACGTCCTGGGGAAGTCCGTCTTCGGGCGGCGCGGGCACGCGATGTACTCCAAGGCCTCGCGTGCCGCCAGCGAGACGAGGCTCACCGGCCCCCTCGGCTGGCTCGTGACGGGCGCCTTCGCCCTCGTGACTCTGCTGGCCCTGGCGCCGCACGTGGGCGTGATCCTCACCAGCGTCGCCGAGCCGGGCAGCTGGTACCGCTCGGTCCTGCCCCGGGGATTCACGGGCGCCCATTACGTCGAGGCCCTGACCTCGGACACGGCGTTCACCTCGATCAAAAACTCGCTGATCCTGTCCCTGTCGGCGGTCGTGCTCTCCGCGTCGCTGGGCATCCTCGTCGCCTACGTCATCGTGCGGACGACGCTCCGTGGACGGGCGCTGCTCGACACGCTGTGCATGCTCCCGCTCGCTGTCCCGGGTCTGGTGATGGCCTTCGGGTACGTCGCGGTCACGCTCACCTGGCCGTTCCACGGCCCGCTCCGCGTGTTCGGCCAAGAGATCCCCCCGTTCCTCGACGGCACGATCCTCGATCTGGACATCGTGGGCGAGAGCCCGAACCCCTTCCCGCTGCTCGTCCTCGCCTACGCGATCCGCCGCCTGCCCTACATCGTCCGCTCGACCGTCGCCGGCCTGGAGCAGACCTCGGGCGAGTTGGAGGAGGCCGCGGTGAACCTGGGCGCGGGCCGCGTGCTCGCCGTCCGCAAGGTCATCATCCCGCTGATCATGGCGAATATCATCGCCGGGTCGTTGCTCGTGTTCAGCTTCTCGATGCTTGAGGTTTCGGACTCCCTGATCCTCGCCCAGCAGGCCCGGCACTACCCGATCACGAAGGCGATCTTCGAGTTCATGAACCGCCTGGGCGACGGGCCGTACATCGCCAGCGCCATGGGTGTCTGGGGCATGGGCCTGCTGACCCTCACGCTCGTCGGCGCCTCGATGATGCTGGGCAAGAAGCTGGGCTCGATCTTCAGGGTCTGATCGCGCCGCTTCCCTACCATCCGTCATGCCCCCGCGGCGAAGCCAGTCCCCGACCGTGCGCACGAGCGACTCGCCGACCATCGGCGTGACGATGGGCGACCCGGGGGGCATCGGGCCCGAGGTCGTGGTCGCGGCCCTCGCCGCCCGCCCACGCGACGAGCGGGCCCGGTACGTGATCTATGCCTCGGGCGCGGCGCTGCTCGAGGCCGCCGAAACACTCAAGATCGAGCCTTCCTGGTGGCGCCTGGAGGCCGGCTCGACCCTGCGGGACGCCGCGGCCTCGCACCGCTTCGTCCTGCTCGATTACGACCAGAAGTTCCCGCCCAACAGCCAGCCCGCCCGCGCCGCGACGCCCGAGGGCGGCGCTCTCTCGTTCCGGCTCGTCGAGGACGCGATCGCCGACGCGAAGCGCGAGCCCGGCGACGCCGCGGCCATCGACGCGATCGTCACCGGCCCGATCTCCAAGAAGGCCTGGTCGATGGCCGGCAAGTCCCGCTGGCCCGGGCACACCGAACTCCTCGCGTCCCGCTTCGGCGTCAAACGCCACGCGATGATGTTCGAGGGTCCGCGCCTCCGCGTCGTGCTCGCGACCGCGCACGTCCCCCTGATGGACGTCCGCAATGTGCTCACGATCGGCAGGGTCTTCGACGCGATCGACATGGGCGCCGAGGCCTGCCGCGCACTGGGCGTCGAGCGACCGCGCATCGCCGTCTGCGGCCTCAACCCGCACGCGGGTGAGGGCGGCATCATGGGCGATGAGGAGACGCGCCTGATCGAGCCGGCGATCGAGCACGCCGTCCGCACCGGCATCGACGCCTCGGGCCCGTACCCCGCGGACACGATCTTCAAAAAGGCGGTGGGTGGGAGATACGACCTGGTCGTCGCGATGTACCACGATCAGGGCCTGATCCCGGTCAAGCTGCTGGCCCGCGACGAGTCGGTCAACGTGACGATCGGGCTCCCGGTCGCGCGCACGAGCCCGGACCACGGGACGGCCTTCGACATCGCCGGCAAGGGCGCCGCCGACCCGGGCAGCACGACCGCCGCGATCGATCTGGCGGTTCGTATGGCCACGCCCGCGCCGGCCGCGAGCCCGTCGCCGGGCGCCTGAGGGCGGCACGAATTCATGCGATCCGGCGCGTTCCGCCACCGCCGAACGGGCAACAATGCATGCCCTCCGCCGCAACCCAATCACACCCGAGGCATACACCGAGCCATCCTCCGTCGCCTTTCGCGTCGGGACGCCCACCATGCCCCAGCGCGACCCCAACATCGCGGAGCTCCCCGCCGCCGCGCCCGACCCGGTGCGCCATCCGCTCGTCGAGATGCTGATCATCGGCGCCCCGACCGTGGTGACCATGACCAGCTACACGGTCATGCAGTTCATCGACGGCATGATGGTCGCGCACATCGAACCCGCCAGCCCGGTCTACGTCGCAGCCCAGGGCAACGGGGGCATGCTTGTCTGGGTCGCCCTGGCATCGATGCTGGGATTGCTCTCGATCATCAACTCGTTCGTCTCCCAGAACCTGGGCGCCGGGACGCCCGAGAAGGGCGCCGCCTACGCCTGGAGCGGGATCTGGCTCTCCGCCCTGGCCGCCATCGTCTTTCTCCCATACGCCCTGGCCCTGGGCCCGATCTTCGGCGCCATCCATGCCGACGAGCAGCTCGTCTCGCTCGAAACGTCGTACGCGCACATGCTCTTCGCGGGCGCGTTCCTGACGCTCGCAAGCCGCGGGCTCGCCAACTACTTCTTCGGGATGCACAAACCCGCGATCGTGATGGTCGCGGTCATCACCGGGAATCTCGTAAACGTGTGCGCCAACGCCGTCCTGATCTTCGGCGCCGCGGGCGCCCCCGAGGGCACACCCCTGCGCGCCGTCTTCCTGTCGATCTCCCAGACGCTGGGCGTCGAGGGCATGGGCGTGACGGGCGCCGCCCTGGGCACCGTCATCGGCACCGCCTTCGAGCTGGTCATCCCCCTGTGCGTGTTCCTCGGCCCCCGCTGGAACAAGGCCTACCACACCCGCGCAGCGTGGCGCCCTTCGCCCAAGCCGATCAAGAACCTGCTCCGCGTCGGCTGGCCCGCGGGCCTGATGATGGGCAACGAGCTGGTCTGCTGGGGCTACCTGATGGCCGTGCTCCTGCCCATGGGCGGGCGCGCGCAGGTCGCGGCGACGACCAACCTGGTCGGCGACGCCCTGGTCGAGGCCCAGGCCGGCGAGGGCGTCATCCACAACTCCGCCGGCTGGATCGCGCTCCGGTTCATGCACGTCGCGTTCATGCCCGCGATCGGGCTCTCGATCGCGGTCTCGGCGATGGTGGGGCGGGCGATGGGCATGGGACGACCGGACCTGGCCGCCGCCCGCGCCTGGCTCGGGCTCAAGGTCACGCTCGCGTACATGGGCGTGTGCGCCCTCGCGTTCATCGTCTTCCGCAACGACATGATCTCGGTCTTCCTGCCCGAGGACATGGGCCCGAGCGACCGGGCCGCGGTGCTGCGCGTCGGCGCGACGGTCATGATCGCCGCCGCGGTCTTCCAGCTCTTCGACGCGTGCGCCATCACCATGTCCGCGGCCCTCCGCGGCGCCGGCGACACCCTGTGGCCTGGCCTGGCGACGATCGTCCTGTCCTGGGCCCTGATCGTCGGGGGCGGGCACCTGATGATCTGGATCGCGCCCCAGTGGGGCTCGATCGGCCCCTGGGGCGGGGCGGCGGGGTACATCGTCGTCCTGGGCCTGGCGTTGCTCACCCGGTTCGTGCGGGGCAAGTGGCGGTCGATCCGCCTGGCCGAGCCATCGGAGGGCGACGAGGCCCTCCTCTCGGCCGCCCGCCCGCCCGAGTGCTCCGAGGAGGCCATCGCGGGCGTGACACCCGGCCAGGCCTGAGCGGATCACCCGATCCGCCCCCGATCAGCCTAGAATCCCCCTCGAAACCCCGGCGACGCCCGGGCGGACAGCCCACCGACCAGTTTCAGGAGCAGCGACCGCATGGCCAACGACCCGATGGACATGGTGATCGGCGCCTCGGCGGCCGGCGACACCGCCACCGCCAGCAAGAAGTACGACACCGCCAAGCAGCTCGAGGCCGACGGCAACCGAACCTCGGCGATCGCCGAGCTCCGCGCCGCCGTCAACGCCGACCCCACGCACTCCGACTCGCTGTTCCTGCTCGCGTACCTCCTCGACCTGTCGGGCGAGGAGGACGAGGCCCTGGCGCTGTACGAGCGCGTCGTGGACAACCCGCCCGCGCCGATCAACGCGCTGCTCAACCTCGCGGTCATCTACGAGGACCGGGGCGAGTACGCCCGGGCCGAGCGCAGCCTGCGCCAGATCCTCGAGACCAACCCGAACCACGCCCGCGCCCGCCTGTTCCTGCGCGACGTGCAGGCCAGCCGCACGATGGTCATCGAGGAGGACAACGAGCGCGACGTCCTGAAGCGCAAGGCCCTGCTCGACACGCCGGTGACGGACTTCGAGCTGAGCGTCCGCGCCCGGACCTGCCTCAAGAAGATGAACATCCGCTCGCTGGGCGACCTGCTCCGGATCACCGAGGCCGAGCTGATGAGCTACCGCAACTTCGGCGAGAGCTCGCTCGACGAGATCAAGCGGATGCTCTCGCAGAAGGGCCTCAAGCTGGGCCAGGGCCAGGAGGACGCCCGACGCGCCGCCAAAAACCAGATGCTCGAGAAGTTCCGCGGCTCTGGCAAGGAGGGCATGCTCAACAAGCCCGTGTCCGACCTCCAGCTCTCGGTCCGGGCGCGCAAGGCCTTGCAGCTTCTCAACATCCAGACGCTCGGCGACCTGTGCTCGCACACCGAGGCCGAGCTGATGGGCGTCAAGAACTTCGGCGCCACCTCGCTCACCGAGGTCAAGGAACGCCTCGTCGAGATCGGCCTGGAGCTGCGCACGCTCGACGACGACGAGCAGGCCGCGTTCGACGCCGCCAACGCCGCAGCCGGCGGCGGCTTCGGCGCCATGCTCGACGACACGGATTCCGACGACCTCGACTCCGACGACGACACGGGCGCGGACGACGACACCGGGACCGAGGACGATGGCGCCGACGCCGTCGGTGATTCCGGCGACCCCGGCGAAAAGGGCTTGGAGAGCTAGCGAGCAACGCGCCGTCGGTCGGGGCGGTCGCGAGCCGCGGGTTACACGACGCGGCGGTCATGGTGCGCCGTCGCCGTCGCATTTGCCGAGCAGCCGGTCAACCCCGCGCCGAGCAGCACAACAAGTTTCGCGAGTTCGAGCAGGCCGTACACAAGGTGCAGCGGCCCTGCTGATGATTCTGCCCCAGCGAGGACCTCGGTCACGCCCTCGTCCAAAACCGGGCGGAGGACGGCGTGCTGCACAAGCACAACAGCCGCGACCAGCACAGCCGCGCCCCGGCCCCGCCCGCTCACAAAGGCGGCGAGCAGCAGAGCCGAGACGAACACGCCCTCGACCCACCCGAACACGACGAAGGTCGCGCGCCCGACCAGCAGCAACTCGTCCATGCGCAGGCCCGGGGCGAGGAACTTCGCCGGCGTCGCGATGAACGAGACGCCGAGGAGCACACCGGCGTACAGCAGGCATACGCGACGCACGGGCGCCATCACCGCCCCGCCACGCCCGGGGGAGGGCCCGGCGCCCCAAGCCTCGCCGACATGCTCACGCTCATCCGTGAGGCAAACTCCTTGAGCGGTTCGCGGGCGTCCGACACGACGGTCTCGTCCACGGCCAGGCGCCACAGCCGCAGCCACCTGGGGAAGTGCTCGACGCGGATCTCGGGGATCCTCCGGTGCGATTCGAGCGGGCGGCCCGAGTACCGCCCAGTGCGATAGATCGCGGCGGACCAGAAGTCACGCATCTTTGCCAGGTGTACTCCCCAGTCCGAGACGCGACGCTCGAACACCGGGCCGAGCACCGGGTCACGCCGCGCGATCTCGTAGAAGCGATCCACGAGCACGCCGATCTCATGCTCCCGCTCGGCGTTCGAGCGAGGCCCGTGCCCGCCGGTGATCCGGAGTTGCGTTCCCATCGCTGGTGTCCTAAACTGGTATTGTAAATACCATATACTTCGCGCGGGGCGGAGGCAACCGATGCGGCTCACGGAAAGAACGGATTACGCGCTGCGTGTGCTGATGGTGCTCGCGGCGGACCGGGGGCGGATCAGCGTCCCGGCGATGGCGGCGACGCTCTGTGTCTCGGCCAACCACCTCACGAAAGTCGTGCAGACACTCCAGGGCGAGGGCTGGGTGACGACGTCGCCCGGGCGGGGCGGGGGTGTCGAGCTGCACGCCGACACCCAGCGGCTCACCGTCGGCGAGGTGGTGCGGACCATCGAGACCGGCTTCGACCTCGTCGAGTGTCAGCGCGCGGGCGGGAGGTGCCCGCTGGACGGGCCCTGCCGCCTGACGCGCGTGCTGGAGGACGCCCGCGCCGCGTTCCTGGGCGAGCTCGACAGCGTCACGATCTCGGACCTGATCAGGGGGCGTCGGGCGGCCCTGACGCGTCTGGTGGTAATCCGGGGGGGAGACTGAGGAGGCCGTCATGGATCACGGGGCGGAGAGGCCGTCGGCACGGTTCGCCGGCGAGACGGAGCTGATCGACATCGGCGCGCACGCCGCCGAGCTGTTGGCGAGGGCCGACGGCTCGAAGCACGGGCACGCGCAGCGCACGCTCTACCGGTACGGGCCGGCCAGCGCCGTGATGTTCGCGCTGCGTGCCGGCGGCACGCTGCCCAGGCACGAACTCAACGCGGTCGTCACCGTCCAGGTCATCGAGGGCGAGGCCACCCTCACGACCGCCGACGGGCCCATACTGGTCCGGCCGGGGAGTCTGTTGAGGATGGAACCCGGCGTCGGCCACGACGTGCGTGCCGACGGGCCCGCGATCCTGCTCGTCCACATCCTGATGATCGCATCGGGCTGAGGCGCCGCATCGCGCCGGCGCCGGTCGCCGTTCCGATCAGTCGATCGGCGCCTCGCCCTCGTCGGTCGCGTCGTGCACGATCTTCTCGTCCCGCTCCCCGGTCTTGTGGAAGCCCTTGCGCGCCCCCGCGTACTCGCCCGGCGACACACGCAGGTCCGGCTCAAGCCCCTGCTGGTGCTGGGCGTGCAGGTGCTTGAGGAACGGCACGCACCACCGGCACCCCGTCCCCGCCCCCAGGCACTCGGAGATCAGCGACGCGACCGGCGGGTCCTCCCGGTTCATGTACGTCCTGATCTTGCGCAGCGAGACGTGGAAGCACAGGCACACTTCGTCGTCGGGTTCCATGCCTGATTGTTGACCGCCCGGGCGCGACACGGGTACGCTGGCGCCGGATGCAACCCATTGTCGTCTGCTTCTGATCCGATTCGTTGCCCAGGCGCCGCCTGAGCGGGCGTGAGACGCCCGTTGCTGTGATGTGCCCGGGCCTCTCGATGCAGACGACACCCACGGGCCACCCAGGCCCGTCTCCCGGGATCAACCAATGCAACGCGACTCCGCCCGCGACAGGCGCGGCTTCCGGTGCGTCCACTGCGGCGCGCCCGTCTCCCCGAACCCCTCCGGCTCGGCCCACCGCAACCACTGCCCACGCTGCCTCTGGTCGAGGCACGTGGACGACAAGGTCGGCGACCGGCGGGCCGCGTGCGCGCAATCCATGGAGCCCATCGCGATCGCCGCCAGGGGCGACGGCGAGTGGACCATCGTCCACAAATGCACGGGGTGCGCGCAGATCCGAACCAACCGCATCGCAGGCGACGACGACGAGCGTGCGCTGCTCGCGCTGGCCCTGCGGCCTATCGCCGCGCCCGCGTTCCCGCTCGACGGGTTCTCGGTACGGTCAGGGTGAGCGTCGTCTCCGGGCGCCGGCGAGGCCGCACGCGACTGCGAGCGTCAGGCTGCCCGGCGCCGGGATCTCGCGGATTTGCCCGCGGACCTCGCCCCCGGCGAACTGGCTCGTGTGGAAGTTGGCGTAGAGATTGCCCGCGAACAGGGCGTCCACGTGCGCCTGGGACATCCCGGCCCAGACGTCGGCGCCGACGGGGTTCCACGCGCCGAAGCTCATCGCAAACACCACGCCGCCGTTCGAGCCCGCGGGCGCGTTGTGGATGTGCGCGCCCCCGGTCGGGGCGCCAAGCAGATCCTGGATCTCCCAGGAGAAGCTGAACGTGCTCGTGTCGGTGTCGAAGAGCCCGGACAGCGTGCCGACCGCCGGGCTGGCGTTCGGCGGGACCTCGTTGGCCCCGCTGAGGCCAGCGCTGAACTCGATGATGTCCGCCATCGACGCGCCGGCGAGGCACGCGATGGCGGCGCCCGATGCGATGACCCGGCCCGTGCTGCTCCGCATCTCTGGTCTCCTCTGGTGACTTCACGATTCACAAAACAAGCATATATTGTAATAATGACATGAATTGGGGCAGCGCACAAGCTCTTTTTGGAATCGCCCTCCTTTGTCCTCGTGGGGCGTGCCGATCTCGTTCTACCGCCCCTCGCGGTGGGACAGGCGGGCGAGGATGTCGAGCACGCCCTGTGCCTCCTCGTGCGGCGAGACGTAGTCGGCGTGCGCCTTGAGCTCGTCGTGCGCGTTGGCCGGGCACGCGAACCAGGCGACGCGCTCGCGGATCGCCAAGTCGCCCATGGTGTCGCCGATGCCGGCGAGGCGGTCGGGGGCCAGGCCCGTCGCCGCGAGCACGCGGTCGATCCCGCTTGCCTTGGAGATGTAGTCGAGCTCGATGTTGATGCATGTCCAGGTCATGCCCGCGCGGACTGGCCAGCCCGCGTCGTCGATCCGTGTCTGGACGGCGGGCAGCACGACCCGCCGGAGGTAGTCGGGGCCCTGGGCGTGGAAGATCGTGACCGCCGCGGCTTTGCCCGCCTCCAGGAACGCCCCGTCGAACTGCGCCGCCGCCCACGCCTCGATCTCGCGCACAAGCCCCAGGTGCTCTGGCGTGATCCGCGGGTCCATCTCCCAGCGGTACGGGTCCATCGTCAGCACCCACACGCCCCCCTCGCACACGATCGGCAGGGCGAACGCCCCGACCGCCCGCGCCATCGCCTCGGCGAAGGGCAGCGGGCGCCCGGTGCACAGCGTCAGTGGCGGGACACCGCCCGTCTCGCGGGCCCGCCGGTTGTGGTCGCTCACGCGGGCGAGCAGATGGGTCGCCGCGGGCCGGGGGAGCTCGGGCGAGAGGCACCCGTCGATGTCGCAGACGATCGCATCGAGGCGTGGGGGGGCGGATCGTTGTCCGGGCATGGGGTTCCTTCGTCGGGGCGCGGGTCGGGGGCGTGCCCGTATCCTTGCGCGCACGCGCCGCCCGGGATCACCCCGCGCCGCGGGCCGGAGCCCATCGCCCGATGATCCTCGTCTACTGCCTCGCCATCTTCGTCGCCGCGGGTCTGCTCTTCGCGGTCCAGCCGATGACTGCCAAGCAGCTGCTCCCGCTGCTGGGCGGCTCGCCCTCGGTCTGGACCACCTGCATGCTCTTCTTCCAGGCGGTGCTGCTGGGCGGGTACGCCTACGCGCACCTGCTCACGACCCGCGTCGGGCGTCGGGGCCAGCTGGTGGCGCACTCGGTGCTCGTGCTCGCCGGGCTCTGGGCCGGGTGGTGGGCGTTGGGGTACGAGTCGCAGCCGCCCACGGACGCATCGCCGATCCCCTGGGTGCTGCTCACGCTCGGGCTGATCGTCGGGCCCGCGTTCTTCGCGCTCTCGTCGGCCGGGCCCCTGCTGCAGCGCTGGTTCAGCGCGACCGGGCACAGACGTTCGGGCGACCCGTACTTTTTGTATGCCGCGAGCAACGCGGGCTCGATGCTGGGTTTGCTCAGCTACCCGTTCCTGATCGAGCCGTCGCTGGCGCTGGGCGCCCAGCGTCGCGTCTGGCTCGCCGGGTTCGTGCTCTTCGCGCTGCTCGTGGTCGTCTGCGGCGCGCTCATGGTTCGGACACGCGCGAACGCGGGTGCGCCCGCGGACAAACCAAACCCGGTCCCGGTCCCCGCCCCGCCCGCGGCGGGCGCGGTCCCCGCACGCTCGCTCGCGCTCGAACGCCTGGGATGGGTCGCGCTGGCGTTCATCCCCTCGAGCCTGCTGCTGGGCGTGACGACCTACATCTCGACCGACGTCGCGGCGATCCCCCTGCTCTGGGTCCTGCCCCTGGCGCTGTACCTGCTCTCGTTTATCATCGCCTTCGGCGTGCGGGCCGACCGATTGGCGGCGCGTCTTCGTTACCCGGCCGCGGTCGGGATTGTTATCGCCGCCCTGCTCGTGCTGTTCTACATCGAGGGTGTGGTCGGCGTCTCGATCGCCCTGCACCTGGCCGCGTTCATGCTCGCGGCGACGTACTGCCACGCCTCGCTCGCCGCCCGCCGCCCGGGCGTCCAGCGCCTCACCGAGTACTACCTCCTGCTCTCTGTCGGCGGGGCGCTCGGCGGGCTCTTCAACGCGATCCTCGCGCCCGCGATCTTCCCCGACGCGTACGAGTACCCCCTCGCGCTCATCCTCGCGGCGGGCGCCCTGCCCTGGATCGGGGGCGTGACCGGTTTGGGCGGGCGCGCCGGCGCGATCCGCCTCTCGAGCCTCGTCCGCTTCGCGCCCCCGATCGCGCTGAGCGTGTACACCGTCCTGATCGTCGCGCTGTACCCGGTCCAGGACGCCTCGTCGGGTGTGGGGGCGTTCGTTGTGCTCGTCGGGGTCCCCGCCGCGATCGCGTTGCTCGCGTCGCGCGACGGGCTCTCGCTGGCCCTGTGCCTGCTCGCGATCGCGGGCGTCCGCATCACACGCCAGCTCACCGACCCGCAGATCCGCTTTATCGACCGCACGTTCTTCGGCGTCCACCGCGTCGTCACGGGTGAGGAGCAGTTCGTCACCATCGACCGTGACACGGGCCTGGCGACCGAGTACCCGGTGTTCTCGCTCTACCACGGCTCGACGCGCCACGGCGACCAGGTCGTGCACCCGTACCTCTCGCGAAGACCCTCCACCTACTTCCACCCCTCAGGGCCCCTGGGCGACGTCTTCGCCGCGCTGCACGAACGCGACGAGCCCCTCCGCATCGGCATCCTGGGCCTCGGCGCCGGCTCGATGGCAGCCTACGGGCGCCCGGGCGACCACATCACCTATTTCGAGATCGACCCGCTCGTCGTCCACATCGCCCGCGACGCGGGGCACTTCACGTACCTCCGCGACACACCCGCGCGGGTTGACGTCGAGCTGGGCGACGGGCGCCTGCGCCTGGCCGAGCACGACGACGCGGAGTTTGACCTGCTCATCTTCGACGCGTTCACGGGCGACGCCGTCCCTGTGCACCTGATCTCGGTCGAGGCGATCGAGCTGTACCGGCGCAAGGTCGGGCCCGGGGGGCTGGTGGTGATGAACGTCTCGAACCGGCGCCTGGACCTGGCGCCGATCGTCGCCAACGCGTGCGCCGCGTTGGGCCTGCACGGCGTGCTCCGCGACGACCACGAGGTGAGCGAGTACCAGCTGGCCGAGGGCAAAACGCCCTCGACCTGGACCGTGCTCGCGGGCGACCTGGCGGACCTGGAGCCCGTCGCGGCGCAGACGCCCGGGTGGCTCCTGCTCACGCCCGTCCCCGGCAAGCCGACGTGGACCGACGACTTCTCGAGCATCATCGACGTCATGATCTGGCGGCGCTGAGGCCGGACGCGGCGCGGCCCGCCCCGGCGCGAGGCCCGGCTATCCTCCGCCCATGCCCCGCCTCGACTACCAGACCGCCGGCGAGTCCCACGGCCCGGCCCTGATCACCACGATCACGGGCCTGCCCGCGGGCCTCGAACTGGACGTGGACCTGATCAACACCGAGCTGCGGAGACGCCAGGGCGGGTACGGGCGGGGCGGGCGCCAGAAGATCGAGACCGACAGCGTCGAGTTCCTCTGCGGCGTCCGGCGCGGGCACGCGATCGGCTCGCCGCTGGTCCTGAAGATCGCCAACCGCGACTCGCGCCTCGACGACCTTGCCAAGACACCCCCCGTCTACCGCCCACGCCCCGGGCACGCGGACCTCGCGGGGTCGATCAAGTGGCTGACGACCGATTGCCGCGAGACGCTCGAGCGGGCCAGCGCCCGCGAGACAGCCAGCCGCACCGCCGCGGGCGCGATCGCCCGGCGCCTGCTCCGCCACCTGGGCGTCGAGACGTTCGGTTTCACCCGCCAGATCGGGACCGCGCGCACCGACGTATCCGTCCGCGAGGAGAACTGGCGGGAGATCAAGAAGCTCCGCGACGCGTCGGACACGTACTGCCCGGACGCCGACGTCACCGAAGCCCAGCGCCAGATCATCCGACAGGCCAAGATCGACAAGGACACCGCCGGCGGCAAGCTCGAGACGCACGTCTTCGGCCTGCCCCCGGGCGTCGGCTCGTCGATGGACTGGACGACCAAGCTCGACGCGCGGATCGCCTACGCGGTGATGGGCATCCAGGCGTTCAAAGCCGTCGAGATCGGCTTGGGCGTGGGCGTCGCGGCGCTCCCGGGCTCCGAGGTTCACGACCCGATCTATTTCGACAGCGCCAAAATGAACGACCCCTGCCTGGGCTTCACCCGCCCGACCAACAACGCCGGCGGCACCGAGGGCGGCATGACCAACGGCATGCCCGTCGTCGTCACCGGCACGATGAAGCCGATCTCGACCCTGCTCCGCGGCCTGCCCAGCGTGGACCTGAACACGAAGTCGCCCGAGCACTCGGACTACGAGCGGTCGGACGTGTGCGCCGTCTCCGCCGCGGGGGTCGTCATGGAGCACGTCGTCGCCTTCGAGGTCGCCCGCTGCCTGCTCGACAAGGTGGGGGGGGACTCGATGACCGAGCTGGAATCCAACTGGCTCAACTACCTCAAGCTCGCCCGCTCGCTCCCGCTCGAGCCGCCCGAGCAGACGATCGCGTAGGGCGTGCGACCGGCCGATTACCCCGCGAGGCGTCGCTCGGGCGCGTCCAGGCCCGGTGCATCGCCGGGACGCCGGGACTCACCCTGGTCTGCGGACGCCGTATCGGCGAGGCCCTCGCGCAGTCTGAAGACCGCGCCGAACGCGAGCACGAGGCCCGCCATCTCCAGCGCCTCCTCCGTCGTCGCGATCGCGAGGTAGAACGCGGGCCGCGCCTCCCCGGGCGGGGGAGCGAATGCGCCGCCGATCATCTCGAACCCGAGCGCCCCGGTCAGGTAGATCGCGCCGGCGATGATGAACCTGTTGCGGGACGCCCGATCGAGACCCAGGATCAGGCGGACGCTGAGCAGGCAGACACACGCCGCCAGGATCATCGCCGGGATGACCCACGCGTAGTAGAACACCCCGCTCGTGCCGAGCAGCGCGCGCAATGGCCCCATGAAACGCTCGTGGATCCCCACGACCTCCTCGGCCGACATCGCCAGCGCCGCCAGCGCCAGCATCGACCAACGCCACTCGTGCCGCCGTCCACCGCTTCGCCACGCGGCGCCGAGCAGCCAAAGGTTGACCGCGATCATCAGCAGCAGCGACGAGGCGAACCACGTCGGGAGATTGCGCTCGTCGTCCACGTCGAGGACCATCCGCGCCGAGTTCGCGACACGGCTGCCCGCCCACACGTGGTTGGCGATGTGCCCGAGCGTCGAGGCGACCAACAGGACGCCGACGCACACCCAGAGGGCTCGCGTGATCCGGGCGTTGTCTGGGGTTTTCACCATCCGATGACCATCGGGTCGCCTGGTCCGCGTCGGGAGCCCGATCCCTCCCCGAGCCCAAAAACCCGAAACGCGGCTCTATATACGGACAATGTACGGTATTCGCGAGAGGCCAGAGATCGGTGATGGTGAGCCCGAGAATGTGCTCATCCCTGCCGGGTTCTGGGGCCGATAGTTCTTGAGGTGGAGGGTGTTGCGCGCCTTGGGAGGTGGCGTGACGCCCGACCCGGACAAGTTGTGGAGAGCCTGTCGAATCCGGGGTGTGCCCGGGGGCGGCTCGTAGACTCGCGCCGTGGGTTCAAGCACGACATACGCGCGGCCGGCGCCGCGCCTCAGAACGTCCGTACGCATGGAACAGGAGGCAGGCAGGATGTCCACCCCGAAACGCGGCTTCTCCGTCAAGACCTTTCTCGCCGACGGCGAGGCCGAGGGTCTGCAGATTATCGAGCATTCCCAGTGGATCGGCCGGGGCGTGGTCATCCCCCGCACCCGCTTCGCCCAGCACGCCCACCGGGCGGAACTCGACGGCGCGGGCATCTTCATCCTCGTGGGCAAGTCGCCCTCGACGGGTGTCGAGCGGATCTACGTGGGCCAGACCGCGAACATGCGCGACCAGGCCGACGAGCTGCGCCACAAGAGCTTCTGGAACAAGCTGATCGCGCTCAACGCCGACGGCCAGCGCCTGCACCGCGGGCACGCCGAGTACATCGTCGCCCGACTCGTCCAGATCGCCCAGGACCTCAAGTCCTGCGAGGTGGACAACGCCGAGGCGCCCCGCATGCCCGCGCTCTCCGAGCCGGACATGGCCGACGCCGACTTCTTCTGCGACCAGCTCACGCTGATCATGCCCGTCATGGGCGTCAACGCGTTCAAGGCCCCGCCCGCGATGAACGCCCAGCCCGAGCTGCGTTTGTCTGGCAAGGGCGTGGTCGCGAACGGCTACTCGGTCGGCGGGATCTTCGTCGTCGAGGAGGGCTCGACCATCACCCGTCAGGACGCCGAGAGCTGCCCGGGCCACATCCTCGACCTGCGCCGCTCGCTGCTCGAGCGGGGCGTGATCGTTGAGGACGGCAAGCTCTACCGCTTCGCGCAGAGCTTCGCCTTCGACTCGGCCGCCCAGGCCGCGACGCTGGTGCTCGCCGAGATCTCCAAGGGCAGCGCCTGGAAGGACCTCAAGGGCGAGCGTACCCCCGCGGGCGTCATCGAGGACGAGGCGTACGAGAGCGAAGACACAAGCGACGAGGCACGCCGCGGGCGAGCCCGCCCGCTGCGTGGCGCGACCGAGCTCAAGCCGACCCGCGTCCCCGCCTCGACCGAGGCGTAAGCAAGTCTTCTTGCGGGTGGTCGGAGCGGGCCCGGGCCCGGGCCCAGTTCTTCGCCATCACGCCGGCGGCGTCACCAAGACGCCGTCGGCGTTTTTTATTATCCCCGCCGGGTTTCGACAGCCGGCGGAAAGTAGATTCATGTGATGCCCGTTCGCCGGTCGTTCGCCGCCCGCCAACCGCCTCTGGACGAAGAACGTTGCCCGGCGTGCGGGTACGACCTGCGCGCCAGCTGGTGCGACCCCTGCCCAGAATGCGGGTGGGAATACGACACCTCAGAACTCGACACCGCACGCGGGTCAAGGCGCACTTTCGATCAGATACGTCGGCTGATGATCGCCCTGTCGATCACGTGGGTCATCGACTTCGTGATCACCGCGATCGTGCTCGCCACATCATGGCCGTCCTCATCGCCATCATTACTTTCGATGCCTGCCGTGATGGCTCTCGCGGTGTGGGCGCTGACGTGGGTGGTTTGGCGGATCGCCGACAGCCCGCACCGTAAACGTGCACGGTTGGCCACAGGCCTGACACTGTGCGTCTCGATCGCGACTCTGCTCACGATGGCATACAGTGTCGGCGCTATCGGGGCGCTGCTCTTGGAGATTGCGGCGTAGACTCACTCAGCCGAACGCGGCCAGCCGCTCGTCCAGGCCGTCGCGCAGCGCCGGCCATTCCGTGTCGATGATCGAGTACATCACCGTGTCGCGGTAGCGCCCGTCGGGCATGACGATGTGTTGTCGCAGCACGCCCTCCTTTGCCGCGCCCAGCTTCTCGATCGCCCGCTGCGAGCGTTCGTTGAGCCTGTCGGTCTTGAGCGTCACGCGGATCGCCGGGCCCTTGGGGAAGACCGGGTTCTCGAAGACGTGCGCGAGCATCAGCCGCTTCATCTCCGGGTTGGCCGCACCGCCCCGCGCATCGCTCGTGAGCCACGTGTACCCGATCTCGACGCCCCGGTGCTCTTGGCGGATGTCGGCGTACGACGTCGAGCCGATGACGCGCCCCGTGTCCTTCGCGAGCACCGCGAACGCCTGGTGGTTCGCCATCCGGGTCAGGCGTTCGACGTAGTGGCGGAAGCCGCCCGTGTCCCACTGGTCGGGGCGCGTGGGCATGAGCCCGAACGCCTCCTCGTCGGCCGCGGCAAGCAGGCCCAGCGCGTGGTCGAGGCCCAGGGGCTCGAGACGCACGAACTTCCCGACCAGCTCGACCCTGAACTTCTCACCTTCACGCACGCCGGGCCTCCGCCGCGGGCGATCCAACCGCGGCGGGCAGACTCTACCGGCTCGCGGCCCGGGCCGCCGAACACGCGGGGGTGTTCGGCCGTATCTTCACGAACACGGCGGGGGGTGATGCACGACGACACGGAACTGGTTACGAGGTTCCTCGGCGGACGCGACCTGCCCTGCCCGCGCTGCGGGTTCAACCTCCGTGGCGTTCGCGACGCCGTCTGCCCCGAGTGCGGTCGACGTCTGGGCCTCTCGATGCTTCTGCTCCACGAGCAGCACGCGATCCCGCGGGCGGACTGGCGAGCCGGCGAGGCGAGGCGCCACCTCCGTGTTTCGGCGGGAGGACTCCTCCTGCTCGCGCACTCTATCGGGGTGATGTCCTTTCCCTCTGTCACCGGCCTGCTCGTCGCCGCAATCCTGCTCGCGCTCGCGTGCGCGTGCGAGTGGGTGTCGCGCTGGTACCGGCGGCGTCTCGAGGAGCGCGCGATGCACGAGAGCCTCGCGTCCGGCATCATCGACCGGTACGCGCTCGTGGTCTCGGTGCTCCTCGCGATCCCGGGCGTCGTCGCGGGGTTGACTCTGGTCGCCTGGGTACTCGTCCGGGTGATCGGCGTCTGACGGCGGGCCGAGACCAGGCCTACCGCTCCTCCACGAACCGCTCCAGGAACAGCCGCTCGGACTCGGCGCTGCCCACCAGGATCATCTCCCACCCGCGGGTCAGGCGCATCCCCGCGGGCGGGTTGATCCGCAGCTCGCCCCCCTCGCGGACCGCGACGATCGAGCACCCGGTGCGCTCGCGCACGCCCGACTCCACGATCGTCTTGGCGTCCAGTGACGCGGGCGTTGGCACGCGGAACACCTCGAGCCCCTCGGCGATCGACACGATGCTGCTCCGCCGGATCATGTTGAACATGCTCGTCGCGCCCATCGACGCGTACGACATGACGAAGTCGGCGCCCGCGCGGTGCATCGCCGCGATGTTGCGGTCCTGCGTCACACGCGTGATGATCTGGATGTTCGGGCGGAGGCTGCGGCAGTAGATCGTCAGGTAGACGTTGAGGTCGTCGTCGTGCGACGTGATGAGCACGGCCGGGGCGCGGTCGATGCCGGCCCCCTTGAGCGCGACCAGGTCCGCCGCGTCGCCGACGATCGTGCGCTCGGGGTCGTGCGAACGCCCCTCGATCTTCTCGACGATGCGCCAGTCGATCTCGCGCGCCGAGAGCGCCCGGGCCGCGGCCCGCCCGACGCGCCCGCCCCCGATGACGACGATGGGGTCCACGGACTGGTTGTAGATGACGAACGCCTCGTCGTACGCCTCGAGCTGCGCCGCCGACCCGGCCAGCAGCAAGATCGAGCTCTCCGCGATCACCATGTCCGGCGAGGCGGGGCGGAAGCTGCCCCGGTCCCAAAGGCCCAGCACCGTCACGCCCAGCTCACGCAGGCGGGCGTCGCGGAGCGTCTGGCCAACCATGGGCGTGCGCGCGGCGTTCGCCTCGGCGATCTGCAGCTCGTCCACGCTGCCCACGACATGCGTCACCGCATCCCCGCCCGAGATACAGCGCGTCAGCGCCTGGCCCATCTGCTCGCCGAGCTGCAGGACCTGCGTCGCGCCCGCCAGCTCCATGATGTCAACAGACGCGGAAGAGTTCGCGGTCGTGACCACGGGCACGTCCGGCGTCAGGCCGCGGACCGTGAACACGACGTGCGTGTTGACGAAGTCGTTGTGTGTCGTCGCGATCAGCGCCGCCCGGTCCGCGCGGACGCGCTCGTAGGTCCGCGGGTCGTCCAGCTCGCCGACCACCACCTTCATGCCCATGTCGTGGAGCCGGGCGGCGGCATCCCGGTCGGGCACGAGCATCACGTAGTCGTGGTTGAACTGCTCGAGCTTGTTGATCAGCGCGTCAGACACGGCGTCGTGGTGCGTCAGCACGACGTGCCCCGAGGCCTCGGGCTTCTGCGTCGGCGTCCGCGCCGCCTGCTGCGCCTCGATCCACGGCGCGTAGAACAGCTGGATGATCGTGAAGGGCAGCAGCACCAGCAGGAACACGATGCCCGAGAGCAGCACGATGATCGAGAACCCACGCCCGAGGTCGGAGTGGAACGTGATATCCCCGAAGCCGAGCGTGGACATGACCGTGAGCGTCCAGTAGAAACCCGTGAGCCAAGAGTGTTTCTGGCCCTCGAGCATCATGAGGTAGTGGAAGAGGATGGTGTAGACGAGGATCATCGCCGCGAGCACGCCGACGAACCAGAGCAGAACCCTCAGGTTCCGCTTCCCGCCCGTGTTGTGGACGAGGTAACCGAGCTGGGCGGAGTAGTACTTCAAGCGGGCATTTCCGGGCGATGCGACGGGGTCACGCGCACGGAGCGTACCCGGTCACGACAGTACGCGGCGCCACCCAGCCCGCACGACGGTTCGTGCTAGTGCAGCACCCGGAACGCCTCGGCCTCGTCGGTCAGCCCCCGGGCGACCTTCGCCTCCGCGTCGATACGCATCGGCTGGAACCCCGAGTCCAACGCCGCCTCGAGCAGGCTCACGCCGTCGGCCCGCTGGGCCGTCAGGCGGCGCAGCTCGTCGGTCATCACCATCAGCTCGTGCACCGCCAGGCGTCCGCGGTAGCCCGACCCGAAGCAGCGTTCGCATTGCGCTCCGTCCACGTCGCCCAGCCCGCCGCACGTGTCGCAGATCCGGCGCATCAGCCGCTGGGCGAGAACGCCCAGCAGGCTGCTGGTCACCAGGAACGGCTCGACGCCGATGTCCAAGAGCCGCGGGATCGCGCTGGGCGCGTCGTTGGTGTGCAGCGTCGCGAGCACGAGGTGCCCCGTGAGCGACGCCTGGACCGCGAGCTGGGCGGTCTCGTGGTCGCGGATCTCGCCCACCAGGATCACGTCCGGGTCCTGACGCAGCAGCGCCCGCAGACCGGTCGCGAACGTCACGTTCCGTTTCGGGTTCACCTGCATCTGGCTGATGCCCTCGAGCCGGTACTCGACCGGGTCCTCGATGGTCATGACGTTGCGTGTCGCCCGGTCGATGCGGCCGAGGGCCGCGTACAGCGTCGTGGTCTTGCCCGAGCCCGTCGGCCCGGTCACCAGCAGCATCCCGTTGGGACGCTCGACCATGTCCATCAGCTGGCCCTGGAGCCGCTTGGCCATGCCCACGGCGTCTAGGTCGAGCTGCGTCTGGCTCTGGTCCAGGAGTCGCAACACGATCCGCTCGCCGTAGATAGTGGGGATCACGCTCATGCGGATGTCCACCTTCTTGGGCCCGATCCGCACCGTCGTCTGCCCGTCCTGTGGCGCGTGCCTGTTGGCGATGTCCAGCTCGGTCATGACCTTGAGGCGCGAGCTGATCGCCGACGACAACGACAGCGGGGGCGTGAACGCGTCCATCAGCATCCCGTCCACGCGCAGGCGGATGACGAGGCGCTCCTCCATCGGGTGCACGTGGATGTCGCTGGCGCGACGGCGCAACGCCTCGAAGAGGATCATGTTCACCAGGCGGATAACCGGCGTCTGCCTCGCCTGGGCGAGCAGATCGGTTGACTGGCTGATCGAGCCGGCCGCGGTCTCGATCGCCCGCTCGTCGAGCGGGATGTCCTCGATAATCTCGGTAACCAGGTCGCCACGCTGCTCGTAGCCCCGGTTGATGAGGTTGGCGACCGCCGCCCGCGGCGCGAGCACGAGGCGGACCGGCGAGCCCAGGATGTCCTCGAGCATCGCAAAGACGCTCGGCTGCATCGGCTGGCTCGTCGCGACCCGCATGATCCCGTGGGCCGACGACACGCCCGCGACCGAGTTTGTCCGCGCCATCTCGGGCGGGACCATCTCGTAGAACCGGCTCGCCGACTCGTCGAGCCTCGGCTCGCTGAGGAACTCGACCCCCGTCCGCTCGCCCAGCCTCCCCAGCGCCTGGATCTCGTCCATCGCCAGGGCCTGGAGCATCACGTCCCACGGCTCGTCGTCCGAGCCCTCGACGTGCGCGAACTGACGCAGCTGCTCGGCGCCGACCTGCAGCGACCCGAAGCTCTCGGCGACGCGGCTCCACTCGTCGCGCACAAGCGCGGTCCCGCCGCCGGGCGCCTCGCGGCGCGCCAGCTCTCCCCGCCCGTTCCCGGCGCGGCCGCTTTTTCCAGCGCCTCGGCCGTTGCGTGCCATTAGTACCCCTGGTCCTCGATCAACTCGACCGGGGGCGCCTCGTTGTGGTCGCCCGGCGCGCCGTCCTCGTCCTCGCGCCGCGGCATCTGACGCACCGGCGCCGCCGGGGGCGCCTGCCACGCCGGCGTCATGTCGATCTGCACCGGCTCCAGGTCCGGGATGTTCTGCTCCAGCTCCATCTTCGCCTGCGGGCCCTGCGTCAGCAGCTTCAGGTCGTAGAAGTTCGGGTCCGTCATGATCCGCGGTGTGATGAACACGTACAGCGTCGAGCTGTTGTTGATCTTCCGCGTGTCCCGGAACGCGTGCTTGATCAGCGGGATGTCGCCCAGCAGCGGCACCTTCACGATCGTGTCACGCACGTCGTCCACCTTGATCCCGCCGATGACTATGGTCGCGTCCGACGGGATCGTCACCTGGCCCTCGAGCTTCCGCTCCTGGCGGGGCGCGGGGATCCCGTTCGCCCCCTGGCCCGTGAAGTTCGACAGCTCCACCAGGTAGTCCAGACGGAGGAACCCGCCCTCGGAGATCGAGGGTGTGACCGTCAGCGTCGTGCCCGCGTCCTCGAACCCCTGGAAGCTCGTCTGCGTCGTCGCGTCGCCCTGGCTCGTCGTGGTCGTCGGCTGCTGCTCCACGCTGACGATCGACGCCTCCTCGTTGTCGTTCACCAGCAGCGACGGCGCCGACAGGATCCGCGAGTCCGTGTCCGTCTGGATCGCGTTGAGCACGATCGGCACGTACTGGCTCTTGATCCATCCAGTCGTCAGCCCCGCCAGGTTCGTCGCCACGTTCCGCGTGTTCTGGAATGTGTTCCCCGGGGTGGTCAGCCCGTTGTTCGTCTGGAGCCCGAACTGCCCGGAGAGCACCTGCGTCTCGACCGCGAGGCGGAAGTCCGTGTTGTCGCTCACCGAGACGATCGTCGCCTCGATGTACACCTGCGGGCGCTTGAGGTCCAGGCGCCCGATGAGCTTGCCGAACTCCTCCTGCTGCTTCAGGGGCGCCTTGACCACGACCTGGTTGTTGTCCACGTCCGCGATCACGAAGACCTTGTCGGGATCGAACGCCCCGATCTCGCCGTCGCCCCCGCCGCTCGGCCCACCCTGGAAGAACACCTGCGGCGTCACGCCCTGGTTCGTCGGCAGCAGCGGCGCGTCGCCCGACGCCGACTGCCCCGTGATCAGCCCGGTGATCAGGTCCGCGACCGCCTCCGAGTCGGCGTGGTGCAGCTTGTACTCGCGGATGACGACCCGGTCGTCCTCTGTCCGCAGCTCCTCCATGAGGTCGGCCAGCTGCTCGTGCTGCGACTCGGTGCCGTAGTAGATGATCGACTGACGCTGCGGGTCCACGACCATCACCGGCCCGCCAAGAGGCGCTTCGCTCGCCTGCCCGAACTGTGCGCCCAGCGCCGCCCGCTGCTGTGCCTGGAAGTTGAACGGGTCGTTCTGGCTGCTGGCCGACTCGAGGACCTTGACCTCGCCCAGCCCGCGCTGCGAGGCGATGTCCGCGATCTGCAACGCCGCCGAGCCCGCGTAGTACTCGCGGGGCTTGAGCGTGTTCGAGACGTCGATGACGTCGATCACCTCCTGCACCTGCTCGAGTTCCTCGGGCGTGCCCCGGAAGATCAGCGCGTTGCCCTGGAAGTCGATCGTCAGACGGTCGCCCAGGTTGTCGAGCGAGGGCCCCGCGACCCCGAGCGCCTGCGCCCCGCCGCCCTGCTGTCCTGGGTTGATCCGCCCGAGAGCTGGCGTCCCCGACGAACTCGACCCGACCAGCCCGAGCGCACGCTCCTTCGCGACCGGCGCCGCGATGAAGTCCAGCTCGATCCGCGCGTACACCATCTCCCTGTACCGCGTGAGCAGCTCGCCGATCAGGTCCTCGAGGCGGTTGAGCTGCATCGGCGCCGCCGTCGCGACGATCACGCCCAGCTCGTCCAGGTAGTTCACCTGCGTCAGGTTCCCGCCGATCGTGTTGACCGCGTTCTGCAGCAGGCTCGGCTTGATGTTCGGCGTCGGGATGATCCGCGTCGTCGAGCCGATCCGGCTCTTGGTCTCCCCGATCGGCACGATCGTGTACAGCCCGAAGTCCGTCATCGTGATCGTGTAGTCCCACTGCTCGAGCAGCGAGTCGAGCAGGTACAGCAGCTCGTCCTTGGGCACCTCGACCGGCGCGTTGAACATCACCGAGCCCGAGAGCTGCGAGCCCTTGACCACGATGTTGATCCCCAAGGTCTCGGCGACCAGGTTCACAAGTGTCTCGAGCTCGATCGGCTCCGAGAACGCCGCGAGCGACACCGCCTCGTCGCCCTCGACCAGACGGGGCGCCGGGCTGGTCGGGTCCGCCTCGGGTTGCGCGCCCAGGTTCACCTCACCCCGGTCGGCGGCGTCCACCCCCGGCTGTCGCTCGACGGGCAGGGGACGACGCTGGACGCCGGTCGGCTGGTTCTGTGCCGCCGCCGCCGATGCCAGCGCGAGGGTCACGCCCAGCACACCCGCACGCGCGCACCCCAACACCCGATCTGTACGTTGATTCATCACGCGCGTGCCCTCCTTGAGCCGCGTCCCCGGGTCATGCCCCGGGTGGGGGCGGTCCGTCGCCTCGGCGTATCGTACCGAGTCACGCCCGCCCCGCCGCCCCAGACCCCGAAAGTCCCCGGAGCCCTGTCTGTGCGAGTCGTCAGCCTGCTGCCCTCGGCGACCGAGACCCTCGCCGCCATCGGCGCCCTGGATCTGCTCGTCGCCCGCTCCCACGAGTGCGATTTCCCCGATGGCCTCGCCCATCTGCCCGCCCTGACGGCCCAGCGGACGCGGTACGACGCCGCCTCGCCCACCGCCGCGAGCGATGTTGACGCCCGGGTCCGCGAGGCGCGGGCGGCGGGCCAATCGCTGTACGAGCTTGATGCCAATGCCCTGGCCGCCCTGAAGCCGGACGTCATCCTCACCCAGGACCTGTGCGACGTCTGCTCGATCGACCTCCGCAGCGTCCGGGGCGTCGCGGCCACCCTCGACCCGGCGCCCGAGGTCATCGCCCTGAACCCCGAGACGATCGAGGGCGTGCTCGACGACCTGCTGACCGTCGGCCGCGCGGTGGGGCGAGCGCGTGAGGCCTCGCGCGCCGTCGTCGCCCTGTCCGACCGGATGCTGCGTGCCCAGGAGCACGTCAACGCGTACGAGCAGGGGCCTGTCGTGGGCTTCATGGAGTGGACCGATCCGATCTTCGTCGCGGGTCACTGGACGGTGCAGCTCATCGAGCGGGCCGGGGGGCGCCACCCGCTCAACGAGACGGTCGCCGATGACGACGCCGGCTCGGCCGCGGGCCTGCAACAGTCCCAACGCCGGGCGGGCCGGTCAATTGCCGTCTCGCCCGAGGTCTTCGCGGCGACCCGCCCCGATTGCCTCGTGATCGCCCCGTGCGGGCTCACGCTGGACCAGACCCGCGCCGAGGCCGCCCGCCTTCATGAAAAGACTTGGTTCAGGGAGCTGCCCGCCGTCAGGGCGGGCCGCGTCGCACTCGTGGACGGTTCGGCGATGTTCAACCGCCCGGGCCCCCGCCTCGTGGACGCGTTTGAGTGGCTGGTCGGGTGGGTGCAGGGCAGACCCGAGCTGATCCCGGATGGGTTCCCTTGGGAAGCGATGCAATCGAACGACTAGCTCGCCCGCAACGAGCCCCCAGCGCAAGCTGGGGGACCCGGTCATGCCAGCGCACCCCGGTTCCCCCGGCTCGCGCCGGGGGCTCGTCCGAGGAGCACACTCACTGCCGCTTGCCCTTGCCCTTCTTGTCCTTGCGGAAGTCGCTCTTGCCCTTGTCGCGCGACTTGCTCTTGCGCGAGCGCCGCGTGCCCCCGGGCGTCTTGGGCCCGCCGAAGCCCGCGCCCTGGGCCTGGCCCATCCCGCCAGCGCCCGAGCCGATGTTGAGCCCGCCCGCCAGGCCCTTGGCCTTGCCCGCCGCCCGTGTGTCGGCGTCCGCGATCGCCAGGTCCAGCTTCCGCTGCGACAGGTCCACCTGCGCGATGAACACCTTGACCCGGTCGCCGATGTTGTAGCTCCGCCCGCTCACCGCATCGACCATCGCCCCCGTCCGGTCGTCGATGCCCCACTTGGGACGCTTGTTCTCCCGCGTCGTGTCGCCCGGGAGCGTCTCCTTGGAGATCAGCCCGTCGGCCAGGTACTTCTCCAGCTGCACGAACACGCCCCGCGGCGCGACGCCAGTCACGATCCCGTCGAACTCCTCGCCGATGTGCTCGGCCAGCAGCTGCAGCACCAGGAACTGACGCAGCTGACGCTCCGCGTCCTCCGCGTTCTGCTCCTTCATCGAGCAGTGGCGCCCGACGTCCAGCAGGTCGTCCTGGGTGGGCAGCTCATCGCGGAGCCGCGCGCCCAGCCGCTTCTTGTCCTCGTCCGATCGCGGGGCGTTCTTCCCGTTGTCCGTCCGCTCCAGGTACGCCGCCAGCGCCCGGTGCACCGTCAGGTCCGGGTACCGACGGATCGGGCTGGTGAAGTGCGCGTACGCCGCGCTCGCCAGCGCGTAGTGCCCGATCAACGCCGGCGAGTACTCCGCCTTGGTCAGCGTCCGCAGCACCGCCATGTGCACGGGCCAGGCGTTGGGCGTGCCCGCCGTCGACTCGAGCAGCGTCTGCAGCTCCTCACGCGTCGGGCTTTTGGGGATGTTGAACCCCGCGACTTTCGCCGTCTTGCGCATGTCATCGACCGTCCCGGGCGTCGGCTCCGGGTGCACCCGCCGCAGCAGCGGCACGCCCATCTCCTCGAACAGCCGCGCCAGCGCCTCGTTCGCCTCCACCATGAACATCTCGATGATCGTGTGCGTGAACGCGTTGTCCTCGGGCTCGGCGTCGATCACACGCCCGTCCTCGTCGAAGATCAGGTTCACGTCCGGCAGATCCAGATGGATCATCCCCGCCTTGCGGCGACGCTCGCGGATCGCGCGCGCAAGGCTGTCCATCTCCTTGACGGTCGAGATCAGCTCGTCCGTGTACTGCGTCTCGGTCTTGGCGTGCTTGCGGGCCTCTTCGAGGTCGCCGTCGATGATCGCCTGGGCCTCCAGGTACGTCATCCGCTTGCGGCTCTTGATCAGCGAGCTGCACACGCCCTGGCCCCGCAGATTGCCCCTGCGGTCGTAGCTCATCATCGCCGACTTGGCGAACCGCGGCACGCCCTCCTGCAACGAGCAGATCCCGTTGGAAAGCACCTCGGGCAGCATCGGGATGACCAACCGCGGCAGGTAGCACGAGTTCCCCCGCTCGTACCCCTCCTTGTCGAGCGCCGAGCCCGCGCCGATGAACGTCGCGACGTCCGCGATGTGGATGCCCAGCTCCCACCCGCCGTCTGTGCGCTTGATGCTGATCGCGTCGTCGTAGTCCTTCGCGTCCGGCGGGTCGATCGTGCAGATGAACTCGTCGGTCAGGTCGCGACGCAGCTCCAGCGTCCCCGCGCCCTTGTCCTCCCACGCCTTGACCGCCCGGTCGAACTCGCGTGTCGCCTCGCGGGCCTGCTCGACGCACGACTCGGGGAACGAGTCGGGCTCGGGCAGCGAGTACGCCGCGATCGCCGCCTGCGTCTCGACGTCCGGGTCCCCCGCCTCGCCCAGCACCTTCGTGATCACGCCCTCGGCCAGCATCCCCCCCTCCGGGTACTCGAGGATCTCGATCGCGACCTTGTCCCCGGGCTTCACGTTCTTCGACTCGGCGTCACGCAGCACGATCGGCGTCGTGATCTCCTTGCCGTCCGGGTGCGCCAGCCACTGCGAGCCCTGCCTGTACACCTCGCCCGTGAACCGCGCCCGCTTGCGCTCGATGATCTCGAGGACCTCGCCGGCGAACGACTTGCCCAGCCCGCCCGACCACTTCTCCCGCTTGCGGTCGCGCGCGTACACGATCTTCACCCGGTCGCCCGACAGCGCCCCCGCGGTCGCGTCCGGCGGGATGAAGATGTCCCCGTCAACGGTCTTGATCTGCGTCTGGACGAACCCGAAACCCTTGGCCGTCCCCCGGAAGATCCCCTCGACCTCCCCCTTGTCGGCCAGCCCGGGCAGAGCGACCTTGTCGCCCTGCCCGATCGCGACCACGCCCCGCTCGCCCAGCTCCTCGATCGCGCGGGCGAAGTCCGCGACATCGTCGATGCCAAGCTCGGCGGCCAACGCCTGGATCGCCTTGGGCTCGTAGTCCTCGTGCGCGAGGTGCTTGAGCAATCGCTTCTCGTACTGCAGTGACATCGCGTCCCTTTGTGCCCGCGCCGGACGGCGCGCAGCCTGTGACGACGTGGCCGGAATGGTCACATCGAGGGCGCGTACGCCCGCATCGTCTCCGTGTAGGGCGCGGGCTGGAAGCTCAGGTGCGCCGACGCCTTGTCCAGCGCCGCGACCGAATCGCGCGAGCCCATCCTCGCCATCCCCTCGTCGAAGGGCAGCGCATCGCGCAGCCCGATCGCCGCCGCCGCCCTCGCCTTCATCGCCGCCACGCTCCCCGGCAGCCCGACCACCGGCAGCTTCTTGCCCAGGGGCAACGCGTCGCGGAGTTCGGTCAGCATCTGCTTGACCGACACCCGCTCGGGGCCGACGAGGTTGTACACCTCCATCGCCGCCGCCTCACGCTCCAGCGATTCTCCGATCGCCCAGGCAACGTCCTCGACACGCACCGGCGCGACCACCGGATCGATGAACTTCGGAGGTTTCGGCGGCGCCCACTCGGGGTCCAGCCTCGTGAAGTACGGGATCACCACGTGCGGGAAGCTCCGCCCCTCGCACCAGCCCTTGGCCTCTTGCATGAACTCGCCGTCGCGCCCGTGTATCAGCCCGGGCCGCAGAACAGTCCACGTCAGCGAGCTGGCCCGGACCGCCCGTTCCGCGCCCCACTTCGACCGCGCGTACCCGCTGTCCGCCTCGTCGCTCACGCCCAGGGCCGACATCTGCACGAACCGGCTCACGCCCGCCTTCTCGCACGCCCGGACCATCGCCCGTGTCGTCCGCGTGTGCACACGCTCGAAGCTCTGGCCCCCGCCCGCCTCGCGGATGATCCCGATCAGGTTCACGCACGCGTCCGCGCCGTTGAGCAGGCGGTCGGCGACGCCCTCGCCCAACGCCTCGCCCTCGACGACTTCCAGGCGCCCGGCGCCGATCGCGTCGCCCGGCAGCACCCGCGCCGCCTTGCCCGGCGTGCGCGTCAACGCCCGCACGCGCCAGCCCCGCCCGAGCAGCTCGCGGACCGTGTGACGCCCGACGAACCCGGTCGCGCCGGTGACCGCGACCAGCCCGCGTCGTGTGTCGTTCATGTCGGCGTCGCCGTGCGCCTGGTCCATGCCGTCCTCCTGAGCGCCAAGCCTAGGGAGCCGCCGATCCCCCCGCCCGCCACCGCCCCACCCCGCCCAGGTACGATGCCCGCGTGACCCTCCGGGCCGCCAGCGTGGACTTCGCCTACCGGCGCGCCCGTCCCGTCCTCTCGGGCGTGGACCTGGCGATCGAGCCCGGACGCGTCACGGCGATCGTCGGGCCCAACGCCTCGGGCAAGTCCACCCTCCTCCGCCTCCTGCTCGGGCGCCTGGCGCCGACCAGCGGCCGCGTCACAATCGACGACCGCCCGGTCCGACGCCTGCACCCGCGCGAGCTGGCCAAGCGCCTCGCCTTCGTCCCCCAGAGCCCGGCGCTCTCGTTCGCCTACTCCGTCGAGCAGGTCGTCCGCTTCGGGCTGCTCGCGATGGGGCGGTCCGCGCCGCCCGCCGCCGTCGAGCGTGCCCTCGAACGCCTCGACATCGCCGACAGAGCGACCGATCCGTACACCGAGCTGTCCGTGGGTCTCCAGCAGCGCGTCGCCCTCGCCCGCGCGCTGGCCCAGCTCAATGCCGCCCCCCGCGACGCGTCGCGCTACCTCCTGGCCGACGAGCCCACCAGCGCCCTCGACCCACGCCACGCGCTGGGCGTGATCGACCTGCTGACCGAGCTCGCCTCCGACGGCGTGGGCGTGGGCGTCGTCCTGCACGACCTCTCGATCGCCCTCCGTGTCGCCGACGATGCGCTCGTGCTCGACGACACCGGGCGACCCGCTGCCTCGGGCCCCGCGTCCGAGACGCTCACACCCGACGTCCTGCGCCCCGTCTTCGGCGTCCGTTTCGCCCGCGTCGCCCCCCGCAACGACGATTCCGGCGCCCCCCACGCCCTGCTCGCCGTCTCTACAATCATTCCGGCCGACCCGGAGGACGCCTGACCCATGCCCAACTGGCTCAACGGCAACATCATCCAGATCCTCATCGTGCTGCTGTTCGTCGGCTCGAGCTTCTTCGGCTGGGTGGTCAAGGAGCTCCAGAAGCAAGCCGAACGCAAGCGGATGGAGGCCGAGATCCAGCGCCGACGCACCGAGGCCCTGCGCACGGGACGCGTCGAGGCCGAGACGAAGCCCGCCGCCCCGGCGCGCACGACCGCGTCGCAGACGCCCGCACAGCCCGCGTCGCTCGAGGAGATCGCGGCCCGCCGCCAGGCCCAGCTCGACGAGCTCCGCCGACGGCGCGCACAACAGGCGGCCCAGCAGGCCGCCCGCCAGCGCGCCCAGGCGAGCGCCCAGGCCGGCGCCCCCGCGGGCCGCCCCCAGACGCAGCCCGTTCCCGTCCAGCGACGGACGCCGGCGCCGCCGCAGCGGTCGCCCCGCCAGCCCCAGGCAACCCGCCCCCAGGCCGGGACGACGCAAGGCGGCCTCAGGCCAGTCCAGGCGCCGACCCGCCCGCGTCAGGCGCCGGCGCCTGTCGCCGCGCCCAAACGACGCCGCCCGCAGCCCGAGCGTGTCACCGAGCATGTCCAGGACCACGGCTTCGACGAGCTGTCCGCGAAGGCCCGTCCGGCGTTCGTGCACCACGACTCGGCCCTGATGTCCGCGGTCATCCCCGCCCGACTCACGCACGCCGACATGCGCCGCGCGATCGTCCTGTCCGAGATCCTCGCGCCCCCGGTCTCGATGCGCCCCGCCCACGACGAGTACTGACGCGTCGCCCCCGTATCACTCGCCCAGCGACGACGCCTCCTGCGTCAGCTCGCGCACGTCCTGCACCGGCACGCCGAGCACGCGGACCACCCGCCTCGTCGATTCGGCCAGCGCGCCGCCCCCCGGCTCGAACCACACGACCGAGTCGCTGGTCACCACCGTCGCGCCCAGCGTCAGGCGGAACCGCGCACGCACGCGGATGGCGCGCACGTCACCGGTCACGGTCTCGAGCGTCTGGCGCCCGACGACCTCCAGCAGTCGTGTCGCGCCGCCTGTCCTGATGACGTCCGTCTCGTCGTCGATTGCGACGATGCGCATGTCGCACGAATCCTCGAACCGCTCGCCCGCCGCGAGTCGCGCCGGGGTCATCACCAGGGGAGGCTCGAAGATGTACCGGGCCTGCCCGTCCGAGAGCGCCTGGGGTGTGTCGGCGATGAGGCTCGCCAGCGAGACCGAGCCGTCGGGGTTTCGCCGGAAGACCATCTCGCCCGCGTCTGCCTGCCCGCCGTCCTCGAGCGACGCGTGCACGACCCAGGAATCATCGCCGAGGATCTCGCGCGTGCTCGACTCGATCGCGAGCACCTCGCGGGTCTTGGGGTCCAGGCGAGCGGTCCGGCGTTGGCGCTCGTCGGGCGGGAACATGTCACCCGCGACGAGCACCGCATCACCGCCCTCCTCCACCTCGCCCCGCGCGCCCGCGGGCGTCGCGGGCGTGCCCGCGCACCCGGAGATGACAAAAACAACGCCGATGCACGCCGCGATGCCGAAACCGTGTATCCAAGCCGGCTGTGCCCGATCCCGCATGCCCATCCTCCAAGTCGAAACCCCGACGATCTTGCCCCGCCCGACGCGGTCGCTGCCAAGCGTCATATACTCGCCTCCCATGCCCGATCGTGCACGATGGCTCGGAAGGGGGATGCGCCACGCATCCCGGGCGCTGCCGGCGGCCGCGATTGCCGCCCCGCTCGTGCTGCTCGCCGGGTGCGGCGCTCTCGACAACGTCAAGCCCGGCGCCAAGTCGATCTTCGACGTCGTCAAACCCACCGAGACACCCGCCGAGGCCGCCGACATGGCCCTCGACCAGTACAACCCCGACAGCCGCTACCGCGGCACGCTCCTGCTCGCCAACGCGACGTTCGGCGGGAGCGACGTGTACGTCGAGCTCTACGAGGACGCCGCCCACGACGACGACGCCGGTGTCCGCTGGGCGGGTGTCCGCGCGCTGGGCGTGCACGGCTCGCCCGACCACGCGCCCCTGCTCATCGAACGACTCATCGACGAGCCGGACCGACTCGTCCGCGCCGAGGCCGCCCGCTCGCTCCAGCGCATCCACAACCCGATCGCGGTCGATGCGCTGATGCTCGCGATACGCCAGGACGCCGAGGACGAGCCCGAGGTCCGTGCCGCCGCCGCGCACGCGCTGGGCCAGTACGCCGAGAGCCGCGTCGTCCAGGCGCTCATCGCGGCGCTCAACGACCCGGCGCTGGTCGTGAACCACTCGACGCTCCAATCGCTCCGCACGCTCACGGGCCAGGACTTCGGGCTCGAGACCCGCGCCTGGCTCGACTGGGTGGACTCGACCGACGACCTGTTCGCGGCGCGCACGCCGTACACCTACCCCGCCTTCCAGCGCGACAAACGCTGGATGGAGTTCTTCCCGTTCGTGCCGCAGCCCCCCAACGAGACGCCCTCGACGCCCGTCGGTCTGCCGCCGCAGGGCGTCGCGGGCTGAGCGATCGCGGCCGAGTGATCGCGGGCTGATCCGGTCCGAGAATCACCCGAAGCCCTGATCCGGCGACACCCACGCACGCACCCTGCCGATCCAGGCCCCGGCGCTGCTTCCGCGCCGCGAGGAGGTCCGCCGCGTGCGAGCCGTTCGGTACGACGGGCAGAACGTGTTTCTCGACCCCCGCGCCCCCGAGCCCGCGCCGGCGCCGGGCGAGGCCCTGGTCCGCCCGGTCCGTGTCGGGCTGGGCCCGATCGACCTGGCCGTCTGCCAGGGGCGCCTCGCGTTCCGCGGCGTCGTCGGGCGAGAGTTCGTGGGCGTCGTCGTCCGGATCGAGGGCGACAAGGACCACCCGCTCTCGGGCGAGCGCGTCGTGTGCGACCCGATCATCGTCCCCGAGGACGACGACCTGGCGACACGCGGCCTGGGCGCGCACGCCCCCGACCGCCAGGAGATCGGCGTGCACGGGCGCGACGGCGCCCTGGCCCAGCGCGTCACGCTCCCGACCCGCAACCTGACCGCAGTCCCCGACGCGATCGACGACGACCACGCCGCCCTCGCCGTCCCACTCGCCGAAGCGCTGCACCTGGCCAGGCTCGTCTCCGTCGAGACCAAGCCCTACGTGACCGTCATCGGCGACGACGCGGTCGCGCTCCTGTGCGCGCAGCTGCTGGCGGTTCGCAACGCCTCGGTCCGCGTGCTCGGCTCGATGCCGGGGCGCGAGCAACGCTGCGAGAAGTGGGGCATCGCCCGGCGCGACGCGTCCGACGTCGGGCGACGCGCCGACCAGGACGTCGTCGTCGTCGTCGATCCGAGCGACGAGGCCCTCGACCTGGCCCTCGGCCTCGTCCGCCCCTGCGGGCGCGTGCTCGTGGGCGGGGGCGTCTTCGGCGCAACCGGGTACAAGCCCGACCGCCTGCCCGCCGCCAGCGTCGGTCGCCTGATCCAGCGCGAGGCACGGCTGATCGGCGCCCGTGGCGGGCGCGTCGCCGACGCGCTGGGCGCCCTGGCCTCGATGCCCGGGCGCCTGGACCTCACCGGGCTGATCACCAGGCGGTACAAGCTCGAGGACGCGATCGCCGCCCTCCGCGCCGCCGACGAGCCCGAGCAGGTCCGCGTCGTCGTTGACGTCTAGCCACGGGTGGGACAGGCGTCCCGCCTGTCTGCCGGGATAGTCACGTCACCGAACCAAACAGGAGGCACGCCTGTCCCACCTGCTGCGAGCAGACAGGCCGGACGCCCGTCCCGCCGCGCGGGGCGCGGATATGCTCGCCGCGCATGAGCAACGGACACCGCAACCAATCCAACGCCCTCGGCGTCGCGGGCTTCGTGATCTCGCTGGTCGGGCTCGTCCTGTGCGGCGGGCTTATCTCGCCACTCGGCCTGCTCCTGTCGTTTATCGCGATGTTCAAACGCCCGCGCGGGCTTGCTGTCGCCGGCTTCGTACTGGGCCTGATCGGATCGGCGTGGATCATCGTCGCCTTCTTGTTCATATTCGTGGTCTTCGGCGTCGGGCTCGCGGGCGTCGCGGCTCTCGGCGCTGGGTTCGTCGAGGTCGGCCGGGACTCGAGCACGATCCGCGCCGCCGTCGCCGAGCACTACCAGGCCAACGGCACTGTCCCGTCCACGCTCGAGGCCCTCAACCTCGACCGCGACACGCTCATCGATCCCTGGGGCGAGTTCTACCGGTACGAGATCCAGGCCGACGGTCGGCGCTACTCGATCTCCACCGCGGGCGCGGACGGGATCTGGGACACCGAAGACGACTTCTCGTTCGACCAAGACGCGGGCCAGCCCTAACGCGCGACGCCCGGCGACGCGTGCACGCCACCCAACGAGCCCCCCGCGCAAGCGGGGGGACCCGGGAACAGCGACACACAACGCCTCCCCCCGCTCGCGCGGTGGGCTCGTCCTCGGATCGAGTCCGTCTCTGCGTCTCTTGTCTCTGCGTCTCTCTGCTACCAGAGCACGCGCGTCCGGATCGTCTCGGGGATCCCCCGGATCCCGTCGAGCAGGGGCGCCGCGTCTGTCGGGTCGACGTCCAGCACGACGTAGCCGATATCCGCGGTCGTGCGCAGGTGCTCGCCGGTGACGTTGGCGCCGCACGAGCTGATGACCGCGTGCAGCTTGCTCATCACGCCGGGCACGTTGCGGTGGAAGTGCAGGATCCGGTGCGGGCGCCGGGCATCGGGCGTAGCTCCCCGTCCCGCGTCGGACTGGTCGGGCAGGTCCACCTGCGGCACGTTGACCGCGCCCAGCGTCGTCCCCTCGTTGATGAACCGGACGATCTTGCCCGCGACCTCCTCGCTGATCGCGGCCTGGGCCTCGATCGTGCTCCCCCCCACGTGGGGCGTGAGGATCACGTTGGGCACGCCCTGCAGGGGGCTCGTGAACGACTGGCCCGAGCGCGAGGGCTCCTCGGGGAACACGTCCACCGCCGCCCCGCCCAGGCGCCCGGATTTCACCGCGTCCGCGAGCGCGTCCACGTCCACGACGCTGCCACGCGCGTTGTTGATGAGCATCGCCCCCTGCTTCATCCGCCCGATCTCGCGGGCGCCGATGAGCCCGGATGTCGTCGGCGTCGCGGGCACGTGCAGCGTGACCACGTCGGACGTCTCGAGCAGCTCGGCGAGCGAGCCGCACGCCCGGGCGTTGCCCAGGGGCAGTTTCGCCTCAACGTCGTAGTACACGACGCCCATCCCCATCGCCTCGCCCAGCACCGACACCTGCGAACCGATGTGCCCGTACCCGACGATGCCGAGTGTCTTGCCCCGCACCTCGTGCGAGCCCGCGGCCGATTTCTCCCACACCCCCGCGTGCATCTTTCCCGACCGGTCGAACATCCGACGGTGCAGCGCGATCACCTCGCTGATGGTCATCTCCGCCACAGACCTGGTGTTGCTGAACGGCGCGTTGAAGACCGGCACACCCCGGGCGCCCGCCGCGCCCAGGTCAACCTGGTTCGTCCCCGCACAAAAACACCCGACGGCGAGCAGGCGCGACGCGCCGTCGAGCGTCGCACCGTCGATCTGTGTCTTGGAGCGGATGCCCAGCACGTGCGCGTCCGCCGCGGCCTCCGCCAGCGCGTCGCCCGTCAACGCCCCGCCCAGCGTCACGACATCGAATCCGGCGTCGATCAGACGCTTCGCGCCCGCCTCGTGCACGCCCTCGGCGAGCACGATACGGATCTTGTCCTTGGGAAAACTTGTTCGTGCGGGCGTCATCGAGGCCTGGCTCATGGGCTGGGGGTGTCCGGGGTGGCGTCCTGGAGAATCGGGGTCTGCCCCGGAGTATCGGCGCCCGGGCCCCCGATCTCGACCCAACCCGCCGCGATCGCCCCGCCCAGCACCACGCACAGCGCCAGCCGGTACCACCCGAACGGCTCGAGCCCGTGACGCGTCAGGAACGCGACCAGCCATTTCACCGCCAGCGCCGCACTGACCGCCGCCACAACCAGCCCCACGATGATCGGCCCCCACCCGATCACCTCGAACATGTTCGGCGTCCCCGCCTCGCTCGACTCCATGAGGTTCTTGGCCAGCTTGTACACGCACGCCCCGCCGAGGGTCGGCAGGCCCAGCAGGAAGCTGAACTCCGCGGCCTGCTTGGGCTTCAGGCCCACGAGCACGCCCGCCGTGATCGTCATCATGCTCCGGCTCGTGCCCGGGATCATCGCGAGCGTCTGCATGAACCCGATGAAGAGCGCCTGGCGCCACGTCAGGTCGGTGATGTCGGTCGCGCCCGCCGCGTCGTCGTGCCCGGGGTCCTGCCCGCGGTGCGGGCGGATCTTCCAGCGGTCGAGCGCGATCATGTACACACCGCCCAGCGCCAGTGCCGCGAGCACCGGGATCGGGTGGAAGAGCCATCGCTCGATGAGGTCGTCGAGCAGCACGCCGAGCACCGCGGCCGGGAGAAACGCGACGATGATGTTGATCGCCAGGCGCCGCCCCGCCGCGTCCTTGCCCGCAAGCCCCCGGAGCATCTGGAGCACGCGCGACGAGTACAGCCCGAGGACGGCCAGGATCGCCCCGCCCTGGATCACGATGTTGAACGCGTCCACCGACGCCTTGTGCTCGGGCGTGTCCAGGCCCATCAGCCCGGACGCGAGGATCAGGTGCCCGGTCGAACTGACCGGCAGGTACTCCGTGATCCCCTCCACGAGCCCCAGGATGACCGCCTGCCAGAGTTCCACGAGCGTTGCTCCAGAGCGGGGTCGGCCCGCGGGTGGTGGGGGGCGAGTGTAGGGTTCGCCCCGAGGCACTCCATCGGCCATGCCCACCCGAGAACCAAACCTGATCGAGGTCTCCGACCCCTGCGACCCGCGCCTCGTGGCCTACCGCGACCAGAAGGACGCCTGGCTCCGCGCGGCGCACAACCCCGACGCAGGCCCCGGCGCCACGCCCACCGGGATGGGGGGCGGGCTGTTCATGGCCGAGGGCGAGCTGGTCGTCCGCGAGCTGGTCGCCTCGTCGTACGCGACCGAGTCCGTGCTGATCTCGCGGACGCGCTTGGAATCCATGCGCGACGCGCTGGCCCGCCTGCCCGAGGGCACGCCCGTGTACGTCGCGCCCCGGGAGCTGATGGGATCGGTCGCGGGCTTCGACATCCACCGCGGCGTGCTCGCGTGCGCGCGCCGGGGCAAGGCGTGTGACCCCCGCGCCGTCATCGATGGGGCGGGCGTGCTCGTGGTCATGGAGGACCTGGCAAACCACGACAACGTCGGCGGCATGTTCCGCACCCTGGGCGTGCTCGCCGACCCGGCGCGAGGCAGAGCGCCGGGCGTCCTGCTGAGCCCGCGCTGCTGCGACCCCTTGTACCGGCGGGCGCTGCGCGTCTCGATCGGGCACGCGCTGCACGTGCCCTTCGCGACCTGCGATCCCTGGCCCGGTTCGCTGGCGCTGCTCCGCGAGGCGGGTGTGCGCACAATCGCGCTCACACCGGCGCCAGACGCGACGCCATTGCAGGAGATTTCACTCCCCCCGGGCGGGCGGGTCGCGCTGCTCCTCGGGGCCGAGGGGCCCGGGCTGACCGAGGGCGCGATGGCCCTGGCCGACCACCGCGCCCGCATCGTCCAGCGCCCGGGCGCCGACTCACTCAACGTGGTTGTCGCGGCCTCGATCGCCCTGGCCCACCTGACGGGCGCCCTCTGACGTGCCAGGATCGAACATGAGCGTCCCGGATCGGGTACAGGGTTGTGCGGGGGGCCTCCCGACGCGAAGATGGCCCTACCTTTCGAGGGGGAGCGTTCGCTCCTCCGATTGGATCAGGGCGGGGGAACTCACGTCGGCGATCGCCGACCCCGATCTCGCGGACCCGGCCCCAGGGCCATCTCTCGACCGGAGGCACACATGCGACGCGCGACACTCGGAACGATCTCGATCGCGGCGGGCGGCGCCCTGCTCTGCTCGCTGGCCCTCGCCGGCCCGGTCGAGCGCGAGGGGCGGGGCGAGCGCCGCGAGGCGCTCAACAGCGCCGAGGCGGCCCCGTTCAACCTCGACGTGATCACGGGTCTCAAGGACTGGGCCAACGGCTCTCCCCTGACGCGCGACGAGGCCGCGGGCAACGTCGTCGTGATCGTCACCCTCGACAGCGCCAAGCCGGGCACCATGGTCATGGGCCCGATGATCCGTCGCCTCAACGAGCAGCACGCTGGCGACGGCCTGATCGTCGTGGGTCTCCACCCCCGCGCGGGCTGGGACAACCTCGACCGATTCGTCGAGTCGGGCCTGGTCCAGTGCCGCGTCGCCCGGGACGCACTGGGCATGGCACGCAAGGCGCTGCGTGTTGACGACGACCCGGACGTGTACGTGATCGACCGCGCAGGGCAGCTCCGGTACGCGGACATCTCCAACGCGTCGGTCGCCGACGCGGTCGCAGAGCTCGTCGCCGAGACACCCGAGCACGCGCGTGGCGAGGCGGCGCGACGCAAGACCGAGGAGGGCCAGATCGCCGCGGGCCTTCTCGAGGACCCCAACGCCGCGCCCGAGCCCTCTCGAGGCGCCGCCCGGGGCGGGAGTGACCAGCCCACGATCAACGTCCCCGCCGCGGCCTACGCCAAGGCCGACTGGCCCGGACACATGCGTGGACTCAAGGCCAAGGACTACCAGGGCGAGGCGATGCCCGTCGCCCTGGGCAACGAGCAGTGGCTGAGCGACAAGGTCGAGACCGAGGGCAAGGTGCTCGTGATCGATTTCTGGGCGACGTGGTGCGGCCCGTGCCGACGCTCCTCGCCCATCCTCGACAAGCTCCAGAAGCAGCACAAGGGCGAGCTCGAGGTGCTTGCCATCTCCGGTTCGCGCGAGAACGCGGGCGTCGTCAAGCGCTTCCTCCAGCGCGACAAGGAATCGTACTCGTACCTGCACGACGACAAGCAGACGCTCAACAACGCCTTCGGGGTCCGGGCGATCCCGCACAGCGTCGTGGTCTCGACCGACGGCGTCGTCCGCTGGCAGGGCAACCCGCTCAACCCGGCCTTCGCCGACGCGGTCAAGCAGGTCGTCAGGGCCGACCCGATGCTCCAGGCACGGGCAGGCAAGGTCACCTTCGAGGACCAGTACGACGAGGGCGCCGACGCGCCCGCGGACAACGCCTCGCCCGCGGACGTTGACTGGCCAGCGCACTCGAGCGGCGCGAGCCAGTACGCCAGCAACAACCTCCAGGGCCAGGTGGTGGAGCGCCCGCTCGCGCGTCTGAACTGGATGAACGGCGCCTCCGAGCCCGACACCGAGGGCAAGGTCATCATCGTGGACTTCTGGGCCACGTGGTGCGGGCCGTGCAAGCGCTTCAGCCCCACGCTCGACAAGGTCGCCAAGAAGCACGCAAGCGAAGCCGTCGTCGTCGCGATCTCGGGCCAGAACGACCCGTTCCAGAAGGTCGAGTCCTTCCTCAAGAGGGCCAGGCACTCATACTACAACGCGCACGACAACCGCCAGAGCCTCTACAAGAAGTTCGGCATCAACGCGATCCCCAACGTCGTCGTCATGAGCTCCGACGGCGTCGTCCGCTGGCAGGGCGTGCCCGGCTCGGACTTCGAGCAGATCGTTGACCAGGTCGTCGCGTCCAACATGGTCATCCGCGACTGACCGAGCGACACACGCGATCCCTCGCGCGGGCGCCCCACCCGGGGCGCCCGTTTTCGTGCGCGCCCGCCCCTACCCTCACGCGTGCCCTCGGACGCGCCAGACCCATTCCTGCACATCGCCCTGCACGAGCCCGAGATCCCGAACAACACGGGCGTGATCGGGCGCACCTGCGTCGCGATCGGCGCGGCCTTGCACCTGATCCACCCGCTGGGCTTCGACATCGACGACAAGGCGCGCCGGCGCGCCGGCCTCGACTACTGGGAACGCCTGGACGTCCGCGAGCACGCGAGCCTGGACGCGTACGTCGCCGCCGCACGCGCACCCGCCCCGACCCCCCCGACCATCTGGGCGCTGAGCACGAAGGCGTCGCGCCCCCTCTGGGAGGCGACGGTCCGCCCGGGCGACCATGTGCTGCTCGGCAAGGAGACGGCGGGCCTGGGCGACGCGGCGCTCGAACGCTTCGCGGACACCGCCGTCTGCCTGCCCATGGCGCCGGGCGAGCGGTCGCTCAACGTCGCGACGGTCGCGACCGCCGCCGCCTACGAGTGTGTTCGGCAAATGATCGGTCGCGGCGACCTCCGCCTGGACACGGATTGCCGGCTCGCCCGCCCGGAAGCGTGATCGATCGTGCACGAGATTGCGCGTCGGGCGCGAACTCCCGCGAAATCGCCGCGTACCGATAATGAACACTGACACCCGCCGGTCTGACCCACCGGCCTCCCCAAATCATCTCTCTCTCCTCCAGTGGCCGCCCCTGAGAACGGGGCGGTACACTGTTTTTGGATCACCCCCCACGAGATGAACGAGGCCCGGCCCATCATGGACGACACGCCGAGGCGCCCCGAGCGCCGGACGATTTTCGCTGCCCTGGCGGTGCTGGGGGCCCTGTGCGCGGCAGGGTGCGTCAAGTCACCCCTCGCCGCCGACGGCGTGCGCTCGCAGTTTGATCGGTATGACCGGACCAGGTACGAGGACGTCCCGCCGTTCACCGAGAACGAGTACGGCGAGCGGACGCCGAACCTCCGCGGGCGTCTGCTGCGGACGGACTGATCGGTCCTTGCTCCGCGCCGTCGCGCCAGCACGCACGATTCCGCCGAGAAACTCGAAGCGTCCGGGGCGAGTTCTCCGATCGGTTGGTAGTCTCAGAGTGCGCCGGCACGGCTGCCGCGCGACGAATGGACTCCGAACCGGCAGGATCGCCACTTGGCCAGGATGCGCCAGGACCAGCAGGGCACGCGTTTTTCCCGTCGCACCAAGACGGTCTGGGTGGCCCTCGCCGCCTCGATGACCCTCGTGGGCGGCGGGCTCTCTGCCCTCTCGGGCGGCGCGACGGGGCTGCGCCAGGGCGCGACGCTCTCGCCCCTCGCCTCGCTCTCGGGCCCCTCGTCCATCGAATCGATCTTCAGCACCCGCGAGCCCGTGGACGAGGACCGCTGGGACGCGATCGTCATCCACCACTCCGCGTCGCCCGTCGGCAGCCCGCAGTCGATCGACCAGCAGCACCGGGGCATGGGCCTCACGGGCCTGGGGTACCACTTCGTCGTGGGCAACGGCCTCGGCATGGGCGACGGCGAGGTCCACGTGGGGTACCGCTGGCTCGAGCAGCTCCCGGGCGCCCACGTCGCCGGCCCCGCGGGCCAGACGTACAACCGCACGGGCGTGGGCGTGTGCATCGTGGGCGACGGCGAACGACGCCCGTTCAGCGACGCCCAGATGGCCCGTCTTCTCGAAGTCGTCTCCGCGCTCATGAAGGAGACCGGCGTGCCCCCCGAGCGTGTGTATCTGCACTCGGACCTCTCGGGCGCCCGCTCGCCCGGCGCCTACTTCCCGGCCGCCGAGTTCCGCGAGTTGCTCCGCGCGGCGCCCTAACGCCCCCGCACACCCCCGATCCATGACCTCCCACGCCATTTCGACCGGGCGTCGGTGCATCCTGCCCCCGGTCAGGCCGACTAAGATCGGCGTCGCGAGCCCGCCGTGTGGCGGGTTTGGGCCGTTTCTTCCCAGGCGTCGCGCCCTGGCCCCGTTCGGGATCGGGTGAGCCTGCCAACGTACGCGGATCACACCCTGCCAATGTCGAGCTTCCCGGACAGCAAGGTGAAGGGCGATCTCATCGAGGGATTCCGCGTCCTGGCCGAGATCGGCCGGGGCGCCGCCTCGATCGTGTACCTCGTCCAGGATCCCAAGAACAAGCAGGTCTGGGCGCTCAAGCACGTCGCCAAGATCGGGCCCAAAGACCAACGCTTCCTCGACCAGGCCGAGAGCGAGTACAAGATCGCCTCGCGCGTCGATCACGACTCGATCCGCAAGATCCCCCGGATCATCAAGAAGGGCTCGCTGCTCGCCGCCAAAGAGCTGTACCTGGTCATGGAGTTCGTGGACGGCATCGCCCTCGACGAGTACCGCCCGAGGACGTTTGTCGAGGCGGTGGACCTGTTCAAGCAGACCGCCAGCGCACTGGCGCAGATGCACGAGCGCGGCATCGTGCACGCGGACATGAAGCCGCACAACGTCATGGTCTGCGAGGGCGCCGGGGACTACAAGCTCGCCAAAATCATCGACCTGGGCCAGAGCTGCAAGGTCGGCACCGTCAAGCCCCGCATCCAGGGCACGCCCGACTACATCGCCCCCGAGCAGGTCCACCGGCGGGCCATCACCCCCAAGACCGATGTGTACAACCTCGGCGCGACGATGTACTGGATCCTCACCCGGCGCCACATCCCGACCGCTCTGGCCAAGGACGACAGCTCGCTCGTCGGCTCCCTGGACGCGGCGCAGATCGAGAAGCCCACGCCGGCGCGCGAGATCAACAAGCACATAGACGAGCGGCTCGACGAGCTGGTCATGAAGTGCGTCGAGGTCGAGCCCGAGCAACGCCCGGAGATGCACGCCGTGTGCGACCGCCTGGAGCTGGTCCTGGGCGTGCTCCGCTCGCGGGCCGAGTCCGACGCCTCGCGCGCCGGGCTCACGCTCGAGGGCCTGGACTGAGCCGAGCCGGGGGCCCGTTGGACAGCCTCGACCTCAACAACGCCGACGCGGTGTGCGACCTCTTCGAGGCGGGCGCGCGGGCCAACCGCGACAGCGCATGCCGCGAGGGTTCGATCGACGTGATCCGCGCCCCCGGTCGCCTGATCGCGACGGGCGACCTGCACGACAACCCGGTGCACTTCGCACGCCTCGTCGAGGCCGCGGGCCTGGGCGAGGGCGCCGACCCCGGCGCGCGCGCCCACCTGACCCTGCACGAGATCATCCACCCCGAGACGCTCATCAGCGGGATGGACTTTTCGTACCGGGCGCTGGCGCGCGTCGCCCGCCTCAAGACGGTCCACCCCGAGCACGTGCACACGCTGCTGGCGAACCACGAGCTGGCCCAGGTGCTCGGCTCGGGGATCGTCAAAAACGGCGTCCGCGTCGTCGAGGCCTTCCGCGACGGGCTGCACTACGTCTTCGCCGACGACGCGGGGCGCGTCGAGGACGCGATCACCGCCTTCGTGCTCTCGATGCCCATCGCCCTGCGCGTGCACACGCCCCGGGGCGACATCCTGTGCGCCCACTCGCTGCCCGGACCCGCGATGATGCAGCGGTTTGACCCGTCGATCCTGTCGAGGGATCTGACGGAGGACGACTACGAGCCCAGGCGGGGCTCGGTGCACCTGATGATCTGGGGGCGGGGGTACGACGCCGAGCTGCTCGAGGATCTGGTGGAGCGGTGGGGGGTGAACATGTTCATCCTCGGGCACGAGCACGCGCCCAACGGCGTCGCCCTCGTCGAGCCCAACGCCCTCGTCCTGTCCTCGGACCATGCCCGGGGCGTGTACCTGCCGATCGATCTGGATCACCCGCCCGCGGCGGCACAGTGCCCGTCGCTCGTCGAGCCGCTCACCCGGATCCAGGCGACCTAGGCTCCCCCGCCGGACGTATCTCCGGCACGGAGAAGACCATGCGCACGCGATCGACCACGCTCCTGCTCATCACGCTCCTGTTCCCGCTCGGCTGCGCCCAGCAGGCGGCGACCGACGAGCGGGCCGCCGGCGACTCGCCCGAGGCCGAACAGTCCCGGAGCCAGCGCGCCCAGGCCCCGCACCCGGTCCAGGCTTCCGAGCCCGTCCAGGCCCCCGCCGCGGCCGAGCCTCGGGTCGTGCGCGCCTCGGCGCAGCCGGAGGCAGAGTCACGGGCCGACAACGCCGCCGCCGCTGTCGATGAAAGTCAGCCCGTGGCCGAGCCCGACGTCAACCCGGCGGCGCCCGCCGCCGAGCGTGCTCCGGTGCTCGTGTACTACGACACACAGGCCGACCGCGTCGGGCCGCTCGTCGAGTCGGCCCTGGCCAGGGAGTTCGTCGAAGAGACGCGCGCGCTGCCCTCGATCGAGCCGTTCCAGATCTACGTCCTGCCCGCGACCGTGCCCGAGGCTGTGACGGTGGCGCAGTACGACGCGCTGCCGCCCCAGGCCAAGGAACCCCTCTCGCCGATGACGATCCAGACTCCCCGGTACTACCAGACGATCTTTGGCCCGCCCCTGGCCTACGCCCGCCCGCTCGACCTCGTCGCGACCGAGGGCGGCATGGACACGCTGGACGGAAAGAAGGTCCTCGATTTTGGCTACGGCCAGCTCGGGCAGGTGCGTCTGATGGCCCAGTGCGGCGCCGACGTCGTCGGGGCCGACGTCTCGAGCCTGCTCGCCGCCCTCTACGAGCGCGAGAGCAACGTCGAGGTCACAGGCTCGACCGGCAAGACCGGCTCGATCACGCTGCACCAGGCCCGCTGGCCCGCCGGCCCGCGCGCGATCGACCTGGTCGGCGAAGGCTACGACCTGTTCCTCGCACGCGACGTCCTGCGCAACGGACGAATGGACCCCCAGGCCCAGCTCGACCCGGCGCACGCGGTCACGCTCGGCGTCTACCCCGAATACTTCCTCGCTCAGCTCAACCGCATCCTCAAGCCGGGCGCCCTGGCCATGATCTACAACACCGGGCGGTACGCCCCTGAGGACTGGGCCGACCGGGCGCTCGGCGCCGACATCCGCTCGCCCTTCACCCCCGAGCAGTGGCAGGCCGCCGGTTTCGACGTCATCGCTCTCGACAAGGACGACGACGACGCGATGCGCACGCTCGCCTACGCCGTCGATATGCACAAGGGCGACAACGGGATCGATCCCGAGAAGCATGTCTTCGCCAGGTACACGCTCGTGCGCAAGGCCCGCGAGATCGCCCCGCCCGACGAGGGCGGCCAGAAGCAGGACGACAAGGTCGAGCTCACGCCCTGGGGCACGCCGATCCGCAAAAACGGCGGCTGAGCCCCGGGGGCGTACAACCCGACGCCCGCCCATCGGTATACGGCGCACCGGCAGTCCCACAAAGGAGACCGCGATGCACCGATCGGTTGGCGCCTCAATATTCGCGCTGGGGATCGCCTCGGCGCCCTTGCTTGCCCAGCCAGATGACGCCGAGCCAAACGACGCCCGAGTGGTCGAGGCCCTGCGACCGCTGGCGACGACGCCCGCGGCCCACGCGTGGCTGGACGAGGGCGCCCGACTGCCCGACGACGTCGAGCCGCGGACCGTCCACTACCAACGCACGCGCGAGGGCGCCCGGGCATACACCCAGGCCGAGCACGATGCCCTCAGCGACGCGGAGCGCGAGGGCCTGCGGGCTCTCGAGTGCGGGCCCGACGGGGGGTACTACGACACGTTCTACGGCTCGCCCCTGGCGTACCTCCGCGCCATCGACCTGGGCGCGCAGAACCTGGGCGAAGCCGACAAAGACGAGCCCTTCTCGCTCGAGGGCGCACGCGTCTTTGACCTCGGATTCGGGCAGCTGGGCCAGCTGCGGATGCTCGCCCAGGCGGGCGCGCACGCCGTCGGCGCCGACCCGGACCCCATCCTCAAGGCCATCTACTCGCGACCGGGCGACACCGGATCGGTCGCGCACGACGAAGGGCCCGACGGCTCGGTCACCATCGTGCACGAGGTCTGGCCCGCGAGCGCGCACGCACGCGATGCCGTCGGAGGCGGGTTTGATCTGATCATCGCCCGCAACCTCATCAAGCGCGGCTACATCGACCCGCCGCAAGAAACCCCCGCGTACGCCCGGGTCGATTTCGGCGTCGACGACGACGCGTTCCTCGCCGCCCTCCACGACGCGCTCCGCCCGGGGGGCGTGCTCGTGGTCTACACCCTGGGCGGCAAGTACACGCCCCCCGGCGACGGGTATATCGCGTCGTGCGACATCGCCAACCCGTGGCCGCAAGCAGAGTGGGAAAACGCAGGCTTCGAGGTGCTCGCCCACGACACCCCCGAGGACGACATGGCACGCAAGGCCGGCGCCGCCCTCGGGTGGGTCGAGATGGGGATGGACCTGCAGACACAGCTCTTCGGCGTGTACTCGATCTACCGACGCCCCGCGCCCTGACGGAGCGCCACGCGACGCCCGGTCATCCTCCCCCCGCCCGGGCCGCGAACAATGCCGCGGACCCAACGCGGGAGGACCATGCCCGATCACCAGCCGCACCCGTGCCCGCATTGCGGCTACGACATGACCGGCGAGGTCGCCCGGTGGACGCGCCGCTGCCCGCTCCGTGTCAGATGCCCCGAGTGCGGCCGCGAGTCGCTGAGCACGCTCCTGTTCCGCGACCAGCGCATCGTCGGCGCCGACCCGTACTCCGGCCGGCGAATCCCCGGGCCCCTTGTCGCGATCGGGTGCGTGCTCGTGCTCGCGATCCCCGCGGCGATCCTGGCGCTCTCGGCCCTGGTCTTCCTGCTCCCCTGATGTCACATCCAGACAACTCGGCGCACGCGGATCAGCCCCGGGCTTTCGAACGCAGGGCGCCCTCGCGCCGCGCCCGCCCGAGGACCGCCGATACACTCCCCCCATGCCCACCCACGCCCCCGACACCGTCATGGACACCCTCCGCGCCGCCGACCCCGAGGTCGCGACGATCGTCGCCGCCGAGGCCGAGCGTCAGGAGACGACGATCGAGCTGATCGCCAGCGAGAACCACGCCTCGCCCGCCGTCATGGCCGCGGCGGGCACGGTCATGACCAACAAGTACGCCGAGGGCTACCCCGGACGCCGCTACTACGGCGGGTGCCTCCACCACGACGCCATCGAACGCCTCGCCCAGGAGCGGGCCAAGAAACTCTTCGGGTGCTCGTACGCCAACGTCCAGCCGCACTCGGGGGCCCAGGCCAACATGGCCGCGTTCCTGGCGACGATGGACCCGGGCAACACGTTCGCCTCGCTCGTGCTCAAGGACGGCGGGCACCTGTCGCACGGGATGAAGATCAACTTCTCGGGCATCTTCTACAACCCCGTCCACTACGCCCTGCACTACGACAAGGCCCACCCCGAGCACGAGCGCATCGACTACGACTCGGTCAGGGCGGTCTGCAAGGAGCACAAGCCAAGGGTGCTCCTGTGCGGGTACTCGGCCTACCCCCGCGTGATCGACTTCGCCAGGTTCCGCGAGATCGCCGACGAAGCCGGGGCGCTGCTGGTCGCGGACGTCGCCCATATCGCGGGCCTGATCGCCACGGGCGTGCACCCGAGCCCGTTCCCGCACGCGCACGTCGTCACGACGACGACGCACAAGTCGCTGCGGGGCCCGCGGGGCGGGCTTGTCATGACCAACGACGAGGAGCTCTCCAAGAAGATCAACAAGGCCCTGTTCCCGGGCATCCAGGGCGGGCCGCTCATGCACATCGTCGCGGCCAAGGCCGTCGCCCTCGGCGAGGCCCTCACCCACGAATTCAAGACCTACCAGCAGCAGGTCGTCGCCAACGCCCAGACGCTCGCCGGCGCTCTGAGTGCGCACGGCTACCGCATCACCTCGGGCGGCACCGACAACCACCTCATGCTCGTGGACCTGACCGCCCGCGACGCCGAACTGACCGGCAAGGACGCGGAGGGCTGGCTCGAGGGCGCGGGCATCATTACCAACAAGAACGGCATCCCCGACGACGCCCGCTCGCCCATGGTCACCTCGGGCCTCCGCCTGGGCGCCCCCGCGACGACCACCCGCGGGTTCGGCGAGCCCGAGATGCGCGAGGTCGCCGCCTGGATCGACCGCGTCCTCTCGGCCGGGCTCAAGGGCGCCGACGAGCTGGCCAGGACGACCGAGACGGTGCGGGCCGAGGTCCGCGACATGTGCGCCCGGTTCCCGCTCCCGCACGCGGCGCACTGACAGTCGGCGGCGTTCGCCGCCCGGAGGACGCGCGATGACCTACGTGATTGTCTGGCGTTTCCGCGCCCAGCCCGCGCGGGCCGACGAGTTCGTACGCGCCTACGCCTCGGACGGTGACTGGGCCCGCTTCTTCGAGGGCGGCGAGGGTTTCCTCGGGACCGAACTGATCGAGATCGCTGGCGGCGAGTGCCTCACCATCGACCGCTGGGTGTCACGCGCCCACCACGAGCGTTTCCGCGACGAGAACGCGAGCGAGTACGAGGCGATGGACCAGCGCTTCGAGGATCTGTGCGCACACGAAGAGCGGCTGGGCGAGGGCGAGAGCCGCTAGCCCCGCGTTTACGGCGCCGAGATGCCCGGCACGCCGGCGCCCGCCGCCGCCTCCATCGTCGGCCACAGCCATCCGAAGATGCCCGCGGTCAGCAGCGCGTACACGACGCCGTCGAACGCGCAGAAGAGCACGTGCCGGACCGTCTTCATCTGGAAGAACTCGTGGTGGATCGTGCCCAGCACGTACGCGAGCACGCCCGCCGTCCCGACGACCTGGAACACGTCGAGGTACGCGGCGCTGGCCGACAGTGTCACCGACGCGAGGTACGCGGCAAAGATCGTGACCACCAGGAACTCGAGGAACGTCACCGACATATTCACCGCGAAACTCGGCCTGCCGGCCGGGATCTGCAGGAAGGCCCAGGGGCCGTTCTTCCAGCGATCCTTGAACGCGTCGCCCTTGAACTTCTCCTTGTCCGAGCAGTTGGGGATGTAGTACCCGCCGGGCTGGAGCTTCAGCTCTCCCAGCGCACGGTCCATGACCGCCTCGTCGGGCAGCACCTTCATGTCCGCCTTGTGGTGCGGCATTCCCATCCAGATGATCATGCTCGCGATGAACACCACCACCGTCGAGACCAGGATCGGAAGCCAAAGGTCGAGCAGTTCCACCATCGCTGATTCCCCTTGTGTGCGCCCCGTCCATGGGGCGGGCCAACGACGCATCCTGCCCGCAACACGCGCCCCGCGTCAAGCCGGGGCGGGGGCGGGTCGTGCGAAGAACGCCCGATTCCGCCCGTCCGCCGGCGATTTCCCGTGACCCACGCCCCCGGATCGGCTACCTATCTCTGGCCGGCATGCCCTACCGAATCAATCCATCAACGCCGCCCGCCGACGAGGTCCGGCGTGTCGCGGGCGAGCAGCTCGGGCGGGCCCTCCGCCTGATCGAGTCGGCCGACGGGCGCCCGGACCCGGAATCGGTCCGCCGGGTCCGCGTCTGCTGCAAGCGCGCGCGCGGCGTACTCCGCCTGGCCCGCGCGGCGCTGGGCGACGACTTCGCACGCGAGAACCACGAGCTGGCGCAGGTCGCCCGGACACTCGCCGCCGCCCGAGACGCGCAGGCGGTCCTCGACGCCTTCGACGGCATCACGCCCCGCAAAGGCCTCGCCCCGGCGCTCGTGCTGATGCGTGCGACACTCGACGCGCAGCGTGACCTCGAGGCCGCGGGCGCCGGTGACACCGGGCCCTCGCTGGACGCGGCCCACCCTCTCCTGCGCGAGGCGCTGGCGCGCATCCCCGGCCTCCCGCTCGACGCGCTGACGCACGACGACCTCTGGGACGCGTTCGCGCGCACATACAAACAAGCCCGCCGGGCGATGGGCGCCGCCATGGCCGACCCCGACCCGCTGTACTCGCACGAGTGGCGGACCTGGGCAAAGCGGCACTGGTACCACGTGCGTCTGCTCAACGCCGCGGCGCCCAAGGCGATGCGTGCACGCGCCCAGCGGCTCGACCGCCTCGCCTCCCGCCTCGGGCGCCGCCACGACCTGGACCTGCTCCGCGAGCGCCTCAGGGACCCCGCGGGCCCCCTGCACGCCCTTGGGGGCGCCGCTTGGACGCTCAAGCGTGCCGAGCGGGCGGCCGGGCGCCTGACGCTCGCCAGCGCCCGCGATGGGCTCGGCCTGTTCGCGGACCCGCCGCGATCGCTGACAAAGCCGCTGGCGGCCGGGTGGCGGCGTCGGGCCGCCCGGTAACGCGCCTCGCGCCGGTCTGCACCGGTCGTGCGGTCTGTTTTTTGTGCGCGTCCTGGCCTGCATCCCCGGGCGGCTGGCACGTGCGTCGGCCTGGGGCAGGATCACTATGACAATCGAAGAAGGAGACCGCTCATGTGGAAGAAGTCACCGCCGCCGGCGCCCCCGGAGCGCTGCAGCAACCGCCCCGATTACTACGAGGACTGGAAGGCGCCGTGCCGCAAGCGCAGGACGTACGTCCGCGACCTGTGCGTGGTCTCGGTTTGCCTGACGTTCCTGTTCGTCGCGGCCGACGCGCTCGGCTACCTCTGAGGCGTCCCATCCGGGGCCCAGGGGGGGATTTTCTGTAAAGAACGCTGCGGGCTTCGCGTCCGTCAGTCCGACTTCTCGTGGTGGAATGCGGGCATGACGTCGAGGATCTCGTCCACCAGGCCGTACTCGCGCATCTCCGCGTCGTCGAGCCAGAGGTTGCGGTCGCAGTCCTTGGTGATCTTGGCCGCGTCCTGTCCCGTCATCTCCGAGTACAGCGCGTAGATGCGGTCGCGCAGGCGCAGCATCTCCTTGGCCTCGATCTCCAGGTCGGTCGCCTGGCCCTCCATCACACCCGAGAGCAGCGGCTGGTGGAGCAGGTTGCGTGCGTTCTTGAGCGTGTACCGCTTGCCCTTGGTGCCGCACGCGGCGATCACGGAGCCCATCGACGCCGCCTGACCGATGACGTACGTGCACACGTCGGGCTTGATGTACCGCATCGTGTCCACGATGCCCAGGCCGGCCGTCACGCTGCCGCCCGGTGAGTTGACGTAGATGTGTACGTCCGACTCGCCGTCCTCGTTGGCCAGGAACAGCAGCTGGGCGACGATCAGGTTCGCCATCTCGTCCATCACCGGGCCGGCGACGAAGATGATGCGGTCCTTGAGCAGACGCGAGTAGATGTCGTACGAACGCTCGCCGCGTCCGGTCTGCTCGATGACGATCGGGACAAGGTACGACATGGCGTGTGACTCTCCGTCTGTGGCTCGGGGCGTCCTGGTCCTGGCCCCGTGTGTGCGTGTCCGTGCGTCGCGTGCCCCTCGGGGGCGCTTGTCTTAGAGGGTGCTCTTGCCCGGGATTTCCTTGGGCGGCTGGCTCAGAACCTCGTCCACGAGCCCGTACTCCTTGGCCTCCTGGGCGTTGAAGTACCGGTCCCGCTCGCCGTCGGCCTCGATCTGCTCGACCTTCTGGCCCGTGCACTCGGCGAGGATCTCGTTGATCGCCCGCTTGGCCTTGATGATCTGCTCGGCCTGGATACGGATGTCCTCGGTCTGGCCCGTCACGCCGCCGTACGGCTGGTGGATCATCACCTTGGCGTGCGGCAGCGCGAACCGCCTGCCCTTCGTGCCCGCGGCCAGCAGCACCGCGGCGCCCGAGTACGCCCGCCCGATGCAGTACGTCGAGACGTCGCTCGACAGGAACCGGATCGTGTCGAACAGCGCCAGCGTGTCGTCCACGCTCCCGCCGGGCGAGTTGATGTAGAAGTTGATCTCCTGGGATCTCCGCTGGTTCTCCAGGTAGAGCATCTGCATCATCACCCGGGAGGCCGAGGCGTGGTTGATCTCGCCGATGAGGAAGACGATCCGGTTCTCGAGCAACAGCTCGTCGATCGTCATCTCGCGGGTGCGCTGGTAGGAAACGTTGGCTGCCGGCATGGGTCCTTCCCGCCTCCCCCAGCTGCACAGCCACGTAAGTCGTGGCGTATCAAGGGCTCGCGTGGCCGGGGGGTCGGGCCGGCGCGCCCCGTGAGGCTGATCCTCGCCCGTTCCATCGGACGATCGCTCGCTGGGCATGATAGGAGGCGACCAATCCCGCGCAAGTCCTGGCGCCCGTATCCCACTCAAGAAGGGCATCCGAGCCCCGCGGTGGACCCGCGTGCGCTTTGCCGCGGGGGTGGGGGACCACTAGAGTTGCCGTCCACGACCCCCCGGAGCGTCCGCTCGCCCCGCCGGGCCGCTGAGCCAGTCTCGGGCCCAGGCCCATCCGTCCACGCAGAGCCCCCCGGAGAGTCATTTCCGTGCCCACCGCGGTCATCAGCGACATCCACGGCAACGCCGCCGCCCTCCGCGCCGTCTTCGACGACATCAGCGCCCGGGGCATCGACCGCGTCATCAACCTGGGCGATGTCGTGGGCTACGGCCCCGACCCGCTCGAGGTCGTTGACATGGTCCGCGAACGCTGCACCTGGACGCTCATGGGCAACCACGACTTCGCGGTCCTGTACGAGCCCACGAACTTCAACGCCGCGGCCGAATCCAGCGCGTACTGGACACGCACACAGCTCGACGCCGAGCCCGACGACGCGCTGCGCGCCGAGCGGTACGATTTCCTCAACAGACTGAAGGTCCGGATCGTGGACCGCCTGCCCGAGGGGAACGGCGCCCCGCCGATCCTGGCCGTCCACGCCTCGCCCCGACGCCCGATCAACGAGTACATCTTCCCCGACGACGCGATGGACGCGCCCGACAAGCTCGAGGCCATCTTCGAGCGCGTCGAAAGGATCGCCCTGGTCGGGCACACCCACGTCCCGGGCGTCTTCACCGACGAGCCCGACTTCTACCCGCCCAGCGAGCTGGGCGACGGCGGCGCCTACAAGTTCCTCGAGACCGAGAAGGCGATCATCAACGTCGGATCGGTCGGCCAGCCCCGCGACGAGGACCCCCGCGCCAGCTACGCCGTCCTCCACCCGGATCGTGTCGAGTTCTTCCGCGTCGAGTACGACATCCAGACGACGGCCGACAAGATCCGGGCGGTCCCCGAGCTGCACGACTGGCTCGCCGAACGCCTCTTCCGGGGGCAGTGAGCCCACCGACCGACGACCCTTCGCAGAGCACGCTCGCCAGACACGGACGATGGCAAAGAAGCCCAACACATTCCTGAGAGTCGCGGTCCCGCTCGTCATCCTCGCAGGCGGGCTCGCGCTGGCCGTCACGATCGCGATGAACTCCGGCGGGCCCGCGCAGCCGGCGCCCCAGCAGCCCACGACCCCGCCCGCCGACGGATCGCCAGTCGAGACGCTCACGGACGAACCGCGCCAGGACAGCGGGCCGCCGACCCCCGCCGAAGCAGCGCCGCAATCCGGTGACCCTGCCGGCGCCGACGCGACCGACGCGCCGCCTCCCGAGCCCGCTGTCGTCTTCGATGGCCTCGCCGCCCGCCCCGTCCCAGACCAGGGCGGGCTGCGCTCGCTGGGCTCGCTCGACGAGGCGGACCGGACAGAGGTGTTCATCAAGTTCTCGCGTATGGGCGCGGGCATCGAATCCCTCCAGCTCACGCACGACTACAAGACGGTCAAGCGTCTCGAGCACGTGGAACTCCAGAAGACACGGACCGGGCGGACGGGCATCGCCGCTGTCCCGTTCGCGCTGGCCAAGGTCACCATCAACGGCACGGACGTCCAACTCGCCGGCCCCGTCTGGCGTCAGGACGCCAACGACCCGGGACGCTTCACGGCAGAGATCCAGGACGCCGACGGCGCCATCGTCGCCCGCGTCGTCCGCCATTTCAAGCTCGAACGCGACTCGTACAACCTCGAGATCGACCAACGACTCGAGAACCTCACCGACGACCCGATGACGGTCGTCTGGACGCAGACCGGCCCGATCGATCTCGACAAGCCACGCTCGACCTACGGCGGCGACAAACGCCGCATCCGCTACGGCTACCTCCTGATCCCCGAGAAGCAGGGCCCCAGCGCCACCGTCTCCGCCGACGCACGCCTCACCGACCGCGCCAAGCTCTTCGGCCCCCGCGACAAGGGCACGGGGCGGTACGCGGTCGTGGACCCGGTCTGGCCCAGCGAGTGGAGCGAGAAGGAGGGGCACCGCCTGGTCTGGGCGGGCCTGACCGACCGCTACTTCGCCGTCGTCGCCCACCCCCGGATCGACCCCGACGCCCCGCCCCAGACGGGCGAGGACAAGCTCTTCGCCAACGCGCAGACAATCAAACGCCTCCTGCTCAACGCGGGCTCCGACAAGAGCGACGAGGCGCACCCGCCCACCATCGTCCTCCAGCTCACCAGCGCCCCGGTCACCGCCCCGCCCGGCGGGTCCGCGGATGGCTCGATCGGCGTCTTCGCGGGCCCCATGGACTCGGCCGCCCTCCGCGAGGACGCCATCGCCTCTTCCCTGGGCATCGACAACATCGTCATCTACAACTTCGGCTCCGTCTGCGCCATGTGCACCTTCTCGTGGCTCACCCACATCCTCCTCGCGATCCTCCGTGCCCTGCACGTGCTCACCCACGACTGGGCCCTGGCGATCATCCTGCTCGTCGTCGTCGTCCGCACCGTGCTCCACCCGATCACGCGCTGGAGCCAGATCCGCATGCAGCGCTTCGGCGCCCAGATGCAGGCGATGGGTCCCAAGCAGAAGAAGATCAAGGAGAAGTACGCCGACGATCCCAAGCGCATGCAGCAGGAGATGGGCAAGCTCTGGAAAGAAGAGGGCATCAACCCCGCGGGCATGCTCGGGTGCCTGCCCATGTTCCTCCAGAGCCCGGTCTGGATCGCGCTGTACGCGACGCTCTTCTTCGTCTACGACCTGCGCCACCAGCCCGCGTTCTACGGCGTGTTCCAGAAGATCTCCGGCGGCAAGTGGGACTTCCTGGCCGACCTCGCCAGCCCGGACGCCGCCATCCCCCTGCCCGCGTCCTGGCACTTCAGCTTCTGGATCTGGGGCACGGTCGCCTCGATCAACGTCATGCCCTTCCTGCTGGGCGCGGTCTTCTTCGTGCACCAGAAATATCTGACCCCGCCCACCAGCGCGACGATGACCCCCGAGCAGCAGCAGCAGCAGAAGATGATGCGTGTGATGATGGTCGTCATGTTCCCGCTGTTCATGTACGCCGCCCCCTCGGGCCTGGCCCTGTACTTCGTGACCAACTCCTCGCTCGCGATCGTCGAGAACAAGTGGATCCGTGCGCACATGAACAAGCACGACCTCCTGAACGTGGACAAGATCAAGGAGCAGCGGGCGGGCAAGAAGAAGTCGGGCTTCATGGCCCGCATGATGCAGCTGGCCGAGCAGCAGCAGGCCGCCCGCACGGGCAAGCCCCAGGGCTTCGGCTCGGGGCGGGCCGGGCGCAAGCAGTACCAGGCCTCCAAGAAAGAAGCGCCGGTCCAGCGCTACAAGAAGCGCGGCAAGTAATCGCCCGCGCAGGCGTGCCTCCGCCTACCTCCCTCTCGCCCCCCTGGTCGAGCCGGTTCCAACCGGCTCGTTTCCTCGTCACGTACCCTCCCCGCGTGCCCGAGACCATCGCCGCCATCGCCTCGCCCCCGGGGCACGCCCCGCGCGCCGTCGTCCGCCTCTCCGGCCCGCGCACGCATGACGTCCTTGTGTCGATGCTCGGCGCCGACCCGGGTGTGCGCTCCGCGGCCCCCGCCCGCTTCCGCCTGACCGAGACGCTCTCGCTCCCGGTCTTGCTCGTGCGATTCACCAACGACGCGTCGTACACGGGCGAGGACGCCGCCGAGATGCTCGTGCCCGGCTCGCCCGCGCTCGCTCGCCGGGTGCTGGAGCAGCTGCTGTCTCTCGACGGCGTCCGCGTCGCCGAGCCGGGCGAGTTCAGCGCCAGGGCGTACCTGGCCGGGCGTCTGACGATCGAGCAGGGCGAGGGCGTGGCACGCCTGATCGCGGCCCAGACCGACGCGCAGCTCGACGCCGCCCGCGACCTGCTCTCGGGCGCCGTCGGCGACCGCTTCCGCGCCTGGGCCGACGAGCTCGCGGGCCTGCTCGCGCTGGTCGAGGGGGGGATCGATTTCACGGACGAGGAGGACGTCACGCCGATCGACGCGGGGCGCCTCACCGCCCGTCTCGACGCTCTACGCGCCGCGATCGACGCGGTCCTGGGCGGCGCGACGCCACGCGAGCACCGCGACGAGGCCCCGCTCGTCGTCCTCGTCGGCGCCCCCAACGCGGGCAAGTCCACGCTGTTCAACGCGCTGCTCGCACGCCCACGGGCCCTGGTCAGCGCGCACGCCGGCACAACCCGCGACGCTCTGGTCGAGGACCTCGATCTCTCGCGCGACGCGCCGGACGCGGGGATCGTGCGCCTCGCCGACCTCCCGGGCCTGGACGCGGGCGCGGCGGGCGTGATCGACGCCGCCGCCCAGCACGCCGCCCGCGAGACGATCGCCCGGGCCGACGCGCTGGTCCACTGCGACCCCTCGGGACGATTCGCGGCCATCGACGCCGCCCGACCAAACGCGACGGTCATCCGCGTGCGCACCAAGGCGGACCTGCCCGCGCCGGGAGTGCCGCCGCCCGGGGCCCTGGCCGTCTGCGCCCTCGACGGGCGCCGCCTGGGCGCACTGCGCAGGGCGATCGCGGATATCTACGTCGTCGGCGCCGGGAGCGACCTCGTCCCGCGTCACCACGCCGCCCTGTCCCGGGCCTCGCGCTCGCTGCGCGAGGCGTCCCCCCTCGCCCGGTCGGGCGCCCCGGACCCCGCGCCCACCGCCCAGGCGATGCGCGACGCACTCGACGCCCTGGGCGAGCTGGTCGGGCGCATCGACCCCGACGACGTCATCGGGCGCATCTTCGCGACGTTCTGCGTCGGCAAGTGACCCGGCGTGACAGGCGTCCCGCCTGTCATCGGGAGATGTCCGGGCGCCGCTCACGTCATGGCGACGAGGCGGTCGAGGAACGCGCCCAGGTACCGCTCGACGAACGCGTCCACGGCCCACGCCGTCGCCTCCGCGTCCACGCCCCAGCAGCACACCACCGGCTCGCCCATCTCCGGGTCCGCCTGCACGATCAGCACGTCGTCCACGACGTACGCGCTGGGCGTCTTGTCACCCAGGTACGCCGACAACGCGTTCCGCTCCGGGCGCCCGACCGACACGGTCGGCCTCGCCCGCAGCTCGTCCTGGTTCAGGTACCACAGGTCCGTGCACACGACCGGGCGCGCCCGCTCGCACGTGCCCCGCTCGGCCAGGCGACGCGAGATCGTCGTCGCCAACGCGTCGGCGACCGGCCGGTCGTACACCTCGGCCTCCAGGCTCGAGCCCACGACGATCAACGCCGCCCGCTCGGGCGCGATCCGCGGCTCGTCGATCTCCCTCGCCCCGGCGTCCATGCCGCTGCTCCCGCTCGCGCCCCGCGCCCGGCGCGCCGTGCGTCCGGATTCATCCCCAAGGCGGGCCTGTGCGCGTCGTCCCGGCCCGTGGCTTGTACACTCTACATGTTCAAGCCACGGAGGGCGTCATGGACCAGCGATCAACCGAGCACGAGGGGCGCACGACGCGCGGCTCGTCGGCCGTCAAGGACAAGCCCGCCCCGCCCCGCCTCGACCGTCTCCCCCCCTACCGCGTCCTGCTGCACAACGACGACAAGACCGAGATGCTCGACGTCGTGGACGCGATCCTCGAGCTGACCACACTCAAACGGACCCGCGCCTTCGAGATCATGATGACCGCCCACACCCAGGGCGTCAGCCTGATCCTCCTGACCCACAAAGAACGCGCCGAGCTCTACCTCGACCAGTTCCGCTCAAAGCGCCTGACCGTCACCATCGAGCCCAACGACTAGACGCAGGTCTCACAGACGGACCCACGCATCGCCCCACAACGCCCGGACATCCCGGGTGTCAAGCGATCTGCGCGCGCGCGGGCGAACTCTCCCGGTTCTCACCCCCTCGCATCCCAGAGAACCCCGCCCGGTCTCGCACACGCCCCGACCGTGCGCGCGCCGCCCGTTGACATGCCGAGTGTGTCAAGGCCCGCGGCGCCGTTGCCGATCTCCTCGCCGCCGGGGGAGACTCGGCGGCGAGGGACACACGAATGCCTATCCGACTCGGCGACCTGCTCGTGCTCAAGGGTGTCATCACCGACGAGCAGAAACACCAGATCCTCGATGCCCAGCACGGGCGAGCCAGGCCCTTCGGCGCGATCGCAGAGGAGATGTTCGGCGTCCAGCCCTCCGACATCGAGGAGACGTGGGGCGAGCAGCACGCCAACCTCGCCGAACGTATCAACCCCGCGACCGCGACCGCCCACCCGATGACCCGGTCGTTCGTCGACCGCCGCCAGGCCTGGCAGTTCCGCGTCGTGCCCATCCGCTTCGACGGGCGCGAGCTGGTCTGCGTGAGCACGCCAAAGGGCCTGGCCCGGGCGATGCGGTTCGTCGGCTGGGCTATCGACCGCCCGGTCCGCCTCGCGGTCTGCAACGACGAGAGGATGGAACTGGGCCTCGAACGCCTGTATCCCATGCGCGCCGAGGGCCGCGGCGTGCCCGAGACCGTCTCACGCCTGGCCGCCAGCTAGATCATCGTCCGGGGCCGCCCGAGGGGAGAGAGAGAACGTCCCGGGGCGTCGGCGCCCACCCCTACACTTGGGGCCTTGAACACCGACGCCCCGGACATCCCCGCGATCGACGCGAAACCCAGCGAGGACAACGAGATCCGAACGGTCTCGTTCGTCTCGCTCGGGTGCCCCAAGAACCTCGTGGACTCCGAGAAGATGCTCGGGTTGCTCGCCGAGGGCGGCGTCGCCCCGGTCTCGGCCGACGCGGGCGAGGACTCCGAGCACGACGACCTGTCCCTCTCGGGCTCCGAGCAGGACTCGGGCGCGACCAGCGGGCGCGTCACGCCCGCCGACGCGGTCGTCATCAACACCTGCGGCTTCCTCGAGGCGTCCAAGCTCGAATCCCTGGGCGTCGTCCGCGAGGCCATCGCCCTCAAGGACGCGGGCCAGATCAAGCGCGTCGTGGTCGCCGGCTGCCTCGTGCAGCGTCACCGGGCCAAGATGCTCGACTGGGCCCCCGGCATCGACGCGATGGTGGGGGTGTTCGACCGCGACAAGATCCTCGACGCGGTCCGGGGCGAGCGAGCACAGCGCGAGACACTTCAAGAGGCAGCCGAGAAGGGCCCGAGCTACTGGGTCAGCGCCAACGCGCTGGTCAAGGCCAAGGCTGATGGTCGCGAGACGGTCGGGCTATCCGTGAACGGCAAGGACGGAAAAGGCGTCGGCTACTTCGAGTCCGACAACGCCCGCCTCCGCCTCACGCCCCGTCACTACGCGTATCTGCGTATCAGCGAGGGCTGCAACCAGAACTGCGCCTTCTGCACCATCCCCTCGATCCGCGGCAAGATGCGATCCAAGCCCATCGACCGCATCGAGGCGGAAGCCCGCGAACTCCTCCGCGACGGCGCGTTCGAGTTGCTGCTCATCGGCCAGGACACCACCAGCTTCGGCGACGACATCGGCATCGGACTCCCCCCGGGGGGGCAGGCACTGGGGATGGCGGTGGGGCAGGCGTCCCGCCTGCCAACCCAGAACGCAGACAGGCGAGACGCCTGTCCCACCGGAGACCTCTTCACCTCAGGCCTGCCCAAACTCCTGAAAACCCTCTCCGACACCGCACGCGAGGAGAGCAAGTCCGCATGGCTCCGCCTCATGTACGCCTACCCATCCAACTTCACCGACCCGATCATCGACGCGTTCGCGGCCCTCGTCGCCGAGGGGAACCTGCTCCCGTACATCGACATCCCCCTCCAGCACGCCTCCGACAACGTGCTCACCGCGATGCGCCGCAACGTCGGCGCGTCGCAACAACTCGAACTCATGCACAAGCTCCGCGACCGCGTCCCCGGCATGGCCATCCGGACCACCTTCGTCACCGGATTTCCGGGCGAGACCGAGGCGGACCACGAGCAGCTCCTGGAGTTCATCGAGGAGGTCGGCTTCGACGCGGTCGGCTGCTTCCGCTACTCGCGTGAGGAGGGCACGGTCGCGGGGCGGATGGAGACCGACCCCGATCTCGCTGTCCCCGAGGACGTCAAGCAGCGCCGCCACGACGAGATCATGGAGCTGCAGCAGGGCATCGCCCACGAGCAGGCCGCGTACGTCGCCGAGCAGTTCGACCCAGAGAAGCCCACGGACTCCGGCTGCCACTTCGACGTCCTGATCGACCGTGCGTCCGGCGAGCCGGGTGTCTGGCAGGGGCGCACGTACTTCCAGGCGCCCCAGATCGACGCCGTCACCTACGTCCACGCCCGCGAAGCCCTCTCGCCCGGAGAGCTTGTCCGGTGCGCGATCGTGGATTCCGACGGCTACGACCTCATCGCACGCCCGATCACCGAGCTGGAGCGCAGGGTCAGCCTGCCGCTCGCGTAGGCCTAGTTGAACCAGAACATGTGCCGGAACGAGTGGCGTTCGAAGGCGTTCTCCATCTCGTCCCAGACCTCGCGCGACCCGACCTCGCCCTCCTCGAGGTACGGCGCCGCCGCCGATCCCTGGATCCACAGGATCAGATCGAACTCCCGAGGTTCCTCGAAGATTCGGCGGACGTTGACACCCCGCGATCCGTCTCCCCGCCAGAACGGCAGCAGCAACTCGCCTTGGAGCATGGCCTCGGCGTCGTCGAGAAACGCCAGCCACGCGTCCTGTTCCCGCTGACCAACCGTGACCGTGGGCAGCGAAGCGTGTTGATCAACGTTCGGGATCCACTCGTTCCCGTTGTCGGATTCCGCGTTGTAGTGATCCCACATCGTCCGGCTGCACGTGATCGCCTCGAGCAGGTGTTCCCGCGCCGCGCCCATCCGCTGGGGCTCGGTGACGGGCAAACGCATCATGTGGATCGCGGCGATCAGGTCGATGGGGTCCACCCCCATCATCCCGCGTTCCTCTCGGAACGGGCTGCGTTCACCACGCAGGAACGCGTAGGGTGTTTCGTTGCGTGGAAAGAAGACATGCCCGGCGCGATCGAACACGCCGGTCCAGTCGTGAGCGAGGATCCATTCGTCGAGCGCGAGGCTCAGATGGCAGTACCCGCGCAGCCACTCGGCGTCGCCCCGATCGAAGTCCACGAACAGCTCCGTGATCGGGCCGTCCGCGCCGCGCAGACGCATTCTCGTTCGCCCGAGCACAGCGCCGAACGACTCTGCGTCCGTGGCCTTGCCGTCTCCGTTGAAATCCATCCGGATCGCCAGCACATCCACCCGGAGCTCAAACGCCTCGGGGCCGATCCGCGAGAGCGTCCGCTCGGCGGCGTCCAGGTGCTCCATCCCCTCGAGGAACATCCTCTCTAGGTCGTCGAGGGTCACGGGCTCCGGCTCGGGGTTGGTCGGTATCGCCGCCAGCGCCGGCAAGACCATCGCCGATCCACGTCGGACGGGATCGCCAGCGCCGAACCGGTGGAGCCCCTGGCTGACACGCTCCCAGCCGTGCAGCGCCTGCATCACGCCGAGGGCGAAGAGTGTTCGCCCGTCGTCTGGCTCTCTGTCGAGAGACGCCTCGAGCGCCCGGATGGCCTCGCCCGTCGTGCCGGCGCCGATCCGCCCGCCGAGGGCGTCATCAACGACGTCGGCGTGCGAGATACCAGTGAAAAGGAGCGCCAGGCTCGCAAGAGCCGATCGTCGCATCGTGACCTCCCCCTTTGGCTTCGAGGATCAATATACCAGATGTGCGACAGCCCCCGACCATGACACAAACGCCGCCCTGTACAGAGGATCACGCCCCCATGCCGATGCACAGCCCATGCTCCGCCCCGGGCACTCGGTCATGTTGTGCGCGCTCGCCCTGCTGACGCTGGGCGTGGTTATGGTCAACTCCGCCGCCATGCGCGTGGACCCGATCGACGTCGAGGCACCGGGCGTGCACGCCTCGACCGATGCCTCGGTCGTCACACGCCAGGGCGTGACCGCACGCTCGATCCTGCTCTCACGCTCGACCATCTACATGGGCGTCGCGGTCGGCGCGATGGGGCTGGCGTCGGTGCTGCCCGTGCGACGCCTGGCCGCCCGCCTGGAATCCACCCCATGGCCCAGGCCACTGGGCGAGGTCGGCTGGCTGCTCGTCGGCACACTCGGGATTATCGCGATCCTCGCGCTCGTGTACGTCCCGGGCATCCAGCGCGTCGTCAACGGCTCGGCACGATGGATCACGCTCCCGGTCCCGGGCCTCGAATCCTTCCAGCCCTCCGAGGTCGCCAAGTGGGCGATCGTGCCGCTGCTCGCCTGGTACGCCGCGAGGCGGGCCACATCCGGCGCCGTCGCCGGAGGCGTGCGCGAGTTCTGGAAGGGCCTGGCGCCCGCGATCGTCTGCCTGGGCGCCGTCGCGGGCATGATCGTGCTCGAGGACCTGGGCACGGGCGCGCTGATCGCGATGGTCGGCGCCGTCGTGCTGCTCGCCGCGGGCGCACGAGTGTGGCACTTCCTGATGTTCGTGCCCCCCGCCGCGGCCGCCGTCGTGCTCGCGATCGTGCAGAGTCCCTACAGAGTCCAGCGGATCATCACCTTTATTGACCCGTACGCCGACCCGCAGGGCGCGGGCTACCACATGATCCAGAGCATGTCCACGGTCGCCGGCGGCGGCATCTTCGGGCGCGGCCTCGGGCACGGGCTCCAAAAATTCGGCTACCTCCCCGAGGACACGACCGACTTCCTCTTCGCGATCATCTGCGAGGAACTCGGCCTCGCGGGGGCTCTGCTCGTCATCTGCCTGTACGCCGCCATCGCGCTGGGCGCGGTCAAGATCGTCCGCGGCGCCGACCTGCTCACCCTCAAGCTCGTCGCGACCGGCGTCGCCGCGACCGTCACCCTCCAGGCCCTGATCAACATGGCCGTCGTCACCGGCCTGGGACCGACCAAGGGCATCGCCCTGCCCCTGCTGTCCTCGGGCGGGACCGGCTGGATCCTGACCGCGGGGATGCTGGGCGTGCTCGCGGCGATCAACCGCCCCACGCCCGAGATCGAGTCCGAGCCCGAGCTTGTCGTCCGCGCCCGGATGCCGCGCGAGCCGTCGCGCCCCGCGACGGCCAACGTCCTGCCCGAGCCGGTCGTGCGCACGCGTGGTCTGGGCCGGGTCCACGCCAACCCATGACACCGATCGCGCCGGTCTTTCTGGGGGGCGGCTCCGGCGGGCACCTGTACCCGGCGCTGGCGATCGCCGAGGCGCTCGGGCGCCAGCGCCCCGACGCTCGGTGCGTGTACCTCTGCTCGGGCAAAGCGATCGACGCGGCGATCCTGTCGGGCGAGGGCGTCGAGTTCCACCCGATCCCGGCGGCGCCGGCGGTCATGCGACCGATGGGGCTCGCGCGGCTCGTGCGCTCATGGGGCCCGAGCATGCGCGCCGCCCGCGCCGTGTTCAAAGAACTCAAACGCGAGGGCTTCGATGTGCGGCCCGTCGCGATGGGCGGGTACGTCGCGGCGCCCTGCGTACAAGGGGCGAAGGCGGACAAGCTGCCGGTGCTCATGGTCAACCTCGACGCCGTCCCCGGGCTGGCCAACCGCTGGATCGCGAGGCGGGCGACGCGCGTCGTGACGGCCGCGCCCGTACCGGGGCGCGACTGGGAACAGATCCCCCCGATCGTGCGCTCCGCGGCACTGCCCGCACGCCCGACGCCCGAGTGCCGCACCGCACTCGGCCTCGACCCCGACCGGCGCACGCTCCTGGTCACCGGCGGCAGCCAGGGCGCCCGCTCCATCGGCGACTTCATCACCGGCCTCGCCCGCACCCATCCGGACACGCTCGAAGGCTGGCAGATCCTCCACCAGACCGGCGGGCACGCCAACGACGAGTACGAGCGGGCCTACGCCCGGGAGGGCGTCCCGGCGGTGGTCGTGGACTACATCGACCGCATGGGCGACGCCTGGGGGGCGGCGGACCTGGCCCTCGCCCGCGCCGGCGCGGGCGCGGTCGCCGAGGCGTGGGGCGCGGCTGTCCCGACGCTGTTCATGCCCTACCCCCACCACAAAGACCAGCACCAGAGGCACAACGCCGCCCACATCGTCGAGGTCGGCGGCGCGTTGATCCTCGACGATCACGTGGACGCCGAGTCGAATCTGCGTGCGCACGCGGATGGGCTGAGCGCGCTGCTCGTCTCGCCCGACCGCCTCGCGGCGATGCACGCCGCGCTGGCGGGCCTGCCCCGCACCGACGGCGCAGATCGGGTCGCCCGGATGCTCCTCGGATCGTAAACCCGTGCCCGCGACGGCTTACCGGACGCCCGCGGGCGAAAACCCGCGTGCCGCGGGCCCGTTCGCCCGCCTCGCACGCCCACCGTGCGTGTAGAATCGCGGCAATGGAGGCGACCCTCAGAGCAACAGGCCGGACACGCTGCGTGCTGGCGCATGAGCCGGGCATCGACCCGCCCCGCGCGCTGGTCGAGGCGCTCAAGCGTCACGGCGTGAACACCATCGTCTGCGACAGCCCCTTCGTCGCCCTGGCCCGCCTGCGCGAGGCCGAGGGGCATGAGCCGGACAAGCCCGTCGCGCTGCTGCTGCTCGAGCCCGACAAGATGTCCCAGGCCGAGGCTCTCCGCGAGGCGGCAGAGCGGTTCGTGCCCAGGGCGGCGTGCTGGGTGTACGAGTCGGGCACGCGGCCCCGTCTGCGTGCCGCGGGCGGCAGGCGCCCCAGACCCGTGCGACACGAGCGGACGGGCCAGGTCACCGAGTCGCCCAAGGCGCCCGATCGTCGGACCCCCCCGGCGCGTCAGACCGCCCCGAGGCTCCGCCTGGTCGATCTCGAGCCGCCCGCGTCCGCGATGGACGCGAACACGCGGGGCCCCGGCGACGAAGGATCAGAGCAGGGGTTCGGCGGGGGGGCCCGCCAGGGCTCGGGCGGGGCGGGCGTGTCCCGCCCGCTGCTGAGCGACGACGAGCTGCGGATGCTCCTGTCCCCGGATTCCTCGGAGGATTGACCGACGCCAAGCGCACGGAGAGCGGATGAGCGGCGCCTCGGTGAGAAAACCAGAAGTGGACGACGACCGGCGTGAATCCGATGCCGGCGCGCCGGGGGACCTGCGCGTCATCCTCGTGGGCAGGACGGGCCTGGACCAGTCTCTCAGGCGAGACCCGCGTGTGGAGCTGGTGCGCGCACGTGCGGCGATGGACGCGGTCGGCGAGCTGGGCGACCCGATCGACGAGCAATCGCCCCGGCGTACGGTCGTGGTGGTTGGCGCCGACGCCGAGCCCGGGGGTGACGGGCTTGCAGGGTTCCTCGAGGCCCTGAGGATCGTCGAGCCCGGCGTGCGCATCGCCAGCGTCGGGCGGGGCGACGAGGCGGGGCAGTATGACGCGGCGTTCGGCGACACCGCCAGCGCCGACGAGCTACGCGCGATGTTCAACGGCTCGCCCGAGCGTGCATCTCGGCCGGCGCGGGAACGTGCGCCGGATCCGGGCGTGCCCGCCCTCGGCGCGCGTCAGTCGCCGCCGCGACGTCCCGAACCGGCACAGCCCCAGGACGAGCAGGTCGAGACGCCGGAGCAGGCGCCCATCGAACTCGACGGCGTGGGCGACGCGGGCGTGCTCGAGCGCGTGCTCCGGGGAGAGGACCCGATCGGGGCGGGCGTGGCGATGATCCGCGCACGCATGGGACGCGACGACGTCGAGTTCGTCCCCGCGGGGGAGGGCACGCGCGCTGGCAACCCGGCGGCCGGCTGCGCCGAGGTGCGCCTGGGCGACACGCTGGCGGGCCTGCTCGTGCTCGAGGGGCCCGCGCCGCGGGGCGCCCAGCTCGAGGCTCTCGTCGCGCACGCGGGGTGGTTGGCCGGCTGGATCCGCCTTGGTGAGCAGCAGACGGCGCTGCGCGACGCCGCGTTCACCGACCACCTGACCAGGGCATGGAACCGACGCTACTTCGAGCGGTACCTGGGCGCCGCGATCGACCGGGCCCGGACCGCACGCTTCCCGGTGACGGTGATGGTCTTCGACATCGACGACTTCAAAATGTACAACGACCGGTACGGGCACGCGGCGGGCGACGACATCCTCGTCGAGACCGTCCGTTTGCTCCGCTCGGTGATCCGCCCCTCGGACCGCGTGTGCCGCATCGGGGGCGACGAGTTCGCCGTGATCTTCTACGAGCCCGAGGGCCCGCGCCGCCCGGATTCGACCCCGCCCGGCGCCGTCGCGGACATCGCCCACCGGTTCCAAAGCCAGATCTGCGAGCACCGGTTCCCGAAGCTGGGCGAGGAAGCGCAGGGGACGCTGACGATCTCGGGCGGGCTCGCGACGTTCCCCTGGGACGGGGCGGACGCGTCGGCGTTGCTCCAGCGCGCCGACGAGCTGGCGCTCGCGTCCAAGCAGCAGGGCAAGAACGCGATCACGCTGGGCCCGGGCGCCGCCCGCGTCTGCATGCGCGACGACGACGCCTGAGGCCCGCGCCGGGCCCGGACATGGGTCCGGGGGGTACGCTCTGGCCATGCCCGCGACTCCTGTGCCACACCCACGGACGAGCCTCGCCTACGACCTGGTCGCGATCGATCTCGACGGGACTCTTCTAGGCCCGGACGCGCGGGTCTCCGCACGCAACATCGAGGCGGTGCACGCGGCCCGGGCCGCGGGGCTCGACGTCATCGTCTGCACCGGCCGTGGGTACATCGAGGCGCGCAAGATCCTCGTGGCGATCGGGCAGACCGATTCGGTCATCGTTGCGGGCGGATCGATCACCGCCTGCGGGCGTACAGGCGCGACCCTGCATCGCTTTTCGATGCACCATGCTCTGGTGTCGCGTGCCGTGCGGGTGATCAACGACAGCGGGAACGCGGCGATGGTCCTCAAGGACGCGCCCGCCGCTGGTTTCGATTACCTCATTGTCTCGGGCGAGGACGATCACCCCCTCGACCCGATCACGAGCTGGTGGTTCGAGCAGGCGGGCGCTACCGTCCGCTTCGTGCGCACGCTCGAGGACGACGAGCACCCCGAGCAGACCCTCCGTGTCGGGCTGTGCACCGACGCGCACCTGTCGGCGCCGATCGAGTCGACGCTGTCGGCCGAGATGGGCGACGCGACGCTGATGCACAACTTCCCGGCGGTCGTCGGCCCGCACAACGGCGGGGACAGGCCAAGGCGTGTCAACATCGTCGAGCTCTTCGACGCCCGGGCGAGCAAGTGGGCGGCCCTCGAGAAGCTCGCGGGCGAGCGGGGCATCGCGCCCGCGCGGATCGCGGCCATCGGCGACGAGATCAACGACGTGTCCATGATCAAGGGCGCGGGCCTGGGCATCGCGATGGGCAACGCCGTGAGCGCCGTACGCGAGCTGGCGGACCGGCACACGGGCCCGAACATCGACGACGGCGTGGCGCTCGCGATCGGGCGCATCCTCTCGGGTGAGTGGTAGGCGCCGGCGTGGCGCAGACCCTCTCCCAGATCCGCGCGATGCTCGACGAGCGGGGCCTAGCGCCCAAGAAATCACTGGGCCAGAACTTCCTCGTCGATCAGAACCTGCTGGGAAAGCTCGTGGACGCGTCGGGCGCTGCGGCGGGGGACCTGGTGCTCGAGGTCGGGCCGGGGACCGGGACGCTCACGCGGACGCTGCTCGAGCGGGGCGCGGAGGTCGTCGCGTGCGAGATGGACGCGGGGCTGTGCGCGCTGCTGCGTGAGACGCTGGGTGTCGAGTACGCGGGGCGGTTCACGCTCATCGAGGGCGACTGCCTGGCGTCGAAGCGGGCGGTGAACCCGGCGCTCGCGGACGCGCTGGGCGATCGGGCGTTCACGCTCGTCGCCAACCTGCCCTACCAGGCCGCGACGCCCCTGATCCTCGCGCTGCTCACGGGACACGAGCGGTGCGCCTCGATGCACGTGACGATCCAGAAGGAGGTCGCGGACCGGCTGATCGCGGGACCGGGCACAAAGACGTACGGCTCGATCGGTGTCGTGGCGCAGGCGCTGGCGGACGTCGAGCGCATCGCGACGCTCCCACCCGAGTGCTTCTGGCCCAGGCCCGACGTGACCAGCGCGATGATCTCGATCACACGCCGCGACGAGCCGCTCGTCCCCGGCGGCCCCGACGCGTGGGCGCGTTTCGCGGCGATCGTGCAGGTGCTGTTCGCGTCGCGGCGCAAGCAGCTGAGTGCGGCGATCAAGCGGGCCGCCCCCCGCCCGGTGGATCTTCCCGAGGGCGTGCTCGCCAACGCGCGCGTCGAGTCGCTCCCGGTCGAACGCGTCGTGGCGCTCGCCAGAGCGGTCGCGGACGCGGGCGGCGGGGGCGTCGCGGGCGAGAACGTGCGTCTTTGACGCGCGGGCGCGTTCTGCTAGGCTGCGCCCGTGCCGGACGCGGACGCGGAAACAGGTACGCAGGCCGAGCTCGGAGCGGGCGATCCGCAGAGTCTCGGCCAGTCCCTCGGCCCGCTCGTCCGCGAGGTCTGCAAGGGGCGCCTGGGCGAGATCAACTGGTTCCGCGCCACGTGGCAGCACGGCGGCGCCGCCACCGGCTATTCAACGTGGGAACTCGACGACGGGCGACGCGTCGATGTTGTCGTCAAGCTGCCCGTGAACTTCACAGAGTGGTTCTGGACCGTCAGCCTCGGCGGCGTGGACCACGATCGCTGGGACCACGCGTGCGACAACCCGACGCCCCGCGTGCTCGCCGGCGGCGAGGAACTCGGCGGGTACGACCTGGCCTGGCTCGTCTTCGAGCGTTTCTCGGGCCCGACGCTCGCCGGGGGATTGGGCAAGCAGGATGTCCGCGAGCTGCTGCGGGCAGCCGCGGAGTTTCACGCGCGGGCTCAGCGCGTCCGGCCGGTCTCCGAAGCGCCCCCGCCCCGCCAGGAAGACTGGGCGGTGGAGATCGAGCAGGCACGCGATGCGTGCCGGGGCGACCGGATCGAGGACGCCCAGAGGTGGAACGTGCAGCTCAAGCAGCTCTCGCGGTCCCTGCCCTCGCTCGTCGCCCGCTGGCGCGGACGCCCGATCGACACCTGGTGCCACGGCGACCTGCACGGCAACAACGCGATGCGTCGGAAGGCCGGCGCGGCCCCGCCAGGGGGCGACGGTGAAGAAAATGGGCAATCCGCGGGGCGGTGCGTGCTGATCGATCTCGCCCTGGTCCACCCGGGGTGCTGGATCGAGGACGCGTTGTATCTGGAGCGTCTGTACTGGGCCCGCCCGGAACTCCTGCACGGCATAAAACTTGTGCAAATGCTCTCTAAGTGCAGAAAAGAAAATGGCTTAGCGATCGAGCCGGGTGCGACGGAGCTCGCGAACATCCGGCGGGTGTTGATGGCGGGGACAGCGCCGGCATTCCTCGCGACCGAGGGGCGCCCGGAGCACCTGGCGGCAGCCCTGGGGGTGCTCGAGCGGCTCATGCCGGTCGTGACGCGGTAGAATCCGGTCTCGATCCCCAGCGGGGGCCCTGAGGGGGCCCCGGGGTGCGAGAGCCGCCCTCAGCCACACGAGGTGACCATTGGACCAGCTCGAACAGCTCAAGCAACTCGTCGAATCCGCCCGCGAGGACTACAACAAGGCCAAGGGCGGGAACCGGGCCGCCGGCACCCGCGTCCGCAAGGCGATGCAGGACCTCAAAAACCTCGCCCAGGAGATCCGCAAGGAGATGCTCGAGTCGCGGGACGCGTGATCGGGCGCTCCAGTCGGCGAGAAGTACACACGCCGCCCGCACGCCGGGGCGGGCGCGATCGGGATGCTCGACCATGAGCGTGGCGGCGAGTCAGCAGGGCAGGACGCAACCGGTGGACAACGTGCGCGATGCTGTCGTCCAGGATCTGCCGGAGCTCGGGCCGGCGCGCCCGTTCATGATCGATATCGACCGCATCGATCTGGGCAAGCCCTTCCTCGATCGCGAGGGCATCTCGCCGTGGATCCCGCACCGGCACGACATGGCCCTGCTCGACGAGATCATCTGGAAGAGCAAAGACAACACGCACGGCGTGGCGCTCAAGCGGGTCCGCGACGACGAGTTCTGGGTCAAGGGGCACTTCCCGGTGCGTCCCATGCTCCCGGGCGTGCTCATGGTCGAGGCGGGCGCCCAGCTCAGCTGCCTGCTTTACAACGTACGCCAGCCACAGACGGTCCTGGCGGCGTTCCTGCGGATCGACAACGTCGTGTTCAGGCGCGCGGTCGAGCCGGGCGAGCTGCTGTACCTGCTGGCCCGCGAGGTCAAGTGCTCGACGCGGCGCTTCGTCTCCGAGATCCAGGGCGTCGTGGACGGGCAGCTCGCCTTCGAGGCCTCGATCACCGGCATGAACCTCGGCCCGGCCGACATGCTCGACTGACGCGGGCTCGCGGCGTGCCGCACTCACACGACATCATCATCACGCTCGGCGACGCGGACGACCCCGCCGCGAGCGTGGACGCGCTGCCCACGCGCCCGGGCGTGGTCGCGTTCGAGGGCCGGGACGCTTCGACCATCCTGCTCGCCGCGACCGGGGACATGCGCCGCTTCGCGCGCTCCCGGCTCGGGCTGGACCCGGACGCCCCCCCGACGCGGGCCGACCTGCGGGGCGTGACGGCACGCCTGGTCGCGACGCGCGTCGGCGCCTCGTTCGAGGGTGACGTGGTCTACCTCCGCGAGGCGCGGCGGCGCCTGCCCGCGACCTACCGGGCGGGCCTCGACGCCCGCCGGGCCTGGTGCGTGCTCCTGGACCCGGACGCGCCGACGCCCACCTGGCGGAAGTTCGACGCGGCCGCGACCGGCGGCACAGACGAACCGCGGGCGATTGGCGTGGTCATCGGGCCCGCGTCCGACAAGGACGCCGCGGGGCGCCTGGGCGAGGCGCTCGACGACCTCTACGACCTGTGCCGATACCCCCGGGAACTCGAGCGGGCGCCCAAGGGCCAGGCGTGCGCGTACAAGGAGATGGGTCGGTGCGGCGGCGCGTGTGACGGCTCGGAATCGATGGACGCCTACCGGGCGCGGGCGCGTGACGCGGCCGGGTTCGTCTCTCGCCCGGTCAAGTTGGGCGTCTCGACGCTCGAGGGCGAGATGACGCGGGCGGCCGAGGCCAAGGACTTCGAACGCGCGGCGTCGCTCCGCGACCGTGTGGGGCGCGCTCGGCGCGTGGGGGGCAAGGGGCTCAAATGGGTCAGGCGCCTGGACCGGCTGCACGTCCTCGCGGTCCAGCCCTCGCCCAGGCGCGGCTGGGCGCGCCTGTTCCGCTTCGACGGGCGGGGTGTAGAGGCGATCGGGGACGCGAGCGGGTCGATCGACCTCGCGGGCGCCGGCGATGTGCTCGAGCGCGTCCTGTCCATCGACAGGCCCACCCCGGACGAACCCCTGTGCCTGGAGCAAGGCGAGACGCTCGGGCTGCTCGCCCAGCACATGTACCATCCGCGTCGTGGCTCGGGTCGTCTCGTGGACCTGGGCGAGCCGATAGACGCGGCGGGGCTGCGGCGGCACATCCGGGCCGCGGCCCGGGCGCCGGCGGACGCGCCCGACGACGGGACGACGGACAGAGAGATCGGGGCCTGAACCGGTGGCCTGAATCCGGGGCCCTTCGGAGTGCACCAGCGTGAGCATGCCAGAGACGTACCCCTTGACGTTCGAGCCGATCCTGAAGACGAAGGTCTGGGGCGGGCGGCGCCTCGCCCGGTACGGCAAGCGGATCGAGGGCGCCGAGCCCGTCGGCGAGAGCTGGGAGATCGCCGACCTTGGCGAGACGAGCGTCAGCGGGGGCGGCGGGGGCGAGGCCCGCTCCCGCATCGCGGGTGGCCTGCTCCAGGGGCGGACACTGCACGAGGCGATCGAGCTGTGGGGGACGCTGCTGCTGGGCGAGCGGGTGCTGCACGCCGAGCGCGTACGCCAGGAGAAGGGGATGCCCGACTTCCCGCTGCTGGTCAAGTTTCTCGACGCCAACGAGCATCTGTCGGTGCAGGTGCACCCGAGCCCGGAGTACGCCGAGGCGCACGAGGACGCGCACCTGAAGACCGAGAGCTGGCTGATCGTCGAGGCCGACCCTGGGTCGGTGATCTTCAAGGGTCTGCGCGAGGGCGTGACGCCCGACCGGCTGCTGCACGCGATCAAAACCGGGACCGTCCCCGACGTGCTGCGGGCGGTCCCTGCGGTGGTGGGCGAGTGCCACACGCTGGCGAGCGGGACCGTGCACGCCCTGGGCGCCGGCGTGCTGGTCGCGGAGATCCAGACGCCCAGCGACACCACCTTCAGGCTCTACGACTGGACCAGCGAGTACGACCGGCCCGAGCGGGAGCTGCACGTGGAGGCGGCGATGGCGTGCGCCGACTACGAGCGCCCGCCCTCGGCGGGCATCCGCGAGCCGGGGATCACGCAGGCGGTCGTCGCCGAGACCGAGTTCTACCGCCTGCGCTCGGCGAGGCTCGAGCCCCGCGAGCGGCTGGGCGTGGACGTGCACGACGCGCCGGTCGTCGTCATGGGGTTGCAGGGCGCCGACGGGTTCGACGTGCACTGGCGGGGCGAGTCCACGCCGATCGGGCTGGGGGGGACGGTGCTGATCCCGGCGGAGCTGTCGGGCGAGAGCGAGCTGGCGGCGCACGACGAGCCGGCCGAGGTGCTGATCGCCGAGGTGCTGTAATCCGGGTTCAGCCGCGGTACGCGTCGGCGACCTTCGCGATCGCTTCCCCGATCTTGTCCGCTTGCTCGTCGCTCAGGTTGTGGTGCATGGGGATGCACAAGACCCGCTGGGCCAGCGCGTCGGACACGGGCGGGTAGTCAGGCTTGATCGCGTCGAACGCCGGCTGGCGGGGTGTGGCCCGCGGGTAGTGGACCGCGGTCGGCACGCCCTCGGCCTTGAGCGCGGCGCAGAACGTGTCGCGATCGACGCCGAACTTCTCCAGCTCGAGCCGGCAGGTGTACAGGTGCCACGCGGGCTCGAGGCCCTCGGCGACCGCGGGGCGCTGCACGCCGTCGATCGCGTCGATGATCGCGTCGTAGCGTTTCGCGACCTCGCGGCGCCGATCGGTCTGGGCGGGGAGTGTCTCGATCTTGGACAGGCCGATCGCGCCGGTGATGTCGTTCATGCGGTAGTTGAAGCCGATGGACTCGTGGAGGTACTTGCCCGACTCGCCGTGCGAGCGGAGCAGCTCGATCTTGCGGGCGAGCGTGTCGTCGTTGGTGGTGACCATGCCCCCCTCGCCCGTGCCCAGGTTCTTGGTGGCGTAAAAGGAATACGTCACGACGTCGCCGAACGCGCCCAGGCCCTTGCCCTTGTACGTCGCCAGGTGGGCCTGGGCGGCGTCGTAGATGACCCTGAGGTTGTGCTTCTTGGCCAGGGCCTGGACGGCGTCGATGTCCACCGGGATGCCGTACAGGTGTGTGCACGCGATCGCGGTCGTCTTGGGCGTGATCCGCTTCTCGGCGTCCGCCAGGTCGATCTGGTACGTGTCCTCGTGGACGTCGCAGAAGATCGGGCGCGCGCCCGCGGCGACGACCATGCTCGCCGTCGCGATGTACGTCCAGGCGGGGACCAGCACGTCGTCGCCCGGGTTGATCGTGGCGCCGTAGGCGAGCTGCAGGGCGCAGGTCCCGTTGGCGCAGGTCATCGCGTGCTCGGCGCCGGAGAGCTGGGCGAAGCGTTCCTCCAGGGCGGCGCACTTGCTCGCGGCCCGGAGCATGCCCGAGCGGAGCACCTCGGTCGCCGCGGCGACGTCCGAGTCCGTCAGCCCGACGGCCATGAAGGGCACGCCCTGCTCGAAGACGGGGGCGCCCCCGTCGATCGCGAGCGTGCGGGTTCCGGTCGGGGCGCTGGCCTGGCTCATCGGGGCGACTCCTGTCCGTGGGGTGGGGCACGCGGCCCCGAGGCGGGGGATTCCGATCCTCCCGGGCGGAAATCGTAGGTGCCCCGAAAGCCGCCAGGAACCCCGTCAAGGGGCGTGTGAGGGCGGTTTTTCGTCGCAGGTGTCGCCGCCCGCACGAACCCCACAGGCGTCGTGCGAGGAATTTTCCGCGCATCGGGTGGCAGCCTCCCAGACGTGTGGCACCTTGTAGACGTTCCAGCCCACCCGACCCTGAAATGGGACGAGGGGCGACGAGGGGGGCTTCGAGAGAAGCCCGGCCACGATTCTCTTTCTCTCTTTCTCTCTTGCCAAGACAGGCGAACAAGCCCCTGCGGAAACGCGGGGGTTTGTTCTTTTTGCACGCGGCCCGCGTGGCGCTCCCCCCGGGGGGTGAGAACGCCCCTGAGAGCCCGGAATCCGTCTTATATGAGCTAGGGCATCTCGTTGCCTGTTGGTAGGCTTCCTCCAGAGAGTGCCGGGCGTGAGAGACCCGGTGAAGCAAGCCTGTCCGAGAGAAACGCCCCGCCGAGCGGGGGGAGAAGGGGATAGACGATGAAGATGCGTAGCGCATTGACCGCTGCGGGCGCCCTGGCGTTCGTCGGCGGGACCGCCCTCGCGGGTGGGACAACGGTCTACACCGACGAGGGCTCGTTCCTGTCCAACATCGAGCCGGGATCGTACTTCGAGGAGTTCGACGGCGTGCCCGTGGGCGCGGCCGGCCCCCTGCTGAGCTTCACAGACGGGACGTACTCGTACGACATCACCGCGGTGGGCGCGGGCACGAACGACCTGTTCAACAACCCGAGCCTTGTCTCGACCGATTCGGCGCTCGACGCGCTGGTCATCACGTTCACCAGCGGGAACGTGCTGGCGGTCGGCGGCGTCATGTTCGCCACGGACATCAGCTTCATCCCGGTCGCGGCGAACATGACCGTGACGCTCAGCGACGGGACCGTCGCCAACTACGTTTCGACCGGCGCCAACTTCCGCGGTTTCACGAGCGACGTGACGATCACCAGCCTCACGATCGACGCGGACGACTCGCTGTTCAACGCGTGGTCCACGCTCGACAACCTGCGCGTCGGGACCGTCCCGGCGCCGGGCACGCTGGCGATGCTCGGCCTCGGGTGCGTCTTCGCCGCCCGCCGCCGCCGCTGATCACGGCTTCTTAAGAAACACAGAGGGCGGGACCCACCGGGCCCCGCCCTCTTCTCGTTTGTATCCAACGATGCCCGGATCGATGCGGGCTGGTCGCGGCGCCTCAGGCCTTGAGCAGGCGCTCGAGGAAATGGATATCCACGCCGCCCCTGGCGAAGGCGGCGTTGCGCATCAGCCGACGATGCAGCGGGATTGTTGTCTTGATCGGCCCGACCTCGAACTCGCTCAGGGCACGCTGGGCGCGGGTGATCGCCGCCTCGCGCGACTCGGCATGCACGATCAGCTTGCCGATCATCGAGTCGTAGTTGGGCGGCACGCGATACCCGGGCACGACGTGCGAGTCCATGCGGACCCCGGGCCCGCCGGGCAGCTGCCAGGTGTCGATTTTTCCGGCGCTGGGCATGAAGTCCTTGTCCGGGTCCTCGGCGTTGATGCGGCACTCGATCGCGTGCCCCTCGACCTTGATGTCTTTCTGCTTGAACGGCAACGCCTCGCCCGCCGCGATCAGGATCGATTGCTTGACGATGTCCACGCCCGTGATGAGCTCGGTCACCGGGTGCTCGACCTGCACGCGGGTGTTGACCTCGAGCATGTAGAAGTTCTGCCCCTCGTCCATGAGGAACTCGACCGTCGCCGCGCCCGCGTACTCGGCACTCTTGACGAGCCGTGCGGCCGACTCGCACACGCCGTTGATCTTCTTGCGCTCGATGCCCGGCCCCGGCGCCTCCTCGACGACCTTCTGGTGGCGGCGCTGCATCGAGCAGTCGCGCTCGAAGAGATGGACCGCGTGCCCGTGCTTGTCGCCCAGGACCTGGACCTCGACATGCCGCGCGTTCTCGAGGAACTTCTCGACGAAGACGGCCCCGTTGCCGAACGCGGCCTGCGCCTCCTGCCGGGCCTTGGAGAGGTTGACACGCAGGCTGGCCTCGTTGCGGCAGACCCGCATGCCCCGCCCGCCCCCGCCGGCGGCCGCCTTGATGATCACGGGGTAGCCGATCTCGGCGGCGACCGTGACCGCCTCCTCGTCAACCTCGATCGCCCCCTCCGAGCCCGGGAAGACAGGCACCTTCGCGGCCTTTGCGTAGCGTTTGGCCTCGACCTTGTCGCCCAGCTTGCCCATCGCCTCGGGGCTCGGGCCGATGAACTCGATCTTGCACTCGCGGCAGACCTGCGAGAAATCGGCGCGCTCGGACAGGAATCCGTAGCCCGGGTGGATCGCGTCCACGTCAGCGATCTCCGCCGCCGAGATGATCCGCGAGACGTTGAGGTAGCTGTCCTTGGCGGGCGCCTCGCCGATGCAGATGGCCCGGTCGGCGAGCCTCAGGTACGGCGCGTCGGCGTCGGCCTTGGAGTAGACACAGACCGCCTCCATGCCCAGCTCGTGGCAGGCACGGAGGATGCGGAGGGCGATCTCGCCCCGGTTGGCGATCAGGACTCGTCTGAACATGTGTGGTCAGCAGAAGATCGGCGGGCGAGAGCGCCCGTCAGGAGGGGCGGACGAGGAACAGCTTCTGGCCGAACTCGATGGCGTCCCCGTTCTGCACGAGGATGCGCTCGATCGTTCCCGACGCCTCGGACTTGATCTCGTTGAAGACCTTCATCGCCTCGACGACGCAGACGACCGAGCCATTGGAGACGTTGGAGCCGACGCTGACATACGCGTCCGCGTCCGGGTTGGGCGCCGAGTAATACGTGCCGACCATCGGCGATTCGATGGCGACGAGGTCCGGGTCGTCGTCGCCCGACGCGGGCGGCGGGGCGCTGGGCGCAGCGGCGGGCGCGGACCCGTTCAGCGTCGGCGCCGCGGTGTGCTGGACGATGGGGCCCTCCCCGCCGCGCTTGATGGTGACGGTCTCATCCTTATCGCGGAGGTCGAGCTCGGTCAGCTCGTTCTCGACCATGAGGCGGACCAGTTCTTTGAGCTTCCGTGTGTCGATCATGTGATTGGCTCTCGCAAGCCGCCAGCGTACACCGGCGGCGGGCCTAACGCCTCGTCGCCCACAAGATGTCCTTGGGCAGCGAGCAGAGATTCGTGGAGCCGCGCCGCGTGACCAGGTAATCGTCCTCGATCCGCACGCCCCCGACGCCCGGGAGATAGATCCCGGGCTCGATGGTGACGACGTTCCCGGCCTCGAGCCTGGCGCCCTTGGGCGACTTGGGGCCCATCGCCGGGGCCTCGTGGACGTTGTACCCGATCCCGTGCCCCAGCCCGTGCCCGAACTCCTCGCCGTACCCCGCGTCAACGATGACCTTGCGGGCGACCGCGTCCGTGTGGCGGCAGTGGACGCCGGCCCCGAGGGCGGCGGCCGCGGCCAGGTGCGCGTCGAGGACGATCTGGTAGATCTCGCGGAGCTTGGCGGGCCACTTCCCGATGGCAAAGGTACGGGTCATGTCGCCGTGGTAGCCCTTGTGCGTCGCGCCCCAGTCGATGAGCAGCAGGGCGCCCGCGCGGACCTTCGGCGCGCCCGGGGTGTAGTGCGGGCGCGAGCTGCTCGCCCCGGCGCCGACGATCGTCTCGAAGCTCGGCGTGTCCGAGCCCCGCGCCTTCATCTCGTACTCAAGTATCGCGGCGACCTCTTGCTCGCGCATCCCGATCTCGACCTGATCGAGCGTCGCCTCCAGCGCCGCCTCCTGGATGCGGATGGCCTTGCGCAGCAGGCGGACCTCGCTCTCGTCCTTCACCCGGCGGAGGGCGCCGACGAGCCCGCTCGACCGCCCGAGCGCGCCCGCCTTGTAGCCGTGGGGGCGGAGGGCCTTCTTCATCCCCGCCTCGAGGTCGAGCGTGACGTGCTCACCCTGCAACGCGATGCGCTGTGCGCCACGGTCGGCGAGTTCCAGCGCGACCGCGCCGTCCATCCGCCCGTCGCGCATACGGATCTTGACGACCGATTTGTGCTCATCGACCTCCTCGGCGTACCGGAAGTCGGAAACGAGCGTGGGCTTGCCCGAGCCGAGCACGAGCCAGCTGTCCCCGCCGAGGAACCCGGTCAGGTACGCGACGTCCCTGGGGTCCGAGACCACGATGTGGTCGAAACCGGCCTTGCGGACCGCGGCGCGGAGCCGGCGGAGGCGCCCGGCGTGGGGGGTGTCTGCGTGTATGCGTCGGCGCTCGGCCATGGGCGGGGATCATAGCTCGCGTGCCGCCCGGCTTCCGTTCGGGATCCCGGCGTCGCGCGATCCCACGCCGACCCGATCCCGTACCTTCTCGCGTGGGCGGGCAAGGCGGCTCCCGCGATGGCCAAACAGACAGGCGGCGGGACGAACGGGGGACGCGTGCGAGCAGGCCGGGGCGGGCAGAGCACGGCGGGCGGGACGATGACGCTCGCGGTCGCCTCGCTCGTGCTCGTCGCGACGCTCGGCGTGTGCATCGTCTGGCCGATCGGCCTGTCCGTCCTGCGCAGCGCTGGCGACGCGGCGGACGCCGGCGGGGATGGCGTGTCGTCGGCGCTCGCGATCACACCGATCGTCGTCGCCCGGTCGCTCGGGGCGGCCGTGCTCATCGGCGTTCTCGCATCGGCGCTCGGCTGGCCCGGGGCGCGGCTGCTGACACGACACAAGGGCGCGCTGTGGGCGCCCTTGATCCTGACGCCCATGCTCGTGCCCAGCTACCTGGCGTACGCGGGCTGGGGGTTGACTCGGGACCCGGGGACGCTCGTGGGGGACACGCTGACGCGGGCGGCCGCGGACGGGGCGCGGTGGGCGCCGATCCTCGCGGGCAAGACGCTCGCGGTGCTCGGACTGGCGATGTGGGCATCGCCCCTGGCGTCGCTCGTGCTCGCCTCGGGCATTGCCCGCCGCGACCCGGCGGCCGAGGACGCGCTGCGCCTGGAGCCCGCGACGCGCGCGCAGCGATGGCGGGCGACGCTCGGGCTGCACCGCGGCGCGATCACCGGCTCGGCGGCGCTGGTCGCGCTGGTCATGCTCGGCTCCGCCGTCCCCATGCACCTGGCGCAGCTCGACACACTCGCGCTCGTCGTCTGGCGCGAGCTGGCGGGCTCGGCCCGCGACGAATGGTGGAGGTCCTGGGTGGCCGCGACGCCGCTGCTGATCGTTGCGCTCGCCGCGGGCTGGGGAATCGGCGGGATGCTGGTGCGCCGAGCGATGACCGACAACGCCGAGGGACCAAGGGACGAGAGCGCCGGGCGGGCGCGGGCAGGAGCGGTCGTCGGCGAACTGCTCGTCTGGACGCTCGCGGTCGGGGCGCCTCTGGCGTTGTTCGCGTGGGCGTTGCAGGACCTGGGCGCCCTGGCACGGTTCTGGCGCCTGAGCGGTTCCGGCGCGACCACGAGCCTGGCCGTCGGCACGCTGACCGGCGCGGTCTGCCTGGCGATCGGGCTTGCGCTCAGCGCGGCGATAAGCATCGGCGGGCGGCGCGCGCGGGTGATCGCGGGTGTCGGCGTCCGCGTGATGCTCGTGGGCGCGCTGATCCCGGGCGTGCTCGTCGGGGCGGCGATCGCCGAGGCGACCGGCGGCGCCGGACGCGGCCTGGGCCTCGACCGGGGCCTGGCCGGCCCCGTGATGGCGGGCGTGGCGCGGGGTTCGTTCGTCGTCGGCGTTGTCGCGTGCTGGGCGTCGTGGTCCGAGCCGGCGGCGCTTCGTGATGCGCGACGACAGCTCGGCGTCGGGTGGCGCGCCTGGGCGCTGGGCGCGCTGCCCATGCAGGCGCCCGCACTGGTCGGCGGCGCGATCGCGGGCGCGGCGATGTCCGTGCACGAGATCGAGGCCAGCGTCATGGTCTGGCCCCCAGGGCGCGACTCGCTCGCCCGACAGACGCTCGAGTACCTGCACTACGCGCGGATGGACGAGCTGTCCGCCGCGGCGATATGGATCTCCGGCGCGGGTCTCGCGCTGGCGCTGCTGGCGGGCGCGTTGATCTCGCTGGCATCGGTCCGCCTCCGGGCCCCCACGCGGGGGGGGCGGGCATGAGCGTTTCCGCCGGCCGCACAACCCCCTCTGCTACCATTGCGTGCCCGATGGACAGCGAGCGACGCGCATCCTGCACCGCCCCCCGCGTCGCTCCGCGTCGTTGCATTTCCGCGCGTCTCGGCATCGCCTCATGCCTGCTCGCCGCGGCGCACGCGGGCCTCGGCGCGGGCTGCTCGGACGAGGTCTCGGGCGAGGCCCGCGCGATCGAGACGAGGCTCGTCTTCGGCGAGGTCGGGCGCCAGCCCGGCCAGCTCACGTACCCCCGGGCGATGGCGGCCGTGCCCGGCGAGTCGCCCGCCCTGCTGATCGTGGACAAGACCGCACGCGTGCAGATGTTCGACGCCGCGTCCGGCGATTTTCTGGGCGGTTTTCGGATGCCCGAGCTGGAGCTGGGCAAGCCCACGGGCCTGTGCGTCGCGACCCACCCCGCGGACCCGTCCCGCCACGCGCTCTATGTCGCGGACACGCACTACTTCCGCGTGCTCGTCTACGAGCTGCCAGACGCGATCGGCGACGACCCGTCCGTGCCCCGCGAGCCGTACGCGACGTTCGGGAGCTACGGGACCGAGAACGGCCAGTTCGTCTACCCCACCGACGTCGCGGTTCTCCACGACAGGGCCGGACGCGTGGAACGCGTCTATGTCAGCGAGTACAGCGGCAACGACCGTGTGAGCGTCTTCGACGTGGGCGTAGACGACGACGGCGCGCCGACGTTCACATTCGCGTTCGACATCGCCGGCCCGGGTGTGCCGGGCGAGGACACCGAGCCGGTCCTGCGCCGCCCCCAGACTCTCGTCATCGACCACGAGCACCGCGAGCTGCTGCTCACCGACGCGTGCGACCACCGCGTCGGACGCTTCACGCTCGGGGGCGAGCTCATCAAGTGGATCGGGTCGCTCGAGACCGCCTCGGGCGCCCCCGGCGCCTTCAAGTTCCCCTACGGCCTCGCCCTCCTCGAAGACCGGACCGCGCTCGTGAGCGAGTTCGAAAACGCCCGTATCCAGCGCATCGACCTGGAGACCGGCGAGTGCCTGGGGCTGTGGGGGCGCCCCGGGCGCGGCGCGGGCGAGCTGTCCCGCCCCTGGGCCGTCGAGGTCATCGGCACGACCGCGTACGTCCTCGATTCGGACAACGACCGCGTCGTCGCGTTCCGCTCACCCGCGGGGGAGGCGACGCGATGATTGCCGCACCCATGCCTCTGGGCGTGCTGCCAGTGGGCCCGCTGCAGTTCGACGAGCCGATCTGGCTCCTGCTCATCCCGGCGCTGTGGGCGCTGACGCTGTTCCTGTCGCGTCGGTCGATCGCGGGCCTGGACCGGGGCACGCGGATCGCGGCGATCATCATCCGCCTGGCGTTGATCGTGCTGATCGTCGGGGCGATCGCCGAGCCGCACTCGCGCAAAGTCAGCCACGCGGTCTCGGTGACCGCGGTCGTTGACGAGTCACGCTCGATCCCCCCGGCGCGCCGCCTGGCCGTCGATCAGTACCTCGACGACGTCGGGCATCGACGCCCTGAGGCGGATGACCTGCTCGGCGTGGTGACGGCGGCGGAGGACGCGTACGTCCAGGCCCTGCCCTCGACGCGCGTCGAGAGCATGGTCCGCCAGTTCGTGGGCGCGACCGACGGCACAAACCTCGGCGAGGCGACGCGACTCGCCCTCGCCGTCGCGAGCGAGGACGCCGCCAACCGCCTGGTGCTGATCTCCGACGGCAACGAGACCGACGGCTCGATCCTCGCCGCCGCACAGGCGGCCAAGGCGCTGGGCGTGCCCATCGACGTCCTGCCCATCGGGTACGACTACGAGCACGAGGTGATCGTCGAGAGCCTCGTCGCGCCCTCGACGGCGCGTGGGGGCGAGACGATCAACCTCAAGGTCGTCGTCTTCGCCGCGTCCCCCGCCGCGGGCCGCCTCGTCATCACCGAGAACGGCGACCCGATCGACCTGGACCCCGAGACCGACGAGATGGGTGTCATCGTCGAGCTGGTCGCAGGGCGCAACGTGCTGACGGTGCCCATCGCGCCGCGGCGTGTCGGCCCGCAGACGTACGAGGCCCTCTTCGAGCCCCTGGGCGCGATCACCATCGGCGACCAGGGCCAGCGCGTCATCGCGGGCGTGGGCGACTCGATGATCGAAAACAACCGGGCGATGGCGGTCACGTTCGTCGGATCCGAGGGCGCGGTGCTGATCGTCGCCGAGAGCGCGTCCGAGTCCGAGCCCCTGGAGCGCGCCCTGCTCGAGAGCGAGCTGCGCCCCGAGACCATGACCTCCGACCGCTTCCCCGCCTCGCTCACCGAACTCAACCGGTACGAGGCGGTGATCCTCGTCAACCAGCCCGCGTACAACTTCTCCGCCGCGGGCCTCGAGAACCTCCGCCAGTACGTCCACGACTCGGGCGGCGGGCTCGTGATGACCGGCGGGCCCGACGCGTTCGGCGCCGGCGGCTGGATCGGGACCGCGATCGAGGACGCGCTGCCCGTAAGACTCGACCCGCCCCAGAAGCGCCAGATGCCCCGGGGCGCGCTGGCGCTGGTGATGCACTCGATCGAGATGCCCCGGGGCGTGTACTACGGCAAGCAGGTCGCCAACGCCGCCGCCGACGCGCTCAGCCGCCTCGACCTCATCGGCATCGTCGAGTTCCAGATGTTCGGCGGGACCGACTGGGTGCACCAGCTCGCGCCCAAGGGCGACGGCGTCGCGGTCAAGCAGTCGATCAACAAGCTCGAGTTCGGCGACATGCCCAGCTTCGACGAATCGCTCAACCTCGCCCTCGCCGGCCTCAACGCCGCCAACGCGGGACAGAAGCACGTGATCGTCATCTCCGACGGCGACCCCTCGCTGACAAAGTCCATCCTCGACGACTACAGCGCCAGCAAGATCTCGATCAGCACCGTCGGTGTGTACCCCCACTCGCCCGGGAACTTCAACTCGCTCAGGGACATGGCAAACATGACCGGCGGGACGTTCTACGACGTCAGAACCCAGGCGGCGCTGGCGACGCTCCCCCAGATCTTCATCAAGGAAGCGCAGACCGTGAAGCGGGCGCTGATATGGGAGGGCGACGCGTTCAGCCCGACCGTGATGAACGTGGGCTCGGAGACGATGCGGGGGATCACCGCCGTCCCACCAATCACGGGCTACGTCGTCACCGCCGACCGCGAGGGGCTGAGCCAGGTCACGATGCGCGGGCACGAGAACGACCCGATCGCGGCCAACTGGCAGTTCGGGCTGGGCAAGGTGTTCACGTTCACGTCCGACGCGACGAGTCGCTGGGGCGCCGCGTGGACCGGCTGGGACGCCTACAAGCAGTTCTGGGAGCAGCACGTCCGCTGGGCGATGCGCCCGACCGGCTCGGCCAACCTCCGGCTCACGACCGAGGCCCGGGGCGACTCGACGCTGCTCGTCGTCGAGGCCTTCGACGCCGGCGGCGCACGCCTCAACTTCGCAGACTTCCAGGCGCGTGTCGCCAGGCCCGGGGGCGACGGCGCCGCGGTCGAGATCACGCAGGTCGGGCCCGGGCGCTACGAGGGCGTCGTCGATTCGTCGGACCCCGGCTCGTACGTCGTCTCGATCCGCTTCCGCGCGCCCGACGGCGAGGGCGGGATCATGGAGGGCGCCGCCCAGGCCGCCGTCACCAGGCCCTTCGCCGACGAGTTCCGTGCACTGGAATCCAACATCGCCCTGCTCCGCCAGGTCGCGCAGGTCACCGGGGGCCGGGTGCTCACGGGCGACCCCGACCAGGACGAGCTGTGGCGCCGCGAGGGGCTGGAGATGCCCGTCTCCACCACGTCGATCTGGCTCACGGTCGCGCTGATCGCCGTCGGCCTGTTCCTGACCGACGTGGGCGTTCGCCGCGTGCGGGTCGAGCCCCGGGCGATCGGCGCCTGGTTCGCCAAGGCCCTGGGCGCCTCGGGCTCGGGCGCGGGCGAGCAGATCGACTCGCTCAAGGCGGCGCGCGAGAAGGCACGCGAGCGGATGGCGCCGACCGGCGGCACGAAGAAAGACCCCCAGCAGGCGAAGCGCCGGTTCGAGGCCGATCCGTCCACACCGCCCAGCCAGGCAGGCCCGGTCGCCCTCGGCGGCGAGGCGATCAAATCCGACCGACCCTCGCCAACGCCCAAACCCCGGGCGCCCAAGGGCGAACAAGATGAGGAAGGCATCTCGCGGCTGATGCGCGCCAAACGCCGCGCCCGCGAGGAGTACGACAAGGACAGGGACCAGGGACCCAACGACGGATAGACGACGACCAACCCCGCGGCCCGACGCCCGCCGGGGACCCAAGGAGTTCTGTGATGGCAGCGAATCCCGAGCACACCGAGACACCCGCGCAGGTCAAGGCCGAGTGCGAGCAGTTCCGCAAGACCTTCGCCACGCTCAAGGACGAGATCGGCAAGGTCATGGTCGGCCAGCACGAGGTGATCGACGCGACGCTCACCGCGCTGTTCGCCGGCGGCAACGTCCTGCTCGAGGGCGTGCCCGGGCTGGGCAAGACGCTGCTCGTGCGCACGCTCGCGCAGACGCTGCACCTGCCCTTCAGCCGCATCCAGTTCACGCCCGACCTGATGCCCGCCGACGTCATCGGCACAAACATTGTCAGCGAGGATCCCGAGACCGGCCGCCGTAGTTTCGACTTCCAGCGCGGCCCGATCTTCGCGCAGGTGGTCCTGGCCGACGAGATCAACCGCGCGACACCCAAGACCCAGTCCGCCTTGCTCGAGGCGATGCAGGAACGATCGGTGACGGTCGGGGGGACGACGCACAAGCTCATCGCGCCCTTTATCGTGCTCGCCACCCAGAACCCCATCGAGCAGGAGGGCACCTACCCGCTGCCCGAGGCGCAGATGGACCGGTTCCTCCTGAAGATCAACGTCGGCTACTCGCAGCTCGATGACCTGATGACGATCCTCGACCGCACGACGGGGGAAGAAACCCCCAGCGTCGAGCGCGTCATGGACGCACAAGGGATCCTGGCGGCTCAGGAACTCGTCCGCGGCGTGGTCATCGCGCCCCACGTCAAGCAGTACGCCGCCAGGCTCGTCCTCGCGACGCACCCCGAGGGCGAGTTCGCCGCCGGCGGCGCGAGCGGTCCGACCAACCGCTACGTCCGGTGCGGCGCCAGCCCCCGCGCCGCGCAGGCGCTCGTCCTCGCGGGCAAGGTCCGGGCCCTGACCGACGGACGCTTCCACATCAGCTACCAGGACATCCAGGAGGCGGCCCTGCCCGCGCTCCGCCACCGCATCCTGCTCAACTTCGAGGCCGAGGCCGACCGCGTGAACCCCGACGACCTTGTCGGCGAGATCCTGAAGATGACCCCCACCCAACCGATCGGGGCGATGGCATGAGGCGGGCACGAACGACAAACGGCGTGCTTATCTGCATGGCGGGGGTGCTCGCCGCGATGGCGATGAGCGGCTGCTACAAACGCGTTACCCGCGCCAAGGGCCTGGGCAGCTCGGAGCTGGCGCCCAAGATCTCCGAGCCGCAGACGACGTTCACCCAGGACATCGGAAACGCGATCCGCGACCGCCGCGCAAAGCGCAAGTAGAAACCAAGGGGAACCGCCATGAAGCGAAGCCTGACCGCATCCCTCACCATCGCCGCCGCCCTCGTGCTCGCCGGCTGCTCCACGCCGTCGCTCCACGGCTTCGACGAGTCCGACCGCGTCGTCGTGGACGGGCTCGAGGGCGTCTGGATGGCCGACGACACCGTCGTCCGGATCGAGGCGGACGCGGACGAGAAGCTCTACATCCTCGCGCCCAACGGCTCGCGCCACACCCTCGCGATGGCGGTCGCCAGGATCGAGGGCCGGCACGTCGCCGACGTCACGCTCAACGACGACGACTCGCTCGGGACCGTGGACCCCGTCCTGCTCTCGTTCGTCATCCCCGTGCACAAGTTCGCCCGCCTGCGGCTCGAGGGTGACACGCTCGAGCACGCGGAGCTCGACGACGACTGGATCGGCAAGCACGGCGGCGACGCGCTGGGCTCGTTCGCCGGCGACGAGAACCTCATCGCCGCCAAGGGCACGGCCCTGCGTGCGCTGCTCGCCGCGGCGCTCGACGACGACGACGCCTGGGACGACGGGCAGACGTTTATCCGCCTCAAGGGGGCAGAGGATTGACCGCGAAGACCGCGAAGAGCACAAAGCGAACGCCCGCCGCCTCGCGGATTGGAATGGGTGAGAATCCGCGGGGGCGCCCCGCCATCTCTTCGTCCTCACTCCTTCGCGACCTTCGCGACCTTCGCGTTCAACCCGGGGGCTTGGCGTGCTGAGAACCCCCAACCCATCCCGCCCAAAGTCCATCGACGAGCTGCTCGACAGCCGCCTGATCTCGCAGATCTCGCACCTGGACGTCTCCAGCCGCAAGATCTTCGCCGGCAAGCTCAAGGGCGAGCGCCGCAGCAAGAAACGCGGCGAGTCGGTCGAGTTCGCCGACCACCGCCCGTACGCGATCGGCGACGACCTCCGACACATCGACTGGAACATCTACGCCCGCCTCGACCACCTCTTCATGAAGCTCTTCCTCGAGGAGGAGGACCTCTCGCTGCACATCATCATCGACTGCTCCGAGTCGTCCGACTGCGGCGATCCGGGCAAGTTCCTCTTCATGCAGCGCCTCGCCATGGCCCTGGGCTACATCGGCCTGGTCAACCTCAACCGTGTCGCCGTCACGGCACTCGGCGGCGAGCTTGCGACCGACGAGCCCCGCGAGAAGCCCGCCGGGACCGGCTCCGTCTTCGCCCAGTTTCCCGTTGGGGGAGAAAGCCAGGGTGAGGGGTCTGCGTCTTCTTCCTCTGCTTCTGGTGGGACAGGCGTCCCGCCTGTCTCCCTCCACGCCATCCGTGACCTCCGCGGGCGCCGCCGCACCCAGGACCTCGCACGTTTCATCTGTGCCCTGCGTCCGGGCGGCTCGACCGACTTCACCGAGGCCGCCAAGCGCATCGCCCTGACCCGCCGCGGCAAGGGCGTCATGATCGTCCTCTCCGACTTCTTCATGAAGGAGGGCTACGAGACGGGCCTCCGCCTGCTCGTCGGGCGCGGCTACGACCTGTTCGCGATGCAGATCCTCGCCCCCCAGGAGGTCGAGCCCGACATCGCCGGCGATCTGCGGCTGCGCGACGTCGAGGACGCCGACCAGGCCGAGGTCACGATCACCGCGCCCCTGCTCAAGCGGTACAAGCAGACCCTGGCCGCGTACTGCGGCGAGCTGCGTGAGTTCTGCGCACGCCGCGAGATCACAAACCTCTCGGTCCGCACCGACACGCCGATGGAGACGCTGATCCTCGACTACCTGCGCCAGAGGGGGCTGCTGCGATGATTGATTTCAACGCAGGGATCGCGGAGGGCCGCGGAGCGAGGCATAAGGCTACAACACGACAGCATGCATGCTTGACTCCGCGGCCCTCCGCGTCCTCCGCGTTGAACTCTGAAAGGGTGGCGCCATGACGTGGGCAACCCCCCTCATCGCCGGCGTCGCCGCGGCTGTCGCCGTCCCGCTGCTGATTCTCTTGTACTTCCTCAAGCTCCGCCGGCGCGAGGTCGAGGTCTCGACCACGCTGCTCTGGAAGAAGGCGATCCAGGACCTCCAGGCCAACGCCCCGTTCCAGAAGCTCCGGCGCAACATCCTGCTGCTGCTCCAGCTGCTCATGCTCGCGGCCGTCCTCTTCGCCATCGCCCAGCCCGAGCAGTCCACCACCGCCGGCATCGGGCAACGCAACATCATCCTCATCGACCGCTCCGCGTCGATGGGCGCGACCGACATCGAGTCCGACGGCTCGCGGACGCGCCTGGCCGAGGCCAAACTCCAGGCGCTCGACCTCATCGACGCGATGCGCGAGCCGGGCCTGCTCGACCGGGGCGAGGACGCGGCCGACCAGGCGATGGTGATCGCCTTCGACACCACCGCCGAGGTCGTCGCCCAGCTCACGAGCGACAAGAACCTGCTGCGGCGCGCCGTCGAGTCGATCCAGGTCACCGACGCGCCCTCACGCGTCAAGGAAGCATTCCGGCTCTCTCAGGCACAGCGCCCCCAGCGTTTCGTCGAGAACGAGGGCCTCGACCGCGGCCCGCCCTTCGCGTTCCACTTGTACTCCGACGGGCGCCTGCCCGACGCCGACGAAGCGATCCCCGCCGCCGACGACCGCGTCCTCTTCCACGTCATCGGCCAGCAGACCGCGGCCAACATCGGCATCACCGCCCTCCGCGCCGAACGCGCGTACGACAACCCCGCCAAGCTCTCGATCTTCGTGGGCGTCCAGTCCACCGACACCATCCGGCGCACCGTCGATTGCGAGCTTGCCCTCGACGGCCGCACCGTCGCCGTCCGCGAGGTCAGCATCCCCGCCGCCCTCGCCCCGCCCGCGGGCGACGACTCGGACGGCTCGCGCACCCCCGGCTCGGGCGGCATCGTCTTCGAGCTCGACATGCCCGACGGCGCCATCGCCCGCGTCCGCCTCGACGCCGGCTCGGACAACGACCCACGCGCCGACGTGCTCGAGGTGGACGACCAGGGCTGGCTCGTCGTCCCGCCCGCGCGCCAGACGTCCGTCGCGGTCGTGACCGACGGCAACCTCTTCCTCGCCGACGCCCTGGCGGGCATGCCCCTGGCCCGCCTGGACATCTTCACACCCACCGAGTTTGTCGCGGCCCGCGCCTCGGGGCGGGCGGACATCTACGACGTCGTCGTGCTCGACGCGTGGCTGCCCGATGCCGAAGCGCCCGCGTCGCTCCCGCCCGGGCGCTGGCTCGTGCTCGGCGCCGTCCCAACCGGCCCCGACGCGCTGGTGGACCTGGGCGGCGCGGGCCCGGCGCAGATCATCGTCTGGTCACGCTCGCACCCTGCGATGCGCGACCTGACGCTCGACGCCCTGACGATCATCGAGTCGCACTCGGTCGAGCTTCCCGAGGGCTCGGGCGCGATCACGCTCGCCGAGACGCAGCTGGGCCCCGCGATCGTCGAACTGCCCGCCGCGGACTCTCGCGCGATCGTCGTCCCCTTCGACGTCATGAGCACGAACTGGCCCTTCCAGGCGAGCTTCGTGCTCTTCCTGGCCCAGGCGATCGACTACCTGGACCGCGACGCGGCCGACGCCGCCGCCGCCTCGGGCGCCGGGCGCCTCTTCCGCCCGGGCGACGTGCTCACCGAGCGCGTCCCACCCGGCGCACAAGATGTCCGCGTCGTCCCGCCCTCGCCCCAGCCCGAGCAGGACCTCGTCCCCTCGCGCGACGGGCGTGTCGCATTCGGGCCCATCCGCGGCGTGGGCGTCTACCGCCTCCGCTGGACGGGCGCCGCCGGCGCGACCGACCAGCGCGACGGCGACCGCGTCACCCGCCACTTCGCCGCAAACCTGACCGACGCCGACGAATCCGACGTCGCCGCGGCCCCCCAGATCACATTGGGGACGCAGACCGCCCAGGCCGAGCAATTCGGCGCCGACGAAGCCGTACAACGCTTCTGGCCCTACCTGCTCATGCTCGCCCTCGGGGTCCTCATGGTCGAATGGTGGATCTACAACCGGAAAGTCGCGGTGTGAGCGGGCCGTTGCGCCTGCTGCTCGTGCTGCTCGTCCTCGCGGCGGCGCCCCTCGCCCGCGCGCAGGCGCCAGCGCCGGACGATGGCCCCGACGACGGGCTTGTCATCAATGTCGCGTGGGGGTTCACGGGCGTCGTCGTGGGCGAACGCTGGACACCCGTCCGTCTGAACCTCTCGTCGGGCACACGGGCCCAGTCGGGCGTGATCGAGATCACCTACCGCCAGGACGGGGCCCAGTACGCCAAAATCTCGCTCCCCTTCGCGACCACCCCGGGACGGGTCGTGCCTCTCGAGGCGGTCCTCGCGCTGCCCAACAACTGCGAGCGCATCGACATCCGGGCGCTCGACGACCGCGGGCGCCGCCTCCTCTCACGGACCATCAGCACAGACGAGGACGACCCCGCGTCGCAGATGCCGCTGATCGTCGGCGCCGAGGGCGCGACGCTGCTGAGCGTCGGCAACACCTCGCTCGTCGAATCTCTGACCAAGCTACGCGCGGGTGTCGTCTCGCCCGACAAAATCAAGGATGCGGGCGAGGACGATGCCGGGGCCCAGACCCGAACCCAGACCACGCGTCAGCCCCCGACCCCGCCGCTCCCGCCCGGAACGCGGATCGCACTGGCCCGGCCCACCAGCGCCGACGACTCCGACCCCTGGTCGCTGCTGGCGGTGTGGGGCGTGGACGCGAAGACGCTCCCGTCGTCGTGGATGGCCTACGACGCGCTGGCCGCGGTCGTGATCCACGCCGGCGAGATCGCCAGGCTCCGCCCCGACGCGCTCGCGTCGCTGCGCCGCTGGCTCGAAGCGGGCGGGTCGGTGGTTGTCCTCGCAGACGCACCGGACGCCGACGCATGGCGCATGCTCCTGGCGCCCGGCGCGGGCGACACGCTGCTCCGACTCGCCCCGCCCACGCGCATCCCGCCGCCATCCGTACTCCGCGTGCTCGTCGCCGAGGCGGCCGATCAGGCCCCGGCACGACCGATCACGCTCTCACCCCGCGCGCAGCGCCTGGGCTGGACGACGCGATGGGACCTCGAAGACGGCTCGGCCCTGCTCGCCGAGGGCCCCGCCGGGTTCGGCTGGCTGACCATCCTGGGCGTCCACCCCCAGCGCGTCGGCGCTCTGGCCAGCCATGACAACACCGCCCGCGTCTGGCACGACGCGCTCGCCCCGATCGTCGAGGACTGGACCGAATCGGCGCCCGAGCGTGACTGGTACTACCGCTGGGACACCTCCGGCGCCCTGCCCCGCCACCAGGGCGCGATCGCCTCCATCCTCGACCACACGCTCCGCGTCCCGACCCCGGGCGTCGGCGTGTTTGTGGTCCTCGTGCTCTTCGTCGTCGCGCTCGCGGCCCTCGTCGGCCCGGTAGACGCGGTCGTGCTCAAACGCCTCCGCCGACGCCAGCTCTCGTGGGCCACGGCGCTGGCCTACACCGCCGGCGCTTCCCTGCTCGCGGCCGCCATCCCGCTCGCGATGCGCTCGGGCCAGGGCGTCTACTCCCGCGCCTCGGGCGTGGACGTGCTCGCGCCGCAGATCGGCGCCGCGGCCCAACGCACCGCGCTCAGCTCCGTCTTCTCCTCCGGCTCCGGGCGCCTGGACGTCGTCGGCGCCGACCCGGCCTCCTGGTGGCGCGCCGTCTCACCCGTCTCCGCCTACTCCGAGATCCTCGGCGGGCCCACGTTCAACACCGCCCAGTCCGCCCGCGCCACGCCCACGGGCCTCGCGCGGGGCAACACACCCGTCGAGGGCAACGCCCGCGTCTGGACACTCCGCACCACCCTCGACCAGGGACCCACCACCCCGCCCCTGGTCACCATCGAGCCGATCAACGATGGTCGCTCGTGGCGCGTCCGCATCATCGGCATCGGCGCCATCAACCGGGTCGTCAACGCCCATGTCATGCTGCCCATGCAGGGCGGGGCGCGGACGTGGGTCGTCGCCGACTCGGTCGTCGAGCCCGACGGCGGACTCTCGCTCGTCTTCCCCGCCGACACCACGATCGCCGCGCATCGCCCCGAGCCGTGGTCATCCTCCGGGGTCGAAGACGAGGACGCGTCCATGCTGTGGCAGTACACGCGTGACACGAGCTACGAGCCCTCGCGGTTCTTCGACCTGCCCGGCGCGTGGCGCCGAACCCGCGCGATCGACGCGTACGTCGGCCCGGGCGCCTGCGCGCTGGTCACGCTCGAACTGTGGCGCGACGAGCCCGACGTCACCATCTCCCGCGCCTCGCAGACGAGCGTGCTCGAGGTCTACCGCGTCGTCGTCCCCCTGCCCGAGCGGGCGCCATCGAACACGCCCGAGGAGCCCGCCCCGTGATCGAGATCAAGGGACTCACCAAACGCTTCGGCGCCCTCACCGCCGTGGACGACCTCTCCCTGTCCATCGGCGCGGGCGAGATCTTCGGCTTCATCGGCCCCAACGGCGCGGGCAAGTCCACCACCATGAAGATCCTCGCCTGCCTCCTCAAGCCCGACGCGGGCGAGGCGAGCGTCGCCGGGTGCGACGTCCGACGTCACGGCGATCGGATCCGCCGCCTCCTGGGCTACATGCCCGACTTCATCGGCTACTACGACGACCTGACCGTGGACGAGTACCTCCAGTTCTTCGCCGCCGCGTTCCGCCTGCCGCGCAAGACCCGCCGCGCCACCATCGACGGCGTCCTCGAACTCACAGACCTCACCGACAAACGCGACGCCATGGTCGCCAGCCTCTCGCGGGGCATGTCCCAGCGCCTGGGCGTCGCCCGCGTGCTCATCCACGACCCCAAGGTGCTTCTTCTCGACGAGCCCGCCTCGGGCCTCGACCCCCGCGCCCGCATCGAGATGCGCGAGCTGCTCTCCGAACTGGCCCGCATGGGCAAGACGCTCATGGTCTCCAGCCACATCCTGTCCGAGCTGGCCGAGATGTGCTCCTCGATCGGCATCATCGAGAAAGGCCGCCTCGTCTACGCGGGCTCGATCGACGAGGCGTACCAACGCGTCAAGGGCGCCGAGCGGATCGTGGTCCGCCTCGAACGGGCCGACGACATCGACCTGGTCGCGACGGTCGTCGCGGGCAAGCTCGCCGAGGACGCCCGCGTCGCCAGCGCCAAACCCGACGCCGACAACCCGTCGCTGATCCGCGTCGAGCTCGAGCCCGGCGAGCACGGGCACCATTTCCTGATCGAGGGTGTGGTCGCCGCGGGCGGGCGGATCGCCGCCTTCGAGCCCAAGGGCGTGAACCTCGAGGACGCGTTCCTCCGCCTCACCAAGGGCGCCGTCCAGTGACGCCCGGGGGAGCAACGCAACCGCCTCCCACGCCCGGGCGTGGGGGTCGCGCGGCCACCCTCGTCGGCTCGCTGGCGCCCTGGCGCCTGCTCTTCGGGCCCGTGTTCCAGAAGGAGATGCGCGTCTCGGGGCGAAAGCTCTGGACGTACCTCGCCCGCGCCGCCTACGCCCTGATCCTCGCGGTCGTCGTCTCGCTCGCCTTCTGGGGCGCCTGGCAGACCGCGGGGTACACCCAATCCGGCGCCGCCCGTATCCAGTCGCTCCAGACCCTCGCACCGACCGTCGTCGCATCCGTCCTCTGGTTCCAGTTCATCGCCACGCTCCTGCTCGCGCCCGTCATGACCGGGGGCGCCATCAACGACGAGCAGCGCGCCCAAACCCTGCCGACACTGCTCACCACCCCGCTCACAGCCCTGGAGATCGTCTGCTCCAAGATCGCCAGCCGCATGGCCCACCTGCTCATCCTCGCGCTGCTGGCGCTCCCGATCCTGCTCGGCGTCCGCCTCTTCGGCGGCGTCCGCGCCGAGACCATCCTCGCCGGCGCGACGCTCAGCATCGTCTCCGCGATCCTCGCCGCCGCCGTCGGCGTGCTGTGCTCCACGCTCTGCCGGCGCGCGACGATCGCATCGCTGCTGACGTACGTCGTGCTCGTCGGCATCTTCATGGCCCCGCCCCTGCTCGCCATGCGCTACAACGTCCTTATCGAGGACGTCTATCCGAGGGGCGTCCGCCTGCCCGACGTCCTGGGCGCCTGGGCCCCCGACTGGCCCGCGGCCGTCCCGATGCCCGCGATACTCGCCTCGAGCACGCCCGCCGCCCTGACGATCGTCACCGTGGACCCGGGCGTCGGATTCGGCGTCCGTTCCATCTGGCTCGCCTCGTCCGTGTACACGATGGCGTTGGCGACAGGAGCGACATTGCTCGCCGCCGCCTCCGTGCGCCGCGCGATGCGCCATTCGATGAGCGGGCCGCCGCCCAAGCGCCGCCGGCGGCGCAAGGGCGCCAACGCCGAGGGCGAGGACGCGCAGCCCGTGATCCTCGCCCACCGCCGCTCGCGGACGGTCTCGGACCACCCGGTGCTCTGGCGCGAGCTGCGCCAGCCGCTCTTCAACCGCAAGCGCACGCTCGCGCTGGCGATCGTCGTGTCGCTCGTCATCGCCGCCCTGATCTACCCGGGCAATCTCCGCGACGAGGGCGCCGCCATCGTCCCGATCGTGCTGGGCATGATGATGCTGCTGCTCCAGGCGGCCCTGCTCTCGGCGCCCGGGCTCGCCGCCGAACGCGAGGCCCGCACGCTCGACACACTGCTCACCACCCGACTCTCGCCGACCGAGATCGTCTGGGGCAAGACGCTCGGCGCCATCCGCCGCCAGTGGTTTATCCCGCTCCTGCTGATGCTGCACGCGGGCGTCTTCGTCGTCTTCGGGCGCGCGCACTGGCTCCTGCTCGTCCTGCTGCCCATCGTCATGCTCGGGCCCGTCGTCCTGCTCGCAGGCACGGGCACGCTCTTCGGCCTCCGCTTCCGCAAGCCCGTCGCCGCCAGCGCCGCCAACCTCGCCCTCGCGCTCACGCTCTGGCTCGCGCTGCCCATCCTCGTCGGCGTGCTCTTCGGCGCACTGGAGATCGCCCCCAACGAGGTCGGCGAGTTCGTCGCCAGTGTGACGCTCATGCTCCACCCCGTCGGCTCCGGCATCTTCATCACCGACAACCTCCACGGCGCCGCCGGGGACGCGTTCCTCAGCATCGAGTTCGACATGCCCTTCGGCGATATCAACCCGATCGTCTTCACGATGCTCGTCGCGCTCTGCTCGGGGGCACAGGCCAGCATCGGCGTCGGCGCAACATTCCTCGCCCGCGCCCGCTTCGCACGCGACACCGGGCGGTCCTCATAATCGCGCCCACACTCACTCCACGAACACGCCGATCTCGTCGAGACCCTTGCGCCCGATCCGCGGCACGACGCAATCGTCGGTCGGGTACCCCACCGGGATCAGCAGGTACGCCCGCTCGTTGTCCGGGCGCCCGAGCACATCGCGTAGAAAGCCCATCGGGCTGGGCGTGTGCGTCAGCGTCACGAGCCCCGCGTGGTGCGCCGCCGCCAGCAGCAGCCCGACCGCGATGCCCACGCTCTCGTTGACGTAGTACGTCTGCCCGCCCTCGTCCGTCTTCTTGAGCGCCAACACGACGATCAGCCAGGGGGCGATCTCGAGGAACCGCTTGTCCGGGTTCGTGCCGAACGGGCGCAGATCATCGAGCCACCGCTCGCTGGCGCGCCTGGAGTAGAACTCGCGCTCCTCCGCCTCCGCCGCCTCGCGGATCTTCGCCTTGGTCGCCGGATCGCAGACCGCGACGAACCGCCAGGGCTGCTTGTTGGCGCCGCTCGGCGCCGTCCCCGCCGACCGGATCACCCACTCGATCGTCTCCCGCGATACCGGGCGATCCGAGAACATCCGCACCGTGCGGCGCCGACGCATGGTCTCGTAGAACCGCCTGGCCGCCTCCTCGGGGGCAAGACCCGGGTCGTGACGCTCGAGCGGCTCGTGCGGCGAATCCTCGGGCGGCGGCCCGTACAAGGGCGTCCCCCCGCCTGTCTCGTGCTCCATCCCGGGCCTCCTCGCTCGACGCTGACGGGCGAGGATACCCGCCAGGCGTGGGCGTTCTCCGCCGCGCCGTCTGCCGCCCCAGGGTGCAGCCACCGTCCGCGAGGCGCCGATATCACTCACAATGCGCCCCGCCCGCCTCGCCATCACCCTGGCCATCGCTCTCGCGTGTGTGTTCCCCGCGCCCGCCCGGGCGCAGGACTACGTCCAGGTCCCCGAAGCGGGCGAGCCCTTCGCGGGACGCGCCGCGGGCGCCCGCCATGATCCCACCCGGCGCCCGGGCAGCGCCGGGCGCCTCGTCGCGGATTACGACTTCGAGGAACGCCTCTCCAACCCCCTCGCCGTCCCCGTCGGCTGGGTCCGCGGCCAGCACGACCTCTCGGTCCCGCGCGACCGCCCGGGCTTCCCGACGTGGAACGCCGCCGAGCTCGACTACCAGTCGCCCGCCTTCCGCGGCGAGGGGACCGTCATGCTGCCCGTCAAGGGCGACTCGGCCAGCATGATGCTCACCCCGGGCGTGCTCTCCGTTTTCGCAGAGGGCGACTACCTGGCCAGCGTCCACGTCCGCACCCGCGGCCTCGTCCACGCACGGGCCCAGCTCGTCGCACGCCTGCTCGACAACGCGCTCGAACCGATCGCGGGCGCCGAATCCCGCTCGCCCCTCATCACCTCCGAGGGACGCTGGACGCGTCTCGAGGCCCCGATCACGGGCGGGCGCGACCGCGCCGCGTTCCTCCAGCTCGAACTGCTGGTCCTCCAGCCCGAGCAGTACGACCCCATCCCGCCCGACGCCGCCTTCCGCGTCGCACGCGAGGACTACGACGGCGCGGCGTGGTTCGACGACCTGACCGTCATCGCGATCCCACGCATCGAGATCGTGCCCGATGCGCCCGCGGGCTTCGCCGTCGGCCCCACCCCCCCCGCGCTCGACATGCTCGTCCGCGACCTGGCGGGCCAGGCCATCAGCGTTGAGGCGACCGTCACCAACGCCGACGGCCGGGTCGTGGACCGGATCGCCCGCGACATGCCAGGCGGGCGCTTCGTCGAACGCTGGAGCCCCGCGCTGCCCGAGTTCGGCTGGTACCGCGCCGACCTGACCGTCCGCGCCGCGGGCGCCGTCGTCGGCTCCGCCTCCTCCGCCCTCGCCTGGGCGCCCGCGACCACGCACGATGCGCCCGCCGGGCCCGCCCCCGACACCCCCGGCTTCGGCCTCGTCACCAGCGCCTGCCCCGCGCCCCTGGCCCGCGAGCTGCCCCGCCTCGCCGCGCTCGTCGGCGCAGACGCGGTCTCCGTCTCGCTCTGGGACCGCAACCACGCCCCGACCGCGGGCGACGCCGTCGGCGACCGCGTCGCGCCGCTCATCGACCGCCTGCTGCTGGGCCAGCACCGCGTCACCCTCACCTTCCCGGGCGTCCCGGCAGCCGTCGCGTCCGATCTGAACATCGACCCCGACGACGTGGTCTCGTTCCTCGCCGCCGACTCGCCCGCACCCGGGCTGCTCACCGATCCGTTGCTCGACCGCTACGGCCAGCGCATCCAGAGATGGGGCCTGGGCGCCCCGGACAGCGCCTCGCCGTTCGCACACTCGGCGCTCGACGCCGACCTCGAAAGCGCCGCCGCGGCCATCGCCCGCCTTGTGACCGCGCCCGTCATCGACGTGCCCTGGCGCACCGACCAGACGCTCAGCCCGGCGCTCGCCTCGCCCGGGCGCGCCGCGACGATCCACGCCGTGCCCGGGGCGCCGCCCTCGACGCACACGGCGCTCGCCGCGGACTGGGCCGCGGCCCTCGCGCGCGCGCCGAAGGCGAAGTCCGGCCTCGCCGAACCGCCCGACCTCACGGTCACGCTCGGAGAGCTCGACGAGGACGTGTTCGGCGTCCGCGCCGCCGGCGCGGATCTGGCGCGCCACGCTATCTCGTTCTGGCAGGCGTTCACCGAGGGCGCGACCTCGCAGAACGGCGCGTCGCGCGTGACGATCGCCGCGCTCGACCCGTGGCGCGTCGTGGACGATCGCCGCCCGCGCGTCGAGCCCTCGCCCGCCCTGCCCGTCTGGCGGACGCTCTCCTCGCGCCTCCGGGGCCGCCGCGTCACGCGCACCCTCCCCGTGGGCGGGGGCGTGCACGCCTACCTACTCGAACCGCCCGGGGCCGACGCCGGGCCCGCCGCCATCGCCATCTGGGCCGATTCACCGCGTGAGCTGGAGATGCACCTGGGCGAGGGCGAGCTGACCCAAATCGACCTGTTCGGCAACACCTCCCCCGTGCCCGGCGCGAGCCGCGCGGACCCCGCCGACGCGCCCGCGGCGGTGCTCCGCGTCTCGCGCGAACCCATCTTCGTCGAAGGCGTCGACGCCCCGCTTGTCCGCATGCTCGCCTCGATCGCCCTCACGCCCGCCGACCTGCCCGGCGACCGCGCCGAGCACACGCTCACACTGGGCATGTCCAACCCCTGGCCGCAGATCATCCAGGGCGCCCTCTACATCCTCGAGCCGGGCGGGTTCTCCGACCTCGACACCCCCGCGGACAGGAGCTGGAAGATCGCCCCCCGCAAGGTCCCCTTCACGCTCGCCCCGGGCGAGTCGCTCGCCCAGACCGTCATCCTCGCCCACAGCCCCGCCGAGGAGGCGGGCGCCAAACCCCTCGTCATCGACGTGAGCTTCGTCGCAGACCGCGACCGGGGCATCCACCGCGTACACCGGTCGCTCGAGGTCAGCCTGCCCGGCGTCGTCATGGACCTCGCGACCCGGCGCTCGCCGCCCGACGAGCCCAAGCCCTTCATCGCGGTGGACGCGAGCGTGACCAACACCTCCGCGTCGCCGATCTCCTTCGACCTGCTCGTGATCGCCCCGGGCCAGCCGCGCATGCGCCGCCACGTCGCCGACCTGAGCCCGGGCGAGTCGATCACACGCACGTTCGCGTTCGAAACCGGCGACACCGGCCAGGGAGCCCGCATCGCCGTGAGCCTGGAACGGACCGACGGCGAAGGGCGCCTGAACAGAACTGTCCTCGCCGAGTAGCCCGGCAGGCATTCACGGTTATTTCGAGCGCAGGATGTAGATCGCGTACCCGCTCATCGGCGCGGGCGCGTCGTGCCCGTCCTCCTCCACGACCGCCTCGAGCCGCATCGCCGAGCCCGCGATCGCGTCGTACCACTGCGCGAGCGAGTACGCCCGCAGCGTGTACGCCGAGTCGATGTGCCGCCCGCCAGTGGGCGTGCGGACACTCATGTGGCTGACCACCCGCTCGACCCGATCCCCCGCGTCCGCGGGCAGGTACTGCACGGCCTGCGTCACACGCATCGTGCCCCGCCGCGCGTCCCAGACGTCCTCGCTCTCCATCTCCGCGCCGTACACGCACGTGCTCAGCCCGACCGCGTACACGCCGCCGGGCGAGAGTGTCCGAGCCACCTCCGCCAGATGCGCCCGCAGCGCCTTGTCGCTCTCCAAATGACGGATCGTGTTGATCAGGTTGAACGCCAGGCCCACCCGCCACGGGACGCGGTCCGCGAACCGCCCCATGTCCCCGACGAACACCCGCGACCGTCGCGCGTGCCCCAGCCGCGAGAGCCGCGCCCGTGCATACCCGACCATCTCCTCGGACAGATCGAACCCCACGACCCGCCGCCCGCGCCCCGCCGCGACACGCAGGTACCGCCCCGTCCCGCACGCCGGCTCGAGCCAGACCGGCGCGGTCGGCGCCGAGCCCCCGCGAGCACCGGTGAATCGGCGTTCGATCCGCTCGAGCCCGTCCACCTCGCCCGCCGTCCCCGGCGTGTGCAGCACGTCGTACACAGACGGATCCGCATAGAAAGACTGGCGCTCACCCACACCCCGAGGGTAGCATTCCCCGCGCACGCCCCACGGAGACTCAGCCATGCCCAGCAAGGGCGCCGAACACATCGCCGGCGGCATCGAAACACTCCCCGAGATGATCGAGCGGTACCTCGTCGGCTTCGACGACACGAACCGCGCCGCCCAGGCGCCCGCCCTGCCCAACCACGCCATCTGGACCCTCGGGCACCTCGCGCTCTACCACCACCGCGCAGCAGACCGGATCTCCGGCCTGACCGACTTCGGCCCGCTCCCCGAGACAGACTTCGTCATGGGCGACGCCGCCTCTGGCGACTCGAGCCGCTTCGATTCAGAGAGCGTCTGCTTCGCCTCGACCGTCTCGCCCGACGCCGCCCTGTTCCCGACACTCGCCCGCGGCGTCGAGATCCACCGCAGCGCCGTCGCCCGCCTGTGCGACACCGTCCGCACAGTCGGCGACGAACTGTTCACACGTCAGGTACGCTGGGGCGCCGTCGGCACGACCACCCCCGCCTCCGCCCTCGCGATGCGGATGGTCTTCCACGTGGGCACGCACACGGGCCAGATCGCGGACCTCCGCCGTGCGCTGGGCTTCCCCAGGATCATGGGCTGAGACTGACTGCGCCGGCGCCCGCGATCGCGTCAACGCCAGCGCACGATCTCGATGTCCGTCGCCACGCCCCCGCCGATCTTCGGGATCGCCAGCGTCTGCTCGCTGTCCGTATCGATGATCCGCACCCGACCGTCCAGCGTCGGCATGCACACCAGCCCCAGCCGCGCATCGCACGCGAACGCCTCGACGTACCCAAACAGCTCCAGCGCGATCTGGCGCGGGAAAGGCGACCCCGGCTCGCCGTACACCGACAAGTGCGACGACGCCACGATGTCGGTGTGCACCATCACGTACCCGGTCGTCGGCCCCATCGGCCACACGGCGCTGAAGTTTCCCACGCTCTCGTCGATCACCGCGCCCAGCACCTCCACACTGTCAAGGTCCACTACGTCGATCGCCCCGGTGATCGTCCACGTGTACGAGTCGGCGCCGCTCGAGCTCACGAACAGGCGACGGCTGCCATCGTCGATCCGCATTTTCAGGCGTGGGTGCGGCCCCGTAAGCTCCATAGCTTGCACTCCGGGAGTCTGCTCGTCCATGTCCACAAGCGACCCGCTCGCCAGGTCGATCACCGCCAGCGCCCCCCTCGGGGCGAACATCCAAGGGGTCTTGTCGTCGAGGCGCCTGAGCTGCACATACAGCAGTCCCCCGTCCACGATCATCATCCCAGGATCGGGCTCCTCGTCGGGCTCGTCGAGCTCGTGCAGGTCCACGAACGACCGCGTGATCCCCCCGCCCAGATCCATCCGCGTGACACGCCCATCCGTGGCCGTCGAAACGTAGAAGGCGCCATCACCGATGGGCGCGATGTCCACCGGTCCCGACGCCGGATCCACGAACGCCGAGCCCACGAGGTTCCCGTCGCGGTCCAGGACACGCACCACCCCGCTCTCTGGTGTCAGCACATACAGCAGGCCCTGGTACGGGCGCAGCACGCCCTCGCTCTCGGGCAACGTCGCGATCGTGCGCACGCCCCAGGGCGTCCGCGTGCCGATGCCGCGGAGCACCCCGCCCGCAAATGTCACGACCTCGATGTCTCGTGCCGAAGGGCGCTCGCCCGGACGTGTACCGTTCGTGTCCGCACCCCACGCGCCCAGATCTTGGGCGCCAGCCCATCCACACGCAAACAAGAGACACGCCATGCCGACGAAACCGCCGGTCCGCGCTCGGATCATTTTCATCGTGACCTCCATCCCCCGGTTCGCCAATGACCACACGAGTAAACCTCTTGCTATCGCCCGTGCTCAAGAACGTTGACACGAGCAGTCGCACGACACAGCCGAGAACGCCGCCGAAGGTCACCTCCAGCGAACGACCTCTATATCCGACACGATCCCTCCGACATTGGGCATCGCGAGCGTCTTTTTGGACTCGGCGTCGATGATCTGCACGCGCCCGTCACTCCGCGGTACGAAGAGGCGTCCGAAGCTCTCCTCGTACACAAAAGCCTCGATGTACACGACGAAGAAATCGTTGAACAGCCCGTCGATCATCCAAGGCGGCCCGGCCTCGTACGCCGCCAGGTGCGAGGAGATGCCCAGGTCCGTGTGGAACATGAGAAACCCGGTTGTCGCGCCCGTGGGCCAGACCGCGCTGAAGTTGCCAAACTCCTCCTGCATCAAGTAGCCGAGCGGCGCGGCCGCGTCCAGGTCAACCACGTCGATCCCGCCGCCCTTCCCGAGCGTGTACGAGTCGGCGCCGCTCGAACTCACGAACATGCGCCGGCTGCCCTCGTCGATCCGCATCTTCAGACGCGGGTGCGGTCCGCTCAGCTCGATCGCCTGCACGCCCGGCGTCGAAGCGTCCGCGTCGATCAGCGTCCCCGTCGCGAGATCGATCACCGCCAGCGCCCCGTGATCATCAAACAGCCAGGGATTCTCATCGTCGAGCCGCCGGAGCTGCACGAACAGCCGTCCCCGGTCCACGATCATCATCCCCGCGTCGGGCTCCGCGTCCGGCTCGTCCAGTTCGTGCAGATCGATGAACGAGCGAGCGATCCCGCCGCCAAGCTCCAACCTTGTGACGCGCCCGTCCGCGGCCGTCGAGACATAGACAACGCCATCGCCGATCGGTGCAATATCCACCGGCTCAGACTCCGGGTCCACGAACGCCGAACCCACGACGTTCCCGCCCCGCTCCAGCACCCGCACCAACCCGCTCTCTGGTGTCAGGACATACAGCAGCGCCCCGTACGGCCTGATCACCGCCGCGCTCTCTGGAAGCGTCGCGATTGTTCGTACACCCCACGGCGCCGAAACCTCGATCCCGCTCAGCACGCCCCCCGCGTACGTGACAACCTCGGCGTGCCGTCCAATCCGCCCGTCCAAGTGCTGCGGGCCCTCGCGCGATGGCGTGTACCCGCCGATCGACTGCGCCGACGACTGCGCTACGAACACGCCAAGCATGATCACGGAGAACGCAATCCCTCGATCCGATCCCCGATTCGTCGTCATCGCGGCCTCCTCTGCTGGCCAGCGTGAGACCCCACACCGCAGACTACCAGGGCGCCGCGCCCCGGTTCAAGACGCGCGAGTACGATCAAACGAAAGCACGCACCCAGGAGCCGCCCATGCCCGCCAGCGACCCCGTCCAGATCCTCCTCGCCCACAACCACTGGGCGACGCGCAACATCCTCGACGCGTGCGCCAAGCTCCCCGGCGAGCAGCTCGACCGCGAGTTCGACATGGGCCTCAAGACCCTCCGCGCCACCATGACCCACGTCCTCGGCGCCATGCGCGGCTGGGGCGACCTGCTCGCCCAGCGCGACCAGCAGCGCGGGCGCCTCGAGGCCGAAGGGCCGCACTCGCCCGTCCAGCTCCTCGAACTGCTCGACCAGATCGGCGCCGACATCCTCGCCTCCATCGAGGGCAAGCCCCTCGACGAACTACTCTCGGGCGAACGCGGCGGCAAGACCTACACCTTCACCCGCGGCGCCGTCATCACACACGTCACAACCCACGGCATGCACCACCGCGCCCAGGCCATCAATATGCTCAAACATCTCGGTATCGACCCCGTCCCGCCGTCGAGCGTCATGGAGTGGGTCTTCATGGTGGACAACAACAGCTAGCCGCATGCCGCTGCGCCTCACCAAGAAGCACGACGGCGACGTCATCACGTTCGTCCGCGACGATGGGTCCGCGACTTCCTCGCGCGCCCGCGACCGCGGCTCCCCCGCGATGCACGATTTGATGCACTACGCCGTCGAGTCCACCCTCGGCCACGACGCGGCGTTCATCGCCCTGCTCGCGTCCGGGCACGACATCGACGTATGGCAGGACGCCAAGTCCACGCTTCGTACCAACCCGCCCGCCCAGGCCATCCACGCCGAGACCATCGTCGGCATGCTCCATCTCAAGTGGGCGACCGAGGGCCCCGACGCCCTCCGCACCGCCGATCCCGACGAACTCAACGCGTACCTGGCCACGTTCTTCAAGAACGCGGGCGCCGCGCCGCCAACCCCGCTCACCCGCGTCCAGATCGAGGCGATCGCCGACGCCTACCAGGCGCTCTTCGCCCGCTGGGCGGACACCCCCATCGACGCAACACTCGAACTCCCATGGCCGCCCCCTCCAGGGGCCAGCCCGCACAACGCGTCCTAGGCCCGCCGCATCTCTCGATGCCCAAAGCGTTTCCAAGCAATCACCGACCGGGGCGGACGGGCTCTCATTGAGATTGAGTCTCAGCCACGCTGGACCCGGACCCCCTCCGGGCCTTGAATCGACCCCCGCACCGGCCAGACCGCCGACGCGGGGCTTCATGACCACCCACCCCGGCGCCACCAACGCCGCCATCAGCCAGGCTCTCGACGGCGCCAACACGCCCGTCATCCCCTTCACCCCCTGGCGGTGGGCGCTCGCGTTCGTGGGCGTGCTCTTCGTCGCCCTCGGCGCCGTCGGCGTCATCGTCCCCGGCCTGCCCACGACCATCTTCCTCATCCTCGCCTCCTGGTGCTTCGCCAAGAGCTGCCCCTGGCTCGAGACACGCCTCATCCGCAACCGCTTCTTCCGCCCCTTCCTCGTCTACCTCGAGCCGGGCGTCAAAATGCCCCGCAAGGCCAAGGTCATCTCTATCGCCCTCATGTGGTTCTTCATCAGCGCCAGCTGCGGCGCCTTCCTCGCCCGCGGCGACTGGATCATCGCCCTGCCCGTGATCGCGGCCGGCGCCGTCGGCACGTGGTTCATCGCCCGCCGCTGATCCCCCACAATCCACGCCCACCCACGACGCGCCCGGACGCCCCACGCCCATCCCCTACACTCCCCCAATCGCACGGGGCGCCGCGGCCACACGTGAGCCGGGCTGAGATGCACCCGTAGAACCTGATCCGGTTCGCACCGGCGGAGGGATTGCGATGCACGCCCGCGCACGGGCGCGCATGTCCCCGCAGCCGGCGAGCCTCCTCTCGGAGCGCACGCCTTGACCACCATCGACACGACAAACGACCACCCCCTCGACCACCTCGCCGAGGGCTCCCCCGCCTGGAAGGCCAACACCCTCACGACCACCGCCCTCCGCGACGCCGCGAGCCTGCGCGATGCGCTCCGCACCGCCCAGCCCGCCCCCTCCGCCCCGTGCCTCGCCTTCCCCCTCCCAATCCACGGCGCCCACATCCCCGGCTCCGACACCAACACCACCTCCCCCGGCTCCTTCGCCCACGCCCCAGACGTCGGCGGCCCCTACGCCTACTCCTCCCCCGACACCCCCGGCATGCCCGCCCCCTCCAACAAAACCGCCTGGGACTTCCTCCCCGACAACTGGTCGGTCTCCTCTCCCCTCGGGGGAGAGGACGGCGAGCGCAGCGAGCCAGGTGAGGGGCTGACCGCAACAACCTTCACCGACGCCAAAGGCATCACCCGCACCATCACCTACCCCGCCGGCTTCACCCCCATCACCCAGCTCGAGCACGCCCGCCTCGGCGTCGTGACAAAGGAAATGCGCCGCGTCGCCGACCGCGAGCCCCACCTCACCCCCGAGCAGGTCCGCGACGAGCTCGCCGCCGGCCGCCTCATCATCCCCGCCAACATCAAGCACCTCGCCAAGAACCTCGACCCCATGGCCATCGGCCGCGCCACGCGCACCAAGGTCAACGCCAACATGGGCGCCAGCCCCGTCTCCTCCGGCACCGACGAAGAACTGGAGAAACTCCGCTGGGCCGAGCGCTGGGGCGCCGACACCGTCATGGACCTGAGCACAGGCGGCGACCTCGACGCCTGCCGCCAGACCATCCTCGACCACTCCACCGTCCCCATCGGCACCGTCCCCATCTACTCCATGATCATCAACAAGAAGCTCGAAGACCTCGACGAACAGACCGTCATGGACACGCTCAAGCACCAGGCCGAGCAGGGCGTGGACTACTTCACCATCCACGCCGGCGTCCGACGCGCGCACCTGAAACTGGTCAAGGACCGCCTCATCGGCATCGTCAGCCGCGGCGGCTCCCTCCTCGCCAAGTGGATGCTCACCCACTCACGCGAGAACCTCATGTACGACATGTGGGACGACATCTGCGACCTTATGCGCCAGTACGACGTGAGTTTCTCCATCGGCGACGGCCTCCGCCCCGGCGGCCTCGCCGACGCCACAGACGCCGCCCAGCTCGCCGAACTCCAAACCCTCGGCGAGCTCACCGAGCGCGCCTGGCGCAAGGGCGTCCAGGTCATGATCGAGGGCCCCGGCCACGTCCCCTTCGACCAGATCGAGTTCAACGCCAAGCTCCAACGCCGCCTCTGCCACGGGGCTCCGTTTTACGTCCTCGGCCCCCTCGTCACCGACGTCTTCCCGGGCTACGACCACATCACCTCCGCCATCGGCGCAACCTCCATCGCCTACCACGGCGCCTCCATGCTCTGCTACGTCACCCCCAAGGAACACCTGGGCCTGCCCAAGAAGGGCGACGTCAAGGACGGCTGCATCGCCTACAAGATCGCCGCCCACGCCGCCGACGTTGCCCTCGGCATCCCCGCATCCCGCGACTGGGACGACCAGCTCACCAAAGCCCGCGCCGCCCTCAACTGGCAAGAACACTTCAAGCTCGCCTTCGACGAAGACACCGCCCGCGCCTTCCACGACGAGGACCTCGACGTAGACACCGACTTCTGCGCCATGTGCGGCCACGACTGGTGCTCCGTCCGCATCTCCAAAGAGATCCAGGACTTCGCCTCCGGCAAAGCCGACGGCTTCGAACGCATCGGCGCAGCCGGCAAGCCCGGCGCCCCCATCAAGTCGGGCGCTCTCACCCCCGACCAACAAGCCATCCTCGCCCAGCGCGGCTACCTCAACCCCGACGAGATCCACAATCTCGCCGCCAAGACCAAGAAGACCGTCGCACCCTCTCCCCTCGGGGGAGAGGGTGGCTCGCGCAGCGAGCCGGGTGAGGGGCAGCCCAAAGCCGCCTGCCACTCCGACTACGCCGACCCCGACGAGGCCCGAAAGCTCCAGTCCGAAGCCCTCGTCCAGCTCAACACCGCCCCGGCACACAACCTGCCGAGCGAGGATCGGGTTGTGTGAATCGCAGGCATTACTGTCACTATGCAGCCTGTTAGAATGTGCTTCAAACGATACGGGAGTCCTAAATGCAGACATCCCAGAGATCTGTGTACACAGCGCATGATTTTATTCAGTGGCGAGAGTCGGAGACTCTGAACGTCACGCCGAAGTTCCAGCGTCGCGATGTCTGGAAGACACCTGCCAGATCGTTCTTCATCGATACTCTGCTTCGAGAAATGCCTGTGCCTCCGATTTATCTTCGAATTGTTCCTGATCCAGAAACAGGTCGAGTCGTCAGGGAGGTAATCGACGGGCAGCAGCGAATCTCTAGCGTCCTCGATTTCATTGATGGGAAGTTTCGACTTTCCCGCAATCTTGGGACGGATTGGTCGGGGACGCGATTCGAAGAGTTGTCAATTGAACGGCGGCAATCCATACTGCAATACTCATTTTCTGCTGAGGTGTTTCAGGGTATTTCGGACGAGGAAGTTCTGAAGATCTTTACCCGTCTGAATACATACAGCGTGCCGCTGAATAGGCAAGAACTACGAAATGGCAAGTACTTTGGAGTGTTCAAGCGTCTGTGCTACGACCTAGCCCGTGAGCACCTCGAATTCTGGAGGAGGCATCGTGTTTTTTCGGAGATTGCTATTGCACGAATGCTCGAAGTCGAGTTGACAAGCGAATTGCTTGTCGCCAGCCTGCATGGGATGCAGGATAAAAAAACTAGTCTTGACCGTTACTATAAAGAGTATGACGACGATCTTTCGGGACAAGGTCGGTTGGAAACACAGTTTCGTGCCGTAGTTGACACTATCTCTGAGAGCGTTCACGACGATCTTCGTGTGGCTCTATCGCGAAGGCCTACGCATTTTTACACACTCTATTGTGCTCTCTTTCATCACATGTTCGGGCTGCCCGGCGTGCGTTTAGAATCTCCGCATCGACGTCTAAATGCGGCGGAGCGTATAAGACTTCGCGAAGTTATCTGTACCTTAGGCGAAGTCGTAGACGCTGCCAAGGCTGACGAGGCGTTTCCACGGACGTATCGCGATTATGTCCTCGGAACCATTCAGGGCCAGACAGACAATCTACATCCGCGCGAGCTGCGGTTGCGCGGACTGTATAGGCTAGTGTTTTGACAGCGTATGCCACGGTCAATGCCCGATCTGCGCGGCGATTTGATCTCGCAGTTGGGCGAGTCGCTGGATCTGGTGCGGGCCGCCGAGGCCGCAAGCGCCAGTATGCCCGCGGGATCGCAGTTGCGTCGAGATTTCGGCGCGTACAAGCTACATCTTATACATGAGCTTGCGTTTCTTCGTATCTTTCTTGCATGGGAAGAGTTTTTAGAAGAAACGTTTGTCCGTTACATGTGCGGCTATTCTGCGCAGGGTACTGTGGAGAATCTGAGCGGGGGCCGATTCGCCACAATCACATCTGCGAGGCAAGCCTTATACGGTGGGCGGCAGTACATTCTCTGGCACGATCCAACAAGGAATGCGCAGCGATGTGCGCAGTTCGTTGCTGGCGGACGGCACGAGGTGGCTATGCACGTTTGGCAGCCGCGACTGGAGCATTTTGCTGCGATACGTCATCGTGTGGCGCATTCTCAGGAGGACGCACGGGTCAAGTTCGACCAAGCTGCGATTCGACTTGCTCAAAGGCGTTATCCTAGATCACGTCCAGGTAGGCTGTTGCGGGATTGGAGCACTAGTGTCCCCCCAGTCAGATACTTGACTGTGTTTGCCCGTGATTTTCGCACTATCGCGTCGCAGATCGCATAACTGTCAAGCTTTGCGCGCCAAATCCGATCTTGCATGCATGCTTTGAGCGCAATAATGAGGCGCTGTTCAACGACCTGCTGGACTATTTCGTCCGGCCTGCGATCAATTGCCCATGATCGCCACCATCACCCAGACCACAACTCCCCCCTCTCCCCTCCCCGCCCACGTCTCCGAGCCCGAGCTTCTCGCCGACTTCCTCGCCGCCGAGGCGCCCCTGCTCGCCCTCTGCGAGCACCACGACATCGACATCGAGACACTCGCCGCCTGGCTCGACCACCCGCCCACGCGTGACCGCCTCGCCGCCCTCGAGCAAGCCGCGGCCACCCGCGAGCGCCTCGTCACCGCCCAGGCCCGCGTCGCCGCCGCCGCCCGCCTCCGCGACCTCGCCGCCTTCCCCGCCGACTACGCCGACAAGACCTGCAAGCTCACCCCCGCCGCCGCCGAAACCGCCCGCAAGGCCGCCACCCGCCTGCTGTGCCGCGCCCCGGGCGCCCCCGGGCCCGCGCAGCGCACGCCCCAAGTACACTCCCGCACCACGCCCCGCGCCCGCGCCATCCAGGGCGCCGGCGCTTCCGCGTGCCGGGGGACGCACGACCGATGGCGCCCGACGCCACGCCCACCTTCCCGATCAAGGACCGCGCGAGCTACCTCTGGCTCCTGCTCGCCGCCGCGATCGCCCTCTTCGCCTTCGGCCAGTGGACAGTCCCGCTCGCGCCGTGGATCGTCACCGTCCTGTTCATCCGCTTCACCCACACCCAGAAACCGCTCCGCGGCTTCCTCGCCCTCTGCCTCGTCTACGGCGCGCTCACCGCGTTCAACTTCGAGCGGCTCGTCCCCGCCTCCCTGCTCCCCGCGCCCGCGCGCTACGTCGCGATCGTCGCCGGCTCCGTCTCCGCGACCCTCCCCTTCCTCGCCGGCCGCCTCGTCGCGCCCCGCATCAAGGGCCCCGCCGCGACCCTCGTCTTCCCCGCGTTCGCCACGGCGTGGGAGTTCCTCACGATGCTCGCCAACCCGCTGGGCACGTTCGGCTCGGTCGCCTACAGCCAATACGGCAACCTCCCGCTCATGCAGGTCGTCTCGGTCACGGGCCTCGCGGGAATTACCTTCCTCATCACCTGGTTCGGCGCGACCGCGAACTGGGTCTGGGAGCAACCCCGCGCCTGGCCCGCCGTCCGCGGCGCCATCTCGATCTACGCCCTCGTCCTCGCCGCCGTTTTATTCATGGGCGGCCTCCGCCTCGCCCTCGCCAAGACCCCGACGCAGACCATGCAGATCGCGTCCTTCTCGGTCACGAGCGACGCGCCCGGCCCGGGCATCCGCTGGCTCGTCGAGAACGACCGCGCCGCCTTCCGCGACCGCTCGCGCGAGCTCCACACCCGCTACCTCGCCGAGACGCGCCGCCAGGCCGACGCCGGCGCCCAACTCGTCCTCTGGCCCGAGGCCGCCGGCATCTGCGCCAGCGAGGACGAGCCCGCCCTCATCGACCGCGGGCGCCAGGCCGCCCGGGAAAAATCCCTCTACCTCGCCATCCCCCTCTTCACCCACCACCCCGACGGCGAGGGCCGCCCCGAGAACAAAGTCATCATCATCGACCCCGCCGGCGACGTCGTGCTCGAGCACTACAAGTTCGGCGGCAACCAGTTCGAGCACTCCGTCCTCGGCGACCGCCAACTCCAGACCGTTCAGACTCCCGAAGCGACCATCGGCGCCGTCATCTGCTGGGACATGGACTTCCCGAGCGTCGTCCGCCAGTCCGGGCGCAACGGCACGGACATCCTCCTCGCCCCCGCCAACGACTGGGAAGCCGTCGCGACGACCCACGCCAACATGAGCGTCTTCCGCGCCGTCGAGAACGGCGTCTCCCTCGTCCGACATGCGAAGAACGGCCTGTCCATCGCGACCGACCCGTACGGACGCACGCTCACGACCATGGACCACTTCGCCGCGACCGAGCTGCTCATGGTCGCCCAGGTCCCGACCCGGGGCGTACGGACCGTGTACTCGGTCATCGGAGACGCGTTCGCCTGGGCGACCGTCGTCGGCTCGGTCCTGTTCGTCGGCGTCGCGATCGTGGGGGGGCGACGCTCCAAGCCGGACGCAGATCCGGAGTAGTCACCCCTTACCTCGGCGCCGCCCGCCAGGTACGCTGGCATCATGCGCCGCATATACACCGCCGTTGTTCCGGTCCTGACTCTCGCGATTCCGACACTCGCCACCGACTACCACCTCTACTACCTCGGCGGCCAGTCCAACATGGACGGCTTCGGCACAGTCAGCCAACTCCCCGACGACCTCAACCAACCCGTGCAGCGCGCATACATCTACCACCCCCAACCCACGCGCGACGACACGCCCTCCCCCGAGGGCCTCTGGGCCCCCGTCCAACCCGGCCACGGCTGGGGCTTCGCCTCCGACGGTACGACCAACACACTCGCCGACCGCTTCGGCCCCGAACTCACCTTCGCCAAGCGCATGGCCGAGCTCCACCCCGACCGCCACATCGCCATCATCAAGTACTCCCTCGGCGGCTCCTCCATCACCCCCAACTCCGACGACCCCCGGGCCCGCGCCCCCGGCCACTGGGACCCCGACTACACCCTGACCGTCAACGACCTCACCGGCGTCAACCAGTACGACCACGCCCTGCACGCCATCGCCAGCGCCACCGCAATCGCCGACATCGACAACGACGGCGAGCCCGACCGCCTCATCCCCGCCGGCATCGTCTGGATGCAGGGCGAGTCCGACGCCACCACCGAGGCCAACGCCGCCGACTACGAGGCCGACCTCAAACACCTCATCGATCTCCTCCGCGCCGCCCTCCGCACCGACGACCTGCCCGTCGCCATCGGGCGCATCTCCGACTCGGGCCAGGACCCCAAGGACGGCAAGGTCTGGGACCACGGCGACACCGTCCGCGCCGCGCAGGCCAGCTTCTGCGAGTCCGACCCCGCCGCCGCCCTCGTCACCGACACCGACGACTACGCCAACTCCGACCCCTGGCACTACGACACCGCCGGCTTCATCGCCCTCGGCCGCGCCTTCGCCGACGCGCTGCACGCGCTCGAGTGACCCGCACGCCTCGTCCCGACCGGTGGGCGCGGTTCATGCAGGGTTGTCGGGGCGCGCGTGCCGCGGCTCGTAGACCCCCAGCGCTCCGCCGCCCGGCAGCGTGAGCCGGATCAGCTTTCCCCACCCCTGGTCGTCCACCTCGGTGCACGCGACGCCCTTGGCGACGAGCGTCGCCCGCAGCGCGTCGATGTCCTCGCACATGAAGTACAGCTCGTGCGCGGCGCCGCCCCCCACCTCGGGATGGACGGCGACCTCCGAGGGCGGCAGGCCGAAGATCAGCCACCCGTCCCCGACATCGACGCTTGGCAGCCCGACCGTGTCCCGCAGGAATGACCGATCGGCCTCCGGGTTCTTCGACTGGATGACGACGTGCGCCCCGTTGATCATCGCGATGCCCTCCCGTTTGGATCCCCGGCGGCCACGCCGGTCCGGCACGCTGCACGGCGTGCGCTGCGATTGCTACTCCACCGGCAGCCCCAACTCTCTGCGGAGCTTCTTGGTCAGCTTCGAGGCGACGAGGGCGTGCGATTTGCGGATCAGCCGCTCCGCCTCCGCCCGCTTGAGCGCGCCTGGTTCACGAACGCTGACCCAGCCGAACCGGGCGGCGTACGGCGCGGGGATGATCCCCTCGCGTTCGGTAAGCTCGTCGAAGTCATCGTCATCGCACTTGAACCCGTAGCGTGACTCATCCTCGACATCGAACGCGGCGTACATCTTTCCGCCGACGCTGAAGACGTGGTCGTCGCCCCACTTGATGTCCTCGGTCGTCGCGGGCAGCGATCGGCACAGGTCCTTGAGCGAGGCGCCGCGCTTGTGCCGCGCGCCGTGTGCTTTGTGCGTCTTTTTCGCGCCCATCGCGGGAGCATACCGCACCGCGGCTGCGTCGCTGCTCGCTGCGGGCAACGCCCGCGAGGCCCCCGTGGTATATTGGATGAAGCCAAGAGCAGAGGAGGCCCCATGGTCCGGTCGATCATCGGAATCATCGTCGGGTACATCGTCATGTTCGCGGTCGTCGTTGTGGGCTTGTCGATCGGGTTCCTGGCGCTCGGCGCCGACTGGGCGTACGAGCCCGGGACGTTCGACGTGACAATGGGCTGGATCCTGCTCATGTTTGGCGTGGGGTTCGTGGCCGCGATCGTGGGGGGCATCGTCTGCGCGCTGATTTCCAAGCACTCGAAGCTTGGTCTGAACGGGCTGGTGCTGCTGGTCGTGTTGCTCGGGGCGTTGAGCGCGTTCGCGGTCTATAAGGCGCCCGCGCCGTCCCCGGAAGACGCGGTGCGCGCGGGGGACGTGGCGGTCTTCGAGGCCGCGAGCAAGGCGGTGCAGCCGCTCTGGGTCGCGATCGTCAACCCGATTGTCGGCGCGTTGGGCGTGATACTCGGGGCCACGTTCGTGAGGCCCAAGCACGGCGCGGGCGATGGCGGAGAGGCGGGGGGAGAAAGTTGAGCACGTCATGCCGCTCGAAATGAGACCGAGTTGCGAGCGGTGTGCCGCCCCGCTGCCGCTCGATGCGGACGCGCGGATCTGTTCGCACGAGTGCACGTTCTGTCCGGCGTGCGCCGAGGCGATGCACGGCGTGTGCCCGAACTGTTCGGGAGAGCTTGTCGCTCGGCCGCGACGCGCGAACGCCGGCGAAAGCGAGAGCGCATGACGACGAAGAGCCAGACGAGCGCGGCGAACGGTGTCGTGGTGAGCATCGGCACGACGCCGTACCGCACCGAGGTCCTGGCGGGTGGGCACGCCCTGATCGCAGACGAGCCGCGCTCCGCGGGCGGCGCCGACGCGGGCCCGGGCCCGTACGAGCTGCTGCTCGCCTCGCTCGGCTCGTGCAAGGCGATCACGCTGCGGATGTACGCCGACCGCAAGGGCTGGCCTCTGGAGCGCGTGGCGCTCTCGCTGCGTCATTCGCGCCGGCACGGCGCCGACTGCGAGGCGTGCGACCAGACGGAGCCGCGTCTGGATCACATCGACGTGGAGGTCCAGCTCGTCGGGGATCTGGACGACGCGCAGCGTGCCCGCCTGCTCGAGATCGCGGACAGATGCCCGGTGCACCGGACGATCACGGGCGATCTGCGTGTGGTCTCGACGCTCGTCGTTTCATGACGCGCCCGGGGTGACCTCGAGGGGCGAGGGGAGCGAGTCCGGGAGTGCGATCGCGCCGGCGTGCGTATCGAGCCACGCGCGGGCCGCGGCGATCTCGCCCGAGAGCCCGTCCTTGTGCGCACGGCGCTGGGCGTCGTACGCCTCGCGATCGAAGGGCTTTGTGGGGTCCTTGGAGTCGGCGAGGAACCCGGGGCCGCGGATGATCTTGTCGATCTCGCGCTGCGCCAGGTTCAGGCGGTAGTGGCGTGCGATCGCGGCGAGTGTGGGACCGGGGCTGGCGAAGAAGACCGACGCGTCGAGCGTCCGGGTGTTCTGATGGTCGGCCCGTGAAGCGTCCAGGTACATGTGCATGAGCGAGAGCCAGACGTAGGCCGCGGCCTCGGCGTCGCTCAGGGGGGCGGGGTCGATGGCGGCGAGCGCCGTGACGTCTCGGAGATCGGCCGCGGCGCGCGGGATCATGCCCCGGAGGTAGCTGCGCCGGCTGTCCGCCTTGAGCATCGCGACGGCGAAGTCGTCGATGCGGTGGTAGAGCAGGATCGCGCGGGTGTTTGTATTCGTGGCCGTGAGCGGGGCGATGAGGTTGGCGCACGTGTCGGAGGGTTTGATGAGGGGCAGCTCGCCCGGCTCCCAGGTGCGCGCCAGGAGCGTGACCGAGAGGCCGAGGGCCTGATCGAGCGTCGCGTCGTCCACGCGGACCGGGATCGGGCGCCCGGCGGGGCGGTCGCGGTGGATACAGGCGATCTGGTGCAGCGGGCCCGGCTCCTTGAGCGCGAAGGACTTGCCGGGCAGGTCCAGGCACCGGGAGATGAGCGTCGAGCCGCACAGCGCGGTGTGGAACAGGTAGTTGACGGGCCTGGCGGGCGGGGCGTGGCGGTTCGCGAGCGTCGCGAGTGTCCGGATTGGGACGGTGACGCCCGCCTCGCCGGCGGCCTGTGTGCGCTGATCGAGGAACGTCGAGTCCCGGTAGGTCTGCCTGGTCATGGGGACCAGGAGCGCGGCGCGGCGTTGGAAATCGAACTGGCGCACGAAGAGCGCGGGCGAACGGAAGAGGTCGGCGCCGAGCTTGGGTGCGGGGGCGGGTGGCACGGCTCGGACTGTAGCGTGATACGGATCGCGAGAGTGCGGGTGAGTCTTGCGGGGTCAGTCGAGCGTGAACTTCCCGCTGCCCCCGCTCAGGCTGCCCAGATCGACGACCGCGTCGAGCTTCGTGCCCAGGTTGTGGATGATGATGATGCCGTCGGCGGTGTCGGGGACGAAGACGCCGGTGGACGAGTCGAGGCGCCAGCCGTGGGTGCCCGCGCCGGGGGCGGCGCCGTCAACGCGGAGCGTGGCGAGGTTGTTCTCCCTGTTCTTGGGGAAGTTGTGGATGTAGGGCCCATAGAGGCCGTTGGCGTTGGGTTTGCCGTCGAAGTCGGAGGAGGAGGCGAGCCGGGACACGACGTCGCCAGAGGCGGACGCGCCCCCGCCTCCGTATTCCTGACCGATGCCGAGCCCGGCGTGCTCTGCGCTGAACCGCTCGGCGGCGGACTGGAGTTCTCGCCAGTCCTTGAGCATGGCGGCGGCGAACGCGTTCTCGCCCGATTGCGAGAATCGCGGGATCGCGATCGCGGAGATGATCCCGATAATCACCACGACGATGACGAGTTCGACGAGCGAGAAGGCTCGGAGTTGTCGGGCGCGGGCGCGCATCGTGCCCCTGATTTCGGGCGTACGCCCGGGCGTCTGGAGGCGCCCCGGCGGTGGGGGCGCTGATTGGTGTCAACGCCCTGATCGTGTGTGTCGGGCAGGGGCGTTGCGCGTCCGGGAACGCGCGCGGGGCGTGCGTGTGATGTGGGCGCCGTTCGGACGCGGATGGGCGACAACCGACACCCGTGCGCCGGCTGGTGATGGCGCATTGCGGAGAACCGGTGTTACCAGATCCTCCGCATTGCTCGGGGCGCGGCGTAGCGCCCGAGAACCACGGCGATGGCGGTCTTGAGGAGCAGGCCCGGGACGAACGGGAAGAACCCGCCCTCGATCGCGCGCCAGAGACCGAATCCCCGGACCGCGGCGAGCCAGGGCACGCCGACGGCGAAGATCACCATGTGGCCGGCGAGCACGGCGAGGACCATCGCGCCCCAGCCGCGGACGGATCCGTCGCGCCTCCGGATGATCGTGGTGATGACGGGCTGGCAGGCGATGAATCCCAGGAGGTAGCCGCCGGTCTGGGAGCCGAGCACGCCGAGCCCGGCCGAGCCGTCGGCGAACACGCCCGCGCCGACGATGCCGACGACGAGGTAGAGGGCCATGCTGGCGACACCCAGGCGCGGGCCGAGGCACAGTGCCGCCATGACGACGGCGAGTGTCTGGAGCGTCATGGGCACGCCGTCGGGCGGGAGCGGGATCGCGACCTGTGCGCCCAGCGTGACCAGGAACGTGAACAGGAGCGTCGCGAGTATCCGCAGCTCGAGCGTCGAGACCGAGAGGTCGGCGCGGGCGCGCGGGGCGGTGTTCTCGCTTGCGGGCATGGGGGATGAGGATAGTGGGCGGCGCGGGCTCGATGCGGGGCGATCGCGCTCGGGTCGGTCGGGAACCGGCCTCGACGGGGGGAGCGGGCGGGCGATCGGTGTCGCGGGAGGGGTCTAGGCCGCGGGCGCGAGCTCGGGCGTGCCGATGGGGGCCAGGGCCTCGAGGGGCGTGGCGGGGATCTCGAGCAGGGCGTTGTCGATGACGGCGCCCGGGTGGATCTCGATCCGCGGGGCGCGGACGCGGCCCTTGACGGTCGCGCGTTCGGTGAGGCGGACGAGGCCGCCCGAGACGACGGAGCCGTCGAGGTAGCCGTGGATCAGGACGCCGGCGCCCGCGAGCAGGACGGTCGCGGTAGCGCGCGTGCGTTTGTGGATCTCGACGGCGCCGCAGGTCTCGATTTTGCCGCCCCACCAGGGCCCTCGGATGACGACGTCTTCGACGACGATGCGCCGGTAGCAGTGGGGGCACGAGGCGCTCATGGCCTTGGGGGCGACATCGAACTCGCATGCGCAGAGGTAGCAGCGGACGGTCCGCGTGGGCAGCGCGGGCATCCAGGAGGCCGCTTCCTCGGGCGCGTGCGTGGTGTTGGGCAGGACGCTCATGGGTATGCGAGCGGTGTGGCGGCGGGTGCGTGCTCGGTGCGCGGCGCGCCGTGTGAGCAACGCCCGCGTCGCCTTGTTCAGAGGACGCGGGCGGCGGGTGTCGTGGGCCCGCGGGGAATGCGATCAGGCGGCGGCGATGCTGGGCTCGACGCCCTGGCGGGCGGAGTTCGTCCGCTCGGTCTTCCACGGGGGCTTGAAGTCGATGTCGGCCGACGGCATCGTCGTGCCGGCGTCGGCGAGCTCCTTGGCCTGCGGGCCGACCTGGCAGTGGCCGACAAAGCTGGCGCCCTCGGCGACGACAAGCGTGCCGGCGCGGATGTCGCCCACGACGCGGGCGTGGGGGCTGAGGGTGAGGCGTTCGGCGGCGTGGACAGGGCCCTCGACGCCGCCATCGACGATCACGGTCTTGCCCTCGATCGCGGCCTGGCAGTTGGCGGACGGGCCGATCTGGAGCTCGGCGTTGGCGACGATCTTGCCCTCGACGGTGCCGAGGATGCGTGCGGTGGAGTTGAACGAGACCTCGCCGCTGATGCGGGTGTCGGGCCCGATGATGGTCATCTCGTTGTTGGGCAGCTTGTGGTCGGGCATCGGGTGTTCCTTCGCGCGTGCGGTGGGCCGCCCGCGGCGGGGCGAGCCCGGCGAGCGTGGTCGCCATCCCTGGGTGTTCGCGCGGGCTCCGCCGCCTGAGGCGCCATCCTTGGCCGGGGGGTGGATCGGTCGGACGCGCCGAAGTGCTGCAATTCGCGGCGGGGCGGAGGCGGGGGGCGGCGGGGTCGCGGGCGCAGAAGCTGCGCGTGGGCTGGCGAGGGCCCGTGTGCCGGGCTTACCCTGTGTGCCCGGGGGCAGGTGGAGGCGGTATGGGCGCGATGATGATGCTGGCGGAGGTGGGGGCGTCGTCCGAGGTCGTCACGTTCTTCAGCCTCGCGGGGCTGACCGCGTTGGTCTCGCTCGCTGCCCTCGAGATCGTCCTGGGCATCGACAACATTGTGTTCATCGCGATCCTGACCCAGCGGCTCCCGGAGGAGAAGCAGGCGAGGGTCCGCAACCTGGGCTTGATCCTGGCCGGGGCGATGCGTCTGGTGCTGCTGGCGCTGGCGTGGCAGATCATGAAGCTGAGCACGCCGCTCTTTCAGCTTCCCTTCTTCGAGGAGAACAAGACCGATCCCGAGACAGGCGAGCTGGTCAGAGACGCGGCCACCGGCGAGATCCTCCGGCAGGCGATCTCGATCTCGGGCAAGGACCTCGTGCTCCTGCTCGGCGGGCTGTTCCTGATCGCCAAGGCGACGTGGGAGATCCACCACATGGTCGAGGAGGGCGGGGCGCTGCGCCACGATCCCGAGACCCGCCCGGGCCTGGCGGCGGCGAAGAAGGTGAGTGTCGGCGTCGTGATCGGGCAGATCTTGATGCTCGACCTGGTCTTCAGCCTCGACAGCGTGATCACCGCCGTCGGCATGACGGGCAACTACTGGATCATGGCGACTGCGGTTGTGCTCGCCGTCGCGGTCATGCTGACGATGGCGGGGCCAGTGAGTCGTTTCGTCATGAAACGCCCGACGATGAAGACGCTGGCGTTGGCCTTCCTGGTGCTGATCGGGGTGCTGCTGGTCGCCGACGGGCTGCACCAGCACCTGGACCGGGGGTACATCTACTTCGCGATGGGGTTCGCGCTGGTGGTCGAGCTGATCAATATGAAGGCCGGGGCGCACCGGCGGAAGAAGGCGGGTGTGGCGGGCTGAGCCCGGGGCTCAGGCGGCGGGTGTCTGGCGCAGGAACGAGTTGGACCCGACGCTCTCGCCCACGCGAGCGGTGTTGCGTGCCGGGGTGACGCTGAGCATCGCGGCCTTCTGCTCCTGGCGGAACTGGATGCCGCGGACGACGCTCACGGCGGCGAATGCGCACAGCATCGAGACGACGCTGCCGAACATCTGCACGTACGTGGACATCTTCAACGCCTCGATCGAGTTCGTGCCGCCGAACCCGAACTGGAACGAGATCCCGCCGATGATCCCCGAGACGATCCAGAGCGTCCACCACAGCGCGACGGGCGCGGCGGCGGCGTTCTTCCACGCCGTGGGATCCGCGCCGGCCTCGGGGTCGCTCGCCTTCCATATCTCCGAGACGGCCTTGAAGGGCATGAAGAGGTTCGCGATCGGGACGAAGAACCACCCCGCGGCCCAGCCCGGGGAGACCTCCATGCCCTGCGCGCCCAGCGAGCGTGCGTTCTTCGACGATCGGACGGCCCAAATACAGAAGCAGATCACGGTCAGCAGCCAGACGATGAACGAGGGGATCGCGACGAGCACGGCGCGGATGCCGGCGCCGATCCACTCGCCGCTCTCGATCATCTGATCGGGCGTCTGGTATTTGGAGAGCATCTCGATGTCCATCCAGCCCGACCCGGTTGCGACGAGCGCCAGGAACGCGTTCGCCCCCAGCAGCAGGACGACGAACGTGGTCAGGCCCTTGCTCGGGCGAAAGGCGGCGGTGGTCGGGTTCATCTGTCGTCCCCCGGTGGCGGTCGTCGCCACCTCGGCGGGGCTCATCGGGCGTGCACGTCGATCACTGGCGACGCCCCGGGCGAAGCGGTGCGCATGTCGTGTGATCGGACGCGCACGTCCGCGAGAGTGCGGGCGATCGGCACAACCGGGCGCCCGGATCGGGGCCCCCCCCCCGGGCGGCTCACCGCCAGTAGTACCCCCACGACGCGTTCAGCTCTACGGCCTCGCCCGGCTCGATGGTCACGTCCCAGCTGATGCGGACGGCGGTGTTGAAGCGTCCCCACCACCAGGGCCAGTTGTACCCGCGCCACCAGGCCCACTCGTCGCCGCCCACGAGCAGCGCGTCGTACGGGCTCAGCGTCTCGACCTCGCCGTCAAGCCCCGCGTCGCCGCCCTCGCCGAAGGCGATCTTGACGACCTCGAGGCGGACCGGGTCTGGCTTGCGGTTGGTGATCGTGGCGGAGAACTCGACGTCGGCGCGCGCGTAGTCGTTGTTGTTCCACCGGACGGCCTTGATGTCGCGCTCGCCCTCGATCTCGCGTGTCTCGACGCCGATCTCCACGCCCTTGCCGACGTCCAGATCGCTCACGCCCCCGGGCGCGGTGTAGGTGAGCATGCCCTGGGCGAGCGTCCGCCCGTCCTTGATGACCAGGGCGGGCGCGGTCGTGATGGGGTAGTCGTCGGCGTTGTCGTTGGTGATCCGCAGGACGTGCGTCGGGATGGGGCTCGACAACGCCCGCTCGACGGCGGTCCGGCGCTCGTGCGGGATCGAGTTCGACGCGTCGTAGGGCGGGCGGGCGGGCAGCTCGAGGCGGTAGAGCGTCTCGTAGCACACGTCGTAGGCGACCAGGGGCACAACCATCCGCGCGCCCTTGCGCAGCGTCACGTGCTCGATCGTGTACACGTACAGGTCCTCGGCCCGTTCGGAGCCGGTCAGCTCCGGCGCCGCGCCGGGCGCGTCGCCCCCGCCGCTGCTGGGCGCGTACCCGCTCATCCGGGCGCTCTGGCCCATGATCGCGTTGGAGAACATCGCGCCCGTCTCGGAGCTGGGGCGGAAGTACGGGCCCAGGTCCGCCAGCGCGTCGCGCATCGCGATGGGGTCTGGAGCGTCGGCGAAGGCGAAGCTGGGCACGCCGACGGCGAAGTTCACCGTGACATCGTCGAGGTCCGCCAGCTCGTTGACCAGCGTCGCCTGCAGTTCCAGGCGGATGTTCTGCTCGTCGAGCACGGTCACACGGTACGAGGGCACCCACCGGAGCCCACGCTGGACGTACATCAGGCTCACGTCGCCCGCGTCCGGCGCCGCGCCTTCCCAGGCCAGGTCCAGCGTCATGCGTTCGCGCTCGCGGGGCGTGATAATGCTCGTCTCGGGCGCCCCGTCGAGGAACCGGAGGTCGCGGATCTGTTCGATGGGGATGGACGCGACGCCGTGCTCGGTCTCGATGAGCGCGATGCTTGTCGTCGGGGCGGCGGCGCCCTGGCCCTGCTGGAACTGGAACCACTGCCAGTCGTTCCAGCCCTGGGGGCGGGCGGCGTCGTCGGGCGCCTCGGGCTCGCGGGTCACGATCTCGCGGAGCACGCCCTCGCGCAGCTCGTTGCGCACGTCGATGAAGGCGATCCGGGCGCCCACGTTTGCGCGCAAGAGTTCGGCGGGCGTCGATGCGGGCATCGCCCGGTCCTCCTCGAACCGCTCGGCCATCACCGAGGCCAGGCGTGCGCCCTCCTCGCGTTCGTCGGCCCAGAATGCGCCGAGGATCGGGCGTGGCATGTCGTAGAGCACCACGTCGCCGCGGGCGTCGAGCGGGGCGGCTCCGGCGCGGACGACGAGCGCGTGCCCGTCCTTGAAGGCGGTCACCTCCGAGATCGGCAGCCCGTCGGCGGGCGTGTCGGCGAGCGCGGGGGCGGCGAGCGCGACCACCAGCGGGGTCACGAGCGTGACCAGGCGTGCGGCGGGGTCGGCGGTGGGGCGGGCGCGGTGCATGCAGTGCTCCTTGTGTGCAGAGCAATGTACGGTCCGATGGCGTATCACAACCGTCACGGAGATGTCACGGCGATTCGCGTGTACGACTTCCGCGTGACACAGATGTGACACGCCCTCCCCACAGGGGGGGCGGTTCAGGCGTCGGTGTTCGAGTGCAGGGCGAGGCGGTTGCCCTCGGAGTCTGTGACCAGGGCGCGGAAGCCGTGGGGGCCGATCGCGTGGACGTCCTGGGTGAGTTTGCCGCCCAGCTTGGCGGTCTTCGCGACCGCGTCGCGGAGTCGCCCGTCCACGTTCATGTAGACGAGCGGGCCGTGCGTGTCGCTGATGGCGCCCGGGTCGGGCACGAGGCAGGCGCCGTTGCCCTCGTCGTGGGCGAGGATGCCGAACTCGAAGTTCTCGAACTTCTCGCGGCCGACGTCGATCGCGAGCACGCCCTTGTAGAACGCGATGGCCCGGCCGAGATCCGCGACCGGTATGTCCATCCAGACGACGCGGTTGTGTTTGGCGTTGAGGTCGGACATGGGGGGCTCCAGAGCTGCTGCTGAGGGGCGTGTCCCGAACGCTAGGGCTCCCGCGTCGGGCGGTCGGCCAGCGCGGGCGGGCACGCTGGACGGGTCCGAGGCGGGCCGACCGGGCGGCGAGCGGATCTCCCGGCGTGGTTCGTGGTTGAGCTCGGTGCGGGAGGGGGCTGATGATTCATAAAATAGACTATTATCAGAACAATGTGGTGAGAATACGAAACCCCGCGGGTCCCCACGCGTAATCTCGTGGCAGTTCTCTACGGGCACTGTGTCGTGCTTCTGCACTCCCTCGGCGCGCCCGGCTGTTGACAGCGTGATGACGGTTCATGGGACGCTCCATTGGCGTGGGGCGTCGTAGTAGTCGGTGCGTACCGACCTGACGCGGCTGTTGGGCACACCCAAGTCGTGTCGATGGGCTATGGGTGTGCTGTTGGTAATGGGGTCTCAATTAGGAGATGACTCATGATCGTGTCACGGACAATCTGCTGTGTGGCTGGCGTTGCGGCGTTGTGCGCGCCGGCGTTCGCGCAGTCAGCTGGCTTTGCTCCGGAGCCCGAGATCTGGAGCCAGGCGTGGGGTCTGGACGACGCTGGCGAGTACCGCATCGAGCTTGGGAACGAGCTGCTGGGCCAGCATTTGATCAGTGTGATCGATGAGGCGACGGGCGTGGTCGTGGGCGCGGGGTCGTACGACGAGCACTCGTTCTACCCGGCGCCGGATTGCTACCACCGAGACTTCGATGAGGGGCTCGCAGAGATCGGCGCGTCGGGCTCGATCGTGGCCGGCGACGTGAGCGGGTGGATCATGACCTTGTCCGGCTCGTTCCCGGTGTTCGGCCATGTTGACTTCACAGAGGTCAACGGTGATACGGAAGCCTCGCTGTTCGTGTTCGACGTCGCGGCGGATCTCGGCGAGGCGAAGGCGATGTCGCTCGAGATGGTGGGCCACCTGTACGAGGAACAGTTCCGGCGTGACACCGAAGACGGGTTCGTGAATCCCGCAAACACGCAGAGCGTGCAGGCGTGGGTCGGGGCGACGATCCCGATCGTGGCCGACTCGGCGGGGGCCGTGACCATGCTCGCGTGGCCCCCGGTCGATACCGCCGTGCAGCAGCCCTCGGGCGAGCACGAGTGCCTGCTCACGTACGTCCAGAATATCAACGACTGCAATAGTACCTACCAGGAGAGAATGGACTACATCGGCTCGCGCGAGTGGGTGCGGAACTACAGGAACGAGTGCTGGCGTGCGGGCGGGGGTGTGACGGCCATTCTCGAGTGCTACAGCGGCCAGAGCCAGCAGTACAGTCGAGAACGCTCTGATGCCCGCACCGGCCGGACCATCTGCCTCAACGGTGCGCTATCGATATACCGACAATGCTCGCTCTTTGGCGGTTGATCGAATGGGGCGCCGCCCGGTCGGCAGGCCGGGCCGCCTCTTCAAGGGCCTCGCGTTGCGGGGATCATCGGAGGGTGGGGGTGTCGCGGCGAGGCGGGCCCCCCCCCGCTCAGACCGGCGTGATGAGGGGTGCGCGCGGCTGGATGTCGAACATCTCGTCGCCCGCCAGGCCAAGGGACGCGGCGGCCTGGGCGTCCTTCTCGAACTACGGCAGCACGCCCTCGTAGAACGCGATGTCCCGGCCGAGGTCGGCGACGGGGATGTCCATCCAGACGACGCGGTTGTGTTTGGTTTTGAGGTCGGACATGGGGGCTCCTCGTGTCAGTGCGTTGGCTCGGTCTCGGCGGGGACATGACGCAGGGCCGCTCTGACTCGGATCTCGGGGTCGCCCGGCGGCAGGGCGTCGATCGGGAAGAATCCCCGCAAGTACTCGCCAGCGAGCAAGACGACGCGGTCGTAGACGATCGCGACCTCGGTGATCTCGGCCGAGGGGATTCTGGTGAGGTGCCCCCGGTCGAGCCACTCGAACTCGACCCTGCCGTGGTCGATCTCGCAAGACCAGTGCCCCGCGGTCGACTCGATCGTGTTGCTCTTTCGTGCGATCTTGATGACCTTCGCCTGAAACTTGGCCGGGCTGAGCAACCGGAGCGCACCGATCATCCCGATCGCGCTGATGAGCAGCAGGAACACGGCCAGCACGAGGGCCACGGTCCTGCCCAGGACAATCCCGATGCTCAGGATCAGCAGCCCAATGCAAGCGAGAATGATGTAGTACACGAGCAGCGCCATCGCACGCTTGTGGCCGACCGGCGATTTAAGATTTTGGCGCGCGTTGAGCCACGCGAGTATGTCGATGCCCTCGAATCCCTGGCTGACCCACTCGACACGCAACGGCTCCGCCGTCGGCGGGTGCAGAGCGGGTTTCGGGCTGATGGGGGGCGCGTGCGTCATGACATCGGTCCGCACGAGTGTACAGGGCGGTCGGCCCACCCTGAATGAATCTCGTTGTCACGCGCCGGTCACGCCAACTGCCGCGCCTCGTTGAGCTTCTTGCGGATGACGGTCTGGAGGATGCCGCCGTTCTTCGAGTATTCGATCTCGACGGCGGTGTCCAGACGCAGCAGGCACGTGAACTCGACCCTGCTCCCGTCCGGGCGGGTCGCGGTCACGCCGACGTCGCACCTGGGCTCGACGGTCTCGGGGAGCTGGATGTCGAACGTCTCGTCGCCCGCCAGGCCGAGCGAGGCGGCGGTCTGGTCGTCCTTGTAGACGAGCGGGAGCACGCCCATGAAGACGAGGTTGGAGCGGTGGATCCGCTCGTAGCTCTGCGCGATGACGGCGCGGACGCCGAGCAGCACGACGCCCTTGGCGGCCCAGTCGCGGCTCGAGCCCATGCCGTAGTCCTTGCCGGCCAAGACCACGAGCGGCGTGCCCGCCTTCTTGTAGTCCATCGCGGCGTCGTAGATGTACTCGACCGGGGCGGTGGCGATGTCCGCGCCCTTGGTGAAGTTGCGTGTCCAGCCGCCCTCGGGCTGCACGCCCGCCTCGGCGGCGATCTTGTTCTTGACGCGGACGTTTGCGAAGGTGCCCCGGGTCATGACGCGGTCGTTGCCGCGGCGCGAGCCGTACGAGTTGAAGTCCTTCTTGTCCACGCCCCGCGAGCGCAGGTACTGGCCCGCGGGGGTCTCGGGCTCGATCCGCCCGGCGGGCGAGATGTGGTCGGTGGTGACCGAGTCGCCCACGCTCACGAGGCAGCGGGCGCCGCGGATGGGCGTGAACCCGGGCGGGTCCTGGCCCATGCCCTCGAAGAACGGCGGGTTCTGGATGTACGTCGAGGACTCGGCCCAGGGGTACAGCTCCGACTCGGAGACGGGGACGCTGTTCCACGTCTCGTTCTCGTCGTAGACCTTCGCGTACTTCTCCTCGAACTGGGCACGCGTGACGCACTGGGCCCGCAGCGCCTGCACCTCGTCGAGCGACGGCCAGATGTCCTTGAGGTACACGTCCTTGCCGTCGGGGGTCTTGGCGATCGGGGCGTTGTGCAGATCAATATCCACGGTGCCCGCGATCGAGTACGCGACGACGAGCGGCGGGCTGGCGAGGTAGTTGGCGCGGACCGCGGGGTGGACGCGTCCCTCGAAGTTGCGGTTGCCCGACAGCACCGACGCCGCCACCAGATCCGCGTCCTTGATGCCCTGCTCGATCTCGGGGGGCAGGGGCCCGGAGTTGCCGATGCACGTCGTGCACCCGTACCCGACGAGGTAGAAGCCCATCGCCTCCAGGTCGTCGGTGAGGTTCGCCTTGTCGAAGTACTCGGTCACGACCTTGGAGCCCGGGGCGAGCGATGTCTTCACCCAGGGCTTGCGCTTGAGGCCCAGGGCCCTGGCCTTGCGCGCCACCAGCCCCGCGGCGATCATCACGTCCGGGTTGCTTGTGTTCGTGCAGCTGGTGATGGCGGCGATGACGACCGAGCCGTGCGTCAGCACCGCCTGCTGGCCCGGGTGCTCGGGGTGCGAGGCCTCGGTGAGCGTGACGCGGGCGTAGCCGGTGTCCTTGCACGAGTCGTTCCCGTTGGGCGGGTTGCTCGCGGCGTGGTCCGACTTGCCCCCCTCGCCCGCGAATCGCGACAGGTTGACCTCCTCGCTGGGCGCTTTTTTGCCGAACGTGTCCACCATGTCCTTGTGGAACTGCGGACGCATGCTCGACAGCGCGATCCGGTCCTGCGGACGCTTTGGCCCCGCGAGCGAGGGCACGATCGTGGACAGGTCCAGCTCGAGCACCGAGCTGAACTCGGGGTCCGGCGCGTCCGCGGTCCAGAAGAACCCCGCCGCCTTCGCCCACGCCTCGGTCAGTTCGACTTCCTGCTCGGTCTTGGCGGTCAGGCGGAAGTAGTCGAGGGTCTTGGCGTCGATGGGGAAGAACCCGCAGGTGGCGCCGTACTCGGGCGCCATGTTGGCGATGGTGGCGCGGTCGGGCACGGAGAGTTCGGCCATGCCGGGGCCGAAGAACTCGACGAACTTCTCGACCACGCCGTGGGCGCGGAGCAGCTGGGTGACGGTGAGCACGAGGTCGGTCGCGGTGGCGCCCTGCGGCAGCTTGCCGGTGAGCTTGAAGCCGACGACCTCGGGGGTGAGCATGTACACGGGCTGGCCGAGCATGACCGCCTCGGCCTCGATCCCGCCCACGCCCCAGCCGAGCACGCCGACGCCGTTGATCATCGTCGTGTGCGAGTCGGTGCCCACGAGCGAGTCCGGGTAGACCCAGTCGGCACCGTCGATCGACTTGGTCAGGCAGCCGCGGGCGAGGTATTCGAGGTTGACCTGGTGCACGATCCCGGTCGCGGGCGGCACCGCCCGGAAGTTGTCGAGCGACTCCTGGCCCCACTTGAGGAACGTGTATCGCTCGTTGTTGCGCTGGAACTCCTTCTCGGCGTTGATGGTGAGGGCGACGCGGGTTGCGAAGTCGTCCACCTGCACCGAGTGGTCGATGACCAGGTCGCACTGGACCGCGGGGTTGATCTGCGAGGCGTCGCCGCCCAGGGTCTTCATCGCGTCGCGCATCGCGGCCAGGTCAACAACGCACGGCACCCCGGTGAAGTCCTGGAGCACCACCCGCCCGGGCATGAAGGGCATTTCGACGGCGTTGACGTTGGCCGCGTTGTACGAGGCCATGCCGGCGACGTCGTCGGCGGTCACGATGAACCCGTCCAGGTTGCGGACCATCGCCTCGAGCAGCACCCGGACCGAGTACGGCAGGCGGTCGATCCTGCCCAGGCCCTTCTCTTCCAGGGCGGCCAGGCGGATGTAGGAGTAGGTTTTGCCGTGGGCGGTCAGGGTGTCGCGGGCGTTGAAGTGGTCGGCGGGCATGGCGGGGCTCCTCGGGGGTTCACAGGAAGCATCGGGGGGATCAAAGCATGAATCAAATCAATGAAGATTACGGTATCAATCGATATTAATAATGAAGCGACCGCTCGTGCGAAGCCCCTTGTCCGAGAATCAAGGCCCAAGTAGGCTCCGGATCGCCCTTCCGGGGGCGCCCGGGCTCGATCGGCGCGGGAGGAAGGGGAGTGACCATGAGCAGCAGTTCGTCGGGCGTTGGCCTGTGTCGTTGGCTGGGTCTGGGGTTCGCGTGCGCCGCGCCGGCCGGTCTCGCGCCCGCGGCGCAGGGCCCGCTCTTTGATTTCGTCTGGGAGGGCACGGGCGACGACTGGTCGGTCAACGGCGCCTGGGACCAGCCCGGCTGGCCCGCCGCCGCTGTGGACCGGGCCTTCCTCGGGATCCTCAACCCGCCGATCAAGACGGCGTACCTGTCGCGCGACATCGAGGTCGGCGCCCTGGACATGATCAGCGGCATGGACGTGTACACGTCCGGGCCGTACGGGTCGCACCAGCTCGTCGTCCGCGGGCCGACGCGCATCCTCGAGGGCGCCAAGCTCGAGGTCTGGCCCGAGGGGGCCGCCGGCAACTCAGACTTCGACACCGACGATCTCACGCTCGGGGACATCGGGCTGAGCGGGATGAGCTGGCTCCGGCTGAACAACGGCGCCGTCGCCGAGGTAGACGATCTGCTCACGATCACGCCCGAGGGCGGCGTCGGGGGCGAGGGCGAGCTGCGGATCCTCGGCGCCGCGACCGCGATCAACGACGGCGAGATCAGCGCCGACGACGGGGGAGAGCTCTGGGTCCGGCCCAGCCCCGGCAACACCGCCGCCATCGACCTCGACGGATCCGGCGAGGACGGTCGGCTGAGCGCCATCGGCGGTCATCTCCGCATCACCGCCGACCTGTCCGACGCCATCCTGAACGGGCCGATCCTGATCGCCAACGGGGGGGAGCTCTCGTTCGACGAGCCCTGGTTCTACGCCGGGAGTCCGAACCCCAACGGCAACCTGCTGCAGGTCTGCTGCGACACGGACGCCGTCGGAGGGGACGGAAACGCGAGCGTCATCTCCGGCGCGGAGTTCACGCTGACCGGCGACATGGAGGTTCGACCCGGCGGCATCCTCCGGCTTGATGCCGAGACGAACTTCGGCTCGACCTCCTATCTGTACGTGGACGACGGCCCGAATCCCGGTGAGTTCCCTTCCGTCCTCATCCTCAACGCACCCGCGACGTTCTTCCCCGGCTCTCGCATTTCCATGGGCGGTTCGACCATCGTCTTCCGAGTGCCCGCCTCCCTCCCCTCCGACACGCTCTCCCCGGGCGGCGCTGCGTCGAGCACGATCCTCGTCCAGACGAACGTCACGATCGGCAATGGGTTCGGCTCGTTCGACATCTTCGACTGGGACGGGTTCGAGGCGGACGGGTTCGCGTCGGCCACGAACACGGACATCAGCGAGGGCGCGAGCCTGACACTCAACCCCGGCCAGATCGACCCCGGCGGGATCGGCCCGGTGAACCAGTACGACGGCGTCGTCACGCTCCGCACGGGCAGCATGCTCGTCGTCAACGTGGACGCCGACTCCTGGGCGATCGGCGGCGAGATGAATATCCTCCCGACATGTACCGTCACGGGCGACACCGTGGAGGTCGTCGGCGACGTCAACGCCCTCGGCGTCGGGACCAGCTACATTCTCTCCGCCGCCACCAAGCCCGGGGGCGTGATCGACGCCGACGCCAACAGCACGCTCCAGTTCTCAGAGCTCACGCTCGACGGCGGGCAACTCACCGGCGAGGGGACCATCCAGCTCATCGGCTTCACCACCGAGGTCACCGACGACACCGACGTCAACATGCCCAACGGCGTCTTCGACATCGACCCCGCCTTTCCCTCCGGGCAGCTGCTCGACATCGGCGCCGAGCTCACGATCTCGGCCCAGGCCATTACCGGCGATCCGTTCACCCCGGTGGAGGGCCCGGTCCTGATCGATCAGGGCGGCGAGCTGGCCGTCTTCCTCTCCGCCGACGACGAGTACGACCTCGACCACCTCGAACTCCGCGGCGCCGACTTCCCGGACACCGAGATCAAGATCTCGGGGCCCGACCGGGTGGCCGTCCACGAGACGCTCGACATCACCGGGCATTCCGTTCTCACGGCGCCCCTGCGGCTTGCCGACGGCGCGCTGCTCCAGGTTGGCAACGCCTTCAACTCCCTGCGTCTCAACGGCGGGACACAGTTGTTCCCCAACGTCTTCGAGGCCGGGTCCGAGGTCCAGTTCATCCCGAACCTGCCCGGCGCCCTCCGGCTCGGCGGCTGGACGATCATCGAGGACGGCGCCGTGTTCAACTCCAACACGAACCTGTTCGTGTCCGGCTACCTCCAGCTCGACGGGGACACCTCGCTCGCATTCCCCAACACGACCGTCACGATCATCGACGGCCCGCTCGTGCCCGGGCCCACGCTCACCGCCGAGCACGTGTTCATCCACCGCGTGCACCAGGAGATCACGGGACAGATCAACCTCCGCGTCACGGACAACGGCGAGGCGGACAAGATCACCCTGCTCGACGGCGACGCCAGCAGCCTCCTCGGATCACTCATCGTCGCCCAGGACCCCGGGTTCACGCCCTCGGGCTGCTTCGAACTCGAGATCATCACCGCCACCGCCGGCGTCCCGGACTACGACTTCAACCTCGTCTTACTCCCCGTCGGCTGGAGCCTCGTCGAGGACGGCGCGTCGCTGCGCATCCGGTTCAGCGATTGCGTCGCCGACCTCGCCGAGCCGTTCTGCGCCCTCGACTTCTCCGACGTCTTTGCCTTCCTCGTCGCGTTCGGCACGATGGACCCCGCCGCCGACCTCGCCGAGCCCGTGGGCATCTTCGATTTCTCTGATGTCTTCGCGTTCCTCACCTCGTTCGGCGCCGGCTGTCCCTGACCGCAGCCCCGAGAACGCCTGAGAGATCGTGGCGTGGCGCGCAGAGCATCTCCGGCGGCGCCGCGCGGCCGTTGCCGGTCGGTGGGCCGGGCGGTACGCTCGGGCCCGGAGGACGCGCCGATGAGAACGATGCTCGCCGTGGGCGTGTGGGTGGCCTGTGCCACGGGCTCGGCCCACGCCATCGACCGCCTCGTCCCCTCGCAGTACGCCACCATCCAGGCCGCGATCAGCGCGGCGAGCCCGGGCGACAGCGTCGTCGTCTCGCCCGGGATCTACCCCGAGAGCATCAACTTCAACGGCAAGGCGATCACGGTCCGGGGGACCGAGGGCTTCGACGCGATCCAGATCACGCCCCCGGCGGGCCCGGGCGCCCGGTTCACGTCGGGCGAGGGCCCGGGCTCCGTGCTCGAGTCGGTCACCCTCTCGTTCGCCGACGAGCCGGTCGGGGGCGGGGTCGTAATCGGGGCGGGGACGTCGCCGACGCTGCACCTCGTGCGAATCAGCAGCAACGACGCGGTCTTCGGCGGGGGCGCCGTCATCAACGCCGGCGCGTCGCCCACGTTCACCTTCTGTCGGTTCACGGCCAACAGCGCCACCATCGATGGCGGGGGCGTCGCCTGCCTGCCCGGCTCCGCCCCGACGTTCGAGAGCTGCACGTTCGTCGGCAATGACGCGGGGGGCTCGGGCGGGGCGATCTTCGCCGAGGACGCCGACGTCACGCTGCTCCGGTGCACCATCGAGAACTTCAACAACGCCGACTTCGGGGGCGCGATCGCCTGCGAGGGCGGCACGCTCGACTACACGGGGCCCGCCGTCGCCATCCCCGAGATCAACGACAACTACGCCAACGTCGATGGCGGGGGCTTCCACTTCTCCGAAGGCGCCGAGGCGACGCTCCGCAACCCGCGCTTCTCGATGAATAACGCGGTCGGCGACGGCGGGGGCATGGTGGTCACGGGCGGGGCCTGCGTCACGGTCGAGAGAGGCCTGTTCGACGCCTGCGACGCCGTCAACGGCGGGGGGGTCGCCGTCGACGAGGGCGGGCTGACCCTCGTCGGCGTCGAGTTCCGCTCCAACTTCGCGACGGGGCTCGGCGGGGGCGTCTACGCCTTTGCCGACAGCGACGACGCGCCCGCGAGCGTGAACGTCGTCAGGTCCTACTTCAACTTCAATCGCGCGGACCACGGCGCCGCGATCTCGGCGCGTTCCACCTTCGTCCTCGACGGCGTGCCCAGCACCACCCTGGCGGTCCACAACTCGATCATCGCGGACAACATCGCCAACGACCCGGCGGGCTCGGCGGGCATCGAGGGCGTGGACGCGGGCGCCGCCGGCGTGCAGACCATCATCGACATCCGCTCGTGCACGATCATCGAGAACGAGGGCGGCGCGGTCAACGGCGTCCGGGGACTCGCCTCGCCCAGCGCCCCGCAGATCAACCTCTTCAACACCATCGTCTGGGACAACGAGGGCGCCAACGTCGCCACCGACGACCCGGCCCGCGCCACCACCGGCTACTCGGTCTTCCCGGAGACCGCCGCCCTCCCCGGCCCGGGGAACCTGAGCACGGACCCGATGCTCGACGGCGATCCTTTCTCGCGCTTCTCGCTGCTCCCGGGCTCGCCGGCGCGCGACGCGGGCTCGAACGCGGAGGCCGCCCCCGACACCACCGACGCCGACGACGACGGCGACACCAACGAGCCCGACCCCTACGACTACTCGGTGCCCGGCGCAGCCTTCTCCGACCGCTTCATAAACGACACGGGCGTGCCCAACACCGGTGTCGGCCCGGTCCCGATTATCGACATCGGCGCGTACGAGGCCCAGCAGAGCACGCCCTGCTCGCTCGCCGACATCTCCAGCCCGGTTGGCGTGCTCAACTTCGACGACGTCCTGCTGTTCCTGACGCTCTTCGGATCCATGAACCCCGCCGTGGACCTCGCCCCACCGTTCGGCGACTGGGATTTCAGCGACGTGCTGGCGTTCCTGACCGGGTTCGGCGCGGGCTGCCCGGGCTGATCGCGAGACACGCGGAGCCCGTTCGACAGTTTCTTGTGAGCGTTCCCGCCGCCGGGCGCGGGTGCATCGTGGCTCGGCTCGAGGACCGATACTCCGTGGGGTGTCGGCCCGGGTACGCTGTGCCCGAGAGGGATCAGACCATGAGACGATCAATGACTGTGTGCGTGTCGGTTGTGTGCGTGTGCCTCGGCCTCCTCTCGGGGTCCGCACTGGCGACAGATCGGCACGTGCCATCGGTGTACCCGACGATTCAGTCCGCGCTCAACGCCGCGTTCAACGGCGACGCGGTCATCGTCCAGCCCGGGACCTACAACGAGAACCTCAATACGCTGGGCAAGGACATCCGCATCATCGGCGCGGGCGCCGGCGCGACGGTCTCGGGCTCGCCGGGCAGCGCGGTGCTGACCGTCGGCTCTGCCAGCACCGACTCGTACTACAGCAACCTGACGATCCGCAACGGCGACGGGCTGCTGGGCGGCGGGATCAGCGTCGGGGCAAACGCCCGCCCGACGTTCGAGAACTGCCGCGTGTGGCTCAACTCCGCCTCGGGCGGGGGCGCGATGTTCGTGTTCGGCAACGCCAGCGTGACCGTCCTCTCGTGCGACATCTGGGCCAACCACGCCGACGCGGAGGGCGGGGGGATCTCGATGCTCGCCGGCTCCACGCTGACGCTCGAGGACACGCTGCTCGAGGCGAACAGCGCGGACCTGTCGGGGGGCGCCCTGCGGGCGTTTGACGCCACGGTCGACATCTCCGGGACGACGCACTTTCTCAACAACAGCTCCGTGCAGGACGGGGGCGCGATCGAGGCGCTCGACGGCGCGTCCGTGGTGATGACCGGGGCGCGGTTCACGGGCAACCAGGCGGGGTGGTCCGGCGGGGCGATCTACGCCAGCGCGGCGGGGCTCAGCTCCCACATGTCCACGTTCACCTCGAACACGGCGGACGCCCCGGGCGGGGCGATGCTGCTCGTTGACGCGAGCCTGTGTTTCTCGTCGTTTGACATGTTCACCGAGAACGCCGCGCTCAACGGGGGCGCCATCCGCGTGTTGGAGTCGGGCCTCCTGCTCAAAGGGGGGTTCATTGTCAACAACAGCGCGGACGACTACGGCGGGGCGATCGCCGTCACCGGCAACGAGAGCCCCGCAGCCGGGCTGGTCTTCAACTCCAACATCAGCCTCAACACCGCCCGCTTCGGGGGCGCCACGTTTGTGAACGTCGGTCCCGCCAGCGCTGGCGCTACCACCGCCACGTTCGCCAACTGCCTGATCACCAACAACACAGCGAGCATCCCCACGGGCCAGGGCGGCATCGGCGTCGGGCAGAACGGGACGCCGCACGCCGACACGCTGGTGAAGGTCGTCAACTCGACCGTTGCCGACAACAGCGGGGGCTCCCGCAACGGGTTCGACGTCGCGCCCGGCAGCCGTGTGGCCCTGCACAACTCGATCGTCTGGAACAACGCGGGCCCGGGGTTGAGCGGGAGCTGGCACGGGCAGGACATCAGCCACTCGATCTTCCCCGAGGCCGCGACGTTCGCCGGGACCGGGAACATCAACGCGGACCCACGCCTGCGCAACCCCCCATCGGGCGATTACACGCTGGCGTCGGACTCCCCGGGCATCGACGCGGGCAGCAGCCCGCTCGTGCCCGGCGATGTGGTTGACCTTGATGGTGACGGCAACGTCAGCGAGCCGCTCCCGTGGCACTTCGGCGGCCCCGACCGCATCTCCGACGACCCGCTGACGCCCGACACCGGGGTCAACGCGGGCACGGGCGTGGTGGACATCGGCGCGTACGAGTTCCAGCGCACGTGCATCGCCGACTTTGCCGAGCCCTACACCGTCATCAACTTCGACGATGTCCTGGCATTCCTTTCCGCCTTCGCGAGCATGGACCCGATGGCCGACCTCGCCCCGCAGTTCGGCCTCTGGGACTTCAGCGACGTGCTCGCGTTCCTGACAGCCTTCGGCGCCGGCTGCCCCTGAACACTGAACCGCCCGGTTCTCCTGAACCCGGGCCCGCGAACGTCCGATCACGCCCCCCGGGACCTCCACCGCCCGGGGACGCCGCATGTTCGGACCGCAGCTCGAACCGCCTCCACCCCCGCCACCCGCGGAGATGACAACGTTCGAGCGGCAGTACGCGCCCGACGTGCGCGCGACCACCGAAGGCGGGGCGGGCGACGCGAACGACAGCCGTCTCTCCTTCGCGCTCAACATCACGCTCACCAGCGACTACTACTTCCGCGGCATCGCCCAGCGCAACGACCGCCCGAGCGTGCAGCCCGGCGCCGAGGCCGCGTACCGAGTCTGTGAGCGCGAGAGCACGGCCCTCTCGGTCTACGCCGGCCTCTGGGGCGACATCCGCGTCAACGACCTGGGCGGAGAGAGCCTCGCCCAGCGGTTCTACGAGCTGGACGTGTACGCCGGCGCCGAGCTGACGTACAAACGCCTCGCGACGCGCGTGACGTTCACCGAGTACCTCTCGCCAACCGGCGACTTCGCGCGCGTCCACGAGCTCTCGTTCGCCGCTTCCTTCGACGACTCGGGCCTCTACGGCGAGTCGCTGGAAAAGTTCTCGATTCACCCCGCCGCACTCGTCGCCTTCGAGATCGGGCCCGACGGCGCCGACGGTGGCCCGCACGCGGGCGTCTTCCTCTCTCTCGGCGTCGAGCCCACGATCGACCTGGGGAGGACCCCGGTCGGGAACCTCACGCTCTCCGCCCCGGTCGAGCTCGGCCTGAGCCTGGGCGACTATTACGAGACACCCACGGGCGACGAGACGTTCGGCTACCTCAGCGCGGGCGTGCGCCTCACGCTCGAGCCGGGCGGCGCCTGGCCAGCGATGACGCTCGGCGCCGACTACGTCGAGCTCGGGCCCGGGGGCGAGGCGTTCGCGGGGCGCGGCTCGGAGCTGACACTCTCGATGGACATGGCCTGGGCGTTCTGACGCGGGTTACGCGCCGTCGAGCAGATCGCCCAACGCCTCGGCCGCGGGGCCCAGGTGCTTCTCGTAGTTCTTCCAGCGCCCGACCGAGGACGTGTACATCGGGCGCCGGACCTGGTCGAACGAGAGCGTGATGACCGCCCGCTTGGCTTCGTGAAACGCCAGGCAGGTGTCGCTCCACTCGATGTCGAGGAAATCGATGAGCGCCCGCGTCCGTGCCTCGGCGTCGCCGACGATGTTCTCGTACGCAGCGTCGTGGACGGGCATGACATCGACGCTCTTCCAGTGCTCGATCAGACGGCGCGTCAGGCGCATCTCGTGCGCGAGGTGCTCGAGGTTGTAGACGAACCCGAGGTTCGTCGGCTCGCCGAAGTCCTGGAAGTAGCACGAGACGATCACGTCCAGCGGGTGACGCGTGCACGAGACCGCCCGCGCACCGGGCAGCAGCAGCGCCGCCAGCCCCAGGTGCCACACGTTGGCCATCTGCTTGTCGGCGATCCGCGACACACCCCGCCCGGGCGCCAGCTCGAGCATCGAGGTCAGGATCTCGCCCCCGCGCTTGCGGAGCGCGCCCTGGCTCAGTCTCGCCAGCGCCGAATCGAGCGTGGGGGTTTCGAGCGTCGTCGCGAGCATCTCGCGCGCCGCGGCCGGGATGTTCATCCGCTCGCCGATCCCCGCGCCGTTCGGGTGCGCCGCGATGATCTGCTCGACCAGCGTCGTGCCCGACCGGGGCATGCCCACGATGAACACGGGCGTGGGCGCGTCGAGCCCGGACCGGGGCAACGCGTCGAGGCGTCGGCGCGTCCAGACGTGGACGAGCTCGTCGCACAGCGCCGTCGCGGCCTCGGGGCTGTACACACCCGTGTGCACGCGGTTGGCCTCGTCGATCGCTGCCCAGGCGTCGTCGTAGTCGCCCAGACGGTCGAGGGCGGCGCCCAGGTCGAACAGCGCCGTCACGCGGTCACGGTCGCGCAGCGCGTCTCGTTCGAGCAGCGCACGCGAGATCGCAGCCGATTCCTCGTGCCGCCCGAGCGTGCGCAGCGCCTTGGCCCGTGCGCACAGCAGGTGCGCCGGCGCCGACGCGTCACCGGTCGCGCCCTCGAGCAGCTCGAGCGCCTCGTCGAACCGACCAAGCGACCGGAGCGTGCCCTCCATGAACTGGACCGCGACCGGGTTGCCCGGGTCGAGTTCGAGCGCGGTCCGCGCCTCGCGGAGCGCCTCGTCGGACTTGCCCGTACGGTTGAGGGCGCCGCACAGCGCCGCGCGGAACTCGGCCTTGCGGGGCGCCAGCCGCACCGCCTTGCGCAGGTGCAGCACCGACTTGCTCAGCCGACGCATCGACTGGTAGACCAGCCCGAGGACGTAGTGCGCCTCGGGCGAGGCCGGGTGGCGAGACGCGGCCTGCTTCGCGATCGCAAGCGACTCCTCCAGGCGCCCCTCGCCCCGGAGGCGGTCCGCCTCGCGGAGCGACGTCGCCAGGTCCATCGCGTTGTGTGCACGCCGCGTCACGAGGCATGTTTTAGGCGCCGCGTCCCGCTCGCCGTGGATTCAACGCCCGCCCCGGCGCCCGCCCCGGCTCCGGCGCGTGACGCCCAGCAGCGCCCGCTCGAACGCCGCCGCCGCGTGCGAGGGCACGCGGTCCCGCCGCCGCACCACCGCCAGCGTCCGCGTCAGCTTCCCGTCCAGGCACGTGAGCCCCTTGCCCAGCGCCGGATCGGCCTCGAGCGCGAACCGCGAGACAAACCCCACGCCCACCTCCGCCGCCACCATCTGCACGATCGACTCGATCGAGCGGAGCTCCATCACGACGTCGAGGGGGATGCCGTGCGCCCCGCTCGCCGCGTCGATAAGCGACCGCACGGCGCTGCCCGCCTCGAACGCGACGACCGGCTCGCCCGCCAGGTCCTTCCACCGGAAGCCACGCCTGCCCTCGAGCGCGTGCCCGGGGGGCACGATCAGGCGCAGCTCGTCTGCGATCTCGCCCACCGTCATCAGGTCGCCCGATCCGGGTCTCGCGATCGGCAGCGTCACGATGCCCAGATCCTGCTCGCCCGCGAGGACCGCGCCCGCGACCGTGCTCGACCCCGCCTCGCGGATGAGGAACCGCAGGCCCGGCAGTTCCCGCCGCACGCGCGAGATGACGCGGGGCAGCACGTACCCCACCGCCGTCGCCCCGCCGCCCACGCGGATGGACCCGTGCTCGAGGCCGACGAGCTCGCGCACCGCGCTCACCCCCGCGTCGGCCCGCATCACCGCCTCACGGGCGTGCTCCAGGAACACCCAGCCCGCGTCCGTCGGCTCGACCCCACGCCCGGTCCGGTGGAGCAGCTCGGCGCCGACCTCCGCCTCCAGCTTTTTAAGCATCGCCGACAACGCCGGCTGGGTCACCCCCAGCGCCTCGGCCGCCCGCGTCATGTGGGCGTGCTCGCAGATCGAGATGTACTGACGCAGGGGGGTGAGTTCCATACGCCGACAGGATACGACGGGCGGCACGAACACCCTTGTCTCCCGGCGCGTATGTCGCAACATGTTCGAACAAGACCCGCTCGTGCGAGGGCTCTACGGGCCCGCACGCCTGGCATTCGTCCTCTACCTCGTCTGGTCGTTCGCGATCGGGGCGCCCGCGGGGCTTGGCCTGCTGATGGCATTCTCGTGGATCCTGACGCCGCTCGGGATCGGGGTCGCGTCGGTGTGCGCCGGGCTCGCGTTGGCGAACGTGGTCGCCGCTGTGCAACTGGCCGTGCGCCGTCCCGAGGGATGGACGACCGCGGCATCGGCGGCTGTTGGTGGGCTGATCGCCAGCCAGGCCCCGGTCCTTGTCCGCATCGCGCTGCCCTGGGAGGAGCCGGGCACGGGGGAAGGCTCGCCGATGGCCGTCCTCCTCGGGGTGGTCTTCTACGGCACGCTGTTCGGCGTCGTATTCACGCTCCCGGGGTTCGCCCTCTGTGTGTGGCTCTGGATGTCCGAGCAGATCAGGGCGCCACGCGTTCCCCGATGCGACCGGTCTCCCCTCCCATGAGCGCCGCCCGGGAGCGGGGGACTCAGGGCGCGTGCGCACGCAGAACCTTCTTAAGCTCTCGCTCGAGTTCCGGGTTGTACCCCGAGTGCGTGTACAGAACTTCGCGCTCGGGCGAGATCACCACCAGCGTGGGGAAGCTCGAGATGTTCAACGCCTCGGACGCGGCGTTGTCCGGGTCCGACACCCACGGCACGCCCACACGCAGCTGCGCCCACCACATCGAGGCCGTCTCTCGCAGCCGCTCGGGCGGCTGCGTCTCCTGCGAGTTCACCGCCAGAAACTCGGCACGCACACCCTCGCGCCCCGCCCAGTCCGCGACGCGGTCGAACGCGGGCAGCGAGAGGCGACAGCCCCCGCACCACGACGCCCAGAACTCGAGCACGACCAGACGACCCGCGTGCTCGCTGATGTGGAACTCGCTCCCGTCGGGGCGGAGCAAGCGGAGATCGGGGACGGTCTGCCCGACAGACGGCCCGGCCCGCACAAACACGCTCACCGATCTGACCCGACGCCGCATTGATTCGTCGAACGCGAGCAGCGCGGGATCATCGGGCACGGCCTCGGGCGTGAAGCGGAAGACCGCGGCCAGCTCTCCCTCGGTCCCGGGCGGGCTGGCGACCAGGTCCGCACGCACGATGAAGCGTGTGCCGCGATCGATCCGGAGCGTGAGCGAGCCGTTGGACGCCTTGAACTCGAGCCGGTCGAGCTCGGCGCCTTCCTCCTCGATCACGGCGTGCGACTCGAGCGCCGCGTCCTGCAGGATCCCGAACCCGTAGGCGTTGATCACCACGTCCGGCGGGGCGCCCTCACGCATGAACATGTGCGGCGGCGTGGGGATGTTGAGCGACGAGCCGGTCACGCGCGACAGGGCGTCGGCGTAGCCCTTGCCCAGCCCGGTCTTGACGTACGCCCCGTTCGGGTTCTCGTCGCCGAAGTAGAACTCGTCCCCCCTGGCCATCGAGACCAGCCCATCGGTGGTGAAGCTCGCCCCGCCCGAGGCCAGGACGACCCGCCCGGAGCCCCGCTGCACCTCGCTGCCCGGCATCCGGACCTCGTAGCTCATGGCGTCCACGATCGCCGGGGCGTCCCGGTACGCGCCGATCGCCGCCTCGAGAACCTCCATCCCGGGGCCCGCGGGCCGGGCGATCGCCAGTGTGAGCAAGGCAACGAGGAGCATCATGGGCCTCCGATCCGGGTGGGGGCGAGGGGACTTATGTTCACGACGTGTTGTTCTACGGGAACAATACCCTGCGCTTGCACCCGGGGCATGTCCGCCCACGCGCCGCTATGCTCTGGGCCGCATGCCAGACGAAAGAACACCACTTCGCGGGCGGATCACCGCCCTCGGCTCCGCCGCCGTCGCCCTGGCGTTGGCGCTCTGTTCGTGCCCGGCCCTCGCACAGTCCACCGAGATGCAGCTCGACGACGATGGCGGCTGGGTCCAGACCGACGCCCCCGAGCCGGGCACCGACGCCTGGGTGATCGCCGAGGCCCGGCGCCTGCTGGCCGACGACAAGCCCGCCCAGGCCTACGACGTCATCTCCCCTTGGATCGAGGCCAACAAGCGCAGCGTCAACGCGTACCTGCCAGAGGCCTACCTCATCCGGGGCGACGCCCGCGTCGCCAACGGGAACGAGTACAAGGCCCTGTACGACTACGAGGCCATCATCCGCGACTTCACCGCCTCCGACGTCTTCGCCGACGCGGTGCAGCGCGAGTACGAGATCGGCCTCCGTTACTTGGGCGGCCTGCGTCGCAAGATCTGGGGGATGCGCATCGAGCCCGCACGCTCGACGGGCGAGGAGCTCATCATCCGCGTCCAGGAACGCCTCCCGGGCTCGCGCCTGGCCGAGAAGGCCGCGTTGGACCTGGCCGAGCACTACTACGAGCGCCGCCAGATGAAGCTCGCCTCGGAGATGTACGGCATATTCATCGCCAACTACCCCCAGTCCGAGGACCGCGAGTACGCCGCCCTCCGCCAGATCAAGGCCAACGTCGCGCGGTTCAAGGGCCCGGACTACGACGGCGCGGGCCTGACCGAGGCCAGGCTCCTCATCGAAGACTTCATGCACCGCTACCCCGCGACGGCGCAGCGCGAGGGGATCACCGTCGGCATGCTCGTCCGAATCGACGAGTCGGCGGCGTCGCAGCTGCTCACTACTGCCAGGTGGTACCTGCGTCAGGGCGACGAGCCCGCCGCCCGTTTCCAGCTCCGCCGCCTGCTCAGAAAGCACCCGACCAGCGCCGCGGCCCGCGAAGGCGTGGACATCATGATCGATAGAGGCTGGATGGACGCTCCGGACGAGGACGCCCCGCCCGCGCCCGAGGCGCCGCCGGGCGACGCAGAGACAGACGGATCACAGACGGGCGCCGGGGACGGGACGTGAGGACGGGCCCGGTCCTGGCCCTGGCCCTGCTCGCCGCCGCATTCTCCGCCGGCTGCGCGTCGGACCCCACGCAGGGCTACGCGCTGGCGTGGACGTACGAGGACGACGTCCGGTCGGTCGCGGTGCCGATCTTCGACAACTCGACCTTCGCCACGGGCCTCGAGTTCGACCTGACCGAGGCGCTGATCGCGGAGATCCAGCGTCAGACGCCCTGGGTCGTCACCGCGGACGAGCGAGCGGACACGACGCTCACCGGCGCCGTCACCGGCGCGCGGGCGACGAATCTCTCGTCAACGCCCGGCACCGGGCTGGTGCAGGAAAACGCGTACGAGCTGCGCGTCAGCTTCCGCTGGCGCGACAACCGCTCGGGCGACGTGCTCGTGGCGCGCGACGGCTTCTCCGCCGTCGGGACCTACGTGCCCGCGCGGGGCACGGGCGAACGCCGCGAGATCGGTCAGCGTCAGGCGGTCCGCGAGCTGGCCCGCGAGATCGTCGCGGAGCTGCGGTCCAACTGGTGAGCCAAACCCGCCCGGAACATCCCTCGCGTGGACGCTGTTCTCGGTCGTGAGGCGTGATCCGTCCCGCGAGCGGGCCACACGCATCGACCGGCGTTCTCGCCTCGAATCCACCGTTCGAGAGCCCTAGCGTTTCAGAGCCCGCCCCCGGCGGCACGATGGAGGACAGCGGGGGGCGATCATCGCGGCCGCGAGCCGAGGCCCCGAACAAAGACCCGGATCCGCCGTACCCAAGTAGGGATGCCAGCACGCATGAAGTTCCCCAGGGCCAGCAAGAAGCAGGACGCAGAGGCGCCCGTCCGCGCCGCGGCCGACGACGCCCCCGAGCCCAAGGGCCCGGACACCAAGACGCCCGCCAAGCCGGGCGACAAGGCCGCCACCGGCACGGGTCCGAGCCGGGGCCTGTTCGGCTTCGTCATGCTCCTGGTCCTCGTCGTCATGCTCGTCATGTTCTTCTCGAGCGCCGGCGGCGGGCAGAAGATGTCCTACGCCGAGTTCGAACAGAACTTCAAGAACAACTACATCGACACCACGTCGATCGAGCTGCACGAGGACGGCATCCACGCCACCATGCAGCAGGACCCGGGCGCAGACCCGATCACCGTCCGTGTCCCCATCAACACCGCCAACAAGGAAGACATCGCCAGGCAGCTCGGCGTGCTCACCGGGGGCGCCTACACCGCCAAGCCCGCCTCCGGCTTCGCCCCCTTCCTCATCCTCGTCCTCCCCCTCTTCATCTTCATCATCCTCATCTGGTTCCTCATCTCGCGCGGGCTCCGCTCCGCCGGCGCCGGCGCGGGCATGCTCGGAAGCTTCGGCAAGTCACGCCACCGCACCCTGACCAAGGAGATGACCGGCGTCACCTTCAAGGACGTCGCCGGCATCGAAGAAGCCAAGGACGAGGTCGGCGAGATCATCGAGTTCCTCAAACACCCCAAACGCTTCACGCGCCTGGGCGGACGCATCCCGCGGGGCGTCCTGCTCACCGGGCCCCCCGGGTGCGGCAAGACGCTGCTCGCAAAGGCCATCGCCGGCGAGGCTGACGTGCCGTTCTTCTCGATCTCCGGCTCCGACTTCGTCGAGATGTTCGTGGGCGTGGGCGCGTCGCGTGTCCGCGACCTGTTCAAGCAGGCCAAGGACTCGGCCCCCTGCATCATCTTCCTCGACGAGATCGACGCCGTCGGACGCCGCCGGGGGGGCGGCTTCTCGACCGGCGGGCACGACGAGCGCGAGCAGACGCTCAACGCGATCCTCGTCGAGATGGACGGGTTCGCCGCCGCCGACGGCGTGATCGTCATCGCCGCCACCAACCGCCCCGACGTGCTCGACCCCGCGCTCATCCGCCCGGGGCGTTTCGACCGCCAGATCGCCGTCCCCTTCCCCGACGTCAAGGGTCGCCTGGAGATCCTCAAGGTCCACGCCAAGAAGGTCAAGCTGGGCCCGAACGTGGACATGGAGAAGATCGCCCGGGGAACGCCCATGTTCGCCGGCGCCGACCTGGCCGCGATCATCAACGAGGGCGCGATCGCCGCGACGCTGCAGAACAAGGACTTCATCGAGCACGAGGACCTGGAGGAGGCCCGCGACAAGGTGAAGTTCGGTCGGGCCAAGAAGAGCCGCGTCCGCGAGAAGGACGAGAACAAGCTCGTCGCCTACCACGAGGCCGGGCACGCCGTCCTCCAGGCCCTGCTCCGCGACTCGGACCCCCTGCACAAGGTCACGATCATCCCGCGTGGCGACACGGGCGGCGCGACCTTCAGCCTCCCCGAGAAGGACCGCATGGGGTACGCGCTCAAGTGGCTCAACGCGACCATGCGCGTCCTGTGCGGCGGGCGCATCGCCGAGCAGCGCGCCATGGAGGACGCCTCCAGCGGCGCCGCCCAGGACATCTCGCAGGTCACCCAGCTCGCGCGGACCATGATCCTCGAGTGGGGCATGAGCGAGAAGCTCGGCTTCATCCGCTACGCCCCGATGGACACCCGCGAGATGTACGTCCCCGAGCGCGACTACTCCGAGGACACCGCCCGCCTGATCGACCAGGAGATCCGACGCCTGGTGGACGAGGCGTACGCCGACGCGGACAAGATGCTCGACGACAACTGGGCCAAGGTGGTGGACGTGGCCGAGGCGCTGCTCAAGTACGAGACGCTCACCGCCGACGAGGTCCACAAGCTGATCCGGGGCGAGCCGATGGCCAAGCCGACGGTCGCCGAGCTGCTCGCCGCCGACCGCCCGCCGCCGAGCGCCAAGCCGCCGCCCAAGGGCGCAGAGGACGCGGAGCCGGACATGCCCCCGGGCACGCTGCCGAGCCCGGCGTAGCTATTCCGATCCCAAACTTCAGGCATCGAGGTCGGGTCACGGCGGCTGTGACCAGTGTTGCAGCTTCGGCGCCGGCTGTGTGTAGCTCGCGCTCCACGCATCACTCAGCTCGATCATCGAGTTGAACATCCGCACGCTGCCCGTGTCGGTATCGAGCAGGAAGTACCGATCGGGGCTCGTGGCCGATTCGATGGTCCCCGCGACCGCCTTGCCCGAGACGCCGTACGTCGCCACGGACCAGCCCGGCTCCGGAGAGAGGACAGTCTCACTCGTGCTGTCCAGAATGTAAACCTTTGGGCCCCCGCTGATCGAGACCAGCATGTACCCGTTCGGCAGCGAATACTCGCACTCGCCCCCCGGCCCGCAACCGCACCCGACCAACAGAGCACACATCGAGGCGAGAGCGGCGAGCACCACAAATCGGTGCATTATCATCCTGGTATCCCCTGCCCCGGCCAGGCCGGGTCGGCCGCACTCAACCGCGAGTCGGCGACAAGCCAACTACTACTGCATCGAACGAGCGAGGTTCGCAGCATGACCCCTGAAGCCGGTGGCATACAAGACCTCCGCCGCCGCCTCCACGCCGCCCCCGAGGTCTCGGGCGAGGAACGCGAGACCGCGGCGCTGATCGCGGCAACCCTCGCCAAACTCGCCCCGACCCGCCTCGAAACCAACCTCGGCGGCCACGGCGTCGCCGCCTGCTTCGGACCCGACGCGGACGACAACTCCATCACCCTCCGCGCCGAACTCGACGCACTCCCGATCGAAGAACAGACCGGCGCCCCGCACGCCTCCTCCCGCCCAGGCGTCATGCACGCGTGCGGGCACGACGGGCACATGGCCTCGCTCGTCGAGGTCGCCCGCCGCCTGGCAGTCAGCCCGCCCACGCGCCGTGTCACGCTCCTGTTCCAGCCTGCGGAGGAGACGGGCGAGGGCGCCGCGGCGGTCATCGCCGACCCGCGCTGGCCCGCGATCCGCGGGCGGCGCGCGTTCGCCTACCACAACGACCCCGGGCGCCCGCTGGGTCAGGTCGCCCTCCGCGAGGGCGTCATGGCCTGCGCCTCCATTGGGCTGCGCATCGAGCTGCTCGGCGCCACCGCCCACACCAGCCTGCCCGAACGCGAGAACTCGGCCGCGCTCGTTGCCGCACGCTTCATCCAGCGCGTCTCCACACGACCGACGCCGAACGAACCGCTCCAGATGACCACCATCGCCCACGCCAACGTCGGCGAGCCCACCTTCGGCGTCTCCCCCGGCGCCGCGACCGTCCACGTCACCTGCCGCGGCCAGACCACCGAGCTCCGCGACGCCCAGGCCGCCCGCGTCCGCGCCCTCGCCCGCGAGCTGGCCGCCGAGCGCTTCGAGGCCCGCATCGACGAGCACAACCCTTTCGTCTCGACGCACAACGACGCACGCGCCGCGTCCGCAGTCCGCGATGCCGCGGCCGCCGCCGGCCTCGATGCCGTCACACTCCCCGCCCCCCAGCGCTGGAGCGAGGACTTCGGGCGCCTCATCGACGACGCCCCCGACGCCGGCGCCCTCTTCCTGCTCGGCTCGGGCGAGGACCAGCCCCCCCTGCACGACCCGCGCTTCGACTACCCCGACACGCTCACGCCGATCGCCGCCGACATCCTCGAACGAATCGCCCGCGCATAACCCGACGCGGGCCGGCGGGGTTTCTGGTCCGGGCCCGCCATCACGGGCAGCCCGCGTCGAACGCGATCAGGTACGCGATCACATCCGAGAAATCGAACACGCCGACGGGCTCGGCCAGGTCCGCGCCGGGAAGCCCGCCCGCGAACTGGTTGAGGAACTCGACGATGTCGGAGAAGTCGAGCTGGTCGTAGGGCAGCGCAAGGTCCGGCGCGCACCAGAGCAGGCCCCGCAGACGCACGTCCCGCGCCGCGATCCGCGTGGCGCGGAACTGGCTGCCCCCCGCGACGTGGTCCCACTCGACCGAGCAGTCGGGCGCCAGCTCGATGAACTCGCCCGAGGCGCCGACGCACACGAGGGTGTTCCCGTTGGGCAGGCGCTGGGCGCCGGAGATGAACGAGGAGTAAAACGTGGAGCCGCCCGCGTTGTCGCAGATCCACGTCGGCGCCGCCGGCCCGTACGCCTGCGCGGGCGCGAGTGTGTACGTCCCGTCGGGCAGGAGCGGCGGGGTGAGTTCCTCGACGCTGGAGAAGGCGCCCGCGGGGCGCCCGTTGCCGTTGTTATAGACAAGGATATTGCCGGCGCCGGGCAGCCCCTCGTCGATCCACTGGGCGTTGTGCTGGTTAAAAAACTTCTGGTCGCCCACCGCGCCGCGCCCGTAGGCCCGGGGGTTGCCCCATCGGTACAGCAGGTCGCCGGAGCTGGCCGCGTCGCGCGAGAAGACCCACAGCTCGTCGAACGCGTGGCAGCTGACGATGATCTGGTCGAGCTCCGGGTTGTAGTCGAGCCCGTTGAAGTGGAGCCAGTCGGGGTTGGCGCCGTTGGGGATGAAGTTGATATCGACCTTCTCGGGGTGGTCGGCGGGGTCACCGAAATTGGGCTTCCCGGGATCGAAGTCCTGGACCAGATGGTCCCAGACGTGCCACTCCCAGACGACGTCGCCCGTCGTCGGCCCGGTCCGCTGGATCTCGTAGATGCCCTCGGACCACACCTCGGCGCCGACGGTCGCCGGGTCGCGTCCCATCGCGATCGCCTCGCCCGCGGTCATGCGCTCCCAGACGATGGCGAGGATGTTGCCGTTGGGCAGCAGGCGGTAATCATGGTGCCCGCGGTGGTTGGCGCCCGCGAGGACATAGTCCCACTCGAGCGTCCCGTCCCAGGCGATGATCTGAATCCGCCCGCCCACGCCGCCCCCGGCGGGCCCGGGCAGCGAGAAGTCGTTGGCCGCCCGCAGGATCGAGCCGCCGTCGTGGAGGTACACGGAGATGCCCGGGGGGTACGCGCTGCTCCAGCTCTTGACGATCGCGCCGTCGAGATCGATCAGGTGGGTCTGGGTCGTCCCCAGCCCGGTGTAGAGCGTCCACTCCGGCTCCGGCTCGGCGAGCGCGCCCGCCGCCGCCAGCGCCAGGCAAACTCCCGCGATCAACCTCGTCGACATGATCTCTCTCCAGGCTGGGGTCGGCGCCGCCGCACACACGCGGCGATCTGGTCACAAACACGTCCGACCGACATCGTCCGCGCCGGGCGGTCAGGCCCGACACCACGCGGGCTCGCACGCCCGCAACAAATCCCACGAGAGAGGATCCGGAACGCCGCCCAGCGTACCACAACCGCGTCCCGCCCCGGCGCCCGAATCTGCATCCGCGGCCGATGGCGTGCATCCCCACGCCCCGCCGGTGCGTACACGACCGTCATGCCGCACGGCTGCCGCAGCGCCCGGATCGCGTCGCTCGTTCTCGCCTGCACTGGGGCGATCACAACGCTGAGCGCGTGCGGCTCCAGCAGGATCGAGACCGTCGAGCGTTTCCGCGCCGCCCGCGAGGCCGGCGACCTCGACGCCGCCAGGGCCCGCCTCGCCCAAGACCCCCGCGTCTGGTACGACAAGAAGGAGGGTGATGGCCGCGCGTGGACCCTCGGCGCCGGGCGCTACAAGGCCTGGGACGAGCATTTCAACTCCGTCTCCACCCCTGGCCCCTGGCACACCGAGGGCGACACGGTCTGGCGCATCAACGAGGAGTGGAACGAGTACTACGACCTCATCGAACGCACCGACCGCTCGCGGTACCGCATCACCTATTACCTTGAGGACGCGCCGGGGGGCGGGCGCATCATCAAGGGCTACATGATCTCCGCCGCCGACCCCGACGCCCCGCCGCGCGACCCCGGCGCTCGCCGCGACCGCCTCGACGAGATCGAGGCCTGGGCCACCGCCAACGATCCCGACGAGTGGGCCTACCTCCGCCCGGGCGGGAAGCTCGACCCGACGGGCGACCGCCCCCAGCGCACCCGCGCCCTCTTCAACCAGTGGCGTGAATCGGTCGGCCTCGACCCGGTCGAGTAGGCTTCCCAGCCGTGACCGACCCCGTCGTCCACATCCCCGACATGGCCGATGTCCGCCCCGCCGCCCTCTCGGGTGTGGGCGCCCGCATCGATCATCTCTACCACGCGATCGTCCGCCGGCGATTCGCCGCCGTCGTCCGCGCACTCGGGAAGCACACCGAGCCCGGCGCCGTCATCCTCGACGTCGGCGCCAACCACGGCCGCTACACCAAGCACCTGGCCGCCCTCCACAAAGGCTCGTGCCATGTCTACGCGTTCGAACCCCTCGACTACAACCTCAAGATGCTCCGCCTCGTCGTCGGGCGCAAACCCAACGTCACGATCATCGAGAAGGGCCTGTCCAACATGCCCGGCGCCGTCGAGCTGTACGTCCCCTACAAGAAGGCCTCCCGCCGCTACTCCCACGGCAGCGCCCACATGTCCGACGCCGCCTCCCCCGACGCCCTCGGCACACGCACCGCGCCCGACGTCTGCAAGACCACCATCCAGACCATCCGCCTCGACGACTGGGCGAGCGGGCAGAACCTGGACCGTCTCGACCTGATGAAGATCGACGTCGAGGGCGCCGAGCCCCTGGTGATCGAGGGCGGGCTCGGGACGATCGACCGCTTCCGCCCCGCGATCTTCGCCGAGCTGATCCCGGGCATGCCCGAGCGCGTCGGCAAGAGCGTGGGCGACGTCATCGACCCGCTCCGCGAGATGGGCTACCGCATGCTCGCGGCCGACGACGCGCTGCGGGCGCCCCGCGAGGTGGACGCCTGGACGCCCGACGCCCGCGATTACCTCTTCCTGAGCCAATAGCCGCCCGGGCCACACCGTTCCGGCCAACTCTGATCGCCCGCCCCGTCGTCCGAGAACCCGTCAAAAAACCGCCCGATCCCCCCGTCCGGTACCCGGTCTCACCCCCCGATCTCGGTGGGGGGGCCCGCCCGTGCCCGGATGCGACTGTCGGCGTGGTACCGTCGCGCCGGGCTTCTTTCCGCCCGGACAAGCGTGTAGTGTGGGTCATCTCGGACGTTGCGCCGGGAGAGGGACCCCAGCTTGGCGTGTCGTTACCAAACCCTGCGTTCCGCGGCGGCGCTTGCCGTCATCGCCTCGCCAGCCCTCGCCGGGCCCGAGCTGATCGGGTGGCCCACCGCCCTCATCCGCGAGGGCGACGTCTCCCCAGGCGGCTTCCCGGTCGAGACGGTCGCCGCAGTCCGGGCGGTCGAGTTCAACACCGTCGGCGGCTGGGGCGCGCTCATCACCAGCCGCATCGCGCTGTCCAACGACTACCGCCACGAGGTCTACGGCTCGCCCGCCTCGGGCCAGCCGCTCGCCCTCCTCCGGCGCGACGCGACCATCGGCGAGTACACCCAGGCCGAGTTCTCACCCCGCTTCGCCCTCGCCGACGACGCGGGCGTCCTCTACAACGCACACTCCACCCACGACCCCACCGGCGTGGAGATGGACACGTTCTGGCTCGGGCCGACGCTGCTGGGAGCCCAGTTCACCCGGGTCGGATCGTTCGCCAACACGTACTTCTCCGAGTTCAATGATGTCGCCATCACGACAGCAGGCGAGGTGATCTACGCCGCCACAGTCTCGCCCGGCCCGATGGCGCCCCCGTTCAACCAGATGCTCCTGCGGGGCCCCGACGCGCAGCTCGTCTTCTTCGGCACCGACCCTGTCTCGGGCCTGGGCGAATCTGCAGCCCTCGGGCCCGACATCTTCGGCGACCGAATCGCCGTCTCTCCCTCGGGCGAGCACTGGCTCACGGCCGTCCGCCTCGCCGGGCCCGTCCCCCGCGAGGCGCTCGTACACAACGCCGCCGCCGTCGCCATCGATGGTGTCCCCATCGTCGAGGACGAACCCATCCCCCAGGACCTCGGGTTCGACGGCCAGCGCTGGGGCGCCGCCATCTCCTACGACATCAACGACGCGGGCCAGCGCATCCTCGCCGGCCGCTCGCGCACAGGCGTGGACACCACGCTCGAGACCTTCCCCTTCCTCGCGACCGCCGACGCCCTCCTCTTCCAGGCCGGCGACGCCACCCTCGAGCCCGGATCGCAGACGATCATCACCAACTTCGGCGCCGTCGAACTCAACGCACAGGGCGACTACGCCTGCGCCGTCACCGCCGCCGATCCGCCCGACTACCTCATGTTCCACGCGGTCCTGCTCAACGGCGAGCTGGTCATCCGTGCGGGCGAGCCCATCGACTGGGACGGCGACGCAACGCCCGAGGCCGGCTACATCCAGCTCGCCCCCCTCGACCCCGCCGACACCGTCATCGAGCTCTCCGACCGCGACGCGTCCGACGTCGTCCGCCTCGGGATGGTCGCCGACACGACGCTCGGCCGCGCCCTGGTCATGGCCGACATCCAGCTCGAGCACGTCTACCCGCCCTGCCCCGCCGACCTGGCCGACCCGCCCGACCACGAGCTGGACTTCTCCGACGTGCTCGCCTTCCTCACGCTCTTCGACGCCGCCGACCCCCGCGCCGACCTCGCCCCGCCGATGGGCGACTTCGATTTCTCCGACGTGCTCGCGTTCATGGTCGCGTTCGCAGCGGGATGCCCGTTCTAGCGGGCTGATGGTTTAGGGCGGATCAACGCGGGCCCGGCGGGCGCCGCACTCGGGGCAACGATCCGGTGCGCTCCCACGCAAGTCGTACCCGCATTCGTTGCACGCGTGGAGGCCGGGGCCGCGTGCGAGAGCGCGTGCGAAGAGAACGAGCGCGAGTATCGCGCCGCTGCCCACGAGCAGCACCAGGACGCACGGCTCATCGAACAACACCTTCGCGATCGCCTCGCCAGCGCTGACGCCCGCAGGGCGCGTCACGACGGAGGCGACGCCGAGCAGCACAAACGCGCCGCCGAACGTGATCAGGAACGAGCAGAAGATGATCCAGGGCAATCGTCTCACCCGGGCAGCCTACCGCAACAACACGCCCGCCCCGCCCTGCGAGCGGCCCCGCGGGGGCAGCGCCGCCTCCTCCCGCGGCCGCAGCGAACAAAGGTTCCGGTTCCGATATCGGTGAGCAACGCACGCCCGTGTATCCTCCGTCCGCATGACGGAGCGCCCGTCCGAGCCAGACCCGCCCGAGCCGGAGATAGACGAGCCGGACGCTGGCATCCCCCTCGAGCCGGTCGAGATCGAGCCGCCGCCACCGCCGGTCGTCCGGACCGCGCCCGCCGCGGCCTGCCGCACGTGCGGCTACAACGTCGAGGGCCTCCTCATCGACGGGCGCTGCCCCGAGTGCGGCTTCCCCATCCAGCGCACGCTCGCGGCCGACGTCCTGGCCAACAGCTCGCCCGAGTACCTGGCCGCCCTGCACACCGGCGCCGTCGCGGTGCTCACGTCGATCATCCTGATGATCGTCATCGGGGTGACGGCGTTCATCGTCACTATTGCGATCACGATGCCCACCGGCGATGTCCCGCCGCACTGGCTGACCATTGTTTCCGCGATGCTGCAGCTACCGATCAGCCTCCTGCTCGTCTGGGGGTGGTGGCGGCTGTCCACACCGGACCCCGCGTACACAGGGCGTGACGACGGCTCGACCGCGCGGCGCGTGGTCCGTGTGATGCTGGTGATTGCCGGCGCCGCCGCGGTCTGCCGGGCCGCGGTCTCGCTCTTCCCACAGACAAACGTCTTCGTGCTCACCGGCGCGGGCATCGGCGTCGTGGCATTCATCGCCTTCGCGGTGCGTTACTTCGCCGAGATGCTCTACCTGCAATGGCTCACGCCGCGGATCCCGGACCAGACCGCGTACAAGCAGGCCCGCCTGCTCATCTGGCTCGGGCCCGTCCTGTTCGTCGTCCTCGCCCTGTGCTTCTACATCGGGCCGCTGATCGCGCTGATCCTGTACTGCCTGCTCATCGACACCGTCCGGCGCGACCTCAAGGCGATCCGCGCCGCGATGTGAGTATCACAGGATCACTTTTCGCGCGACGCGTGCTCCGACCTCGAAACCCCGGTCGGCTCGCCGCACTCCGGGCAGACATACGACCGTATCCCCGTGAGTTCGTATTTGCATCGCCGGCAGCGTGGCGGACCCGACGAGGAACGCATGCGGGCCGTACCGAAGCGGGCGGCTCCGATCACGAGCCCGACGATACTCGCCTGCCCCACCACCCCCGGTGTTTGCACGAGTGCATGACGCAGCGCAGCGATCGCGGGCAAGCCGGACCACAGCGCGATCCAACCCGTCAGGACCGTCGCCCACACGAGCGTGCTGATGATGAACCAGACATAGGCTGACTTGAGAGCGGGTGGCAAGAGGGCACACCTCCCCCAAGACTGAGTGCGTCACTTGCCCGCGGGCTTGGCCGGGATCGATGGCTTTGCGCCGTTCCCGTTCCCGTTCCCGTTCGAGAGAGGCTTGGGGGTTGCGCCGGACGCGGGCGTCGCCTGCAGCAACCGCGTCGTCCCGTCCACGGGCTTGAGCTCCGTCAGGGGCTTGCTCGACCTGGCCCCCGCGTCCTCGAACTTCTTCAACGTCGGCGTCAGCCGCGTGTCGATCGACCCCACCAGCCGGTTGTACCGCTCCACGCTCTGGCGGATCGAATCGCCCAGCTTGCCCGCGTGCTCGAACGCCGCCCCGGCCCGCTCGTGCAACTCCACCCCGAGGCGGATCAGCTCGCGCGTCTCGTCGCCCAGCTTCTGCTCGTGCCAGCCCACCGCCACCGCCCGCAGCAGCCCGATCAGCGTGCTCGGGCTCGCCATCAGCACGTTGTTCTGGGCCACGACCTCGTACAGGTCCGGCCTCCGCTGCAACGCCGCGTCGATGAAGTGGTCGCCCGGGATGAACATCACCACGAACTGCGCCGAGCCCTCCCACGACGACCAGTACGACTTGTCGCTCAGCTTCTTGGCCTGATCCGCCACGTGCTTGGCGAACCGATCGAGGTGCGCGTCCCGCTTGAGCTCGTCGGGCTCGTTGACCGCCTCCATGTACGCGTTGATGTTCGTCTTCGCGTCCACCACGATCACCCGGTCGTTGGGCAACTTCACGATCATGTCCGGGCGGACGAGGTTCCCCGCGTTGTCCCGCTGGCTCGTCTGCTCCGTGAAGTCGCAGTAGCTGGTCATCCCGGCAAGCTCGGCGACCCGCTTGAGCTGGATCTCGCCGTACTGTCCCCGGATCTCGGGCTTGGACAGCGCCCGCGTCAGCTTCGCCGTCTCGTCCCGCAGCGCCGCGCTTGCGCCGGAGACCGAATCGACGTTGGTCATCAGCTTCGCGAAGCTCTCGGCCCGCGACTTCTCGATCTGCTCGAGCTTCTCGCGTGTCGCCGCCAGCGTCTCGCCGATGGGCTTGACCAGGTCCGAGTGCTCCTTCTTGGCCGCGTCGAAGACGGGCTTGGCCTGGAGCATGAACTCGTCGCGGCTGCTCTTGAGCGCCTCGGCACTCAACGCCTTGAACGCGTCGCTGAACCGCTTCTCCAGGTTCCCACGCTCGGCCAGCTCCCGGGCCGACGCCTCGCGCCGCTCGTCGGCACGCGACAGGTCGTTCTGGGCCTGCTGGTTCTTGAGCCGCAGCTCCTCGATCACCCCCTCGTCCTGCACCAGCCGGTCCCGTGCGTACGCCAGCTCACGCTCGAGCGACTCGACGTTGCCGCGGGCCTCCCCGGTCTCCTTGGCGTACTGCGCCCGCCCCATCAGGGCCCAGGCCAACGCCCCGGCGAGAAAGACGCTCGCGACAGACAAAACGATGATGGCGATCTCCATGACGCCGAGTCTAACTCTCGCCCGCCCGGGCGCCGGGCCATGCACAACGCGTGGAAAGCCTGCCGCTTGGGCGTTTTGGGGCCGCCAACGCGCCCTGCGCTCCGCCCAGCCCCCGTGTCCCCCGCCCGCCGCCTGCCAGATTGACACTCCCGCCACCGGGCCCACCGGAGCGCTGGCAGGCGGCCTCCGCGTGACGCCGCCCCAGGCCCGCCGATCGCCCCGCCCGCCCGCCCGCTCCGTCCGCCCCGTCAGGCACGCCCATTGCCACTGGTCTCTCCCGATGCACGCGGTCCCGCTCCATCACGACGCCTGCCAAGGCCCCTCCGGAGGGCTGCCCACCCCGGCCGACGCGCCATGCCAGCCCGCCGCCCCCGGTCGCCTCAACCTCCTGCTCTCCTACGCCGGCTGGCGACCCGAGGCCTGGGTGGACCGCCTGCCCCGCCTGCTCGAGCCCATGGGCGTCCGCTCGCTCCGGGCCGGCTCCGGCGCCGAGGCCTCCGATGTCATCCGCAAGTACCCCATCCACATCGCGGTCGTGGACCTTGGCCTGCCCCTGAGCGAGGGCCAGCGCATCGTCCCCGGCGCCGAGGGCGCCAGCCACCGCCTGCTCGCCATGCTCGCACGCCTCGACTGCCCGCCCCCGACCGTCATCGTCCGCCAGGAGCGGACCAGCCGCGACGACCGCCGCGAGATCGCCGCCGCCCTCCGCGCCGGCGCCTTCGCCGTCATCAACCGCCCGCACGAGTCGGGCGAGCTGGAGATCCTGCTCGAGGTGCTCCGCCGCTGCCTCGCCCGCCATTACGCCGGGCGCTGGCCGACGAATCACACGCCCGCGCCGCCACCGACCACGTAACCGACCACGTCATCACCACGCCGCGCAACCCCGCGGCATCCGCACACACAACCGCCGGAACGTCCCGGCATCGCATCATCAGAGGAGTCAGACGACCATGGCCACCGCGACCAAGACCCGACTCAAGATCCGCCCCCTGCACGACAAGATCCTCGTCCGCCGCGACGAGGCCGAGGGACGCACCGAGTCCGGCATCTACCTGCCCGAGGGCGCCAAGGACCGCCCCAAGACCGGGATCGTCGAGTCCGTCGGCGACGGCGCGCTCAACACCGACACCGGCGAGCGCACCCCCCTGACCGTCAAGAAGGGCGACCGCATCATCTTCTCCTCCTACGCCGGCACCGAGGTCAAGCTCGACGACAACGAGCTGCTCATCATGAGCGAGGACGAGGTCCTCGCCGTCATCGACTGACCCACGACACCGTACCCAGGAGCGAAGATGAAACCCGACACGATCAGAGCCGTCCTCACCGACGCCAAGGACGCGGGCCACCGCGTCGCCGTCGGTTTCGCGCACCGCTCCTTCTTCATCGAGAACGTCGCCCGCGTCGAGGCCGGGCCCAACGCCGGCGCCGACACGACATTCACCGTCACCGGCCTCGTCTACGACACCGGGCACTCACGCCAGGCCACACCCGAGACCATCTACTTCGAGGCCGGCGACGTCGTCTCCCTCGCCAGACCCGCCGTCGAGGAGTAACGCCTTGACCTCCGACCAGCTCCGACAAGCCCTCACCGAACTCAACGGCGAACGCGACGCCACCTTCGCCATCGACGCCCGCGAACTCACCGTACACAACGCCATGCTCGTCCCCGACGAGCCCGACCACCTCGTCAAGGTCACCGACGGACAGTCCATCTACATCATCGAATCCGAACGCGTCGCCTGGGTCCGCATCGGGCTCAACGGCAGGGTCAGCAAACCGTAACCGAAGCCAGCCAGAACGAACCACACACAACAGGGCACGACGCCCTTCCAGAAGTTTCAGGAGAAGCCACTTATGTCCGCCAAGCAGATCGCATTCAACACCGACGCACGCGAGCGCATCCTCCGCGGCGTCCAGAAACTCGCACACGCCGTCAAGGTCACGCTCGGCCCCTCCGGCCGCGTCGTCGTCCTCGAGAAATCCTTCGGCTCGCCCACCGTCACCAAGGACGGCGTCACCGTCGCCAAGGAAATCACCCTCGACGACCCCTTCGAGAACATGGGCGCCCAGATGGTCAAGGAGGTCGCCTCCAAGTCCTCCAAGGAAGCCGGCGACGGCACCACCACCGCCACCATCTACGCCGAGGCCATCTACGCCGAGGGCCTCAAGAACATCACCTCCGGCGCCAACCCCAACCAGATCAAGCGCGGCATCGACAACGCCGTCTCCGCTCTCATCGCCGAACTCAAGAACATGTCCAACCCCGTCAAGGGCTCGGGCGAGATCGCCCAGGTCGGCGCATGCTCGGCCAACCAGGACCAGCAGATCGGCGACATCATCGCCAAGGCCATGGACAAGGTCGGCAAGGACGGCGTCATCACCGTCGAAGAGGGCAAGTCCCTCGAGACCGAGATCGAACTCGTCGAGGGCATGCAGTTCGACAAGGGCTACCTCTCGCCCCACTTCGTCACCGACCCCGCCGCCATGGAGTGCGTCCTCGACAAGCCCTACGTCCTCATCCACGAGAAGAAGCTCTCCTCGGCCAAGGACCTCCTCCCCATCCTCGGCAAGATCGCCGAGTCCGGCGAACAGCTCCTCATCATCGCCGAGGACATCGACTCCGAAGCACTCGCCACCCTCGTCGTCAACCGCCTGCGGGGCGTGCTGAAGGTCGCCGCCGTCAAGGCCCCCGGCTTCGGCGATCGCCGCAAGGAAATGCTCCAGGACATCGCCACACTCACCGGCGCCACCGCCATCATGGAAGAGCTCGGCATCGACCTCGAGAAGCTCGAGATCAAGGACCTCGGCCGCGCCAAGAAGGTCACCGTCACCAAGGACGACACCACCATCGTCGAGGGCGCCGGCACCTCCAAGGACATCAAGGGCCGCATCGACATGATCCGCCACCAGGTCGAGGCCGCCTCCAGCGACTACGACCGCGAGAAGCTCGAGGAGCGCCTCGCCAAGCTCGCCGGCGGCGTCGCCCAGATCAACGTCGGCGCCGCGACCGAAGTGGAAATGAAGGAGAAGAAGGCACGCGTCGAGGACGCCCTCCACGCCTGCCGCGCCGCCGTCGAGGAAGGCATCCTGCCCGGCGGGGGCGTCGCCATCCTGCGTGCGCGCCGCGCTCTTGACAAGGTCCGCAAGTCCGCCACCGGCGACGAGCGCATCGGCATCGACATCGTCTCCCGCGCCGTCTCCGCCCCCATCAAGCAGATCGCCGCAAACTGCGGCCTCGACGGCTCCGTCATCGCCTCCAAGGTCGAGGAGAACACCGCCGCCAACTTCGGCTACAACGCCCTCACCCAGGAGTACGGCGACCTGGTCGCCATGGGCGTCATCGTCCCCACCAAGGTCGAACGCGTCGCCCTCCAGAACGCGGCGTCCATCGCCGGCCTCCTCCTCACCACCGAGGCCGCCATCGTCGAGCTCAAGGACAAGAAGCCCGCCACCGCCGGCGCCGGTGGGGGGGATGATTTCGATTATTGATCCTGGTTGAGAACTCTGAGATACCGGGGCCCGGCACGAACAGTGCCGGGCTCTTTTTATTGAGCTATGGATGTCCGAAGCTGCCGTTCAAGACATTGCTGTTCATGCCGATTTGCGTTGAAGTGGCAAACACCATGACTTCACCGCCCGGCCACGTTGGATTCGTGATAGTCAGCTCGCCCGCATTGTTCAGCGCGAACTCGGGCTCGCCGAACTGGAACGAGCTGCTAGGACCGGGCGAAACAACCCCGACGGTGCCCGAGCCGCCCGGCTCTCGCTGAGCGATCAACGTTGCGCGATACCGGTAGTTGGCGGTCCCGGGAGTGATGCCCCGGATGTTCACGGATATCAGTGCCCCACCCTCACCAATTGGAAGCGAATCCATGATAGAAGTGCCCGTCTCCAGGGGCATGCTCGATGAGATGGGCAAGAAAAATGGCGAATCAAAGGGAGTTCCTCCCACATTGAAGACCTGGCGTCTGATCGCCTGACGCAGCGTGCCTCTTGAGACACGCTCGTCATGTGCGTATACGCTGCCCATGAGAATGACGGGCCCGCATGCCAGCGCGGTTACGTTGTCTTCGTCCTGCGGCTCCACACCGATGTGCCCATGAAACTCGGCGCTGATGAGCGAGTCACTCCACACCACATGTGTCACGCCGGGAACATTGGCAAACACCGTAACATCGAGCGGCGCGTTATAGACAGTGGCGCCCGGACCGATCCGGATCGCTTTACCTCGCGTCTTGATCCGGCAGTCGCGAAGGCCACTGCCGTGGAACGAAGTATGCCCGCCATCGACGATGTAGTCCAAGGCCGTCGTGCACGCGTCATCAAACAAGCACCGCTCGCACACGCAGAACTCCGTGAAAGGTCCGCCGCTCTCGTTCGAAAGACGGACACCGCGGTGCAAACTGTCGAACGAGCAATCCGACACTCGAACGCCGCCCTTCCCAGCGATCTTGATACCGATTCCAGCACTTTCACCAGCTATGTTGTGCCCGACCACGCGGAACCCCGACAACTCCGCGCCCGAGAAGGCCCCAGACCCGCCCTCGTATAGGATCATCGGTTGCGATTGCGATATGGTGTTTGCCCGCAGCGTCGTGCTGCGCGATCCCGCTCCAACAAGTGAGCACGCCGCTGTACCAATTCCGCTATCGCCCTTGAGCGTGCCGTCAATCAAGAATATGCCCGCGGGAAAGAAGACAGGTTGGCAGTGCCCCGCGCTGTTCAACGCGTCATCGATCGCATCTTGGATGTATGAGGTCACGGGCATGGTCGGCTGCCCATTGAGAATCTCGCTGTGGAGCGACCGCGGAATGAAATCCATCACGTTGATGAATGGGAACGCAGTGAATCGCCGATTGTGTGCGATTGCGCGCAGCAATTCGGGCTGCCTTCTAGGGAGAGCCGCAATCGAATGCGGTACACAGGCAGCGCCACCCGCGAGTCCGCCCAGGGCCAGAAACCGACGGCGTTCGACATCATGCATGATGCTGTTCTCCTGCTGAAGTATGACACAGCGTACTCCGCGGTGGATACACATTGAACTAATATTCACTGCGCACAATCCCAGTCGGGTGCCGTGGAGACGCCGTCCTCGGCTTCTCCACGGTCAGCCTTGCCGTTCGGCCCGCCAAACCCCACTCGTCTCCGGCATCGGCAGCTGCGCCCAGGCCAACGTGGACTCGGGTATCCGCCACCGCCCCTCCATCCGGTCCGCCGATACGAGGCGGCCCTCGTATTCGAGCCGGTGTGACGCGCGGGCGGCATCTCGGGCGAGGCGCTCGACGCTGATGGTGTCGCTCGGGAATTGCTCGCCGTGCGCGTGGGCGAGAGATTCCAAATACTCACGCCATTCTGGCGTTGAGAAGTACTCCGTCGCCGTGATGGTCCTGCCGTCGGTGTTTAGGACGTAGAGCCGGTCGGGGTCGGCGTCATAGACCTTGAGTACTCGAACACGCGCGCCTCGAACCCGAGCGTCAAGCCCAGCGGGCCTCCGGCCCAACTGGTCGATGCTCGACCCGGCGAACCGGCCACGTCGGCCTTGTTTGATTGTCCAGGTAAACGTGTCGGCAGCGTGCTGATACTCCAGAATGTCGTAGGTGTACTCGCCGCCCCAAACGCCCGAGATATCACGTTGGCCAAACATCGTGTACGGATGGATTCTACAGGCACGAAGCGAATTCGAAAGGTACTGCCACCCCGCGCGCAACATCCCCGCCCTCCCACTCCCAACCGCCGACGCCGGTGTGCCGACGCCGTAGCGTTGGCCCATGAGCACCACGGACCACCTCGGCGCCATCGCCCTGACCGCCTCGTCTCCCACCCTCTCCCCCCCTGATCCCAGCCGCGAGCGTGAGCTCGCGATTCCTACCCCCGCTCCGCTCGATACTCCCCCTCCTTCTCTCTCCCCTTGGGCCACAGGGCAGGGCGAGGGGTCTCCGTCGTCTCCGCCCTCTCCTTCTTCTCCGCCTCCCCCCAATGCCCAATCCCGAATCCCCAATGCCTCCGCCCGCTCCGCGATCCTCCGCGACTACCTCGAAGGCTGCCCCGACCTCGTCCACCTCGCCGAGCTGCACGCCCTCGACCTCGACACGCTCCTCGCCTTCCTCGAGTCGCCGCAGACCCAGGCCACCCTCGCCCGCCTGACCCGCCTCGCCGAAGCGCGCACCGCCCACACCGCCGCGGCCTGCCGCGCCGAGGCAATCACCACCCTCCGCGACCTCACCCGCCGCCGCCCCGAGTCCGCCACAGAAACCGCCGCCATCGTGCGCGCCGCGACCCTGCTCTTGAAACACGCCGCCCCCTCGGTGGCGCCGGCTTCCAGCCGGCCCCTCCCTCCCTCTACGCTCCTCCCATGCGACGCTGGTCCCGATGGCGCCCCTTCCCCGACCCCCGCGAGGGCGAGCCACTCACCGCCCCCCTCGGCCCCGGCGTCTACGAACTCCGCAACCGCGACACCGACCAACTCATCCTCGTCGGCATCAGCGGACACTGCGCGCATCGCATGTCCTCCCTTCTCCCCCGCCCACTCGGCACGGGCACGCGCAACAACGCCGCCAAGCGAACCTACGTCCGCCGCCACCTCAATGACATCGACTACCGCACACTCGCCTGCCCCACACGTGAAAACGCCGCCCGCGTCGAACGCGAGCGGCGTGATGCGCACGAATACCTTTACCCTACCTGATCAGCCCGCGCCGCCTCAGTCCGCAATCGCCGAAGACGGCTCATCCTCGTCCACCTCGTCGTCGTCCGCGCCGCCGCGCGTGGCCCAGGCCGTGCCCACCGCCCCGCCCACGCCCGCGCCGACCATCGCGGGGATCATGCTGTCGACGCCGATGAGCAGCAGGATCCCGGCCGCCAGCAACGCCGCGAGCGTCGCGCCGATCGCGGTCTTGACGAGCAGGGGGACCATGCCGCCAGCATACCCGCGCCCCGCGGACGCGCGAAGCCCGCCCCGGGCATCGGGTATCTTCGGCGGATGAGGATCCACGCCGAATCCACGTCGCCGTACGCCCCGATCGTCGGCTTCTCCCGCGCCGTCCGCGTCGGGAACCACGTCAGCGTCGGGGGGACCGCCCCCATCGCGCCCGACGGCTCGACCGTTGCGCCCGGCGACCCCGCCGCCCAGGCCGAGTGCTGCATGCAGACCATCCAGCGGGCGCTGCATGAGGTCGGCGCACAGATGCGCCACGTCGTCCGCACCCGCGCGATGCTCACCGACATCGCCCACTGGGAGCCCATCGCCAAGGTCCACGGCAAGCACTTCGCCGACGTCCGCCCGGCCAGCACCATCGTGCAGGTCACCAGCTTCATCGACCCCGAGTGGCTCGTCGAGTTCGAGGTCGACGCCATCGTCGAAGACTGACCCGGCTCACATCGCCCCCGGCGGCGGCGTCAACGGCGGACACGCCCCGACGCCCATGTACACCTCGATCTCCGCGATCTTGTCCCCCGCAAACCGGAAGAACTCCGCGAAGCGCCCGCCCGATGAGCCCTCGTGCTGGTACCGCACCACGAACCCCGGGTGCTCGCCGAGGATCTCGAGCTCGCCCGCGCGCGGCAGGTCCGCGCACCCCTCGACCCCCGGCCAGATCGCGTCGAGCATCGCGTCGCGCCCGTTGAACTCGCCCATCGGGCTCGCGTGCCGGAAGCCGTCCGTGAGGATCCGCTCGAGCGTCCCCCGGTCCTTGTCACGGAACGCCCGGTAGTACGCGCGGATCGAGTCGTGGTGTTCGGCCGCCATGCGCCGAGCCTACGGGCACCCGCCCCCGAACGCCTTGAGGAACGCGAACACGTCGGAGAAATCCAGCACCCCGTACGGCTCGGCCAGGTCCGCCGGGTTGCACGACGGGTCCGCCCCCGTCGCCACCACACGCAGGCTGTCGATCGCGACGTCCTCCTCGCCAGAGGTCAGCTCGGTGATCGTGATCCGGATGTCGAGCGCGTCGCCCGATCCGGGGATCGCGCTGGTGAACTCCGTGAACACGTTGGTGATCGCCGTCCCGTCACCCACGCCGTCGAAGTTGGTGTCCACCCGCGGCACGCTGTTGTTCTCGTCAACCCCGTCGAACTCGGACTCGATCGCGAACAGGGGCGCGTACCCCCCGCCGTCGATCTGGTACTCGACCAACAGCGACGAGGTGAGGTCCCAGTCCTCGAGCCCGTCCGCCGCGTCGTCCTCGGCGACGAACAGCGAGAACTCCAGGCCCTCCTCGCCCGTGATGACGACGCCGAGGATGTCGAGGGTGATGACGTCGATGTTGCCGCCCCCCGCGATGCCGTCGGTGTCCTGGGCGGCGTAGTAGCCGTCGCCCTGGTCGTTGGCGAGCGAGACGCTCGAGGGTTCGGGGCTGGTGTCGGGCGCGAAGCGCCCGAAATAGTTGTTGTTCGCGGCGTCGCCCAGCGAGTCGCCCGGCGTCGCGATGTACCCGATGGTCGAGTCCTCGAAGTCCTCGAAGAAGAGCTGCGTCCCGCCCCGCGCCGCGCTCTGCGCGTGGGCCGCACCCGCCACCATCGCCAGCACACAGATACCGATCGCCTTGGTCATCGCTTGCTCCTGGATCTCGGGGCCCCCAGCCCGCCCGAGCCGCGGGGCGGGCCGGCACGCGCCCGGAGCGCGCGCCGCCACACACACGAGGTACCCCGGGATCCGGCCTCCCGCCAACGGATGGGTCGAATAACTCGCCCGGCGGCGACGTCGCCGTGCGCCAGTACCATCCCCACCATGCCCACCCCGCCCCAGTACCCAGCCGGCCCGCCCCCGACCGAGCCCGCCCGCGGCGGCTCCCGGCGCGGCGAGTGCATCGGCACGCTCGAGGGCGCCCCCGAGGCCTACCACGCCGCGCTCGCACAACTGGGCGGGCCCCGCCTCGACGCTGCATACAAGAACTGGACCGCGCGACAGATCGTGCACCACGTCGCCGACTCGCACGCGAACGCGTACATCCGCTTCAAGCTCGCGCTCGCCGAGGACGTCCCGACGTTCCGCCCGTACGCCGAGGGCGACTGGGCGAACCTGCCCGACGCGCGCACGGCCTCGGTCGCCGCCCCCCTCGCCCTGCTCGACGGCGTGCACGCGGCCTGGGTCTCGGTCCTCGCCCTGATGACCCCGGCCGACTTCGACCGGGCGTTCTTCCACCCCGAGGCCGGCGCGCGGACAACCCTGGGCGAGGCCCTGGCCTACTACGCCTGGCACACCCGGCACCACGCGGCCCAGCTCGCCTGGCTCGCGGCCAACCGCTGAGTCGCCGCGCTCCCGCCCCCCACGTTCGCGGTATCTTGTGCGTCCATGAGCGAAGACAACCCGCCCGCGGCGCCGACCAACGGGGCGTCATCACACGCGCCCGACTCCGCCGACGCCCCGCCGCCGTCCTCGAAGGCGGCCTCGACGGCCAAGTGGGTCGGCAAACGCCTGATCGCGCACCCGCTGGGCAAGCTCGCGGCCGTCGTCGTCGGCGCGCTCATCGGCATCGGTGTCCAGGCCGGTGTCGAGAGCACCGGCGTGCTGGGCCCGGGGATTGATGCGTTGATCGAACGCCAGGACTCGAGCTTCGCGGCACTGGATGCGAAGCTCGAGGAGCTGCGCACCACGTCCGACCCGGCGCGGGCCAAGGAGCTGGCGGGCGAGATCGACGCGTTGGTCGCCCACCAGAAATCCGCCAGCGTGCGGATGGCCGACGAGATCCGCGGGCTCACCGCCGAGAACGCGCGGCTCAAGCAGACGGCGCTGGACACCAGGGGCGCGAGCGCGGGCGCGGAGGTCTGGCTCAAGCCGGGCGAGAGCATCACGGTCGCGGGCAAGCCGGGCAACGTGTTCGCGCTCAACAGGTTTACGTACACGGGGCGCACCGACGACCTGACGACCAACGTCTCGGGCAGGGCGACGCGCATGATCGTCGGCACGAACGCCGACTTCCCTGCGGACGGCGGCGTGTGGCGGGTGATCTACAAGCAGGCGGAGGCCCGCGCCGACGAGCGGGTCGGCTTCGACGTGGTGTTCGTGCCCGACGAGGGCTGAGCCCTCGGTGTGATTCGCTCGCGGGCTACTTCTTGCCCTTGAACAGCCCGCTGACGAGCGAGAGCAGGAAGAGGACGATGAAGATGAAGAAGAGGATCTTGGCGATCTGCGTGGCGCCGGCCGAGATCCCGCCGAAGCCGAAGATGCCGGCGATGATGGCGATGATGAAGAACACGACCGCGTAATAGAGCATCGGAGTCTCCTGTCGCCCCCGCGCCGTCGTGTGGCGCCCGTGGGCTACGCGGAGCGTACCAGCGGCGGGGGCCGCGCGGGAGGGGCGGGCGCTCCGGCTGGGCGGCCCGTCGTCTCAGTTTCGAGCCCGGGCGGGTCCCGTTAAGCTGGGCTGATGCCAGACAAGCCAGCATCTCCGAAGGCGTACCTCGATGCCCTGCACGAGGACCGGAAGAAGGCGCTGGGCGCCATCCGCGCGACGATCCGCAAGAACCTGAACCCGGGGTTCGCCGAGGGCATCCAGTACGGGATGATCGGGTATTTCGTGCCACACTCGGTGTACCCGGATGGGTACCACTGCGACCCGAAGCAGCCGCTGCCCTTTGCGAGCATCGCGTCGCAGAAGAACCACATCGGGATCTACCTGTTCTGCCTGTACTCGAGCCCGGGCGACATGGAGCGGTTCGTCCGCGAGTGGAAGGCGACGGGCAAGAAGCTGGATATGGGCAAGTCGTGCGTGCGGGTCAAGACGCTCGAAGATGTGCCGCTGGACGTGCTCGGGAAAGCGATCAAGCGTGTCACGGTCAAGAAGTTCGTCGCGTCGTACGAGAAGGCGCGCGACGAGACGTGGAGCCCGAAGCGGGCGGCGAAGAAGAAGGCGAGCAAGAAGAAGGCGGTGAACGCGAAGGGCGCGAAGAAGAAAGTCTCGAAGAAGAAGGGCGCGAAGAAGATCTCGAAGAAGACACCGACGAAGGCGGGGAAGAAGGCGGGCAAGAAGAAGACGGCGCGCCGGGGGTGAGCGTCAGGCGAGCGGTGGGAGTTTCGCGCCGCAGCGACGGCAGTAGTTCGCGTCGTTGAGGTGGGTGTCCTCGCCGCAGCCCGAGCAGTGGACGGTCCTGGGCTCGCGGAACATGCGTGCGCGGGTGAGTTCGGCGGTGACGATGCCGGTGGGGACGGCGATGATGCCGTAGCCCATGATCATGACGATCGAGGCGAGGATGCGCCCGGGGGCGGTGGCGGGCTCGATGGAGCCGTAGCCGACGGTGGTCATGGTGACGATGGCCCAGTAGATGCCCTGGGGGATGGAGGTGAAGCCGGATTCTTCGCCCTCGATCAGGTACATGAGCGAGCCGACGACGACGGTGAGGCTGGTGACGCCGACGAGGAAGACGATGATCTTCTCGCGGCTGGCGTGCATGGCCTCGACGAGCACCTCGGACTCTCCGACGAAGCGCGCGAGCTTGAAGACTCGGAAGACGCGGACCAGGCGGAGGACGCGGATGATGATGAGCGACTGGGCGCCGGGGACGAGGACGGAGATGTATGTGGGGAGGATGGACAGCAGGTCCACGACGCCGAAGAAGGAGCGTGCGTAGCGGGCGGGGCGGCGTGCGGTGGCGAGTCGGAGCAGATACTCGGCGGTGAAGAGGATGGTGAAAACCCACTCTGCTCTGAGCAGGATGTCGCCGTAGTCGGCCTTGATGCCCTTGACGCTCTCGAGGCAGACGGCGACGACGGAGAGGATGATCGCGACGAGCAGGGCGATATCGAAGGCCTTGCCTGCGGGGGTCTCTGTGCCGAAGATGACCTCGCGTACCGTCTGGCGCCAGCCGCGACGTGCGTCCGTGCTCGTGGGCATGGGGAGAGTTTATCGGGTGGCGGCCCGGAGCGCGGGTGTGCGGGCCGGGTTCGGCGTGACAAGAATGTTTGCATGAGTGCACAGATCTCAGTGCCGCGTCGGCTCGGCCCGGACGACGCGGAGGCGTACCAGCAGTTCCGAAACGAGATGCTGCTGGACTCGCCCTGGTCGTTCCTGTCGAGCCCGGGCGACGACATCGCCGAGGACCGGGTGGTGCTGCGGGAGAAGCTCCGCGACCCAGAGAACGTGATCATCGCGGTCGAAGACCCGGCGGACAGGGTGATGATTTCTGTCGCCGGTGTGTATCGGATCCAGCGGGTGAAGATGCGTCACTGGGCGTCGATCTGGGGTGTGTACACGACGCCGCGGGCGCGTCGGCGGGGGTGCTCACGCGCGGCGGTCGGCGCCGCGATCGAGGTCGCCCGCTCGTGGGAGGGCGTGGAGATGCTCAACATCGGCGTCTCGGCTAATGCGCCGGGGGCGTTGCGGCTGTACGAGTCGCTGGGGTTCGTCGCCTGGGGGCGTGAGCCGTGCGTGACGCGGGTGGGCGGCCAGACATACGACGAGATCCACCTGGCGATGCGGATCGGGGGCTCGGCGACGTGAGCGAACGCGGGTGTGCGCCCGCGGATCTTGCGTCGTGTTCTTGCCGAGGCGTCACGATCGGCACAGTTCCTCGCCTGCGCGTGCCTGTGCGTGGCTTGATCGGGCCGCGGGCGTGCGGGCAACCGATCCTGGTGTCGAGAACAACTGCGGGCAGGAGTGGGGGGGGAGCCTTCCCCGCCCGCCCGCGAGGCACAGGAGCAAGCCATGCCGACGACGAGGAAGTCCACCGCCCGCAAGACCGCCCGCAAATCCAGCGCCCGCAAGGCCACGGCGCGCAAGGCCGGCGCCCGCAAGGCGACCCGCAAATCTCCCACCCGCAAGCCCAAGGCGACCTCGCGCAAGCGCGCCACGACCAAGGCCGCCAAGCGTACCACCGCCAAGAAGTCCACCCGCAAGACGGCGCGCAAGTCCACCGCCCGCAAGACTGTCCGCAAGGCCGCCAAGCGCAAGACCAGCGCCCGCAAGACGGCGCCGGTCGGCGTCGCCAAGATCTCCGGCCCCTTCAAGGGCGACATTGTCTCGGCGGGCACGCTGCAGTTCGAGCCCACCGCCAACGCCAGCGGCAAGATCAAGGGCGTGGACGTAAGCATCAACGGCTCGTTCAACGGAAGCGTCAACGCCTCCAAGACCATCAAGATCAACAAGGGCGCCAAGGTCAAGGGCTCGTTCAACGCCGGCAAGTTCTTCATCGACAACGGCGCGAGTTTCGACGGGCGCGTCCGCGTGACCAAGCGCGCCGCCTGAGCATCGGCACGTTCGATTCGGCATGCGACGCCGCCGCGGGGGGAATCCCTCGCGGCGGCTTTTTGTATTTCGATCCGACCCCGGCGCGAGGCCGGCGCCCCGCCTTGGCGTTCGCTGGCGTCTGATGACTAGAGTTCGCCCCGGATCAACGGGGAGGAGAGCCGTCATGCGGATGCGCCCGCTCGGAGAGTCCGGGATCCAGGCCTCGGTCGTCACGCTGGGGGCGTGGGCGATGGGCGGGTGGATGTGGGGGGGCGCCGACGAGGACGACGCGGTCCGGGCGGTGCACGCCGCGCTCGATCACGGCGTGAACATGATCGACACAGCGCCGATCTACGGCTTCGGGCATTCGGAGATCGTCGTCGGGCGGGCGATCAAGGGCCGGCGCGACAAGGTGCTCATCGCGACCAAGTGCGGTATGGTGGGGGGCACGCCCGGCGGGCGGCTCGCGTTCCGGTCCACCGCCAAGGGCGGGCACGAGCACGGGCATATTCCGATCTCCATCTGGAACAACCCCGGCTCCATCCGCGAGGAGCTGGAGCACTCGCTGGCTCGGCTGGGCACGGACCACGTGGACCTGTACCAGACGCACTGGCAGGAGGAGCAGACGCCGATCGAGGACACGATGGCGTGCCTGATGAAGCTGAAGGACGAGGGCAAGATCCGCGCGATCGGCGTGTGCAACGCGACGAGCGAGCAGATGGACACCTACCGCGCGGTGGGGCGGATTGATTCGGATCAAGAGAAGTACTCGATGCTCGACCGCACGCTCGATGGCGGGCAGCTCGAGTACTGCAGAGCGAACAACGTCGCCGTGCTCGCGTACTCGCCCCTGGCCCTGGGGCTGCTCACGGGCAAGATCGGGCCCGGGCGCACGTTCGGCGAGGGGGATGTGCGCAGCGGCAAGCCCCGGTTCGCGCACGACAACCTCGCGCGCGTCGCGGCCTTGCTCGGGCGGTTCGAACCGGTGCGTGAGAAGCACGGGTGCACGGTCGGGCAGCTGGTGATCGCGTGGACGGTGCACCGGCCCGGGCTGACGCACGCGCTGGTGGGGGCGCGCAACGCCGAGCAGGCGGTCGAGAACGCGGGCGCGGGGCGGGTCGAGCTGTCCGAAGAAGACATGGGCACGATGGACGCGGCGGTTGCGGGGCTTGCGCCCGACATCGTCTGAGCTCTGGGCGTCCGCGTCAGCCGGGCAACGCGACCCGGAGCATGTAGTCGAAGAGTTTGCCCTGGCGCTCGGGGTCGAGCAGGTCGTAGATACGCCGCATCGCGGCGCGGCGTTGCTCGATCGTCGCCTCCAGGCGCGTGTCCTTGATGTGCTGGATCACGAGCGAGCGGATCGCGGCCCGCTGCTCGTCCGTGGGATCGACCGCGTTGTAGATCGCCTCCATCGCCTCGCGGTACCGGCGCAGGCTCACGTCGTACGCCTCGCGCAGCTCGGCCTGGAAGAGGGCGAAGCCCAAGCGCTCGCGTGTGCGGCGGCGGGCCTCGGCGAGGCGATCGCCCTCCAGGCCCGCGCGGTTGCGCAGCTCCCAGTCGATCCACGCGCCCCAGTACTCGTCGAGCAGGGCGCCCGCCTCAACGATCTGATCGGGCGTGAGCGCGTCGCCCATCGCGTCCAGCAGCGGGTCGCGCGGGCGACCCTCGTCGATCTCGTCCCACAGCGCGAGCTGCAGCTCGCGTACGCGGTCGGCGTCCTGATCGACCAGTACCGCGTCGGTGATCTCGCGGACCACATCGATCCGGTCTACCAGGAGTGTCGCGAGCCGGACCGTCCGCTCGTTGACGGCCTCGCCCACGCGGGCGCTGGCCGCCTCGTCGAGGTCGAGCAGGCGGACGGCGGCGATCTCGGGGCGCCCCTCGACGGGCACGAAGCCGCGGGTCATGCCGCGCTGCACCAGCGTGCGTGAGACCTCGTCGGGCACGCTGGGCCCGCGGAGCAGGTCGGCGGGCGGATCGGATGGCGTGCCTGCGGGCGGGTCGTCCTGGGCGACGCCGGGCGCCGCGAGGCACGCCAGGCACGCCGCACCGACGATCAGGCGTGATCGTGCGGGTCGCATTCGGCCAGTGTACACGCCGGCGACCCCGGTCCTGGGCCCGGGAAGTGGATCTCGGGCCCCTGCACGCCGGTAGGGTCGCAGGGCGGGTCAGAGCGCTAAAGTCGTCGCATTCCAGGAGGTGCAGAATGTTCAAGCGAGCAGCGACGGTGGCCCTGGCGGTGGTGGGCGTGGCCCTCATGGCCGCGGCCCAGCCCGAGACCGACAGCATGGCCCAGCCCAGCGAGGACAAGATGGTCTACGTGCACATGAAGACGTCGATGGGTGACATCTACATCGAGCTCAACGGCGACAAGGCGCCCATCAGCACGGAGAACTTCGTCAAGTACGTCGAGGACGAGGCGTACGACGGGACGATCTTCCACCGCGTCATGAGCACGTTCATGATCCAGGGCGGCGGCTTCAACGCCGACATGACCCAGCGCGACACCCGCGACCCGATCAAGAACGAGTGGAAGAACGGCCTCAAGAACGACAAGTACACGATCGCGATGGCCCGCACGGGCGACCCCGATTCGGCGACCAGCCAGTTCTTCATCAACGTCGTGGACAACCCCCGCCTCGACCAGCCGATCTCGGGCGGCGCGGCGTACGCGGTGTTCGGCAAGGTCGTCAAGGGCCAGGAGACGGTGGACAAGATCAAGCTCGTGCAGGTCACCCGCAAGGGACCGCACCAGAACGTGCCCGTCGAGCCGGTCGTCATCGAGAAGGTGGTCTTGCTCGACGACATGGCGATCGAGCGGCTCGAGCTGCGGGGCCAGGGCGGTCAGGGCGCCCAGAGCGACGACTGAGCCCGATCGAGTGAATGAAGCTCAGGGCGCCGGGGCGGGATCCCCCTCGGCGCCTTTCTCTTGCGCGGGCGCGTGGCGGCGGGCCCAGATGATGGCCGCGGCCAGGCTCGCTCCCGCCATGTTGCAGACCATGTCCCAGCCGGTGTTGACGTACCCGCCCACGCCGGTCTCTTCAAAGATCAGGGTCGCGGTGAACTCGACGACCTCGTTGAGCGCGCCCAGGCCCATGCCGATGAGCGCCAGCGCGATCGCGAGTCCGACCGAGACGCGCATGGGCTTGCCCTGCGTGACGGCGGCGCGGACGCACTCGTGGGCGGCGAACGTCGCGGCGAAGAAGCCGTAGGTGTGTACGACCTGGTCGTACTTGGGCAGCCAGTCGATCGGGCGCCACGCGTAGAGGACGCGCCCCTCCTCGCCCGTCGGTGCGGGCACGGTGCCGCCGGCCATGTGGATCAGGCCCCAGACGCACAGCAGCCAGAGCACGCCGAGCGAGAAGTGGACGCGCCGGTCGAGCGCGTAGACGCCCGCGATGATGACGAGCATGGTCAGCGCGTAGAAGAGGAACTCCTGGTTGCCCTGGATCCAGGCCAGGACGCTCAGGGCGGGCATGTAGATCAGGACGAGGATGTAGATGGGCAGGCGGGGGTTTCGCACGTCGGGGGGCTCCGGGGCGGGGGCGCGGACGCCGCGGGTCCCCCTTTCGGGCCGGCAGGATACCTGGGCGCAGGGGTGGGCCTCGGGGCTTGGGGGCGGGTTGGCCGGGCGGTAGGCTGGGGGCCGTCGCGTACACGGGAGCGGTCATGGGTCGTCGCGGGATCACACTGGTCGAGATATTGGCGCTGGTGGCGGTCGCGTGCGCGGTGGTGGCGATCGCGGCGCCAGTGCTTGGACAGCCGGCGCGGGCGGCGCGGCGGGCAACGTCACAAGACAACCTGCGATTCTGGGGGGTTGCTTCTGGGATGTACATGGGCGACTTCGCCGCCCGGCTGCCGTCGTACACGTGGGAAGCCGGGCAGACCTACGAAGTCGCCGGGACTGGCAAGATCTCGATGGCTCAAGATTCGGTCTTCGCCGCGACCTGGCAGGAGACTGACCTCTTGCGTCGGCTCACCGGACGGACCGCGGGTCACTTCAAAATCCGGTGGCTGCGGGATGTCTACCCGCACAGGCGCCGCTCCCACCTCGTGCTCGTCGATTACCTTGGCCTCGACGAGACCGATCGTCACGGCATCGACCCGAGGGACCGGAACCAACTCGTGTGGCACCACGACCCGCTGGCGTTCGAGGCCAACGGGGTGTACCCCGAGCCCACGGTTTCCGGAAGTACGCTCGAGCCCAGTCTACCCGTCGTGCAGCGGTGGCCCTTCACGTCGAGCTACCACGTCGTGCCCGCCGCGTGGTCGCCCGATGAGCGGGTCGGTTCGATCGGGACGGTCGGTCCGGTGGATGCAAGCAACCTGTTCACGGGGACAAACGCGGTGCTGGGGCAGCGGACGGCGTTCGAGATCGCCCTGCCGGCGCAGAAGGTGTTCATGTTTGAGTGGCACGACCGCCACTCCGCGTCGCAGGACCTCTGGTACGCCTACCCGCAGGCGAGGCCGAACAAGCTGATGTTCGACGGCTCGGTGCAGGACCGCCCGACCGGCGAGGCGGGCGAGGGATTCGATCCAAACGAGCCGGGCGAGCCGGAGGCATACCGGTATCCGTACACGCCGCTGACGACGGACCCGCCGGCGGTGGGTGATCCGAACGCGGTCTACCCGGTGAGCTTCCGCTTCACCCGCGACGGGCTGGCGGGGTTCGACTACACGCCCTGAGTGCCGCCGGGCGTACACTCCCCGCGTGAGCGAGCACGATCCAAACGCCCCGGTCGTCGTCGGCGAGTTCGACAGCGAGCTGGCCGCCTCGTTCGTCGTCGAGACGCTCAAGGAGGCGGGGGTCCAGTCGTGGACGACGGGCGCCCTGACGGCGGGCCTTCGGGCCGAGGCGCCCGGGCGGGTGCGGGTGCTCGTGCGGTCCCAGGACGCGGAGGCCGCGAAGGCGGCGCTCCGCGAAGACGCCGAGGGCGAATAACACAACGCGGACCGCGTAACAACGACCGCCCGAGCGCGTAATTGTGCGCACGGGGCGGGTTCTCGCGCCAGCCCCCGGGATCGGCGTCGTTGTGTGTGGAAAGAAAGCGACCCGATCTCCGAAGAATGGGGCGGCGAGACCCCTCGCCCGCATCCCTGTGGTGGGGCGGGCGGTTTGAAGCTGGGGAGTGGCCGGGTCGAGCGAAGGGACCGGGGCGATGGCAGGCGTACAGACGGCGAGCAAGCAGAAACGACGCGGGGCGACCGCGTGCCGCGTGTGCGGCGACGACACGACACGCTTGTTTCGCGTGAAGAACAGCGAGGACGGGCCCTGGTTCGTCTCGTGCCCGATCTGCGCGGCCCGCGTCAGCGAGGACAACCCGCACTTCGCCTATGGCGGTCGCGTCGGGCGGCGTCCACGACGCGCCAGCGCCTGATCGCAACACCAACTCTGAGCCGACGCCCTACCGGTCCTTGACGCGGATCACGAACCGCAGGGCGGACCAGGTCTCGTCGATCGCGCAGATCTTGTTGTCCACCAGGCCAGAATCCAGGCCCGCGGCCCGGACCACGCCCTCGGTGACGTCGGTCGCGACGCCCGATGCGTTCTTGGGCCAGGCGATCCACACGCCCGCGGCGGGGGTCATGCGCGTGCGCAGAGAGTCGATGTCCGGTGCGATCGCCGCGGCGTGTTTGTGGAACGAGACAATGATGTCGAACGGGCGGTCGCCGCGGGCGGCGCGGCAGACGCTCGCGTCGTCGGGCAGGCCCGCGAGGGCGCCCTCGAAGCCCTTGGGCGCCCGGCGCAGGAGCACGCGGGCGCCGGGCTTGATGCCCAGTTTCTTGGCCAGCGGTGTCCCGGAGTACCCTGCGCTCATGCGGGCAGCGTAACTGGCTGCGTTGGTTTGACGAAAATCTCGTCGAGTGCCCGCATCCGGTACCGGAAGATCGCCTCGACGTCCCGGCGCACCGCCAGGGCGTTGACGAGGCCGGCCAACGGCCCGCCCGGGGGGCGATAGCGGACGAGGTCGGCGCAGCGCGTCCGGTCGCCGAGGTCCTCGAACGTGTGCGTGTGATGCCAGAGGGCGTAGGGCCCGCGGATCTGGTCGTCCACGAAGCGGTGGGGGGGTGAGAACTCGAGGATCCTCGTCCGCCACCGGATCGGGACGCCCCGGACGCGGAGCCTGTAGTCGATGAGCGTGCCCTCGCGCATCTCGATCGGCGCGGGTGTCACGACGTGGAACCGGAGGAACTCGGGAGTCAGGCGTTCGAGGTTGTGGGCGTCGGAGAAGAACGCGAAGACGTCGGCGAGCGGTGCATGGAGCGTTTGCTGTGCGAGCACTTGCCATTCGCCGTCGGCGCGGTTGATCTCGACGCTCATGGGGCGTGGTTCGGCGGGCATGGGTCGTCCGATTCGCGGACCGTGCGCAGAAAAACGGCCCGGGCGGTTGGTGGATCGCCCGGGCCAATGAAACGGAGGCGGGAAGGAGGCCGCGGTCCGGGGTGCGCTCCCCTTGCACGGGTCTGGGCCCGGGGCGAGCCTTCCTTGGCTCGCCCGTGCCGTCCTTGGTGGACCAGAGCGGGGGTTGGCCGACCCCCGCGCTCCGTCACGCCCTCGCTTGTCCTCACGCGCGGGCGCGGCGCCGGGCGTCCGTGCCCGCGTCGTCGCGTCCGTGCTCGCTTGTCGGGCCCCGGGGGACCCTGGGAATCGGGCGCGGCGGCAACGAGGCCGCCAGCGCCCGCGGGGGGGGGAAATCAGTCGTGTCTCGCCCACATCGAGGCGGGCGGGGGTGTGAGGCGGAGCGCGGCGGAGGACTCGGCCAGTCTCCCGGGCACGAACGCCCGGGTGTCGGTGTCGTGGGCCTTGTCGAGGCGGGTTAGTCGCGTCTGTTCTGATCGACCCGCTCGACGAGGTGGCGAAGATTTCTGAAGCGTTCCTCTCGCTGGGCCATCCAGGCGTCCCGCGAGCGGATCTCGAGCCGGTTGCCGGCGCCGATCACCACCACGTCCCTGGGCATCTCGACCAGCTCGAGGTGCCAGGCCGGGAGTCGGACCCGGTTGTTGGCGTCCAGGTCGAGTTGTTCCGTGTTGCCGTAGATCGCGGATTCCAGGTCGGCCAGGTCCTGGGTGGGCGTCAGCTCGTCGGGGGCGCTGCCGCCGACCCGCATCGATTCGAACTGGCGCTGCGTGTACAGACGGAGGACGGCATCCTGGGGCCACGGCAGACAGAACCATGTTTTCCCATCCCTCTCGGGGTCCCAGCGGGACCGGAACTTCGCGGGCAGCGCCAGGCGTTGCTTGGCATCGATCGAGGCTTCGGCTTGCCCGGTGAACGGCACTCAGGACTCCCCCCGTGGTCATGAATGGGATTATGACCCACTTCGGCCCACAATGCAACATCCTGAACCGCCTTCTGGGGGTTTGGGGGGTGAGTTTTCCGCAAACCACGCTGGAACAAGGGGTTGATCGGGCCGATCCGAGGCGTGGCGTGTGTTTTTGGATTGGGGACGGTGCGTGGAGAAACAACGCATCATCTCTGGTTCCAGTGGGTTGCATCCACACAGGATTGTGTGCGGGTAGACTGGCGCCCAGACGACGCGGATGGGGCGTGTCTGGTGGTGAGGAGTTCCGGGTCATGGGTTTTGAGGGCGAGGGCGATCTCGAGAGGGCCCTGCGTTGTCTACCCACGGGGTGCTTCGTGATGACCGCCGCCCACGAGGGCAAGCGGTCGGGCATGCGGATCCGGTCGGTCCAGGCCTGCGCTGACGAGCCGTTGCTGATCGCGGTCGCGGCCCGCAAGGGGCACGCGATCGACCCGTTGATCCGCGATTCGCGTTCGTTCGCCGTCTGCGTCATCGCGCCCGACGACAGGCTCACGATGCGCAGTTTCCCGATGGAGACCGCCAACGGCGCGACGGGTGGTATCCAGTCACCCGAGGGCGACCCGTTCGACGGGCTCGAGCACGCGAAGTTCGTGACCGGGGCGCCGGTGCTCGCGCGCGCGCTCGCGGTGTTCGACTGCGAGATCGCGCGCCGGATCGACCTGGAGGCGGACCACGAGTTGTTCGTGGGGCACGTCGTGGGCGTCCGGTGCGCGCCAGAGAAGGGCGCCTCGGCGCCCGGCGCGTGAGCGCTAGCGCAGCATCCGAGCCATCTCGGCACGCATCGTGTCGTCGAAGACACGCTCGCTGAACCGTTCGGCGTTGGCGCGGCAGTTCTCCTCGACGTTCTCCGGGCACTTGCGTGCCGCCTCGGCAAGGGCGGCCGGGCTCGGGTCCTCGAAGAAGACGCCGGTACGTCCTTCCAAAACAGTCTCGAGCGCGCCGCCCTCGGCCCGCGCGACGACGGGTGTGCCGCAGGCCTGGGCCTCGACGGCGACGATCCCGAAGTCCTCGACCTGCGGGAACACGACGAGTCTCGCCCGGCGGTAGAGCGTGCGGAGCTGCTCGTCGTCCACGCGTCCCATGAACTCGACGCGGCCGGCCCTGCCCCGGGCCTTGGTGACCTGGCGTTGGACCTTGCGGGCGTGAGCGCGCAGGGCCTTGGCCTGCGAGCCGTCGCCGACGACGAGCAGGCGGGCGTCCGACTGGATGGCGGCGTCGATCGCCAGGTCGGCGCGTTTGTAGGGCTCGAGCGCGCTGACGAGCAGCCACGAGTCCTGGCGTTCTTCGCCGGCGGGGGTGAAGAACTCGGTGCGTGCCGGGGGGTAGACGAGGCGGGACTCGCGTTTGTAGACGCGTTGGATCAGGTCGCGGGTGTGCTCGGAGTTGGCGAGGAATGTATCGACGGCGCGGACGGACTGGGTGTCCCATTCGCGGAGGCGGTCGCCGTGGCGGTTGAGGCCGATGCGCCGCAGGCGTGCGCGCAGGCCACGCCCCTTGGTGTACTGATCTTGCTGTGACCACAGGAAGCGTGCGGGGGTGTGGCAGTAGCACAGGTGGGGCACGCCGGGCGGGGCGGCGAGGGCCTTGATCGCGGTCGAGCTGGTGGAGACGAGCAGGTCGATGGGTTCGTGCTCGTGCTCGCGGGCGAGCTTGACGCGGAGCGACTCGACGCCCCTGGGGTACCAGGGCAGGAGCCAGCGGCGGAGGCGTTTGCGGGCGAGCGGGACACGATCGAGGCTCGAGCGGATGTGCTCGAAGGCGTCGATCGCTTCGGTCATCGGGACGCGGGCGTCGGTGAGTGTGTAGAGGGCGGCGGGCTTGTGGTCTTCGATGACGAGGCGGGCGATGCGGTCGAGGACCTGCTCGCCGCCACGCATGCTCACGAGCCAGTCGTGGGCCAGGGCGATGCGCGCGCCGCGGACGCGGCGCTGGGCGCTGGGGCGTCGGTCCATGCTGAAGCCTGATGGGGCGTCGGTCGTGGGGGGCATTCGTGGGGAGCCGTGGGCTAGGATCGGGCGATGACGGGACGGATCGCGACGACGACCGACAGGGTAGCGACCGCTGCCAACCGTTTGCGCCTGGACTACCGGGCGGAGGCCGCGGCGTTGGGGGCGCCGCCCGTCCCGATCATCGACGCCCATGCGCATATCAACGGGCCCCGGGCGGCGGCGATCTGGCGGGGCGTGTGCGATCTGTACGGCGTCGAGCGGGTGTACTCGCAGACGCAGATGGCCCATGCCGAGGCTGTGAAGGCGGTGCTGGGCGAGCGGGTCCGGTTCGTCGCGATCCCCGAGTACATGGAGGCGGACCGCAAGCGGGCGTTCACGACAGGGTTCGTCGAGCGGGTGGCGGAGTGGGACGAGCGGTTCGGGGCGAGGATGGTGAAGTTCTGGGGGGCGCCGCGGTTTGTTGATTTCGCGGAGGAGGCGGGGCTGAAGGCGTCGGAGGTGTTCCGCTTCGATGCGCCGTGGCGGATGCGGGTGGCCGAGGAGGCGGTGTCGCGTGGCATGATGCTGATGGTGCACGTCGCGGACCCGGACACGTGGTTCGGGGCGAAGTACACGGTCGCGTCGCGGTACGGGACGAAGGCGGCGCAGTACGAATCGTTGGAGCGGTTGCTGGGGGCGTTCGATGTGCCGTGCCTGGGGGCGCACATGGGGGGGTGGCCCGAGGATCTTGAGTTTCTTGCGGGGTTGCTGGAGCGGCATCCCAAGCTGGTGCTGGACACGAGTGCGACGAAGTGGATGGTGCGGGAGCTGAGCAGGCAGCCGCGGGAGGAGCTGGTCGCGTTCCTGACGCGGTTCAGCGGGCGGATCCTCTTCGGGAGCGACGTCGTGACGAGCGACGAGCACCTGGAGGCGTCGGACCCGGACAACCAGCGGTTCGGGGCGCAGCTGGCGGCGGGCGAGTGCGAGGCGTTCGACTTGTACGCGGGGCGCTACTGGGCCCAGCGCGTCATGTGGGAGACCGATTACGACGGCGAGAGCCCGATCGCGGACCCGGACCTGGCGATGGTGTCGCCGGGTGAGTTTGACGAGATGAGCGCGCCGCGGCTGGTGGGCAAGGGATTGCCGCGGGGGATGCTGGGGATGTTGTACCGGGGGGCGTGCGAGGGGACGCTGGATGCGTGGTACGAGGGGCGGGGGTTCGGGGACTAGTACCCGAAGAGAAACAGTCCACGCACGTTCGTATGAAAATTGGGCTCAAAGAATCGAGCAAGCCGTCGCGAAACGACATCGAACTCTCGCTTTGGGCTCATGCCGTGGTTGTGTCTGAGTTCTTTGGGCACGAGCAGAAATAGATAGTGCGCTGATCCGCAGAGGTGACACTTCCAAAAGTCCAAGAGATCCATGTTGTTTGTAGTTGTCTTGCCGCGCTCGACCTCGAGGATGATGCCAGAATCTCCGATTCGCCGGTAGTAATCGGGGCGCAGCCCAGTGATCGAGTCCTGAAACAGGCCGGCACGCTCGCTTTCGAAGTGCAGCGCTAATGCGGAGTTACGAAACGCGGCCTGGACCTCGGAGCTTGATCGTTTTGGTTGATTCGCCTCGCGTATCTTTGCAAGCGTTTCAGGTATGTTGAGCGCGTCGAGTAGGTCGCCAGCGATTTCGCTGACGAGCGACATCTCCGTTGATTCCGCGAGAGATGCTTGGATGAAGCGCCGGAGCTCAATCGCCATACCGTGTTCTCAGAGGCGGATGCGATTGACGAACTGGCCGCGTGTCACGGCGCCGTCGCCGCTCGCGCCGCCTCGCTGTTCTCGACCGGGCTCGTGTTCTGCGCCAGCACCTCGAGGCGGCGGTGCAGCTCGTCGGCGAGCGGTTCGTCGAGGACGGCGTTGAACGACGTGCTCAGGTGGGCCGGGCCCAGGCGATCGACGAAGCCGGGGGTGGCGCGTTCGAGGCGGAGGTCGGCCTTGGAGATCGAGCCGCCCAGGACGTTGTCGCCCGGCTTGCCCGAGGGGAAGAGGAAGCCGGCGCCGGAGTAGAGGCCGACGCGTCCCTCGGCGATGATGACGTAGCGGACGGTGGCGCTGATGGCGGTGCTGGCGATGGGGGTGCGCCCGGGCTTGGGGCGGACGAACATGTGCATATGGATGATCTGGCCCGAGACGCCGGAGCCGGCGGGGTCCTCGAAGAGGGCGGTCAGGTCGTCGGCGGAGAGGTCGGTGAGGTAGATGTCGGCGGTGTCCTCGTCGGTGGAGGTGTAGGCCCTGGTGGGGAAGCGGGGATTGATGTGGGCGCCGGTCTCGGCGCCGACGATCTGGGCCTTGCCCGAGGGCACGCGGATGCCGAACGAGGAGCAGGCGGGGAGGGCGAGCAGGGCGGTCGCGAGGATTCCCAGGCAGGCCGCCCGGGGGGTCGTGCGGGGGCGATCGGCGGGGGACGCTTGTGGTGCTGGCCTCATAGGGGGAAGATATAGGAGTCCGGCGTGGTGCGCCCTGTGAACGGGCGGCGGGCCGGGCGGCGGGCCGGAACTGGCGCGGGGTCCGGCACGGATCGGACCGGAGAAGCCCGGGGGCGGCACGGACCGCTCCCTCGAAGCGGCGAGGCCCACGGGGTAGGCGCCGACGCCGGGCCAGCGAACGACGAGATCGGCGACGAGTATGGGGAAAGCCATGCGTGAGCATCGCGGAACGAGGAAGGCGGCGGCGGTCCTGATGGCGTTGGGTCTGGGGCTGTGCCTGGGCGGCGAAGCGGTGGCGCAGAACACGCGCCCGCGGCTCAAGCTGGCGACGCCGACGACGACGGTCTCGAAGAACAAGCAGCACGACACGCGCAAGGCGACGGGCGGGACCGCCAAGCACCCGACGCGCGAGAAGACGACGACCGAGGAGCGCCTGCGCGAGCGGATGTACGACAACGTCGTGCCGCCGGGCACGACGAGCACGACGGGCGAGCTGTCTCCCCAGCAGGACCTGGACCGGCCCCCGGCGCAGCGGTCGGGCGAGGAGCCCGGGCTGGTGGTGCTGGGCAGCGAGGATCTGGACGGGATCACCGCGTACGCCGTCAACGACGCCCGGCTGCTGCTCGACTCGCTCACGCCCGAGCAGCGTCGGTTGGTGCACGTCATCCCGGCGGGCGAGATCGGCAACCCGCACGACCTGGTGCTCGTCGATGACGCGGCCCGCGTGCAGATCTCGATCCACTCGAGCCGCGGCGGGCACGTGTACACCGACGGGTATTCCCACAACTCCCGCGACTGGTACGGGCCCGATTACCGCCCGGTGTACGTGGGCGGGTACTACTACACGCCCAGGTTTTACTGGGGGTGGGACCACGCAAGCTGGTGGGGGTTCCCGCGGGGCGGGGGGGCGTACTACCCGCCGGTGAGCTACTCGGGCGACCGGTGGTACGTGCGGACGTACCCCTCGCGTCGGTGGGGATGGCCCGGGTACTCCGGCTCGCAATGGTACTGGGGCCCGATCGACGGCCAGCCCTCGGCGGCGTACCAGGCCCCGGCGACCGACTCCTCGGCGGGCGAGCCCGCGCCGGTCCAGCTCTCGGGCGTTGAGCTTGGCATGGCCCTGCTGCGGGCGGGGGACCTGGCGCGGGCGATCGCGGAGCTGCGGGACCATCTGGACGCGGACCCCGAGGACTACCACGCGATGCGCGTGCTGGGCGCGGCGTTGATCGAGAATCGCGAGACGGGCGATGGGTTCGCGATGATCCGTCTGGCGTACGGCTCGGACCCGGCGCTGGGGGGCGAGCGTCTGGACGGGCGATTGTTCGCGTCGGCCAAGCGTCTGCGGGACGCGGTCCGGATCGCGGTCAAGGCGGCGCACCGGGAGCCTTCGAGCTCGGCGTGGCTGGCGGTGGTGGTCCTGATGCAGGCCGAGGGGCGGGATGATGTCGCCCTGAAGATGCTCGAGCGGGCCAAGGACAACTACCTGAGCGAGGAGATTGCCCGGGCGTTGGAGGCGGGGCTGACCCGATGAGGGACGGGTTGGGTTCGGGTGCGTGGTCTGAGCCCGAGGGGCGGAAGGCCGCGGGGCGCTGGCGTGGCCTTCCTCGCGTGGCTCGTCAGGCCACGGCACACGGCGTGACGCCGGAGCTGGAAGCCCGCCAACTCGTGGGACATACAAGCGGGCTTTGGGCTTGCCCCGGTGGGGGGGCGGGCTAGCATTGCCTCCCCCAGGCTGGGAGGCCCGGGGATAATTGAACCCGTTTGCACCACCGAGCCGGCCTGTCGCCTTGGCCGGGATGGGCTCTCCGGAAGATTTCCGGCGGCCGGTGGGAGGTGGAGGTGTCATGGCCAAGCGAGAGTTGCTCAATCAGTTCAAGATCATGGCCCCGGGCGGGTCGGCGACGCCGGCTCCCCCGCTGGGTCCTGTGCTGGGCGCGAAGGGAGTGAACCCGGGGCAGTTCATCCAGCAGTTCAACGCCGCGACGGCCGCGCTCAACGGCAAGGTGGTCGGGTGCGTGGTCCGGGTGTTCAGCGACCGTTCGTTCGAGTTCGAGATCAAGTCGAGCCCGGCGAGCGTGCTGATCAAGGAGGCGGCGGGGATCGAGAAGGGATCGGGCGAGCCGCAGACGATCGTGGGCAAGGTCACGATGGACCAGTGCCGCAAGATCGCGGAGGAGAAGATGGCGGACCTGAACTCGGCGGACGTCGAGGCGGGGGCGCGGGTGATCGCGGGGACCGCACGCTCGATGGGCGTCGAAGTGGTGGGGGCCTGATATGCCGCACATCAGCAAGCGTCGCAAAGAGAACGAGAAGATGACGCCCGAGGCGCCGATGGAGGCGCCGGACGCGTTCAAGGCGCTCAAGAAGTTCAAGGCGCCGAAGTTTGATCAGTCCGTCGAGGTGGTGTTCCACCTGGGCGTGGACGTGAAGCAGGCGGACCAGATGATCCGCGGCTCGGTGAGCCTGCCCAATGGCATCGGCAAGGCCAAGCGTGTGATCGCGTTCTGCAAGCCCGAGCAGGTGAAGGCCGCGAAGGACGCGGGCGCTGTCGAGGCGGGCGGGGACGATTTGGTGACGAAGATCGAGGGCGGGTGGTTCGACTTCGACGTCGCGATCGCGAGCCCGGACATGATGCGTGAGATCTCGAAGCTCGGGCGTACGCTGGGCCCCAAGGGGCTGATGCCGAGCCCGAAGAACGGGACGGTGACGCCCAAGGTGCTCGAGGCGGTGGGCGAGTTTGCCGCCGGCAAGGTCGAGTACCGGACGGACAAGGGCGGGAACGTGCACGCGGTGATCGGGAAGATGAGCTTCGCGGACGGCGACCTGCTCGAGAACTTCAATCACTTCGCGGAGACGATCGAGCGTGCGCGTCCGAACTCGATCAAGGGCGAGTACATCAAGAAGATCACGTTGAGCGGGACGATGACGCCGGGCGTGCAGGTGGCGCGTGCCGTGGCCGAAGAGGCGTAAGGAGCGAGCGATGTCGAAACCCGTGAAGGACATGATTGTTCGCGAGTACCTGGAGCGTCTGGGCGACGTCGAGGAGGCCGCGGTCGTCTCGCTGCGTGGCGTGGGCGGGATCGCGAACACGGAGATGCGTGCCGACCTTCGCAAGAAGGACATCAGGATCACGATCGTCCGCAACAGCCTGTTCGGCAAGGCGTTCGCGGACCGGACGCTGGGCGTGCTCTCGCCGGTGATGGAGGGCTCCAACGCCCTGATCTACGGCGGCGAGTCGGTGGTCGAGGTCGCGCGTGAGATCGTCGAGATCGTCAAGAGCTTCCCGGAGATCGAGCTGAAGGGCGCGATCCTGGACGGGGAGTTGTACGAGGGCGCCGAGGGCATCGAGCGTCTGAGCAAGTTCCCGACGCGCGACGAGGCGATCGCCCAGGACGTGGCGTTGATCCTCGGGCCCGGGCGCAAGCTTCTGGCGAGCGTCAAGGGGCCGGGCGGGCGTCTGGTCGGCGTGATCAAGGCGATCGAGGAGAAGCTGGAGAAGGGCGAGGAGATCGCCAAGGTTTGAGGAAGGCTTTGGGCAATAGGCAATAGGCATTTGGAAAGACGAGGCGGGTGGCAGACCAATGCCCGATGCCTCATTCCTCGTGCCTCGGATCGACATCCGACGTCCGACTGGCCCTGGGCGCTGCGGCGCAGGGTTAAAGAGGCGGCAGAGGGCCGTCCCCTCTTGGGCGCGAGTGTGCGGCGGGCGACAGCCCGGCAACAGGAAGGTTTGAATCATGAGCGACGAGACCGCGACCGCGAAAGAGTTCGACAAGAAGATCAGCGAGCTTGGTGACAAGCTGGCGGGGCTGACCCTCAAGGAAGCCGTCGATCTGGGCGACTACATGAAGGACACCTACGGCATCGAGGCGGCCGCCGGCGGCGCCGTCATGATGGCCGGCGGCGGCGAGGCCGCGGCGGTCGAGGAAGAGAAGACCGACTTCGACGTGGTCCTCAAGGCCGCGGGCGGCGAGAAGATCAAGGTGATCAAGATCGTGCGCGAGGCGACAGGCCTGGGCCTCAAGGAGGCCAAGGACCTGGTGGACAGCGCCCCGTCGAAGATCAAGGAGGGCCTGCCCAAGGAGGAGGCCGACGCGCTGCTCGCGAAGTTCAAGGAAGTCGGCGCCGAGGTCGAGCTGGCCTAGGCCGGCGCAGGCGGCAGCACACGGGCCCTTCCCGGTCGGCGGGCGGGGCCGTTTTGATCGGGTATTGATCGGTATCTGGTAAAGAGGCCGGATTCTGTTTCGCCCCTAGGGGGCGGAGCGTGTAGATTACTCGCCGGGACATCCTGGCGACCGGAGTTGCATGAGGCGGACTCTGCGGAGGCGAGAGCAGCCGGGGGAAGCCGATCGTCCGATATCGGCGGACGTTCGGGGGGTTGCCGGTGCGCCGCGGGGGGTCTACAGTCTTGGATTCCAGGCGGCGCGGGGCCAGCAAGAAACTTTGATCAATCACGGCCGGCGTGTGACGGGCGCGGGCGTGGTTCTCGACCCATCGTGAGGACGTAGATGGACAGGACTCCACTGCGCGAGTTGTCGCGAGAGATGGTCGTGCGCAACTTCGCCAAGCGTGGCGACGCGACCGAGATCCCGGACCTGACCGAGGTCCAGACTCGTGCGTACGAGCGTTTTCTCCAGCACGACAAAACGCCGGACACCCGGGCGAAGGACATCGGCCTCGAGGCTCTGCTGCGGGAAATTTTCCCGATCGAGAGCTACGACGAGACGATGTTCCTTGAGTACATCCAGTACGAGCTGGAGGACCCGAGGTACACGCCCGACGAGTGCCGCGAGTTGCGGCTGACGTACGGGCTGCCCTTCAAGATCCGCGTCCGCCTGAAGCGTGAGACGCACGGCGACCTGCCCGAGGAGGACATCTACCTCGGCGAGTTCCCGATCATGATGGGCGGCGGCGAGTTCGTGGTGAACGGCGCCGAGCGCGTGATCGTGAGCCAGCTGCACCGCTCGCCGGGTGTTGACTTCAGCATCCTGTCCAGCGAGGGCGACCGCCCGCTGCACTCGGCCCGCGTGATCCCCGAGCGTGGCTCGTGGATCGAGCTGGAGGTCACGAAGAAGGACGTCCTGGCGATGCGGATCGACCAGTCGACGAAGCTGTCGGCGACGACGTTCCTGCGCTGCCTCGACGAGTCGGTCGCCTCGACCGACGCGATCATCAGCCTGTTCTACGAGGTGACGGAGGTCAAGGCCGCGGACGTCCACGAGGACGACTGGGCCGCGTCGTCGATCATCGACACGGAGACGGGCGAGGAGCTGGTGCACGTCGGGTGTCAGATCGGCGAGGAGGCGGCGGAGACGATCCGCAACAGCGCCCTCAAGAAGGTGCTGGTCGTCCAGAACCCGTCGGACTCGCTGATCCTGAACACGATCGCCGAGGAGAAGCTCGACCAGTTCGACGGCGTGCCGAACGTCGAGGGCGACTACGAGAAGGCGCTCTTGAAGGTGTACTCGCGTCTGCGTCCGGGCAACCCGCCGCAGGTCGAGAAGGCCCGCCAGCTCTTCCACGAGAAGTTCTTCGACGAGAACCGGTACCGACTGGGCAAGGTCGGACGCTTCCGGATCAACCGCAAGTTCGGCCTCGACACCGCGATGGACATGATGTTCATCCGCGGCGAGGACTTCCTCCGCGTCATCCAGTACGTGCTCGACCTGCGTTCGAACCGGCTCGACCCGGACACCGGGCGACCGGTCGCGGGCGTCGATGACATCGACCACCTGGGCAACCGGCGCCTGCGGACACTCGACGAGCTGGGCGTCGAGGAGCTGCGCAAGGGTTTTCTCAAGCTTCGTAGAACGGTCCAGGAGCGCATGAGTGTCAAGGACCCCGAGGAGGTCACGAAGATCGCGGACCTGGTGAACTCCAAGTCCATCAGCAGCGCGATCGACTTCTTCTTCGGGCGTTCGGAGCTCTCGCAGGTTGTTGACCAGACCAACCCGCTATCCACGCTGGTGCACGAGCGTCGCCTGTCGGCCCTGGGCCCGGGCGGGCTCAACCGCAAGCGTGCGGGCTTCGAGGTCCGCGACGTGCACATCTCGCACTACGGGCGGGTCTGCCCGATCGAGACGCCCGAGGGCACGAACATCGGCCTGATCGTGTCATTGGGCATTTTCTCGTCGATCGACGAGTACGGGTTCTTGCGCACGCCCTACCGCGTCGTCAAGAAGGGCAAGCTCACCGGCGAGGTGGTCCACCTCCGCGCCGACGAGGAGCTGCGCTCGATCCTGGCGCCCGCGGACGTGGTGAACGCGGAGGGGCAGTTCAAGGACGGCCTGGTGCTCGCCCGCCTCGACGGCGAGCTGGCCGAGGTCCCGCCCGAGGACGTGAACTTCGTTGACATCTCGCCCAAGCAGATCGTGGGCATCTCGGCGGCGCTCATCCCGTTCCTCGAGCACGACGACGCGAACCGGGCGCTGATGGGCTCGAACATGCAGCGTCAGGCGGTGCCGCTGATCAAGATCGACCCGCCGTGCATCGCGACCGGCCTGGAGAAGGCGGTCGGGATGAACACGGGCATGGTCGTCAAGGCCAAGCGCCCGGGCAAGGTGACGTTCGCCGATGCGCAGACGATCATCATCGACAACTCCGACGAGTACACGCTCCGCAAGTTCGTGGGGCTCAACGAGCGGACCTGCCAGAACCAGAAGCCCGTTGTCCGCGTGGGGCAGACGGTCAAGGCGGGCCAGATCCTGGCCGACGGCGCCTCGACGCAGATGGGCGAGTTGGCGATCGGCAAGAACGTGCTCGTCGCGTTCAACACGTTCGACGGGTACAACTTCGAGGACGCGATCGTCATCTCGGAGCGCCTCGTGAAGGACGACACGTTCACGAGCATCCACATCGACGAGTTCGACGTGGAGATCCGCGAGACGAAGCTGGGGCGCGAGGAGTTCACCCGCGATATCCCGAACGTCAGCGAGAAGATGCTCCGCAACCTCGACGAGAGCGGGGTCATCCGTATCGGCGCCCGTGTCGGCCCTGGCGACATCCTCGTGGGCAAGGTCAGCCCCAAGTCCAAGACCGAGCTGACCCCGGAAGAGAAGCTCCTGCACGCGATCTTCGGTCGCGCCGGCGAGGACGTGAAGAACGACTCGCTGGAGGTGCCCTCGGGCGTGGACGGCGTTGTCATCGGCGCCAAGAAGTTTTCGCGCCGCGTGCACATGAACGACACGCAGAAGAAGGCGCTCAAGCAGCAGATCGAGGAGTACGAGGCGTCGCAGGACGCCGAGGCGGTCAAGATCTTCCGCGAGCTTGTTGACGCGATCAACGCCGCCACCGGCTCGGAGATGGTGGACCCGATGACCCGCCAGAAGGTGGGCGCCAGCGACATCCCCGAGGTCATCCTCGAGCAGATCAAGACGTTCAACCTCAAGTGGGTGAAGGGCTCGAAGGACGCCAAGGAGGCGGCCGAGAAGGTCCACGCCCAGTTCTGGCCCCGCATCGAGGCGGTCGAGACCGAGAAGCACCGCAAGGTCGCGCACATGAAGCGCGGCGACGAGCTGCCCTCGGGCGTGCTCGAGATGGTCAAGGTCTACATCGCGACCAAGCGGACGCTGAGCGCGGGCGACAAGATGGCGGGACGTCACGGCAACAAGGGCGTCATCGCCCGCGTCGTCCCGGAAGAGGACATGCCGTTCATGGACGACGGCACGCCCGTGGACGTGATGCTCAACCCGCTGGGCGTGCCCAGCCGCATGAACGTCGGGCAGATCCTCGAGACGCACCTGGGCTGGGCGGCGCAGGTGCTGGGCTTCCAGGCGGTCACGCCCGTGTTCGACGGGGCGACGGAGACCGAGATCCACGCGGCGATCGTTGAGGCCAACGACTACGTCCGCAATCGCTGGGCGGACCTGGAGTCCAAGGGCGAGTGGCCGCACCCGCGGGAGCTGCTGGCCGAGATGCCCCAGGGCGGCAAGGTGCAGCTGCACGACGGGCGGACGGGCGAGGCGTTCCACCAGCGGACGACGGTGGGGTACATGTACCTGCTGAAGCTGCACCACCTGGTGGACGACAAGATCCACGCGCGGGCGACGGGGCCGTACTCGCTGATCACGCAGCAGCCCTTGGGCGGCAAGAGCCGCACGGGCGGCCAGCGGTTCGGCGAGATGGAGGTGTGGGCGCTGGAGGCGTACGGCGCCGCGTACATCCTGCAGGAGCTGCTCACCGTCAAGTCCGACGACGTGGAGGGCAGGACGAAGATCTACGAGTCGATGGTCCGGGGCAACAACCGCCTGGAGGCGGGGATGCCGGTGGCCTTCGACGTGCTGTGCAACGAGCTCAAGGGCTTGGGCATGAACATCACGCTGGAGAAGAAGCAGCTGGAGGGCGGGAGTTTGCTGTAGCGGGAACCGGTAGATGGACGGAATCGGAGTCGTCCGGGTGAGGGCGTCGGATGGTCGGAGTAGCACGGCAGGCCAAGGAGCATCAGATCACGTCGCGTCAAGCCGCGGCGCTGCTCGTGGTGCTCGGCCCGCTGATCGCGATCTCAGGCCTGCCACGATTGGACGGACGGATCTACCCCGACTGGCTCCCGGTTGAAGAGATTGGCATCGCGCTGATCGTGGTCGGAACGGTCCTGTTCGGCATCGGGGCCACCCACCTGATCGCGTCGCTGGTGAAGGCAATCACACTCGGGCCCGCGGACGGCGGGCGTCGAGCGTAAAGAGAGGTCGCGGCTCATGGCTGAGAGCGTGTACGAGCGGGTGAACGATTACAGCGCGGTCAAGGTGACGCTCGCGTCGCCCAACGACATCCGCGCGTGGTCCTACGGCGAGGTCAAGAAGCCCGAGACCATCAACTACCGCACGTACCGTCCGGAGAAGGACGGTCTGTTCTGCGAGCGGATCTTCGGGCCCGAGCGCGACTACGAGTGCGCCTGCGGCAAGTACCGCGGCACGAAGTACAAGGGCATCATCTGCGACCGGTGCGGGGTCAAGGTGACGCACTCGCGCGTCCGGCGCAAGCGGATGGGGCACATCAACCTCGCGGCGCCGATCGTCCACATCTGGTTCTTCAAGTCCATGCCCAGCCGCCTGGGCACGATGCTGGGCATGAAGACGAGTGATCTCGAGAAGATCATTTATTACCAGGACTACGTCGTCATCGACGCGGGCGACACCGAGCTCAAGTACAAGCAGGTGCTGACCGAGGACGAGTACCGCGCCGCGGTCGAGCAGTACGGCAACGCGTTCAAGGCGCTCATGGGCGCCGACGCGATCCGCGAGCTGATCGAGATCCTGGACCTGGACGCCGAGGCCGAGCAGATCCGGGCCGACCTCAAGGCGACGCGTTCCAAGCAGAAGACCAAGGACCTGGCCAAGCGGCTCAAGCTCGTCGAGCAGGTGCGGCTGAGCGAGAACGACCCGGCGTGGCTGGTGATGGACGTGGTGCCGGTGATCCCGCCGGACCTGCGCCCGCTGGTGCTGCTCGAGAGCGGCAACTTCGCGACAAGCGACCTGAACGATCTCTACAGGCGCATCATCAACCGCAACAACCGGCTCAAGAAGCTGATGGACCTGAACGCACCCGAGGTGATCATCCGCAACGAGAAGCGGATGCTCCAGCAGGCGGTGGATGCGCTGTTCGACAACAACCGGTGCCGTCGCCCGGTGCTCGGCAGTTCCAACCGCGCCCTCAAGTCGCTGACGGACATGATCAAGGGCAAGCAGGGGCGGTTCCGCGAGAACCTGCTGGGCAAGCGTGTCGATTACTCGGCGCGTTCGGTGATCGTGGTCGGTCCCGAGCTCAAGCTCAACCAGTGCGGCCTGCCCAAGAAGATCGCGCTGGAGCTGTACCAGCCGTTCATCATCCGCAAGCTCAAGGAGCACGGCCTCGCGGACACGATCAAGAGCGCCAAGCGGATGCTCGAGCGGCGCGACGCGGAGGTCTGGGACATCCTCGAGGAGGTGATCTACCAGCACCCGGTCCTGCTGAACCGGGCGCCGACGCTCCACCGGATGGGCATCCAGGCCTTCGAGCCGGTGCTCGTCGAGGGCAACGCGATCAAGATCCACCCGCTGGTGTGCGGTGGGTTCAACGCGGACTTCGACGGCGACCAGATGGCGGTGCACCTGCCCTTGAGCGTCGAGGCCCAGGCCGAGGCGCACGTGCTGATGCTGTCGCCGCACAACATCTTCTCGCCGGCCAACGGCAGCCCGATCATCTCGGCGTCGCAGGACATCGTGATGGGCGTGTACTTCATCACCGTCATCCACGACGACACGCGCCCCGAGAACGTGCTCAAGCGGTTCAAGGACCGGCGCGAAGCGATTCTTGCGTACGACCAGAAGAAGATCACGCTGCACGAGCGGATCATCGTCCGCCTCGACGGGTTCAGCGAGGTGGTCAACCAGCAGACGGGCGCGGTCGAGGCGCTGCCCGAGCACCGGCGCGTCGTGACGACGGTCGGTCGCGTGCTGTTCAGCGACATCCTGTTCCCGGGGATGCCGTACTACAACTGCGCGATCGGCAAGAAGGGCTGCGCCCGCGTCATCGACGATACGTACCTGTACTGCGGTCGCCCGGCGACGATCGACCTGCTGGACCTGATGAAGAACATCGGGTTCAAGCAGTCCACGCTCGCGGGTCTGTCGTTCGGCGTCACGGATCTCCGCATCCCCGACTCCAAGCAGGCGCTGCTCGACGAGTCGCAGGCGAAGGTGGACCGGGTCGAGAAGAACTACGACCGCGGCATCATCACGGCCCGCGAGCGGTACAACCAGCTGCTCGACATCTGGGCGCACTGCCGCGAGCAGGTCACCAAGGCCCTGGTCGAGACGCTCAAGAGTGACCGGCGCGACGAGATGGGCAACTACGTCTCCATCGAGAAGGGCGAGGGCACGCACTACCTCAACCCCGTGTATCTCATGTCCGACTCGGGCGCCCGCGGCAACGTCAGCCAGATGCAGCAGCTGGCCGGCATGCGGGGCCTGATGGCCAAGCCCTCGGGCGAGATCATCGAGACGCCGATCCGTGCAAACTTCCGCGAGGGCCTGTCGATCCTGGAGTACTTCTCCTCGACGCACGGCGCCCGCAAGGGCCTGGCCGATACGGCGTTGAAGACCGCCGACTCGGGCTACCTGACACGCAAGCTCTGCGACGTGGCCCAGTCCGTCATCGTCGGCGAGCACGACTGCGGATCGAAGCGCGGGATCATGAAGCGCGCCATCTACAAGGGCGAGCAGGTCGATGTGCACCTGTCCGAGCAGATCGTCGGGCGCGTGAGCGTCAACAACATCACCAACCCCGTCACCGACGAGGTCGTCGTCAAGACCAACGAGATCGTCTCCCCCGAGGCGGCCCAGAAGATCGAGGACCTCGGCATCGACTCGGTCATGGTCCGATCGCCCCTGACGAGCGAGAGCCGTTTCGGCTGCTCGGCGCTGGACTACGGCATGGACATGTCCACCGGCAAGCCCGTCGAGGAGGGCATGGCGATCGGCATCATCGCCGCCCAGTCGATCGGCGAGCCCGGCACGCAGCTGACGATGCGGACGTTCCATACGGGCGGCATCGGCACACGCACCGTGTCCGAGACCGAGTACCGCGCCCAGGCGGGCGGCTCGGTCGAGCTGCGTGACTGCAACGAGGCGGCCTCCAAGGACGAGGACGGGAACGACTGCCACGTCGTGCTCAAGCGTTCGGGCGAGATCGTCGTCCTGGACGAGAAGGGGCGCGAGCTCGAGAAGCAGAAGCTCGACTACGGCTCGTTCATCTACGTCACCAACGGCGAGAAGGTGAAGCGGGGCCAGATGCTCTTCCGCTGGGACCCGCACCGCACGCCGATCCTCGCCGAGAAGTCCGGCGCGATCCAGTACGTGGACATCGAGGTCGGCGAGACCGTCCGCGAGGAGGACGCCGGCCGCGGGCAGAAGGCGCTGGTCGTCATCGAGCACAAGGGCGACCTGCACCCGCAGATCAACGTCGTGGACGACGAGGGGAACATCCTCGACTTCCACTACCTGCCCGCCAAGGCACGCCTGGAGGTCGGCGACGGGCAGAAAGTGATCGCGGGCCAGATGATCGCCCGCCAGCCCCGCGCCGCCGCGGGCTCGCAGGACATCGTCGGCGGTCTGCCCCGGGTGACCGAGATCTTCGAGGCGCGCAAGCCCAAGGACCCGTCGATTATGGCGGAGATTTCGGGGCGTGTCGAGATCCACTCGGACAAGCGCAAGGGCAAGGTGACCATCCGCGTCATCTCCGAGTCCGAGATCGAGAAGGACCACCACGTCCCGACCGACAAGCAGCTGCTCGTGCACACGGGCGACTACGTCCAGGCGGGCGACCCGCTGACAGAGGGCCCGATGGTGCCGCACGACATCCTGCGGATCAAGGGCGAGGAATCGCTCTGGGCGTACATGCTCGAGGAGGTCCAGAACGTCTACCGGGCCCAGGGCGTGACGATCAACGACAAGCACATCGAGCTGATCCTCTCGTGCATGCTCCGCAAGGTGCGCGTGGAGAACACGGGCGACACCGACCTGCTGCCCCACGAGGTGGTGGACAAGTTCAACTTCCGGCTCAAGAACCAGGAGGTCGCCCAGATGGTGCGGGTGGCCGAGGTGGGCGGGACGGAGCTTCGCGAGGGCGACCTGATCCCGAAGGACGTGATCAAGGAGGCCAACGCGAAGGCGGAGGCCGAGGGCAAGGAGATCGCCCGGGCCAAGCGTGCGAGGCCCGCGACGGGGCGGACGCTGCTGCTGGGCATCACGAAGGCGTCGCTGCAGAGCGAGTCGTTCCTTTCGGGCGCATCGTTCCAGGAGACGACCAAGGTGCTCACCGAGGCCTCGCTGCGGGGCGCCGAGGACGAGCTGATCGGGCTCAAGGAGAACGTGCTGCTGGGTCACCTGATCCCGGCGGGCACGGGCTTCCGCAAGTACCAGGACCTGCGGGTCGAGCGTCTTGCCGAGCCGGAGGAGTACGTGGGCGACGAGGACGCGATGCTCGCCGACGCGACCGAGGCCGCCGAGGCCCTGGGCGCGGGGCGCGACGCGTTCGATTCCTCGCCCAAGGTCGAGATCCGCGACGTGATCGTTGGCGAGCAGACCGCCGACGCCGGCCGCGACTGAGCGTTCATGGACTGAAATACGCGGGGCGGGCCATCGCGGCCCGCCCCGTTTCATTGCGCCCCAAGGCTCAGTCTTCGCCGGTCAGTCGGGCGCACTGCTCGGCGGTCAGGACGGGGAGTTGTGCCTGCCCGGTCCGCAGGCACAGGCGGAGGTACGGGCGGCACGTGGTGCACCCGGTCCCTGCGCCCGTCCGCGCGCGCACGATCGTGAGGAACTCGTCCTCGCCGAGCTTGTGCTCGGGGTCGATCTCGTCGCGCAGCGCGAGCACACGCGAGAAGGGCACGTCGTGGCACACGCAACGGCTGACGCTCATCGTGCGGTCCTCATCGGCGCCACGCCCGCCATTCGGGGATGTAGTGGGGGTCGTTGTGTGCGCCGACCGACCCGATCCGCGCCTCGTCGTTGCGGATCCAGCCGGGCCGGGCGTGGTGGAGGGCGGCGCTGGCGTCCGCACTGACACCCGCCGCGGCGCCCGTGTGCCGGAAGCACGTCGTGGGCGAGGAGTTCGTCTGCCACCCGCCCCATGCCTGGAACGACCGGGGCGGCTCGAGCAGCGCCGCGTTTCGCAGCGAGCCGAGCACGAGCATCGCGTCGGCGAACACGAACAGCTTCTCCGGGCGCCGGACCTGGTGCAGGCGCGTCCAGTTCTGGTCGCGGCACGCCGTCGCGCCGACGGTGGGGGGGGCCAGGCCGTAGGCGTTGTACCCGTACGTGCTCGTCGGCTGCGGGTATACGCCCTGGGGCTCGTACGTCCCCCAGGCCTGGGTCGGGCATTCGAAGACCGACCCGTCGTGCAGCGCCGAGTCGAGATACCGCGAGATCGCGCCCGATGCGTGGTCCACGCCGTTGAGCAGGTCGTCCTCGGCGCCCCACCAGTACGTCCGCCTTGCCTCGCCCGGCACGCGGTAGGGCGCAGCCAGCCCGTCGTGGTCGCCGGCGTACATCGTCCACGCGACGCCCAGCTGGCGGAGGTTCGACAGGCACGCGGCCGACCTTCCCGCCGACCGCGCCGAGGCGAGAGCCGGGAGCATCAGCCCGATCAGCAGCGCGATCACCGCGACAACAACGAGCAGCTCGACGAGCGTGAACCCGGGACCGTGATCGTGGCGGGCCTGTGTTCTCATGGGCGGCGCCGGACCCCGTCGCCTTCAGGCCCATCGGGCGCCCGGAGGCACACGAGCCCGCCCGGGCCGATCGAGTACAGCGCGTCGCCCACGACCGCGGGTGATCCGCCGAGGCCGACGACCGTGTCCGTGATGAACATCGGGTCGGCTGGCGAACGCATCGGGTCGATCAAGCGCGTCTCGACGCCGGGCAGGAGGAGGACGCCGCCGTAGTCCTCTTCGTCCATCGAACCGACAAGCAGGCGGGGGCCGTCGGGTGTGCGCACGAGCGCGGGCACGTGTGTCCAGCCGCCGACGGAGAGGAACTCGCCGTTCTCGATCACGCCGTCGCCATCGTCGGCCCAGGTGTCCAGCGCCGAGTCCCAGAGCATGACCGCGTTGGCGCCCAGGTCCATGAAGAGGGCCAGCGAGGGCGCCGACCGGTGGTCGAAGAAGAACGGGTCGGGGGGCACGCCCCCGGAGACCGCGATCAGCCCGCCGCCGAGCGGGACCGGGATCGAGTCGGTCCGGTTGGAGGGCACGCTCCAGCGCAGCTCGCCGGAGACGGCGTCGATCTTGACCAGCTCGCCCGAGAGTTGGCCGATGCCGAAGTTGTAGCTGGCCGCGTACACATCCCCTGCGAAGACGCTCACGCCGCCGAAGAACGCGTCGCCCGAGGTGTTCGGCGCCGACCACAGCGGCGCGGGCGTGGTCGCCGAATCGATCGGGTAGGCCAGGAGGCGTCCGGCGCTGGTCGCGAGGTAGACGCGGCGCCCGTCGCAGGCGGGCGACGCGCCCACCTCGCCCGGGGCAAGGGGCGCGGCCCAGACGATGTCGCCCGGCTCGTGGGGATTTGCCCCGGTATCGAACGGATCGACGTTGATGCAGTACAGGCGACCGGGGGCCCCGAGGTCCGCGAGGCTGTAGTCGGTGATGAAGGCCCGGTCGCGCGGGCCGCGGTCGGTCGTGACCAGGGGCGAGGCGTTGACGACCGGGTGCTCGAGCGTGGCCGCCCAGCGGAGCACGCCGTCTCCCAGGCCCAGGGCCCGGAGCTGGTTACCCGCCGCGACGAGCAGCGTGCCGTTGGCTTTGTCGATCGCGGGCGTGGACCACGAGGAGAACGCGGGCTCCGGGATCGGCGCGGACCATGCGCAGACACCGTCGCCCGCGGCGAACGCAAGCGCAACCGGTTCGCCGCCCGCGAAGCCCGTCGTGCACACGAGCCCGTCGTCCGCGACGACGCCCACGCCGCCGAGGAAGAAGACATCGCGCCCGAGGTCGTCCTCGTCGGCGGTCCAGGCGACGGACGACAGCGACGCGGGCCCGGTGTCCGGGCCCTGGGCCCAGGGCGTGCGCCAGGGTGTCCTTCCGAGGTGCGTCCAGCGCCCCGTGGGAGCGGGCGCTGGAAGCTGGGGGCGGCCCAACATCGCGTCCGGACCGCGCTCGGACTGATCGGTCGCATCAACGCCCAGACTGGGCGACGCAGCGAATGCTGACGCCAGCAACGCGCCCGTGTACACGATGTTTTTGTAGCTGTGTTTCATCAAGCCACGTCGTCGGCCTCTCGGCCGCCGACGCGATTCTCTCCCCAAGCGGGGGCCTACCGCCGCCTCCGGCGGCTCGAACACACACCGACGGACGCGAGCAGCGTCACGCCGCCCGGGCCCGGGACCGAGACATCCGCGAACGCGTCGATCTCGAACGCCTCGCCCGAATGGTTCGCGACTCGTACGAAGGTGATCTCCGACAGACCCGTCGGGGCCAGGTCGAAGCCGATGCCCCCGCCCGACCCGTCGTAGAGATCCACGAGCTGGGCGAGGGTGAGGCCCGCGAGGTCCGCGAGCCCGATCGAGGGATCGACGGGGCGGGTGAAGTCGGTGCGCACGGAGCCGGGCGCGCCGTCGAACGGGCCCGAGTCCTGGTAGCCGAGTGTCGGGAACAGGTCGAGGGCGTGGTCGCCCAGCGACGCCCATGACAGGCCATCGGCGCTGACCTCGATCGTCGCCGTGCCCCCGACGCCGAACATCGCGGGGGGGGCGCCCACCTGCCCAGCGCCGATGAAACCGGCGTTGGCGAATATCAGCAGGTCCACGCCGAATGGGTTGCGGACGTCGTCCACGATCGGCTCGTCAAACCGGACGGTGAGCCACCCACCGGCGCCGACGGACACGATCTCGTGCGGGCGGAAGGGCGGGCTGAACGGGCTCACGACGCTCGGGAACGGCGTGTCTTCCCCGCTGAAGCGTTCGGGTGAGCCGAGCGTGCTCAGCGGATCGGTGAACCCAGAGACCGGGTCGGAGCCCTGGGTGTACGACACGACGCTGTCGGCCCAGGGATCAGCTGCGCGGGCTTGTGTTCCGGTGTAGCACATGGTGAGCGCACAGACAGCGACGGCGCCGGACGCCCTGCGGGGCATTGGCATGGAACTCCCTTTCTCTCTCGCCTGCCGGGTTTCCATCCCCGGGCGGCCGTGGTCATCGCCCCGTTTGCGCGCGGGACGGCTTCCGGACGATGGGCCGGGCGTGCTCGCCGGGTTGTCCGAGGGGGGACCGCGCGGAAGCATGCGCGGCACACCGTCGGGCCCGATCTCGCGAGGGCGCCCACGATCGTGTCAGGGGCAGGTCTTCCGGCTCCGGGCTCAGCGAGGGCCAGCCTTCCCGCCGGGGTGCGCGTTCTCTCGCGCGTCCGGCAGTGGCTCGTGCGTCCGTGGATCCCGTCGATCCCCGGCCCGCACGCCCGAAAAAGCCTTGAAAACAAGGCAGTTTCGGGGGCTCGCGTCGTCACCCGTTACGGCGGCGCGTCCGCGGTGGCTTCTCACCACACTTCCCATTTCGCCCTCGCCCGCGATCCGAAGCCGCGGGTCTGGGCGCCACTGACATCGTCAGGATATCGCCGCCGGGGTACGCCATCAACCGCGGACGCAAGTGGGGGTGGTGTGCGGGGTTGCGCCGAGGGCGTCTACTCGAAGAGTACGACGCTGTTGATCCGGCGCCCCGGGCCGGTTTCGTCGCGGACGGCGAACGTCCCGCCCGGGCGCATGCACGCCGAGCCGTACGCCCCGTCCTTGCGGAGCGCGTACATCGTGACGTTGAAGTTCGGGCGTCCGTTGTCGTCGAGCAGGTCGCGGCGCTTGGTCTTGTTGGCGATGCGCTCGAGCACGCCCAGGCACGCCTCGGTGGGTGTCGCGCCGTGTTCCATGAGCTGGACGGCCAGGAAGGCGCCGCAGACCTGGATCACCGCCTCGCCGCGCCCGGTCGCGCCCGCGGACCCGACGTCGTTGTCCACGTACATCCCCGCGCCGATGATGGGCGAGTCGCCGACGCGCCCGGGGATCTTCCAGCTCAGCCCGCTCGTCGTGGTGGTTGCGGCGAGGTTCCCCGCGCCGTCGAGGCCGCCGCAGTGGATCGTGCCGTAGGTGAACGGGATGGCTCCCGCGTCCCCCGGCGCCATGCCCTGCTGTTCGCCGAAGCGGATGATCTGGTCGTTGTCCAGCCAGTCGTCCTTGGGATTCCCGTTGCGTTTCCAGCGGAGCCAAGCCTCGCGGGCCCGGTCGGTGAGCAGGTCCTGCTCCTTGAAACCCTGCTGGACCGCGAAGCGTGTCGCGCCGTCGCCGACGATCATGACGTGGTCGGTTTCCTGGAGGACCTTGAGCGCGACGGCCGCGGGGTTCATGATCCGCTCGATGCACGCGACCGCGCCCGCCTTGTGCGTGGGCCCGTGCATGACCGAGGCGTCGAGCTGGACGACGCCGTGTTCGTTGGGGAGGCCGCCGTAGCCGACGCTCATGTCGTTGGGGTCCGACTCGACGATGCCCACGCCCCCGACGACCGCGGGCGCGGGGTCCGAGCCGGCTTGGATCATCTCCCAGGCCTTGTCCACGGCCCGGACGCCGTTGCCCGAGGCGACGACACAGGGGCCGCGGTGCTCGTCGCCGGGCTCGCTCGCCGAGCGGGCGGGGGCGGGGCGGGCGTTGGCCAGCGAGCCGGTGAGCGCGGCGCCGGCCCCGAGGGCGCCCGCGGCGAGAAATCTGCGTCGGTCGATCTGGTTCATGCTCCCAGTCTGACAGATCCCGGTCCCCGCGTCACCCCCGCAGACACACGCCGACGAGCGAGGCGATGTGCGCCCAGCCGCCCGTGCGCGGTAGGGTGTCCGGATGGATGTGAGCAAGCGCTTCCTCGTCAAGCCCGGGTCGAAGATCAAGTTGGGCGAGTGGGACCCGGGCGAGACCCTGGGCATGGACCGGGCCGAGGCCGAGCGGCGCCTGGACGAGAACGCCGAGGCGATCGGCAGGCTGCAGTACCGGTTGTACGCCGAGCACACGCGGTCGCTGCTGATCATCCTCCAGGGGATGGACGCGGCGGGCAAGGACTCGACCGTCCGACACGTCCTGCGCTACGTGAACCCCCAGGGCGTGCTCGTCACCTCGTTCAAAAAACCCACCGACAACGAGCTGGCCCACGACTTCCTCTGGCGCATCCATCGGCAGACCCCCCGGAAGGGGCACATCCGCGTCTTCAACCGCTCGCAGTACGAGGACGTGCTGGTCGTCCGCGTCGAGTCGCTCGTGCCCGAGGATGTCTGGTCGAAGCGGTACGACCTGATCAACGCCTTCGAGAAGAACCTGGTCGAGGGCGGGACGACGATCATCAAGATCTACCTGAATATCTCCGAGCAGCGGCAGCGCGAGAAGCTGATGCGCCGGCTGACCGACCCGGATCGGGCGTGGAAGTTCGAGGCCGCGGACTTCGAGACGCGCAAGAAGTGGCCCGCGTACATGAAGGCCTACGACGACGTGCTGGAAAAATGTTCGACCGAGCACGCCGCTTGGCACATCGTCCCGACCGACAAGAAGTGGTTCCGCCTGTTCGTGATCAGCCAGATCGTCCGCGGGACGCTCGAGCGTCTGAACCCGCGGCTCCCGCCCCTGAAGATCGAACCCGAGGCGGCGATGCGTCTGCTCGACGGGATCGACTAACGCCTCGTGCGGCCCGTATCCCTGGGGGGGCGGGTCTACCCTTGCCCCCATGCCCGCAGCCCGTCCGAGTCTCGATGCGGCCTTGCCCCTGCTCCGCGACAGGTTCGGGCTCGAGTCGCTGCGCACGCTGCAGGGCGAGATCATCGGGCGCACGCTCGCGGGACGCGACTCGCTGGTGGTCATGCCGACGGGCTCGGGCAAGAGCCTGTGCTACCAGCTGCCCGCCCTCGCCCTGCCCGGGCGCGACGAGGCCGGGCCGGGCGTGGCGCTGGTGTTCAGCCCCCTGATCGCGTTGATGGAGGACCAGGTGGGGGCGCTCAAACGCCGTGGGATCCGGGCGCAGTACATCAACTCGACACTGGGCAAGCGCGAGCGGGAGAAGCGGTACGAGCGGCTGGGCGAGGGCGCCTACGAGCTGATCTATGCGACTCCCGAGCGGATGCACAAGCCCGAGTTCGTACGCGCACTCGAGCGCGTCCCGGGCGGCGTCAAGCTGCTGGCCGTCGATGAGGCGCATTGTGTGTCGAAGTGGGGGCACGACCTCCGACCGGCGTACCAGCAGGTGGGCCAGTTCCGAGAGGTGTTGGGCGCACCTGTCACGATCGCGCTGACCGCGACCGCGACGCGGGCGGTCCGCGAGGACATCCGCGCGACGCTGGGCCTCGACGAGGCGTCGATGCCGTTGATCGCATCGCCCATCGACCGCCCGAACCTGTCGCTGCGGGTCGAGCCGGTGTGGTCGGACCAGGACAAGCTGGACGCGATCGGCGGGCTGTGCGCGCGCCACGCCGGCACGGGCATCGTCTACTTCTCGCTCATCAAGGACCTGGAGCGTTTCGAGGTCGAGCTGCGCCGGGCGGCGCCCGACCGCGAGGTCGCGTTTTACCACGGGCGGCTGGACCCGCGCCAGAAGAAGCGCATCAGCCGCCGATTTGTCGAGGCATCGCCCGACGACCGCCTGCTGCTGCTGGCGACCAACGCCTTCGGCATGGGCGTGGACAAGCCCGACATCCGCTTCATCGCGCACGCCCAGGTCCCCGGCTCGGTCGAGGCGTACCACCAGGAGGTCGGGCGGGCCGGGCGCGACGGCGAGCCCAGCGAGTGTGTGCTGCTGTACAACCAGGACGACCTGGCGATCGTGCACCAGTTCGTCGAGTGGCAGAACCCGTCGGCGGATTTCCTCGTCGAGGTCTGGACCGCGATCGAGCGGGCACGCGTGGGCGAGACGCGCGACGACTTCGATGCGGAGGAGCTGCGGCTCGCGGTCGTCGGGCGCGGGCACCGGCACGGGCGGGGCGGGGGACAGCTCGAGTACGCCCTGATCACGCTCGAAAAACTCGGCCTTATCGAGCCCACATCGATCCCCGGGCGCTACCGCCTGAGCGAGCCCGGCGACGACCGCGTCGAGGGGCGTGCGATCGACGACCTCATCGACGCCGGTGCGATCGACGAGAAGCGCAAGCGGGACCTGTCGCGTCTGCTCGACGTCGTGAAGCTCACGCAGACCGAGGACATCCGGGGGTACATCGCCGCGTACTTCGATCTCGATCCCGCGTGAGCCACGCCGTCCGGGGGCCGCCCTTGCGGCGCAAAAAAAGAGAGGGCGCGCCACGCGAGCAGGGGGGGGATAGCTCAACGGGCGCGCCCGATCTCTGCCTGGAATGTCGATTACATCTTGATCGTAGCCTACTCGGCGAGGTATGCCCGCAGCATCCACATGTTCTTTTCGGTGGTGTCGCGGATGTCGTCGAGGACATTCTCGGTCCCTCGGTCGCCCGACTTGGACGCTTTCTCGATCGCCTCGCCCATCCTGGCGTGCGCCAGTGCCAGGTCGTCGAGCGTCGAGCGGACGCGGTCGCCCGCCTCCAGGCTCACTGCCCGTTCCTTGATCGCGGACATACGCAGCGCCTCGGTGAGCGTCCCGATCGGCGTATGCCCGATCGTCAGGACTCGCTCGGCCAGCTGGTCCACGATCTGGCCCCAGCGTGTGTACAACTCCTCGTACTTCTGGTGGAGCGTGAAGAACTGCGGGCCCGCGACGTTCCAGTGGTCGTTGTGGAGCTTGAACCAGAGGACGGTGGCGTCGGCGAGCAGGGCGTTGAGGGCCTCGGCGGTCTCGGCCGACGATTCGGTGCTGGTATGTCGCTTGGTCGTGGTATTCATCTTAGAATCATTCTAGGCTGACCGACAACCCGGGGCAATCTCGCGCCGATGCGGGGGGTAGGATGCCCTCGAGACGGCCGAATACGAGCCACGAACGAGAGCCCGAACGAGAGGATGTACGGCAGATGAGCGAGCAGGTGACGACGCTTGAGATCGAGGACATGCAGGTCGGCGCCGGGCCCGAGTGCCCCGCGGGCGCGACCGTCAACGTCCACTACAAGGGCACGCTGATGGACGGCACGGTCTTCGACTCCTCGTACGAGCGGGGCGAGCCCGTCGAGTTCCCCCTGCGCAACCTGATCCCGGGTTGGCAGAAGGGCATCCCGGGCATGAAGGTTGGCGGCAAGCGGAAGCTGACCGTGCCCTACGCCCTGGCCTACGGCGAGCACGGCAGCCCCCCGGTTATCCCACCGCGGGCCGACCTGCTCTTCGAGATCGAGCTGCTGGGCGTGTCCTGACGGACGACTCCCGGCTCAGGGCGCGGTCATCCCGCCGATCATGGTGTCCCAAGCGCCCCGGGCCGTGCGCATCGCGTCCTCGGGCCCGGTCATCTTGACGAACACGAGCCCGTCGGGCGATTCGACGATCGCGCCGAGGAGTGTTTGGTACGGGATCTCGGTCTGGCGTCCGCCGGGCATGCCGGACATGTAGGTGCCGTCGAACTCCACGACGTGGACCGTGAGGCCCGCGATCTGTCGCACGTCGGCGCGTGGGCGTTGGCGTTCGCCCGTCGCCGAGTCGAGCACCTGGGCGCCCCAGCGGGACAGGTTCTGCTGCACGGTGCCGCCCGCGGTCGAGAAGGTGACGACGCTCGCGCCCAGCGCGTGCTCGACGTGGAGCTCGGCCTGGCGCATCGGCGAGCCGGGCTCGACGGGTGTCCAGCCCTCCGGGATCGACCAGCGGAGCCCGGCGACCTCGACCGCGTCCACGCCCGCCAGCTCGTCGGCAAGCCCGGTCGCCGCGGCGTCGCGTTGCTCGATCTGGTCGCGCAGGTCCTTGGCGGACTTGGCCGATCGCCCGAGCAGCGACTGCGGGTTGTCGGACAGGTTCTCGAGCGGCTCGTTGGACGACGACGACGAGGAGGACCCGGAGCTGTCCTCGCACCCGCCCGCGACCAGGGCGCAGGCCGTGACGCCGACGGCGAGCAGTGCCAGCCGGTCGGTGCGGCGTGTGTTGTATCGCGTGCTCATGCCGCGAGTGTACGCGTGCGGTGGGCGATCAGGGGGCGCCCGCGGCGAACGCCTGCAGGAACGCGATGACGTCGGCAAAGTCGTGCTCGCCTATCGGCTCGGCGAGGTCGGCGGCCCCGTCGGCGCCCGCGAACGCGACCAGGAACGCGACGACGTCCGTGAAGTCCAGCGCCCCGTACGGTTCGGCCAGGTCCGCGGGGCTGGCGGGGCGACCGAGCATCCGGAGCGCCATGTCCGTGTCGCTCTGGTCCCAGAACGCGGTCTGTGCCGCGTTCGAGTACAGGATGTTCAGATCTCCCGCCAGTGCGCGGTACGACCAGACAAGCCCGACTTCGCCCGAGACACTCAGCCAGTACTTGCGTCCGCCCTCGGCGCGGATAGGCGGGTCGATCAGGAACGTCGCCCGTTCCTCCTGCCACCAGACGTGTCCCTCTTCGATGAAGCCCGATGTGACCTCGACGCCGAACTCCCCGGGCGCGAACGCGCGCGTTGCGACGATGGGCCCGATCCCGACGGGCGCGCCGCCATCGTAGATTGTCACGCGGATCTGCTCGTCGTACATGAACCCGAAGCCCCAGACCTGCAGCTCGTCGAGCACCGCGTCATCGAGCAGCGTGAACGAGTCGTAGAGGAGGGTGTCCGAGAGCGTGTTGGAGTAGTACCCGCCCGAGACGTCCCCCTCGGAGGTCGCGGGGGGTTGGTCGTAGATGATCTCGATCTGTGCGGGCGCGTGCGCCGCGAGCAGCGTTGTCGCCACCACCGCCGTCAGTGCGTTGCGTCTCATGCCTTGCTCCCTCGGCTCTGGGCGCGTTCGCGCCCTCTCGGGGGTCCGCCCTGGGCGCACGACCCCGCTACATCATCCCGCAAGCGTCTTCATCTTCGCCCCCGCTATACAGGGGGTGCAAGGGCGATACACCGGACCGCCGCCCGAGGGGCCCTGCGGGCCTCCAGAGGACCCTGATCAGACCCGCGGCGCCCAGATATCGGCCTCGGTCAGCTCGACGGAGTTGCCCGCCGGGTCGCGGGTGTAGATCGACCGGCCCCTGAGCGTCTCCCACGTGACGTCCTGCTCGACGCCGCAGCCCGCGTCCTCGAGGCGTCGGCGCCAATCATCGAGGGCGCCCGCCTCGACGAGCAGGGCGACGTGCCCGTCCCCGCGCGAGCCGTGTGAGGGCACGTCCCTCCCCGCGGCCTCGCTGACCGAGGGGTCGAAGACGAGCAGCACCTGCTCGCGGGCGACGCGGAACGTGCGCATGAGTGCCGAGCCTTCGCCGAGTCGCTGGAGGCCGAGGACGCCGGTGTAGAACCGCTCGGCCGCGTCGAGGTCGTCGGCGTACAGCACGGTTTCCAGGATGCCGCGGATCGTGCTCATTCGAGGGAGCGTAGCGTGTGCGCTAACCGGCGGCCGGCTTGCGCGCGCCCGCCGAGACGTCGTCGATGCGGAGCCCGCTGCGGGAGGCGATCATGATCAGCTCCGGCAGGTTCCGCGCGCCGAGCTTCACACCGATCGAGCGCCGGTGGTTGTCGATCGTTTTGCGGGAGCGGTGCAGGCGTGCGGCGATTTCGTGCAGGCCCATCCCCTCGCCGAGCAGCGCGAGCACTTCCAGCTCACGACGCGTCAGCGTCTCGAAGACCCCGAGCGATGACTCGCGGGTCGAGAGCGCACGCAGGGGCGCGGGCGCGTCCCGGAACTCGTCGGGTCGGAACGTCGAGAGCCAGAATCGGTCGCACGCGTCGGGACGCTCGCGGACGAGCCGGCAGACCGTGACCTGGGGGCGGCCCAGGTGCAGCCCGGTGATGCCCGTGGTCTGGCCGCTCGTGCGGCACTGCTCGACCAGCGACGCGAGCGTGCTCGCGGTCGCGTGGGGCAGGAACGCCTCCATCCTGCTGGGGCACTCGGGCTCGACGCCCCAGTGGCGCGCCATCGTGGGCGTCCACATGCGGACCACGCCGTCCTCGTCGATCAGCGCCGAGCCTGTGACCGGGTCGTTGACGATCGCGTCCCACACGGACGCCTTCGGGTTCATCTCCGGCGCTCGCGGCTCGGGCCGGGCTGTTGCGGCGCCGACACCGGAGATCGGGGCGAGCGATCCCGCGGACGCGGCGGCGAGGCGCCCGAGCAGTTCGACCTCGTCGCCCGTCGCGTGCTCGGGTTGGCGGTAGAGCAGGTAGATGGCCCCGATGGCGTGGTCTGCGTGCATGATCGGCGCCCCGACGTACGACTCGATCTGGTGCTCTCGGAGCATCGGGTTCTCGCGCTCGATGGTGGCGCTGACACGCGGGCAGTGGACGATTCGCCGCTCGTGAACGATGGCCGCGGTTGTACCCACACCAGTTCGCACGTGCCTGACGCCGAAATCTTCCGGCTGTCCCGGGATGGTCGAGACGCTGCGCGTGAAGCGGTCATTGTTGTGATCCCAGAGGATGACGCTTACGCCGGCGCTCGGGCCGACCACACGCTGCACCACATCGCACAACGCACGCGGGTGCGCGTCTGACGATGGGCTGATCGACAGGGCCCAGTCGAGCAGGCGTGTTGCGGCGTTGGAATCCATCATCTTCATTGTGTCGCACCAGTCCCCTTGCATTGTATTATATGCATTCCGTGGAATCGCCAGGGGCAATTGCACCAGTTCTGGGGTTCGGTGCGAATCAAATCGGTGTTGGGAGACGCGTGTCTGCCCGGTAGACGCGCCCCTGAAGCGTGACGGTGTGCCAGAGGGGGGTTCGACAACTTCGGGCACTCGATCTCCATAGACGCCACGAACATCGTCGTCGGCGCCAACCTCGAGGACCACGACGGCGAGGGCTCCAACGGCGCGGCCTACGTCTTCGCCGTCGAATGCACGGGACCCTGCTCGCCCGCGGACCTCGCCCTGCCCTACGACCAGCTGGATTTCTCCGACGTCACGGCGTTCCTCGTCGCCTTTAGCCTCATGCTCGACGAGGCCGACCTCGCGCTCCCCGCCTTGCAGTGGGACTTTTCCGACGTCGTCGCGTTCCTGACGATTTTCTCGGCCGGCTGCCCGTAGGGCGGCGCACGGGCCGCTCGGGGACCACGGGACCGTATCCGGGCTTCATGTTTGGAGCCTGGGGCGGCGCCTGTATACTCGCGAAATGAAAGCCCGGCGGCGTGCCGGCTACGCGTTTTTGGGTCGGGTCTCCCAAACAGGACAGTCACCCATGAACTGCATCGGAATCGCGGTCTCGATCGTCAGCGCGGCGGCGCTCCCCGCCGTCGCCCAGTCCTTCAACATCGAATGGGGGACGCCCGACACCGCGCCCCCGGCCAGCTACGCCGCCGAGGGGCTGGCGGGCGTCTGGAACACGTTCGACGCGATGCCCAACGGCGTCGGATTCCCGCTCGTCGGGCTCGACGGCGCGCCCACGCTCGTCAGCATCCGAAACATCGGCTTCGACGTCGTCGAGTCGGGCGACATCGCGGGCACGAGCGGCGCCGACGAGGCGCTGCTCGACGACTGCTTCACAAGCTTCAACGACCCCATCGACGGGTGCCTGTTCATCGACAACCTCGAGCCGGGCGACTACCGCGTCATCATGTACGGCATCGCCTTCGACGACAGCGCCCTCAAGAGCCGCCTGCGGATCGACCAGAACCTGGAAGACCCCGTCCTCGTCGGGGGCGCCTGGTCGGGCGCGCACGAGGATGGCGTCACGTACATGTCGCAGATCGCGACGGTTGGCGCCGGCGGCGACCTCGATGTCCACTCGGGCCTTATCAGCGCCAACATCCGCTCCGTGCTCAACGGCATGCAGATCATCCGCCTCGCGGACCTGTGCCCCGCGGACCTGGCCGAGCCTATCGGGCAGCTCGACTTCTCCGACGTGGTCGCGTTCCTCGTCGCCTTCAGCAACCAGACCCCGGAAGCCGACCTGGCCGAGCCGATCGGCCAGTGGGATTTCTCCGACGTCGTGCAGTTCCTGATCGTCTTCGGGAGCGGGTGTCCGTAGACAGCGTCGGTCTGACAACAAGGGGGTTGTGATGCACACGCGTTCACGTTTCATGAACCGTTCGGGCTGTGGTTGCGCGATACGTTCGGGAGCCTCGCTCGCGATCGCGGCGGGCGTCATCGTTGCCGCCGTGGGCCCGTCGCCCGCCGCGGTGTACGCCACGAGCACCGACGGCTGCCTCCGGGCCGGCTTCGCGACCAGCAAGACCGTCGTCGCCGGCGACTACGAGGGCCTATGCCGCTGCCTGGGCGGGACCGCGCCCGACCAGGCGTTCCTCGACGGCGTCTGGCGTGATCAGGTCACGCCCGCGGCGCTCCTGAGCATCAACGCCTACATCTCGTCCGTCCCGGACTTCGACAACGCGGCCCACGAGGCCGAGGGGATCGTGTACGCGCTCGTCTCACGCGACGTCGCCGGCGATCGGTTCATCGATATTCTGCACCTGGGCTTCGTCGTCGGCTCGTTCGGCGAGGTGCACATCCCGACATCCGTCGAAACCGGGGACCTCAACATCAACGGCAGCGGGGACCCCGCCGGCGGGCGGTACCACACCTACGACGGCATCCTCTCCGACGAACGCTGCAACGCCGACATGACCCACCCCTACGGCGTCCTCGACTTCTCCGACGTGATCCAGTTCATCACCGACTTCGCCGGCATGCAGCCGACCGCGGACCTGGCCGAGCCGGCGGATGTCTACGACTTCTCCGATGTCGTCGCGTACCTGGTGCTGTTCGGCTCGGGGTGCCCGTAACGCCCGTCAGGGGCAGCCGGATCCGAAGGCCTTGAGGAACGCGAACACGTCTGAGAAGTCGTGCATGCCGTAGGGCACGTCGAGGTCGGCGGCGTTGCACCCGGGCCCGTCCGAGTCACGCGTTGTGAGCGAGACCAGCCCGGTCTCGCCCATGTCGCCCAGGGGCAGGGCGTCGCCGGTCTGCGTGCTCACGACGAAGAGCTGGCCCGAGTTGCCGCCCGAGATGTTCGCCAGCGCGTACAGGGGCCCGTCGTCGGGCCCGAACTCGATGGCCGTGAGCTGGAGCGCGGGGATCCCGGGGACCGTGATCGGGCCGATGGTGAAGGGCGTGGCCGTGTTCAGGTCCAGCGTGTACAGGCTCAGCGTGGTCCCGGCCGGGCGACCCGCGACGGCGTACATCTCCGACCCGTCCCAGGCCAGCCCGGTGATCGGGTCGAGGATCGTCGTCGGCCCCTGGTAGAGCACCTGGCCCGTGGTCGTGTTGATGGTGACCAGGGCGGCCTCGGAGCCGAGCCCCTCGCGGGTGGTCGCGCCCCAGAGCACGCCGTCCACGAACTCCATCGCGGTGATGACCGTGTCGTCGGGCAGGAAGGCCGGGAATGTGAGCAGGAGGGGCGCCATCTCGTCGCCGGTTTGTGCGTCGAAGCGGCGCATGGTCGTGTTGAACGGCAGGCCGTTCGTCTGCGACATGTAGATCACGCCCTGTGCGTACTCGATCTCGGGCGACTGCGTGAAGCCCGCGGCGAACTCAAACAGCTCCGCCGACGGCCCGCGGGCGGACACCGTGTACAGCCCCTGCACGGACTGCTTCCAGGCGAACATCGTGGGCTGGGCGCTCGCGACACCGGACGCCACCAGGCCGGCGCCCACGCACGCGGTCATCACGATCCTGTTCATCTTGGTCTCCTCCCGCCTCCGCGGCGTACGCGCAGCGTACCGCCCGCGCCGACGGGCCCCGCCCTTTCCACCACAGATCCAGATGCCCTGGATGGGTTTGCGTCCTGCGTCACGCGTCGGAGGGGGCGTCAGTCTTCACAGAGCCCCCGAAAGCCGCGGGATGAGAATCCCGCGGGTTGGGTGTCTGGGTACCCAAGACGTGGAGAAGCCGCGGAGGCGTCCCCACAGCACACGGCGCTCTACTTGGCTTCCAGCCGGCAGCCATTTTCAAGCATGTGCTCTGCTAGGTACGCCTCGACAACATTTGTGAAGCGCTCCGTGATGGTCTTGATCACGGCAAACATCTGCTTGGTTTCGTCGCGCTGACGTTTCCCCACGACAACGTGTGCAATAACCGCGTCAGCAGCAGTCATCCGTGCAGAAGGCGGTTTGCTAGGTCTGTCGTACAGGCTGCAAACTTCAATCTCTTGACCTTGAAGTGTCGCGAGTGCGCATATGATGCGTTCCCGGCTCCAGTGGAAAGCAGCTTTGTCGCGAGTGGGCACGAGTAGTTGTTTGTACGGTCCGTTTGGGTCGTCCTTGTCGAGCTCAATGCAAAGTTTGGTGTACTCAGTCTTGGGCAGCGGTGTCGCTGGATCTCGGGCTTCCAAGTTTTCGAACAAGTGTTTTACGCACCAGAATGCGTCAACTGCTTCTTTCAGCATCCCGCAAACAATGGTGAGCAGTACGAGCCGGTCGCCTCGTTCGACATCTGTCCCCCATTCGTCGATGAACTCAGGGTCAAACGTGATAAAAAACGCACGATGCACAGTGTCAAGTGCATTTAGCGACACCATTAGGCGCGTGATATCTGCGCCACTCGGGGTCGCTGCTAGTACTTTGTCCGCATCACCCTTGATGGCGTGATATCTAGCCGCCACGGCTTACTCCCCCGACTCCAGCACCGCCATGAACGCCTTCTGGGGGATGCTGACGGAGCCGATGGACTTCATCTTCTCCTTGCCCTTCTTCTGCTTCTCGAGCAGCTTGCGTTTGCGGGTGAAGTCGCCGCCGTAGCACTTGGCGGTGACGTCCTTGCGGAAGGCCTTGATCGTTTCGCGGGCGATGATCTTGCCGCCGATGGCGGCCTGCAGCGGGATCTCGAAGTTGTGGCGGTCGATCACTTTGCGGAGTCGTGCGAGCAGCACCCGCCCGCGGGCCTCGGCCTTGTCGCGGTGGGCGATGAGGGCGAGGGCCTCGACGGGGTCGCCGTTGATCAGGATGTCGATCTTGACCAGCTTGTCGGCGTGGTAGCCGCTGATCTCGTAGTCCATCGTGCCGTAGCCGGAGGTCAGGCCCTTGAGCTTGTCGTAGAAGTCGTAGATCAGCTCGGCGAGCGGGATCTCGAAGGTGAGCAGCTGGCGCGTGTCGGAGATGTGCGTCTGCGACTTGTACATGCCGCGGCGGTCGAGCGCGAGCTTCATGATGTCGCCGATCTTGTCCACGGGGCACATGATCTCGACGCGGCAGATCGGCTCGCGGATCTCGAGGATGCTCCCGGGGTCGGGCAGCTCGCCGGGGTTGTGGACCTCGATGAGTTCTTCCTCGCCCCCCTTGGTGCGCCGGAGGACCTTGTACGACACGGTCGGCGCGGTCTGGACGACGCTGAGCTTGCCCTCGCGCTCCAGGCGCTCCTGCACGATGTCCATGTGCAGCAGGCCCAGGAAGCCGCACCGGAAGCCGAAGCCCAGGGCGTCTGAGTGGACCGCGGCGTAGGTGAATGAGCTGTCGTTGAGCGCCAGCCGATCCATCGCGTCGCGCATCTCCTCGAAGTCGGGCGTCTTTCCGTCGTCGCTGGTCGCGGGGTAGAAGTCGCAGAAGACCATCTGTCGGGGCGGCTCGTAGCCCGACAAAGGCTCGGCAGCGGGGTCGAGGTCGCGGGTGATGGTGTCGCCGACGCGGACGTCGCCGAGGGTTTTGATCGCGGCGACGAGGTAGCCGGTCTCGCCCGGGCCGAGCTTGTCCACCTTGGTCTGCTTGGGTGTGTACTTGCCCAGCTCGGTGACGGTCCAGGTGCGGCCCATGCCCATCATGTGGATCTTCTCGCCGACCTTCAGCTCGCCGTCGAACACGCGGACGTAGATGATGACGCCCCGGTAGTCGTCGTACACGGCGTCGAAGATCAGCGCCCGGGTCTTGTCGGTGACCGGTTCGCGTGGCGGGGGGAGGATGTCGCAGATCGCCGAGAGAAGCTCGGGGATGCCCTTGCCCGTCTTGGCCGACACGCTCAGGCAGTCCTCGGCCGGCAGCCCGAGCGCCTGCTCGACCTCCATCGCGATCTCGTCGGGGCGTGCCGCGGGCAGGTCGATCTTGTTGAGGACCGGGATGATCTCCAGGTCCTGGGCGATCGCGAGGTACGCGTTGACGACGGTCTGCGCCTCGACGCCCTGCGCCGCGTCCACGATCAGCAGGGCGCCCTCGCACGCCTTGAGGGCGCGGCTGACCTCGTACGAGAAATCCACGTGCCCGGGCGTGTCGATGAAGTTGAGCATGAACGGCACACTGTTGTGCGTGTGCATGACCGTGACCGACGAGGCCTTGATCGTGATGCCCCGCTCGCGCTCCAGGTCCATCGAGTCCAGGAGCTGGGCCTTGGCCTCGCGGTCGGAGACGGCGAAGGTCGCCTGCAGCAGACGGTCGGCGAGCGTGGACTTGCCGTGGTCGATGTGGGCGATGATCGAGAAGTTGCGGATCTGGGGGGTGGGCATGGGTCGGGGATCGTAGAGGGGGAGAGTTCAACGCGGAGGGCCGCGGAGGGACGCGGAGGGGGGAGACGGCGTCGCCGGGACCCGTTCCTGGGTTAGTCCCCGACCGACTCGCTCTTGACCCGGAGCGTGCCGGACTCGGTGACGCCCGCGTCCGTCAGATACCGCCAGGTCCCGTGCTCGCCGGCGACCTGCAGCTCGACGTTATTGTCGATGAGGTTCGGGTGGAGTTCCACGACAAGACCGTCGTAGGCCTCGATCCAGCGCAGCTCGCCCGAGCCGAGCGGGATCTGAGGGCGACCCGACGCGGGCGTGATGGTCCAAGTCCCGATGCCAGCATCAACGAGTCGCACCGACCCGGATGCAAAGGGGTCCCCATCCGGCGACTCACTATCGAAGAGATCGACAAGGAATACCTCTCGCACGTCGAGAGATCCGTCGTTCTCGATGGCGGGCTCGTCTGATTCATGAGAGCACGCCCCGATCCCGAAGCACCCTGCGAGCGCAAGTATGTGGCGGGATCCGGGTCTCCAACGGCTCATTGGCTTTCCTCCGAGGCCTCTGCAAGTGCAAGATTCCGCGTAGGCCAGAACACGACCCTCAGCGGTGAATCACCTCTTCACACCCACCGCCTCGAACACCGGGGGCAGCAGCAGGAACGCGTCCGGGTTCTTGCCTGCAGCGTCCCAGTCGGCCAGGAACGCGTCCGCATCGTCCTGCGTCATGTGTCCCGCCTCGACCACGCGCGGGATGAAGCTGGGCCAGAAGATGCTCGGCCACGCCCACATCTGGTTGCTCGGGCGCGCGATCCGCTGGATCACCTCGAAGTGCTCCACCTCGAAGCCCGCCTCGCGCAGATGCCGCGGCATGTCGCCCATGACGTCCAGGTCGCCCGTGTCGTCCCAGAACCGGGCCGCCGCGGCGATGCCGCGCTGGAACGCCTCGGAGTACGGCGCCAGCTTCATGCCCGAGTACCCGAAGTAGTCCTGGATCGCGAAGCGCCCGCCCTGCGCCAGGCAGTCGGCCACGCCCCGCGTCACCCGTGCCGGGTCGTCGCAGAAGCACAGCACCCAGCGCGCGTACGCGACGTCGAACGTCCCCCGCTCGCCGCCGACCAGGTCGCCGATGGCGTGCACGTCTCCCTGGATCGCCTGCGCGTGGCCGTAGCCGAACCGGGCCGCGTTCTCGCGGAACAGCTCGACGTACCTGGGCGAGCCCTCGACGCCGAGCACCCGCCCGCCGGGCCCGACGAGCTGCGCCAGGTCCATCGACGCGTAGCCGGGCCCGGAGCCGACGTCGAGCACGCGTGAGCCCGGGCGGACGACCGCCCGCTCCCAGATCGCCGCGGCCTGCGTGGCCCACAGGCGGTGCTGCACCCCGAGTCGGACGGCCTCGACGTCGTCGGTCCCGAGCAGGTAGTCCTCGATCGTCGGCATGGGCAATCCTATTCAGGCCGGGGCCGGGGGCCCGCCCGCCTCACGCCCCGCTGTCGTGGCAGATCAGCTCCAGGGTGTTGTCCTCCGGGTCGCGGAAGAAGATCGCCTTGGCGCGCATGTGGGGGAAGGCGGCCGTCACGGTCTCGATGCCGAGCCCCGCCAGTCGCGCCAGCTCGGGCCGGTAGTCCGACTCCTCGATCTCGAACGCGACATGGTTGAGCGTGGACCGCCGGCGCTGGGGCGTGTCGAACCTGCCCGCCGCGGGCGGGTGCCGGGCCGGGTCGATCAGGGCGAGCACCTGCGGGTGGGCGGCGCCGAGGGCGGAGCCCAGGGGCGCGACCTCGAGGAAGACGATCGTCGGATCGACCTCGGGCATGCGACCGTGCTCGCGGAGCCCGACCACGCCCTGGTAGAACGCGAGCATCGCGTCCATGTCCCGGATATTGAGCACGACCTCGGCAAGACCCCTGATCGCTCCCATGGCGGCGCCCTCCAACGCGAGGGTAAGTCCCCCGCGACGAGCCCGCCAATGATGCCCTGTGACGAGCACGGAGGCCGATCAGACACAGCCCGCGACCACCCCCGCGCCGGGGCTGCCCGCCCCGGTCCGCCTGACGCGCCGCGTCTTCGTCTCGTTCCTGCCCAGCTCGATGCCCCTGCTCAGCCGCATGAACTATCGGCGCGAGTTGACGGCGACTTTCTTCCTCCCCCTCGTCCTCGCGCCGGTCGAGGGCGGCGTCGCGGGCGTCATCATCAAGAACGCGTACCAGGGCGTCGTGCCCGAATCCGCGCTCAACTACGTCGTCGCGGCGCTCGTCGCCGCCCCCGCCTTCGCCAACGTCTTCAGCTTCTTCTGGGCCCGCATGGCCCACGGCCTGGACAAGATCCGGTTCATCAACGCCCTGCAGATCGGGATGGTTCTCTCCGTCGCCGCCATCGCGTTGTCGCCGAAGACGCCCGTCGGCCTGGTCGTCATGCTCGCGCTCGTGCTCTCGACACGCCTGTGCTACGCGGGCGTCATCACCCTCCGTTCGACGGTCTGGGGCGTGAACTACCCACGGGGGGCGCGCGCCCGTGTCGCTGGCAAGCTGACGACGGTCCAGGTGATCGTCGTCGCCGTGCTCGGGTACGGGCTGGGCGAGGCGATGGAGTGGTGGTCGCCCGCGTTCCGGGTCTTGCTCCCGGTCGGCGCCCTCGCGGCCCTCGTCGGCGTGCTCTCCTGGAGCCGCGTGCGCCTGAGAGGGCATCGGCGCCTGCTCCGCATGGAACGCGAGAACGCCCGGGCCGACCGCCCCAGCCTCAACCCCCTGGGCATCATCCGCCTGATGCGCTCCGACCGGCGCTACGACGCGTACATGTCCTGCCAGATGATCCTGGGTCTGGGCAACATGATGACCTGGGCGCCCGTCGTCATCATGGTCAAGGACGTGTTCCACTACGAGTACCGCGCGGTGTCGCTCACGCACTCGATCCCGCTGCTCGTCATGCCCCTGTCGATCCCGATCTGGTCACGGCTGCTTGATCGGCGCCACGTGGTGTACTTCCGCTCGATCCACTCGTGGATCTTCGTCGCCTCGACGGCGCTGGTGTTCGCCTCGGGCGTGAGCGTGCTGCTGCCGTTGCTCGTCGCGGGCGTCGTGCTCAAGGGCGTCGCCTTCGGCGGGGGCGCCCTGGCCTGGAACCTCGGGCACCACGACTTTGCGCCCGAGGGGCGCCAGTCCGAGTACATGGCCGCCCACGTCACGCTGACGGGTCTCCGCGGACTCGTCGCGCCGTTCCTGGGCGTTACGCTCTACGAGCTGTTCGAGGCCTCCGCGCCAGGACGTGGTCCCTGGGTGTTCGCCGTCGCCAGCGCCATCACCGCCGTCGGCGCCATCGGCTTCGTCGCGCTGCACCGCTCGATGACGCGGCAGGGCGCCGAATCCATCGAGCACGACTTGGCGCCGACACGCACAAACCCCTAAACTCGCGACGATGCCCGCGACCCCCCAGACACACGACCAGCCCGCGCTCAGCTCCAAAATCCACGACGTGCTCCGCGAGACCTGGGGGCACGCGCGGCTGCGTGACCTCCAGGAGCCCGCGATCGCTGCTGTCCTCGCCGGGCGCGACTCGCTGGTCGTCCTGCCCACCGGGGGCGGCAAGAGCCTGTGCTACCAGCTCCCCCCGCTTATCACCGGGCGCCCGACGCTGGTCGTCAGCCCGCTGATCTCGCTGATGAACGACCAGGTCGCCTCGCTGCGCGCCAACGGCGTCCCCGCCGCCGCCCTCCACTCAGGGCTCGACCCCGCCGAGCAGCGTGAGGTCGAACGCGCCTTCGCGTCGGGCGAACTCAAGCTCCTGTTCGTCGCCCCCGAGCGCGTCCTCGCGGGCCGCCTGATCGCGCTGGCCCGCGAGGCGAACATCGGCGCCGTCGCCATCGACGAGGCCCACTGCATCAGCCAGTGGGGGCACGACTTCCGCCCCGAGTACCGGTCGCTGCGGCTCCTGCGTGAGCGGCTCGATGCCGTCCCGTTCCAGGCGCTGACCGCGACGGCGACGCCCAGGGTCCGCGAGGACATCGCCGCCCAGCTCGCGCTGCACGAGCCCGAGATACTGGTCGGCGTCTTCGACCGCCCGAACCTGACCTACCGCGTGCGTGCGCGCACCAAACTGGACGAGCAGGTCGCGGAGATCGTCCGACGCCACCGCGGCTCCGGGCTCGGCGAGGGCGAGGAGGGCGTCATCGTCTACTGCCTCTCCCGGAAGGACACGGAGAAGCTCGCCGACGCGCTGACCGCCAAGGGCATCCCCGCCAAGGCCTACCACGCGGGCCTGGCCTCGACCAAGCGCACCCGCGTCGAGCGCGACTTCTCGATGGAGAAGGTCAACGTCGTGTGCGCCACCGTCGCGTTCGGCATGGGTATCGACCGCTCCAACGTTCGGGCGGTCGTGCACGCGTGCCTGCCCCGCTCGATCGAGGGGTACCAGCAGGAGACCGGGCGTGCCGGGCGGGACGGGCTGGGCGCCGAGTGCGTGCTGCTGCACGCGCCCGCGGACCTTGCCCGTTGGCGGCGCCTCATCGAGATGCCGGGGATGGACGGCGACCCCCCGGACCCGTCGTTCGTCAACGCCCAGGTCGAACTGCTCAACCAGATGCACCGCCTCGCGACCGGCGCGACCTGCCGCCACCAAGCCCTGTCGGCGTACTTCGGGCAGGCGTACACACCGCCCGAGGGCGCGGGGACAGGCTGCGGCGGCTGCGACATCTGCCTGGGCGAGCTGACCGAGATGACAGACGCGGCCGACGTCGCCAAGAAGATCATCTCGTGCGTCGCCCGCTTCGCGATCCACGCCGAAGAGAACGGCGCCTACTCGGGCCAGTTCGGCGCCCGCCACCTCGTCGAGGTCCTCGCGGGCGCCAAAACCAAGAAGGTCGAGGAGTTCGGGCACGAGACGCTGTCCACCTACGCGATCCTCGCCGACATGCCCCGCGACGTGATCGGCGCGTGCGTCAACCAGCTCGTGGACCAGGGCGCCCTGGGGCGCACACCTGGTGACATGCCCGTGATTCACACCAACGAGGCCTCACGCGATGTGCTCAAGGGCGTGCGTGACGTCCGCCTCGTCCGCCCCGAGTCGGCGCCCAAGAAGTCCAAGCGCGACGAGGCGTCGTGGGAGGGCGTGGACCGGGACCTGTTCGAGAAGCTCCGCGCGCAGCGCCTGGAGGTCGCCCGCGAGCGGGGCGTCCCGCCGTACGTCGTGTTCTCCGACGCCAGCCTCCGCGACATGGCGGCCCGCCGCCCGAGCACGCGCGACGGGTTCCTGCTCGTCCGCGGCGTGGGTCGGAGCAAGCTCGAAGATTTCGGGGAGATATTCCTGGGTGTGATCGCCGCGCACTGCACCGCCGAGGGGGCCGCGATGGACGTGGACGCGGGCGCCCCGGCATCGCCGCCCAAACGCCGCGCCGACGACAACCCGGACCTGCGCGAGGCGACGCGTCTATACGCGGGCGGCGCCGGGGTCGATGAGGTCGCGGCGACCACCGGTCGGACGCGCAAGACCGCCGTCGAGTTGCTGTGCGAGTACATCGAACGCGAGCGTCCGGCGGATATCGAGGCCTGGGTGGACGCCGTCACGCTCGCCGAGGCCCAGAGCGCGTTCGACGAGGCCGGCGACGCCCGCCTCAAGCCCGCGTACGTCTACCTGAACGAGCGGATCGGCTACGACACGCTGCGGATCGTCCAGGCGTACCGCCGATCACGCCGGGCGCCGGCCTGAGGCGCGGGCCCACGCCGATCAGTTGGCGTAGTCGATGCCGTACACGCCCTCGCGGGTGTTGTGCAGTTTCATGTTGAAACCACCCCGCAGGGGATTGGGCACGCCCTCGCTGGCTTCTGTGGGATCCTTGACGTCGGCGTGCCCGTCGGCGAACGCGATCGGTGTGCGGATCGTTTTGTGACCGTCGATCTCTTCGATCTCGTCGGTGATGTACGCGACGTCCTGGTCCCAGAGCATGACCTTGCCCGCGGGTGAGCGCACCTCCGCCGGCCTCGTCGGGCGCAGTTCCGCGAGGCGGTCCACCGTGTCGCCCCGGTCGGGCGTCCACAGATTCGGGCGGGCAACGAACGAGTTCGAGTAGACGATCGAGAATATCTCCGTGAGATCAACCTCGTACCCGTCGAGCAACTCCTCGAGCGTCGGCAGACGCGCGTCCTTGCCCGGGCTGATCCAGACCTCCGCGAGCGTCGGCCAGTCCTCGAGCGGGGCGACCATGGGGTACCAGAGGTTCTCCTGCTCGAAATGCTCGGTTGTCGCGATCACGACACGCCCCTCGGGCCACCACCGGAACGTGATCGCGTTCGGGTCGGAAGGCTCGTCGAGCCCGGCCGGCTGGTCGCCCGCCGCACGGAACGGGTACCGCCCGTGGTCGCTCGCGTACTGCTCGAACATCTTCTGCGTCTGGGCGACGTTCGACAGGGCCAGGAGCTGCTTCGCGCTCGTGCGTGCGCCCCCCAACGCCGGCAGCGCGATCGCCAGGATCAACGCGATGATCCCGATCACTACCATCAGTTCGATCAGGGTGAACGCCGAGCGGCCAGTGCGACGAGCCATCAGTCGTCCTCCTCGATCGAGTACGTTGTCTTCGAGTACGCGCCCGGCTGCCAGTACCCCGCCTCGTCGTTCCACACCAGCACCACGCCCAGCGTGATCTCGCCCCCCTTGCTCGGGCCCGACCGCGGGCGGACCGGGACGATCACCTCGATCGGCGCTCGCGACGACTCGCCCTCGACATCAGCCGCCGGGAACATGCTCTCGGTGGACATCCGCATCTGACGCACGCCCACGCCCCGGCGCGGCTCGCCGCCCGAGTCCTCGTCCTGGGTCCTCATCACACGCCGAGGGCCCTGCGCCCCGCCCGGGTCGCCCGCGGGCGACATCGGCACATACCGCCTGACCTCGAGCCGGTCCAGGTCCGGCTCGCCCAGCGCGCACCACGCGCGGAACCGGTCGTACAAGGGCTTGTAGTCCGCCTCGGGGTCCAGCTCCGCCCCCATGCGGCGCATCGCCTCGAGGAAGTCCTCGTACTTGCCATCGAAGAACGACCCGATCGAATCGACGACCGCGTCGCCGACCTGGGCGTACACCTCGGGCGTCAGCTCGCCCAGTTCCTCGACCGATCGCGCGTTTCGGGCGACGCTCTGGCCGATCATGGCGACGGCCTCCCGGGCGTCGTCGCGGTTGCGCACACGGGTGTAGTTGGTGTCGATCGGGTCGCCCTCGGGCGTGATCGCGACCGGCCGGGACCGGGCCGCCCGGGGCTCGGCGTCCCCCTGGGCGATCAGGCGCCAGCCGAGGACGCCCACGGCCGCGACCATAAAGAGGCCCGCGAGTGTGTACTTGAGCCCCGTCGCCCCGAAGGCGCGCGTGGAAATCTGCCGCATCTTGGCTCCGTTCCGGGGGACATCTCTGACGACACCGACCCCCTCTGCCCACACTGGATGCACCGGGCGCCCGCTCCCGTCACGTTTCTGCACCTTCGGGAACGGTCAGCCGTCCCCGCCGGCCTTGATCAGCTCCACGACCGCCGGGGCGTCGTCGTTGGGGACGGTGAACGCGAGGTTGTACTGCATGATCTTCCAGCCGTCCTCGGTGCGTGCGACCACGCCCGAGCCCCGGAGGACGCCGTACTTGTCGTGGTCGAGCAGCTCGTCGAACCATGCCATCCCGCCGAACTCCGCGACGCTGATGTGGCGGTCACGGGGGTGGTACTCCCAGCCGCGTCCCTGCCCGATCATGACGGGGCGGGCGTAGTCCATGAACTCGGTCTTGGTCCAGCGCTCGGTGGCGTCGGTGCCCAGGAAGACGCCGTCGTCGTGCATGAGGGTGAAGTAGGCGTCGAACTCGGCGCGGGCCGCGTGCGTGTGGAAGGCGTCGAGGATCTCGCCGACAGCGGCTTTCCCCTTTTCCTGGACCGACTCGTAGTTGACCCGGAGCTTCTCGAGCTTCTGTTCATACTCCGTGATCAGCGACCGCTCCTCGTCGAGGCGTTCGCGGACCGCGGGGTCGTCCTTTTCCTTGTCTGTGGGGGGGACGTAGGTGGGGGGCTTGATCGCAACGCCCGTGGTCAGGCCGAGCACGAGCGCCGCCACGAATGTGGTCGCCTGCATCGCGTGACTCCTTTCGATCTTGGCGCGCAGTCTACCGCGCGTTCACCATCCACCCGCTGAACTTGACCAGGAACTCCACGAAGCCCTCCATGTGCTCGGGCGGGAACGCGTACTTGGCCTCCGCGTCCTCCAGCGCGTCCCCGAAGCACCGCAGCCACTCCTGGCGGGCGGGCTCGTCGATCTCGAAGGGCAGGTGCCTGGCCCGCATCCGGGGCGGGCCGTGCTTCTGCTGGTACAGCGGTGGGCCGCCCATCAGGAAGATGAAGAAGTCCGCCGACCGGTCCGCCGCCGCCCGTCTCGCGGCCGGGTCCGACGGGAAGAGGCGCGAGACCGAGCTGTCCGCGAGGTTCTCGTACACGTCGTGCATCATCCGCGTGATGTTCGCCGCCCCCATCCGGTCGTACAGCTCACGCGACACGCCCGCGTTGCTCGGCGGGCCCAGGTCGGGTGTGTGGATCTCTCGGGTGCGCGCCATACCCTGATCGTACGTGCGATACGGTCCGATAGCCGCCGCCCCGGGCAGTCTGGGAGGGCGGGCCGATGCTGGCCAGGCGGCGTGCGCTCATCGCGCTCCCTCCTTCAGGCCGATACGCCTGCGTCATGACCTCGTGGGAAGCACTGCGAAAACTCCAGTATGGCGAGGCGAGCAGCAAGCTCGGCGCCCGCACGCGCCCGCGCTTCATGACCAAGCTGGTGACCTGCGGCGCCGCCCGCGTCGCGGACGTCTCGGCCGGGGGCATCCGCGTCATCAGCCCCAGCAAGCCCCCCCAGCCCTCCGACGAGACGCACACCGTTACCGTCGAGAGCCCCTGGGGCTCGTGCTCGTTCGAGGTCCGCATCGTCTGGACCAAGCGGGTCGGCTTCCGCAAGTACGAGTCGGGCCTCGCCTTCGAGAACCCCGAGCGTGCCCGCGGCCTGCTGCGCATCTGCTGGGATCCGATCGACGGCCCCAGCCAGGCCGCCTGACGACGCGCCCACCCACCGCCTACTCGACGCTGATCAGTACGCTCAGGCACGTCGCGCTGCCCTCGGCCTTCTGCATCTCGCTCAGCCCGACCTCGTGCACGTTCAGCCCGAGCGCGCGCAGCCGCGCACACGTCTTCGCCGCCCCCGCCGGCACGATCACGTGCTCGCCCAGCAGGACCGCGTTGGCCGACCACGCCTCGGACGGGTCCACGTCGATCGTCTCGCACCCGACGAACGCGTCCGCGTCCACCCAGTCCCGGTTGACGAGCACCCGTCCGTGCCCGATGTGCGAGGCGCCCGTCTTGAGGTGCAGGCACCCGGTCACCGGGACCGCGTGGACCTCGTAGCCCAGGGGCGCGATGTGCGCCCGGAGCTGGTCGATGCCCGCCTGGTTGGTCCGCGAGCTGAGACCCACGAACAGCCGACGCCCGACCCTGACCACGTCGCCCCCCTCCAGCGTCCCGGGCGCAGCAATATGCGCCAGCTCGCGGTAGGGGCCCAGGGCGGCCTCGAGGCTCGGGATCTCGCGCCGGCGCGACTCGGTCGCCGGGCGGGCGATCACCGCGATCTCGTCGAGCGCGACGACCGGGTCCTCGACGAAGACCGCGTCCGGGTGCTCGTCGGCCTCCTCCAGCTCGATCACCTCACGCCCCAGGCGGGAGAGCGCCTCGCGGTATGCCGCGTGCTGGCGGCGGGCCAGGTCCAGATCGATCCCCTCGCGGTCGCGGTGGGTGAGCAGGCAGTCGCCGATCGACGCGCCGGGGCGCCTGACGAACGCGATGTGTCGGGTCATGGGCGGGCTCCGTCCGGGCGGGGGATCCCCGCCCAGGTCGATCCTACCCGCGCCCCGCCAGCGCCCGCGCGCCCTGCCGCGGCGGCGCCCGGGCAAGAAAAAACCGCCCCGGGTCTCCCCGGGGCGGCTGTTTTTACAGAGTCGTTCGATCGAACGACCCGAGATTACTTGCCCTTGGGCTTGGTGGGCTTGCTCGGGTTCGCGGGCTTGGACGAGGCGGACGGCTTGGAAGCGGGTTTCGCCATTGTGGGTCCCCGTCGTTCACGGGGCCTCCGTGCGTTCGGGTGGACCGGGCTTTGTCCGACGTACCCCGCCGGCGGCCGTCCCGACTTGGGATCGGCGTGCTGCCCGACACCTGAACTGGAGATGAGAGTACGCGCGTTTGTGATTTCGTCAAGCGTCCACCGAACCGAATTTCGGGCCGCCACTTCGGCGCGTCCCGCGCCCGGACGAGGGCGCCGCGGCCACACCCGGCCGGCGGGCCTGCCGGGTGCGCCGACGGCTCCGACCGCGCCGGTCCGCGCCCGGTTATCCGGGGGCCAGAGGCGACGATCGGAAGGCGTCCGTCAACTCCGCATCCCCCCGGGTCGATAAACCTCCCGCGGACGCTCGGCGCCCGCGCCTGGTGGGAACGGGGTGCACGCCGATGATGTGTGAGTTCGACTGGGGTCTGCTGGTCGTCGGCGGCAGCGAGGCGTCGTGCCTGGACACGCAGGCCGGGATCGCCGGGCTGCGTGACCCTGGCGCCTCGCGCAACGCGTCGGTCTGCCGGGTCGGGGCGTCGGACCCCGAGGCCGCGATGAGCACGCTCCACAGGGGCCAGGTCGACGGGCGCCCGATCGCCGTCGCACTCATCGACGCGCGGGGCTGGGACGGGCCCGACACATGGAGCTTCGCGCGCCGCCTGCTCGCTTCGGACCCCAGCCTGATCGTGACTGTCCGCGGCGCCGACGCGGACCCCGCGGGCGTCGGGCGTCACGGCGGGCGCCTTGTCTGCATCGACGCCGACGTCTCCGAGCACGTCCTTGCCCAGATGCTCTGCGCCCTGGCGGGCGCCTCGGGCGAGGCCCGCGGCCTGCGCGTGCGCAACGCCGAGATGAACGCGATGCTCCGCGAGCGCACAAAGACGCTCGAGGCCGCGCCCGTCTCGGGCATGCACGACCTGATGACCGGTCTGCCCAACCGCGCGATGCTCCTGGAGCAGATCGAACGCTGCCAGGCCCGCCAGCGGAACGAGAACGCCCCGCCGTTCGCCGTCCTGTTCGTGGACCTCGACAACTTCAAGTCGGTCAACGACTCGCTCGGGCACGCCCTGGGCGACGAGCTGCTCCGCCAGGTCGCCGACCGTCTGGTCGGGTCGGTCCGATCGTTCGACGCGGTCACCCGGGTCGGCGCCGAATCCGCGGCCCGCCTCGGCGGCGACGAGTTCGTCGTGCTGCTCGACGCCATCCGCCTTCCGGGCGACGCCGGGCTGGTCGCGCAGCGCATCGTCCGGACTCTGTCCAAACCAATGAACATCGGCGGGCACGAGGTCACGCCCAGCGCGAGCGTGGGCGTGGTCGTCTGCGGCGAGGGCGACGAGTCGCCCGAGGACGTCCTCCGCCACGCGGACCTGGCGCTGTACCGCGCCAAGGAGGCGGGCAAGGGCGGGTACGCCTACTACGACCCACGCCTGCACGCCGAGGCGCGCGACCGACTCCGCCTGGAGAACTCGTTGCGACAGGCGCTCGAGCTCGAGCAGTTCGAGATCATGTACGAGCCGATCATCTCCGTCCGCGACGCCCGACTCCGCGGCTTCGAGGCGCTCACACGCTGGACCACGCCCGACCAGGAGACGATCTCGCCCTCGATGTTCATCCCGATCGCCGAGGAGATGGGGCTCATCGTCGAGCTCGGCGAGTGGGCCCTCAACGAGGTTTGCGCGGCGATCGCGTCGTGGTCGCGGGCGCACGATCTTGGCGACGACTTCGCCGTGAGTGTGAACATCTCACGACTGCAGCTCGTCGAGCCAGGATTCCTGGCGCGGGTTCATCGCGCGATCTCCCGGGCGGGTATCCATCCGAGCCGCCTGTGCTTCGAGGTGACCGAGAGCGCCGTCGTCGCGGACATGCACGCCGCGGTCTCGGTGCTCACCGCCGTCAAGGAGCTGGGCATCGGTGTCCACATGGACGACTTCGGGACCGGCCTCTCGTCGCTCAGCAGTCTGCACCAGCTCCCGCTCGACGTCCTCAAGATCGACCGCTCGTTCATCCTCAACATGCGCGACAACCGCGGGTACGCGGCGGTCGTGCAGGCGATCCTGACGATGGCGTCGCACCTCGGGTTCGAGGTCGTGGCAGAGGGCGTCGAGTCCGAGGAGCAGCTGGCGAGCCTGATCTCGCTGGACTGCGACTTCGTGCAGGGGTTCCACTTCTCGCGGGCGCTGAGCCGCGAGGCGGCGCTGGCGGTGATCCGCTCGCCCGAGGAACTGCTCCTGGCGGCCTGAGCCGGGGCCCGCGCGTCTACTTCAGGATGACGTACAGCGCGTGCAGCAGGCCCGGGATGTAGAACAGGATCCAGAGGATGATGTTGATGATCAGCGTGCTGCCGGCGCCGGTCTTGAGGAAGACGGCCAGGGGCGGGAGCAGGATCGCGATGATCACGAGGACGAGAGTGCTGAGTTCCTTGTCGGCCATGCCCGTGGTCTCCTGATGTGGGTGGGGCAGAGCCTACCTGATCGCGCCAGCGGGCGCCGCAAACGAGCGGGCTAGGGGCAGCCGGCGGCGAAGGCCTGCAGGAATCCGATGACGTCGGAGAAGTCGAAGACGCCCACGGGCAGGGCGAAGTCGGCGGCGGGGTCCATCGTCGCGAAGGCGGTCAGGAACGCGATGACGTCGTCGAAGTTGAGCTCGCCCTCGGGCAGGGCCAGGTCGGCGGGGCAGGGCAGGACGATCGCGACGCTGAACATGTACGGGTCGTTGGCGTTGGGCGGGAACTGGATGGCGTCGCGCCAGGCGCCGAGCTCGATCCAGTACGAGTGCCCGGCCTCCATTTCGATGTCGATCATCGGATCGAGCGTGTTGGGCGAGCCCGGGCAGGCGTCGTCGTCTTCTACCCAGAAGGTGGAGCCGCCGAAGCTGCAGTCGTCGGCGTAGATGCGCATGTACGAGTCGCCGGTGGTGCCGCACATGTCGAAGCGGTGCAGGGCTGTGGTCGTGCAGTCGTATTGGTAGAAGACGTCGAAGTAGGGGCGGTCGGGTTGGTCGTTGGTGCAGCCGAGGATGTCGGCGACCTGATAGGGCAGGTCGGCGGTGGTGAAGAGGATGGCGGTGTCGCACTCCTCGTTGGGGGCGGGGACGCAGTCGCCGGCGCTCGCCTGGGGGGCGAGGATCGCGGCGGCGACAACGGAGGATGCGAGGGCGGGCGAGGTGGCATGGCGCATCGGGCGCCTCCTTCCTCGCCCGAGGATACCCGGGGCGGCGGGGGATCCAAAGGGTTGTGATCGCGCGGGGGCTGGGGAAGCGTGGCGGGGCGATGAGGCGGCGGCGCCACGAGATCTAGCGGGGTGGAAGGCGGGCCCCGGTCGTTATGCTGCCCGCCTGGGCCATCGCCGGGCGTCCGGCTCTGGGTCCGACCTCTTCCCGGCCCGTCCGGTTGTGCCGCGGCGGGCGTCGCAGGAGTCCCCGATGACAACTCGTGTTTTCCTGGCGTGCCTCGTGGCGGTGGCGATGGCGTTCGTGGTCGCCGGGTGCGGGCGCGGCGGCAGCGGTGGCGGCGGCGCGGCGAGCGTTACGGAGTTCGACCCCAACAACCGGAATCAGGCGGCGTTGTGGTGGGCCGGGCTCGTCAAGGAGATCGCCGAGGCCAAGTCGAGCCAGAACCAGGTCCGCGTGGACGAGGTGATGCAGAAGGTCGAGGCGGCCCGCGCGCCGTTGGCGGGTCAGCGGATCCGGTTCCTGTTCCGCGTGTGGCCCGCGAACCCGGACCTGCCCGAGACGGTGTGGAACTACGAGCCGATCAGCTCCGAGGGTGTGTGGGTCGGGCTGCTGCACCGGGCGGACCCGGGGCGGATCCGTGTGGGGATGGCGGTGCACAACCGCCCCGGGCCGCGGGCGTTCCTGCTCAAGGCCGGCGAGCACATCGACCCATCGATCCTGTCGAGCCTGGACACGAACAGCACGGTGGAGATCTCGGCGACGATCGTGCGCACCGAGCTGGACCGCCTAGACACGTGGCACCAAGGCTTCAACCGGTTCACCGATGCGCCGATCCTGGGGCTCTACATCGCCGACATCAAGGTGGAGAAGGTGAACCCGTGAGGGGGCGGGAGGTCGGCAGGTCGTGAGGTCGGCAGGTCGGGTGAGGAGAAGAAGGAGGGGACGGAGACCCCCTCACCCCGGCCCTCTCGGCCACGGGGGAGAGGGAGCAGGAAGACGGAGGGTCGGCGGGCGGGTTGGTGGTGTGTGGTTGCGCGAGTCTCATGCCGCAATTGTGGGCGGGCGGCGGGGCGGCGTCGAGGGGGAGGGGGTGGAGGGGCGGGAAGTTGCGCGCGCAGGCTATTACTCGCGATCGGAACGACCTGTGCGTGAGAGCACTCTATCAGTATTCAACAATAGATCGAGGATGACGACAGGTTGCTGCGTGGTCACAGCCTTGAGGCTGTCACCGAGCTCGACCAGACGGGGTTGTCGTTCGCGTACTTGGCGATATTTGGATTGAGTGCTAGGTCAGTCGTGTTCTCACCCATCGCGGCTTCGAATGCTGCCCTGTGATCACTCGCAAGGCTTTCCCACCATGATGGGCGAATCACGACGTTGTCGGAGCAAGCTACTGCAAGGAACATCAGAAGCGATGGGATTCTCGTTGGATCCTCTTCGAGGAGTTGCTTGGCGACGACAGGCTGAATCGTCTCATCGTCCTTGTGCCACATCAGAAAGGCAAATGTCCCGCATGTATCGGGCAGGATCTCAAGCCACGCGCTTGGAACCGGGGTGTCAAAGTTTTTAGTTAGGTCAAAGAGCATGTCGCCATGGATGTCGTGACTTAGAGAGAAGCACGAACTACAAAGTAGTGGAGATGGCGCATCAAAGCGAAAGACTAGCCCTTTGCAATTCGAGAACTTGTCCTGATCAACACACTGTGAGATCAGGTCATACTGTCTGCGCAGGTCGCGGGCGCCTATCGCAGACATGGCCTCGGCCATCTTCAACTCTAGTTGCAGCTTGTGTTGGCCAACCTCGCTTCTTCCTTTATCGAACTCGCGAGCGTGCTGAACGACAGCAGGTATCGACTCCTTGTGGAACAACTCACGGCAGGTTTCGCGGTAGGCAAGAAGTCCGCAGTACTTCGATGACCCATCAAAGGGTGTTGTGTCGATCAGTTTGAATGTGCTGTCGTCGTGGTGAGAACAAAACCCCACGAATGTAGTTGCTTGATTCACGCCCCTCCGAACAAACGTGGGCCTGCCTTTGAGCCGGAAGACATCGTGTAGATTCGGATATGCTACGACATGGCCGTCTTCTGCAATCGCGGACAACGCGCCTCGCTTTGAGATCGTGTGTGCTCGTACGAATTGGCTTGAGCAGCCATTCGGAGCCTCATGATGAAGGCACCGCGCCTCGTCGAATACGCCGCCAAATCCGCGGATTGCCTCGTGCTGACGAATTGGAGTCTGAGTCTCTCGATTCAGGTGGCACTTCTTGTACTTCTTGCCAGAGCCACACCAGCACGGCTGATTTCGAGGATACTTTGCCATCTGATCGTTCAAATAAGGTGGAAACTGGCTAGCCGACTGCCTTGACAACCTTCTCCGCCGCATCCCCCAGATCCGTCGCGGCCTGGAGTGTCGGCAGATCGGCGGCGGCGTCCTTGAGGAGTTGGCGGCCGGCGTCGACGTTGGTGCCTTCCAGCCTCACGACGAGGGGGACCTTGAAGCCCTTGGAGCCGTCGGGGTTCTGGTAGCCCTGGGCGGCGTTGATGATGCCTGCGGCGATGATGTCGCACTGCATGATGCCGCCGAAGATGTTGACCATGATGCCCTTGACGGCGTGGTCGGCGAGGATGATTTTGAAGGCTTCGGTGACGGCTTCTTCGGTGGCGGAGCCGCCGACGTCGAGGAAGTTGGCGGGCTCGCCGCCGTGGAGCTTGATGGTGTCCATGGTGGCCATGGCGAGGCCGGCGCCGTTGACGAGGCAGCCGATGTTGCCGTCGAGTGCGATGTAGGACAGGCCGAACTTTTGTGCGCGCAGCTCGGCGGGGTTTTCTTCGGCGGGGTCGAAGAGGGCCTGGATGTCCTTGTGGCGGAAGACAGCGTTGTCGTCGAAGTTGAACTTGGCGTCGATGGCGAGGACCTGGCCGTCGGGGTTGTCGGCAGGCGAGACGCCTGCCCCACCAGAGCCCGCGGGCGTGACGATCAATGGGTTGATCTCGGCGATGGAGCAGTCCTTGGCGAGGAACAGTCGCGCAAGGTTCATCATGACCTTGACGGCTTGTGAGACCTGCTTGCCCTTGAAGCCGAGGCGGAAGGCGACCTCGCGTGCCTGGAAGGGCTGGAGGCCCAGGAGCGGGTGGAGCTTGGCCTTGATGATGGCGTCGGGGTTCTCGTGCGCGACCTTCTCGATCTCGACGCCGCCCTCGGCCGAGGCGATGAGTGTGTGGCGGCGGGTGGCGCGGTCGGTGGTGATGGCGAGGTAGTACTCGTGGGCGATGTCGACGCCGGCGGCGATGAGGAGCTTGGTGACTTCCAATCCCTCGGGGCCGGTCTGGGCGGAGACCATTTTGTTGGAGAGCATGAAGCGGGCGGCGTCCTCGGCTTCCTTGGCGGAGCGGACGAGCTTGACGAAGCCCGCTTTGCCGCGGCCGCCGGCGTGGACCTGGGCCTTGACGACGGCGAGGTCCGTGCCGGCCTCGCTGGTGACCTGCTTGTAGGTGGTGGCGGCGGTCTCGATGGAGTCGATGACCTGGCCCGCGGGGACGGGGATGGCGAAGGAGGCGAGCAGGTCGCGGCCCTGGTACTCGTGGATCTTCATGGGGGGGAGGTCCTGAGGGGGTCGTGTGGTCGTGAGCGGGCATCGTAGGGGGGGGCCATCGGAAGTGAGGGGTCGGGGGGTTGGGCGTGGGCGGTAGGCTGTGGTTGTCACGGTTTGAAAGGGGCATGGCATGCGGAGCACGGGTTGCGGGCTGGCGCTGGCGGCGGCGCTGGCGGTCGGGATCGCGGCGGGGGCGGCGCAGGGCGTCGATGACGTGATCACGTTCGACGGGGTGGCGGTCGGGACCCCGATCGACGGGGTGACGCTGCTGGGGTACGCGACGTTCGACACGCAGACGCAGGCGTTGCCCTCGCCGACGGTGGAGACCGAGGGCGTGCCGGAGGATGGGGACTACGGCGAGGGGGCGTTCCTGGTGGGCGAGATCGGGGACTTCGTGACGATCCAGTTGGCGGTCCCGGCGACGCGGGTGTCGGTGGACTTTGCCGTGAATGACACGGTCCACTCGTCGGCGCAGATGCACCTGCAGGCGTTCGGCGCGCACGGGGAGTCGCTGGCGTTCGAGCAGGGCTTCGCGTTGGAGACAAACACCTGGCCGGCGACGCTGGGCGATAGCTTTTCGGGGCGCGTCGTGATCGAGGGGGTGGGGGAGATCTACTCGGTCGGGCTGTCGTTCGCGGGGACGGCGCTAGCGTCGGTGTTCGCGTTCGACAACATCGGGCTGACGCGTGCGTCGTGCAACGCGGCGGATATCGCGGGGCCGTTCGGGTCGCTCGACTTCTCCGACGTGGTGCAGTACCTGAACCTATTCGCGTCGGGCAATGCGCTGGCGGACCTGGCGGCGCCGACGGGTCAGCTCGACTTCAGCGACGTGGTCGCGTACCTCGGGCTGTTCGCGGGCGGGTGCCCGTAGGGGTTCGGACGCGGGGGCGGGTCGGGGGGCGGGGTCAGGGCTCGAGGTCGGGGATGGACGCGGTGAGGGCGCGGTCGATGGCGGCGCCGGAGCCGGCGTTGGCGAAGACGACGACGGTGAGGTCCAGGTCCGGGTAGACGCGGAAGAAGGCGGTGATGCCCGGGAAGCCGCCGCTGTGCCCGAAGGAGCGGAAGCCGTTGGTGTGCTGCTCGACGAAGCCGTAGGCGTACATGGCGTCGGGCCCGCCCATGTCGCTCTTGCCCTTGGTGAGTGTGGCGAGCGAGTCGGGCGAGACGAGCGTGCCGTCGCGGAGGGCGCGTGAGAATCGGGCCATGTCGGGGCAAGTGGAGAAGGCGCCGCCGGCGGGGCCTCCCTTGATGGAGTGGAGGAAGGTGTTCTCGCGCCAGGGGCCGGCGTCGGTCTTCCAGGGCGCGTCGTTGTCGGCCTCGGCGGCGAGGTCCTCGTCGGAGACTTTGTAGTAGCCGGTGGCGAGGTCCTTGACGGGGATGTCCATGTCGAAGTGCCCGGTGCGGGTCATGCCGGCGGGCTCGAGGATGTGCTCGCGGACGTAGGCGTAGTAGTCCTGGCCCGAGGCGGCCTCGACGACGAGGCCGAGGACGAACATGCCGGCGTTGGAGTAGGCGAAGCGTTCGCCGGGCTCGAAGGCGAGCGGCTCGTCCTGGAAGAGCGGGAGGTAGTCGTGGAGGGTGCGGTAGGTGCGCTTGGAGCCTTGCATGAACTCGTCGGTGAAGTGCGAGCCCATGCCGGAGGTGTGGGTGAGCAGGTGGTGGATGGTGACTGTGTCGCGGATGTCCTTGTTGGGGAAGTCGGGGACGTGGTCGCCGACGGTGTCGTCGTAGGCGAGCTTGCCGGATTCGGCGAGCTGGGCGATGGAGGTGGCGGTGAACATCTTGTTGGCCGAGCCGAGATTGAAGCGGGTGTCGATGGTGTTGGGGGCGTCGTAGCGGCGGGAGGCGAGGCCGCGGGCGGCCTGGTAGACGGTCGCGCTGCCGCGCACGACGAGGACCGTGCCGGCGAAGTTGTCGTCGTCGGCGAGCATGTCGAGGCGGGCGTCCATGGCCTTGACGAACGCGGCGTCGTCGGCGGCGCGCTGCGCGGGTTTGATGTTGGGGCCGTCGGACTGCTGGAGGGAGATGCCGACGATGCCGTGCGGGGCCCTGGGGCTGACCTCGATGACGATCTCGCCCCAGCCGTGCCCGACCTCGGCGTAGACGACGACCTTGCGGGCGTCGGCGCGCGCGAGCGAGTGGAAGCGGGGGGCCTCGTGGAGGATGGCCTGGTGCATCTTGAGGTGCTGGTCCACGCCGTAGTCGTCGCGGAAGCCGGCGTCGAAGACGGTCTCGATCATACTGCGGAGTGTGTCGGCGTCGCCCGACTCGACGGCTTTGATCCAGGCGCGGGCGGCGTCGCCGGCGGGTGTGTCGGGGAGCACGAGGGTGTCGGGCGCGGGGAGCACCGCCGCGGCCCTCGCGGGCGGGGCGAGCGTGAGCGGGGCGATGGCGCCCAGGAGGGTGGAGGCCAGGACGGCGGCGTGGAGGAGGGCGGTGGGTCGAGCGTGCATCGTGGGCTCCGAGAGGGCGGGGAGTGGGCGCGTCGGTGAACAGGATGCGCCGGGGAGATGGCCCCGTCACGGAAAGTGTGATTATGAAAATAGGTGGAAGCGGCCCCGGGTGGGCGTCAGGGGGCGTCGTCGGCGTCCTCGGCGGGCTCGAGGCCCGGGAGGCGGTTGAAGATGCGACGGTCGATGAGGTTGAGGGTCTTCTCGTCGGGGGCGACGATGACGATGATGCAGCCCGCTCGCGGGTAGCAGCGCAGGAGGACGTGCGTGTCGTCGCCGGCGTGCCGGAGCGAGAAGGAGCGGACGCCGTTGTCGTCGATGCGTTCCTCGAAGCCGGCCATCGCGTTGCGGCGGACGATGCGCGGGGAGCGGTCGAGGTCGGGACCGACGCCGGTGGTGACATCGGTCAGCAGGCGTGGGCGGATGTACTCGTGGTTGATCAGCCCTCGGCCGAAGCGTGTGAGGTCGGCGGGGTTCATCCGGCCCTCGGCTCCGAACGGGACCTCGCAATCGGTCATCCAGAGTGGGTCGAAGACGAGGGCGTGGACGAGGCCTCGCTGGAACTCGAGGCGTGCGGGTGAGTCGCCCGCGAAGATGGAGTCGGCGAGGTCCCGGTACTGTTGATGGCGTGCTCGGCGCGCCTGGTCGAGGGCTTTGGCGAGTTGTTCCGGCGTGCCGCCGGCGCGCGTGAGCTCGATCTCCTCGAGCAGTGCGCGTTCTTCGAGTTGGGAGCCGGAGATGGGGGCCGCGAGCGGGTCGGCCGGGGTTTGACGCTCGTCCCAGGTGTTGTGGACAACGGAGAGTGGGACGGCGAGCTTGATCGCGTCGAGCACGAATTCGATGGGGATGTCGCGGCGGGCGTCGGGCGCGACCCAGGCGAGCCCGTTGTTGGGGTCGTCGCCGTCGACGGGGTTCACGGGTCCGATGAAGACGGCGCCGTCGAAGCGGCCTTTGTCGCGGAGCGCGTCGAGGAACTCGACGGTCTCGTCGCGGAAGGCCTTCATGGTCTTGGGGCGGCCCTGGAGTTCGGGCGGGCCGGCGGACGGGCGGACGGCGACGTTGGTGATGCCGTGGGGCTCGTCGCGGCTGACGGCGATGCGGAGCTGGCCCCAGACGCCGCCGTCGCGGAGGTAGTAGGTGATCTCGTGGTCGTTCTGGCTCGCGATGGAATGCGGGAGGCTGATGCCGGCGCGGGCGAGGCGCATGTGCATGGTCAGGTGCTGGGGGAGGGGGATCTGTTCCAGGAAGGCGGTGTCGAAGCGCTCGCGGATCATGGCCTCGACGGGGGCCTGCTCGCCCGAGCGGATGGCGTCGAACCAGAGACGGGCGGCGCGGCCGACGGGGGTGTCTGGGAACAGGGTCTCGTCGGGCGTCGTGGCGTCCGCCCGTGGCGAGGGCTCGTGTTGCTCCTGGGGCTGGGCGTGCGCCGCGGGGACGAGCATCGCCAGCGCGAGCAGGATCGTGGGGATCACGGCGTGGTGTCGGGTCATCACAGGCAGGGCTCGGGTGCGGTGGCGTTGGCGCAAACTCGTTGGCTCCGGGATGATACAGTCATGGCGTGGCGAGATCGAAGGTTGTCAGAGAGGATGGCGGGGGGAAGCGTGTCTCGCTGCCCGTGATCGACTGCGCGTCGGGGGCGAGGCCCGAGAAGCCGCCGCACTCGGGGATGGGGCGGTGGCGGGCGGGGGTGCTGATCACGGTGCACGTGCTGATGGCGGCGCACATCGTCCACTGGGTGGTGAACGGGCGGACGGTTGCGCCGGTGGAGCCGAGCGAGAGCATGCAGACGCTCGAGCAGGGGCTGGTGAACACGGGGTTCATCTTCTTCGCGCTGGCGATCGTCTCGACGATGCTGTTCGGACGGTACTTCTGCGGGTGGGGGTGCCACATCGTGGCGCTGCAGGACCTGTGCGGGTGGTTCATGAAGAAGGTGGGGGTGCGGCCCAAGCCGTTCCGGTCCCGGCTGCTGATGTTCGTGCCGTTGATCCTGGCGCTGTACATGTTCGTGTGGCCGAACTTCAAGCGGTTCGTGGTGGGGCCGGCGCTCGAGTCGGCGGGGCTGGGGTGGCCCATCTGGCTCCGCCCGATCGGGGACATCGAGCATTTCCAGAGCGAGCTGCTGGTGGAGGACTACTGGGCGACGTTCCCGGAGTGGTACGTGGCCGTGCCGTTCCTGGCGGTGTGCGGGTTCGCGACGGTGTACTTCCTGGGGGCCAAGGGTTTCTGCACGTACGGGTGCCCGTACGGGGGGTTCTTTGCGCCGGCGGAGAAGGTGGCGCCGTTCCGGATCCGGGTGACGGACGCGTGCTCGCACTGCGGGCACTGCACGTCGGTGTGCACATCGAACGTGCGCGTGCACGAGGAGGTGCGTGACTTCGGGATGGTCGTGGATCCGGGGTGCATGAAGTGCATGGACTGCATCAGCGCGTGCCCGAACGACGCGTTGTACGCGGGGTGGGGCGCCTGGGGGATCGGGGCGAAACCCAGGTCGGATCAGGCGAGGGAGACGGCGAAGAACGCGAGGGCCAGCCGGGCGCGCAGGTGGGACCTGACGTGGGGCGGGGAGGTCGCGCTCGCGGTCGTGTTCCTGCTCTCGTTCCTGGCGGCGCGGGGGGCGCTGGACCAGGTGCCGATGCTGCTGGCCGGCGGGGTCGCGGGTGTGGCGACGTTCATCGCGTGGACGGCGTGGCGGGTGGTGCGGTCGGACAACGCTCGGCTGTACGGGATCAAGCTCAAGTACAAGGGGCGGGTGCGGGTCGCGGGCGTGGTGTTCGTCGTGCTGACGCTTGTCTTGGGCGGCGCGTTCGCGTGGGCGGGGCAGGCGCGGTTCACGCGTTGGCGGGGCGACATGGCGTACTCGTCGATCGACGTGCAGTTCGTGACGGCGCTGCGGGCCGAGTTCCAGGCGTCGGAGGACGTGGAGGCGCGGGCGCGCGAGGCGCTCGGGTGGTACGGCGCGGCGTCGGGCCCTGGCGACGGGGGGTGGGGCTGGCCCCTGGACGCGGAGCGGCGTGTGCGGACGGCGTACCTGCTGGCCCTGCTGGGCGAGCACGGCGAGGCGAAGGCCCACCTGGAGCGGGCGATCGAGGAGGGCTCGCCCACGGACTCGCTGATCTCGCAGGCCCAGCAGGAGGCGCGGGCGGCGGGGGCGACGGGCGCGGATCTCGAGGCGTTGGACCGGCGGGCGCTGGAGCTGCACCCGGGGCTGCACGGCGTGCGGGACCGGCTCGCGCGTGCCGCGCTGTCGCGCGGGGATGCGGGAGAGGGCGAGCGGCTGTGGTCCGATGGCGAGGCGCTGCTCGAGGACGACCCGGGCGGGCTGCTGACGCTCGCGCAGTTCCGCCAGGCGCAGGGGCGTCGGGCGGAGGCGGTCGCGATGTGCGAGCGGGCCGCGGACGCGGCGCTGCGTGGGCACGGGCGTGACAGCTCGCGTGCGATCGCGGTCGGCGAGACGCTGGTGTCGCTGGGCGAGCGGGCGCGGGCGCGTGAGATCTTCGGCGAGGTCATCGGGGACGAGCGCGCCACGGCGTCCACGCTCATCCACGCCGCGGGGGCGCTGGAGCGTGGTGGGTGGACGGCCGACGCGCGGGATGTTGTAGACCGGGTGCTGGCGAGAAAGAACCTGCGTCCGGGCGTGCGGAGCGAGGCGGCGATGGCGCTGGCGCGTCGCGGCGAGGTCGAGCGGGGCGCCGAGATGCTGCGCGAGGTGGGCGCTGAGCTGGCGGGGCGCCCGTGGGAGCAGGCGTCGATCGGGCAGAACTTGCTGCAGCTTGGCCTGGCGACGGGCAACGCGCGGGCGGTCGAGGACGCGCTCGGGATCGTGAAGGCCGCGGCGGACGCGAGGCCCGGGTCGGGGACGCTGCGGCATGACTACGGCGCGGCGCTGCTGATCGCCCAGCGGCCCGCGGAGGCGGTCGAGGAGTTGATCCGGGCGGCGGAGTTGTCCGACCGGAATGCTGAGCTCGCGAGGCGGTCGGCGCAGGTCCTCGAGGCCCTGGGGCGGGCAGACGAGGCGGCGGTCTGGCGGGAGGAGGCGGCGCGGCGCGAGGGCGGGGCGGGGGGCTAGGGGGGCGTGTTTGGTTGGGGTGTTTTGGGCGGCCAGAGGGCCTGTCGGGCTGGCCCGGGCGAGCCCTTGAGACCTACAGTGCCAGCCCTCGGCGGGACAGGTCCCGCGGGGCTCTTGAACCACCCGGACCAGAGAGAGGCGCTCCATGGCGGCAGGCACGCAGGGCTCGATCACCCAGGTCATCGGCTCGACATTCGACGCGCAGTTCCCCGAGGGCGCGCTGCCCGAGATCTACAACGCGATCACCGTCGATTTCCAGCACGACGGGCAGGCGCAGACGCTGACGGGCGAGGTGCAGCAGCACCTTGGCGGCGGGCAGGTCCGGGCGGTGGCGCTGGGCTCGACCGACGGCCTGACGCGGGGCATGACGACGATCGACGCTGGCAAGCCGGTGACGGTGCCTGTGGGCGAGAAGGTGCTCGGGCGGGTGTTCAACCTGCTGGGCAAGCCGATCGACAACCGGCCGGCGCCCGAGGGCACGCCGTGGATGCCGATCCACCGCGAGGCGCCCGAGTTCAGCCAGCTCAACCCCAACACCGAGATCCTGGTCACGGGCATCAAGGTCGTTGACCTGCTGTGCCCGTTCGTGCGTGGCGGCAAGATCGGGTTGTTCGGCGGGGCGGGTGTGGGCAAGACGGTCATCATCCAGGAGATGATCGCGCGAGTGGCCCGCGAGTTTGGCGGGTACTCCGTGTTCTGCGGCGTGGGCGAGCGGACGCGCGAGGGCAACGACCTGTGGCGAGAGATGCAGGAGGCGGAGTACACGGACGAGAAGGGCGTCAAGGCCCACGTCATCGACAAGGTGGCGATGGTGTTCGGGCAGATGAACGAGCCGCCCGGCTCGCGTCTGCGCGTCGCCCTCTCCGGTCTGACCATGGCGGAGAACTTCCGCGACGAGTCGGGCAAGGAGACGATGATGTTCGTGGACAACATCTTCAGGTTCACGCAGGCGGGCTCGGAGGTGTCGGCGCTGCTGGGTCGTATGCCGTCGGCCGTGGGCTACCAGCCGACGCTGTCCACGGAGATGGGCCAGCTGCAGGAGCGGATCACTTCGACGAGCAAGGGCGCGATCACGTCGGTGCAGGCGATCTACGTGCCGGCCGACGACCTGACGGACCCGGCGCCGGCGACGGCGTTCGCCCACCTGGACGCGTTCGTCGTGCTCGAGCGGTCGATCGCGGAGAAGGGCATCTTCCCGGCGGTGGATCCGCTGGCCTCGACGTCCACCATTCTGGACCCGGGGATCATCGGCGAACGCCACTACAACGTCGCCCAGCGCGTGCAGAAGACGCTGCAGCGGTACAAGGATTTGCAGGACATCATCGCGATTCTCGGCGTGGACGAGCTGAGCGAATCGGACAAGCAGATCGTGAGCCGCGCCCGCAAGATCGAGCGGTTCCTGTCGCAGCCGTTCTACGTCGCCGAGGTGTTCACGGGCTTCCCCGGCGTGTACACGTCGCTGGAGGATACGATCGATTCGTTCGAGCGTCTGTGCGACGGCGAGGGCGACGACCTGCCCGAGTCGGCGTTCATGTACGTCGGGACACTGGACGACGCGCGGGCGAAGGCGGAAAAGGCCGCGGCGTCCGCCGGCTGAGTCCACGAGTCCGGATCTTCACACGGCGCCCGTCTTCGGACGGGCGTTTTTCATTGCGTGTCGGTCGGTCGCGGCCTCGACCGCATCGCGCCCACGCGCGGCGCGTCAGAGAGTCCGGGAGAGTTGACACTGACCGCGTCTCGGCCCTCTGGTCGGCGTAGATCTGATCGCGTGTGGATCTGCGGCCGAGTGCGTCGCGGAACGACGCGGGAGTTTCACGGGAGCGCGCAAAAGCGAGCACCCCCGCCACCCATACTGGCTTGGGGCGGGGGTGCTGCTCGCCGGGAGCCCGGAGGTGGGGAACGGGGAGCGGTTCCTGCTCCGGACAGGGTCGGCGTCACGGGCAAGAGAGCAACCCGTGCTCCGGGGACCCGGGCAGTTCAGTCGCGCCGAGGCCTTCGACGGCGCATGCACGCGACGCCCGTGATCGAGAGGAGCGAGAGCGCGGAGGGCGCGGGCACGTCGGTGTACTCATAGTTGAGCGTCAGGCTCCCGAAATGAATGTGGTCGGTGATGTAGAGGTCGAAGAGCGGGGGCGGGGGTGTGATTGCGAGCGAGAGGAAGGGGTACAGGTCGGCGGAGATGAAGTCGCCGCGGGTGAACGCGGTGAAGTCCTCGGGGAGGATGTTGGCCTCGCCGCTGACCTCGCCCTTGAAGGCCCAGAAGACCGAGTCGGGGCCTTCGAGCGCGACGCCGTCGTTGGCGGCCAGATCGGCCGAGAGCAGGCCGAAGTTCAGGACGTCCAACGCACCGAGCGCGAGTTCGCCGAAGCCGACCTGCATGAGCGTGGCGGCCTCGACGAACCACTGGTCGGAGGTGATGGCCTCTTCCTCGAGGTTCTCGGCGAGCATGTTGAGCGAGTAGAAGCCCTCGAGCGAGACGTTGACGCCCGTGAGCAGGCGCGTGCCGCCCATGTCGTCGAAGGCTGAGAACTGGAGGACCGCCGGCTCGTTGGCGGCCTGGACGTCCCAGCTGTACTCGACCTGCTGGGACTGGATGTCTGCGGCGGCCGGGATGGCGCCGACGGCGAGTGCGATGCTGGCTGTCGTGAATCTGGTCATCTCATTCTCCATGTCTCGTGGGGATGTGCCACCCTTCGCGGCGAGGGTATCCAGGATCCATTTATCTCACAAGATTTCTCTAGAGAAATCAACAGCAATTCTGTTGCGGCGGATTCAGATCCGCTAGGCTGCGATTGCGGGCGATCGGAAGGGATTTATCCTGTCGAAAACCGAACACAAAGTGGAAGAGGGATTCGCGAAGGACGCGTCGGGTTTGTTGCGTGAGGCCCGGGCGGCGCTGACGGATCTGCTCGGCGATACCGAGTTGCACGGCGCACGTCCGTCGGCGATCGCGCGCTCGCTCGGGATCGACAAGACGCTGGCGTGGAAGCTGTCGCGGTTTGTCGAGGACGCGGACCCGCTGAAGGCGGTGCGGCACATGCCCGGGCCGGGCGGGCTGGAGATCGTGCTGCGGGCGGCCGCGGCACGCGGGGTGACGGACGGGCGGGTGGTCGCGGTCCGCGAGGCGGACCAGCGTCTGCGGGCGTTCGTGCGTCGCAGCGCCGGGGACCGGCGTTCGTTCGAGACGATGATCGCGCGGGACGGGCGGCGTGCCGGGCGGATGGAGCTGGAGCAGCGCCGGGATTACTTCCGGGCGGGCTCGTCTATCTGGGGTGTCCGTGCGCGGCTGCAGCTGCTCACGCTGGCGTTGCGACCGTCGGAGCACGAGGAGGGGCTGCTGGACGTGATCCAGCTGGGTGGCCTCGTTGACTTCGAGCGTCTGCGCACGGACACGCCCTGGATCGTGCGGCGTCTCCGCGCGTCGAACGACTCGGAGACGCGGATGTTCCGGGCCAGGCGGGAGCCGCTCGACGGCGAGGGCGTGTTGCGGGAGGGGACGCTGCCGTTGATGCACGCGTTCTGCTCGCGTCCGTTGCCGGAGTTGAACCAGTTCGAGGCGGCGAACGGGTGGGTGTACGACGAGCTGGCGCCGGGCGAGGTGGGGCGTGAGGCGGCGGTGACGTGCGTGACGGGCGAGGTCCATCGGGCGGTGCTGCCGCACGTGCGTCACGAGGAGAACACGGCGGGGCGGTACACGCTGACTGTTCGCACGCCGGTGGAGGCGGTGGTGTTCGACGTCCTGTTGCACGAGAGCCTGTCGCACTTCGGCGCCGCGCAGATGCGGGTCTACGGCCTGCTGGAGGACCGTCCGCACGCGGGCGGGGCGGCGGCGAACGCGCACACGCTCTACGAGCCGGAGGCGGCGGCGGAGCTGGGGAGCCCGGCGGTGGTGCAGACGCCGCGGATGTCGCGGTACTCGGCGTTGGTCCGCGAGGCGCTCACGCGGGCGGGGTGGGGGGGGCTGGACGGTTTCCGGGGGTACCGGACGGAGCTGGAGTACCCGCCATCGCCCTGCGATCTGACGATGGTGTGCGAGATCGGCGAGGGCTGATCACGGGGCGCGTCGCGGTCGATGTGTCCGGATACGGTATCCTCATGCGCAACGTGGGGGCACGGTCGCGGAGGATGTCATGTCGGTGAATACGAAACACGCAGCGCGGCGGGCTCTGCGGCTGGGCTCGCTCGAGGATGTCTCGGCGGAGCTGGACAGGATCCAGGCGGCCCACGATGCTGTTGATGGGGCGGGGACGTTGCGGACGACGGGCAACTGGACGGCGGGGCAGATCTTCGAGCACCTGGCGATCTTCATGGCGTGCGCGCTCGACGGGTTCCCGAGCGGGCCGCCCGCGCCCGTGCGGTGGCTGGTGATCCTGCTGCTCAAGAAGAAGGCGTTGGCGGGTGGGAGCCCGCCCGCGGGGTTCAAGATCCCCAACAGCGCCGCGTTCCTCCGCCCGGGCGACGAGACCACGTTCGAGCAGGGCATGGCCCGCCTGCGGGGGGAGATCGAGCGGGTCGGCGCCGGCGAGCGGTTCACGCACGTCAGCCCCATCTTCGGCAGGCTGACGCACGAGCAGTGGGTCGTTCTGCAGTCCGGGCACGCCTCGCTGCACCTGGGGTTCATCGATCTGGAGGGGGCCTGACAAGGCCTTGTGGCGGTCTTGCCTGGCGTTGACGCCCTCGCCGGGGGGATTGGGCTTTCCGGGAGGGGCGGGGCTTGGTATATTGGGCTCGTCTTTGTCGGATCGCCGGGTTTCGTGGGGATGACTCGTCGGCACTTATTCGGCATTGATGCAACGCCCGGACCGGGTTCCGGCCTTCTCAGGCCGGTTTCCGGCGAGGGCGTTGCGTCTTGGATGACGGGCGATAGGCTGCGCGTCGTGGGCTGAGGGAGGCTCTTGATGCGCCACACGAATACGTCTGGGCTGGTTGCGGCGGCGGTCTTCGCGGGCGCCTGCGGGGTTGCACTCGCGGGCCCCCGGGTCGCGATCGTGGCGGCGGCGAGCAACACCGCCGACGAGCAGACCAACGAGCGGTTCACCGATCCCCGCGACAAGCTGGTGTCTACGGGATTGTTCGACGAGGTGGTGATCATCTCGACGACGCGGTTCGGCGGGGGGCACACGCCGACGCTGGAGGAGCTGCTGGCGTTCGACGCGGTCATCACGTGGACCAACGACAGCCACGACGATTCGGTGGGAGTCGGGAACGCGCTGGCGGACTATGTGGATGCGGGCGGGGGCGTGGTGGTGAGCGTGTTTACCAACACAAGCACGAACGTGGATCGCCAGCTGCTCGGGCGCTGGGCGGACGAGGGGTACGGGCTGATCCCGACCGCCTCGAACTACGCCAACGCGTCGGCGCCCCTGGCGATGGGTGACGTGCTGATCGATGGGCACCCGGTCCTGACGGGCGTGGAGACGTTCCGGTCGTTCGCGGCGATCGTGCCCGGCTTCGGGCCCTGGGGCGCGTTCCGCCCGAACACGATCGACGTCAACCCCGGGGCGCACAAGCTGGCGCTGTGGGCGGACGGCAAGACGCTGATCGTGCTGGGCGACACGACCACGCCGGGCGGGCACAGGGTCGTCGAGCTGGGCATGCACCCGGTCTCGAGCGCGGTCAACGCGACGGGGTACTGGGACGAGACGACCGACGGCGCCCGGATGATGGCCAACGCGCTGCTCTGGGCCGCGTTCGGGGCGGCGGACTGGACGATGGACGGGGTGGTGAACTTCGACGACGTGATCGGGTTCCTGGGCGCGTTCGGCGGGGGCTCGCCTGCGGCTGACCTGGATTTCTCGGGGGCGCCCGACTTCACGGACGTGGTGCTGTTCTTGCAGGCGTTCGGGAAGGCGACGGCGGGGTAGGCGAGTCGCGCGTGCTCAGAGTTCCTGGATGATGTTCGTTCCGGCGCCGCCACCGGCCCACTGGTACCGCTCTACGATGCGGATCTTGCCTTCATCGGTGCGCTCAAGCGTGCAGTTCGAGTGCCCGGCGTGGAGCGTGCCGTCGTCGTGGACCTGGGCGTAGCGAAACTCAAAGCAGTCGCCGCTGATGATGCCGACGAGGCGCCCCAGCTTGACGCGGCCGCCGGCGTAGCGGGCCTCGGCGATGTCGCCCGTCTGCGTGAACTCGAAGACGGTATCGGCGTTGACGACGCCGCCCTCGGCGGTGACGGGGGCGTTCATACGGAGGGCGTCGAGGTTGAACGCGTCGGCGGGCATCGGCCGCTCAGCACATCGTCATGCCGCCATCGACGGTGATGGTCTGACCCGTCAGGAATCCGGCGTCGTCAGAGGTGACGTAGGCGACGGCGGAGGCGATGTCGGCCGGCTCGCCCAGACGCTTGACGGCGACCATGGCCTTGACCGAATCGACCACGTTCTCGGGCAGGTCCTTGGTCATGTCGGTCGCGATGAAGCCCGGGGCGACGACGTTGGCGGTGACGCCCTTGGAGCCCAGCTCGCGGGCGACGGTCTTGGTGAAGCCTGTCAGCGCGCTCTTGGAGGCGGCGTAGTTGGCCTGGCCCGCGTTGCCCACGAGGCCCGAGGTGCTGGCGATGTTGACGATGCGCCCGAAGCGGCCCTTCATCATGGGGCGGGCCGCGGCGCGGCAGGCGACGAAGACGGACCTGAGGTTCGTGCTGATCACGTCGTCCCACTCCTCGTCGGACATGCGGAGGAGCAGGTTGTCGCGGGTAATGCCGGCGTTGTTGACGAGGATGTCCAGGCGCCCGTGGTCGGAGACCGTGTCCTCGATGGCCTTGGCGAGGGCGGCGGGGTCGGAGATGTCGCAGGCGCAGACGCTGGCCGAAGCGCCCGTGCTGGACTCGATCTCGGCCTTGAGGTCGTTGAGGGGGGCCTGCGAGCGCGAGCAGAGGACGACGTGGCGCCCTTCGGCGGCGAGCCTGGTCGCGATGGCGCGGCCGATACCACGGGAGGCGCCGGTGACGAAGGCGATGCGTTGCTCGGACATCGTGGGACCTCCGGAGGGGGTGAGCGGGAGGGTAGGTCTGGCCCGGGTCAGCAGTCGGCGGCGCGGATCTCGGCGACGAGCGAGGCGAGCTTCGCCGGGTCGAGGGCGGCGTCGGTGCGGACGCCCGTGCACAGATCGATCGCGTACGGGCGGACCGTGCGGATGGCGTCGGCGACGTTCGAGGGGTTGATCCCGCCGGCGAGGAAGACAGGGATCGGGGAACGCTCGACGATGTCGCGGCTGACCGACCAGTCGTGGACGCGTCCGGTCCCGCCGAACTGCTTGACGGCGGCGGAGGGGTTCCCGGAATCGAGGAGGAGCGCGTGGCAGTGCACGGACGCGGCCATGGCTTCGTCGATCGAGTCCGGTCCGATGACGTGGACGACCTGCACGATCCGCACGCCCGGGAGTTGCTCCCGGAGGGCCGCGTGCTCGGGCGGGGCGAGCCGATCGACGAGCTGTATCGTGTCGGTGCGGCAGGCGCGGTGGTGCGCGACGATCTGGTCGGGGTCGGTGCGCGAGGTGAGCAGGAATGTCGAGACCGGCGGTGGGATGTCGCGCGCGATCCGGGCGATCGTTGCGTCGGGGATGATCCCCGGCCCCGAGACCATCTGCGCGACGAGGCCGAGCGCGTCGGCGCCGGCGTCGATCGCGGCTTGCGCCTCGTCGGGTGATGAGATGCAGCAGACCTTGAGTCGGGTTCGGGTCATCGATCGGGCGTATCGTGCGAGACAACCTTGGTGTCGCGGGAGATGCGGCGCATCATGCCGGCGAGGGTCTTGCCGGGCGCCAACTCGTGGAAATCGGCGCGGGGCTGGTCGGAGACGAGGAACTCGCAGCAGTCGGCCCAGCGGACGGGGCTGGTGAGCTGGTCGTAGAGACCGCGTCGGATCTCGGCCGGGCTCGAGTGGGGCTCGGCGGTGACGTTGGACATCACCGGGCCCATGGGCATGCGGATCGGCGTGTCGGCGAGGGCCTCGCCCAGGCGGTCGGCGGCGGGCTGCATCAGGGGCGAGTGGAACGCGCCGGCGACCTGGAGGCGTGCGCAGCGCAGGCCCATCTGCTGGGCAACGCCCTCGGCCCGGTCGCAGGCGCTGGCGGAGCCCGAGATCACGACCTGCCCGGGCGCGTTGAAGTTCGCGGTGACGAGGACCTCGCCCGCGCCCCTGGCCTTGTTGCAGACCTCGTTGGCTTTTTCCTCGTCGGCGCCGATGAGGGCGACCATGCCCGAGGGCGTCGCCTCGGCGGCGTCCTGCATGGCGCGACCGCGGAGGGCGACGAGCTTGAGGGCGTGCTCGAAGTCGAAGGCGCCGGCGATGTGCAGCGCGGTGTACTCGCCAAGCGAGAGGCCGGCGGCGGCCTCGATGCTCGGGTTGTCCGGGCCCAGGCCCTGGATCTCGATCCAGCCGCGGAAGCTGGCGACCGAAGCGGCGAAGATCGCGGGCTGGGAGACGTCGGTGCGGTTGAGCGTGTCGGCGGGGCCGTCGAAGCAGAGCTTGCTGAGCGGCGCGCCGAGCGTGTCGTCCAGGATGGCGTCGGCCTGGTCGAAGACGCGCCGGGCCTCGGCGGAGGCGTCGGCCCAGGCCCTGCCCATGCCGACGGCCTGGGCGCCCTGGCCCGGGCAGAGGATGACGAGTGTGTCTGGCATGCGCGGATCGTAGCGGATCGGCGCGCCTGCTTTGTTATTCCCCAGCGCCTTGCTCGACGCGGTCGCGGACGAGTGCCTCGAGAGCGTCGAGGCGGTCGCGGAGGCGCTTGTTCTCCTCGGCGAGAGCGGCCGCGGTGGGGCCGCGCTCGTAGGCGCCGAAGAGGACGGAGATCCTGGCGCGTCGGTGGCCGTCGGCGCCGGGGGCGATGTCGTGCCAGGCGATGCGCTGTGCGCAGCGTGCGACGACGTGCCCGGTCGCGAAGCGTGCTGGGTCGTCCTTCATGGCGCACCCGGGGACGTCGGAGGAGATCAGCCCGTCGCCCGGTTCGAGATCGCCCGTGCCCGCGTCAACGACCCAGAGATCGCCGTTGCCCGCGGCCATGACGAGGTCGGGCTGCGCGTCTGGTCCTTCGGCGAGGCTCATCGGCGCGAGGTAGGAGCCGAGGCACGCCGGGTCGTTGGGCGTTGTGGTGGGGGCGATGCCGTAGACGATCTCGCCGGTGGGGTCGTCGGCGTCGGCGCGGTTGTTCCCCGTCATGCGGACGAGTGTGGCGCGGGCGATGGGGGCGTCGGTGTCGGGGTACGCGTAGTGCGAGCCGGTGAAGGCGTTGTAGGAGACGGTGTTGCCGCTGACCGAGATGGACCCTCGCTGGCTCCCCAGGGCGCGGAACGCTACGAGGACGCCGTCGAGGGCGGTGCGGTCGAGGGTGAGCGCGGGGGGGTTGGCGATTATGGAAGTCGCGGGCTGGGCGACGTACAGCTTCGCGAGGAAGAGAGAGGGGTCTTCGCCACCGATCGCGACCCGGCTGCCGTCCAGGCGCATCGTGTCGATGTAGTCGCCGGCGAACTGGGTTCGGAAGACCATATCAATGGTGGATGTGCCCGAATCGTCGCGGGCCTGGACGTAGGCGGTTCCGTCGGCGCCGTCGCCCTCGAAGGCGTGGAGCCAGACGTGGCCGAGGCCGTAGTAGTCGCCGGTGACGTGGAGCGTGCCCTTGGGGTTCGTGGTCCCGACGCCGAGGTTTCCGCTGGTCATGGTGACGCCGCCGCTGAAGGAGGCGGCGAGGCCCGTGCCGACATTTGTGCACGAGAAGAGGGTGCTGGACGACGTGCCGAAGAAGGAGGCGGCCCGTCCGTCGCTGCCGACATCTGCGGCGATGATCGCGGTGCCTCCGCCCGAGCCGCCGTTGGTCACGCGGAGCACGCCGCTCGTGCCGGCGCCCCTGACCTGGAGGTTCGCGATGGGGTTGTCGGTGCCGATGCCGACGTCGCCGTCGCTGGCGATGACCATGCGGGTCGTGTTGCCGCCGGTGCGGAACTGGAACCCGTTGGGCGTCGCGGCGCTGTTGTAGAGGATGCCGCCGTGGACGTTGCTGGCGGGCTCGCCGAAGAAAATCCCGCGTTCGAAGGCGGGGGGGGCGAGCAGGCTGAGGTAGGCGTGGGAGCTGGCTTCGAGCGTGGCGAGCGATCCTGGCCAGGTGGTGACGGCGCCGGCGGAGCCGGTGAAGATGTGCAGCCGGCTTTCGGGCGCGATCGTGCCCAGGCCTGTGCGCTCGAGTTCATCGACGTAGATGCCGCGGGTTTGCACGGCGTAGGGCGAGGGGGTGACGGGCGTACGAGGCGCAAGCGTGACCGCGTTGACGGAGATCTGGAGCCAGCGTTGGTTGCCGTCGAGGGCGGCGGCGCCGAAGTCGAGTTGGACGGTGAAGAGGCCGTCTGCGACCGCGTGGCTCGGCGACTGGACGGTGGCGCCGATCTGGGTTCCGCCTGCGGGGGCATCCCAGAGCGAGAAGCCGAGGTCGTAGGCGCCGTCGGCGGGGGAACCGGACTGGTTGAGCGAGCCCTGGTAGGTGAACGTCGTTTCGGGGGAGGCGGACGCCGGGGCGGCGAGCGCAAGCATCGCCAGCGCGATCGAGAGGATCTGAAAACGCATTGGTTGGGTCTCCGGCGGGTGGATCGTGCCGCGTGTGGATTGTCCTCGGGTGAGGCCGGCTCCCCCGGCGCGTGCGATCGCGCGGATCCAGCGTACAGCGAGCGCGGCGGCGATCAATGGCCCGCCCGGGCGGATCGCTCGGGGTGGACGCGCTGCGATCGGGAGTGGACGCCGACGCGGCGGCGGTCAGGGCGACTGCACACTCGAGGGCTGGTAGACCTGGGCGGGCACGCTCGGGTGCTCGGCGAACTCGTTGGGCAGGCCGTAGAGCTCGGGGTGCAGATACAGGCCCTGGAACTCGGCGGGTTTATCCATGACGGCGGGGGCGCCGTTGGCGCGGACCCAGGGGTCGTTGCGCACGCCCTTGACCTCCCACGAAACCCTGAGGCCGGGGGAGCCGCCGGCGATCTGGAAGTGGTTGTTGACGACCTCGGAGGCGATGTAGACGTTTGCGAAGCCGCCGATGCAGGTGAGCTGGTAGCGGGGGTCGCGGTTGATGTGCGTGAAGTAGTCGGGGAGTGCGACCCAGGCGCGGCCGTTCTCGTCGAGTGTGACGACGCCCGAGTAGACGTTGAGCGGCTCGGGCGCCTCGGCGCAATAGTGGAGGAGGTACTTGCTCTGTGGCGCGAGGGGGTGGTCGATGCGGAAGGATTTGGTGCCGCTGGCGCCCATGTTGCCGCTGGCCCAGACACCGTAGGAGCTTCCCGAGGGGTGCTGGCCGAAGACGCCGTAGCGCCCGACGCCGGTGGAGGTGGTGGCGCCCCAGACGCCGGTCTGCTCTGAGACGAGGTAGCCGGCGTGCTGGGCGCCGCCGCTAGAGGAGAGGACGGCGTTGACGGCGGGGCCCCCGACGCCGAGCGTCTCGGCGACGGTGACGCCGCCGCTGCTGCTGATCGCCATGCGTTCCAACCCGGCGCCGCCCGGAGTCGAGCTCGTGATGAACCGTATGGGGCCGCCGCCGAAGGTGGCGATATTGAGGTTGTTGCCCGAGGCGTAGAAGGCGCTGAGTTGGGAGTTGGGGTGGGGGGTGACGAAGAACTCGGCCTTGATATTGCCCGCGACGTCGAGCAGGCTCGTCGGGTTGGTGTTGTCGATGCCGACGTTGCCCGAGGCGTCAACGGTCATGCGGACGGCGCCGTTGTTGACGAGGTACCAGTCGCCGGTGGCGCCATCGACGGCGTGGTAGGCATCGACGCTCCCACCGGCGGAGTAGCCGTAGTAGGGGTTCCCGTTGGCGCCGGACGTGTGGACGTACATGCCGGCGAACCCGGAGGTGTTGTCCGAGATGCCGAAGACCTCGGTCGATGAGATCTGGGATTCGCGTCCGACGCCGACGAACGAGAGGTCGTTGTTCGCGAAGATGCCGCGGGTCTGGATGGAGTAGGGTGCGCCGGTGACGGGGGTTCGCGGGGCGAGGGTGGTCCCGTCAACGGCGATCTGGAGCCAGCGTTGCGAGCCGTTGAATGTGTCTGCGCCGAAGTCGAGCGGCGCGGTGAAGACGCCGTTCTCAACGGGCAGGTCGGTGATGACGACGGGGGAGCCGATCTGGGTTCCGAAGAACGGGACGCTCCAGAGCGTGAAGGTGAGGTCGTAGAGGCCGTCGGCGGGTGCGCCCGCGTCCGTGAGGCGGCCCTGGTAGGTGAAGGTGGTGGCGGTCTGTGCGGGGGCGAGGGCGGCGAGGGCCAGGGCGGCGGCCGCGGCGAGGGCGTGCAGCGTCGTGTTCATCGGGGATCTCCTCGGGGCGTGCGGCGACGACGGGGCCGAGGCCTCGGGGAGCGGCGCCCACACGCAACGCGAGATCGGGGCGCGGAGTTCCTACGGAAATGTTGTGAATCGCGGGATTTAGAGCTGCCAGAGGCTCGAGCCCCAGGTGAGGCCGGCGCCGAAGGCGAGGAACATGATCTTCTGGCCCTCGTGGACGCGGCCGGCCTTCTTGAGTTCGTCGAGGACGAGGGGGACGGAGGCGGCGACCGTGTTGCCGTAGTGGTCGATGTTGATGAGCAGCTTGTCCTCGGGCAGGCCAAAGCGGTCGCGGGCGGCCGCCAGGATGCGGGCGTTGGACTGGTGGCAGACGAAGTGGTCCACGTCGTCGGCGCTCAGGCCCGCCTTGGTCAGCGTCTCTTCGATGAGGTTGGGGAATGTGGTGACGGCGAACTTGAAGACGGCCGGGCCGTTCATCTGGACGGCGCCGAGCTTGCGCTCGTCGTAGTCGTCTTGCTCGAAGAAGTCGGTCTTGGCGACGGGGATGAACAGGTGCTTGGCGCGCCCGCCGTCGGAGTGCATCGCTTGGGCGAGCAGGCCCTGGCTGGGATTGTCGGTGGCCTGGAGGACGACGCCGGCGGCGGCGTCGCCGAACAGGATGGCGGTGGAGCGGCCGTAGGTTGAATAGTCGGCGAACTTGGTGAGGCAATCGGAGCCGATAACGCCGACGTTCTTGTAGCGGCCGGTTTTGATGAGGTCGTGGGCGACGTTCATGCTGAAGACGAAGCCGCAGCAGCCGGCGCAGATGTCGAAGGCGCCGATGGCGCCAGCGCCCAGGTGGTCGGCCATGAGCGACGAGACCGAGGGCGTGGGCATCTCGGGGGTCATGGTGGCGACGACGAGCAGGTCGAGGTCGTCGATGGTGAGCGATGCGTCCTTGAGGGCGGCGTCGAGGGCGCGGGCGCCGTGGTAGCTGGCGGTCTGGCCCTTCTCGGGCTCGTGGACGCGTCGCTCGCGGATGCCGGTGCGCTGGACGATCCACTCGTCCGAGGTGTCCATGAGTTTTTCGAGGTCGAAGTTGGTGAGGACCTTGTCGGGCAGGGCGGCGCCGACGCCGGCGATGCGGACGCCGATGTTGGTGGGCAGGGTGATGGGGCGGGGTGAACTCATGCGTGCTCGCGTTGGCGCTTCTCGAGGTCGGCGACCTGGGAGAGGCGGGCCTCGATGGCCTGGTTGACGCCTGCGTTGACGTAGTCGCGTGTGTTGCGGATGGCGGCGCGGATGGTTTTGGCTTTGGACGAGCCGTGGGCGATCATCATGACGCCGTTGACGCCCAGCAGGGGCGCCCCGCCGTGCTCGTGGTAGTCGTTCTTGGCGTAGATCTGTTTGACGATGGGCTCGAACTGGAGGGCGAGGTTGGGGTCCTGCTCGAAGATCTCGGTCGCGATGGCCTCGAAGAGGCTCTTGGCGAGTCCCTCGGCCATCTTCAGGACGGTGTTGCCCACGAACCCGTCGGTGATGATGACGTCGGCCGCGCCCGCGAAGAAGTCGCGCCCCTCGACGTAGCCGATGTAGTTCATGTCGGGCGTGGCCTTGATGAGTTCGGCGGCCTGCTTGACAAGGTCGGAGCCCTTGGACTCCTCGGCGCCGATGTTCATGATCGCGACGCGCGGCTTGTCGAGCCCGAGGCTGCGCCGTGCGACGACCTCGGCCATGACGGCGTACTGCCAGAGGTGCGAGGCGCGGGGTTCGGGGTTGGCGCCGGCGTCGCACAGGACGATCGGGCCCTGGAATGCGGGGATGGTGACGCAGATGCCCGGGCGGTGGACGCCGGGCAGGCGCTTCATGTGCATGATGCCGGCCGAGACGCACGCGCCCGTGTTGCCCGCGGACAGCACAGCGTCGCAGGGCGTGCCGTCCTTGCCCGCGCCCAGGCGGGCCATGCGGACGATGGAGGAGTTGACCTTGGAGCGGACGGAGGCGGCCGCGGAGTCGTGCATCGCGATGACGTCGGGGGCGTGCTCGATCTCGATGCGGGGATCGCCCTTGGCGAGCTCGTCGATGTACTCAGCAATCAGCTCTCGCGGGCCGACGAGGACGAGTCGGTCCGCGTCGTCGAGGAGTTCCAGCGCGTCGATGCATCCCCGCAGCACCGCGTCGGGGGCGTTGTCGCCGCCCATGACATCGATGGCAAGGCGCATCGGCGTCGGATCCTCTCTTGGCTCGGGTCAGTCGTTGGAGACGCCGATGCCGAGCTTCGGCACCGAGATCCGCAGGCCCGGACGGACGTACCCGGATTCCTTGCACGTGCGGTGGTGCTGCTTTGGCATGCCCGAGAGGGGGCAGATCGTCAGCTTGAAGGGCTTGAGCGAATCGTGGGCGCGGCGTCGGCGGGTGCGGCCGTGGCTCTGGCGTTGTGCTGGGAGCATTGGTCTGGTCTCCGGCGCTGGCCGCCGATTCGGGCTCGTGAACGCCCGCCCCGATGGGGGCGAGTCTGGGACAACTACGGTAGGTTCGCCGACCGCGAAACGTCAATCCGAGCCGGAATTCGGCGCGGGGGCCCGGGACGGACCGGGCAGAGGCGCGGGCGTCCCGGCCCCCCAGTCGTTGATCGGCTCGGTCGGCGGGGCCCAGTCCTCGGGCCAGTCTGATCGGTGGAACAGCCCAAGGGCATACGGGGCGGTCCTGGCGGCGCCCGATCCGGCCCGGGTCTGCACGATCCGGTCCGAGCGGAGGACGGCCTCGGGGCCTCCCTCGCCGGCGTCCGGGGAGATCGGGAGGATGACCCAGGCGGCCAGGGCGAGCTGATCGGGCGTCGGCTGGCCGGGGCGGACGCGTCGCATCATCGTGGGGATCGGGTCGTCGCCGGTCCGGACGAAGAGCAGGGACTCGTCGCCGACTATCGCCCGGGCCTCTTGTGCGAACGCCCAGGCCCGGTCGCCCGCCCGGGTCTTGGCGGCGCGGCTGAGCAGGACCTCGCGCCCCGCGACGAGGGCCGCGACGAGCACGCCCGCGACGGCGAGCGTCCGGATCCCGATCGGCGAGCGTCGGTGCAGCAGGACGAAGGCCGCGAGGACGGCGCCCGCGGGGTACGACGGGAGCAGGTACGAGGCGCCGCGGTAGCGGATCAGCCCGGTGACGAGCATGACCAGCAGCATCCAGAGGATCGCGGGCGCGAGCGGGTGTGTGCGCCATTTGGTCGGCGGGATGACGACGAGCGCCGCGAGGGCCGCGATCGCCCAGGGGACGAAGCGTTCCACGAACCAGCCCGGGATCTCGGGCGCCTTGCGGACCAGCTCGAGCGGGCCCGCGCCCGTGGCGCTGCCCTCGAGGCGCGAGAAGAACTCGAAGCCGACGAGCGAGCCGCCCACGTGCTCGGGATGGGTGATCCACGCGGGCACGAGCCACAGACAGAACAAGCCCGCGGCGAGCGCCGCCCCCCAGACCCACGCGTGCCAGGGCAGGTGACGCACGTGTCGGATCACGATCGGGGCCAGCAGCGCGTACCCGGGCACGAGCAGCGCCATGGGCCCCTTGGTCAGCAGGGCCAGCCCGGTGAGCGTCCACATCGCTAGGGCCCAACGGACGCGGGCGGGCCCACCCTCACCCGCGCGCAGCGCGGCGTACCAGCCCCAGGCGACGAAGGCGGTGAAGAGCATGTCCGGGCGGCAGAAGTACGCGTGCTTGACCGACGACGGCGACGCGATCCAGACCAACGCCGCGGCGAGCGCGAGCGTCGTGGGCGAGGAGACCGCGAGCGCACGGGCCGCGGGGCGGAGCTCGTCGGACGCCGCGCCGAGCAGGCGGGCGCCGATGCATCCGACGGCGACGAACGTCGCCAACGCCCCGAGCAGCGAGGGAAGCTTGAAGGCCCATTCGGTCCAGACTCCCGCCGCGACGAGCGGGGCGGCAACCCAGTTCATCAGGGGCGGCTTGTGTGTCGGCTCGCCCATCGAGTCGGCGGGCACGAGCCAGTGCGCGTTGACGACCATGTCCGCGGTCAGCGACATCGTCTTGGACTGGTCGAGATTTTGGCCCAGGTCGCTGGGCCCGAGCACGCGGGCGGCGAGAACCAGGCAGAGGGCGAGCAGCGCGGCGCACGCGGTCCACGACCCGCCCGGCGCCCGCCCGCCCTGGCCGGACGTCCGCGGCGTCGTGCTGGTGTGATCATCTCCCACGCGGCGAGGCTACGAGGGCGCCGACAGGCCCGCAATCGGTTGTGGACGGTGGACCCCCGGCGCGGGGGCGAGCTAGAATCGTTCGTGGGTGCCCCAAGGGACGCCGCACGCCTCCCTAGCTCAATCGGTAGAGCAGCTGACTCTTAATCAGCGGGTTTCAGGTTCGAGTCCTGAGGGGGGTATTTTCTGCTCGGCCTGACCTCGGCGCGCAGCGCCCGACGACGGGTGCCGCATCGGGTCGCGCACACCACACCATTGTGTACCAGAGCGATCCGACGACCAGCCCACAGCGGGCAGGCGGCTGGCGGAGCCGAACCGTCGTCGCGGTCGTCACGTATCGCGGGCGATCTCACGCGGAACCCGGCTCGGGGCGTTGGATCTGATCATGCCGCGGGGCGAGGTCGTCACTGCTTCTTGAGCGGGACGATCTCGCTGAGTTCGGTGGTCCAGTTGAGGATCACATTGGGCACGCGCGGCGCGGTCACGGTGGACCCGTCGACCGCTTCGCCGACGATGAAGGCGGTCCCGTCCGCGTTGGTGTAGAACGAGCCGAGCTCGTCGATGGTGTCGAGATCGAGCACCGGACGAGGCGAGGCCGGGCGGAGTTCGCCGCGCTCGGTGATTTGGTAGTCGACCGCGAAGACGGTCTTGGAAACGGAATCATCGTCGATGTAGTAGATGGTGTCCCTGTCTGGCGCCCAGGTGGCGTACGTCCCGCTGCCGACAGAGATCTGTGTCGAGACGCTCGGGTCGTCGATGCTGACGACATAGATCTGGCGTCCGGAGAGCTCGGTGTAGGCCGCGAACAGCACCCATCGATCATCGGGAGACAGCTGGGCTGCCCATTCGTACCCTGGCCAGTCGACGAGCGGTTCGATGTCCTGAGAGAGCACGTCGCCGGATTGATCGAGCCGGACGATGCCCAGGTCATATTCGCCAGCATCTGTCAGGTAGCTGACAACGAGGAAGCCGCCGTCGCTCGACCAGTCGCACGGCGCGACCATGCGGTCCGAGTCGAGGAGCAGTTCTGGGGGCGAGACGCTGCCGACACGGAACCTGTGGAGTTGTCGGGCGCTGGAGTCTTCATTTCGGTAGGAGCTAATAGCGAGCCACTTTCCGTCGGGGCTCCAGACCGGCGCATAGTCCCCCGCGTCGGCCGCGGGGAGCGGCGTGAGGAGATCGCGCCCGAGCTCGATCACGCACAGATGTTCGTCGCCACCCTGTACGTCTATTTCGACCGCGATGAAACGGCCGTCGTCAGATGGGACGATCTCCTCGTATGTTCCTGTGTGCTCGCTGAGGGGCGTGATCTCCCCGTCGTGATCGACGGAGATGACGCGCTTCTCGCCCGGGCTGGTCTCGCCGGTGAAGTACACGAGTGTCCCGTTCGGGCTGACATCCCACTGCGGCGGCGCCGAGGCGTTCGAGGTCGTGAGCCCCTCGAGCACGATCGCTTCGGGCGTTGTGAACTCGAGGGTCTCGAGGTCGAACCCCGCGGCGAAGAGTGTTGACTCCGATTGATAGACGAGGTGCCCCGAGTCGACGTACCGGCCATGGGTCGCGCCTCGCCCGAGCTCGCGGGGCGCCCGCTCGTCGAAGGCGAACACCATCAGTTTCGAGTGTTCGAGCTTGGCGTTGTCGCCCGTGCCTCGATGGAACAGGACGCCGCGCCCGCCCGGCAGCATGTGGGGATGCCGATCAGAGACGCCGCCGGCTTGCTCGAGGTCGTACAGCGGGGTGGGTTCACCACCCCGGACTGCGACGCGAAACAACGGTCCATAGTTGTTGGGTGCAAAGATGATTGACTCATCGTTTTCCCACACGCATCCTCGCATCCGCGGCGCGTCACAGATGGTCACCGCCGGGCCGCCCGCGACGAGGCGTTTCTTCAGCGAATCGTCGTCGGAGTAGCACAGCCAGCGGCCGTCATCAGAGATCGCAAGCTCGAAGATGTTGGTCGAGCCGGGGATCTCCCGCACGCCGGGGTCCGCCATGTCCCGGACCACCGCGACGAAATCATCACCCTTCTCGACGAGAATCACGAGACGGCGTCCGTCGGCCGACAAGGCCGGGTCCGGCCAGAAGAACGGTGGGTTCTCTTTCGGGAGGCTGATCGAGAGTCGAGAGACACCCGGGCGCTCCGGTGCGGGCCGAGGCCCGAGCCACCAGCCAACACCCGCGCTCAACGCCGCGAGGAACAACGCGGCGAGTGCCAGCACACCCAGGGGCAGACGCGGGGTGTGCGCAGATGCAGTTTGCTCGGTGGCGTCGGGACGCAGCAGCTCCAGCCTGACATCCCCGATGTCGCGGTAGCGTTGGCCCTTGTCGCGGACGAGGCAGCGTTCGAGCACGCGGCGGACAGATCCGGGCGTCGCTGGCGGGAGCTGGTCGAGGTCGAGGTCCTTGTGCAGGACGGCGCCGATGGAGTCGGTGGCGGTCTCGCCGTGGAATGGGCTGGCGCCCACGAGCATCTCGTAGAGGACGACGCCGAAGGACCAGATGTCGGTGCGCTTGTCCACGCGGCGCCCTCGCGCCTGCTCGGGGCTCATGTACGCCGCGGTACCGAGGATCGCGCCCTCGATGGTGGGGGAGTGCTGCGGCTGGGGCGTGGTCATCGTGGGGCTGTCGAGGGCGCCCGAGGACGAGAGCGACCCGTCGTCGGCGCGGGCGAGCCCGAAGTCGAGGACCTTGGCCTGGCCCTCGGGCGTGACGACGATGTTGGCCGGCTTGAGATCGCGGTGGACGACGCCCGCCTCGTGGGCGGCCTCGAGCCCGGCGGCGATCTGGACGGCCAGCTCGACCGCCTCGTCCGCCGGGAGCGGGCCGCGGTCGAGGCGGTCGGCAAGTGATTCGCCCTCGACGTACTCGAGGACGAGGTACCTGGCGCCGTCCTGTTCTTCGACGCCGTGGATCCCGGCGAGGTTGGGGTGGTTCAGGCTGGCGAGCGTGCGGGCCTCGCGTTCGAAGCGTTCGAGTCGGGCCGGGTCGGACGCGAGCTCGGCGGGCAGGGCCTTGATGGCGACGTCGCGGTCCAGGCGGGTGTCGTGGGCGAGGTACACCACGCCCATGCCGCCCCGGCCGAGCTCGCGAACCACTTCGTACGGGCCGATCTGCGATGACGCGCTCATCGCCGCTCTTCCCCCCGGAACTCCTCGTACCAGTTCTCGATCAGGAGCAGTTTGAACCCTGTTGCGGCATCTTCCTCGTCGTGGGCGCGGACCGAGATGAACCGCTCGCCGTCGGGCGCGGGGACGATGTTCGAAAAATCAGCCGTGTCCGCCTTCTCTGGAAACACCGGCCGGGGAACACCGAAGCGGAGCGATGGCTCGGGCGTGACCGGGACCTGCATGAGTCGGTCGTCAGTATTGAGGTAGTACGCGGCTGTGCCGTCCGGAGCCCAACTGGGGTTGCTCCCGCCGTCGGACGACACCTGCCAGCGTCCCTCCCCGCTCGGGAAGCGCGTGCAATAGACCTGCGCCTCGCCGGACTCGCGGGAGCCGTAGAGCAGGAGTGTGCCGTCCGGGCTGAGCGACACAAAGAGGAACCCGTTGTCGCTCGACGCCACCTCGCCGATCACCGTGCGCTGCTCGAGGTCGATTGCAGAGATCTGCACGGCGCCGAGCCGAGGGTCGGAGATCATCACGGCCCGCTTCCAATCGGTATCGAAGGCGCCGAGCAGGCCCGGGTACGGCTCCCGCGTCGGCCCCGTGCCGTCCGTGCTGAGGAACCGGGTTGTCTGCGCGCTCTCTGTTGCGGCCGGATCGAAGTTCATGACGGCGATCTCGGAGCCATCCGGCGACCAGGCGGTCGGGATCACGAATCCCTCGAGCGACGAGATGCGGGTATTGATACCTCGCTCGAGATCGCGTACCCAGATCTCGAGATCGTTCGGGGTGGACCCGCCCGCGAACGCCACGCGCGTGCCGTCGGGCGAGACGATGGGCGATGTCACGAGCTCGCCCCCGTCGCCGATGGACTCGATCGATCCGTCGGGCAGCACCCAGATGAGTTCGCCGCCCAGCCCGGCCGATCCACGGACGAACGAGAGCGTGCCGTCGGCCGAGACCGACGGCGCCGACGCGTCGGTTTGTACGAGGAACGCATCGCCGGTGGTTTCCATCCGCTCGGGGGAGAAGGGAACGGCCCAGAGGCTGAGCTCGCCGAAACCACGTGTAAACAGCACGTGACCGCTCGGCGACCAGACCGGCGCCGTTATGTAGGTGTCGTCGAAGTCCGCGATGACGACGATCCGCTCGCCGTCCCACGCCTCGATCGGCGTTCGCTGGTCCGTCCGGTGACGCACGAACAGGATGACATCGGTCCCCGGGATCGCTGCGGTGGAATGAAAGTCGATGACCTCGTCGCGATCCGCTTCGAGCAGCTTTTCCACCGCACCGCCGCGGGCGGGGATCGCCGAGATGGCCGGGAGGTCCACCCGGCCGTCGTCCGCGAAGAGAAGCCGGTCGTCGTCGGTCCACGCCATTTGAAACATGGTGGCGTGGGCGCCGAGGCGCGACGCGCCGCCGCCCGTCGCCGGGACCCGGTACAGCTCGGTCGTGGTCACGTAGACGAGCGTCCGTCCGTCGGGCGACCAGAGGACCTGCCGCGCGCCCTTGGCCTCGGCGATGGTTTGGATCTCGAACGTCGTAAGGTCTCGGATCTTGATCGAGTCGTCCTGCACGAATGCGATCTTCATGCCGTCGGGCGAGATCCGTGGCGAGCTCGCGTTGAACTTGTCGTCGGGGCCTGCCGCGTACACCTCGAGCTTCCGGACTTTGCGTTCGGGCTCGGGCAGCGTCGACAGCGACGCGAACCAGCCCCCGACGCCCGAGAGGACAGCGACTGCGATGAGCAACACGGTAGTTCCCGCGGCGCCGATGCCGGACAATCCTCTTCCCGTCTGGTTCTCCGATTCCTCGGGTTCGCCGTGACCAAGCAGTTCGATCCTGACGTCGCCGATGTCTCGGTATCGCAGGCTCTTGTCCCGCTCGAGGCACCTCGACAGCACCCGCCGAACGCGCACGGGCGTGGCGCTCGGCAGCTGATCGAAGTCGAAACTCTTGTGCAGCACCGCGCCGATGGAGTCGCTCGCGGTCTCGCCGTGGAAGGGGCCGGCGCCGACGAGCATCTCGTAGAGCACGACGCTGAATGACCAGATGTCGGTGCGTTTGTCTACGCGTCGCCCGCGGGCCTGCTCGGGCGACATGTACGCGGCGGTGCCCAGGATGGCGCCGGCGATCGTCGGCGAGTGCTGGGGCTGGGGCGTGGTCATTGTCGGGCTGTCGAGCGCGCCGGTCGATGAGGCGGAGCCCTCGTCGGTCCGGGCGAGCCCGAAGTCGAGCACCTTTGCATTGCCTTCTGGCGTGATCTTGATGTTCGCCGGTTTGAGGTCGCGGTGGATGACACCCGCCTCGTGGGCGGCCTCGATGCCCGCGGCGATCTGGGCGGCAAACTCGACCGCTTCATCCACCGGGAGCGGGCCGCGGTCGAGGCGCTCGGCGAGGGTCTCGCCGGCCACGTATTCGAGCACGAGGTACTGTGCGCCGTCCTGCTCCTCGACGCCGTGGATGCCGGCGAGGTTGGGGTGGTTGAGGCTCGCGAGCGTCCGGGCCTCACGCTCGAAGCGTTCGAGGCGTGCCGGGTCGGACGCGAGCTCGGCGGGCAGGGCCTTGATCGCCACATCGCGATCTAGCCGCGTGTCGTGGGCGAGGTACACCACCCCCATGCCGCCCCGGCCGAGTTCGCGCTGGACCTGGTATGGGCCGATCTGGTCCAGCATGGCTACATGAGGATAGCGGAAGCCGAACGCCTGCCGAGCGCTCCGGTTCCGCGGCGGCAGGAGTAGCCGGTCGCGGCCAGGCACGGCCGAAGCGGGCATACGAGGTCGCTGTGTGGGCTGCGCAGTCTTTGGCGCCGTCGTTGCATATCGAGACGGACGATGCGCCATGCCGGTATCGGCGTGGCGCCGGTCCACCTGTCTCGGAGGATGGGAGAAGGAGAGACCATGCGTGCGGCGACACCCATGTTCGACGACAGAGCACTCCGCCAGGGCGATGGGGCCCGTGGTGGGGGCGCCGGTCGCATGGGGCGTTGTCCCGGCCCGGTCCATCGGGCCGGGCCGGGCGTGATCTCGTCTTCAGGCCGCAGATCCATATTCCTGACCACACTTGAGTCCGGGCGTTCCCAGGGCGGCGAAGAGTTGCCGCCATCCGGGGATGTCCGGGAAGGCCCCTCGCAAACCGCCGCGTGTATGTGCTAGGGCCGCGGCGAGTACCACGATTTTTTTCTACAGGTCCCCCCCCTCGCGAGGGCCGGCTCGGACGGAGCCGGCCTTCGCCCTTTTTGGGCCCTCGTGGCCAGTACTGTGGCCACCAGGGCCCCAAGGCGCGAATTCGGTGTTCAATGTGGAACTGGGCGATCCGTGGGCGCTGCCCTGGCGGATATTATTGGTATCGATCTCTGGGCCGCGGTCGCGGCGACACCATGCGACGAGCGCACAACACAGTTCGGGCGGGGAAGCGCGGGGGGTTCACCCTCGTCGAGGTGCTGGTCTCTCTGGGGATCATCGCGCTGCTCATCTCCATCCTGCTCCCGGCGCTGGGCTCGACGATGGGCTCGGCCCGGGCGTTCAAGTGCCAGATGTCGCTGCGGGCGACCGCGTTCGACTTCACGGTCTTCGCCGACGCCTCGCTGCACGGCGACCGGGGACACGACGAGCGCCTCCCGGGCGACTCGTTCACCATCGAAACATTCCAGGAGAGCCAGTACGGCGTCGACGAGTTCTGGCGGTACGGCGAGGGCGAGGTGCACAGCATCCCCGACGCGCAGGGCACGGACCCGATGCGCTGCCCCGAGATCCGCGGCTCGGTCCAGCTGCGGCCGAACGCGCCGTGCTCGGAGGGTGCGGTTCTGCCGCCGGAGAACACCTCCTTCGCGTTCAACATGCGTCTGCACAAGGCCGAGCTCACGCTCCCGCAGATCGGCTCGCCCCGCCTGTTCCCCACGCGGATGAACGAGCGGATCGCGGACAACCCGACCGTCCCGCTTGCGATCGACGTGGACGGCGCCCGGGCCCGGTCGAGCCGGGCCAGCGCCCTGTACTCGGCGCCGTCGCTGGACTCGACGGGCCCGTACTCGGGCAACCAGTTCTGGTTCCCTGACGCCCGCCACAACGGGAAGGTCAACGTCGCTTTCGTCGGGGGGCACGTGCTCTCCTCGTCCGACCCGGCCGGCGAGACGCAGTGGCTGTGGGGCTACCAGCCTGTGCGGTAACCTGGCGATCGGATGAAGCTCCAGGTCAAGTTTCTGGGCCTCATGGCCGTCCTCGGCCTGGCCGTCGCGATCAACGTCGCCACGGCGTGGTGGGCGATCCGTACGCTCGAACGCGAACTGGCTTGGCCGCTGGACTCGATGCAGCACGTGCTCGACGGCTTGCACGGGGCGCGGGCGGGGGTGGAGCGTCAGTCCGCCGCGATCGGGATGCTGCGCGGGGCCGACGGTCGCGTCGTGCTGCCCGACGCGCCCGACATAACACGACGCAACGCGTTTTTCGCGGCGACGCAGGACGTCGAGGACCGCCTCGACGCGCTCGAGGAGATGCCGACGTTCCGCCTCCGCTCGGGAGTGAGCACGACGCGCAACCTGCGTGAACGGACTCGGCGTGTCCGCGAGCTGGGTGGGCAGTGGTTCGACGGCGACCCGCGGGCCGGCGAGCAACTCGGCGCGCAGATCGTCCAGACGCTCGAGCTGACGCAGCGTGTACAGGGTCGGATCATCACGGACGCGGCGCTGGCCGTCGATTTCGGCGAGGACCTGCGCGGCCGGGCGCTGTTCGTCCTGGCGATATCTGTGCTGATGACGCTGGTGTGCGTCGTGCTGGGCGTGCTGTTCGTGCGGCGCTGGGTGCTCCGACCGGTGGGTGAGCTGCGCGCGGCGGCGGTCCGGTTCGGGTCCGGGGACCTGTCGCACCGGGTGCGTGTCGCGGGCCGGGACGAGCTGTCCACGCTGGGCGCGGAGTTCAACGAGATGGCAGAGACCATCACCGGCATGCAGCGCGAGCGGGTCGAACGCGAACGCCTGGCGGCGGTGGGGGAGATGGCGCGCCGGATCGTGCACAACCTCCGATCTCCGCTGGCGGGGATCCGCTCGCTGGCGGAGATTTCACGCGACGAGTCGATAGAGGGCACGGACGTGCGCGAGGCTCAAACACGGATCGTCGCGACGGTGGACCGCTTCGAGGTGTGGTTGCAGCAGATGCTCCGGGCGTCGGCGCCCCTGGAGATCGAGCCCTCGCCCTGCGAGCCGCGCACGTGGCTGATCGAGGTGGTCGAGGCCCAGCGTGCGACGGCCGAGGGCAGGGGCGTGGGTCTCGTGCTCGACGCCGCAGGCGCCCCCGCGTCGGCGACCTTCGACCGACAGCACCTCGAGCACGCGCTTGTGGCGTTGATCTCGAACGCGATCGACGCGACGCCGGGCGGGGGCTCGGTCCGTGTTGAGGCGTTCTCGGACGCGCCGGCGGCGTGCTGGGGGGTCCGGATCACGGACGAGGGGCCTGGAGTGGACGAGGATGAGGCCACACGGATCTTCCGCCCGTACTACACCACAAAGGCGGGCGGGACTGGCATCGGACTTGCCCTTGCTCAGAGAGTCGCCAGGCAGCACGGCGGCACGATCCGGGTGGAAAACCGCCCGGGCGTGGCCCAGACGCCTGGTGGAGCCGCGTTCGTGGTCCAGATGCCGCTCGACGCCGGGTGGGTGAAGGCCAATACTGGCCAGAGGTCCGACGTCAATGGCCAAGATTCTGGTCATCGAGGATGAGGAGAACATCAGGTTCTCCGTCTGCAAGGCACTGTCCAAGCGTGGCCATCAGGTCGAGGAGGCCGGGACGCTCGGCGGCGGGCTGGAGACCGCCGAGCGTCTGGCCTTCGACCTGGTCTTGACCGACCTGCACCTGCCCGATGGGGACGGGACGGCGGCCGTCGAGCGGCTGCGGGGCGACGGATTCGACGGGGCGATCGTCGTGATGACGGCGTACGGGACGATCGAGAGCGCGGTCCATGCGATGAAGCTGGGCGCAGACGACTACCTGCAAAAACCGGTGAGCCTGGACGAGCTGGTGATCCTGGCCGACCGTTTGCTAGAGCAACGAGAGATCAAGCGCCGCCTGCGTCTGTTCGAGCGACAGGCGAGCGCACGCAAGTCCCTCGAGCGTCCGCTCGGAGAGAGCGGGTCGTGGACAAGGACGCTCGAGCTCGCGGAGCGCGTCGCACGGCTCCCGACGCCCACGCTGGAGGAGAGCGAGGGCGCAGACGGTGGCACGGTCGGCGGCGGCAAGTCGCTGCCGACCGTGCTGCTCGTCGGCGAGACCGGCTCGGGCAAGGGCGTGCTCGCGAGGCATATCCATCGGGCGGCGAGCGAGGACGCTGACAAGACGCCCTTCGTGCATGTCAACTGCTCGTCGTTGCCCGCGACGCTGGTCGAGTCCGAGCTGTTCGGGCACGAGAAGGGCGCGTTCACCGACGCGCGCGCCGCGCGCGAGGGTCTGGTCGAAATGGCCGACGGGGGCACGCTGTTCCTCGACGAGATCGGCGACATGCCCCTGGAGATGCAGGCGAAGATCCTGCTGTTCCTCGAGCACGGCAGGTTCCGGCGTGTGGGCGGGACGCGCGAGCGCTCGGCCCGGTGCCGCGTGATCGCCGCAACCAACCACGACCTGGAGAAAGAGGCCGGAGAGGGCGTCTTCCGCTCGGACCTGCTCTACCGACTCAACGCGTTTACGGTCGAGGTCCCGGCGTTGCGCGAGCGCGGCGACGACGCGATCCTGATCGCCCGCGAGATGCTGGCGCGGTTCCGTGGCGAGTACGGGCTGGGCGGGTGTCAGTTCACGCCCGAGGCCGAGCGCGCGATCCGCTCGCATGCGTGGCCCGGGAACGTCCGCGAGCTGATCAACTCGATGCAGCGGGCCGCGATGTTGTGCGAGTCCGACAGGGTCGGGCCGGGCGACCTGGTGCTCAGGGGCGGCGCCCAGGCCCAGCGTGTCGTGGCGGCGGCCACGGGCAACGGGCGGCTGCACTTCGACTTTGACCACGGCATTCACAAGGCCGAGGAGGTCGAACGCGAGCTGATGGTCCAGGCCCTCGAGGCGACGCGGGGCAATGTCTCGAAGGCGGCACGTCTGATCGGGATGCAACGCAGCAGCTTCCGTTACCGGATCGAGCGGTACGGCCTCGACGAGAAGATCAAGGAGATGGCGGAGCGATGAACCCGGGGCGTGGCGCCATCCTCGCGTGTGTTGCCGCGATCGGCGTCGGGGCGCCGGCGCTGCGCGCGGGCGACGGGGAGTGGTCCGACCCGCGGGGGGACGCGATGACGCGGTTGACGGACCCGGGCGCCGACGGCGTGATCACGCCGGGCGCGACGCTCCCCGACCTCATGTCGGCGAGGCTCTCGGGCTGGTTCCCCGCGTCACCCGAGGACCCGTACACGGGGAGCGTTGATAACTCCAACAGCCCGGATGTTCTGCGGATCGAGCTCGTGTTCGCCGGCCTTGTGAACCCCCCGGGCCCGCTGGATCTCGACGGCCCGGGCGGGCTGCCCTACGCCCCGTTCCGTTTCGGGTTCAGCCCGGTGTACGGGTACCTCGAACTCGATCTCGACGACGACCCGGATACGGGCGGTGTCTTCCACCCGTTTGCGCTTACGCGGTACCTGGCGAATGTCGGGCGGTTCGGGCGTACGCCCGTTGGTTTTCCCGAGGGGCGTGCGATCATCCGTCAGGGGGACCGGGACTCGGACTTCGAGACGGCGCCCTACTTCGAGCGGTCTGGCGCCGAGTTCGAGCTGGCGATGTGCGGGTGCTGGGACGTGACGCTCGTCAGCGAGTGCGGCAACGGAAATGGCATCCTTGACGCGGGCGAGCGGATGATCGTCAACGGGCGGTTCTTCCAGCTCTCGCTAGCCGTCGAGGAGTACGCGTGCTTCGGGGGCACGCAGTTCGGTGACGGGCCCTCGAGCAAGGGGCGGTACGACCCGCCGATCGACCTCCGGTTCACGCACGACAAGACCGAGGATGTGACCCGCGTCGAGATGATCTACCCGATCAGCATGCAGGGCGCCGCGATTCTCACGGGCGAGATGCAGCAGTTTCCCAACTCGATCTTTGGCGGCGGCAACCACTTTGCGCTCCAAGAGGCGCTCAATGAGTTCGTCCTCGTCGCGGTCATCGCCGACATCGTCAACGACGAGGAGTTGGACACACTCTTGCACGGATGGCAGGGGCAGAACCCGGTGGACTACTTTGACCCCCGGGCGTGGCGGGCGACGGCGCTCTTCGGGACGGCGTACGCCGTCCAGGAGCCCGTAGCGCACTTTGTTTGGTCCGACACCGGGTTCGGCGAGGCGTTCGGGGATTTTAACGCCAACGGCGTCTCGGACGAATACGACGTCAAGTGCCTCGAGGACGAGATCGAAGCGCTCGACGGCACATCGCTCGACGCCGACGGCGTCATCAACGACATTGTCGTGATCCCCTCGTTCGGGCTCGACTTCTCGGTATTCGACATGAATTACTCTGGCGCTGTGGACGAGGATGACGAGGCGCTCGTCCCGCCGTGCTGCGCCGACATGGCCGAGCCCCTGGGCGTGCTCGATTTCTCCGACGTGCTCGCGTTTCTCACGGGATTCGCGACTATGAGCGAGCTTGTGGACTGCGCCGAGCCTTTCGGTGTGCTCGACTTCTCCGACATCTTCCAGTTCCTCGTCGATTTCGGCGCCGGCTGCGACTAGACGCGGTTTTCCGGGGGCGCCCCCGTGTCGCGCTCTCCCGGGGGCGCGTCTGGGCTCACGTGCTGCGCCCCGTCGCGGCGCAGCATCTCCGCGAGCGGATCCGCCGACCGGATGTGCAGGTCGCGCTGCGGGAAAGCGATCTCGATGCCCTCGGCGCGGAACGTCTTGAAGATCTGCTGGTGCATGGCGTGGCGCGTGGGCACGAGAGACTCGATATTGGGGATGTACACGCGGAGCTCGAAGTCGAGGGTGCTGTCGCCGAAGCCGCGGAACAGGACCTGCGGCTTGGGCTCTTCGAGCACGGTCGGGTGCGTGCGGGCGATCTCGCGGAGCACACGCTCGACCTTCTCGGTGTCGGATGAGTAGGAGACCCCGACGGGTATTGTCACGCGGAGCGTCGTGTCGGTGAGCGTCCAGTTGACCACCTCGCCGGTGATGAACGTTTTGTTGGGGATCACGAGTTCCTTGAGGTCCCAGTCGGTGACGGTTGTCGCGCGCATGCGGATGCGCGAGACGCTCCCGGTAATGCTGTTGACGGTGACGGTATCGCCGACGCGGAATGGGCGCTCGGCGAGAATGATCAGGCCCGAGACGAAGTTGGCGAAGATCTCCTGGAGCCCGAACGCGAGGCCGAACGTCAGCGCCGCGGCGAGCCACTGGACCTTCGACCAGGGGATCTCGATCGCGTTGAACGCCGCGGCCACGCCCAGGATCGCGATCGCGTACCGGAGTACTGTGCTCAGCGCGTACCGGCTCCCGGCGTCGAGCGGGAGGCGCTGGAGCAGCACGATCTCCACCAGCCCGGGCAGGTTGCGGAACACGACCCACGTGACAACGAGCACGAGCAGTGCGGCGCCCAGGTCGGCGAGCGTCACGGAGATCGGCTCTTGCTCGCCCGGTGTGCCGGCGCCCTCGGTTTCGGTCGCCTGCTGGCCCGCGGCTGCGGCGTCCGTGAACGCGCCCTGGAGCGTGCCGGAGCCGGCGGTCGCATCGTTGCCGTTGGTCGAGGGTGCGGGCGTTGGTGTATGGACGGCCGCTGCGTCCTCGGGGGTTTCCCGGGCGCCCGCGTCGAGGTACACGGGCGTCGGGTACACCTGCACGCGGTCGAGCATCCGCAGCGCGGGCGTCACGTCCGCCCAGATCAGCAGCAGCCCGAGCACCGCGGTGATCACGATGCCCGCGCGGAAGAGCTGGCGCGTCTGCGTGCTGATCCCGGGAAGATCGAGGCGCTCGGTGTCGATCGGGGCGCCCTCGCCCTTGCCCGCGGCGGGATCGGTGGACGCGGCCTGCGCACGTCTGCGACGCGCTTCCTCGACCGCCACGCGCCGGCGCTCGATGAACAGCCATCGTGCCAGCAGGGCATTGACGCCGATCAGCGCGAGCACGAGCACGAGCGTGTTCTCGAGCCTGGCCTCGAGCCGTAACGACGTGTAGAAGTAGCCGGCCCAGGCGAGTCCGGCGAGCGCCAGGGGGAGCACCGTCGCGGCGGCGTACCAGACGTAGCGGAGACGCCATACCCAGCCGTCGCCGTTGCGCGCGAGGATGGGCGCCATCGCCCGCCCGCCCGGCCGGAGGACGCCCGCGATGAACGCGGCCATGGCGAGCATGCCGAGCGTGAATACTGCGCGGCCTATGACGGCGTACGCCTCCTCGCTCTCCGACTGGGCCAGCACGCCGAGGGCAAACGTGCACAACACCGCGATCGGGGTGAACCAGCGCAGGCGTACGCGGATCTCGCGGGTCAGCTGCGGGCGCCAGCGGAAATGCGATACACCCAGCCCGCTCGGGCGGAGTGTGTGGCGCAGCAGGGCGAGAGGGATCCATACGATGGCGGCGAGCACGAGCCCGTCCCCGACCGCCATGGCGCGCACGCCCTCGATCTCGGGCGCCCGGACCGTCCAGGCGAGCAGCCACAGCACCGCCGGCCCGCCCGCGCTGATGATGGCGGTGAGGAACACCGCCCTGATGGTGAGCAGGTACGAGTCGGTCCGGTAGCCGCCGACGTTCTTGGTGATATCGCGGAGGCGTCGGCGTGCGATCGCGCCGCAGGCGAGCAGCAAGAGGACCGCCGCGGTGCGCCAGAGGGCGGACGCCCACCGCTCTCGCAGCCGCGTAAGCGCCGGCGTCAGTTCCGCGCGCCACGCCTGCGTGTCCAGCGCCCACGCGCCCGCGGACTTGATGTCGTCGCTCGACGGGAGAGGATCCCCGGGCACGCTGCGGACCCAGAGGATGTGCTCCTCGATGAATGACCGGTACGCCGTGGTCTGTTCGCGCAGGGCGATCAAAGTGTCGTGCATGCCCGTGAGGCTGTCGTGGTACGTGTCGCGGTTGGCGATGAGCGCGTCGAGCAGGTCACGCCTGGCGACGGCCAGTTCCCGGGCGACCGCCTCGATCTCGGCGCTGCCCGCCTCGGCGTCGTTGAGAACGGCCTGATCGAGCAGCTCGCGGACGACCCGGTCGATGTCTCCCGCACCGCGGCGCGCGTCGCGGAGTTCCAGCATCGCGTACTCGTTGGCGATCAGCTCGCGGTTGGTCTCGTCGATCTGGCGGCGCAGCTCGCCGGCCTCGGGCAGGCCCTCGAACTGCTGACGCAGCAGCAGCCCGGTCGCCCGGTTGAGCCCGGAGTCCAGCACTCGGTCCTCGGTTTCCCGTCGCGCGCCGCTGATCGCGGCGAGCCGGGCGCGGTCTTCGAGTGAGAGCTGGGCCGTGCGGCTGATCTTCGCGGGCAGGCCCTGGTCGCCGGCGCCCTGGCTCGCGAGCAGTTCGCTCTGGGCGGCGAACTCGCGGAGCGCTGGGTGCTGGCGGGCGGCCTCGCGCCGCAGGCGCAGCGCCTCGCGGGCCGCCTGGCTTGCGTCCTGCTCGCGCTTCGCGTTGACGACCCGCTGCCACTCGCCCACCAGGGCCTCGCCCTGTTGCACACGGCGCAGCGCACGGTCCTGGCGAGCGGGCAGGAGATCACGCCGCGCGTCGTAGCTGGCGGCCTCGCTGGCCAGGGCCTTGAGTTCATCGTCGTAGGCCATCCGCTCGGCGAGCTGGGAGACGCGCCGCGCCGCGACGAAGCTCAGGGGATCCGAATCGGCGCGGGGGGCGCCCAGCGCGTCGTTGATCGCCTCTCGCGCCCGTCGGACCTCGGTGGTCCTGTCCTGGATCTCGCCCCGGCGTTGGTCCCGCCGCGAGGCCTCGGCGGACAGGGTCGCGGTGTCCTTGCGGGCCGCCTCCAGGTCGCGTGTCGCCTGGGCGAGCTGCTGCTCGAGCTGCTGGACCGTCGCGTCGGGGGCGGGCTCGGCCGTGGGCGTCTCGGGGGCGCGGGCGAGCTCCTCACGGATCGCGGCCAGTCGGACGGGCGCCTCGCTCGCGGCGGTCGCGTGTTCGGCGCCGGATGCACGGAACAGAGCCGCCCGGTCCAGCGCTTGTCTCGCCCGCTGGTAGTTCTCTTGGATCCGGAGCGCGGTCTCGCGGTCTGCTTCGCTGATGTCCTCGCGCGCCAGCTCGGCGTTGACTCGCGCGAGGGCCGCGTCGATCGAGGCGGTGCTGACCTGGTCCAGGTCGCCCGCTAGGGCGATCAACGACGGTTGGGCCACGGCAGGTGCGATCGCAAAAGCGAGTACAACGAGCACCGCCATCCGCCAACAGTGTGCGAGCATCAGGTGAGTCTAGACGCGGGCGGCGCCCGTGCCGGAGCCGGCGTCGGCCGCCGCGCCGGGACGGGGGTCGGGGCCCTGCTCCGTCGGCAGACCGGCGGCGATGTAGGCCCTGTACCCGCCGGCGAGGTTGACCACCCGGTACCCGCGGCGCTGGAGGTACGACGCGGCCCGGGCCGACCGCCAGGCGCCCAGGCACTGGACGACGAGTGTTTGGTCCGTCGGCGCCTCGCCCAGTCGCTCGGGCAGGCGCGTGTGCGCGATGTTGATCGCCCCGGGCAGGTGGCCCTGGTCGTACTCGCTGCGCCGACGCACGTCGAGGACGCGTGCGCCCGAATCGCCGACCATCTCGAGGGCGCGCTGCGGTGTGACGTCCTCGATCGTCGCCATCGGGCGCCCCTCGGCGGCGTACCGCGCGAGGTCCGAGGGATCGAGCCAGCCACGGATGTCGTCGAGCCCGATCCGCACGAGCTGGCGGACGACCTCGTCGAGGCGCCCGCCCTCGACAACGAGGGTCATCGCCTCGTCGCCGCCGATCAGCGAGCCGGCGTCGGTCGGGAACGGTCTGCCCAAGGGCAAGGACAGGGACCCCGGGACGTGCCCGGCGCGGAACTCTGGCCAGTCGCGCGTATCGATGATCGCGTGCGAGGCTGTGTCGATCGTGGCCAAATCCGTGGGCGCGAGGCGGGGCGGTGCGGGCAGGGCGCCCAGCACACGCGGGCCGAGCTTGTTGTCGCGCTTCATCCGTGCGAAGTACATGGGCGGCTCGGGCTGGCCCGCGAGGATGAAGTCCACGAACGCCTGCTCGCCGGTCGCGGCCTTGAGCGCCGGGTTAAAGCGTTTCTCGTAGCCGATGGTCGAGGTCGGGACCGCGCCCAGCGCCTTCCCGCAGGCGCTGCCCGAGCCGTGCCCGGGCCAGACCTGGACGTACTCTGGCAGGTCGTTGATGACGTGCAGGGATTTGTACAGGCGTTTGGCCGAGGGCTCGCGTGCGCCCGCCTGGCCCGCGGCGGTCTCGAGCAGGTCCGGGCGCCCCAGGTCGCCCACGAACAGGAAGTCGCCCGAGATCAGGCCGATGGGCTCGTCCGCGCCCCCGCCCTTGTCGGTCACGAGGTAGCACAGGTGCTCTGGCGTGTGCCCGGGCGTGTGGATCGCGCGGAACTCGATGGCGCCCACATTGAACGTATCGGCGTCCCTGAGCAGGACGTGGTCGTACGACCCGCCGCCGTGCTTCTTGTCGAGCCACTGGTACTTCCAGTCCGCACCGCCCTCGTCGGAGACGTACACCCGCGCCCCGACGCGCTCGGCCAGCTCACGCGAGCCCGAGAGGAAGTCGGCGTGGATGTGGGTTTCACAGGTCGCGGTGACGCGGAGATCGTGCGCGCGGGCGAGGTCGGTGTACCGGTCCACGTCGCGCTGCGGGTCAAAGACGATCGCCTCGCCGGTCCTCTGGCACCCGATCAGGTACGCGGCCTGGGCGAGGTTCTCGTCGTAAACCATGCGCATGAACATGGGCGTTCTCCCTTCCCGGGCACGCGGGTCGGTCCGGGGTGGATTCTATTGCCCGCGCGCTGCGGGCGCGACACGTATCAGGCGGTTGCGGCGTTGGAGGCGGCGGGCACGAGCGTTCTGATCCGAACCTCGTCCTGGGCGATCGGGTTCTCGACGCCGTGGGCGCAGCGCGTGGGCGCCGAGACGCCCAGCCGGTCGGCGTTGGGGCCGGCCTCCCAGGCGTCGGGGGCGCGCGTCGGGTGGTGCTGGTGGAAGGCCGCGATCGCGTCCACGGCGATGACCGGCCGCACGCCCGCCTGGTACAGGCGCCTGCCCAGGTCGTCGTCCTCCTGGCCCCAGCCCTCGTACGTCTCGTCGAAGCCGTTGACGCGGAGGTAGTCGCACAGCGCAACCGAGAAGTTGGCGCTGAGCAGCTTGGGCTTGTGCGCCTTGGCGAGCCCCCACCGGCGCAACCGCGCCTGGCGGCGGAGGCGTTTGTCGCGGTGCGCCAGGGCTGCGCCTTGTTCTGGCGTCGGGTCGGCGGGCCAGGCGCCCTCGCGCAGGGCGTCCTCGCGGAAGCCGTTCGTCTGCGCCTCGGACAGCTCATAGCGGTGGGCGATGACGACGCGCCCCGGGCCGCCCAGTTCCAGGTGCTTGCGGGCCAGCTCGGGCTCGGGCACACAATCGGCGTCGAGGAAGATCAGCAGCGCGTCTGTGATCGGGTCGTGCTCGAGCAGCGCCCGGACGGCGTTGTTGCGGGCCTGGGCCGAGCGTGAGACGCCCGCGTGCGCACGATCGACGACTGTGATCTCGACCCCGCACTCGTCGCACGCGTCCTGGGCGGCGCGGGCGATCGCGTCGTCGTCGCCGTCGCACGCGAGGGTGATCGACTCGGGGGGCGTGGTCTGGCAGGCGAGGGCGAGGAAGGTGCGCCGGAGGCGTTCGGGGGTGTGGGTGATGAGGATGACGTGGGCCTGAGGCATCGGGCGAGTGTAGAAGGGCGATCGGATCGATTGGGGACCGGCGCCGCGGGGGAGAGACTCAGCCGGCGGTCTTGGCGGTCGCGGTGTGCTGGGCGATCCGCCTTGCACGCTCGAGCAGGCCCGCCTCGTCGCGGTGGACGAGCAGGCGGTTGTACGAGATCCAGCAGACGTGCTCGTACCCGTTGGCCGCGAGGTGATCCAGGATCGCGGGGTCGTCGCCCAGGTTGTGGTCCTCGATGAGGATCACGCGTGGGCGGAAGCGGTCGAGGTCGAAGCCGTCGAGCAGGTTCATCTCCCCGCCCTCGACGTCGATGACGACCAGGTCGATCGCGCCCTTGTGGTCGCTGAGCAGGTCGGTCATGGTGGTCAGGGGGACCTCGACGTGTTCGACGTTGGTCTTTGCGGGCGGGCGTTTGGAGAAGCCGCGTGCATCGGGCTCGTTGAGGTAGCTCGAGGCGTCGTAGTCGTCGGCGCCCGAGCCCAGGATGTGGGTGAAACTGGCTGTCCCGGTCGAGCCCCGGCGCGAGAGGGCGGCGTTGACGACGCGGGCGCCCGGGCGCCTGGCCTGTGCCCTGGCGTGCAGCGAGGGGACGGGCTCGACGAGCAGTCCAGACCAGCCCTGGCTCTCGAGCGCGAACGTGACGGCGTAGGTGTACCCGTCGTACGCGCCGACCTCGATGAAGAAGCCGTCGCCCTGGTCGTCGAACAACTCGTCGAGGAACATGTCCTCGCCGAACTGGGAGCGGAACTCGACGGGCATGCGGGGTTCGCGTCCGGCGCGCTCCAGGCGCCTGCGGGCGCGATCGACGTACATCGGCTTTATCGCGTGGATCAGCTCCATCTCGCGGCGCTGGGCGCGGGCGAGGCGGCGGCGGAGGCGCTTGTGGCGCTTGTCCATGCCCAGGGCGACGCCGACGAGCGCGACGGCGAGCAGTACGATGAGGAAGTACGCCATGGGGTCTCCGTCTCGGGGTCGAGAGGATACCCGCGGGGCGGGGCGTGCGGGCGAGCAGGGCCTCCGGTCAGGGCGCGTCGGACGGGTTCGCGGCGGGCGGCTCGGGCGCGTGGTCCGCGTCGTCGTCGAGCATCTCCGCCTCGCTCGGCTCGGGCTCGGGCTCCGCGGGGGGCGCCTCGTCGGGCGCGTCGATGAGCGTGCGGCGGATGAAGTCGAGCTGGAGATCGCGGTAGTGGTCGCCGAACCCGCTGTGGCGCGAGCCCGGGTAGATCATCAGGTCGAACGCCTTGCCCGCGTCTTGCAGGGCGGCGATGAGCTTGATGGTGTTCTGGAAGTGGACGTTGTCGTCCATGACGCCGTGTGCGAGCATGAGGCGCCCGTGCAGGTCCTTTGCGGCCTTGGTGATGTCGGTCGCGTCGTAGCCCTCCGGGTTGTTCTGGGGCGTGTCCATGTAGCGCTCGGTGTAGATCGAGTCGTAGTCGCGGTAGCTGGTGACCGGGGCGCCGGCGATGCCGGAGGCGAAGAGCTTGGAATGCGTGAGCGCGTAGGCGGTCATAAAACCGCCATACGAGTGGCCGGCCATGCCGATGCGGTCGGGGTCTACGAAGTCGTTGGTGTTGAGCCAGGCGATGAGTTCCTCGATATCTTCCATCTCGCGGACGCCGAGCTGCTTGTAGGCGGTCCAGGCGCTGACGGCGCCCCGGCCCGATGCGGGGTAGGGGTCGGCGCGGAAGACGACCATGCCCAGCTGGGCGAGCATGCGGTCGTACGCGCGTCCGCCGCGCCACGAGTCGGAGACCGAGGGCGCGTGCGGGCCGGCGTAGGTCATGAACCAGACCGGGTACCGGCGCGCCGGGTCGAAGTCGGGCGGGGTGAGCAGGGCGCCCTGGAGCGTGACACCCTTTGCTGAGTCGATCTCGACGAGTCGGTATTCGCCGAGGGTGTAGGTGTCCAGGTCACGGACCGGGTTGGTGTCGATCCAGCGGACGAGCGCGCCCTGTGTGTTGCGGAGCGCGACGCGTGGTGGCGCGTCGAAGCTCGACCAGCGGTCAACGAAATACCTCGCGTCGGGCGAGAGGGTGACGGCGTGCGAGCCGGGCTCGCGTGTGAGGCGTTCGAGGGCCGAGCCGTCGAGGCGGACGCGGTAGAGATTCGATGCGATGTGCGAGTCGCTCGTGCCCGAGAAGTAGACCCAGCCGGCCTCCTCGTCGATGTGGTGCAGGGTGCGGGCCTCGTACTCGCCGCTGGTGATCTGGATCAGGGGTTTACCGTCGGCGTCGAAGTGGTAGAGATGGCGCCAGCCGTCGCGTTCTGAGGCGAGGACGAACGAGCCGTCGTCGAGGAACCGCGCGTCGTGCTGGGACTCGACCCAGGCCTGTGTGGTCTCGCGGAAGAGGACCTCCGCGTCGCCCCCCTTGGCGGGCGCCATCAGCAGGTCCAGCCAGGTCTGGGCGCGGTCCTGGATGTCCATGCGGAGGCGCTTGGAGTCGGGCGTCCACTGGACGTGGCTGACGACGTACGCGCCCTCATCGTAGTCGGACAGGTCCACCTCGCGCGGCGCACCGCCGGCGCGATCGACAACGTGGACCCGGACGTGCGGGTTGCGGTCGCCGGGTTTGGGGTAGCGGACGATCTCCGCCCGCTGGGGCTCGACCTCGTCGTTGATGATGGTGAAGTGGGGGACGCTCGACGAATCGGTCTCGAAGAAGGCGATGCGCCGCGAATCGGGCGACCACCAGAAGGCGCGCCAGCTGCGCCTGAATATTTCTTCGTAGTAGACCCAGCTCGCCTTGGCGAAACGGTGGTCGTCGGCGCCGCCGGTGGTCAGGGCGCGCTCGGCGCCCGTGTCCAGGTCCACGACCCAGAGGTTGTTGTCGCGGACGTAGGCGACGAACTGACCGTCGGGGGAGAGGTCGGGGATTTCTTCGGTCTCCGGGGTGGCCGTGAGCCTGCTCGTCCCCGAGCCGTCGGCGCCGGCGACGTACAGGTCGCCCGCGTGCGTGAAGACGACGCGGTCGTGCTCGGGGTCGGGGTTCGAGAACCAGCGACCGGCGATGGACTTGGCGTCGTCGGCGTCGATGGTCGGGTAGTCGTCGAGGTTCGCGGCGACCGCGTCGGGGTCGGTGCCCGCCGGCGCAGATCGCCCGGTGGCGGCGTGGACCTTGTACAGGCGCCCGCTCTTGCGCTGTGAGTAGTGCTCGTCGTCGAGCCAGGACGAGATGCGGACGGGCGAGCCGTCGAGGTCGATACGTTTCTCGCCGTTGCGCCCCCAGAGGACGTCCGGCGTGATCGGCTTGTCGAACTCGCGGTCCTCGGGCAGCGGATGGAGCGGGACCGTGAGCAGTGGTGCGTGGTCGGGCACGCGCCATACGGGAAAATCGGCGCCGGGCGAGAGGTGGTCATCGAAGAAGTTCCAGGCGACGAGGCCATCGGTCGCCTCGGGCTCGAGGAGGTACGAGGCAAGGGCGCCGAGCTTCTGGTCGGTGCGGACCACGAGCATGCCGGGCTCGACGCGTGTGGTCCTTGGGACCGCTGCGGCGACCACGCCCGTGACCATCTCGTGCCCCTCGAACGGTTCTTCTGCGTGTTCGAAGGCGTCGATGCGGTAGACATCGGCGTCGATCTCGGCGTGCTCGCGGAGTTCGAGCACTTCGATACCGTGGCGTTGGAGGTTCTCGGTGACCCCGGTCATCGCCGCGGGGTAGACGTACGCGAACGCGCGCCGGACCGAGTGGGTGGGGACAAAGTCGTTGACCAGTTCGACCTCGTAGTCGCGGGGCGCCTCGTCGCCCGTCCAGTCGGACTTGTTCCCCTCGTCGTCGTACTCGTTGAATCCGAGAACGGTGGCCTTGTCGGGGAACGAACGGGCCTCGACGCGGAGCGCGATCTTGTCCTCGTCGCTCGGCTCGCGCCCGGCGTCGATCGTCCGCTTGTCTGCATCCTTGACCAGATCGCGGATCTCGTCGGCGCGGGCGGCCGCCTCGTCGAGTATCGCCCGGCAGAACGCGAGCGTGCCCAGCACGCGGTCCTCGAACGGCGCGTAGCTGTATGCCTCCGACAGGATCGAGACGCGGTTGCGCAGGCCGCGCGAGGCGGCGCCGTACCGGGGCTCGGCGGGGTAGGTCGTCCACTTGGTGTGGTCGTCCTCGAAGTTGCCGTAGAAAAACGTGTCCCAATCGGTTGCATCCTCGAAACGCGTGTCGACTGCGGGCAGGAGCGTGTCGCGCGTGAACGCGATAACCTCGCCATCGCCCGCGGGGTGGCGGGGTCCCATGTAGGTGATGAGGTACCTGTGATGCGAGCCGTTCGTGGTGTGCGTGTCCACGACGACGCCCGGGTCCCACTCGTTCAGGAGCTTGACGAGCGCCCGCGTCTCGGGCGCTTCGAGCTTCACATAATCACGGTTGAGGTCGAGACCCAGGGCGTTTTTGCGCTCGCCCATCTCGTCGGGCCCGAGCTGGCCCGGGCGGTTGTCGGGGTCGAACTCCTCGTTGCCGTCGGCGTTGTAAATAGGAGCCACGAGCAGGACGAGCTCGTCGAGCAGGGGCGCATCGTCGGCGAGGGCAAGCCCGCGGACGAGCATGGAGAGAGCCGCTTTGCCGCACACCTCGCCCGCGTGGATGTTCCCGAACAGGAACACGACCAGCTTGCCCGAATCGCGTGCCTCCTCTGGCGTCCGGATCGGCGGATCGGCGACGATCAGCAGCGGGATATCCCGCCCGTCGCCCGTGGCGCCCATCGTCGAGAGCGTCACCCGCTCGCTGGCCTCGGAGAGGCGGCGGCACAGCGTCATCACCTGCTCGTGCGTGGCGGTCCTGGTGAAGCCCGAGGACTCGGCGATCGAGAGCAGGTCGTCCGGCGGGGTCGCGGCGTCCGCAACGCCCGCCGTCGGCGGGGTTTCCGGTTGCCCGCCCGCGGGCGGGACGGCGCCGAGGCCAATGATCGCGGCGGTCACGAGTGTCGCGAGGATTCGCTTCGAAGGCATGCGGGCTCCCTCTGATTCTGCGCCCGGGTCGGGTTGCGTGCCCTGTTGTACCTCGGGAGTGTCGGGCGGTGCGAACGTTTCCCGTCCGGTCTCGGACGACTCTCCGAACTCCGGGCCGTTGCGCCCTGTACGGATTGCAGCAGCCACGAACGGATGCCGCACCAAACATTTCGTTGACATTCTCGCTCGTCAAGGATAAACCAATCGTGGTTTACGCGCGGGCTCGTTGGGGCGGGAGCGCGAACGCTGCGCCTTTCCGGCGCTGAGTCTGAGGGGTTCCACAATGCGTCGCATGTATGCCCGTGCGGGCGGCCTCGTGCCGCTGGCGGTTGTCGCGTGTCTGTCTCTCACCGGATCGTCGGCGCTGGCGCAGCCCTCGAACGACGGGTGCGACACGCCCCTGGCGATCTCGGGGACCGGATTCTTCGTGTTCGACAACTGCGAGGCGACCACGGGCGTCGAGGGGCAGAACAACTTCGGGTGCTCCAACGGTCCATTGGGCCCGGCGATCTTCTTCGACCTGTGGTACTGCTGGACCGCGCCGTGCACCGGCGCCGTGACCGTCTCGACCTGCGGGCTGACGACGGCCGACACGAAGATCGCGATCTACGACGGGTGCGCCTGCCCGACGGCGGGCGTGAGCGCGCTCCAGTGCGACGACGATTTCTGCTCGCCCCAGGCCGAGGTGATCGTCGACGTGATCTGCGGGCAGGAGTACCTGATCCAGATCGGGTCGGGGATCGACATCTGCTGGCAGGGGGAGTTCCTGATCGAGTGCGAGGGCGAGCCGTGCCCGACCGAGCCGATCGTCTGCGACGACTGCTGCGGCAAGGCCCCCGCGTTCACGGGCTACACCGGCGCGGTCGCGGTCGTCACCCAGCAGGGCTTCCTGGGCGGGTTCAACTCGCTGGATGTGGTGGACATCAGCAACCAGGGCTCGGCGCCGATCGGCGCGAACTGGAACGCCGCCCCGATCTATTCGTTCTCGAACAGCACCAACTGGTCGTTCACCGAGCTGGGATCGGTCTACGGCGTGACGCTCGACGACCAGGGGAACATCTACGTCGCGCATTCGTCTGTCTACGGCAGCGCCAACAACGCCTGCTCACCTCCCCAGATCTTCGGCGACGGCCTGGGCACGCTCTCGGCCAACACCGCCAACCCCAACGGGCGCCCGGGCGCGATCTACAAGATCAGCTCGGCCACCGGCGTCGCGTCGTTCTTCGCCGCCCTGCCCAACGCCTCGGACCCCGCGTACGTCGGGGGTCTCTACCCCGCCAGCGGCTCCGAGTCGTACCCGGGCCTCGGCAACATCTGCTTCGACTGCACGAGCGGGGACCTCTACGTCTCCAACCACGAGGACGGGCGGATCTACCGCCTCGACACCTCGGGCGCAGTCCTGAGCACCTACAAGCACGCGACCGGCGCGGTCGTCGCCGGCGGCCTGCCCGACCCGGCGGACCCGGGCCCGGGCTTCATCCCGACCGCGGGGCACCCGCTGACGTTCCGCGGGCAGCGTGTCTGGGCGGTCCGCACGAGCGGCGGGCGCCTGTACTACAGCGTCTGGCGCGAGACCAACTGCTCCGACCTCGGCGGCGACATCTCGTTCGTTGCCAACGAGGTCTGGTCGGTGGACCTCATCGACTCGGGCCCCAACACGGGCGAGTTCATCCCAGGGACCGAGCAGCTCGAGATCGACATGGTCGCCTACCCCTACGCGGGCGGGGGTGGCTTCGGCACCAGCAACCCGATCGCGGACCTGAGCTTCTCGCCCGACTGCTGCATGCTGGTGGGCGAGCGGAGCATGGCCAACGACACCATCTCGGACGCGCACGAGAGCCGCCTGCTCGAGTTCTGCTACGACGAGGCCGCGGGCGCCTGGGTTCCCTCGCCAAACACGTTCCAGGCCGGCGCGGCAGCGCAACCAAACTCGTGCGCCGGAGGCGTGGACTACGACTATGACACGACCAACGCCGTCGTCAACGTCTGGACGACCGCCGACTTCATCCAGGCGCCGCCGACGTGGGTCTACGGCATCCTCGGCCTGCCCTTCGCGGGTGGCGTCCCGGCGCTCGACGGCATCTACGTGGACATGGACCAGAACTTCGCCACCCACGACAAGTGGCAGCAGGGCGACCTGGAGATCTCGTGCCCGCGCGCGTGCGGCGAGCTGAACGAGGAACGCGTCTCGTGCGTCGGGGACGACATGGGCTGGACCGGCTGCTACGACTACACCTTCACGTTCACCAACAACTCGGGCGTGGGCGTGAGGTACATCCTGATCCCGGACCCGAACGTGACGCCGCACCTCGTCACGCTGCCCAGCGTCGTGCCCAACGGCCAGACGTCCGGCCCGATCACGATCCGCATCTGCCCGCCCGACGACGGGCTGGCGTGCTACCCGCTGCACCTGGCGCTGGCCGACGAGTTCCTCGAGGAGTGCTGCGCGATCGACACGTGCATCGAGCTGCCCGACTGTGATTGCCTGGTGCTGACGGAGGTGTCGCTCGTGGGCCCGAGCCCGGACCTGCTGAACTACTCGCTCACGTTCACGATCCAGAACATGACGCCTGACGTGGTCGAGCATGTCTTCATTGTGCCCGACCCGGCCGGGAGCTTCACGATTACGCCCGACTACGTCGATCTGCCGACGCTGCTGCCCAACGGGGTCAGCGGGCCGATCAAGATCGACATGGGCACGCTGACGCCTGGCGAGGAGTACTGCGTGCGCGTGAGCATCCACACGCAGAATCTGGAGGAGTGCTGCTCGTTCGTCTACTGCTTCACGGCGCCGGCGACAGCGGGCTGGGACGGGTGCCCCGCGGACCTGGCCGAGCCGTTCGGGCAGCTTGACTTCAGCGACGTCATCGCGTTCCTCGTCGCGTTCGCGGCGATGGACCCGAGCGTGGACTGCGCCGAGCCGTTCGGGCAGTTTGATTTCAGCGACGTCATCGAGTTCCTGACGCTGTTCGCGCAGGGTTGTCCGTAGGTGTTTGGAGGCGACGCGTGACCGGGGCGGGCGATCGGCGCCCGCCCCGGATTCATTTTGGCGGTTGCCCTGGAGTGGGTGTACGGGGATCGCGCAGGACTGGTCGTTGTCAGGGCGCCGCTGAGAAATCGAAGCGGTCGAACGCGCGCTGGACCTCTGCGGGCGTCGGCAGGTCGGCCCGGCCCGACTCGATCCTGTCGGCCAGCAGGTCCTTGATCGGGCGGAGCACGTTGTGGTGGTTGCCGCCCCGCACGATGATGGTCCGGAAGCTGACACCGTGATTGAGTGCAACGTCTTGCATCCTCACCGCATCGTAGGGATAGCCGGAGTCCTCGCCCTCGACGTAGAGCACCGGCGCTTTGATGTACTTTGTGAACCGGATGGGGGACCGGAGCGAGATCTCGATGGGGTCGTGTACGTCGTATGGCTCGACGCCATAGCCCTCGCCCTCGTTGACGACAGTCATGTCCGGGGCGGCGCCGAACACGACAACGCCAGCGGGGGTGTCGGTGAGCATGGACGCGAACAGCGCGTTGGTCCCGCCGGAGCTGTGCCCCATGAGGAATACGCGATCGGGTTCGACGTCGGGGCGTCGGGCGACGTGCTCGACGGCGGCGGCGACGTCATCGGCCTCGCCGTAGAAGCATTCGAACACGCCCGGATTGTCGTGCTCGCCGCGCAGAGCCGGGAGGAACAGGACAATCTCACGCCCGAGGAACGAGGTGATGCCCTGGTCGTTGTCGGGTTCCGAGGCGTCCCAGATGAAGTCACCGAGCCCGCCGAAGCCCCCGGTGATCCATATGACGGCGGGGCGCGGATCACGATCGGCATCGACGGGCGAGGCCAGCGCCTGCATCGGGCCGAGCGGGCCCATGTACGAGGTCTCGACCAACTCGCGGCCCAGCCGGTAGGGGAGCGGGTTGGGACCAAAGGAGTATCGTTCTTCAAGGACTGTCGTATGCGCGGCGTGAGCCTCGGCGAGCGAGACCTCGGACTGCTCGGGCAACTGCGTGAGCGATTGCAGGGCGCGCACGAATCCTTTGATGAAGCTGGTCGAGAGAAGGCCCACGCACAGCAACAGGGGGCTGAGAGCGAGGATGACGATCAGGACGATCCAACGCTTCTTCATGTTCCCACCTGGCGTACACACACCGTATGACCTGGTGGCGAGACGCTGGCAACCAATGACCCCGACGGGATTCGAACCCGTGTTACCAGGATGAAAACCTGGTGTCCTGGACCAGACTAGACGACGGGGCCTGCGTGCCCGCATGGTAGCCCGCGACGCCGGTACCATCACGCGATGGACGAGGCGTCTCAGATCCTCGCGCCGATCACGCCGTGGCCCGCGGGCCCCGGGGCGGCGCTGCTCGTCGGGGGCACGTTCGACCCGCCGCACGGGGCGCACGCACGCCTGGCCGACCAGGCCCGGCGTGCGACGCTCGGGCCCGGGGCCTGGGTCGTGTTCGTGCCCGCGGCCCGCTCGCCGCACAAGGCCGATGCACCCGAGGCGGGAGACGCGAGCCGCGTCGAGATGCTGCGGATCGTGTGCGAGGGGATCGGGCGCACAGCGGTCTGGACCGACGAGATCGACCGGGCCGAGGCGTCCGACAGGGCGAGCTACTGGGTGGACACGCTGCGCCGGGCGCGCGCGGCGCGGGGTGTGGGCGGGGGGGCGGGAAGCCCCCCCCTCCTGCATGCCCCCGCGGGCGAACAAGGGGCCGAGCTCCGCTTCCTGATCGGCGCCGACCAGGCGGTCGCGTTCCACCGGTGGCGCGATTTTCGCGACATCCTGGGGCTGGCCGCGCCCGTGGTCGTGCCACGGGGCGACGTGCCGACGGCGGACGACCTGTGCGACCGCCTGCGGGGCGTGGGCGTCTGGACGCACGCCGAGGTAGACCGGTGGAGATCGTGGATGGCGCCGACCGAGATCATCGACGCGAGCGCGACAGATATCCGGGGGGCTCTGCACGACCCCGGGCGGCGCGGGCGCCCGATCGAGCACCTTGACGAGGGCGTCCGCGCGTACATCGTGCGCGAGGGGCTGTACCTGTCCGCGTAGCCCCGTCGTGTGGACGGGATATCGGTATCAGCCGACGGCCTTCTTGAGCGTCTCGGCCTTGTCCGTCTTCTCCCAGCTGAACAAGTCGCCCTGGGGCTTGCGCCCGAAGTGCCCGTGCCGGGCGGTGGGGGCGTAGATCGGCTTGCGGAGCCCGAGCGTCTCGATGATGCCGCGGGGCGTGAGCGTGAACGTGTCGCGGATCGCGGCGACGATCTTCTCGGCGCTGACCTTCTCGGTGCCGTTGCAGTCCAGGTGGATCGAGGTCGGCTCGGCGACGCCGATGGCGTACGAGAGCTGCAGCTCGCACTGGTCGGCGAGTCCGCCGGCGACGACGTTCTTGGCGATGTACCGCGCCATGTACGCGGCGGAGCGGTCCACCTTGGTCGGGTCCTTGCCCGAGAAGGCGCCCCCGCCGTGGCGCCCGCGCCCGCCGTAGGTGTCCACGATGATCTTGCGCCCGGTCAGGCCGCAGTCGCCGTGGGGCCCGCCGATCTCGAAGCGTCCGGTGGGGTTGACGTGGACCTTGATCGACGGGTTCCACCACTCGCCGAGCACGGGCTTGAGGATCTGCTCGGTGACATCCTTCTTGAGCGCGTCCTGGCGGTCGTTCCATGTGCGGTCGTGCTGGGTGGAGAGGACGACGGTGTCCACGGACACGGGCTTTGCGCCGTCGTACTCGACCGTGACCTGGCTCTTGGCGTCTGGCCGCAGGCCCGGGATCGAGCCGTCACGCCGGACGTTGGCCTGGCGCTCCACCAGCCTGTGGGCGAGCTGGATGGGCAGGGGCATGAGCTCTTCTGTCTCGGAGCAGGCGAAGCCGAACATCATGCCCTGGTCGCCCGCGCCCTCGCGATCGACGCCCTGGGCGATGTCGGGCGACTGGGTGTTGAGTGCTTCGAGGACGGCGCACGAGTCGCAGTCGAATCGCATGTTGGCGTCGGTGTACCCGATCTCGCGGATGGTCTCGCGGACGATGTTCTTGATGTCCACGTACGTCTGGGTCGTCACCTCGCCCGCGACGACGACCAGGCCCGTTGCGACCATCGTCTCGCACGCGACACGCGAGTGCGGGTCGTCGCGGAGCATCGCGTCGAGGACGGCGTCGGAGATCTGGTCGGCGACCTTGTCGGGGTGCCCCATCGAGACGGATTCGGATGTGAAGAGATGCGAGGGCATGCGGGCTCCTGCGTCTGGATCGGTGTGTGCGAGCGGGATGGTATCCGCCCCGATTCCCCCGGCCAGCCGGGCGAGGCGCCCCGCCCCAAGCCGCGTATGCTCCGGGCATGGCCAGTGTCGGCGGGCGGTCCAAACCGGGCAAGCAGGGGCTCACCTACGCCGACTCGGGCGTGGACATCGAGGCGGGCGACCGCTTCGCCGCCTCCATCCAGGCGGGCATGCGCAAGACCTTCGGCCCCCGCGTCCTCGACCGCCCGGGCGGCTTCGCCGGCTTGGTGCGCCTCGACTACAACGAGAGTCTTTTCAAGCACAACTTCAAGGACCCCGTCCTCGTCGCGTGCACCGACGGCGTGGGCACCAAGGTCCACCTGGGCATGGAGCTCTCCAGGTACGACACCCTCGGCATCGACCTGGTCGCGATGTGCGTCAACGACCTGGTCGTCGAGTCCGCCGAGCCCCTGATGTTCCTCGACTACATCGCGGTCAACAAGGTCGATCAGGCGGTGCTGGGCGAGCTCATGAAGGGGATCGTCAAGGGGTGCGAGCTGGCGGCGTGCGCCCTGATCGGGGGCGAGACCGCCGAGATGAACGACCTGTACCGCCCGGGCGAGTTCGACCTGGCGGGCTTCAGCGTGGGCGTGGTCGAACTCAGCCGCGCGACCGATTCGACCCGCGTCGAGCCGGGCGACGTCGTGCTCGGCCTCGCCTCCTCGGGCGTCCACTCCAACGGCTACTCGCTCGTGCGGCGCATCGTCCAGCACGCGATGCTCGACCTGCACAGGGTCTACCCCGAAGTCAGCGGCGACAACGGCGACTCTGCCAAGACCCTCGGCGAGGTATTGATGACCCCCACGCGGATCTACGCCGCGTCCATCGTCCGCGTGCTCCGGGCCTACAAGGTCAAAAAAGTCGTCACTGGCATGGCCCACATCACAGGCGGGGGGCTGGCGGGCAACCTGGAGCGGGCGCTGCACGACAAGGTGGACGCTGTCCTCGACGCGAAGTCGTGGGAGGTCCCGCCGATCTTCGGGTTCCTCCAGGAGCGGGGCAACGTCGATCGCAAGGAGATGGACCGCGTCTTCAACATGGGCGTGGGGTACTGCCTGATCGTCCGCCCGACGTTCGCCGATTCGGTCGCCAAGCGCCTCGAGAAGCAGGGCGAGACGGTCTTCCGCCTGGGCACAATCACGAGGGGCAAGGGCAGGGCACGCATCAAATCGGAGAAGAAGTAGCCATGGCCGGCGGACGCGAGTTTTCCAAGACGCAGCGCAAGATCATCGACCGCTACTACGAGCACGAGGAGACCATCGTCGCCCAGCGCCTGGGCGAGCTGGTCACCGAGTTGTTCCTGGCGATCGGCAACGACAAGAAGACCGATCAGCTCTGGGCGCGTGCCGAGAAGGCGCTGGCCAAGTCCGGGCTCGCTAAGGCGAAGATCGACAAGGTGCTCGCGACCCGCGACCTCGAGGGCCTCGGGCGTCTCGCGGGCGAGCTGGGCGCCGGCGGACGCTGATCACCCGTCGTTGGTGCGCGTGTACTTCGCACGACGCGCGAGCCGCCAGGTCTCACCCCCGTCATTCGACACGTGCATCTGCGTCATCATGTCGGCGGATGTGATGTCGGAGTACGTGAGCCGGAGCTCGACCGGGTCGCCCGCCGGGCTCTGCATGGTCCAGCGCATCACAAATGTCTCGTCCTCGACCCTGCCGATGATCGAGAGGTAGTTGGCGAACGAATCGACCCAGGTCAGTTTCCAGTGGCCGGCGCGCGGATCGAAGACGCCCAGCGTCGTGCCGGTGAACTCGGCGCCCGCAACGACGCCGACGACCTCTTCGCGGAGCACCTTCCCGCCGTGCACCATACGGACGGTTGAGTTTCCCTCGCCCTGTTCGAAGCCGTACGACCAGGAGCCGATGTAGAACTCCAGCTGGCGCTCGGGCGGGCGCCCCTCGAAGCGGTACGCCTCGGGCGCGGGCCGGGGCGCATCTTCGGCGGGCTGCGGGCACGACGGGGCGGCGCCGCAGAGACCGAGCGCTAGCATCGCGGCGCAAAAGGTAGGGATGGGGTGAAGCGTCGTCATGCCCCGTCGTACAGGGCGGCGCGTGCTCAGGTTGCCAGGGCGTGCTCGGCATCGCAGGGTGTGGCAGGCCCCGCGGCGTTCGCTGTCTGAGCCGCCAACTCTGCCAGGTACACAACGCCACGGAGCACACGCCGCGAACGGCGAGAGCATCCCTTCCGGGCGTGCCCCCGCGGTACGTCTACTGCCCCCAGTAGGCCAGGCAGATCTCGTACGCCGCGGCCCCGCCCGCGAAGACGCCTCCCGCGCACAGCCCGATCAGAACGACACACGGGATCGTGATGGTGCCGAATGTCGCGACATCCCCGATGGCGCACCCGGCGGTGAAGACGAGGCAGCCCGTGGTGAGGACGGCCGTGATTGCCGCGCCGCACCCGATCGCCGCCGCCTTGCACCAGAACCCGGGCGCCCGGCTCGGGAACGGGCGGACCCCGTCGAGACACGCCGCGACGCGGACGTTGTGCGCAAAGTCCGGCGCCGCCCCGAAGGCGGCCATCGCCAGCATCGCCCGGCTCGTATCCGCCCAGGACCCGGGGCTGCCACCGCCCGCGAAATCCGCTTCGAAGGTCGCCATCACGACCGCCGCGGACACTGGCGAACCATCGACAAGGAAAATGTCGGGAGAAGAGATGTCGCCCGGCTCGAAAATAATCGCGCCGGTCGCGATCGACATCGTGGGGCCGGAGAACGTCGCAGATGCTGACGATCCGCCCGCGAACATCATCGTCGCCGAACCGATTGCGTCGCCCGATCCCGAGGAGACCGCGGCCGATCCGGTCATGATCACGCCCTGCGCCGTTGCGCCTGTCCCGACGACGACCGTCGTCGTCAGATCCATCGACTCGAAGTCGATAAAACCCTGCGAGAACAGCTTGAGATACTCGACGACGTCGCTGAAATCAAACTGCATCTCCGGCGTCGCGTAGTCGACGCTTTCGTCCCCCGCACCAAAGCGCGTGAGAAACTCGAGCACGTCGCTGGCGTCGAGCGTGCCGAACGGTTCGGCGAGATCGGCCGGGCTACACGCGGTCGATACGCCGCGTTCGGCCGGGGGCGCCGCGACGTCCGGAGCCGGATCAATCGCACTCGCTGGGTTGGCCGTGGGGGCATGCAGAACAGCGGCGAGCCCCGTCTGAGCCATCGCCATGAACGAAGCGGTCAGCATGCACATCGCGCGCTGCGATCCCGTCAGGGCGTCACGCCCACGCATGATCTTCTCAGGTCTCATTGTGATCTCCTCGCAGGCGCGGCTGCACGCCTCCCCCGGACGTGCACCGCGAGCATTGCGAGATTATCGAAACCGTACCCGCACGGACAAGACCGGCGCGCCGATTCCACCCGCGCCCGCAAGGTGCGTACGAGCGCACGCATGCTGTTCGCATACGGTCAGGGATATGTCAGTACGACGCAGGCTCGGTTCAGCGTCGTGCCCGGTTGCTTGCCTCGGTCGTCGGCGCATTCGCAGTCAACTGCGCGAGCTTCTCCAGGTACTCCACGCACACCACGACAAACGTTGCGTGCGACCACGTCAGGGGCGAGACCGAGATCGGCTCGCCCGTGTACGGGTGGTACTGCTCGGCCAGCACGCCCGATTCATGCGCACGGTCCACGCACCAGGCCAGCCACTTCATCGGGCTCCGCAGCTCGTCCACGCTCTTGGCCAGCGCGATCTCGTGCTGTGCCTGCCAGAGCGTGCAGATGATCCACGGGTTGCCCGGGACCGCGTCGATTTTGTCCGACTCCACCTGGTGGTAGTAGTCCCGTTCGTAGCGGGCGTACCCGCCCACATCGGTCTTGACGTGCAGGCGCTCGCGGGTCGAGTTCATCTCCGCGAGGATCGTGGGGTCGTCGGCGTCGAGGCCCGCGATCGAGAACATCGCGTAGCTCGCCGAGTCCCGCGTCATGTCGAGGCGGTACGTCCCGTCCTCGAGCGGGACCGCCATCCGCGCGAAGCAGTTGCGGTCCGGGTGCCACATGTGCCGCTTGACCGCGCCACGCATCCGGTCGGCGCCCTCGCGGAAGGCGACGGCCCGGTCGGGCTCGCCGAAGTCCTCGGCGAACTGGGCCGCGGCGTACAACGCCCCGATCGTCGAGGCGCACGTGAACAGGTGCACGCCCCGACGCTCCTCCCACAGGTCCCACGAGGGCTGGGGCAGCCCGTTGTGGTCGCGGTAGGCGAGCATCCACTCGGCGGGCCTCGCGACCAGGCGCGAGTACAGCGGCTTGATGAACTCCACGTCGCGGAACTTGTCGTAGTGGCGGCGCAACGCCCAGAGGACCAGCGCCGTCTCGTCCTGCTGGATCGGGAGAATCTTCTTGCCGTCGAGCATCCAGGGGTGCCACGAGCTGGCGAGGGCGCCCTCGGGCGTGTACTTGTGCAGGAAGTACCCCTCGTCCTCGACGCACTCCTCGGCGAACCGGAAGAACGCCCGGCTCAGCTCGCTCTGGCCCGACATGATCAGCGCGTTGGCGACCAACGCCCCGTCACGCATCCAGCAGTACGAGTAGTGGTCGCCCGCGAAGTGGGTGATGTCCGAGTCGTTGGCCGCGATGATCGCCCCGCCGTTGTCGATCTGCGTCCGCAGGATCAACTGCGAGCGGTAGTACAGGTCACGCACGGGCTCGGGCAGCGGGGCGGTGTCGATCGGTTCCTTGCGGCACCACAGGCGCCAGTACGCCTCGGTCCGCTGGATCATTTTGTCCGCGCCCTTCGTCCAAATCCGGTCGTTGAGCGTGCGGACCTTGTCGTAGGAGTGCCCGCAGGCGATCCAGCTGGTGACGTGGGCCTCGCCGTTCTCGGGCACCATCAGGTTGAACCCCACCGTCGCGTCCACCGAGCCCTGGCTGATCGCGTTGCGCCCCAGCTGCCCATCCTCGGCGTCGCGCCACGTGCCCTCGGCGCCCCCGACACGCTTCGCGCCGATCGCCCAGTGGTCGATCCCGCACTTGTGCCTGTCGCACGCGTTGATCAGGAAGTACGCGTCGTCCTTGTACAGCACGACCGAGGACGTGCCAGGGTCGTAGTTGGCGGTGTCGCCGACCGCCGACCCGTTGATCGACAGATCCACGTGGAAGAACAGACGCACGTCCCGCGTCTTGCCCTTGAGATCGCGGACGGAGATGTGGCGGAACAGGACCGCCTCGTGGAAGTCCACGGCGTCGTTGCAGACGAGTTCCAGCCCGAGCTTCTCGTGCGTCAGGCGGACGTCTGTGACGAGGGTGTCGGCCTTGTACCGCAGCTCGCGGGTCCAGCCCTCCTCCTCGATCCACGCCAGCGTGCCGTCGGCCCAGACGCCGAATCGCTGCACATGCCCGCCCGTGTGGTTGTGCTTCCCGACGTGCGGGAAGTACAGATCACGGACGCGGTAGAGGTGATCGAAGGTGACCAGCAGGTCGCCGTTGCCGACGGGAATGTCGCGGGGCATCGGGTGTCTCGCGGCGAAAGTACGATCAATGTTCGGGTCAGGCGGACCCACTCGAAGACGCCCGACTGTATCGGCGCCAGAACACCCCGCCCGCGACGCGATCGCCAGAATGGTCCCAGAACGCGGGATATCGGCGCCAGGGGGCCGGAACCGTGCCGACCGCGTTGCGGATCGACAGACGGCCGTTAGACTCTCATCAGGGGTGTTCCGCCCCGTCTGGCGGTTACTGAGCGGGCGTTTTCAGGCCCGCGAGCGATATTCGAGCCGAGGGTCTTGCCATGCAACGCACCGGGCGACGCGCGTTCACGTTGATCGAGTTGCTGGTGGTCATCGCGATCATCGCCCTGCTCATCGGGATCCTGCTCCCGGCGCTCGGACAGACCAGGCGCTCGGCCCAGAACCTCATCAGCCAGGCCAACCTCCGCTCGATCATGCAGGTCCAGTTTGTGTACGCCGAGGAGCAGGACGACCTGCTCATCAACCCGTTCTCGGGCACATCAACCGGCGGCTTCATCGGCGGCTGGGCGACGGTGCGCAAAGAGACGGGCCTGGCGTTTCACTTCACCGGCCCCGGGATCTGGTACTCCGAGATGTACGCCTTCCACTGGTACAGCCTGGTTGGCGGGTGGCTGTCAGCGGGCGACTGGGCCTCGGAGGTGCAGTTCTCGCCCGCGGACCCCGCGCCACGCCAACGCTTCGAGGAGATCTCGGTCACCCACCCCGGGACGAGTTACGACCACTGGATCTGGGATACGTCGTACGTGTACTCGCCGACGTGCTGGTTCTCCTCCGAGCGATACCGCGATGACGGGCGCCCGAACGCCCCGCCCTCGGCGCCCGATGTCGCGAAGTTCAGGCGCAATCGCCTGAACGAGATCCAGTTCCCCTCGAACAAGGTGATCTTCTGGGAGCGGTTCGACACCACCCAGCGCGAGCGGACCGAGAGCCGCGTGCTCCCCGGGATCGACCAGCTCGTCGTCTTCGGGAAAACCCGGCAGCCGCCGCTGTGGAGCAACCCGGAGGCGAAGCCGACCGTCGCGACCGGAGACGGGAGCGTCGCCAGGATAAGTATGTCCGAGGTGTATGCGCGTGCAAACTCGGACAAGCCCGAGGAAGCCGAGGCGTTCACTCCCACCGACCAGTGGACCCCAACCCAGACACTCCTTCGTAACTACGGGATGGACAAGGACGGCCTGGAGAACGGCTCGACCGTCAACCGCGGCGCATACCCCGCGTTCTTCTGGGCGACGCGCGACGGCATCAAGGGCCGCGACATCATCCGGTGAGTGCTCGATCTCGTGCGGAGGCGTTCTCACAATGAGTCGTGCAAAGTCACTGGCCGTGTTGTTCATCGTTCTCGCGGCCATCGCGGGGCTCTTCCTCTGGCGTTCTCTCGGGTCTTCGACCCCGGTCGAGTACGACGCGGACGCGCGCGCTGCTCTGGAACGCGTGGCGACGAAAACCCCGACCGACCCGGAGATGGCGGCATACTTCGAGGCGCACGGCGCCGACTCGATGACACCTGAGGAACTCGTCGCGCTCTACGAGCAGTACGAGCTCGAGCACGGCGCCGAACCCGACCAGGGTGAGGCAGGCGGTGCGCTTCGCGGTATCGAGGACTGACTTCGCAACCCCGGCCGTCAACGGACCGTGCGCGAGCACCCATTCCACACAATTTCGACACCGACTGGGCCGGAACCGTGCCGACCGCGTTGCGGACCGACAGACGGCCGTTAGACTCTCATCAGGGGTGTTCCGCCCCGTCTGATGGTTTCGAGCGGGCGTTCTCAGGCCCGCGAGCGATATTCGAGCCGAGGGTCTTGCCATGCAACGCATCGGGCGACGCGCGTTTACGTTGATCGAGTTGCTGGTTGTCATCGCGATCATCGCCCTGCTCATCGGGATCCTGCTCCCGGCACTGGGCGGTGTCCGCAAGCAGGCGTCCCGGATAAAAAGCTCGGCCAACATTCGTTCGAACGTCACGCTCCAGGCCTTCTACTGGAACGACAACCGCGATGACCTGGTCAACCCGTTCGAACGCTCGCTCAAGTGCGCCAGCCCGGGCGGGCTCGGCGGCGGCCAGTCGAACACCCGCGCCTGGGTGTGGGTCGAGAAGAAAGAGTGCAGCTGGGGATGGGACTACGAGTTCTCGACCGCCCAGTCCGAGCCGTTCGGCTACCACTGGTTCGCGCACATGCTCTATGCCGAGGACCAGGACACGTCCCGCGTCGAGACCATCGTCGCCCCGGGTGACAGAGAACTGGCGACCTGGCTCGCCGAGAACAACGACAACAACGCCCAGCACAACATCAGCTGGATCTTCCCGACCTCGTATTGGTACCCGCCCGTGTTCTGGCAGGACGCCGCCCGGTTCCGGAACTTCTACCCAGAGACCGCCAACCGCCAGAACGGGTTCTTCTTCAAGCGTCACAAGCTCGGCGACATCCGTTTCCCGGCACGCAAGGTCCTGCTCTTCGAGAACAAGGACTTCCTGCACCCGGATCAGCCGATGTGGAACGCCGCGGGCGCCCGACCGCAGGTCGGTCTGCCCGACAACTCTGTCCGCACGGTCAACATGGACCATGTCATCCAGAACACCGACCCCGACACCATCGCGTTCAGTTACGACGACTACGAGGGCCTGGTCTTCCCCTCGGGCAACTGGTCACCCGGCGAGCCGCTCATGAGCCACAACCGCCTGAAGTACGGCGTCAACCAGGGCTTCCACTGGACGTACGGCAACCCCGCCTACTTCTGGCACACACGCAACGGCGTCGAGGGCTTCGACCTCCTCTCCGGCAACTGATCCCCGGAGCCCCGCACGGATGCGCAACCGCAGAACACTCGGAATGGTCGTGCTCCTGCTCGTTGTCGCCGCGCTCGGCGGGTGGCTCTGGTACGCGCGGACATCCGCGGCCCAGCCCGACGACGAGATCGTTGACAAGGCGGGCCAGCTCGACGCCGCCTTCGAGGCCGCCGGTGGCAAGGCCGTCGAAGAGCAGGAGCAGATGGAGGCGGCCGAGGCCGCGTCGGAAGACACGGACACGGAGATGAACCGCGGCCCGATGCAGGCCGACGGCTGAGCCGCGGGATCCGCGCCCCGCCTACCCGGCCGCCAAGTGCTCGGCCAGCTCGTCCACGCTCGGCGTGTCGTTGTTCGTGTCGTTCTTCGTCGGCGCCGGGCCCATCGCCCGCACGCGGTCGCCGACCTCGCCCACGTAGGTGATCCGGACGCCGAAGTTCTCGCCGATCTTCACCGCCCGCCCCGAGCCGATCTGCCGGTTGTTGACCAGCACGTCCAGCTCCTCCTCGGCGTTCTTGGGCAGCTCGATGATCGACCCGGGCACCAGGCACACCACCTCTCCCGACGGCATCGCCCGCGCGCCCAGGCGGACGATGATCGGCACCTCGAGGCTCAGGATGTTCTGGGTGGGGGTGGTCATCGGGCCCTCGAACGGTGTGCGCGCGGCATCGGCATCGCCCGGGTGACGCAAGGTGTGTGCCAGGTCGCCCACGGCGCGCCCCTGACGAGCCACGCGTGCACGCACGCCCCGGGAGCCACCACCAGCGCGATCCCGGCCGACAGCACGAGCAAGAAGTGCGCGACAGGCGCCGCCGCGTTGAACGCGTGGACGGCGGGGTGGTCGATCGCGGGCGCCGCCGCGTGCGACCAGTTCATGTTCAACGGCGCGGGGACGAGCCATCGCCCGACCAGCAGCAGCCCGACGAGGATGACCGCCGCCAGTGCGGCCCCGCCCCATCGCGACCGCGCCCCGGTTTCCCTGTCCGCACGCGACGCCCACACGAGCACCGGGAGCAGGAAGAAATGGTGGCTGGTCATGACCCAGGCCAGCGCCGAGTGCGGCGGGTCGATGGCGCCGATCAGCGGGCGCCCTGTCCCCGCGAGCCAGAGGCACTCGCCGATCCAGACGATCGTCGGCGTCGTCATCAGGATGTGGGCGGCGTCACGCAGGCGAGGCAGGCCCAGGCACAGCGCGATCGCGCCGAGCAGCAGGCAGGCGTGGCAGAGCCACAGCAGCGAGACGCCCTCGCCCAGCGAGGTCTTGTACGCCGCCAGAAGCGCGTAGAAGGTGAGCAGCGCGAGCCCCGCGGCACGCGCGTGATCACGAGCCGCCGCCACCGCCGCCGCCGTAGTTGCCCAGGGCCGACTCGTTGGACGCGTTGACCTCGTTGTAGTAGTCGAGTGTCGCGCTGGCGCTGCCCTGGTCGGGGACACGGGCGCGGACCGCGCCGGTCGCGCTGTTGTACCAGTAGCACCCCGCGACGCTGCCGGTAAGCACCTTGTCGCCCGGGTGTGCGACGCCCGAGGTGTTCACGGTCTGGACCATCGCGACGCCATCGGGTGCGTCGGGGTGCGGGGGGATCTGCCCGGCGCGGAACCAGCCCGCGTCGATCGCGGGGGGCGAGTTGTGCCGATCGACCTGCAGCTGGACCTGCATGAGGTTCTCACGCGTCGCCGCGAGCGAGGCCTCCTGGGTCGCGCCGACGAAGCGGGGCACGACAGTCGCCGCCAGGATCCCGATGACGACGATGACGATGATCAACTCGATGAGCGAGAACGCCCGTGCGACGCGGCCCGCGTCGCGGATGTGGCTTGTTGTCGGGCGCATCGCGTGGTCTCCTCGCGGCGCATGGATCGGCCGGACGGGGAGATCGGTTGAGCGGGCGCGCGAGTGGTGGTCGCCTGGGGTGGTTCTCGGACGGGTGCAGCCCGGACGCTCAGCCCGCGTAGCGCCCGATGATGAGCGTGACGTTGTGCCCGCCGAAGCCGAACGTGTTGTTCATCACGTGCTTGATCGGGCGTTCGCGGGCGTCGTTGGCCACTAGGTCGATGTCGAAGCCATCGTCCGGGTTCTCGAGGTTGATCGTCGGTGCGATGACCCCGTCGCGGACCGCGTGGATGCAGGCGATCGACTCGACCGCGCCTGAGGCGCCCAGGCAGTGCCCGATCATCGACTTGGTCGAGCTCATAAGCAGCTTGCCGCCCGCGGACCTGCGGGCCCGGTCGCCGAAGACGTCGAGCACCGCAGCAACCTCGGCCTTGTCGCCCAGGGGTGTGGATGTGCCGTGCGCGTTGACGTAGTCGATGTCCTCGGGGTTGAGCCCGGCGTCCTCGAGCGCCAACCGCATCGACCTGGCCGCCCCCTTGCCCTGCTCGTCGGGCGCGGTGATGTGCCCCGCGTCGCCCGAGTTGCCGAACCCGACCAGCTCGGCCAGGATCTGCGCGCCCCGCGCCCTGGCGTGCTCCTCGCTCTCGAGGACGAAGATCGCCCCGCCCTCGGCCAGCACGAACCCGTCGCGGTCCTTGTCGAACGGGCGGGACGCCTTCTCAGGCTCGTCGTTGCGCGTCGAGAGCGCCCGCATGGTCGAGAACGCGCCCACGCACAGGGGCGTGATCGCGGCCTCGGACCCGCCCGTGAGGATCACGTCGGCAAGGCCCGAGCGGATGTAGTTGGCGGCGTCGCCCATCGCGTGCCCGGCGCTCGCGCACGCCGTCGCGTGCGCATCAACCGGGCCCTGCAGGTGGTAGCGGATCGAGACGTTGCCTGCGACCGCGTTGACCATGAGGCGGGGGACGGTGAACGGGCTCATCCGCGTCCAGTCGCGGTCCATGAGCGTCCGCATGCCCTCCTCGATGGTGCGGATGCCGCCGATGCCCGAGCCGATGACCGATCCGCGGCGGGTGTGGTCGCCCTTCTCGAAGTCGAGCCCGGACATTTTGACCGCCTCGTCGGCGGCAACGAGCCCGAAGATGGATGTCCGGTCCAGGCGCCGGGCCTCGCGCGTGTCGAGCACGCCCGACGGGTCCAGGCCCTTGACCTGCCCGCCGATACGCACCGCCCACTCCTCGGGGTGGCGGTCGAACAGCGGCTCCTCGATCGGGGAGATGCCCGACCGCCCCTCGCGCATCGCGGCCCACGTGTCGCGGGCGTTGTGCGCAAGATTGGTCACCGCCCCCATGCCTGTGATGACCACCCGGCGTGGGGTGCTGCGGGATTCGTTGCTGGTGCTCATGGTCCGTGAGGAGACGGGCCCGGCGCGGCGGGCGCCCGCGGGTGTCAGTCGACGCCCTGGGCCTGCTTGATGAACTCGATCGCCTGGCCGACCGTCCGGATCTTCTCGGCCTGGTCGTCCGGGATCGACGTCTCGAACTCGTCCTCGAACTCCATCACCAACTCGACCGTGTCGAGGCTGTCGGCGTTGAGGTCCTCGACAAAGCTCGTGTCGCGGTTGATCTTGTCCTTCTCCGCGCCCATCTGCTCGGCCACGATCTCGATCACCTTGGCTTCGATCTCTTGCTCGGTCACGCTGGTGTCTCCGCGGGGTCACTCGCCGTCGTCTGTCCCGGGAGACGCCCGCGGGACCGCTCTTCTGACGACGGCGGCGATTCTAGCCGGGGGCGGGGCGTGCCGCCAAGCGGGCGCGACCGCTCTGGACAAGCCCGCCGCCCAACCCAAAACCACCCCCCCGGACCCCCAGAACCCAGATCGGACGTGCGGGGGTCGGGGTCGGGACGGATGCGCCGCGTCCGACGCCTCTCGGTCGCCCGACCCGGCCCCATCGCTTGACCCGCCTCCCCCCGGCGTCGATTGGCCTGCTCGGGCCACGCCACCGCCGGCGCGGCCCCCTGAGAGACCGGCCCCGATCGGGCCTGCAACTACGGAGGTGGGCATGGCGCATATGCCGATGGAGCCAGAGGCGTTCGCCGAGCAGGTCGCCACCCTGGTGCGCCGATTGCAGCCCGGGTACAACATCGAGTTGACCGGTCCGCGTGAGATGCTCGTCAACGGGCGACGCCTGGACCTGGAGAACCTGTACCGCATGGTCCTGCACGAGCCGGACCGTGGAACCGAGATCGTCGAGCACTTCCTCGACCAGCTCTTCACCGGCGATGCCCTTGACATGACCGACGTCCCGTTCGAGTTCGCCAAGCCCCGGATCATGCCCCGGATCCAGCCGGAGTCGATCTTCGAGCATCTGTCCCGCGAACTCGTCGCCCACATCCCCTTCGTCAACGACACGGTCGTCGTCTTCGTCACCGACCTGCCCCACATGACCGTCTCGATCACCACCGAGCAGGTCATGCGCTGGGGGATCGACCTGGACGAGCTCGAGCGGATCGCCCGGGCGAACCTGGACGAGTACGCCCCGGAAATGGAGATGCAGGTCATCGAGTCCAAGGAGGGTGGCAAGGCGGTGATCGTCGCCGAGCAGGACGGGTACGACGCGGCCCGCCTCCTGATGAGCAACCTGTTCCGCGAGCTGGCCCCCCGCCTGGGCGGCGACTTCTACGTCGCGACCCCGGCCCGCGACATGTTCATCGCCCTCTCGTGCGACCCCAAGCCCTTCCTCGACCGCCTGGCCGGGCGCATCGAGGACGACTTCAAACGCATGCCCTACCCGATCTCCAAGGACCTGTTCTACGTGACGCGCGACGGCGTCGCGGGCGCGGGTGTCTGGCCCGCGGGCGAGCAGAACGGCGCCGAGGACGCCGCCTGACTCAGGCGTCCGCGTCGAGCGCCGCCCGCCCGGGCGGAAGACTGAACCGATCGCGCGTCGTGCAGTAGGCCGCGCCGCCCATGCGCCCGATCGCGCCCAGCGTGTCGGCGTCCACGTGCATCCGCTCGTTGACCAGGCCGTCGCGCACGAACACATGCACCACGCGACCGATCACGATGTTCCCGCCCGCGGGCGCCCCGGGGTTGGTCCGGATGACCTGCACCGTCTCGCACTCGAAGCACACGGGCGACTCGCCCACCCGCGGCGGGCGGACCACGGCGCTGGGCGCCTCGGTCAGCCCGACGAGCCCGAACTCGCTCTCGCCCCTGGCCAGGGGCTCGCCCGCCCCCGCGACCTGGCGTTTGTACGCCTCGACCGCGACGTTGACCACGAACTGCCCTGTCCCGCCCTCGGACTCGGGCTTGGCGTTTGCCAGGCTGTCCTTCTCAGAGCCGTCCGCGTTGTTGGCCGGGCAGAACAGAAGCGTCATCGGGTCCGACCCGACCGCGTTGAAGAACGAGAAGGGCGCAAGGTTCGGGCGTCCGTCGGGCGAGGTCGTCGAGACGAACGCGATGGGCCTGGGCACGACAGCCCCGATCAGCAGCTTGTACCGCTCCGTGACCGTCAGCTCCGACGGGTTGAGTTCCATGGCGTGAGGTTAGGTGCCAGCCCGACTCCTACCCTCGCCCGATGAGCGACGACGCGCGAGCGCTGACCTGGGCGGCCCTCCTGGGCAAGTGGACGGACTTCGCCAAAGCCGCGGTCGCCCTGCCCGAGGAGGGCGACGGCGGGCGCTGGCGCGACGCGGTCGCCCCGATCATCACCCTCCAGGCCGTCACGCACGCGCTGGGCGAGCTTGACGAGATCGACGACGCGGACCGTGCCCCGGCCCTCGACCGGGCCGAGCTGCTGTGCAAGGACGCCGCGGGACGACTGCACGAGCTGTGGCGGGGCGAGCCGCTGCCCGAGCAAGTGGGGGGGCTGATCGACGATTCGCGCATCGCATTTGAGATGGCCGCCAACGCCGGCATCGAATGGTTCGTCGCCTCGGACAAGCTCATGGCGCCGCACCCGGCGGACCTGCTCGAGACGCTCGGCAACCAGGGCTTCGCGGGCGACTTGTTCACGCCCTCGCCCGGCGTGCCCGTGTTCAAGGGCTCAGTCGCCGCCTTCGCACGCGGCCCCGGCGGCGCCCCGCCCGACGCGCGGGCGATCAAAGCGATCGAGTCGTTCCTGACCCGCCGCGGCGCCAAGCTCTCGCCCCCCGAGCGGATCAGCGTGCCCCGCCAGGTCTACCGCCAGCTCGACTTCGCGACAGGGGCGGTCACACGCGACCTGGTGGTCCCGATGAACGAGGACCTGCCGCCGGGCCAGCCGCTGCTGGCTCTTGCGATGGACACCGGCCGCCCCTGCCAGGTCCCGCCCGAGGCGCGTGGGGGCGAGCGGATGGACCCTGTCCGCGTCGAGGTCTTCGAGCCCGGCGGGGGCGCGGGCGACTCCGCCTAGCATCGAGGCCCAGGCCAACCCACCGCATCAGATTCCGGAGGACGAAGAACATGCCGCAGCGTGCGAAGATCAGCGTCATCGGGGCCGGCAACGTCGGCGCCACCTGTGCCCACTGGGCCGCCGCCAAGGAGCTGGGCGACATCGTCGTCCTCGACATCCCCGACAAGGAGGGCGTCGCCAAGGGCAAGATGCTCGACCTTGCCTGCTGCGGGCCGATCGAGCGCTTCGACTCGGCCATCGTCGGCACCAGCGACTACAAGGACATCGCCGGCTCCGACGTCGTGATCATCACCGCGGGCATCCCCCGCAAGCCGGGCATGAGCCGCGACGACCTCATCGAGACCAACGTCAAGATCGTGCGGTCGGTGTCGCAGAAGGTCGCCGAGTTCGCGCCCGACTCCAAGGTCATCGTCGTCTCAAACCCGCTCGACGCGATGGTCTACACCGCGTGGAAGGCGACCGGGTTCCCGACCAACCGCATCATGGGCCAGGCGGGCGCGCTCGACGTCGCACGCTTCCGCACCTTTATCGCGTGGGAGATCGGCTGCTCGGTCGAGGACGTCTCGGCGCTGCTCCTGGGCGGGCACGGCGACGACATGGTCCCCCTGCCACGTTGCACCAGCGTCCACGGCATCCCCGTGACTGATCTCTTGCCCCAGGCCACCATCGACGCGTGCGTCGAGCGGGCCAAGAAGGGCGGCGGCGAGGTTGTCCAGCTGATGGGCACCAGCGCGTGGTACGCGCCGGCCTCGGGCACGATCCAGATGGCCGAGGCGATCATCAAGGACAAGAAGCGGATCATCCCGTCGGCCGCGTATTGCGACGGGCAGTTCGGGGCCAAGGGCCTGTTCGTGGGCGTGCCCGCCCTCCTCGGCGCCGACGGCGTCGAGAAAGTCGTCGAGTTCAAGCTCGACGCCGAGGAGCAGAAACTCTTCGACGAGTCCGCCAGCCACGTCCAGGACCTGGTCGGCACAGTCGTCAAGATGTTCCCCGACCTGGCCTGAGCCTGCCCCGACAACCCAGCGCAGCACACCCAGCCGCCCCCGACCCGGGGGCGGTTTTTGTGTCCGCCCTGTCCCGCCGATGTCCCGACGCAACTCCCGGCATGCCCGAACCCGTCCGCGGGCCGATGCCCCATTTTCCCTGACAGAACGACGATTGTTGCTTCTGAACTCAGATTTCTGGAATCTTTCGGGCAAGATGTGAGAGAACGGCGCCCCGGCGACAGAACCTCCGTGACGGGAGCCACGTCCGACGCCCGCCAACGAAACCCCCGGCCACGCCGGACCTTCAAAGGAGCCTCGAGATGACCAGCAAGACCACGACCACCGCGCTGGGACTCGTCGCCCTCGCCGCCTTCTCGACCGCCGCCCTGGCCAACCCCGTGGACGGCATCTACTTCGACGGCCCCCTCTGCGATTCGCACGGCGACCAGATCATCTACGAGGAACTCGGCACCGGCGCCTTCCCGTCCGACGAGCTCATCTCCGCCGTCTTCACCCAGACCAACCTCACCGCCTGCCCGGCCACCGACGACCCCGGCGTGACCAACTTCCTGGTGGAGATCACCAACCTCTCCGGGCGCGTCTGGCACGACCTCTACTACGTCGCGGACCCCGACACGAGCTTCAGCAACGTGGACGGCCTGTCTATCTCCGCCGCCGCCCCGGGCGCCCTCGGCGAGACCGTCCGCCTCGACACTGTCGGTTTCAACCGCCCGCTCGTCTTCGAGTCCATGACCGGCGACAACGTCTTCGAGATCGGCGAGACCTGGGCGTTCGTGCTCCAGGACTGGGGCAACGCGATCGGGCTCACGCCCGACCTGATGGGCTCGCTCGACTTCGCCGGCGCGTCCGCCGCCGACTTCCTCTCCACGGGCAGCATCGTCGCGATGCGTCCGGTCCCGACCCCCGCCTCGCTCGCGCTCCTCTCCACCGGCGCCGTCTGCCTGACCCGCCGCCGCCGGTGAACGTTCCCAGTCTCTCTCTCTCTCTCTCTCTCTCCCTCTCCGCAGTGTCTCCCGCCTCGAAGTGTCTCTTCTCCTCTCTCCCTCCTCAACGCGTTCCCGCGTCCGCGCACGAACGCTCAGCGGCGGGGCCTCAAAGGGCCCCGTCGCTTCTTTCGTTCGACCCGCGTCGAGCGCTACTTCCTGGCGCGATCGTTCTCGTCCGGCGCCACGCCGCGGCGCAGCTGCCTCTGACGGCGCTCGTCGAGGATGTTGTCCGCGTCCTCGCCCAGCGACGTCAGCAGGCGGTAGGCGTACGGCGCCCCGGCCAGCCACTTCCTCCATCGCAGGAAGAACCACAGCAGCGCCGGCGGCCCGACAACCCCCGCCACGATCAACGACTCCGTGGACTGGTACGCGACCGCCCACGCCACGACCCCCAGCGCCCCGGCCATCACCAGCAACCCGATGACGAACTGCCCGCCCTCGCTCGAGACCCGCCGGCGGATCGTCTTGCGCTGCGAGACGTTGACGTGGTGGGCCTCGGGGTCGAACCCCTCGAGCAGCATCGCCCCGCCCTCGAGCTCCGAGTCGTGGTCGCCGGCGCGGGCACGCCCCTCGTCGATCGTGTCGAGCGAATCGTCCAACTCAACGTCGGCGACCGTGTCCTCCAGGGCGGGGTCGGTCTCCGTCAGGTCGATGTCGTCTTTGTCGCGTCTGGCGCCCACGCGGGTCCCCCTTGGGAGAACGCCCGAGCCCGCCCGGGAGTTCACCGGGATCGGGTCATTGCTGCAAGTGTATTGGGGGAAGGCCCCGCCCGGGTGTCACGGCTTTGTCAAGGCGTCCCGGTCCCGCGGCGCCCCGGCGGCGCCCCTCCCTGGGCGGATCCGCCCGCCCCTCCGCCTATACTTTCGGCCCAATCGAAATAGGGCCGAGAGGATCTGGTCCTCGTGGCAGACGACGGAGGAAACACGCTCATGCGACGAGTTCTGACAATCACCGCACTTGTATTTCTCGCCGGCGTGATGACGCCGGCCATCGCCCAGAACGAGATCGGCGCCGCCGAGGTTGCACAGGCGGACGCCGCCCCGGCGCCCTGGGCCGCGGCCTGGACCGACGAGGGCATCGCGAAGGTCGCCAAGACGCTCGAGGGCTCGTGGAAGACGAGCGTGCCCGTCGGCGAGATGGACGCCGGAGGCCAGAGCGACATCGTGATGACGGTCTCGCCCGTACCCGTCGAGGGCGTGGACAACGCGCTGTACGTCGAGACCGCACGGGCCGACCGCCTGTGGGAGCCGTACCGCCAGGCGATCTTCCAGCTCTACCGCTACAAGGGCAAGGTCCGCCTGCGGACGTACGAGATGATGAACGACGCCGAGTCGCGCAAGGTCTTCGCGGGCCTGGGCGTCGCGCCGGATCTGTTCCCCGAGATCTCGCGCGACGAGCTGATCGCGACGCTCGACGTCGAGCTCGAGCCCAAGGGCGACGGGTTCGCGGGCAAGACGCCCTACCCCTACCCCACCGGCGTGGGGGGCGCGGTCGAGATGACCAGCGAGATCACGCTCACCGACTCGGCCTTCACGACCGCAGACCGCGGCTACGACGCCGACGGCGCCATCGTCTGGGGCGCTGGCGCCGGGGCGGCGTACACCTTCGAACGCGTCGATGGCCTGCTCAAGGCCGAGCGCCGTGCCCGCGGCGTCGTCGTGATCGACTTCCTGAACCCGGGCGACGACACCCTGATCGCGGGCGACCGCGTCCACGCCCACTACACCGGCTGGACCGCCGGCGGGATGAAGTTCGACGCCTCGCGTGACCGTGACCGCGCCTTTGTCTTCCCGTACCCCTCACCCCCCGGGCGCATGATCGAGGGCTGGGACATCGGCCTCGACGGCATCTCCGTCGGGGCCCACCGCAAGGTCTACCTCCCCTGGGAGGTCGCCTACGGCGAGCGGGGCAACCCCAACGCCAACATCCCGCCCAACACCGACCTCATCTTCCACCTCGAGTGCCTCCTGCTCGAGCACCCCGAGTCCGAGGCCGGCGGCGGCGAGGAGGGCGCCGACGCGGGCGGGGACGCCGGCGACGAGGAAGACCACTCGGACCACGACCACGACTGACCTGGCGCGCCTGAACCCACAAGAGGCGGCGTCCACGGGGCGCCGCCTTTTTTCGTGCGCCCATACGATCCGGGCGTGCCCCAGGACCTGTACACCGTGCTCGGCGTGAAACGCGGCGCGACCGACGCCGAGATCAAGAAGGCCTACCGCGCCCTGGCGCGCAGGCTCCACCCGGACGTCAACAAGGCGCCCGACGCGGCAGAACGCTTCGCAGAGGTCCAGCAGGCCTACGACGTCTTGTCCGACCCCGAGCAGCGCCGCGTGTACGACGCGGGCGGACGCGACCCGCGCGCCACGTTCCGACGGGGCCCCGCGCACGGCGCGGGCGGCGCCGAGTTCGACGTCTCCGACATCGGCTCCGTCTTCGACACGTTCTTCTCCGGACGCGACGTCGGGGGAGGCTTCGGGGGCTTCGGCGCCCAGACGCGGTCCAAGCCCAGGCCCGCGCGTGGCGCCGATCTCCAATCACAGACCACCATCGACCTCGAGACCGCCGCCAGGGGCGGGACGCAGCGCCTCCGCGTCGGGCACGACGCCGACTCCCGCACCATCGACGTCACAATCCCCCGGGCGATCGCAGACGACACGAAGCTCAGGATCCGCGGCGAGGGGCGCCCCGGGCCCGGGGGCAAGGCGGGTGACCTCATCCTGACCGTCCGCGTCCGCGAGCACCCGGTCTACAAGCGGTCTGGACTCGACCTGAGCCTGACACTTCCCCTGTCGATCGCCGAGGCGACACTGGGCGCCAAGGTGGACCTGCCCACGCTCGCGGGCTCTGTCGAGCTGCGGGTCCCGCCCGCGACGCCCAGCGGCGCCCGGCTCCGCCTGCAGGGACGCGGGCTCGAGGACGAGACGGGGCGCAAGGGGGATTTCTACGCCGTCGTCTCGATCGTGCCGCCCAAGCCGGCGGGCGTGGACCCCGCCCTCCGAGCGGCCCTAGAAGCGCTGGTCGAGAAGCAGGATTCCCCCCGGACGGGAAGTGTCTGGGGCTCGTGACGCCAGTACTCTGGCGAGGGTTGACACCCCCGCCCGATTCGTCAATAGTGCCGGCCCTCTGCGGAGCGTGTCCCAGGGACGCGCAGGAGCGAGTGTGCTCAAACAACGCCATCAGGTCTTCGTGGTCATGTTCTGTGTCGCCGACGCGTTCATCGTCGTCGCGGCGTGCCTGCTCGCGTGGGGGGCGCGCCTGTTCGTCTTCGCCGAGCCGGTCCCGGCCGACTGGGAGGACTATTTCAAGGGCCCGCTGCTCCTGTTCACGCTCCCGATCGTGCTGTACACGATGTCCGCGCTCAAGCTCTACCGCCCGCGTCGCGACCGGAGTATGTGGGGCGAGCAGGGCGGGATCCTCAAGGCCACGCTCGTCTCGATGGTCCTGCTGATCGTCGCGCTGTGGGCCGTCGGCTCCGACTTCCTGACGCGGGGGATGCTCGCCGATGCATCGTCCTCGGGCATCGGCTGGCGTCTGATGGCCGACCCCGCCCGCCTGCAGCTGCTCATGCTCGCGGTCCTGCTGCCGTCGCTGCTCGGGGCGCAGCGGATCGCCGTGCGCTACGGCCTGCGTGCGGTGCGTCGCCGGGGATTCAACCTGTGCCACGTCGGGGTCATCGGCGTCGGGCGCCTGGGCCAGATCGCCGCCCGCACGCTCGAACGCAACGCCTGGACCGGGATCAGCATCGCCTATTTCGTCTCGCACCACGACCGCCCGCGCCAGAACCAGTGCCTGGGCAAGCCCGTGCTGGGCGGGCTGACCGAGCTGGAGGCCATCCTCGAGTCCAACCGCGTGGACGCGATCTACCTCGCCCTGCCCGGGCCCATGAGCGGCAGGACCGCCGAGATCCTCCGCCGCCTCGAGCGGTTCGCGGTTGACGTCCGCATCGTGCCCGACGTGCACCCGCGGTACGTGCCCCAGAGCATGACCATCTCCGAACTCGAGGGCATGCCGATCCTGAGCCACCGCGAGTCGCCGATCACGGGCCTCGGCGGGTTCACCAAGCGCCTGCTCGACATTCTCGGCGCGGGCCTGGCCCTGGTTCTCTTCTCGCCACTCATGCTCGTGCTCGCGGGCGCGATCCGACTGACCAGCCCGGGGCCGGCGATCTTCAAGCAGAAGCGCGTCAGCCTCGGCGGCGAGGTCTTCGAGATCTACAAGTTCCGCACCATGCGCCACGCCGACGACGAGCTGCAGGGCGCCGACTGGACCCGACGAAACGACCCGCGGATTACCCCCATCGGGCGCTGGCTCCGCCGGACCAGCCTCGACGAGCTCCCCCAGCTCATCAACGTCCTCAAGGGCGACATGGCCCTCGTCGGCCCGCGCCCCGAGCGCCCGGAGCTGATCGCCAGGTTCCGCGACGACTGGCGGGGCTACATGCTCCGCCAGCACGTCAAGGCGGGCATCACCGGCTGGGCCCAGGTCAACGGCCTGCGGGGCGACACATCCCTCCGAAAGCGGCTCCAGTACGACCTGTTCTACATACGCCACTGGTCGATCTGGTTCGATCTGCGGATCCTCTGGCTCACGCTCTTCCGGGGCTTCGTGCACCGCAACGCCCACTGACCCCGGGAGCACGGGTCACCCTGCGTTTCTGGAAACGCGGCGTGCGTCCACGAGGCCGCAGTCCTTGCGTCTGTGGCCCGCTCTCCATATAACGGACCGATAGGTTTCCTAATCTCCGCCCACACTCTCACGGGGTCTGCATGGGGGTCCGGAGCTTCAACAACTCGGTGTCACGACGCGGCCCGGGGTTCACCCTCGTCGAGCTGCTCATTGTCGTGTTCATCATCACGCTGCTCATCGGCCTGCTCGCGCCGGCGCTTGGACGGGTGCGATCGATCGCGCGCGACATGGCGTGCAAGTCCAACCTCCGCCAGCTCGGTGTTGCGGCCGCGAACTACACCGCCGCCTCGCCCAACTCCGAGATCCCGTCGTTCTGGTGGCAGCCGGGCGTCTCGAAGAGCAACTGGACAGACGTGGACTTCTCGATGAACCGCCCCGGCGCCGACGCGCTCGACGCGGCCCAGGCCCAGGAGACCGACATCCTGCGTAGGCGCACAGGGCGCGGCGAGGGCCCGACACCCAAGAAGATCAAGCTCAACTCGCTGCGTTACCCGCACCGGCGTTTCACGCACCTGGTGCTGCTCGACCAGATGGACGTGCCGTTCCCGGACCCCCGGGCCGCGTGCCCGGAGGACAAGCAACTGCTCGAGTGGGCGAATGATCCGATGGATCTCTCGACCGTGCCGACGGTGGGGGACGAGGACTCGACGACAGAGAGCCGCGTCGAGATCCGCCAGCGCTGGGCGTACTCCTCGACGTACCAGGCGGTCCCCTCGTCGTGGTCGCCCGATACGCGCCTGGGCCAGGCGTTGACCGTCGGTCCGGTTGAACGGTTCTACAACCTGTTCACACGGATCGACAGCTCGCTGCGCCTGGGCGGGCGTCGGATGGACGAGGTCGCGTTCCCCGGCAACAAGGTGTTCTTCTTCGAGTTCCACGACCGCCACTCGTCGCGCCGCCCGGTCTTCTACGCCTACCCGCGGGCCAAGAGCAACCAGCTCTTCTTCGACACCTCGGTCCGCGCGGAGCGCACAGGCGATTCCAATCCCGGCTTCGACCCCAACAACCCCTCGGGCGTGGCGCCCGCCGTGGTCTACGACCCGGCGCCCGGCGCCGCCGACCCACCGCCCCTGCACAACCCCCTGGGCGACACACTCCGCGGGCACTACCGCTGGACCAGGGGCGGGCTCCGCGGTGTGGACTACGGCGGCGACGAGATCGACACGGGCCAGAACCCCTGACGCCCCGGCGAATCCGGCGGTCCGCCTCCCCGAACACAACCCGTTCAGGCTATCGAAACTCCCTGATTCAGGTGTACAAAATGCGCCCCAGGGTGCGGGATGATCACAGATCCGGGGCCCGCCGCGGGAACCGACTTGTCCCGGGCGTCGAAAGGCCAGATAATTGAACCGGTGCTCGTGCCGAGCGGCGCCTGTGCGCCGCCGTGACTGGATAGAGATATGTCGCCTTCTGGCGGCGATCGCCCGACGACGCCGCCGAGAGGAGGTCCCCCATGGATCGGAATCGCAAGGCCTTCACACTGATCGAGTTGCTGGTGGTGATCGCGATCATCGCATTGCTGATCGGCATCCTGCTGCCGGCGCTCGGCGCGGCGAGGCGTACCGCGCGTCGCGGTGTGTGCCTGTCGAACCTGAAGCAGTTCGGTATCGCCTCGGCGAGCTACTCGTCGGACTTCGACGACAAGATCCCGGCGTACAGCTGGAAGCAGGGGAACACGTACGAGGTCGCGGGCGCTCCCACGCCGATCGTGATGAATCGTGATGACACCGACGCCGCGGGCTGGCAGAACACCCACATCCTGCGGACGCGGACCGGTCGCGCCACCGGCGCCAACAAGATCAAGCTGGTGCAGAACCTGTACGTGCACCGTCGGTACACGCACTTCGTGATGCTGGATTACGCGGGCGAGCAGTTCCCGGCCGAGATCGGCGCGTGCCCCGAGGACAAGAACACGATCGATTGGTCCAAGGACCCGATCGCGTTCGAGCAGAACGGCCCCTGGCCCAGCTCCCAGCTGGGCGACGTGCTCGAGGAGCAGTTCCCCGTCATCCAGCGCTGGCCCTACAGCTCGACGTACCAGCCCGTGCCCGCGGCGTGGGCTCCGGACGCGGGGACCAGCCAGAACCCGACCGCCGGGCCCGTGACCGGCACGTCCAATCTCTTCAGGGCGACCGGACGTCCGCTCGGTGGACGGGCGTACACCAACGTCAACTTCCCGGCCCAGAAGACGTTCATGTTCGAACTGCACGACCGGCACACGATCAGCGCGGGCCTCTTCTACGCCTACCCCGAGGCCAAGAGCTCGCAGCTGTTCTTCGACTCCTCGGTCCGCGCCGAGCCGACGAACGAGGCCAACCCCGGTTTCGACCCCAACGACCCGAGCAGCGCCGATTCGTTCTGCATCAAGTACACCCCGCTCACGACCGACCCGCCCCACAACGGCGACCCGGACAACGAGTACTGGGTCCGCTACCGCTTCACCCGCGGCGGGCTCCGAGGCGTGGACTACGGCGGCACGGATATCAACACCGGCCAGCCGGCCAACCAGGAGCCGACCGCCTGCAACTAGCTGGGGCCAGCCCGATCTGAACCCTCACACGCCGCCCCCTGGGCGGCGTTTTCTTTACCCCAGCAGGGCGGTCCCGCGCGAGCCCGGCGCCGGCTTGAAGGGCGGCGCCGGCGGATCGTTCGCCGCGGGGACCGCCCCCGGGTGTGGAATCCGGCCCTCCCTTGAAACCGTTACCCAGATCGGGCACAATATATGTGAGGGTCTCGTTCAGAGTCCCGCTCGCCCAATGGGAACGCGCGGTGGATCCACCGTGCGGCAACCGGAGACTCGAATATGAAACGCCGCCGCGGCTTCACGCTCATCGAACTGCTCGTCGTCATCGCGATCATCGCGTTGCTGATCGGCATCCTGCTGCCGGCGCTCGGCGCGGCGAGGCGTACCGCGCGTCGCGGTGTGTGCCTGTCGAACCTGAAGCAGTTCGGCATCGCCTCGGCGAGCTACTCGTCGGACTTCGACGACAAGATCCCCAGCTACAGCTGGAAGAAGGGCGGCACCTACGAGGTCGCCGGCATCGACATGCCGATCTTCATGAACCGCGACGACACGAACGCGGCAGGGTTCCAGAACACCCATATCCTGCGGACGCGGACCGGTCGCGCCACCGGCGCCAACAAGATCAAGCTGCTGCAGAACCTGTACGTGCAGCGTCGGTACACGCACTTCGTGATGCTCGATTACGCCGGCGAGCAGTTCCCGGCCGAGATCGCCGCGTGCCCCGAGGACAAGAACACGATCGATTGGTCCAAGGACCCGATCGCGTTCGAGATGAACGGCCCCTGGCCCAGCTCGACGCTCGGCGACCAGCTCGAGAACGACTTCGAAGTCATCCAGCGCTGGCCGTACAGCTCCACGTACCAGCCCGTACCCGCGTCCTGGGCGCCCGACATGGGCACGGGCGGGAACCCGACTCCGGCGCCGGTCGACGGGACCTCGAACCTCTTCGCGGGCACCTCGCGTCCGCTCGGCGGACGGACCTACACCAACGTCAACTTCCCGGCCCAGAAGACGTTCATGTTCGAGCTGCATGACCGGCACACGATCAGCGCGGGCCTCTTCTACGCCTACCCCGAGGCCAAGAGCTCGCAGTTGTTCTTCGACTCCTCGGTCCGCCCGGAGCCGACCAGCGAGGCGAACGCTGGGTTCCGCCCCAACGATCCTTCCAACCCGGACTCGTTCTGCGTGACGTACACCCCGCTCACGACCGATCCGCCCGAGTACGGCCCCCTGGGCAAGACGTACTGGGTCCGCTACCGCTTCACCCGCGGCGGCCTGCGGGGTGTGGACTACGGCGGCTCGGACATCAACACCGGCCAGCCTGCGAACCAGCCACCGGCCGTCTGCAACTAACATCGGCCGACACGACCTGACCCCACACACGCCGCCCGCACGGGCGGCGTTTTCTATGGCATGGCGGGCTATGGGGGTTGAACACCGCCAGATCGTTCGAGGCCCGGTCTTCTTGCAACCGCGCACGGGTTCGGGCACAATAGTGAGTCAGGGTCCCGTCAGGTTCCCATCCTGCTCCTCTCGGACGCGCGGCGGGTCTCGCTGGCGCGATCACCCGGAGATCCGCCCATGCCACGCCGCCGCGGCTTCACGCTCATCGAACTACTCGTGGTCATCGCGATCATCGCGCTGCTGATCGGCATCCTGCTGCCCGCGCTGGGCGCGGCCAGGCGGTCGGCCAGGCGGGCCACGTGCACCGCCAACTTGTACCAGTACGGCGTGCTGATGGCGGGGTACGCGACCGACTTCCGCGACGCCCAGTCCGCGTACTCTTGGCAGCCTGGCAACTACCGGACGGAGTTCCCAGACCTCTACCACACCGACGGCAATACGACACCGGGCATGCAGTCCACCGACATCATCCGTCGCCTCACGGGGCGCCACAACTTCCCGCCGATGGAAGACCGCTACCCACACCGACGCTACACGCACCTGGTGCTCATGGACTACCGGGGCGAGCCCCTGCCCGATCAGATCGCGTCGTGCTCCGAGGACAAGTACCTGCTCGACTGGCAGTTGGACCCGCTCGAGTTCTCACCCGTTCCGATCAGCCCCGAGGGCTCTGAAGCGTGGGAGATGATGTGGCCCTACAGCTCGACGTACCAGATCATCCCCTTCGCATGGGCGCCTGACACCAAGGGCGGAATGCCCGGGCAGCGGACGGTCGAGCCCGCGCCGGGCAGCCACAACTTCTACAACCCCGCGCGCATGATGCCCCTGGGCGGGCGGAAGATCACCGAGGTCGCGTTCCCCGCCAACAAGGTCGCGTGGTTCGAGTTCCACGACCGGCACACCAAGAGCATCGGGATCTTCCACGCCTACAAGGAGGCAAAGAGCTCCGTCCTTTTTTACGACGGGCACGTCAAGGCCGAGTCCACCGCGGAATCCAACGAGGGCGGGCGGCCCAACCAGCCCCGTCTCCCGCAGCCGATGACTTACAAATATCAACCCGACCTGACCTGGGAGCCCCCGACCCTCAGCGGGGAGTCGGGTGACGACGTCATCGGGCACTACAAATGGACCCGCTACGGGCTCAAGGGAGTGGATTTCGGAGGCGAAGAGATTGGCCTGAGCAACCTGTTCGAGCCGTAAAGCGCCGCCTCTGCGGGCGAACGCGCCGACATCCGACCGCGACGATCGCGGCGCTCGCGCGCCGCGCCTCCCCTCACACGCCCATCAGCACCGTGCCTCAGGGCCCGTACAGCAGCTTCGTCCGGTACTCCTGGATCGTCCGGTCCAGCCACTCGCGGGTGAAGTCGCCCTCCCAGCTGTCGGAGATCAGCTGGGCGTACGGCGCCATCTCGTAGTCGTCGGCCTTGCGCGCCAGGCGGTCGTACCCGATCATGTCCTTCTTGATCTGCTCAAGCGCCCGGATGGCGCCGCGGATGTACTTCTCGTTGCTGTAGCGCCCCCAGCCGGCCATGATGCTCGCCTGCCTTGACTGCATCTCCTGGCTCATGCCGCTGCACTTGTCGGCCCACTGCTCGGTCAGGCGTACGCCCGCGTCGCCCGCGTTGTCCCACTCGCTGTACCCGAGCACGTCCCGCAGCTCGTCCAGGTCGTTCTCGTGGAGCTTGCGTGCGATGCCGTACATCTCGGCGTCGTTGGCGGTGAGCGTCAGGATCGTCTCGGGCCCGTCGATGAGGACGTAGTCGCGGTCGATGACGCCGTCGGCGGGCTCGGAATCGGTCAGGGTGTACGTGCCGTCGGACTCACGCACGGCGTACAGCTCCTGGTCCGTGATCATCATCGCCCGGGCGATCTGCCCCTCGTGCCCGCTCTCCTCGGCCTGGGTCGCGAGCTTGGCCATCTGGATCGAGTTGAACTTTTTGTCAACCTCGAACTCGCCCGTGTTCGCGTCGTGCCGGAAGATCACCGCCCCGCCCCACGTGGACCGGGGCGCCATGACGATCGTGTCGCAGCTGAACGTGGGCCAGATCGCCGCCGAGATCGAGTTCTCGATCAGCGCGTGGTAGCGGAGCCCGTCGCGGTATTCGTTCATCAGCTCGACGATGCGGACAGCGGACCAGACCGCCCCGCCCGGCGACTCGATCCGGAACACGATGTCGGTCACCTCGTGCTCGTGGGCCCACTTGAGCGCCTCGGCGATGCCCTTGGGGTATATCGCCTCGCCGAACGTCCCCTCGAGCGGGACCTCGAGGTACAGAGGCACCCCGTCACGCTTCACGACCTCCATCGGCGCCGCCTTCTCGTCGCCCACCTTGCGGAGCTGGTCGGCCGTGAACTCGCCCACCGGGTCCGACTCGACAAGCGGGGCGTCGGGCGCCGGGTCCACGTCGTCGAGTTCGAGCGAGGCGACCTCCGAGCGGGCGAAGGTGAGCGTGGTCTCAAAGCCGTGCAGCGTCGTCTTGAACGTGATCTTGGACGCGGTCGAATCGACGACCTGCCCCTCGTAGCGCCGGTTCTTGGTCGTGACGAGCACGTCCTCACCAGCCGCCAGGCCGCAGGCCATGGTCAGGGCCAGGGTGCCGGCGAGACGCGTGGTGCAGCTCCGCATGTGGTTGCTCCAGGCCGAGCCGCCGATCGTCCCGACTCGGGCGGGCGGTCCCCGACACCAGAGCCTACCGCACAGCAGCCCGCGGGCCAAGATCGCGGGCACAACGCCCCTCATCCCCTACGATTGCCGCGTGAAGACGCGCCGGAGCCGGGTCATCGTGGTGGGGGGCGGGCACGCGGGCGTGGAGGCCGCGTGGGCGGCCGCGTCGCTGCTGCCCGAGGCGTGCTCGGTCGCCCTGGTCACGCTCGACCCTTCCAAGGTCGGCGTCATGAGCTGCAACCCCGCGATCGGCGGGCTGGCCAAGGGCCAGCTCGTCCGCGAGATCGACGCCATGGGCGGGCTCATGGGCCTGGCCGCCGACGCGACGGGCGTCATGTTCAAGGTGCTCAACACGTCGAGGGGACCCGCGGTCCGGGGGCCCCGGTGCCAGTCCGACAAGCACGCGTACGCCGAGGCGGTCCGTGCGCTCGTCGCCTCGCGCCCGCAGATCGACGCCGTCGCGGGCGCGGTCGAGACGCTCCTCGTCGAGCGCGTCCCGGGCACATCCGAGCGCCGGATCACCGGCGTCGAGGTCGCGACGCCCGAGGGCCCGGTGCGGCTCGAGGCAGACGCCGTCGTTATCACGACCGGCACCTTCATGCGCGGCCTCATGCACACCGGCGCGACCCGTACGCCGGGCGGTCGGCACGGCGAGGCGCCAGCGTCGTCGCTCTCCGCGTCCCTCGAATCCCTCGGCTTCGAGCTCGGGCGCCTCAAGACTGGTACCTGCCCCCGCCTCGACCGCGACACCATCGACTGGGATTCGCTACCCGAGCAGGTCGGCGACGCCGACCCCGCCCCATTCTCCGACCTGACCCCCGCGGGCTGGTCGGTCCCAGGGGTCGAGCTGTCCGCGTTCCCCCGCCTCGAGCAGATCCCCTGCCGCCAGACGCGGACCTCGCCCGTGGCGCATGAGCTGATCCGGGCCAACCTGCACCGCGCCCCGATGTTCTGCGGGCAGATCGAGTCGGCCGGGCCCAGGTACTGCCCGAGCATCGAGGACAAGGTCGTCCGCTTCGCCGACCGCGAGTCACACGGCGTCTTCCTCGAGCCCGAGAGCCACCGGGACCGAGTCGTCTACTGCAACGGCATCTCCACCAGCCTGCCCGAGGACGTGCAGGACGTGCTCGTGCGCACGATGCCGGGGTGTGCGCGGGCCAGGATCGTCCGATACGGGTACGCCGTCGAGTACGACATGGTCCGCCCGCACCAGATCCGTGCGACGTGCGAGACCAAGGCGATCGCGGGCCTGTTCCTGGCGGGCCAGATCAACGGCACCAGCGGCTACGAGGAAGCCGCGGCCCAGGGCCTTGTCGCGGGCGTCAACGCCGCGCGTCGAGCCAGGTCCGAGGGCGACTTCGTTCTCGGGCGCGACCAGGCGTACATCGGCGTGCTGATGGACGACCTGGTGACCAAGACCCCGCGCGAGCCGTACCGCATGTTCACCAGCCGGGCCGAGCACCGCCTGCTGCTCCGTTCCGACAACGCCGCGGACCGGCTGACGCCGATCGCCGACGAGCTGGGCCTGCTCACCACGACCGAGCTGGGCGCGCGCCGGAAGCGCCTTTTCGAGGACCGACGCGTGGGGGTCGAGCGCCTCGACGCCGAGGTCGACCGCGCGACACTCGACGGCGAGCCCCTTGCCCGCGCGATCCGCCGCCCCGGGTACACGGTCGAGGATCTGCGGACGGCGCTGGCCGGGGCCGCGGGTCCGATCGACGCGGGTGTCGCCCGGGGCGTATGGGAGACGGTCCACGCAGAGCGGGTGTACGAGCCGTACATCGCCCGCCAGCGGGCACAGATCCGGCGCCAGTCGGAGCTTGAGCGTCGGCGCCTGCCCGGGTGGGTCGAGTACACGGCGTTGCCGGGGCTGCGGGCGGAGGCGGCGCAGGCGCTGGCGCGATTCCGTCCCGAGACGTACGCCCAGGCGGGGCGCCTGGAGGGGGTGACCCCGGCGGACCTGAATCTGCTGAGTGTGCTGATCGCCAGAGGCCCGCGCGGGATGGGAAGATTGCCAGCGCACACCGAGGCCTGAGCCGCAACAATCAGCCGTGCAGGACGCCGCCCTCATGATGCCGACACTCACACTCGCCTCCGGCGCGGGCCCCGGCGCCGCACTCGCGGTCGATCTGCTGCTCATCCTCGCGTGCGCCGGGCTGGTGGCATTGGTGTTCGGGCGCCTCCGCGTCGCGGTGATCCCGGGCTACCTCATCGCGGGGGCGATCATCGGCCCCCATGCCCTGGGCCTGGTCGCGGGCGACGAGACCATCGAGGGCATCGCATCGCTGGCGACGGTGCTGCTGATGTTCGGCATCGGGATGCACCTGGACGTGTCCGTGCTGCGTCACGGCGCCGCCCTGATCGTCACCGCCGGTCTGCTCACAACCATCATCTCCGCCGCCCTCATCACGCTGTGCGTGCACCTGATGGGCATGGGATGGGCGGGCAGCGCGGCGATCGGGATGGCGTTGTCGCTGTCCTCGACCGCGGTGGTGCTTCGGATACTGCAGCAACGGCGCGAGCTGTTCACCGCCGCCGGGCGTGTGAGCCTTGGCGTGCTGCTGATGCAGGACATGCTGGTGATCGCGATGCTCGCGTCGATCCCGATCCTGGCGAAGGTGCAGGGCGGGGGGGCGGGCGGAGAGAGCGCCGACGCCGCCAACATGATGGACGCGCAGAACCTGGTTCAGCTGGCCGAGAAGGCGGCGCTGAGCGTGGGGGTGGTGCTCGGGATCGTGCTGGTCGGCAAGGTGTTGCTGCCCAAGATCATGGTCGAGGCGTCGCGCTCGCCCTCGCCCGAGATCATGCTTGTCATCGCGGCGGCCTCGGCGCTGGGCGCCGCGGTCGCGACCGCGGGCGTGGGCCTGAGCCCGGAGCTGGGCGCGTTCCTCGCCGGCTTCCTGCTCGCGGGCACGCCCTTCCGGTACCAACTCGCCGGGCAGATCACGCCCCTGCGCGACCTGTTCATGGCGGTGTTCTTCACGACCGTCGGGCTGAAGGTATCGATCCCGGAACTGGCCGAGTCGTGGTGGATGGTGGGGTTGGCGACGCTCGGGATGGTCTTGCTCAAAGCGGGTGTGATCGGGGGCGTCTCGTGGGGCCTGGGCGCCTCGCCGACGATCGCCGGACGCGCCGGGCTCTGGCTGGCCCAGGGCGGCGAGTTCTCGCTGGTGATCCTCTCGGTCGCGTCGGCGGCGGGTGTGATCGACGCGTCGGCCGAGGCGCGCACGATCGGGGTCGTCGTGTGCACGCTGCTCATCACGCCGGCGATGATCAGCCAGGGCGCGATCGTCGCCCGGGCGATGTCGCGCCTGCCGATGGCGCCCTGGGGTTCACGCACGGGGCTCCGCGAGACGCCCGCGTTGGCCGACGCCGAGCACGAGGGCGAGGAGGGCGCCGCGACGAGCGAGCACGACGCGACGGCGCCGGGCGCCTCCCCACGCGTCATCATCGCCGGCTTCGGGCCCGTCGGGTGGGCGTGCGCCGAACGCCTCGAGCAGTCGGGCGCCCAGATCACGGTCATCGAGATCAACGCCAAGACCGTGCGGATGCAGCTCGACCTGGGGCGTCGTGCCTACTACGGCGACATCACCAACCGCGACGTCCTCGAGCACGCCGGGATCTACTCGGCTTCCGCCGTCGTCCTGACCATGCCCGACGAGGAGGCCGTCCTCCGCGCGGTGCGGATGATCCGGTCGCTGCGTCCCGACGTGTTCATCGCGGCCAGGTCCAGCGTCGTGACCAAGGCGGCCCAGGCCCGCGAGCTGGGCGCCGACGAGGTGGTGGTCGAGGAGCTGGCCAGCGCCGAGGTCATGGCGCGGCGTGTGCTCAAGCGCCTACGGGGGCTCCGTGCCTCGCTCGGGCACGACCGTGAGCTCGAGCCGCACACCGACGACGGGTGAGCCTCACCCCGTCTCGTCGGGCAGCATCCGCAGCTCATCGCGCAGGATCGCCGCCAGCTCGTAGTTCTCAGACGCGAGCGCCTCGCCCAGGCGTTGCCTGAGCTCGGCCTTCTGGCTCACGGGCAGCTTGGGCACCAGCGCCTCGCGCATCGAACGAAGTGCGGCGTGCTCCCGCGAGCCCTCGAGCTCCTCGCTCCGCCCCGTTTCCTCGAAGTGGCGCTTGAGCGCCTCGAGCCCCTCGTCGATCGCATGGATCGCCGCCTTGGGCTCCGAGTCCTTGATCGCCTGGCTCGCCAGTGCCCTGGCCCGCATCATGAGGATGTAGGGGCGGAACTGCTCGAGCGCCTCCTGGTCGTGGGGCTCGCGGGCGTGGTCGCGGCACAGGTCCAGGACACGCAGGTTCCGCGTCGTGTCGCGGATCACCCCGTCATAGTCCTCGAGCACCAGCAGCGCCACATAGCGGTGGTAGTACTGCAGGGCCTCCTCGCGGAGCGCGCGGCAGTCGTCGGGCGTCAGGACGCGGGGCGCCTCGCCGCCCTCGGGGGGAGGCTGCTGGGGGCCCTCATCATCGTCGGCCTCCGGGGGGCCCGCGAGGGCCTCTGGATCGGGGGACGCGTAGGGGCCCGGGGGGGGCGTGTCAGGCCCTCCCTGGAGGATCTGGTCCAGGCGGGCCTCCTGGTACTCCAGGTACGAGCCGTAGCCGTGGGGGGTCATGCCGTCCGGGCGACCCTCTGCGAACATCTGGAGGAGGCCCAGGTCAACGCGGACCTGGATGCGGGGCTCGCCGTCGGCGCCCTGGATGAGGCGGACGTTGATCTTGCCCGACTCGTAGGGCCACTCGTCGAGGAGTTCGGAGAGGTCGCGTTCCATGCGTCTGGGAGTCGGTCGGGAGGGGCCGAACCTGAGAGTGTGCGCCGGATTTTGAGGCCGGCAAGGAAAATTCCGGATGGGTGGGTGAGATTGTTGACTTTCCGAACCAGCCGATCCAGGCGGGCCAAACCATCGGCTGATCGGGTCAAAAAAGGCTGTGAAAGACGGGCTGATTGATCGGAAAACCTTGGCGGTCGATGAACCGGTGTGGATATGCTCGCGAATCGACAGGTGAGGAACTCGGGCGAGAGCCCGGGAGAGATAGGCCGCGGTTTTCATCGCGGAAAGGTGGGTAGGAAAAAGTGAGTCGTTCGCACGCTTCCACTGCGCGTGGTTCAGGTCTGCAGTCTGATCTGCAGGTCTACCTTCGTGAGATCAACCGGGTCCCGCTCCTCACCGCTGATGAGGAGAAGGAGCTCGGCTGGCGCATCATCAACGACAACTGCCCGGAGGCCCGGGAGCGGATGATCCGCTCCAACCTCCGACTGGTTGTCTCCATCGCAAAGCACTACACGGGTCGAGGCCTCCCGATCACCGATCTGATCGAGGAGGGCAACATCGGCCTGCTCAGAGCCGTCGAGGGCTTCGACCCCGCGCAGGGCGCGAGGTTCAGCACCTACGGCTCGTGGTGGATCAAGCAGGCGATCAAGCGCGCCCTGATCAACGCGACCCAACCCATCCACATCCCGGCCTACATGGTCGAGCTGATCGCCAAGTGGAAGGTCGCGTCCCGCAAGCTCGAGGGCGAGCTTGGGCGTACGCCGACCATCGAGGAACTGGCCGACTCGATGGAGCTGCCGGTCAAGAAGGTCCGCATCATCAAGCGGGCGGTCAAGGCCTTCAAGACGCCCAACCAGGAGCCGACGAACGCCGACGGCGACCTGGTGGGCTTGGGCGCGCTGATCGCCGACGAGAAGATCGGCACGCCCGACGACCGCACGCTGCACGCCGAGGAACTGGGCATCCTCCGTCGCCTGATGGAGACGATCGACGACCGCGAGGCAAAGATCCTGCGCCTGCGGTTCGGTCTCGACGGCCAGGAGCCCCTGACACTCAAGCAGATCGCCGACCACGTCGGGATCTCGCGTGAGCGCGTCCGCCAGATCGTCGAGGAAGCGCTCGAGCGCCTGCACGAGCGTCTGACGGACTCCAAGCCCAGCCAGTTCTTCCGACGGGACGCGCTGCCCGTGGAAGATATCGATGAACGAGACGAGCGGCCCGTGCGTCGGGTGGGTGACGCATCGGTCGGTGGCTCGTTCGGCGCCGCCTCCAAGGCGGGCTGACCCCCAGGAACGGTCTTGGGAGGAGTGTGAAGCGGGCCGGCGCACGCCGCCGGCCCGCCTTCTTTTTGCGCCCGGAAGCCGGCGCCGAGTCGCGCCGACGCCCCGCGACCCGCCCCCTACGATCGGGACCCGCCAGGGAACAGCGCCGCACGCTGTCGGGTTCGTATCGGGTCTGGGCAACGCGAGGGAGGACGCCCCGTGAATGACAACGACGTCAAGAAACTGGTGATCATCGGGTCCGGCCCCGCCGGGTGGACCGCGGCGATCTACGCCGCCCGGGCCAGCCTCGACCCCGTGGTCTACGTGGGCGTGCCCAAGCAGGACCCGGGCCCGATCCTGCCCGGGGGCCAGCTGATGCTGACGACCGACGTCGAGAACTACCCTGGATTTCCGGATGGTGTCGCGGGGCCCGAGATGATGGCCGGCTTCCAGCAGCAGGCCGAGCGGTTCGGGACCCAGATCGTCGGCGAGGACGTCGAGCGGGTCGAGTTCTCGCGCGACGGTTCGCCCCACACCCTGCACATCTCGGACGGCACGAGTGTGCGAGCCCACGCCGTCATTATCGCGACCGGGGCGACGGCCAACTGGCTGGGCCTCGAGAGCGAGCTGCGCCTCGCGACCGCGGGCGGGGGCGTGAGCGCGTGCGCGGTCTGTGACGGCGCCCTGCCCATGTTCCGCGACCAGCCCATGGCTGTCGTCGGGGGCGGGGACACGGCGATGGAGGAGGCGAACTACCTCACCAAGTTCGCCAGCACCGTCTACATCATCCACCGGCGCGACGCCTTCCGGGCGAGCAAGACGATGCAGGAGCGTCTGCTCGCCAAGGACAACGCCGAGGTCCTCTGGAACAAGACGGTTGTGGACGTGCTCAGCCGCACCGACGACATGGGCGCCGAGAAGATCCGGGCGGTCCTCCTCGAGGACACGGTCACGGGCGAGCAGAGCGAGCTGGAGGTGGGGGGGCTGTTCATCGCGATCGGGCACACGCCGGCGACGAGGTTCCTGCGTGAATCCGGGCTCGAGTTCGACGACGCGGGGTACATCGAGCTCGGGTCGAGGTCGAGCCGGACCAACATCGCGGGCGTCTACGCCGCGGGCGACGTCGCGGACGCGACCTACCGCCAGGCGGTGACCGCGGCGGGCATGGGCTGCCAGGCGGCCCTGGACGCCGAGCACGATCTGGGCGCCCGCGGGCTGGCGTGAGCGCGGGCCATGCGGAATGCGGCTCTTTCCCGCAATAGAAACGCCCCGGCGGACCGGGGCGAGCTCGTGTGACTCGGTTTTTGTGTGACTCGGTTGCCCGCGTCGGTCAGGGCTTGGCGGCCTTGTACTCGTCGAGGCGGGTGACCATCTCGTCGCGACCCTCGTCGCCCTCGAGCAACTCGAGCGCCCTGGTCTGGGTCTTGATCGCGCCCGCGGAGTCGCCCGTCTTGAACTGGGCGAGTGCGAATGTGTCGAGGACCGTGGGGTCCTCGCCCTTGGTCACCTCAAAGGCGCGGTTCGCTGCGAAGAGCGCGAACTCGTAGTCGCGGTGTTTTACCGCCGGGTGATCGAGCACGGGCCAGGCCATCGCGTTGAGTGCTCCGGGCTCGTCCCAGAAGACCTGGCGGGCCATGGCTCGGGCGAGTTTGTACGCGTCCCGGGCCTCCTCGGCGGTGCCCTGGGTGATGCCCTTGCCGAACTGCTGGAATCCGGTCTGGGCGAGCTTCTGGTTCCGCGACTCGATGGCCGCGGCCTCGCGGTCGAACTCGCCCGCGGCGATCTGGGCCAGGGGCTTGTCCATGCCCATGGGGTGCCCGATCCAGGCGATCTTGCCCTCGCCGTCAACGATGAATGCGGCGGGGATGCTGTTCTGCCCCGAGGGCTTCATCCAGGCGTTGCCCATCTTCTCGCCGTCCTCGATCGCGACGGTGTAGCCCATCCGGTCGCCCTGGTCGGCGACGAACTCGGTAACACGCTCGACGCGGGCGCCCTGCGCCTCGCCCCGCTTGGTGTCGAAAATGTTAATGCCCATGAACGTCACATTGTCGGCGTGCTCTTCCTGCAGCTTGCTCAGGTGCGGGAACGCCTCGATGCACGGGCGGCACCAGGTCGCCCAGAACTCGACGACGTACGTCCGCCCCGCTTCGAAGCCCTGGACCGAGTCGCCCTTGACGAACTTGGCCAGGTGCAGGTTCGGCGCCTTGTCGCCGACCCACAGCTCGGGCTGCTTGAAACCCTTGACCATCTTGGACAGGTCGGCGCAGCACGCCTCGGCGCAGTCCGCGGCGCACTCCTGTGCGCAGCACGCCTTCTCGCAGTCGTCGGCGCACGCCTCGGCGCAGCAGGCTTTCTCGCAGCCCGCGGGGCAGGCCTCCTTGATCGTGTCTTCGGCGGTCTGGGGTTTGGCGTCCTGGGCGGCAGCCGGCAGGACGCACGCGCCGAGCAGCACGGCGCCGAGGGTGTTCGTCAGGTTCATACGCATCGGGGCACTCCTGTGTGGGGCAGGCCCATCCGGGCCGTGGCCAGGCTGTTGGGGCGGCGTTCGGGCCACGCAGACCGCCCGAACGATCCCTGCCCAGAGAGCCCCTGTCGGGTGGACAACTGTAGGTGTGGGGGTGCTATTCCGGCGCAGATCGGGCGCAGGGCGTCAGGAGGCTCGCCCGAAACCCGGGCGGGGCGTACGCGTCGTCGGCGGACCCGTCGTCGTGCCGGGGGCGGACTACTCCTCGCGCGAGTACTCCGCGAGGCGGTCCTCGAACATGCCTCGCATCTGCTCGTGCTCGAGCAGCTCGATCGCCCGTGTCTGCAGCTCGACCGCCTGCTCGCGTTGCCCGACTCTGAACGACGCGAGCGCGTAGCAGTACAACGCGATCGCCTTCTCCCCCTCGCTCAGCTCGTAGGCGTTGCGGGCGATCTCGTACGCGAACCCGAGGTCGCGGTGCACGATCTGATCATCGTGGAGCACGTGCCACGCCATCAGATTCTGCCGCCCCCACTCGCCCGCGTAATCCTCCCGCGCCAGCGCCCGCCCGATCCTGTACGCCCGCGCGGCCTCGTCTTCGTCGGGCGAGCGCACACCCTCCCGGAACGCCTGGTCCGCCTGGACCACGAACAGCCCGTGGCGCAGAGATTCGGCGGTCTTCTCGTAGTCGTGCTCGCCCGACACGACGTCGGCGAGCGGCGCATCGATGTCCATCGGAGACCCCATCCACGCGACGGCCCCCGACGCATCGACGATGTACGCCATCGGGATGCCGGTCTGGCTCGACGCGGTCAGCCAGGACTCGACCATCTCCCCCTCGCGCTCGATCGCAACGCGGTACCCCATCCGCTCGCCCTGGGCCTCGACGAACGCGCCGACACGCTCGATCCGGTCCGGCGCGGGCTCGTTCTCCTGCACATCCCAGATGTCCACGCCGATGAACGTGACGGCGTCGGCGTACCGCTCCTGGAGGCGCGTCATGTGGGGGAAACCCGCGATGCACGGCGCGCACCACGTCGCCCAGAGTTCGACCACGTACACCCGCCCGCGCTCGAAGCGCTCGACGGCCTCGCCCTTGAAGAACCGCTCGAGGCGCAGCGCGGGCGCGCGCGTGCCGATCCAGACTTCGGGCCTCTCAAACTCCACGATATCCGCGAGGGCCTCGACCCGTACACCGTCCGGGGCGGATCTGTGCGCGGGATCGGGCTGCGCGACCACGATCGCCGGGCAGAGCAACACCACAAACGCCGTGTATCTGAATGTCCCGCGCGTCGTCCGCATGTCGTGCTCCTGTTCGAGTTCTCGCCAGGGCGCCCTACCCGCCCGTCCGGTACCGCTCCAGGTCCGCCGTGATCCGCGCGCGTGTGTCCACGTCGTCCGCGTCGGCGGCGTCCAGCGCCCGCTCGCACAGGCGGATCGCGCTGGGTGTGTCGTCGCCCATGTGCGTCGCGAGGGCGTGAACCCGGATCGCCTCCGGGTCGCGCCACGCGGTCAGCTCGCACGCGAGCAGGCTGCCCCGCTGCGCAGTCGCAAGGTCGCGTCGCCCGTCCAGCAGCGGGTGTGTCAGCACCGTGTCCATGATCGAGGCCAGGTACCGCGCCTCGCCGGCTTCCGCCGCGTACGACAACGCCGCGCACAGCTCGTAGAAACGCGATAGGTCGCCCTCGGCGTTCCCGTTCACCGCGGCCTCGTTGATCGTGCGACCCAGGTGCTGGACGCGGGCGGCGCCCAGCTGCTCTCGCCGCGCCGCGTCAGTGTCGTACGCCCCCGCGACGAGGCGCTCGACGACCTCCCCGACGCCCTCGGCGTCGCCGCCGATCCACGCGAGCCTCGTCTCCTGGTCGATGACGGCGTACGTCGGGAGCGTCGATCGCCCGGCGTCGCCGATCCAGGCGGCGTCCAGGGCGCGGTCGCCGATCGCGACCGGCAGGCGCAGCTTGTCGCCCATTTTCTCAAGAGACACCGCGACGTCCTCGGGCGCCGCCGCGTCGAGCATCCGCCCCGATCCGGGTTCGACCTCGCGGACGTTGACGGCGATCATGACGGCGTCGTCGGTGTGCTGCTCTTGCAGCCGGCTGATGTGGGGCATCGCGGCGATACACGGCGCGCACCAGCTCGCCCAGAAGTCGAGGACGTACACATGCCCGGGCGCGAACGTGCCGATAGGCTCGCCCCTGGCCCACGCCCGTGGCTCGAACGCGGGCGCCCGATCGCCGATCAGCAGTGCGGGCGGGCGGAACGCCTCACGCACGCCCTGGATGATCTCGCGGGACGTCTCGGGCGTGACGTGTGGCGCGTACGGGCCCGCGTACGCCGTGCAAGCAATCAGGGCGAGCAGGGCGATCCCGGGGAAGAGGTGTTGCCGGCGCATGTTCACTCCTATACCATAATCGTGAACATTTGTACCACCCCCCCGCGCCTGGGGATGCGGCGCTGGGGGCCCAGGGGGCCCGCGATGATCCGTAAGAGCCCGACCCTGCTGATCTACGCCCTGCTCACGCTCGGGCTGTGCGTCTGTGCCGGCCCGGAGCAGGCGACGCCAGGCGTCCCCGAACCCCGTTTCCTGACCGGCACGCCCGGAATCTTCGACGTGTGGCCCGCGATCAGCCCGGACGGAAGCCACGTCCTGTTCTGTCGCTCGGGCGATCTCGCCTCGTTCGAGCTGATGCTGGTCCCCATCGCCGGCGGCGACGCCCGACCGCTGATCGATGCGCACGCCGGATACGAGCCCACGAGGCCCAACTGGCACTGGGCGACGGACCGGATCCTGTTCACGTCGATCGAGCCCAATGGCGAGACGACCGTCCGCATGATCGACGCCGAGGGCGCAGCGCTCGACGACCCCCACACCGACGACCTGGGGCGGCACACGTTCTACCCGTGCTGGTCGCGTGACGGCGGCTCGTACATCGTCACGGAGTTCGACAGCCAATCACGCGGCGTGATCAAACGCGTGACGCTCGAGACCGGCGAGGTCGAGGCGTTGACGGACCCGGACAAGATCCTCGCCGGGCGTGCGTGGGAGTCGCCCGACGGCGACATCGTCTTCGCGGGCCAGTTCAACGACGGAAGGCCGTACGACCAGACGCGGAACATGCTGCTCAGACGCACAGCCGAGGGTCGGATCGAGCAGGTCACACAGGGAGTCGCTCGGGCTCCGTCGTACTCGCCCGACGGGCGTTGGATCGCCTACGAGTCCCCCGAAGGCGGGCGGACCGGTCAATACGCGGTCTTTGTGCGCCCCGCGCAAGGCGGCGAGCCCATCCGGATCAGCGAGTACAACGACGCCCAGCATCCCCTCTGGACGCCGGACGGGCGCTCGATCGTGTGCTTCATGCGCCTCGAGGGCGGGGAGCAGGGGTTCGGGCTTGCTGTGATCGAGGGGTTCGATATCCCGGGCGCGCCCTGACCGGGGGGGCGGGGCGCGCTCAGACCGACGGCAGATCGGCTTCGCCGTAGAGCGTGAAGCCCTTGCGGCGCAGGATCTGCCCGCCCAGCGTCGGGTCGTCGACGGCCAGGGCGATGGTCGCCGACCCGCCGGGCTTGGTCATCAGGGGGTACGCGAAATGGATGTTCAACTCGGCGCCCAGCAGGCACAGGCACATGCTCGACAGCGAGTGCCCCTCGCCCAGCTCGACGACGAGCACGTCGTGCTCGGAGAACGGCAGCCCGTCCTCGCGGAGCATCTTCTTCGCGGTCGCCGCGTTGTTGGCGATGATGCGGACGACGGCGTGGTCCGACGCCTCGTGCACCGAGATGGCGCAGATATGGCAGGGCGACTCGTCGAAGTTTTCGACGAGATCCAGCAGCTTGCCGACCTTGTTGGAGAGGAAGACGCTGAACTGCGTCACGGTCGGCGGCGCGAATCCACGCGCGGTCTCGGGCGTCACTGCCTCGCTGCTGCTCATGCGGCCCCTTCAGGCTCTGGACCGGCCACGCGCCGCCCCGGGCGGCGAGTCGCGTATCGGGCGGCCGGAGTCGCCAGCCCACCCCGTTGCTCCCTCTCGTGGCTCCCCGCTGGCGCCGGCTGACCGTTCAACCACCCAATCTACCCACGCTGGCGCACGGGCGACAACCCCGGGGCGTCAAAATAGGCGACCCCGGCCCCCTGCGCCGGGCCGCCCGACGCACTGGCGCGCCAGAGCCCCTGGGCGGCGCGGAAAAAAACGCCCCGACCAGGGGCGTTCGAGAGGAGAATCGATCGGTTCGGGGGTGGGGCCAGGCCGCCGAGTCAGACGGCGAAGCTCGAGCCGCACCCGCACGAGGTCGTGGCGTTCGGGTTGTTGAACACGAAGCCCCGCCCCATGATCTCGTCCTTGAAGTCCACGGTCACGCCCGCGAGGTAGAGCAGGCTCTTGGGGTCGCAGATGACCTTCACGCCGTGCTGCTCGAACTCCTCGTCGGTGTCCTTCTTCGACTCGGTCAGGTCGAGGATGTAGCTGAAGCCCGAGCACCCGCCGCCCTTGACGCCCACGCGGAGTCGGACCTTGTCGGCGTCGAGCTCCTGCTCGGCGATGATCTTCTTGACCTCGCGGGCCGCGGATTCGGAGAGGATCACGTCGCTCTGGGCGGTGTCGGTGCTGGTCTGTGTCGTGGTCATTCGTCTGCTTCCCCGCGCGTCGTCGCGCTGCATGGATCGTACGCCCCGCGGGATCGGCCGGTTCGCCCGGGGGCTTGAGCCGCTGGGTCCGAGAAGCGGGTTCCCGGGCCGCCCGCTCAGTGTGCCTTGGCTTCCTCGGGGACGCCGTTCTTGGCCTTGTAGTCGGCGATGGCCGCCCTGATCGCGTCCTCGGCGAGCACCGAGCAGTGGATCTTGACCGGGGGCAGCGCCAGCTCCTCGACGATCATCGTGTTCTTGATCTTGAGCCCGTCGTCAACGCTCTTGCCCTTGAGCCACTCGGTCGCCAGCGACGAGGAGGCGATCGCCGAGCCGCACCCGAAGCACTTGAACTTGGCGTCCTCGATGTTGCCCGCCTCGTCCACCTTGATCTGCAGCTGCATGACGTCGCCGCACTCGGGCGCACCGACGAGGCCCACGCCCACGTCCTTGCGCTCCTTGATCTCCTTCTGTGTGCCGAAGGAGCCGACGTTCCGCGGCTTCTCGTAATGGTCGATGACTTTGCTGCTGTATGCCATGATTCACCTCGTGGGTGATGGGTCCGGTCGTGATTCCTGCCGGCGCCTCAGTGCGCCGCCCACTCGATCTTGCTGATGTCGATTCCCTCGTTGTGCATGTCCCACAGCGGGCTCAGGGCCCGGAGGCGCTCGACGCCCTTGGCGATCGTCTCGATCGCGTAGTCGATCTCCTGCTCGCTGGACCACCGCCCAAGGCTCATCCGCAGCGAGCTGTGTGCCAGCTCGTCGCCCACGCCCAGGCCCTTCAAGACATAGCTGGGCTCGAGGGACGCGCTGGTGCACGCCGAGCCCGAGGACATGGCGATGTCCTTGCACTCCATCATCAGGCTCTCGCCCTCGACGAAGCCGAAGGAGATATTGGTCAGGTGGGGCAGGCGCTTGTCGGCGTGCCCGTTGATCTGGACCTCGGGCACCTTCGCGACGATGCCGTCCTCGAGGCGGATGCGCAGGGCGAGCAGGCGTTCGCGCTCGCTGTCCATCTCGTTCGTGCAGATCTCGCACGCCGTGCCCAGGCCGACGATCCCGGGGACGTTGAGCGTGCCCGAACGGAAGCCGCGTTCCTGGCCGCCGCCCTCCTGGAGGGCGACGAGGCGGACGCGCGGGCGCCGGCGCCGGACGTACAGCGCGCCCACACCCTTGGGCCCGTACATCTTGTGCCCGGAGAACGAGAGCAGGTCGATGCCGTCGGCGTTGACGTCGGTTGGCATCTTGCCGACCCACTGCGTCGCGTCGGTGTGGAAGATGACGCTCTTCTCGTGGCACAACGCGCCGATCTGCGGGACCTCGTTGATCGTCCCGATCTCGTTGTTGGCCCACATGATCGAGACGAGGATGGTGTCGTCGCGCATCGCGTTCTCGACCATCCGCCGCGTGATGATCCCGTCTGGCCCGGGCTCGAGGTACGTGACGTCGAAGCCCTCTTTCTGCAAACGCTTGCACGGATCGAGGACGGCCTTGTGCTCGATGATGTCCGTGATGACGTGCCCGCGGCCCGCCTCGCCCGCGGGCTTGCGGGCGTACATCGACGCCCCGCCCTTGATCGCGATGTTGTTCGCCTCGGTCGAGCCCGAGGTGAAGATGATTTCCTTGGGGTCGGCGCCGATCAGGTCGGCCACCTGCTTGCGGGCGAGCTTCGTCGCGTCCTCCGCCTCCCAGCCGAAGCAGTGATTCCGCGAGCCCGGGTTGCCGAACTTCTCGGTGAAGTAGGGCAGCATCGCCTCGACGACACGCGGGTCGGTCGGCGTCGTGGCGGCGTGGTCGAAGTACATGGGCAGCTTGAGCGTCATCGTGCCTGTTCCCTCCCGCTCTTCGCCCCGGTCGCCGCCGATCCTCGGGGCGGGCCGGGGCCCGGAGTCGGGCGCCTAAAGACTTAGAATCATTCCAGCCAATCGTAGGGATCGACGCCCACCGCGACAAGGGATCCCGGGCCAGCGGGGGGGAGGGGTCAGCCGCCCGGACGGACGTACCGCATCTCGACGCGGTTGCCCGCCGTGTTGTGCGTGACCTCGGTCATGTACGCCTTCATGAGCATCAGGCCGCGCCCGGTGGGTTTGGCGAGGTTCTCGTCGAGCGTGGGGTCTGGGATGCCCCCGGGCGCGAAGCCCGGGCCCTGATCCTCGACCGCGATGTACACCTCCTGCGGCGTCACCCGGTACTCGATGCGGATCTCCAGGTCCTCGCCCAGCCCGGCGTGCCCGTGCGTGAAGGCGTTGATCACGGCCTCCTCGAACGCGAGCTTGATCGCGAACCGCGACGCCTTCTCGTACCCGGCCCGCTCGACGGCTTCGAGCAGGCGCCCCTCGATCTGGTCGATGTACTCGCGGTCGTACGACGTCCCGACGCGCACCACGTCGGGGCCGGGACCGGGGTTGTCGGCGCAGGAGTTGCTCATCGCGTGGGACGGCTCGTGGTGGCCTTCGGGGAGGAACGCTCGGGGCTTGCTGGGGGGAGACTCGGGATCAGGCGAAACTCTCGAGCGCTTCCTCGGCGGTCTCGTGGATCTCGAAGAGCTTGTTGAGGCGGGTGATCAGGAACACCTCGTAGATCTGCGGGTCGATGTTGGCCAGGCGGAGCGCGCCGGACCGCTCCTTGACCTTGCTGTTGATCGTGATCAACGCCCCGAGGGCCGCCGACGAGAGGTGATCGACGTTGGCGAAGTTCAGCAGCAGTTTCGGCTCGCTGGCCTGCTCGACGACGCGTGTGATCTCGTCGGCGATGGCCTGGATGTTGGCCTCGTCGAGGATGTTGCGATCGACGAACTCGACGTGCGTCACGGCGTCAACGTTCGAGATCCGCAAGCGGGACTCGGCCATCGGCATGCTCCGGTGAATCGCCGCGACCGGCCTCTGCCGCCGCGGGGGACGGGACTATAGGGGATCCGCCGCCCCCCCGCGCCCGCACACGGGCCTGTGAATCACCCCAAAAACACACCCCCAAAGACAAAGCCGACGCCGGGAGCGCTGCCCCGGCGTCGGCGTGGTTCAAACCCTCATCAGCCCCGCCGCGTCAGTACGGCAGCGAGTCGAGCAGGCCCGGGAAGTTCCGCTCCTCCTCCTCGTTCTGGATCAGGATCGTCGGCTTGAGCAGGATCAGCAGCGTCTGCTCCTGGCGGACGTCCACCCGGTTCGAGAAGAAGCGGTTGAGGATCGGGATCTTGCTCAGGACGGGCACGCCCGACTCGACCTCGAGCTCGTTGACGATCCGCTGGCCGCCCAGCAGGATCGTCCCCTGGTCGGGCACGGTCGCGGTCGTCTGCACCGCGGTCACGGTCACGATCGGCAGCTGGACCACCGAGCCGACTTCCTGGGAGCTGACCAGCTGGCCGCCGGCGATGGCGGTGACGGTCTGCTCCTGGAAGTCCACCAGCTCGGCGATCTGGGCGTCCACGTTGAGCGTCACGTACCGCCTGTCCGAGGACACGACGCCGTCGATCAGCAGGCGGACGCCCTCGGAGATCACGCCGATCTGCGGGTCGAAGGCGGCGGCCGAGTCGGACACGACCGGGGTCAGGCCCGAGACGAACGCGGTCTGCGTCGCGACCACGACGTTGGCGAACTGGCCGTTGGTGAACGTCAGGCGGGGCGCGGTCAGGGTGACCGATCGCTGGTCGGCCTGTGTCGCCTGGACCAGGAAGTCCACCTGGACGTCGTCGAGGAATGTGCCCGCGATCGACAGGGCCGGGCCCATGCCCAGGATGTTGCCCGCGAAGGCGTTGGAGGCGGCCAGCGCGTTGGTGATGCCAAGAGAGTTCTGGGCGGTCTGGACGGGTGTGAACTCGTCGCCGACCAGGTCGGGCCCGAAGAACGGGACCAAGTCGCCGCCGGGCACGACGCCCTCGACGGTGCCGTCGCCGTCGAGGTCGAACAGGCCCGAGCCGACGAAGCGGCGCGGGCGCCCGGACTCGGGGTCGAAGAAGTCGGAGGGGTAGAGGCCCGGGTCGAACGTGCGCGCGGCCCGCGAGAGGTTGCTCTGCGCATTCCAGACGACGTCGAGGTCGAAGCCGATCTGCTCGAAGAAGTCCTGGTTGACGAGCAGGAAGCGGGTCTCGACGTTGATCTGCAGCGAGCGGACCTGTCGGAGCTTGCCCAGCAGCCCGTTGATCTGCCTGTGGATCTTGGGCGTCGAGGTGATGACGAGGTTGCCGTTGAGTTCCTGGATGGAAGAGGTGTCCCCGCCCAGGTCGGTCCAGCCGTCGGGATCGATGGTCGCCTGGACGATGTCCACGATCTCCTGGACGCGCTCGTCGCGTGGGCGGATCTCGCGGTCCTGTGTCTGGCCCGAGAAGGGGCTCTGGCCGCCGCCGCCGCCGCCGCCCTGCGAGGACTGGAGCACAGACTGGAGGTCGAACTCGGGCGCGTCGGAGTAGTCCGGGATCTCGATGAGCAGGTCGCGGATGTCGTAGAGCTCGAGCGAGGTGTTGCGGCGCAGGACCTCGTCGGAGGCGATGGTCAGGATGCCGTCCTCGATCGACCACCCCGCGGGCAGGTCGGGGTCCGACACCTTCTCGAGCACGCGGTTGAGCGCGGTCTCGATGGTCACGTTGTTGAGGCGGAGGCTGACGGGCGTCTCGCGGTCAACGCCCACGTCCTCGAGGCTGACCCAGTCGATGTCCATGTTCACGCCGGCGATCGACTCGACGAACGCGAGCACGTCGATCAGCGGGTTGTCGTCGAACGTGATCTGGGTGCTCTTCTCCTCGATGGAGGCGAGCGCGGCCCGGTTGGCGGCGCTCTCGGCGAACTGGCTCGGCTCGCCCCGCCTGAAGCTGATCGCTGGCCAGTCGTCCGGGTACGCGACGATCCGCTCGGGGATGATGAGCGCCCGGTCGTTCTCGACCAACTCGCTGGCGTAGCCGTGCTTCTTGTCCCGCTGGATCTTCATGTACTCAACGTAGATGATCGTGTCCTCGATCACGTCACGCAGCAGCAGGCCCGCGGGGTTGATCGGGTCCAGGAACAGGATCTGGTCGATCACGTCCAGCGATTCGCGGTACTTCATCTCGACCTGCAGCTCACGCACCCGCTCGAGCAGCGCGACGATCTCCTGGTCGCGTTCGGCCCGCTGCTGGGCCAGGTCGTTCCGGGCCTGGTCGGCGATGATCCGGTCGCGGTCGGTCTGCGCCTGGATGCGGATCTGCTCCTCGCGCTGGTCGATCTGCGCCCGCAGGCCCGCGATCTCGTCGTTGTACGCCTCGACTGTGGACTCGTCGAGCAGCGAGGCGTTCTGGTTGACCGTCAGCTGCGCCTGGGCCGCCAGGTTGCGTGCCGACGCGGGGTCGCCCGTGCTCAGCGCCCGACGCGCCTGCTCGATCTGGTTCGCGTACTGCGCCTCGGCACGTTGCTTCGCCAGGCCGCGGTCGGTGATCGTGTCGAGAAGCGGCTGGTCGCCCGGCTGGCGGTTCAGCTCGGCGTTGGCCATGTTCAGACGCGACCGGACGTGCGCCAGCTCCGACTCGTCCAGGTACACCGCGTGCTGGGCCAGCAGGGTCTGGTACTTGTCGGCCGCGTCGTTGTACCGGCTGGCGTCGAAGGCCTGGTCCGCCTCCTGCATCAGCGTGTGGGCCTGGTAGTCCCTCGCCGCCTCCTGCAGGTCCGGCTGCGAGACGTCCACCTCGACCAGCTCCACGCCCGGGTCCGCGGCCGGTTGGGCCGCGGGCGTTGCGTCGTCGGTCGGCGTGACCTCGGTCACGCCCGAGTCCTCGGGCTGGGCGACGAGCCAGTCGGCGCCGGCGCCCGGCTCGAGCTCGAGCACGCCCAGGTCAACGCGGTCGGTCTCGAAGCTCTCGCCCGTCGCCAGCTCCAGCTCGACGATCCGATCGAGCGTCCGCTCGACGCGGACCTGGCGGTCGGCGCCGATGTCCGCGCCGACGCGGCTCACCCGCTGCAGCGCCGCCTTCGACGTCGCGTAGTCGCGGGCCTCGAACGCCGCGAGGGCGGCGTCGGCCAGCCCGGCCATCGCGGGCGCCATCGCGCGTCGCTGCCCCTGGGCCAGCGTCAGCACCGTCTGGGCCGCCTCGGCCTGGTCGTTGGTCGCGCGGGGGGCCCGGGACACGGACCGGGCATAGCGCTCGGCCGCGACCAGATCCTCGAGCATGAGAGCATGCTCGGCCTTCTGCAGGTTAACGTCGATTGGGTCGCACGCGTTCAGGCGGCGCTCGACCTGCACGATGAGTTCGAAGTGACGCTTGCTCTCGGCGTCGCTCATCGGGAGCTGTGCCGAGGCCCTGGAGAGCTCGTTGAGCATCGCGCGGGCCTGGATCAGCTTCCCGCTGGTCATCAGCTCGCCGGCGCGCTCGAGCACGACCCGCGGTTCGCCCTGCGTCGCGCCGGGCTCAGGCCCCGCGAGGGCCGTCGCCGGGAACGTACCGCCCGAGAACATCGCGGCCGCGAGCACGAGGGAACGAGCGGCGCCATACGCGTTGTGTGTCATCCCGATCTCCACAGGACAGAAGGAAGTTCGTGGTGTGTTGCGGCGCCTCATGCGCCTGCCTCGTGCGGGTCCATCCGTGCGCCGGTCATGGCCGGCGGACAGGTCAGCGTTCGGCGTCACTGACCCGGCCCGCAGTTGTCGCCGGCGAGGCCCCGGGCCTGGCCCGGTCCCCTGGGCGTCGTGGACCTGTCTCGGCCCAGGGCCGAGAAGATACCCACGCTCGCTAGGGATCGCAAACCTCTGGGGGCGACTTTCCCGTTCTTGCCCCCGGCGGGCCCCCCCACAGGGGCCTGTGCCTGGTCCGTGGATGCGGGGCCGCGGACACATCCGGCTCCCGACCGTTCGCCGGCGTCAGGCCCACGGTTCCCTCCCCTCTTCACAGCCATCGCATGCTCAGGACGCCCCGCCCCGCGTCTTTGCCCCCGTCGGCCCCCCCCGCCTGCCTGGCCGCGGCGAGCACCTCTTGCGCCTGCTCGGGCGCCATCCGGTCCGCCGCCACGATCACCAGATCCACCCAGGAACCGGCCTTGTCGCGGTCGATCCGGTCCGATGCCGCCTCGCTCGCGAGGTCCTCGGCCTCCACCAGCGAGGCCCCCCGCACGAGCACCTCGGCGTACCGCTCACGCGGTTCGTTCTCCGTGGCACACCGAACCAGGCACCGCCAGTCGGTGACCCCCAGATCCTCGCCCTCGTCGTCCAGGTTGTGCTCCGCGTCCACGTTCAGCACCAGACGCCATTCGTCGCGGAGCCGCTCGACGATTTCTTCACCGTTCATCAACTCCGGGCGGTCCTGCGGCGCGAGCAGCACGCCCCGGTGCTCGTGGGCCGCCGCGTCCGCGCCCCGCGGCTCGGGGACCTCCTCGAGATCGAATGCCCGGAGGATCTGCTCGACCGATTCCTTGAGCTCGGGCGGCACACGGACGGTAACGATCTTGTGCTCGTCCACGAACACGTACGCGAACGGGTCGTCGCACTGGGCGCCGAAGCCCACCATCCCGTCCTCGTAGAAGAAATCTCGGAAGCGCCGGACCGCGTCCATGAACCGGTCCTGGCCGATCAGGTCGTACCCGATGTACGGGTCGATCTCGCGGTACGCGTCGTGCCCGATGTAGTCCAGGATCGGGTAGACGCGCCCGGGCAGCAGCGCGAACAGCTGGCGGCACAACGGCTCGACCCGCTCGGACGTGATCACGATGTCGAACACGTACCGGTCGGGCCACTCCTCCCACTCGCCCTCGCCCTCGTCGCCGTCGGAGGGCTCGAACTCGAGCAGGTACCCCTGCAGCGGTTCGATCGCCTCGACCGGGTACACACCCAGCGGGAAACGTACCGCGCCCACCTCCAGGCGAGTCAGGCTGTCATCGAGCTGGCATCGGCTCATCCGGGCGTGGACCCCCTCCGGTGTTCGGCGTCCCAGCGTAGACACCGGCCCCACCCCCCGGCGGGCGTAGGCTTGTCGCATGGCACGCCTGATCGCCATCGCCGTCGGCAACACCCGCACACGCCTGGGCCTGTTCGACGCGGGCGAGCCGACGCGGACACAGACCGTCGTCAACAACGACCCCGACGACCTGCTGGCCCGGGCCCGCGAGCTGGTCGAGGCCGCCCCCGACGCCGTCCCCGTCATCGCGTCGGTCAACGACCCGGTCGCGGGCGAGCTGGAGCGTGCCCTGGGCGCGGCGGGCGCGAGCCCGGCACGCATCGGGCGCGACGTGCCCGTCCGCCTGAGCCACACGCTCGACGACGCCTCGACCCTGGGCCAGGACCGCGTGCTCAACGCGATGGGCGCGTACGCGGTTGCCGAGCAGGCGTGCGTGATCGTGGACGTGGGCACCGCCGTCAGCGTGGACTTCGTGGACGGCCAGGGCGTGTTCCACGGCGGGGTCATCGCCCCGGGCCTGAACATGATGCTCCGTGCACTGCACGAGCAGACCGCCGCCCTCCCCTCGCTCCGGTACGAGTCGCCCGATTCGGAGCGCGGGCCATTCGGCCTCGACACCGTCCACGCGATGCGTCTGGGCGTGTCGTACGCGGTCCGCGGCCTGGTCCGATTCGCCGCCGAGCGGTACGCAGATTTTTACGAGGGCTACCCCCAGATCATCGCGACCGGCGGGGACATGGGCGTGCTCGAGGACGACGGGCTGATCGAGCACTTCGTGCCCGACCTCCAGCTCGTGGGTATCCACGCATGCGTCGAGAAGGCCGGCGCCCCCGATGCACTCGCCGACGACGCCTGAACCCGTGGACACGACACGCGCGGGCGACGCCCGCCACACCATCGCGACGTCGAGCGCCGCCCCGGGCGCGATCGCAGTGGTCTCGATCCACGCGCAGGACATGGACGCGACGCTCGAGGCGTTGGGTCTGCCCGCGTTGCGCGTGGGCGAGGTCCGCCTCGCGGATCTGCTGGGCGTGGACCGGGGGCTGGCCGCAAGATGGAGCCAGGACCGCGTTGATATAACGCCCCACGGCGGGCGCCACCTTGTGCGCCGCCTCTCGGACGAACTCGAGCGTGTCGGACTCAGGCGGGCGGACGCGTTCGACCCGGTCGCGATGTACCCCGAGGCGTCGTCGGTGGTCGAGGCGAGGATGCTCGACGCGCTGGCCCGGGCCGCGAGCCCGAGGGCGATCGACCTGCTGCTCGACCAGCCGAGGCGCTGGTCGGGCGTGGACGAGGACGCGCCCGACGACCAACTCGCCGACGGCGCGGCGCTCGGGCGCCTGATCCACCCACCCCTCCTCGTCGCGGTCGGCGCGCCCAACGTGGGCAAGTCCACCCTTGTCAACGCCCTGGCCGGGCGGTCGGTCTCGATCGTCGCCGACGAGCCGGGCGTGACACGCGACAGCGTCGGGGTTGTCCTCGAGCTCGACGGCCTGGCCGTCCACTACCTCGACACCCCCGGCATCGCGGACGCCGGGGACAACCTTGGGCGCGACGCCCAGCGCGCGGCGCGCGGAGCGCTCGCGATCGCCGACCTCGTGCTCGTGTGCAACGACGCGACGGCCCCCGCCCCCGATCCGTCCTCCCTGCCGCTACGCGTCGGCACGCCTGTTCTCCGGATCGCGACGCGGGCGGACCTGGGCGAGGCGCAGGGCGGGCACGACGCCCGGGTCTGCGCGGTTCGGGGCGAGGGGCTGGCGGAACTGGCCGCGGCGGTCCGAGCCGCCCTCGTCCCGGACGCGGCGTTGGGCGACCCGCGTCCGTGGCGGTTCTGGGCCCCGCCCAACCCGCGCCCCTAGCATTGCGGCCCAGCCCGCCAGAGCCGCGCAAGAGGCCCCAATGGACGAACGTCAACAGCAGATCAAGGCCGGCGCCGGCCTCGAAGACTCCCGGATCAACCAGGACCTCGTGGACTTCCTCCAGAAGTGGGGGTCGTGGATCCTGATGGCCCTGGCGGTCGCCGCCCTGATCTACGCGGGCATGCAGTGGCTCGAACGCCAGCGCGTCGCCAAGGTCAACGAGGCGTTCGCGGCCCTCGAGGGCGCCGGCGGTGGCGCGAACCCGAACCCCGACGCGCTGCGACGTGTCGCCGACGAGTACGAGGGGGTCGAGTCCGTCGCCGAGCTGGCCCGTATCAAGAGCGCCGACGTCCTGCTCGACTCGGTCCGCATGGGCATCCGCTCGGGCGCACAGATCAACAACGACGGCAGCGTCGGCCAGATCGACCCCGATGGCAACGTCAACTCCGAGGGCGAGCTGCTCTCTGACGAGGAGCGTTCCCGCTTCCTCGACCAGGCCCAGTCGCTCTACGCCTCCGTGCTCGACGCGACGCGCGGCAAGGAAGGCAAGCAGACGCTGGCGATCAACGCGGCGTTCGGGCTCGCCGCGGTCTACGAGACCAAGGGCGAGGCCGACCGCGCCCGCGAACAGCTCGACCTGGTCGTCGAGCTGGCCGAGCAGGCCGGGTTCCCCGCCATTGCCCGCCTGGCCCGCTCGCGCACCGAGTCGCTGACGACCGAAGCACCCGGGCCCCTGCTCGCACGCGCCGACCTGCCCGAGCTGCCCGCGCCGCCCGAGCCCGAGCCCGCGCCAGACCTGATGCCCGACCCGGAAGAGGCGGCGCCGGCGCCGGTCGATCCGGACGCGGGTGAACCCGCCGAGTCCGACGACGCGGGCGAGGGGTCGCCACCGGCGGGCGACGACGCGGCCCCGCCGGCGGACGATCCCGACCAGCCCTGATGCGCGAGCCCGACGAGCGGGGGCTGATCCTGCCCGGGGGGAAGGTGGACCCCGAGGCGGTGCGCCGCGCGTTCGAGCAGATCGCCAGCCGCACCCGCGACGAGGATGCGGGCGAGGACGAAGCGCACAACGTCCGTGTGACTTTCGAACTCCAGCGCGACCTCAAGGCCCGTCTGGACCGCTACCTGACCAGCCGCATCACGTTTATGAGCCGCAACCAGCTCCAGCGGCTCATCGAGTCGGGCGCCGTCGAAGTCAACGGGCGCGAGGCCAAGGCCTCGACCCGCCTGCGCGAGAACGACGAGGTGACGGTCTCGCTCCCGCCGCCGGCCGACAAGTCGATCAGGCCCGAGCAGATCCCCATCGACATCCTCTTCGAGGACGAGCACATCATCGTGCTCAACAAGCGCCCCGACATCATCGTCCACCCCGCCCGATCGGAACTCCGCGGCACGATGATCAACGCCCTGAGCTGGCACTTCCGCCACGCCTCGCCCACCGGGGGCGAGCTGTCATCGGTCGGCGAGCAGTTCGCCCGACCGGGCGTGGTCCACCGCCTTGACCGCGACACGAGCGGGTGCATCGTCTTCGCCAAGACCGACGAGGCGCACTGGAAGATCGGGCGCCAGTTCGAGCACCGGAGCGTGGACAAGCGCTACCTCGCGGTCGTGCAGGGGCGCGTCGAGCCGTCCACGCAGGTCATCGACAAGCCGCTGGGCCCGCACCCGTCGCGCGAGAAGGGGTACCGCGAGAAGTACGTCGTGCGCCACGACGACCTGGGCAAGCCGAGCGTGACAATCTGCCGCGTCCGCGAGCGGTACCGCGACCACGACCGCCCGGTCGGCGCCCAGGACTTTTCGCTCGTCGAACTCGAGCTCAAGACCGGGCGGACCCACCAGATCCGCGTGCACCTGAGCACCGAGGGCTGGCCCATCGTGGGCGACACGATGTACACCGGGCGGAAGCTCACGCTCGCGGGCGGGCGCGAGATCGACCGCCAGATGCTCCACGCCGCCCTGCTCGCCTTCGAGCACCCCGCGACGGGCGAGCCGCTCGCCTTCACGGCGCCCGTGCCCGACGACATGCGGGCGCTGATCGCCGCCCTCCGCGCCGGGCAGGCCGAGCCCGTGGACACGCCGGGCGTTGTGCCGTTCAAGCGTCTCGATATCGAGCCCTGAGCCGCTCTAATCGATCGTGACGGCACGCCCACCCGGCGTGGGAACAATCCGCTGGCGGGCATGGATCTGATTCGTGACCGTCACCAACGCAGCCCCACGACCCATCGCACGGAGCCACGATGCGACGCGTGAACCACATCGCCCTGGCGCTGACGCTCGGCGCCCTCCTCGCCGCCGCCGGCGCATGGATGTTCCCGTCCGCCGCCCTCTCGGTCGCCCGCGCCCAGGCCGCCGCGCCCGAGCTGGCGCCCAGCAAGGGCTGGCTCAACACCGACCGCCCGCTCTCGCTGGAGGACGACCTGCGCGGGCACGTCGTCGTACTCGATTTCTGGACGTACTGCTGCATCAACTGCATCCACGTCCTGCCCGACCTCGAGTACCTGGAAGAGAAGTACGCGAACGAACCCGTTGTCGTCATCGGCGTCCACTCGGCCAAGTTCGACGCCGAGGGCGAGCCCGACGCGATCCGCGACGCCATGCTCCGCTACGACATCCAGCACCCGGTCGTTGTGGACGAGGGCATGCGGATCTGGCGGTCCTACGGCATCCGCTCGTGGCCCAGCTTCGCGGTCATCGACACCGCCGGCGACGTCTACGGCGTCGCCTCGGGCGAGGGCAACCGCGACGTCCTCGACGAGGCGATCCAGAAACTCCTCGACAAGGGACGCGAGGACGGCACGCTCGCCGAGCAACGCATTCAGATCGAGCCCGAGGCGGCGGCGCCGACCTCCTCGCCCCTGCGCTACCCGGGCAAGGTGCTCGCCGTCGCGCAGGCGGGCGATCGCGAGGGGCGCCTGTTCGTCGCCGACTCGTCCAACGACCGCGTGATCATCGCCTCGTGGCCCGACGCACAAGGTATGGCGCGTGTGCATCGGATCGTGGGCACGGGCGAGCGTGGGTTCCACGACGGTGCGGCCGCGATGGCGGCCTTTAACGACCCACAGGGCATGGCCTACGACCGCGCCTCGGGCACGCTCTACGTCGCCGACACGCGCAACCACGCGGTCCGCGCGATCGACGCCCGCACGGGCGCCGTCTCGACCATCGCGGGCACGGGCGAGCAGGCCTACGACCGCAAGGGCGGCAAGAACGGCACGGCCCAGGGCCTCGCCTCCCCCTGGGCCCTCGCCCTCGACGAGGGATCCCAGACGCTCTACATCGCGATGGCGGGCACACACCAGCTCTGGTCGATGGACTTGGGATCGGGCAAAGCGGGCGCGATCGCCGGTTCCGGACGCGAGAACATCTACGACGGGCCCGCCATGAAGGCCGCCCTCGCCCAGCCCTCGGGCCTGGCGCTCTCGGCAGACGCCGGCATCCTCTACTTCGCCGACTCCGAGGGCTCGGCGATCCGCGCCCTCGAGTTCAACTCCGACGAGGTACACACGATCATCGGGCGCTCGGTCGTGAGCCCGCTCACGGACTCGTCGCTCTTCGAGTTCGGCGACGTGGACGGCGTGAGGGGGGTTGCGAAACTCCAGCACGCGCTGGGCGTCACACTGTTCCCGAGCGACTTGGGCGACACGCTGTTCGTCGCCGACACGTACAACAACAAGATCAAGCACGTGGACACCCATACGATGTCCTCGACGACATGGTCGCACGCGGACCTGGATCTCGACGAGCCCGCGGGCCTCTCGCTCGCGGTCGGCTCCGACGGCAAGGCGACCCTGTTCGTCGCCGACACCAACAACCACCGGATCGTCCGCATCGACGTCGCGACGCGCGAGCACGACGTGATCACCTTCGAGGGTCTCGGCTCAGCGCCAGAGCCGGAGTCCGACAAGGCCAGCGACTAGCGTGCCGCGCCCGCGGCGTGCCCGAAGAGCGTCTGGGCGCCGGTCATTCCCTGCTCGTGGTCGAGCAGCCATCGCTTCTTGTCGATCCCCCCGCCGTACCCACGCAGCCCCCCGCCGGCCTCGACCACGCGGTGGCACGGGATGAGGATCGCGATGCGGTTCTGGCCCGATGCGGCGCCGACGGCCCGGGCGCCTCCGGGCGAGCCGACCCGCTCGGCCAACGCCGAGTACGACAGCGTCCGCCCGCACGGGATCGCGCCCATCGCGTCCCAGACTCGCCGCTGAAACTCGGTCCCCGGCGCGTGGACGGGCACGCACAGGTCCGTCACGGCGCCCGCGAAGTAGCCATCGAGCTGCCCGCGCAACTGCTCGAGGTGCGCGCGCGCCTCGCGCTCCTGATCCACGTGGAACTCGTCATCGAGGAGCCGATCGAGGTCCGCCAGCGCACGCTCGCGCCGCTCGGGGGCGGCGAACTCCAGCAGGCACACGCCCCGGGCGCACGCGCCGGCCAGCAGCACACCCAGGGGTGATCCGATCTCGGTTGTGACGAGTGCGGTGGTCAAGGTTGTGCCTCCCCGCCGGGCTCGGCTCGCGAGAAGAAGACGAGGATCTCGAGGTCCTCCTCGATGTCGTGGAAGCGGTGGGGCACGCCCGCGGCAACGAACAGGATCGAACCCGGGGCGACCTCGACGGTCTCGTCGCCCGCCGTGAAACTGGCCCTGCCGCGGACCACGTGGTACAGCTCGTCCTCGTCGTGGGGGCTCTGGCGGTCTTGTGCGCCCGCATCGAGCGCGTACACACCCGCGTGCATCGTGTCGTTCGCGAAGAACGAGAGGTACTCCCGCCCGCTGCGCGCACGGCTCTGGGCGAGCTCTTTCATTGTGAACGCCGCAAATGCCTTACGGGGTTCGTCTTCTGGCGCGTGCCCCGCGCCCGCGGCGGCGGCGAACACGCACAGGCACGCGAGGGCGAGCGGCGCCATCGCCACGAGTATCACGGCCGTCTTCATCGTCGCTCTCCTGAGAAAAACCGCTCGAGCACACCGTGCGCGCACCCCGCGGCCAGGCGCCCGAGCGACTCGGGGAAGTGCGCGCCAGCGTGATCGTCGGCCGCGTCCGAGACAGCCCGGACGACGCCGAGGGGCACATCGTACTCGAACGCGACCTGGGCGACCGCCGCCCCCTCCATCTCGACACAGAGTGCGCCGGGCACGCGCGAACGCAGTGCGTCGCGCTCGGCGTCGGTCGAGACGAACCGGTCGCCAGAGGCGATGAGCCCGACGTGGACGGCCGGGTCGCGCACGTGCAGGGCATCACGGTCGGGTTCGGTGAGCCCCTCGCCCGGCGCGTCGGCGATAAACGACTCGCACGCGCACACGAGCGAACGCGTGATGTCGGGGTCCGTCGGAAGTTCGCTGCACCCCAGCAGCGGGATCTCCAGGGGCGCAAACAGGGGCGAGGCGTCCAGATCGTGCTGGACCAGGCGGTCGGCGACAACGAGATCGCCGATGTTGACACCCGGCGCGACCCCACCCGCCAGGCCCGTGAACAGCAGCCTGTCCACGGCGAACCGGGTCACCAGCTCGGTCGCGGTCGTGGCTGCGGCGACCTTGCCCACACGGGCGCCGACGAGCACGACGTCGGCGCCCCAGATGCGACCGGTGTGGAAGGCCCGCCCGCCGTGCTCGACGCGCTGCACGCCCGAGCCCGGCCCGCCGACCAACGCGGCGATGAGGGCGGCGCCCTCCTGCGGCATCGCGAACATGACGCCCGTGAGCATGGGGCCAGCGTAGTGCGCCGGGGGCGTGAGGGGTCGGGTCTTGGGTAGACTTGCCCCGTGATCCTCCTGATCGACAACTACGACAGCTTTACCTGGAACCTCGTGCAGCGTCTGGGCGAGCTGGACCCGACGCTCGAGCCGGGGCGCGACCTGGTGGTCGCGCGCAACGACGAGATCACGCCCGACGAGGCGGAGCGGCTCGACGCCGGGCGCGGGCCGTCGCACGTCATCATCTCGCCCGGACCATGCACGCCCGCGGAGGCGGGCATCTCGGCGTCGATGATCGAGCGGTTCGCGGGGCGCGTGCCGGTGCTGGGCGTGTGCCTCGGGCACCAGTGCCTCGGGGCGCTGCACGCGATGCGCGTCGAGCGGCACCCGGTCCTCATGCACGGCAAGACCAGCCCGGTCGAGCACGACGGCGAGGGCCTGTTCGCGGGCATCGAGAGCCCGATGGTCGCAACCCGGTACCACTCGCTGGTGGTGACGTGTGACAGCGTGCCGGCGGCGCCGAGGGCAGGCGAGGACGGCTGGGTGGTGAGCGCGCGGAGCGTGGAGCGGGACGGGTCCGCGGCGCCGGGGCTCGAGGTCGTGATGGGCCTGCGTCGGGTGTGGGCGGACGAGGGCAGGGCGCCCCTGGAGGGGGTGCAGTTCCACCCCGAGAGCTTTATGACGCCCGAGGGGCCGCGTCTGCTGGCGAACTTCCTGGCGATGGGCGCGGGCGGGCGTACGACGAGGCTCGCGGCGGGCGCCTGAGCGGAGAGAAACCCGGCGTCCGGCGAGCCCGTTGCGTGTCCGACGAGCCCCTCGCGCAAGCGAGGGGAACCGGGAGCCGCCATGTCGCTCGCGTCCCCTCGCTTGCGCGAGGGGCTCGTTGTCGGCTGGCTCTGGCGTTGGGCGGACGATCGGTGGGTTTGCGCGTACCCTTGCCCCATGCTCAAGCCCGCGCCGACGACCAAGATCGACCCAGACCTCGCCCGCGGGCGCCTGGAGGAGATCCTCCCGGCCAGCGCGACGCACCACGCGTTGCTCGTGGTGAGCTTCCCCAACACGAGCTACCGCCTGCGTCTGGAGCCGGCCGGCGGTGTCGAGCGGTTCAGCGAGCACGTCGGCAAGGGCGTTGTCGGGCGGATCCACGCGCGGGCCAAGCGGGTGGACGTCGTCGGCGCCGGCGGGCGGTACGTCGAGCCGGTGCACGGGCGCCCGCGCCGCGTGCAGGGCTCGATCCTGAGCGTGAACGAGAAGGGCGCCACGATCACGGTGGGGGCGGGGGCGCCGCTGGTGTGCGCGCTGATGGACACGCGCCAGAAGGCGGGGATGTTCGAGCCCGGGCAGTTCGTGAGCTTCGACGTGGAGCGCGGGGCGACGTTCACGCTGGTGGAGTGACGCTCACGCGATCCGCGGGTCCACCCAGCGGTACATGACGTCCACGGCCAGGTTGAAGACGATCAGCATCGTCGCAAAGATCAGCACGACGCCCATGATCAGGAACAGGTCCTTGTTGAGGACCGCGTTGACGAAGTGCTGGCCCATGCCCGGCACGTTGAAGACGCGCTCGACGATGAACGAGCCGGTCATCGCCAGGGCGGTCGCGGGGCCCAGGAAGCTGAGCACGGGCAGGAACGCGTTCTTGAGCGCGTGCGCGAGCAGCACGCGCCGTTCACCCATGCCCTTGGCCCGGGCGGTGCGGACGTAGTCCGAGCCGAGCGACTCGATCATGCCCATCCGTGTGAGGCGGGCGATGTACGCGGCGAACGGGAGCGAGAGGGTCAGCGAGGGCATGACGAGCTGGGCGAGCCCGCCCCAGCCGCCGACGGGGAGGATCGGCCACCAGACGCCGAAGACGAGCAGCAGGACCGTGCCGATGACGAACGTGGGCAGCGAGATGCCGATGAGCGCGACGGTGAGGGTGGCCAGGTCGGCGAAGGAGTTGGGCCTGACCGCGCCGACGACGCCGGCGGTGATCCCGATGCCCAGGGCGATGAGGATGGCCAGCGCGCCCAGGGTGATGGATACGGGCATCGCGCCGGCGATGATCTCGTTGACGGTCCAGTCCTCGTACTGGAGCGATGGCCCGAAGTCGAACACGGGGCGCGAGCGGGCGGCGATGTCGGTCTGGGCGGCAAGGTTGTGCTCGCGGGCGATGCGCCCGGTGACCAGGTCGCGGGCGTACTCGGCGCCGCTGGCGCTGTCGAGGTACGAGATGTAGAACCGCCAGAAGCTGTCGAGGTTGTACTGGCGCTTCATCGCCTCCATGACCTCGGCGGGCGGCTGGCGCCCCTCGGGGTTCTCGAGCGGGTTGCCCGGCGCCGCCCACGCGAGCGTCAGCGTGATTGTGTAGACCACGATCAGGATCACGGGCAGGGCGAGCAGGCGTCGGAGGATCAGGCCGATCATGGGGTGTCGGCCCCGGGCGCGGGCGATGGCGGGAGGACCGGCATGGTGCGCGCGACGTCGGGGCCCTTGCCGTCGCCCAGGACGTCGAGCAGGAAGACGTTCTGGGTCGCGCGGGGGTGGGGGTTGATGCCGCCGAGCTTGTCGGGGTCGAACATATAGACCGTGACGTAGTGGTAGAAGGGGACCATGGGCAGGTCCTCCTCCATGATGATGCGCTCTGCCTCGCTGAGGATCGCCATGCGCCTGGCGGGGTCGGTCTCGACGCGGGCCTGGTCGAGCAGGTCGTCGTAGACGGGGTTGGAGTACTTGCGGTCGTTGTTGCCGTCGCCCGTGCGGTTGACCTCGAGGAACGTCGTCGGGTCGCCGTAGTCTGCGTACCAGCCGGCGCGGGTGACCATGTAGTTGGCGTTCTTGAGGTCGTTGCGGTAGACCTTGAGTTCCTTCTGGTCGAGGCTGACCGAGACGCCGAGGTTGCGTTGCCAGTCCTTGGCGACGGCCTGTGCGATCAGGTCGTGCCCCGCGTCCTTGTTGAACATGATCTCGACGGTCGGGAAGCGGGCGGGGTCTGGCCAGCCGGCCTCGGCCAGCAGCTCGCGGGCGGCGGCGGGGTCGTAGCCCAGCCCCTCGGGCGGGGTGTAGCCGCCGATGGAGTTGGGGGGGATGAGCGAGCCGGCGACGGGCTCGCCCGTGCGTTTGACCTGATCGACGAGGGTCTGCTTGTCCACGCTCATGGCGAATGCGCGCCTGACGCGTGGGTCATGGAACGGGTTGTCCCGCCCGTCGTGGAGCTTGGGCAGGCAGTTGAAGTTGTACCAGTACGTCGCGAACGCGGGGATGACGTGGATGTTCTTGCGTGGGTCGTCGGGCAGGCGGCGGTCGATCTCGAACTGGTCGAGGCCCTGGGCCTTGAGCGCCTCGTAGGCCGCGCGGTTCTCCTCGTAGAAGTTCTTCTTTTTTTGGATGATGTCGGCGCGGTAGCCCACGGTCACGTCCGTCGCCCAGTCCACGGCTCCGGTCTCGAAGGCGAGCACCATCGCGTTGGGCTCCTCGATGACGGGCATCTCGATCGAGTCGATCGCGAGCGAGTCGCGGTTCCAGTAGTGGGGGTTCTTCTCGGCGCGCATCGAGCGTTTGAATCGCCAGCGGGTGACGACGAACGGGCCGTTGCAGACCAGGCGCCCGGGCTTTGTCCAGCCGGACTTGAGGTCCAGGCGTGCCGAGTCCGGGTTCGGGCGTTCGTACTGGCTGACCAGGGGCTCGTACACCGGGTAGAAGACCGCGAAAGCGCAGATGTCGAGCCAGTAGGGCGTTGGCTCGGTCAGGCGCATCCGCAGCGTGCGGTCGTCCACCGCCTCGAGCGCGACCGTCGCGTCGAAGTGTTCGAGTGTATCGCGCCAGAGGGTCTCGGCGGCCTGGGCCGTCCGCTGCGAGGGCGGGCGCTGCTCGTACTCGTCGAGCGCCTCTTGGCGCCAGTCGTAGAACTCGCCCCCGCCCTCGATGAGGCGGAAGAAGGCGATGTAGTCGGAGGCGATGTCCGGGAGCAGCGCACGTCGCCAGGAGTACACAAAGTCGTGCGCGGTCACCGGGGCGCCGTTGGACCATTTCGCGTCGTCGCGCAGGTGGAACGTGTACCCGCGCCCGTCGTCGGTGACATCCCAGGACTCGGCGACGGCGGGGATGATGTCGTAGCCCCAGGTGAACACGTCGTTGGCGGTGAGCCCCTCGAAGTACAACCGCGCGGCGCGGAGGTCGAGCTGCCAGCTCATGCGTTGGGGGTCGAGGGTGTTGATCTCGCCCGTGCCGTTGATGAATGTGAGGTCCGCGGGCTTGGGCGGGGGGTCGGTCAGGATGGTCGCCCCGACCAGGGCCGCGAGCAGGACGAAGGGGACGAGCAGGCGGAGCATGCGGTCACCTTACCGCGGGGCGGGCGGCGGGGGGTGTCGGGCGAGCGGGAGCGGGGGGTGCGGGGATGTCAGGGCGCGCGGTTCGTGAAGCGGTCGGCCTTGAATGCGAACTCGCGGACCAGATCGCCGTCGCTGCCCAGGAGGGCGAGGGCGGCGGTGCGGAAGGCGCGGTCGTCGCCGTCGCGGAGCGACTGGGCGATGCGGGGCGGGTTCGAGGCGGGCGATTGGCCCTTGAGGCGGGCGGCGTGCTGGCGGGCGAAGTAGATGACGTTCTCGGCCGCGCCGACGGCTTGGGACTCGAGCCCGCGTTCACCCACCGGGGGCATGTGCTTGCCGACCCAACGCGACAGCGCCCAGGCCATGACGTCGGCGCCCATGCCGATGATCTGCGTGGTCGCGTTAGCGTCGGGACGGGAGGTCGCGGCGGTCACGGCGGTCCGCCCCGCGGCGCAGGCCTCGAGGGCGACGATGATCTCAAGCTCGTCGGCGCTATCGGCGCCGAGACGCCTGACGCGCTCGCCCGTGCGGGCGCCGAGCTGGGAGGCCGCGAGGTTGCGGACCGCGTCGAAGCCACGCTGCTCGATGCGTGTGCCCACCGCCAGGGCGCGGACGGCGGCGGCGGCCTCGAGCGGGCTGTCGGCCGAGGCGATCATCTCGCCCAGCGCACGGACAATCTCGTCGGCGCCCTCGGGCGTGAGCGCGGGGGCGCCTGTACGCGACGCGGCGAGCGTCTCGCCGAGCTGGGCGGCGGCGAAGAGGCGGACCGAGGGCTCGTCATCGGTCATCGCGCCCAGAACAATCGCGCTGGACTCGTCGGTCGCGAGCATGCCCGCGACGCGGAGCGCGCCCAGGCGCGCGCCGATCTCGGGCGAGGCGGCGAGTCCCGTGAGTTGCGGCGTGAGCACGCCCGAGTACGCCAGGCGGAACGCGACCGAGGCGCTCGACGAGGTGAGCGGCTGCGTGAGCCGGTCGCGGGCGTTCGAAGCCGTGGACGCGTCCGCGTCGGCAAGCTGCGGCGCCCAGGTGCTGGCGTGCTGCTCGATCGCGCTGACCGCACCCGCGTCGAGGTTGTTCGAGCTGACCACGCCCGGGTCGAGCGTGCCCTGCTGGGCGGTCGCGCCGCACGCGAGGACCGCCAGCGGCGCGAGCAGAGCGAGGCGGCGGAGCGGCGTGGAGCGTCGGTTGATCTTCATGGGGGCGGACCTCGTGGCGGTGTCGCGACGCGTGCGCGGGGCGGAGGCTAGTAGACCTCCATCAGCACCCTTCTCGTCGGGCGCAGCGTGCGCGGGATCATACGCCGATCCCACTGCAGGGGGTCGGTCGGCGCCTCGTCGGCGAGCGTGAGGTACTGGCTCAGGCGGGCGGGGTCGAGCGCCCGCCCCATCGCCTGGAGGATCCCCAGCTCCATGCCCGCGATGCCGCAGATGTAGACGATGGTGCGGTCCGAGTCGAGCATCGGCGTGAGCTCGCCCGCGTGCGTCCGCAGGCGGTCCTGCACGTACAGGCCCTTGCCCTCGGCCGCGTCGCGCTCGCGGGAGATCGCGGTCAGGTACGTGAAGTTCTCGTGGCGTTCGGCGAGCTCGCTCAGCTCGTCGTGGTAGAGCAGGTCGGTCGCGTACGGGGCGCCCATAACCAGCGCGACGCGGCTGGTCGCCGGCCCCTCGGTCCCGAACAGCTCGAGCAGCATCGCGCGGAAGGGAGCGATGCCCGTGCCGGTGGCGAAGAAGACGTAGTCGTGGGCGCCGGTGTCCGCGGGGAGCACGAACCGCTTGCCCGCCGGGCCCGTGATGGCCACCTCGTCGCCCTCCTTGAGGTCGCAGAGGTAGTTGCTCGCGACGCCCAGGAACAGGGTGTGGTCGTCCCAGTGCTCGTCGATGGTGCGCTTGACCGTGGTCGAGAGCGTCTGGCCCGCGCCGTCCTCGCCCCGCGAGGGGCTGGCGATCGAGTAGAGACGGAGCTTGTGGGGCTTGCCGCGCTCGGTGAGGCCCGGGGGGATGACGCCGAAGGACTGGCCGGGGCGGAACCGCCCGGCCAGGGGTGTGCCCGAGACGTCGATGCAGATGTGTCTGACAAAGCCGGCGGCCTTGCGCCCCGCGGTGCACGGGCGCGTCTCGACCACCCGCCCAACGCCCGGCGACGCGGGCGTGAGCAGGTGCTGCTCGACCTCGGGCATCACGGGCTCGCCCGGGGAGGCGGCGCGTGCGCTGCCCTCTCGCCTGCTGGCCGCGTTGGTCAAGGCGCCTCGTCCTCGGGCGTGTTGTCCTCGGGGAACCCCTCGCCCTCGTCCGTGGACATCTCGTCGGTGAACTCGTCGCCCGTGCCGTCGTCGGGTTCGGCGCCGAAGTCCTCGGGAGAGGGGTCGGGCTCGATGCCCTCGAGGCGGTCGGCCAGCTCGTTGAGGCGGTCCTTGGTCTCGCCGCGGACGCGGACGCGACGCAGGGCGGCGGCGGCGTCGGCGTAGGCGTCGGTCGCCTCGTCGCGGGCGTCGGCCTCGCTCTGGCGGTGGGTCTGGGCGAGGCGGGCCATCGCGCCGTCCTCGTCGAGGCCGATCTCGATCATGTGCTCGAGCGCGGCGGCGACCGAGGCGTGCATCGCGGCGACGGACTCGTGCAGCTCGCCCAGACGCTGGGCGGACGAGGCGCGGACGAGGCTTGCGCTGTCCTGCGTCGCCTGGCCCGCGCGGGACGCGGCGCTCGACGCCTCGCGCAGCTCACGCGCGGTCAGCGACCTCGCAGTCTCGAGCTCGCCAGCGATGTAGCGCTCGAGCGCGTCGAGCTGCTCGACGATGTCGCCCCTGGTCTGGGCGGCGCTCTGCAACGCCTCGGCGTGGTGGCGGTTCGAGGCCTGCGTCCGCGTCGCGACGCCCCGGCGGGCTTCCTCGACCAACGCCAGCTGCGCCCCGATCCGCTCGATGTGCGCAGACTTCTCGGCCGCGTCCGGGCGGAGCTGGTCGGCACGCGTCCTGACCCGCTGGGCCTCGAACTCGAACCGGTCGGCGCGGCGTGTGTGCTCGCGGATCCGCTCGGCCATCAGCGCCGCCTCGGCCGCGGGCTTGGTGCTGGACTCGAGCTGCAGTTCGCCCGCGACGTTCCGCTCGCCGGCGGCGCTGGCCTCGGCCTGGGCGATGCGTGACTCGAACTCCGCGATCTGATCGTTGACGAGCTTGGAGACCCGCTGCGCCTGCTCGAGGTCGCTCCTGAGTGTCGCGTCGAGCTGGTCGAGCGAGGTGATCCGCGGCTGGGGGTCGTAGGTCGAGGCGGCCTCCGAGAGCGCCCGGTGCGTCCGCCACGCGCCGGCCGAGCCGCGCAGGACCGTCAGGCGGCGCTGGACCTCGCCCAGGTCGATGACGAGCTTGCCGAACGCCTCGGCGCCCAGGCCCTGGTGGGCGAGCCCAGAGAGCACGGCCGCGGCGGAGCCGAACCCGTCGTCGCCGACGTGCGCGGACAAACCGTTCGCCGCCTGCGTGTACCGGGCCTGGCGGAACTCGCTCATGGACTCGGCGTTCTCGCCAGATCCGTCGCCCGTGGTCAACACGATGGCCGCGTCGCGGACGGCGGTCTCGGACTCGGTCTCCCCGCCGCACCCGCCGGCGGCCAGGGCGGGGGCCAGGCCCGCGAGAAGGGCCAGACGGGCGGCCCGTCCGAGGGCGGCTCGTCCCAGATTCGTGTGGTCGCGCGTCGTCATCGGATGGTGTCCTTGGCGCCCCCGGTCGGCCTTGGGACGGGGCGCGGGCGTGGCGGGGACTCTAGCCGTCGGGGGTGGCCCGGGGCGGGGCTCAGCGTTCGATCGGCTCGTCCTCGTCGAGGCCGGCCTGCTCACGCTGGCGCTCGCCCGCGGGAACCGGGGGCATGTAGTCGATCCGGTAGTCCGGGCGGGGGCGGTACATCGAGTCGATCCAGGCGAGGGCGTCCTGGAATCGTCGGTCGTCGGTGGACCTGAAGACGGGGCGCCAGGCCCGGGTGCCCCGGCCGGAGCCGACCTCGGGGTGCGGGTACAGGCTCACGCCCCTGGGCAGTGCCATCTGGAGCAGGGGCGAGCGCGCGGGCTCGGTCCAGTTGATCAGGGGGGTGCCGTCGTCGAGGGCGAAGCGGTCGAGGATGAGGAAGTTTGTGTAGGCGGTCTGGTCGGAGTTGACGCTCTTGTCGTGGACCCAGAGCCGCCCGGCCTGCTCGCCGCCGTGGCATCGGGCCGAGGCGCAGGCGTTGGCGAACCAGGTCGCGTGCAGGTCCTTCTTGAAGCGGCGCATGGAGTCGGGGTCGTCGAGCACGCGGACCTCGTTGTACATGTCACGCGCCTGCAGGCGGAACATGAGCTCGAGCACGCGGTGGGGCGGGGCGCGGAAGAGGGCCTCACGCCCGTCGCGGGTGGCGGGGATGAGGTCGCTGGCGGCGTTCTCCTCCATGAGGCGTTGGATGACGTCGCGCCCGATGAGCATCTTCGGCGGGTCCGAGAGGTCCACCTCGTAGACGCGGATGATGTTGACCTCGTCGCGCGACAGGAGGGGGAAGCTCTGGCGGTTGCGGTCGGTCGCGTGGTCGCGGATGGTCGCCGTGCCGCGGTCCGGGCCCGGCGTCGTCTCGCGCTGGGCGAGCCTGAGCTGTGCCTCGAGCCATGTGCGCATGGTTCGGGCGGTCTTGTTGAACGACTCGATCTCCAGGACGCCCTCGATCTCGTCGAGCGCCAGGCGGTACCGCTGGCGGTCGCGGAGCCACTCGGCCAGGTGCAGGCGACCCTCGATGTCGGTGTTGTCGATCGCGGCCCGCAGCTGCTCGTACCGCTCCTCGACGGGCGCAAGGAAGCGGGTCCCGGCGATGTCATCGCGGGCGATATTGGTCCGGATGCCCGCGATGCTCAGGACGATGTGCTCGTCCGTGCGTTCGACGAGGATGCCCGAGACCTCGCCCCCGTCTCGCTTGAGGATGACGCACTCGATGCCCGCGCCGGGCTCGGGGTTGACGCTCTCGGGCTGGGCCGCGACGAGCACGAGCGTGGGGCGTTGGGCGGGCGGGGCGGCGAGCATGACGGCGGCGAGGGTGATCGCCGCCCCAGCGCCCGCGGTCGATGCCGCCAGCCTGCCGAGACTCACAATGACCGATCGCCCGGGGCGTACTCCCATGGGCGTCTATAGGCGGGCGGCGGGGGCGCGGTTGTGCCGGGGGCGCGAAATGGGCGAAAACCGGGGCGGACGCGGGCGGGCGCGGTCGATCGTGCTCGGCTAGGCCCGGCTGGTCGCGCCGTCGATCACCTCGTCGAGGTGCTGGCTCAGAATGTCCGGGGTGAACGGCTTGACGACGTACCGGGTCACACCCGCGGCCCGGGCCGCTCGGATCCGGTCGGCGCCCGTGTCGGCACAGAGCATCACGATGGGCATGTGCGCGTTGCGCCGCCTGGCCTCGCGGACCAGGTCGAGCGCGCCGTCGAGCCCGCCGTCGATGATTGCCAGGTCGGTGGTCGTCGCGTCGAGGGCGGCGATCGCCTCGGGCGCGTCCTCGGCCTCTTCGACCTCGTCGAGGCGCAGGGGTGTCATGATCGATCGGATGATCCCGCGCATGGTGCGAGAGTCGTCAACGAGGAGCGTGCGCATGCTCATGCCCTCCCGCCGGTGGTGGTGTTGTCGGGGGTGGCGGCGGACACTGTGATCGCGGTCCAGATGAAGAACGTGCCCGATTCTGTCCAGACCGGGACGCACACACCCGGGGCGCCCGCGTCGAGCGATCCCTCGTAGACAAGGCGGGGGCGGGAGACGCCGGTGTCGGGCCCGCCGATCGCGTCGCGGGCGCCGGCGACGATCGTGTCGGCGATCTCGGCGATGGCGTCGTCGAAGCTGGGGGCGCCGAAGGCGGGCGGCTGGCCGGTGGCGAGCTGGATGATGTGCTCGGCGGCGTCGCGGGGGAAGCAGACGCCCACGATGCCGTTGGCCGAGCCCCAGAGCTCGAAGACCGCGGCGACGCCGTCGCCGACCTCGAGGCGGTCGCAGACCTCCGGGACGCCCGGCTCGCCGTGCTCCTGGAGCATGGCGTCGAGGACGCGGAGGGCGCTGTGTGCGAGCGGCGTGTGCGCCGGCGGTGTCACGCTCTGGGTCATATCGCGTCTCCCGGGAGGGTGTCGTGGGGAGTCGACGCGCGGCCGCGGCGTCACCCGGGTGGGTATCGACAGGGCAACGGCCCGACTTCATCCGGGATCGGCGGGCGACGAAACAGGATTTGGGGGGTCGCCTGATTCGTGCGGCGAGCACGGCGGGGGTCGGGCGATGCCCGCCCCGCCCCGAGAAATGCCCAGGAGAGGACTCGAACCTCCACCCCGTTACCGGGACTACCACCTCAAGGTAGCGCGTCTGCCAATTCCGCCACCTGGGCTCGGGACGCGCGGGCCGGGGCCCGCGGGCGGAGAGTATAGCCCCCGGCGGCGTGGGGACCGCTGCTCGTCGCCACGCCGACACGGCTCGTGGATCGTGTGCGTCCGACGCCGCGTCGCACGCCATCGCCTAGGCTTGGCGCGCACGCCCGCGGCGGGGTCCGCGGGGGTCGGGCGATCCGGTCGGACGCCGCCCGGAGGACGCATGAGCACCGAGACGAACAACCTTCAAGATTTCCTCGACAGCGTCGCGACGATCGCGCGCACAAGCGGGGCGTTCGCGGACGTGGGCGTCGAGGACGGGCGGCTGGTCTGCCGGGCGCGGGCCTCGGCCGAGCCGGCGTTCTACCACGTCGAGCACGACGAGGGCGCGTTGTGGGTCAGCCTCGTCATGCGGGACCGCTGGCTGAGCGAGTCGATCGAGGCGGGGCTCATGCACTCGGGCGACAAGCTCGAAGAGTTGCTGGAAGAGGAACTGGTCGATGTGGGGTACGACGGCGCGGTTGCGCCCGTGCAGCACTACCGCTCCGACGACATGCTCTTCACGTTCCGATCGAGGCTGCCCTTCGCGCCGGACGAGGCGGCGGCCAACGCCCCGACCGCGGGCAAGTGGCTGCTGGCCTACGAGCAGTGCTTCAGCCAGATCGGGGACATGAGCGCACAAGAGACGGAAGAATGACGCACGATCGGGCGCGGCGGGCGAGGGGCTTGGCATGCGGATCCTGATGCTGGGCTGGGAGTTCCCGCCGTTCATCGCAGGTGGGCTTGGCACGGCGTGCGCCGGTCTCACCAAGGGCCTCGACCGCCTCGGGCACGAGGTCGTCTTCGTGCTGCCCAAATCGATCGGCGGCGCGACGGCGTCGCACGTTCGCCTGCTGGGCGCCGACGCGCTGCCCAGGCTCGTCGAGCAGGTCCGGGGCGAGGCAGCCCGCGAGCCCGAGGGCGGCCCGACGGGCGAACCAGGCGGCGTCCGAGAGACCGCCAGGCCCGAGGGCGTCTCCGAGCGGGCCCGGTTCTACGAGATCGAGGCGGGGTTCGAGAGCCCGTACCGCGAGTTTGTCGCCGGGGGCGACGCGTCGCGTTTCCTGGGCGCGATGCACAGCGCCGATGAAGATGGTGGCGGGGGCGGTATCGACCTGACAGGCCTCCGCTCACGCTCCGCGACGCGCCTGCTCGGCGCGCTCGAGACCATTCTCTACGAGGTCCGGCCCGAGGGCGGCGCGGACCATCACTACGGGGCCGATCTCTACGGCGACGCGCAGCGCTACGCGAGGCTCGTGTGCGGGCTCGCGGCCCGTGAGAAGTTCGACGTCATCCACGCGCACGACTGGCTGGCGTACCCGGCGGGTATCGCGGCGCGGGCGTTGACGGGCAAGCCTCTCGTCGCGCACGTGCACGCGACCGAGTTCGATCGCTCGGGCGATCACATCAACCAGCAGGTGTACGACATCGAGCGCGCCGGGATGCACGCGGCCGACCGGGTCATCACGGTCTCCCGCCTGACCAAGTCGATCGCGGTCAACAAGTACGGCGTGGACGCGGGCAGGGTGGATGTGGTCTACAACGGCGTCGAGCAGGAGGGCGCACAGCCGACCGATGTCGACCGCATCGACCGCAAGGACAAGATCGTGCTGTTCCTCGGGCGGATCACGATGCAGAAGGGGCCCGAGTACTTCGTGCGCGCGGCGGCCCGGGCCCTGGAGAAGATGGACAACATCAAGTTCGTCGTCGCGGGCTCGGGGGACATGGCGGTGCGGATGATCGAGGAGGCCGCCTCCCTGGGCATCGGGCACAAGGTGCTGTTCACCGGTTTCCTCCGCGGGCGTGACGTGGACAAGGTCTTCCGGATGGCGGACCTGTACGTCATGCCCAGCGTGTCCGAGCCTTTCGGGATCGCGCCCCTGGAGGCGATGAGCCGCGACGTGCCCGTGATCATCTCCAAGCAGTCGGGGGTGAGCGAGGTGCTGACGCACGCGCTCAAGGTTGATTTCTGGGACGTCGAGGAGATGGCCAACAAGATTGTCGCCGTCCTGAAGTACCCGCCCCTGAGCCAGACGCTCCGCGAGCACGGCGTGTTCGAGTGCCGGCGTCTGACGTGGGACGGGGCGGCGGAGAAGGCTGTAAAGGTCTACGGGCGGGCGATCGCGGGCGCGGAGTAGGACACGCCGCTACCCGACGTCGCGTCCCTGGAAGAGCGCGACGCCCAGTGCCAGGTACATCGTGATCTGCGTGAGCGAGTACAGCGCGACGAGGGCGATGTGCGACCCGGGGATGGGCTGGGCCTGCGTGATCGCGTCCACGAGCCAGAACGACTGCATGTTCGGGACAACCGCCCAGAGCGAGAGCGCGAACGGGTGCACGTGGGTCGCGCGCACGAAAACGAAGTCGCCCTTCATCGGCGGACGCGACAGCGCGAGGGGCTCGGCGCCGATGTTCCGCACCACGATGTACGGCCCGTCGGCGGCGGTCACGACCAGCGCCGAGGGCGTGCCCGCGGGATAAATGTCCGCGTCCAGATCAACGCCCGGCGCCGGCGCATCGAACGGCGGGGGGACGAGCGCGACGCCGTTGGGCGCGGGCCCGTAGAAGAGCGGGGAACCGACCTCGACGCGCTCGCGGGGCGAGGCCGCGAGGATCAGGATGTACTCCGAGCCCACATTCCGCAGGAGCAGCTCGCGGAGGGTGGGGTCGTCGGCGGCGCCCTCCTCGACCATCGCGAGTACTTCCCACTTGCTCACGTAGTCGGTGGAGCGGAGCTCGGGACGCTCGAGGAACTCCTCGACGCTGACGCCCGCCCGCTGTGCCGCCAGCGCGGCGACTCGCGTGCCCACGGCCTGTCGGAGGTTCAGGTCCGTCGCCGACCGCGCGTCGCCGATGACACCGATCGCGGGGTTGTCGTAGGCGTGCCGCCCGATCAGGTGGTTGGAGAGCAGGCCGAGAACAAAGACGCCGGCGCAGATCACGATCGTCATGACCTGCCCCAGTCGTGTCGAGACGGCGGTCGCGATGGCCGCGACGACGAGCAGTGCCATCGAGAGCGCGGTGCACGCGAGCAGGATCTGGGGCTTGAAGTCCGTCGCCAGTGGCTGGAGCGCCCACTCCTTGCCCACGAACAGCACGATCACGTACGCGACGAGTGTGAGCGGGAGCATCGCGACGACGCCCGTCTGCGCGAACGACCAGCCGTAGAGGTAGTTGGCGGCGCTGGCGAGGAAGATCGAGAGGAAGACCGAGCCCAGCGCGAAGACGACGACGGGCATGTCCACGTCGTCGGCGGCGGTGCTCATCACGCCGTGCCTGATACCGAACATGAGGAAGACGAGCATGATGATGATCGCGATGACCATCGCGACCGAGACGCCCAGGTACTTCCCGATGATGACGCGGGCGCGCCCGATGGGCTTGGAGACCACGGTCAGGATCGTCTTGTTCTCGATCTCGCGGGAGATGACGCTCGTGGAGATGAACGCGGCGATGAGCAGCCCGCACACGAAAACCGTCGCCAGGCCCACGTCGAACAGCAGCTTGTTGTCGCCCGTGACCTCGCCCGGCGTGTTGCGGTAGCCCATCGAGAAACCGGTCGCCCAGGTATTGAGCAGCTGGAGGACGCCCGAGAGGACCACCAGGCCCAGGAAGACGGGCTGGCGGATGCTCTCCACGAAGGCGTTGCGGGCGATGGCGAGTGTCGTGGTCAGCATCGTGTGGGCGGATCGTAGACGCCGCCCGGGCGGTCCCCGGGCCCGGGACGGGCTGGTCTTACACGCCGACGACGGCGCCCTCGTTCACCCGATCGGCGCCCTCGTGCGAGATTCTGGGCGAGATCGGCGAACGCGGGGCGGATCCGCCTCGTAGGGGTGGTTCAACCGGGGGCCCGGGGTGCGCGCGCACCGGGCTCAACGGAGGTGTCTCACCATGCCGCAGGGGCGGGAGCAGAGCGAGATCGGCCCTCGGCCCTCGGCGTCCGACGGCCCGGGGATCGATGGCGCGTTGTGTGTTTGGTGGAAAGCCGGGCACAAGGCGCCCAGAATAGCCGCCCGTCGCCCGGGAACGGCGCCGGGCGATCGCCCGTGTTCCCGATCGGGGCGGGTCTGGTACACCGGGACCCCGCGCGGCGCGGGTCACGGATCATCGAGGGTGCGGACGACCAACCGGGAAGGTTTATGCGGGGCGATTACCTGACCTACAGACGTGCCGCGGGCGTTGGCTTCCTGGGACTGGCGATCCAGGCGGGTCTGGCGCTGGGGATGCTGATCTACGGTCGCCTCGGCGGCGACCACGCCGCGGTGACCGCGTCCGTGTTCATGGGCCTGGGCCTGATCGTCTGGGTCGGGCTCGTGCTGCTGTACGACCAGCACCGGCGCGAGCGGATCGAGTCGATGGAGGCCGAGGCGCTCGCGTCCGAGGCGGGCGCGTCCAGTGCGTTCGAGCAGAGCGACGACCTGCGCGTCGCGGCCCGCCGGGTCGTGACGGTCCAGAAGTGGGTCCTGCCCGCGCTGGCGATCATCCTGGCGATCGCGCTGGTCGGGGTCGGGATCATCCGGTGGCGCTCCGGGCGCCCGCTCATCGAGCACGACGTATTCGGCGAAGCGGCGCTGGCCGGGTGGGGCATCGCAATCGGGCTGGGTGTCGCGTTCATCGGTTTTATTTTCGCGCGGTTCGTCTCGGGCATGGGCAAGCAGCCCGCCTGGTCGGCGCTGCGGGCCGGGGCGGCCCAGGCCGCGGGCTCGGCACTGCTCGGCCTTGCGGTCGCCGTCGCCAACTTCGTGGACATGGCCGTCGGCCCCGACACGTTCAACCGGTGGCTGCCGGCGGTGCTCGGGATCGCGATGATGTTGCTCGGCGCCGAGATCGGCGTCAACTTCCTGCTTGATCTCTACCGCCCGCGTCAGCCGGGCCAGGTCCTCCGGCCCGCGTTCGACTCACGCCTGCTGGGCCTTCTCGCCGCCCCCGACCGGATCGCCGAGTCTGTCGGCGAGGCGCTGAGCTACCAGTTCGGCGTTGACGTCACCGGATCGTGGTTCTACCGCCTGCTCAGCCGCTGGGTCCTGGCGCTCGTCGTCCTGGGCATCGTGATCGGCTGGGGGCTGACGATGTTCGTCGTCGTCGAGCCCCACCAGCGGGCGCTGGTCCTCACCAACGGCAAGATCTCCAAGCCCATCGTCAGCTTCGGCCAGCAGGGCGAGACCGACGTCGGCCCGGGCCTGCACATCAAATGGCCCTGGCCCTTCGGCCAGGTCCTCGTGCCCGAGTTCACGGCGCGAGACGCCTCGGGCCGCCTCGTCGTTACACGGACGACCACCGGCGTGCGCACGCTGCAGCTTGGCGCCAACCCCCCGACCCCGGGCGACGGGCCGCTCCTCTGGACCGAGGAGCACTCGCCCGGCGAAATCGTCAACATCGTCCAGCCCTCGCTCGTCGGCGAGGGCGACGGGGAGGCGCGCGGGCGTGACCTGGCGCTTGTTGCGGCAGAGGTGCCCGTGCAGTTCGTCGTCCGCGACCTGGAGCTCTACGAGCGCCTCGCCGGGCCCGGCGAGCGCGAGGACGTGCTGACCAGCATGGGCCGGCGGGTCGTGCTGCGGCGCCTGGCGTCGATGCGGATCGACGCGGTGCTCTCGGGAGGCCGGACCGACCTAGCCCAGGCGCTGCGGGCGGATCTCGAGCAGACGTACGGGCGTTTGAACGGCGGCGCGGGCGCGGGGATCGAGCTCGTGTTCGTGGGCGTGGGGGGGGTGCACCCGCCCAAGGCGGTCGCGCCGAACTTCGAGAGCCTGATCCAGGCCCGCCAGAACGTCGAGGGGCTCGCCGAGATCGGGCGGATGCAGGAGATCGAGATCCTGACGCAGATCGCCGGGTCGGTCGGCCTGGCGCGGGAGATCATCGCCCAGCTCGACGCGATCGACCGTTTGAGCGAGTCGGGCGGCGCGGACGAGGACGAGCTGATCGCGATGAACCTGGAGGTCCAGCGCCTGCTCGAGCAGGCGGGTGGCGAGGCGGGCGAGCTGCTGATCGTCGCGGGCGCCGAGCGCTGGCGTCGGCACATGGGCGAGCGGTCCAAGGCGACACGGTTCGCGGCGCAGGTCGCGGCGTACGAGGCCGCCCCCGAGTTGTACCGCACGAAGCTGTACTTCCAGGCGTTGTCGGACGCGATGCTCGACTCGCGTGTGTTCATCAACACCGTCCCGGAAACGAAGGTCCGCCTCAACCTCGAGGAGCGCCAGGGCGCGCTGACGGACCTCGACTTCAGCACGGGCCAGCAGCAAGAGTAAGAGACCAGCCCGCCCCGGATCGGGGCGGCACGTCGGAGCAGACGCCGTGAAGAAACTGATGACCGTGATCCTGGCCCTAGTGTTCGTCGGCGCCATCCTCTCGTTCACCGTGACGTACACCGTCCGGTTCAACGAGACGGCGGTGGTGACGACATTCGGCAAGGCCGGCGAGGGCTCGATCAAAAACGACGCGGGCCTCTACCTCAAGTGGTTCTACCCGATCCAGCGGGTGACCAAGTACGACAAGCGCCTCCGCGTTGTCGAGACACGCTCGGAGACGCAGCTCACCCGCGACGAGTTCCAGATCATCGTCGAGAGCTTCATCACGTACCGCGTGTCGGACCCCCTGGTCTTTTACCAGCGGTTCGGCAACGCGGGCGAGCGGGCCGAGGACCACTACGCCCGGGCCGAGGACGTCATCCGCGACCGCTTGCGTTCGGCACTGGGCGAGGTGAGCAAGTTCAGCATGGGCGAGCTGTTCACGCCCGAGCGTGGCGCCTCGCGTCTGGGCGACTTGGAGGACCAGGTGCTGACGCAGGTCTCGGGGGAGGGGGGGCTGGGCGAGTACGGCATCACGCCCCTGGGCATCGGGATCTCGCGTGTCCGGTTGCCCGAGGCGACGACGTCGGCCGTCATCCAGCGGATGGGCGCAGGGCGGGACAAGCTGTCGAAGGAGTTGGAGGCGGGCGGGCAGGCCGAGGTGCGCCGGACGGTGTCAAAGGCGCGTTCGGACGCGGACCGGATCCGCGAGTTCACGAACCGTCGTGCGCAGGAGATCATCGCGCGCGGCGACATGGAGTCGGTGCCCTACCTGGAGGCTCAGGCCGCCAACCAGGAGCTGGCTGTGTTCCTGCAGCAGATCGAACTGCTCCGCAACGCAATGGCCAAGCGGATGACGCTGATCCTCTCGACCGAGGATTTCGGCATGAACATCTTCTCGCAGGACGTCATGCGTGAGCTCGAGGCCGGGCGCCTGCCCAGCCCAGGCGGCGACCCGACGCGCCCCGGCGCACCCTCGAGCCAGGGGACGGGTGAATGAGCGAGTTCGACCCCAAAGACCCGGGCGACCCCGGCGCCGAGCCGCGGCGGAGCGGGCGGGCCTCCTCGGTCACGCTCCGAGACGGTGGCGAGAGCGCGCGGGCGGAGATCGCCGAGCGGATGGACCCGGCGAACCAGTCGCTGGCCGACGCGCTCAAGATCACCTACCGCCTCGTGCAGGCGGGCATGGTTGTACTGCTGGTGCTGTTCCTGGCCTCCGGCTTCCGGACGGTCGGCGAGGGCCAGCGGGGCGTGCGACTGCTGTTCGGCAAAATCCAGCAGGCGAACCTCTCGCCCGGCGCACAGTGGGCCTGGCCGTACCCCCTGGGCGAGCTGGTCAAGGTGGACACGGGCTCGACACCCCAGCAGGTCAACCGCGCGTTCTTCCCGTGGGTCGAGCGGGGCGACGAGGGCCGCGAGATCGACCGCCTGCCCAGCACCAACGCGCTCAACCCGGCCCGAGACGGCTCGCTGATCACGGCGGACCTGAACATCGCCCACACCCAGTGGAGCGTGTACTACCGGCGCGTGAGCCTGGGGCAGTACATCGAGAACGTCCGCCCGGGCGACGCGCTTGCCGCCGAACGCCGGCTGGTGCGCCTGGTCGTGCAGCGCGCGGTCGTGCACGCAACGGCGGAGGTTACGATCGACGAGCTGCTCAAGACGACGCAGACGGACACGGTCTCGGTCGAGGCCGCGGCCCGCGAGACCGCGCAGCGGATGTTCAACGACCTGGGCACGGGGATCGAGATCGACCAGCTCTCGCTGACGCGCAGCCCGTTACCGCCGGTGACGCTGTACGAGAAGTTCAACCAGGTCTCGAACCAGGCGCAGAACGTGGGCCAGGCGCGCGAGCAGGCGGCCAGGCAGCGGGTCGAGATGCTCAACGCGGTCGCGGGCGCCGCGGCCGAGCCGCTGATCGCGCAGATCGACCTGTACGAGCGGGCGACCGAGCTGGGCGACGAGGCCCAGCAGCGCGAGGTCCTCGCGCGGATCGACGCGTTGCTCGAGGGCAGGCCCGTCGAGATCGACGGCGTGGTGCTCGAGGGGCTCGCCTCGGGCGAGGTCTCCGAGCTGCTCAACAGCGCCGCCAACCAGCGGTCGGCGCTGGTCAACCGGGCCCGCGCCGACGCGGCGATCTTCCGGGCCAAGCTCGAGCAGTTCAACGCCTCGCCCAGCCTCATGATCGCCCGCGACTGGGGCAGCGCGTACCTCGAGTTCCGCAACAAGGCGTACGTGCAGGCCTTCCAGGTCCCCCCCGGGCATGTGCTCGAGCTGATCATCAACGAGGACCCGGACATCGCCCGCGGCCTCGACCGGGCGGCCAAGCAGGGAGAGCTGGATCGCGCCCGCGAGCTGCGGATGCAGGACCTCGACCGCGCCCGCTTCCGCACCGACGAGGGCATCCAGACGGGCGAGGAACTCTGACACAGGACACCCACGCGTGACCCAGGCGACGACGACGACATCCGGGGCGGGCGGCGGCGCGGTCGCGCCCGAGCAGCGCCCGGTCATCGCGGCCCAGCGGCTCACCAAGACGTTCCGCGACTTCTGGATGCGCTCGCGGGCCAAGGCCGTGGACGGCATCACCTTCGACGTCCACCAGCGCGAGATCTTCGGCCTGCTTGGGCCCAACGGCTCGGGCAAGTCCACCACCATCAAGCTCATCCTGGGCCTGCTCCGCCCGACCTCCGGGCGGCTCGTGGTGTTCGGAAAACGCCCCTCCGACGTCGCGACCAAGAAACGCATCGGGTACCTGCCCGAGGAGAGCCACCTCTACCCGTTCCTCAACGCCCGCGAGACGCTCGACTACTACGCAAAGCTCTTCGAGCTCGACCGACGCACACGCACCAAGCGGATCGACGAGCTGCTCGAGATGGTCGGCCTCGCCCACGCCCAGTTCCGCCCCGTCCGCGAGTACTCCAAGGGCATGGCCCGACGCATCGGCATCGCACAGGCGCTCATCAACGACCCGGACCTGCTGATCCTCGACGAGCCCACGACCGGCCTCGACCCGATCGGCACCCGCCAGGTCAAGGACCTGATCATCGAGCTCGGGCGTCGCGGCAAGACCGTGATCCTCTCGAGCCACCTGCTCTCCGACGTCGAGGACGTCGTCGATCGCATGGTCATCCTCTACGGCGGCAAGATCCGCGGCGAGGGGACCTGCGACGGCCTGCTCGAGAAGCACAACCGCACCACCATCGAGACCGACACCCTCGACGAGCAGACCCTCGCCGAGATCGACGCGCTGATCCGCAAACGAACCGGCGGCGACAAGAGCGTGCTCAAGGTTTCACACCCGCGCCAGAAGCTCGAAGAACTCTTCCTGGGCATCGTCGAGCAGGCCCGGGCCGAACGCCTGGAGACCGCGGGCGCGCAGGACGGCGGGGCGACGGCCGCGTTCCTCCGCGCCGAGCCCGAGGACGGCCAGGCACTCATCGACCGCTTGGTCCGGACCGACGATCCCGGGTCGGGCGACGTCCGCCCCGCGCGTGTCGAAGGAGTGGCGGACGCGCCACCCAAGCCCGAGGGCGCGGACGACTCGCTCATCCAATCGCTCGTTGAGTCCGACGAGCCCACCCCGCCCGCGCCGCCGCCCGTGCCCAGGGACGCGGGGGCGCCCGGGGGCCTCGCCTCGAAAGACGTGGACGACGACGTGATCAGCTCACTGCTCGACCCCAAGGACGGGCCCGACGCGGGCGCCAAGACCTGACCTATGCGCGAGCTGCTCCGCACGCTCAACCGGGCCCAGCGCACCACGCCGTTCAAGGTGGTGGCGTCTATCGTCGTCACGCTCGCGGCGATCGCGGTCGTCGTCGGCGTCCTGCTCTTCACCTCGCACGCCGGGGTTGATCCCGCCGCCGACGCGCCCCCGGGCGACCACCGGGTCGAACTCATCGGCAACGTCCTGTCCGGCTCGGCCTCGCACACGCTCGTTGTGACGGGCGTCCTCGCGGCGTTGGCGGTCAGCCTCGTCGTCGTCTGGCTCGGGCTGGCGCTGACCTACCTGGCGCTGCTGACGCTGGGGGTCGCGCTTGGCGTCCCGCTGCTTATGTTCGAGCGGACCGAGCCCTACGGCTCGGCACTGCTCGCAGCGGTCGCGCTCACGATCTCGTTCACGGCGTTGCTCCAGGGCCTGCGGCTGGTGTTCTCGGCGCCCGGGCCGGTGCTCGCCATCTCCCGCACGGTGCTGGCCGAGGCTGTCCGCCTGAAGCTCTCGCTGGTCTTCATCGTGATGCTGGTGCTGGCGCTGGCGTCGATCCCCGAGCTGCTCAACGAGGCCCAGCCACTGCGCTACCGGGTGCAGTCGTTCCTGCAGTACGCGACCGGGGGCTCGTTCTGGATCATCGCGCTGCTCACTGTGTTCTTCAGCGCCGCGACCGTCGCCTTCGAGCAGCGCGACAAGATCATCTGGCAGACGATGACCAAGCCGGTCGCGCCCTGGCAGTACATCCTGGGCAAGTGGGTGGGCGTCGTCGGGCTCGTGGGCGTGCTGCTCGCGGTGTCGGCCGCGGGCGTGTTCCTCTCGACAGAGTACCTGCGCCGCCAGCCAGCCCAGGGCGAGGTCGTGCCCTACGAGGCGACCGCCGACGGGGGGGACATCTCCGAGGACCGCCTCATACTCGAGACGCAGGTCCTGTCGGCACGCCGCTCGGTCGGGATCACGATGCCGTTCTCGATCGAGGATGCCGCGTTCACGACGGCGGTCCAGGCGCGGATCGAGGTGGAGCGTCAGAGCCTGGAAGAGGGCGAGGCGTACGCCGACACCCCCGAGAACCGCGCCCGCGTCCGCATCGACCTGTACAAGCAGGCGTCGCAGACGTACCGCTCGATCGAGGGGGCGCGGGGCGAGCGATTCGTGTTCGATGGGCTGGGCGCCGCCCGCGACTCGGGGCTGCCCATCACGCTCCGCTACCGCGCCGACGCCGAGGGCAACCGCCCCGACCGTTTCTACCGCATCACGCTCATCCTGCCCGACGGGGCGTACCTCGTCCGCGAGATCTCGCTCGGGTACACACACACTCTCCCTCTCTCGCCCAGCTACATCGACAACGACGGGCGCCTGACGGTCGAGGTGATCAACGGCGAGCTGTACCCCGACCGGGGCGGGCTCTCGGTCGCGTACCTCAACGCCGACGGCGAGCCCCAGCGGACACTCACGTTCCCGCCCGGCGGGCTCGAGGTCTCGTACGCCGCGGGCGGATACCACACGAACTTCTTCCGCGTCATGCTCGTGCTGTGGCTGAAGCTGGCGTTCCTGTCGATGGTCGCGATCTTCGCGGCGACGTTTCTCAACTTCCCCGTCGCGTGCATCCTGGCCGTGTTCATCTTCCTCGTCGCCGAGGGCGCGGGGTTCATCACAAGCTCGCTCGAGATGTACGGCACGACGGACCGCCGGGGGAACGTCGTCCCCCTGAAACTGGTCGTGTCCACGATCGCCTCCGCCGTCAGCGGGCTCTTTCGTGTCTACGCCGACCTCAGGCCCACACAGCGGCTCGTGGACGGGCGCCTGCTCTCGTGGGGCGAGGTCGCCAGGGGTGTGATCGTGCTCGGGATCGTCACGGGCGCCCTGTTCGTCTCGAGCGTCATGATCTTCCGCAGGCGGGAACTGGCGATCTATTCCGGGCACTGACGCGTACGACCCGGGGCCCCAGAGCCCCGAGGGGACCACCATGCGGCACGATTCACTGGTCAGGCTGATCGCGACGGGCGTGATCCTCGTCTGCCTCGTCGTCGCGGGCGCGTTGAACCCGATGATCGCGGCCTCGGTCGGGCGCCACGACCTGACGTACGCGGACACCGCCGAGGAGGGCGACCCGCCCCAGGTCGCCCTGGGCATCGCGATGGGCGCGTTCCGCGGGCTGTTCGTGAACATCCTGTGGATCCGGGCCAACGAGCTCAAGGAGGCCGGCAAGTACCACGAGGCGATCGAGCTGTCGAGCGCGATCACCAAGCTCCAGCCGCGGTTCCCGCAGGTCTGGGCCTTCCACGCCTGGAACATGGCGTACAACATCTCGGTCACGACGCAGACGCCCGAGGAACGCTGGCAGTGGGTCAACGCCGGGATCGACCTGCTGCGTGACGAGGGACTCGAGGCGAACCCGAACGACATGCTCCTGCACAAGGAGCTGGGCTGGATCTACCTGCACAAGATCGCCGGCTACACCGACGACGCGAACCAGTACTACAAGCGGAAGGTCGCCGAGGAGTGGACGGTGGTGCTGGGCGAGCCGCCCGCGATGCGCCCGCCGCCGCGCGAGGAGGGCGACAACACGCCCATCAACCTCGAGCAGGAGCGCGAACGCGTGACGGCGGTGTTCGCAGACCGACTCCAGGCGATCATCGACGCGCCCCAGACGATCTCTGGCCTGCGCGAGGCCAACCCCCAGGCCGCGGATCTGGCCCGGGCGTACGAGCGGGCGATGGGCGAGCCGGTCGGCCTGGGCCTGCTGGCGAGGTACACGTACCAGACGCAGATCAACGAGAAGCGGGCGGGCGTGAGCGTCCGGGGCCTGGGCGAGAAGGGCCAGCGCTTCGCGGAGCTTCTCGACGACCCCGAGTGGGGCGGCGCCTGGGACGACCTTGTCGCGTACTCCCGCAAGCGCGTCCTGGTGGACAAGTACCACATGGAGCCCCTGCGGATGCAGCGGCTCGTCCGCGCGTTCGGGCCAATCGACTGGCGCCTCGCGCCCGCCCACTCGCTGTACTGGGCCTCACGCGGCGTCGAGGTCGGGCGGATGGAGGTCGACGAGCACAACTCGACCTCCTTCGACTTCGTGAATACCTACCGCGTGATGATGCAGTCGATCCAGGAACTCGCGCGGTACGGCGACCTGTACTTCAACTTCCTCGACTGGGCCGAGACCGGCAGCGCCCGCTACCAGCCCATGCCCAACATGTACTTCATCGAGGCGTACGGCGACATCCTCGACGACGCGCACGACGCCGTTGGTATCTTCGGCGACGAGCGGCGCGCCGTCCGGGCGTTCAGCGCCGGGTACACCAACTTCCTGAGGCAGGCGGTCTTGTATTACTACCGTCGCGGCCCGCGGTACCGCCCGCTGGCCGAGATGTGGTACCAGAAGGTCCGCACGCACCGCTCGCAGGACATCGCGACCGACTGGTGGAGCAGCCAGCTCGCGGGCACGCTCGAGGAGTTCGCGGCCCAGGAGACGTACGAGAGCTGGGACTCGCCGTACGTCGCGGTCAACCAGATCACCGCCTCGATCCAGGCGGCGTTCACCGAGGGCCTGCTCGCGGGCGACCAGGACCTGTACGCGGGGATGATGGACTTCGCGCAGACCGCCCACAAGTGGTACATCGACAAGCAGCGCCGCGACGTCACCGCCGACCCGGGCGTGAGCCGCATGGAGTACCTCGACCGGGACTTCCGCTTTGTCGTGGGCAACGTGCTCGCGTCAACGATCGCGAGCCTCTCGCTCGATGATGCCGAGACGCTCTACACACAGGTCTCGAACGCCGAGGGCCCGGGCGTCCTGCGCTTCGCCTACGACCCGCTCGTCGAGCGGTTCCGCGAGCAGTTCGCGGGCGCGGGCGACACAGACGCCCGGGGCCGGACGTTCGACGAGGTCTTCCCCCAGCCGGATGGGATGGACGAGTTCCGCGTCTGGTTCGAGCAGGAGATCGCGCGCCGCCGGGCACGCGAGGACCAGGGGCTCGAGCGCAAGTAGGGCGGGCGGCCGCCCGCCTCAGGCGCCGTCGCCCAGGCGGTCGCGGGCCTCGGCGTACCGCGCGAGCGTGCCCCCGACCACATCGCCCGGCAGATCGGGCCCGGGCGGCGTCTTGTCCCACGCGCCGCTGTCCACGAGCCCCTGGAGATACTCGCGGACGAACTGCTTGTCGAAGCTCCGCTGGGCGCGCCCCGCCTCGTACTCGTCGGCGGGCCAGAACCGCGAGCTGTCGGGCGTGAGCGCCTCGTCGATCAGGATCGGGCCCTCGCCCGTCGCCTTGCCCGACCCATCCACCGGGAGGCCGAACTCGAACTTGGTGTCCGCGATGATGATCCCGCGGGCCAGCGCGTACTCGCTCGCGGCCTTGTAGATCGCCAGCGACCGGTCGCGCAGCATCGTCATCAGCTCGCGCCCCGCGACGCTGCAGGCTGTCTCGAAATCGATGTTCTCGTCGTGCCCCTCGTCGGCCTTGGTCGCGGGTGTGAAGATCGGCTCGGGCAGGCGGGCGCACTGGGTGAGGCCCGCGGGCAGCTTCACGCCGCAGACCGCGCCGGTCTTGCGGTACTCGCGCAGGCCCGATCCCTCGAGGTAGCCGCGGACCACGAACTCGATCGGGATGACCTCGCACCGCCGCCCGATCATGATCCGACCGGCCAGGTCCTCGCGCCGCGTCCCTCCCTTCACGAAGGCGTGTTCGGGCACATCGCCCGCGTCAGTCGAGACCAGGTGGGTCGTGCTCAGTCCCCTCTCGTCGATCCACCGGAGCCAGAACTCGGCGACGCCCGTGAGCAGCCGCCCCTTGCCCGGGATCGGGGTGGGAAGGACGACGTCGAAGGCCGAGATCCGGTCGCTGGCAACGATGAGCAGCCGCTCGCCCCCAGGCTGGTCGGGCAGGCGGTAGATATCACGGACCTTGCCCTGGCGGCGCCCGGGCAGGTCGAGGCGGGTATCGAAAACGGCGCCGGGCGCCTCCGAACGAGCGGGTGATGCGTGCATGGGCACAGGATATTGCCGGAGGACGCCGCGTGTCCTTGTCCAGAGCGCGTCGGGCGGGTTGGCTGCTAGCCTTGTGGCCCCGGGCGCCCGGGCGAGGGCCGTGTGGGCCCGCGCCGACCAACCCGCCCGGGACGCGACGACCCCGACGCCGGGCCCGGGCGCCCGATCCCGGCGTCCAGACAAGATCGACTGCCCAGATGCTCTCCTTCGTCCTCTTCGAATCCGACCCCGACCGCGTGGCGCAGATGCTCCGCGCGGCCCACCTCGTTGGGCCCGAGGATGTGCCCATCGCCGGCGAGATCGACCACGATCCCGCCGCCGGGATGGTGGTGTGCATGAAGACGACGGGCGAGGCCGCGGGCCTTTCGCTGCAGGTGGACCTGGACGAGGACGAGGCGCCCGAGGCGCGGTCCCCCCTCGAGTGGCTGCTGGGCGACCCGCCCACCGACGACGAGTCGTCCGCGCCGATGCCACCCCTGGGCTCGCTGGTGCTCCAGACGTGCCTGCTGCCCGAGCGCGACGAGCCGTACCTGCTGAGCCTCGAACTGGCCCGGCGCCAGATCATGGTCTTCCTCAACTGCCTGGAGGAGTGGCGTCTGTTCGACCTGCCGCCCGAGTCCGGCCCGATGCGGGCGTTCGAGTCGGCCCGCCACGCGTTCACGCGTGCGCTGGTTGCACAGCGTTCGAAGGAAGCCGGCGCGATCGCGGGCTACTGCCCCAAGGCCGACGCGATCGCACGCCAGGCGCTGCGTCTGGCGGTGGAGGCGGGCGAGCGGCTGGCGCTGTGCAACGCAGCGACGGACTTCGAGGACCGCATGAGCGGGCGCACCTACGCGCACATCGTCGAACGGTTGACCGGCGCCCCGCCCAAGCCCCGCCAGATGCGCCCCGTCATCGGGGGCGAGCGCGCGGGGGTGACCCTCCCTATGCGCCCGGCGATCGGGTGCGCCGTCGCGCCCGGCGCCCCGACCGAGGCGCTCCAGAAAGTCGTCCAGGGCTCGTGCGACTTCATCACCACGCCCATGCGCTGGATCGACATGGAGCCGAGCGAGGGGCGGTACGCGTACGCGGACACGGACCGCTGGATCGAGTGGGCGGTGCGGCGCGCGCGCCTCCCCGTCGTCGCGGGCCCCCTGATCGACTTCCGCTCGACCTCGGTGCCCGACTGGCTGTACATCTGGGAGAACGACTACGAGACGCTCCGCGAGCTGGTGTACGAGCACGTCCGCTCGCTCGTGACGCGGTACCGACGCACGATCTCACGCTGGACCGTCTGCTCGGGGCTCCACTCCAACGAGAACTTCCAGCTCTCGTTCGAGCAGATGATGGACCTGACACGCATCTGCGTGCACGTGGTCCGAAAGCTGCACCCCCAGGGCAAGGTCCAGGTGGAGATCTCGCGTCCATGGGGCGAGTACCACACGCACAACCGCCGGTCGCTTCCCCCGTCGCTGTACGCGGAGATGCTCACCCAGGCGGGCGTGCAGATCGACGCGTTCGCGGTACGCCTGCAGATGGGGGCGCCCGAGCGGGGATTGTGCGCGCGCCACCTGATGTCGATCAGCGCGATGCTCGACCGGTACGCGGCCCTGGACAAGCCCCTGGCGATCTCGGCCGTCGGCGCGCCCTCGGCGCCCCTGACCGAGCCCGCGACGCCCCCCGACGACCCCGACGAGCTGTCCCCCTCGCCCGGGCGCTGGCGGGCGCCCTGGAGCCCGGGGACGCAGGCGGACTGGCTCAGCGCCGTCTGCTCGATCGCCCTTTCCAAGCCCTACGTCCAGAGTGTCTGCTGGCAGTCGCTCTCCGAGTCGTCCAGCCGCCCGGAGATGGTCTCGGGTGCTCTCGTGGACGCTTCAGGGGCCGCCCGCCCGGGGGTCGAGCGTCTGGCGGAGCTGCGGGGGGCGGTCCACGCGGCGGCCGTCCCCGCCCGGCTCGCCTCCCCGGCCGCCGCCGAGCAGGCGCACACCTGACGCGTCGGCGATCGAGCCGCTGGGCGCGGCGGGTCCCAGCCTCTAGACTCGGGGCGGGGGGCTTCGGGCTATGAGCGACAACGCCGGGACAGTGCTGGGTACCGACTGGACGACCGGGCCGGCCAAATGGGCCGCGGGCGGTGTGCTCGCTGGCGCGTCGCTGGTCGGGCTGGTCTGGGTGCTCACCGCGCGTGTTCCCGCGCCGATCTTCAGCACCTCCGCGGGACCGGTGACAATCGTCCGTGCGGCGCCTGGGGCGGGACACGACGCCTCGCCGTCCGCCGGCGCGAGGCCCACGACGGACCTTGTCCAGAGCCCGGCCCCGATCCAGGACGACTCCCGGGACCGGCCCGCGCCGACACCCGCCTTCGATCCGCGCTCGCTCGCGCTGACGGCGGCGCCCGAGGCCGGCGCCTCGACGCTGGCGCCGTATGTTGAGCAGCAGCGCCCGCGCGTCGTCGAGCCATCGCCCGCGCCCGTGCGCACACCGACGCCGGCCACCCGGCGATCCCCGGCGCCGTCGGTTGTGCGCGACACCGAGCCCGCGCCCGAGCCCGAGGCAACGCCGGCTCCGCAGACGCAACCGAGCATCGCAACGCGCATACACGTGAACACCGCGACCGCCGAGCAGCTCGACCTGCTCCCCGGCGTCGGCCCGGTGATCGCCCAGCGGATCATCGATGAACGCACGGCCAACGGCCCGTTCCGAGACCTCGGAGACCTGCAACGCGTCCGGGGCATCGGGCCCAAAACCGCGGCGAAGATGGGCGAGCACGTCCGGTTCGACTGATCCCGTCGCCCGCCCCGCCCGAAGACCTAAACTGAGCCCAACCAGACCGAGCCCGGCGGGCCCCGCGTGGGGATCGCCTGGGCACGCCCGTGCGCGCACCGAGCCGAGACATGCATCCCCTGAGCCCGATCGCCGCCCACGAGCAGTTCAAAGCGCTGGCGCGCGCGCTGTCCGACGGGCGCCGGGTTGTTGCAACCGGCGCCGTCGGCTCGTCAACGTCCTTCGTCGCCGGGGCCCTGGCGGGCGAGGTGTCCCGCCCGGTCGTGCTCGTGGTCGCGCACGCCGACGAGGGCGACGAGATCGCCGACGAGCTCAACGCGGTCCGCGAGGGGCTGGCGGTGGCGCTGCCCGCGCTCGAGGCGCTGCCGGGTGAGGGCGGGGCCGAGCAGTTCGCCAGGCGGGCCCGGGTCGTCAAACGCCTGGGCGAGGTCGAGGCGGGCGAGGCGGTGGTGATCGTCTGCCCGATCGCGTCGCTGATGCAGCTGGTCCCGACGCCTGACGCGCTGCTCGGGCTGCTGCGGAGCGTGCACGTCGGGGACCCGGTCGATCCGTCCGAGCTTGTCGAGTGGCTCGTGGGCGCGGGGTACAAGCGCCTGGACGCGATCGAGGAGCCGGGCGACCTGGCCCTGCGGGGCGGGATCCTGGATGTGTTCCCCCCCGCGGGCGTCGAGGGGATGACCGCGCCGGTGCGCCTGGACTTCTTCGGCGACGAGGTCGAGTCCATCCGCGAGATCGACCCGGACACGATGGGCTCGGACAGGGCGATCGATCGCGTGGATCTGATCGCGGTGGACCCGGCGCTGCTCACGCCCAGCGATGCTGGGATGAGCGCGCTGGACCTGCTGCCCCGCGAATCGGTGGTCGTGCTCGCCGAGACGCAGGAGGTTGTCGAGCAGGGGCGGGGGTATTACGAGCGTGTGACCGACGCACGCGGGATCGAGGGCCCGCCGGCGGTGCTCAAACGTCTGGGCGAGCGGTTCGGCGCGCTGGCGGAGGTCAACCAGTTCTCCGCGGGCGCGGCCGACGCGGATGCGCGGATCACGCTGCCCGTCGAACCCCTGCCCGCGTTCGAGCGTGACGCGTCGGCGGCGGTGGGGGAGCTGGGCGAGATGTCCGCCGCGGCCCGCGTCATCGTCACGTGCCTCAACGACGGCGAGCGGGCGAGGCTTGGCGAGCTGCTCGCCCAGCACGCGCCGGACGCCGCCCCGTCGATCGAGCTGGTCGTCCGCTACGTCCACCGCGGCTTCGTCTGGGGCGACGACCCGGGCCGCGTCGCGCTGGCGCCCTCGCACGAGCTGCTGCACAGGTACGACACGCGCCGGAGGGCGTCGCGCCTCCGGGCCGGGCGTGCGATGGACACGTTCCTGGACATCGCGCCGGGGGACTACGTCGTCCACGCCGACCACGGCATCGCCAGGTTCGTCGGGATGCAGGTCATGCGACCCGGCGCGACCCGCTCGGCACGAAAATCCGAGCCCGACGCCCAGGAGTTCCTGACACTCGAGTTCGCGGGCGGCTCGAAGCTGCACGTGCCGTGCGCGCGGATCGACCTGGTGCAGAAGTACGTCGGCGGGTTCAAGGGCAAGCCACCCCTGTCGCACATGGGCGGCACGAAGTGGAAGAACCAGAAGGCGAGGGTCGCCGAGAGCGTGCGTGACCTTGCGGGCGAGCTGCTCCGCGTCCGCGCCGCCCGCGAGCACATGCCCGGCGTGCAGTACCCGCACGACACCGCCTGGCAGAAGGAGTTCGAGGCCGAGTTCCCGTATCAGGAGACCGAGGACCAGCTCGCGGCCCTCGCGGAGATCAAGAAGGACATGACTTCGCCCCGACCGATGGACCGCCTCCTGTGCGGCGACGTCGGGTTCGGCAAGACCGAACTAGCGATCCGGGCCGCGTTCAAGGCGTGCGAGTTCGGCCGCCAGGTCGCGGTCCTGGTGCCCACGACGGTGCTCGCCGAGCAGCACGAGCGGACCTTCCGCCAGCGGTTTGCCGACTACCCGTTCAAGGTCGAGTCGCTGAGCCGCTTCAAGACGACCAAGGAGATCAACGCGACCCTCAAGGCGGTCCGCCGGGGCGAGATCGACGTCGTCATCGGCACACACCGGCTGCTGTCCAAGGACGTCCATTTCTCAGACCTTGGCCTGGTCGTGATCGACGAGGAGCAGCGCTTCGGCGTCGAGCACAAGGAGCGACTGCTCCAGCTGCGGATGACCGTTGACGTGCTTACCCTGAGCGCGACGCCGATCCCGCGGACGCTGCACATGGCGATGCTGGGCCTGCGGGATATCAGCTCGCTGACCACGCCGCCGCTGGACCGACGGGCGATCGTGACCGAGGTCATCCCGTACAACGAGAAGCGGATCGCCCAGGCGATCAAGCGGGAGCTTGCCCGCGAGGGGCAGGTCTTTTTCGTGCACAACCGCGTGCACAACATCAAGACGGTCGCCGACGAGGTGCAGAAGCTGGCGCCGAACGCGAGGGTCGTCTTCGGGCACGGCCAGATGCCCCCCAAGGAGCTCGAGGAGGTCATGCTGACCTTTATGCGCCGCCAGGCGGACATCCTCGTCTCGACGACGATCATCGAGTCTGGCATCGACATCCCGACCGCGAACACCATGGTCATCAACGACGCCGACCGCTTCGGCCTCGCGGACCTGCACCAGCTCCGCGGGCGTGTCGGTCGGTACAAGCACCGGGCGTACTGCTACATGCTGTTGCCGGTCGATCGCCCGCTCAAGGAGGTCGCCCAGAAGCGGCTCAAGGCGATCGAGCAGTACTCGATGCTCGGGGCGGGGTTCAAGATCGCGATGCGGGACCTGGAGATCCGGGGCGCGGGCAATCTGCTCGGCGCCGAGCAGTCCGGGCATATCGCCGCGGTCGGGTACGAGATGTTCTGCCGCCTGCTGGACCGCGCGGTGCACGAGCTGACCGAGTCGCCCGACGCGGCCCGGGCCGAGTCGTGCGCGGTGGAGATCGGGGTCTCGGGGCTGATCCCCAAGGTGTACATCCCCTCGGACCAGCGTCGCCTGGAGGCGTACCGGCGCCTCGCGGCCGCGGGCTCCGCGGGCGAGATCGACCGCGTCGAGGAGGACCTGACCAGCGCCTACGGCCAGCCCCCGTCGGCGGTGCGGGTGCTCGCCGAGCTCGCCCGCGTGCGTGCGGCGGCCGCGGCCCTGGGCGTGCGGGCGATCGCGCGGCGTGAGCAGGACATCGTCTTCGCGCTGCCCGACGCCGCGCCCCTGGTCGCGGCGCTGGCGGACGCGCCGGGCACGGTCCGCGTGATCCCGCCCTCGCTCGCGCAGACCAACGCACGCACCGAAAAGGGTGCGCCACTCGCGGAGGTCTACTGGCGCCCGCCGACCAGCTACATGAGCCCGGAGTCGTTGCCCAGGGTGCTCGCGCACCGCCTGGGCAGGGGCGATCCGCGACCGGCCGCGGCGGGCGTCGGCTGACCGCGACAACGGCGGTGGGGGAGAGGCATCGTCGCGGGGGGAACACGTATACTCCGCGTGTGCGCCAGCGCGCCGGGGCGCCCAGGAGGCTTGTCCGGCGCAGGACGGGCGGAGGATGTCGCAGGCAAACGCGCCGATCCCGGGACCCAGGCGGGCGACGCCCACGTCGTTCGAACGCGAGCTGATCGCGCTCCGCCGACGCCTCATGCGCGAGGCGAGCATCGCGATCGGGATGCTCGAGTCTGCGCTGGGCGCCCTCTGGTCGCTCGACGTCGAGTCGGCCCGCGAGGTCCGGGCCCGCGACGACCGCGTGGACCGCGAGGAGGTCGAGATCGAGGAAGAGTGCCTCCGCCTGCTCGCCCTGCAGAACCCGGTCGGCGCCGACCTGCGCCAGATCGCGTTCTGCCTGCGGGTGAACGCGGACATCGAGCGGGTCGCAGACCACGCCAGCTCGGTCGCGAAGCTGACCCAGCGGATCTCGCTCCCGCCGCCGAGGTGGCCCACGGCGCTGGTCGAGCTGGGCGAACGCGTGCCCCTGATGTGCTACGACCTGCTGCGGGCGGTGCTGAGCGAGGACATCGACGGCGCCCGCGAGATCGTCAAGCGCGACAAGATGATCGACCGCCTGGACGACCGCCTGTTCGAGGAGGTCCTCGAGCGCCTGAGCAGCGAGCCGGACCGGGCGCCGGACGCGCTGTTCATCTACCGGATCGGGCGCGAGCTCGAGCGTGTCGGGGACCTGATGGAAAACATCGCCGAGGACGTGGTGTACCTGGTGACGGGCGAGATCATCCGGCACGAGAAGAAGCGCCGGCGCCCGCCGGCGGGCCCGGCGGCGTGAGCCGCAGTCCGGTATAGAGACCTGGTTGCGACGAGGCGCCTGTAGACTGCGTGCGTGTTCACATGGGCGACCACACTGACAGGCGCGCTGGTCGGTTCCGGCGCCGTCCTCGTTGTCGCGGGGCTACGGGGGAGGCGGATCGACGATCACCCCATATGCCGGGCGTGCGGTTTCGACGTCGTCGGCCTTGGGGGTGGCGAAGCTGAGTTGGGCATATGTCCCGAGTGCGGCGCCAAACTCAATCGCGCGGGAGCAACGCGCACAGGTCGACGCCGGCGCAGCAGACGGACGATCTCAATCGGCGCCGTGATGATTGCATTCGGGCTGGCGTTCGGTGTGCTGGTCGTGCAGCCGGGAGCAATAGGCGGGTGGCTCCAACAGCGGATGCCGACAGGGTGGTTAGTGGCGCAGGCCGAGCTCGGATCGGCTGACGCGGCGAGGGAACTCGCTGTGAGGTGGCAAGCCGCGAGCCTGTCCCAGAAAGAACGAGACCGGGTCAACTCATTGGCGATCACGCGGTTAATGGGCCGGCTGTCGACGCCGTTCGATCGCCGCATCGACGACGCGGGCTGGTGGCTGCTTTATGCAGAGGTCGTCAACGCGGGCACGATTACGCCCAAGGAGGAATGGAGGATCATCGCCGCGACCGTCCGCGTCGAGCACCCGGAAATCGCGGCGGAGCCTCCGGCCCCAGGGATGTCACGCATCGGCATCGCCGTGTTGACTCGGGGGATCGCCGTTCCGATGGTGGGCGACGTTTTCTGGCGGTTCGAAGATCAAGAAATCCAGCTCGGGAAAGTGGGACTGCCCATAAACGCAACGACCGACTACTCGAAGATCCACATGGGCGCCCTCATCGGCGTGCCGGACGATTTTCCTGCGGACGATCTAAGCGTTCTGGACGTCGTGATCGAGTTGGTTGACGGGCGATCGATCGTCTTCGAGGATGTCCCGATTCGGCGCGTCGCTCCCGCGGATTTGATGCGGTGGGAACCAGGGCCGCAGGCGACGCCCACAAGATTGGATCCATCACCCTGAGCGGATAAAAAAAACGCCCGCCTCCTGTGGAGACGGGCGCGTGGTTGCCCTTGGCAGTTGAACAGTTGGGTCCAGCCTTCGGCGACGGTTACCCGTCGTCTATCCGCGACCCGGGCCGGTCCGGAGACCTGCACGGGACATGATGCGGGCGAGAATGAGTTCACGAGTCCTGGTGCGGATCGCTCCGCGGTCCTTCCCGCTCGGGGTCGGACACGACCAGGTCTAAGGAAATCCCTTAGAAAGGAGGTGATCCAGCCGCAGGTTCTCCTACGGCTACCTTGTTACGACTTCGTCCCAGTCACCGATCTCGCCGTAGGCACGCCTGAGACGGCGTGACTTCGGGCGCTCCCGGCTTCCATGACGTGACGGGCGGTGTGTACAAGGCTCAGGAACGTATTCACCGGAGCGTAGCTGATCTCCGATTACTAGCGATTCCGGCTTCAAGCAGGCGAATTGCAGCCTGCTATCCGAAC
>JAJDDC010000018.1 GCA_029260515.1 Phycisphaerales bacterium | reverse complement strand
TCCAGCCCGTGCAGCGCCTCGTCTGCGTCGAAGTCATAGCGCTGAATGCCAGCGACAAAGACCACGATCGCGATGGCGATGGCGAAGTTCTCGCGCGTTAAACGATGACCGTCTCTTGCTGCCCACGGCAACATGTCAGTGATGAGCGCATCGAATATTTGGTTCCAACGTTCCTGATTCACGAAGTTCCTCCTTCGTTCGTCTTTTCGCCGCACTGGGATGCGGCCAATTGAGCAATGCCGTCTTGCCGATCATGGACTCCCCTTGCCTCGCGAAACATCCGGCCCTGCTTGCGTAGTGGGTGTTGGCGGGTTGGCTCGGCACAGACATCACGCTCACGCGAAAGTCGATCGTGTGCGCGCTCGATGAACACGCGGATAGTCGTTTCATGCGCATCAAGCTTGGCGAGCCGCTCTCGCAGCTGCATCGTAAAGGCGGCTAAGCGCCCCTCGGTGGCGTCCACAGGCACGGACGCCAGGTGCACCCTCCGCTTGCCGGAAAGCACCGCCAGCACGCGCAGATGCGAAGTAGCGGGTCGCAAGACTCGCCGACGGGCGTGGCGTTGGCGAGGTCGAACGATGTCAAAGTGAGGGTACATCGTGGCCTCCTTCGTTTCGTTCCGAGCGGATGGCGGCGTTCGGAGCCGCGGTCACGTGGTCGCTCTCGTGCGTGCCCCCGAGGGATGCGTCACTTCGACGGACGATCCATCCGCTCGTTGCTCGGTCAATCGGCCACCGAAACGCGTCGGAGAATGGAGCAAGTCCTTCAGGTGCTTCAGGATTGCGCCAAGCATCCGAGACCATGGACGCAATCGCTGAAGGACTTGGGATGAAACCTTCAGAACGGTACATTTATCAGCCTGAGACTGGGGTACCGGCTTCCGTGCTCGGTATGCTTCTTCTCGTGGCCAAGCAGGCGCAGTCTGACACCGAACTTGTTGTGGGCCATTTTCCCATACCCATTCTGCTCCGCCCATTCGCGGTAGGCGGTGTAGAGCGCCATCGACAGCGGCGCCTCTTCCACCTGGTGCATCACAACCTCAGCGCAGTCATCGATGAACATCTGCACTTGATCGCTCCCCCTCCGCCATTCGTCCTTGGCCATCTCCGCACTTGGTGGGATCGCGTAGCTTCCCTGGTGCAGGACCCGCTTCGCCCCTTCGATGAGCCACGCCACAACCCCCGGCGTCTCGGAGTCGATGATGTCCTTGGCAAGAGTGGGATTCTGCTCGGACGCCGTGAAGATCCGGTTGAACGTCACAACGACAAATCGGCGCCAAAAGGCGCTGGTGTGGTCGACCGTTCCCGGTAGCCGATTTGCGGCAAACAGGTGTCCCGCCATCGGGCGGAACATGAACGGTTGTTGCCTGATTTGCCTGGCGGTCGTGAGGTCTCCGGCGACTACGGCTTTGAACGCCTCCGACTGCAGGATGTCGCGCTCCGGCAGCTCGCTCACAGCGTTGAGCCGCTTCCCGGCGAGCAATGCCAGCCTGTACTCGCTTCCCCAGGTTTGTGGCGGGATCGCAGTGGTCGATCCGTCCGGCATGGCGCTGACGATGACCTCTATGAGCACGCTCTTTCCGTTCGCGCCCTGGCCGTACATGACCACGGCCTTTTGAAAGCGCGGCGCAGCTCCGAACAGCGATGCGCCGCAGAACTCCTGCAGGAACGCGATCTTTTCCGACGCATCGTCATCAGGGTCGAAGACGCTACCAAGAAACGCCGTCCACTTCGCTCGTGCGGCGTAGGGGTCAAATGCAAACGGGTAGCTCCACTGGGCCCGGTTGTCTGGCGAATGGGGTCTGAGCTTGATCGCGTCTCCTTCCACTGTGGCGAAGCCATTCGTGAAAGCGAGCCCGCGAGGAGCCTCGGAAAAGAAGTCCATTTGGTGCACTTCATCCATGGCTAGGGCCACCGCGCCTCTGGCGGTCGAGAGCCTGATCCTCACTCGCCCCTTTGGCAGAGGCGCTCCCGCGAACCTCTTCACCACCCGACGTTGCAGCTCGATTGCGACGGGCTTCCAGGTGCCCGTGTCGTGCGAGTAGAGATGCAACGCTCCTTCAGCGCCCACGGGCTGAGGGGGCTGCGAAGCGAGGGCTTGTAGGAGAGCGTCGGCCAACTCGGCATCGTCCCCCCGCTCGAACCTCACGGCGTTCAGCGCGGTGACCTTCGACGACGCACTATTGGTGGTTTCGGACGACTCGTTGTCAGCCACGGGCGGCTTCGCGTGCAAGTTCGCTGGATGTTCCTCGTGCGTGCTCACGCGTCCTTCCTTCCGTGGGGGACGATGGGCGCGGCAACCATGCACCGCTGACCGCGATCGTCTCGATACGCAACCTGTTCGGACGTCCGTTTCTGACGACGTATGGTGTCGGCGCCCGCTCTGCTGAACTGGAGCACCGAGACAAACCTTGGCGTCACGACTGTCACGCTGTGCCCCCCTTCGATGGTCGCCGCTTCACGCGGGTGCCACGATCGATCCAGAGCCGCGCACCCTTCACACCACGCTGGAGGAGATCGAGA
>JAJDDC010000017.1 GCA_029260515.1 Phycisphaerales bacterium | reverse complement strand
CCAATTCCACGAAATATAATTTCCACATCTATCATATCATTTGAGTTTGAATTAATGTCTAAAGGAATAGTGGTGTGGGTGCCTTGCCCATCATGTACATGAACTCCATTGTCATTGAGGATTTCTACAGAATCTAATTTTGCAGTAATATCATAGTTGATGTGATTAATTGTCTGGCCTATGACATCTAGAAACTTTACATTGACTTGTACTCTGCCATTCTCATATGGTTTTAGAGTAATGATTGATTCAATTGACTTTGATTCTGTAGGCGATTTCGATGATTTTGCATATGAAATTTCAGTGCTGGTACATTGACCTTGTGGGCTGTTGTAACCAAAGTAGCATGCTTGTATTTCATATTGACCCGTATGTTTCCACAAAGGTCCGCCCGCAGGAATTATCCATTCAAAGTGGCATTTGTCATATGCACATACTGGCACTACTTGCTCAATACTAATTATCTCTCTTATAGGATCAGATAAAGTTAGACTCACATCAGCTTGAGTTTCACCAATTTCAAATGTTGATTCGTATCCTGCATTGACTGTTCCATAGACTAGGATTTTATCACCATCTTGTAGTGATCTGTTTGTTCTGTCTATTGCATTTTCTAACTTCCAATCAAGTGTCATTGGAGGTCTGTTTTGATCTATTTCCGCGTATGCTGGAATTAAGGATAGGGAAATAACTGCAGATAATACAATCATGCTTAATTTTTCCTTACGTTCCATGATGTCCTTACATTCCTTGGTCTAGTTAATCAGTATTACTTACAATTCATACTAGTAAGGGAAATAAGGAATGACAAAATCAAAAAATGAGATACTGGGAATGACCACGATAACTTACAAGTATCAAATAACAATTCCCAAAAAAGTCAGAGAGAAGCACAAATTCAAAGAAGGGGATACCATAATCTTTGTTGAAGAAGATGATAGAATATATCTAAAATCAAGTATTGAATAAAAATTACTTAATTTTTGAACCTATTTTTATAAAATGATTCCAATTTGTGGTGTTAAACTAATAATTGAAAACTCTATGAGAGTTCTAAACTAATAATGTTAAACTCTATGAGGGATTTTCTGGATCATTTGGATCTTTTTTATGGATTATCAAATTTTAGTATGTATTTCTCACCAAATTTGTTATGTATTGTGATCATTGAAATTTAGAGATATTCTTTAGATCAAAACATCTGAATTTGTTTGAAAATATAGTTGTGTATGCTTCGAATTGAAGTTAAAACAAGTAATATGCATTCAATTGAAGTATCTGGGTTCAATGTCCATTTGTCTCCAGAGTTTCTATCTTTACTGTGTGCAGCTGCAACTCTTAATGCATTAGCAGACTTACAGATATCAAGTTGTTTTGTATCAATTAGTCTTGCACCACGAAGAGCATCTGCAAGTTCCTGAATTCCTTTACAATTAGCTACTATGATGGATTTATCATCCGCAATACGTCTTAGAAAATCTTCAAAAGCCCTGCCCGCATCATCTATGGCACCACGAGGATCAGATTGATGTTCTCTTATTGCTTTAACAAGATAATCCAATTCATCTTGTTTCATATATCCAAATACATCATCCCCTAGTTTGTTGGCAATGTAAACACGCGCTTTAACATCATTTTCCATCGCCTGCAATAATTCTCTAATGTATTCTGCAGACAGATTTTCAGTATCGATTAACAACTCTACTTTTTCTTTTTCTTTTTTTAATATTCCTGCATATTGCCCCCAACCAACAAGTGAGTTAACAATAATATCTTCGCTAGTATCTATGTCGTAGATGACTTTGATTTTTCTTGCTGAATCTTTTAATGAATTTCCTCGGCTTAACAAAGAAGTAAACAGAATCAAAGGATTGAAACGTTGAAGAAATTTTCCAAAAATTACTGGCCATTGATCATTGTTTGCTCTTGTAATGATTTTGGCATCGCCAACTGCCTCAAATTTTGAATCTACACTTACAATCATTCCAAGTTGTTCAGACATAACAAGTGCTCTTTGAGCATATGGTTTTGATTTTGCAATGTAAGCTGTTGCTTCAACTACATTCATCCCATTTTTGAGGCATATACCTTCCATTACTTCCATAATGATGTCTGCAGGTACATTAGGAATTTTGTAATCTTGCGTCATGTTTAGTCTACCTTCTGAATTATTTTACTGAGTTTCTTTCCTTTAGAGAGAACAAATTCTTTTATTTCATTTACATCAACTGCATAAAGATCATTTCCTAACGTTACTTGCATCATATCATCAGAATCCTGCACTGAAATCGGTTTTCTCTTGTCCACAGAATCCATTTTCATTGAATAGTGATCATCACTATCTTTTATGATAATTTTGATTTTTTCCAATAATTCAATTAAATTGTTTAATCCAGTCATAATTCTAGAGTCTTTTTTAGATATTTTAGATGCTAGTCCCAATGTTTGCCTTAACTCATTTTGAGAAAGTTTGTTCTTTACTTGAAATTTTATCTTCAATTCAGTAACAAACCATGCATTTTGTAGTGGTTCTCTTAAAATTTGCAAGGCAGAATCTTCATCGCCCCAGTGAGATTGCTGGTTAAATTCTATCAAAAATGATGATGGAACATATGTGCCTCGATTACCTTCCAATAAACCATTTTCACTCCAGAATTTTAAACAGTCACTTACTACAGTAGCATTTGCACCTACTTGAGAAGCGATGTCTTTGTAGTTAGAACCTGTACCTTTAGTTTGATGTATAACAGCAAATGTTTTCAAAATTTCAAATTGCTTTTCAAGAGAAAGTCTAGATGATGGTAGTTCCTGACTCTTTTCTTTCTTCTCTGTTTTCATTGCGAATTCTCCGTTTTTTCTTGTTGAATTTTTTCTAATTCATCAACAATTACCCTTATGGATTTTCGAATTTGTTCTTCTGATGTTTCTGGATTAATCAATAAACCAAAGGACATGTTAATCTCACTTGAATTATAAACCGGCTTCACGATATTTGATTTTGATTCTTCTACTTTGTTAGGGTCTAAAAGTATTTTTGGTTTAGATCCATTTTCATGTTTCTCTGTTTTCCCAAGTATGAATTTACCATCCTTTTCAACAATCAGTTTTGCTGTCATCATATATTCAATTAATTTATCTAAAGATCTAGTGTGTTTTTGTGGATCTGCTTCACAATTCAATCCAATTTTTTGTATTAGTTCGTCTCTAGTTACGTGTTCATTTATCATAAGATATTGTTTTGTTTGATTCCAAAACCATGTAGATTCAACAATTTTTTGCATGGCCTCTTTAATTAAATTCTCATCTTTCCATTGTAATGCCTTACAAAGATCAATACCTTTTTCAGTCGGCAAATATTTTCCAACTTCTGATTTTGTAATAATTTCAAGATTTTCGAAGAACTTGTTACAGCCACTTACTAATGTAGTAATAATTTTATTGAAAGGTTCTAGTTCTTTGTACCCTGCAGGATTTTTGCCGTTGTTTGAAGCTACAACATATGCTTTGATTATATCAAAATGAGAATCAAGAGAAATTCTCTTATCGGGTAGAGGATATTTTAATTCAGCATTAGCTCCTTTCTTTTTCTCTTTTCCTTCACTCATACTTTCTTACCTCCAAATATCTTCTCCTTAACTTTATTCCTGACAAAATCTACATTTGCTTGATATACAGCAGGATTCTTTGTGTCCGTCGCTATCTGGAAATTATTTCCAAGCATATCCAAGGTCATTTTGAGGTCTTCGTGTTCTTCCAAAAGACCTTTGAAAATGGTTAATTTTTCATTGAAAAATTTTGTTTTGTCAATATCTAACATTATGGATTCAAGTGCACCAACACTTCTCCCTATTTCATAAATGGATTCCAGGTTAACCTGATTTTCTGAAGATTGTTCTTCTGATGGTTTGTTAGTTATTTCTAATTTTTCATCTTTATCAATTATGATTTTATAGATTCCGGGCTTAATTTTTTCAGTCAAACATGCATTATTTAACCATGTAATGAATTTTTTAACAATAGATAATTTAGATTTTTCAGACCAATCTTTTCTCATAAAGAAAGATAAAACATCACCAATTTTGCTGTAATTACGTCCTTGTTCTGATTCAGATAATTTTTCAATTATTTCCCCATATTGGCTATTCAATAAACATTTTCTAAATACTCTGATTTTGTTTTCTTCTGAGATTGTGGGATCTATTAGTTGACTACCGTTGTCTGTTAACTTGTATGTCTTGGTAGTTTCTCTTTCCACCAAATCCAGGATTGTACAAATGGTCAAATTAGTATAGAGGTTTGGTTCATTAGTTTGTATTTTTTTTGCAATATCTTTTATGTTGACTCGTTCAAAACCATGTAAAGACTTCAACAGGTTAATCATAGAGTTATAACCAATTGTAGGCGGATAGAAAGTAGACGTTACTTGGATGGATGGCGGTCTATTGGAAAGAACTCCATCATTATAATATCCAAAACCTGCAAATGCAACAATTGATGCACAACTGATTCCAAAATTACGGATTGTTTGTAGACTTCTCCAATTTTTGTTAAATCTCTCAGAAAGAGCATTGCCAATTTCATCACTTGAGATTGTGGAACGTGACTCAAGTAATGATTTTGTAAACAGAAGAGGTTCAGAGTGATCTATATTTCTCTTCAACACGATCTTTGCTTTTTCAAAATCATTGTGTAGAAAAGCATCTGCACATACTAATCCATCTGGAGTTAATTTCAAAATGCCTTTTTGTACTTCCCCTAAACCAAGAATACCCAAAGTGGGAGTCACATTAGACAGATTACTTAATCCGCATTCTAGTAATTTAGCCAGATTTTTCAAGCTTTGTTCCTTCATGTTGTTTTTGTACATTATTTTCAGAATCTCCATGATTCTTTCAATGTTAACATACGGTACAATAGTCGTCTTTGATTCATGCTTTACATTATGACTCATATCTCATTTTGATAGAACTCCTATCTTTAAAAGGGTTATGATGTTTTGAAAAATATCGATTTACAAACTCCTCAAAATATTTGTATTTCTTGAAGAATTGAACCAATTAGATAATTCCACTTAAGAGAATTTCAAAGTAAGGTATTGAACTAAGGTGATACTTAATTTTCGATATTATTTGTTCCAGATGAAGTGATATGGCATTTTAGACTACCGTCACTTTTATCCAAATTGTTTTTCCAATGTAATGGTTGAAGGTTAGACAACGTATCTCCACCCTTTGGGTCTATGTGATCAATTTCCCACCCATAATTCGTAGATAGTCCTCTATCAACATATTTTGACCACTTTATCCAAGCACCACATCTCTC
>JAJDDC010000016.1 GCA_029260515.1 Phycisphaerales bacterium | reverse complement strand
TCGGCCCGGTCCTGACCGTGATCCCCTTCGCGGACGAAGCCGAAGCCATCGCCATCGCCAACGGCACACCCTATGGCCTGACCGCCTATGTCTGGACGCAGGGCCTGACCCGCGCACTGCGCGTGACCAGCGCACTTGAGGCCGGAATGATCTGGGTGAATTCAGAGAATGTGCGCCACCTGCCCACGCCCTTTGGCGGGGTCAAAGCCTCTGGCATGGGGCGGGATGGCGGCGACTGGTCGTTCGAATTTTATATGGAACAAAAGCATATCGGCTTTGCCACCGGCGCGCATAAAATTCCGCGCCTTGGTGCCTGAAAGGATCGCCCGATGCCCCTGCCCGCCCCGCTTTCAACCCCGCCCTTTCGTATCGTGCGCCTGTCGCACACCACGCTGGATGTCACTGACCTGAACGCCGCGCGCGCGTTCTGGGCGGACACTCTGGGTTTGCTGGTCTCTGACGAGACGGCGGACCATATCTTTTTGCGCGGGTTGGAAGAACGGGGACATCAGTCGATGATCCTTCGCCGTGCGGGCACCCCTGCGGCGGGCGCGCTGACCTTCAAGGTGTGGGAGGATGCGGACCTTGACCGTGCCGCCGCGTGGTTTGCCGATGAGGGGTGCAAGACCGCATGGGTCGAGCGCCCCTTTCAGGGCCGCACGCTGGCCACGCACGATCCGCATGGCGTGCCGTTGGAATTTTATGCCGAAATGGACCGCCTGCCCCCCGTGCATCAGCAATATAAACTGTATCGCGGGGTCAAACCGCTGCGGATTGATCATTTCAACTGTTTCTCGCCCAACGTCGATGAAAGCGTGGCGTTCTATAATGCCATCGGGTTTCGGGTGACAGAATATACCGAGGATGCCGAGACAGGGCACCTCTGGGCCGCATGGATGCAGCGCAAGGGCGGGGTGCATGACATCGCCTTTACCAATGGTCTTGGGCCGCGCCTGCATCACACTGCGTTCTGGGTGCCAACGCCCTTGAACATCATCGACCTGCTGGATCTGATGGCCACCACCGGCTATGTCGCCAATATTGAGCGCGGGCCGGGGCGGCACGGCATATCGAACGCGTTTTTCCTGTATGTTCTGGACCCGAACGGCCACCGGGTTGAGATTTACTGCTCTGACTATCAGACCGTGGACCCGGATCATGAGCCGATCCACTGGGACCTGAAAGACCCGCAGCGTCAGACATTGTGGGGGGCACCGGCACCGCAAAGCTGGTTTGAGCATGGCACGACATTTGCGGGGGTCGCGCCGCGCGCGCCCGATCTGAAGGCCCAGCCCATCGTTGCGCCATGAGCGACCTTCGCGGCATGCAGCAAAGCCTGCCCATCGCGCTGCTCCGGGCGCGTGAGGCGACGATGCGCCTGTTCAAGCCCGTCGTCGATGCGGAGGGATTGTCGCTGCCGCAATGGCGCGTCATTCGCGCGCTGGCTGAGGCGGGCGCGCTGGATGCCTCTGACCTGGCGGAGCGGTGCGCGATCCTGCCACCATCGTTGTCGCGCATGTTACAGACGTTGGAGACACGGGGCCTGATCGCGCGCGCACGCACCGCCGATGCTCGGCGCCGGCGGATTGCGCTGACGGATGCGGGGGCAGACCTGTTCGCCCGCGTCTCCCCTCAATCCGAGGCGGTTTATCGCACGCTTGAAGACCGTATCGGCGCAGACCGCCTGCAGGCACTGCTGGCGGAACTGGAGCATCTGAGGCAGGTCGCCGATCAGACCGAATCCGTACGTTTTACACACGAATGAGCACAACTTCACAGAAGGCACAGAAAGTTTACCACTTCGGCGAAATTCTTTGCACAAACGTGTGCTTTACCCCTTTTCAGCGGATTGATTTAGGCGCAAATACACCTCACCAACGCCGCAAACAATCGTTGAGCCAACTTGGAACAGGACCATGGGCCAGTACACTGAAATTGACAGCATCCTTAGCCAAAATATCACGGCAGAGACCGCACCAGCAAAGCGGATGCCGCTGATCGACCGCCTGGTCGACCCATCGAATGTCGTCTTTTCGCTGGTGTTCTGTCAGAAAGCGCGCGCTGAGTTTGAGCTTCGCCGGTCAGGGGCAATGACGGTTCAGACCGGCTGAGTGTCTGTCACCTCATACTTGCAGATTGAACGCTCGACGATCCGCAAATCGGAAATTGCTTTCAGAAATACCGCCATATGCGGTGTTTTCATGTGGGCGGCCAACGCCGCCTCGTCGCGCCATTCCTCGTACAGGCGAAACCGGGTCAGAAAGTTGATATCGACATAAAAGCGATAGCTGATGCAGCCTTCTTCGGCCTGCGTCTGACGCACCATTTCGCCCGCAGCGGTGGTTGCGGGCCACATATCTTCGGGATGCAATTCAATCGTACCCGTCACTACTATCATTTATCCGCCCCCTGCCTGAAATTCCGCGACCAACGCGCCGATCCGGGTCAGGTCCGGGTCATCCACGCCAATCGACTTTAACTGATCAATCGTATTCAAAAGGTATTCTACATTGCTGCCCGCAGGCCCATGCGCCGTTGCAATCACTTCTGCCTGCGCTTCTATCGACAGGCCCCCACGGTACTGTTGATGACTGCGGTCCATCACATAGCAAAGCGCCTGTGCCCCATCGGTGCCCTCTATCTCCACCGACAGAAACTTCTCCAGATATGAATAGGTCACAAGTTCTCGCGCCCTGAGGTATTCATGCACCACTTTACGGTGCAGGCCGGGCACGCGAAAGGCCACCCCATCACAGTGGCCGCCGACCTCTTCGTCAAGCGCAAGCACCAGCCCTGGAAATTCGGGCGTGCCGCGATAGGTGATGCTGTCAAGGCAGAACCGGCGCACATATCCGGGCAGCGCAGCGCGCCGCCGTTCGGTGTATTCAAAGCCGGGCTTCCACATGAGCGAGCCATAGCCGAACACCCAAAGGTCGTCCGTTTCAATCGTCATGCGCAAAGTCTATAACGCCTGTCGCCTGCAACGCCAGAGAAGGACTACACATGAAATTCAAAATCCTGATTGGGGTACTTGTCATC
>JAJDDC010000015.1 GCA_029260515.1 Phycisphaerales bacterium | reverse complement strand
ATGGTCCAATGCCCCCCAATTGTCTAGGCTCCGCCCTTAACGCGGACCATGCAGTTATGGTACATGAGCGCGCGGCCAAGCCCGACCCCTTTGTTGCTTTTTTCTAAAATCCATCTCGCACAATGGATGCCAATTATGAGTCCGAACCCTAAGTCTATGAGCGATGGCGTGGTAACCAGATTTGCCCCCTCACCCACCTGTTTTCTTCATATCGGCGGGGCGCGCACGGCCCTGTTCAATTGGCTCCATGCCAAGGCCAATGGCGGCAAGATGCTGCTGCGCATCGAGGATACAGACCGCAAACGCTCAACCAGTGAAGCCATTGATGCCATCTTGGAGGGTCTCACCTGGCTGGGCCTGGAATGGGATGGCGAGCCCGTCTATCAGCACGCAAGGGCGGCGAGGCACGGCGAAGTGGTGGAGCAATTGCTTGCCAAGGGTCTTGCCTACAAATGTTACGCGACACCCGAAGAGATGGAAAAGATGCGCGAGCGCGCCCACGGCGAAGGCCGCAGCGCCGTCTATGACGGCATGTGGCGCGACCGCGATCCGGGCGATGCGCCAGCGGGCGTTGACCCGGTTATCCGCTTCAAGGCCCCGAATGAGGGTGACACGGTAATCGAGGATCAGGTTCAGGGCACGGTCACGGTGGCCAACAAGAATCTGGATGATCTCATCATTGCACGCAGCGATGGTTCGCCGACCTATAATCTTGCGGTGGTGGTGGATGATCATGACATGGGCGTGACCCATGCCATTCGCGGCGCCGATCATCTTACCAATGCCAGCCGTCAGGCGCAGATCTATGCCGCCCTTGAATGGGAAACACCGGTATTTGCCCATGTGCCGCTGATACACGGGTCCGATGGCGCAAAACTTTCTAAACGCCACGGGGCGCTCGGCGTTGAAGCCTACCGCGCCATGGGATACCTGCCCGCGGCGCTGCGAAACTATCTTGTGAGGATGGGGTGGAGCCATGGCGATGATGAGATTTTCTCAACCGCGCAGATGATCGAGTGGTTTGATCTGGCCGGCATTGGCCGCTCCCCTGCCCGGTTCGATTTTGAGAAACTTGCCAGCCTCAACGCGCATTACATAAAGAACAGTGATGATGGTGAGTTGGTGAATCTCGTCCGAGCCATTGTCCCGGAACTCAGCCAAGAGGCGCGCCCACCGAATTCGGACGATGAGGCATGCTGGGAGAAATTGGCGCTGGCCATGCCGGGGCTGAAAGAGCGCGCCAAAACCCTCATCGACATTCTCGATGCCGGGCGTTTCGTGTTCGTGTCGCGCCCTCTCGACATGGATGAAAAAGCAGAAAATCTCCTCGATGACGAAGCGCGCGCGGTTCTTGGCGGTTTGTTGGTGTCACTGGAGGGCGTCGAAGACTGGAGTGTTGAGCAAATTGAATACGTGGTGCGCGGATATGCAGAGAAGACAGATCTCAAGCTTGGCAAGGCCGCACAACCACTGCGTGCAGCATTGACGGGGCGCACGACATCGCCCGGCATCTTCGACGTTCTGTATGCGCTGGGCAAAGACGAGGCAGTTGCACGAATTCGTGATCAGGTCCGATAGGTGCATTTGCCAAAATCAGAGAGTTATCCACGGTTGCGCAGCAAAATACCTAGCTATTCGTCAATGCGCCCATTGGCGATCTTGCTCCAATGCCTGAAATCGATTAGGCAAGGGACTACTCATCAATTCAACTTATAGCTGTTCCCGATCCCCGGTCAGGGATGGTATTTGGGCTAGGCGATGGAGGTCATGCATGAGCGCATCCGGTGGTTCACAAGGACTTGCACCCGCAACGGATAACCAGAAATCCGCAACTTTGACGCTTGACGGAAAGGACCATGCGTTGCCGGTTTACGAAGGCAGCATCGGGCCCGATGTCATAGATATCACTCGTTTATATGGCGACACCGGGTGCTTTACCTATGACCCTGGATTCACCTCCACGGCGAGCTGTGAATCCAAACTGACCTTTATCGATGGTGAGGAAGGGTTGTTGCTACATCGGGGATATCCGATCGATGAATTGGCCGATAACGGGAACTTTCTTGAGACCTGCCACCTGCTTCTTTACGGCGAGTTGCCCAACAAGGCGCAATTTGAAGATTTCAACCAGCGCGTGACCATGCACACAATGGTGCATGAGCAGATGCATAAGCTTTTCACCGGTTTTCGCCGTGACGCGCATCCCATGGCAATCATGGTCGGAGTGGTCGGTGCGCTTTCCGCTTTCTATCACGATTCAACGGATATCGATGATCCGGTCCAGCGCGACATCGCTTCGATCCGCATGATTGCTAAATTGCCGACCATCGCTGCCATGGCTTTCAAATACTCGATTGGCCAGCCCTTCATGTACCCGCGCAATGATCTGGATTACGCATCAAACTTCCTGCATATGTGCTTTGCGGTGCCATGCGAGGAGTATCAGCCGGACCCGATCCTGGCCAAGGCAATGGACAATATTTTTATCCTGCACGCCGATCATGAGCAGAACGCATCGACGTCAACGGTGCGTCTGGCAGGTTCATCGGGTGCCAATCCATTTGCCTGTATTTCCGCCGGCATTGCGTGTCTGTGGGGTCCGGCGCATGGCGGCGCCAATGAGGCCGCATTGCAAATGCTCGAGGAAATCGGCACCGTCGACAATATCCCGGAATATGTGAAGAAGGCCAAGGACAAGGACGATCCGTTCCGTCTCATGGGATTCGGTCACCGGGTTTACAAGAATTACGATCCGCGCGCTAAGATCATGCAGAAAAATTGTCACGAGGTTCTCGAGGCCGTTGGAGCTGACAAGGATCCAGCACTTCCGGTTGCCATGGCCCTGGAAAAAATCGCATTGGAAGACGAGTATTTCGTTGAGAGAAAACTCTATCCGAACATCGATTTTTATTCCGGTATCACACTGCGAGCGCTGGGCTTCCCCACGGATATGTTCACGGTGCTGTTTGCGTTGGCGCGCACGGTAGGCTGGATCGCACAATGGAAAGAAATGATTGAGGATCCGGCCCAGCGTATCGGGCGTCCCCGTCAGCTTTACACAGGGCCGGCAAAACGCCCCTATGTGAAAATTGAAGATCGTGAATAGGCAATCTATTTTGAAGAATCGGGTCCGTTAAATAGCGAAGTCATTTTCGTCTGACGTGCTCAAGAACGAGTTGCGCTGCCAGGTCGCTCGGTTGTCCGCGCGCCAGGCGCATTTTTTTCTCCAACCCCTTGAGTGCGGATATCTGCTTGTCGCGTGTCCGCCCCCTTTTCAGCAATGGCAACATGGCTGCTGCCAGATTCTCGGGCGTACAACTCTCCTCGATGAATTCCGGGAAGGCATTTTTCTCCAGCACCAGATTCGGCAGCACGATGGAGGGAAACGTGGCGAGGAAGCGCGCGAGCGACGCGATAAATTCCAAACGGTAGGCCACCACCATGGGCGTTCCGCTCAATGCAAGTTCCAGTGTGACGGTGCCTGATGCGGCCAGCGCGGCGTCTGACAGTCTGAAGGCTTGAAATTTCGCCGTCTCCCCTTCGACCAGGTGCGGTTTGACGGGCCAGGTTTTCAGACCCTCTTCCACCAGGTGCCGTACCGACGAGACCACCGGAACGATAACCTCAATGTC
>JAJDDC010000014.1 GCA_029260515.1 Phycisphaerales bacterium | reverse complement strand
TTCCGTGACATTCCGGCATTGGGCAGGCGTCACACTGTATACATCCTCTTGCGAGTTAGCACAGTGCTGTGTTTTTGATAAACAGTTCCCAGAGCCTCTTCTCTGCGCCCCTAGGGGCCCCCTTCTTGCGAACGTACGGGGTGATTTTGCCTAGTTCCTTCGCAACCGTTCTCTCGAGCGCCTGAGGCTATTCGCCTCGCCCACCTGTGTCAGTTTTGGTACGGGCCCCGCTTTGCCCACACGGCTTTTCTGGGAACCCCCTCCCCCCTCAACGGCCCGAGGGCCTGGACGTCTAACAGTCCTGAGGAGCTTGGGGATCCGCACCGTGCTTTGATCGCTGCGGGGGTGCAGGAATGTTGACCTGCTGTCCATCGACTACGCCTTTCGGCCTCGCCTTAGGTCCCGACTAACCCTGGGCGGATGTACCTTCCCCAGGAAACCTTGGGCTTTCGGCGACAGGGATTCTCACCCTGTTTATCGTTACTCAAGCCTGCATATGCACTTCCACGCGCTCCACCTCGACTTACGTCTCGGCTTCACCGCACGGGGAACGCTCGCCTACCACTCTTGCGAGTCCGCGGCTTCGGTGTCACGCTTATTCCCGATCATTATCGGCGCCAGATTCCTCGACCAGTGAGCTATTACGCACTCTTTAAATGATGGCTGCTTCTAAGCCAACATGCTGGTTGTCATAGCAATCTGACTTCCTTAAGAACTTAGCGTGACTCTGGGACCTTAGCCGGCGGTCTGGATTCTTCTCCTTTTGACCACGGATATTGTCACTCGTGGTCTATCTCCCAGGACTTGGGCGTCGGTATTCGGAGTTTGGTTCGATGGGGTACCCGGGTAGGGCCCCACACCGATCCAGTCGCTCTACCCCCGACGCTTGCAACCTGAGGCTAACCCTAAAGTTATTTCGGCGAGAACAAGCTATCTCCCGGTTTGATTAGACTTTAACTCCTCCCCACAGCTCATCCGATAACTTTTCAACGTTAACCGGTTCGGGCCTCCAGAGGGTCTTACCCCTCCTTCACCCTGGCCATGGGTAGATCACACGGGTTTCGTGTCTAGCCCCTTCGACTGAACGCCCTGTTCAGACTCGCTTTCGCTCCGCCTCCGGACCGTGGGTCCTTAGGCTCGCCGAAGAGGCTAACTCGCAGGCTCATTATGCAAAAAGCACGCCGTCACCCCGAGGGGCTCCGACCGCTTGTAGGCACACGGTTTCAGGTACTCTTTCACTCCCCTCATCGGGGTGCTTTTAAACGTTCAGTCGCCTTACTGATTCGCTATCGGTCGTCAAGGAGTACTTAGCCTTGGGAGGTGGACCTCCCATGTTCAACCCGGGTTCCACGAGCCCGAGCCTACTCGAGGGCTATGACGCTACCTCTCACTACAGGGCTTTCACCTTCTCTGGCCAGGCATTCCAACCTGTTCACGAGTCTCACGTCTATCCGCTTTCGCTCGCCGCTACTTACGGAGTCGCTGTTGCTTTCCTTTCCTCCGGGTACTGAGATGTTTCAGTTCCCCGGGTTCGCTTCACGCACCTATGCATTCAGTACGTGATGACCCTAACGGGCCGGGTTTCCCCATTCGGACATCCTGAGATCACAGCTCGGTTACCAGCTCCCTCAGGCTTTTCGCAGGTTCCAACGTCCTTCATCGCCTCTTGACGCCAAGTCATTCACCGTGTGCCCTTGGTGGCTCGATCACACCTGCCGGTCGCCGAGGGGCTCCCAACAGCTGCGCTCTTACGCCGCCCTTCCGGGGGTAACGATTCCCCAGCAGGACGCGCGACCCGGACCGTCCACCCCGATCACTCGATCGGGGCGACCCTCCCGGGCGCCAGCCTTCAGACGCTGCAGACACTCGTCATGCAGTTGCACCCCAACCGGGACTCGTGTGCGAAAGACCTCGAAATGCACACGCCGACTGGGGCGATTCGTTCGTCGTGATCCGGTTGTCAAGGTGGCCCGGAGCGGCCCTGGGCGTCCGCCCAAACCGTTCCGCGTCCCTCTTTTCAGAGGCGAGGGGATCCTAGGCCCGCCCCCACGCGCGTCAAGGCGTGGGGCCTCCACTTTCGGGGTCTGTGTCGATTCATTTGCCCCGGGAGGCGCAACTCCGATCAGGGCCCGTCCTTCTCGGGGACCGAAGGTCGCGGGCCACGCGGGCCGCGGGGGCCCTGCAGGCGGCTCAGATCATCGACGGCGTCCGGGACCCGCAGGTCCAGGATCCCGCCCGCCTGGGCGGATTCGCGGGCCATCTGGAGCTGGGCATCGGTCTGGGCGTCGGACGGGCGGTGGACGCTGAGCGAGCCGTCCGGGTCGCGGAAGACCGCCTGGATGACCTGGCGGGCGGCGGCGCCCAGGGCGGCCTCGCGGGTGATCGGGAGCGGGGCGACCTCGAGCAGGTACGTCGGGAGGGCGACGTCGCGGTCGGTCGCCAGGCGGGTGATCCCCTCGGGGGGCGCCTCGTCGGCCGGTGGCTTGCGTTCGATGAAGCGGCGCATCCCCTGAGCATCGACGGCGGCCGTGTCGAATGTGACGAACCCCGCGGGCAGATCGACCGCGACGTCGATCGCGTCGCCCGGTTCCATCCTGGTGGTGTCCGCGCGGTAGTGCCCGTAGTACATATGGAAGACTTCCACGCTGGCGCTCGGGCCGGTCACGCCCACCTGGCCCTCGGTCGAGGCGTTGGTGACGAAGTAGTACGTGTCGGCGCCGACGGTCACGGGGGTGGTCCACCCGGACCATGCTCCGAAGACGAGCGGCTCGCGGGTGAGCGACTGCTGCTCGGGGTCGGCCGGGTCGAGCTGGGCGCCCTTCTTGAACAGGGGGTTGTTGACGACGGCCCGGATGCGGTAGCGGTAGGTGGCGCCGGGCTCGACGCCGAAATCGTGCGTCCACAGGCGGAGCGCGTCCTGGTCGAACAGGGGGCGATCGAGGGCCTCGCGATCGGTGCGCTGGGCCTGCTGGCGCTCGTCATCGAGCTCGCGGACGCGGTCGCGGTATTTGTTGACCTCGTCTCGTGCGTCGGCGATACGCCGGTCGAGGCTCTGCGTGCTGTCGCGAGAGGGTCGTGACGACGTGCTCGTGCTGCCGGTGTTCCGAGCACCCGCGCCGCCCCTGCGGGGGTCATCGCTGACGGTGGTCTGCGTGCCGGCGGGGCGGGTAGCGGCGCCGCGTTTGCGATCCTCGAGATCGGCGAGCGTGCGTTCGGCTTTGGCCAGTTCGAACCGCTGGCGGGGGAGGCTGTTGATGTCGCTCATGGCGCCCATGGCCGCGATGGCCTGCGCCGGCGGACTCCAGACCGGGCCGGCGATGAGGGGCGCGAAGGGCGGTTGCACGAGCTGGCGGCGGTTGCGGCGCGCGTCGCCCGCGATGCCCAGGAGCGTGCTCAGGTCCACCTGGTCGGCGATCATCAACGCGGGGTCGTACGCGGTGGGCAGGGGCGTGCCCGCGTTCGCGTCGGCCCACGCGCCCGTCTGGGGGTCGAGGCGTTGACGCTCGAGCTCGACGCGGACGATCTCGACCTGGCGACGCAGGGGGCCCGGGATCGGGCGGCGGCCTTCGTCGGCGCCGGCGAGCAGGCGCGCGAGCTCGACGCCGGAGAACACGGCCTCGACCGAGACCGCGGGCACGTCGTAGGGCTGCTGCGCCGGCGCGATGCGGGCGAGGGCCTCGTTTGATTCGACGGTGTACGGGTCGAGGGTCCCCCACTGCGAGCTGGCGATGGGCGCGGACGGCGCCGGCACGCGGGGCGCCATGACGGGCCCGCCCGGGGCGATGCCGCCGTCGGCGACCTGCACGCCCCCGAGCACATCGACGCCCTCGACCAGCGGCGCGATCTGGCCCACGCCGGTCGCGGAGGTGGTCAGCGCGGTCTGGTAGCGTTCGAGCAGGTCGGTCGGCTTGACCTCGGGCAGCGACGGGTCGCGGTCCTGGATCTTGCCCTTGAGCAGCGACGCCTCGTTGGCCAGCTCGTTGTAGATGTTCTCGGGCGCGACGGTGCGTCCGCCCCCGACGTCGACCTGGTTGGGCTTGACGAGGAACTGCATCGCCAGGGCGGCGAGCAGGACGACGAAGACGAGGCCGAGCACGATCTTCTCGACGTTCTTCTCGATCGGGTTGATGCCCTTGAGCTTCATGGGTCACCTCGGCGCGCCGCTGATCCGGGCGCGTTCGTGTATCAGTCGTCAACAGCCGGGTCGGCGGTGGCGTCGGCGGGGATTCCGAGGGCCTCGCGGACCGCCGGGGGCATGTACTGCTTGGTCCAGTCGCGGAGGTACACAACCTCGACGTCGAGCGTCAGGCGCAGGACGGGCGAGGGCCCGTAGTAGTACCCCTGCTCGAGCTCGCTCCAGGGCTCGACGTGCTCGGCGCGGAGGCCGGTCACGGTGATGAAGTTGCTCTCGCCCAGCGCGTCGACGAGCGCGGGCACACGCTGGGCGTCGGCGACGACGACCAGGCGTGCGTGACGCACGTCGTAGATCCGCTCGCCGGTCGCCTCGGTGCGACCGGTGTGCGTCGCGGGCGCCGCGGGTCCCTGGTCGCCCATGACGAAGGGCATGATCTCGAGCGATTCGAGTCGCTTGGCGACCGAGTCGGCGATGCCCGAGCGCTCGCCGGAGGGCTCTGTGTTGGCGTTGTCGAGGCCCGCGAGCAGGTCCTCGACGAGCCAGATGTCGAACTGCCAGCGGAAGGCGTCGTCCTCGGTGTAGCCGGTCCTCGAGGGATCGGGCTCGAACGGCGCCGGGCCCACGCCCGGCTGCGAGACGAGGACGGCGTCGGGGGTCGCGTACATGCTCAGCTCGCTGGCGCGGGAGGCGTACGCGCCCAGGCGCTGGCGGACGAGCGGGGCGCCCAGCTCGTCTTCCTGCTCGGGCGAGAGCTTGCCCGTGGGCGAGGCCTCCACGAGCTTCTGGCGTTGTGTGCGCTCGTACTCGTTGAGCGAGTCGGCCAGGTCCTCCACGGGGATGGGCGGGCCGGCGTTGATCCTGTCGAGCAGGCGGCGGACGAGCGGGTAGACGCCGTCGCCCTGCTGCTCGCCCGAGATCGCGCGGACCATCTCGACTGTCTTGCGTCGGAGCGCCTGGGCGTTCTCGGGCGCGGGCAGGAGCCCGACGACAAGCGGCTCGTGGGCGCCCTCGTTGAAGCGCGTCGCGTGCTCGACAACGCGGGCGACCTGCTGCTCGCGGGCCTCGCGCTCGCGCTTGAAGAACTCTGTGACCGCGCGGTTGGGCGCGCGGGCGTCGGTGATAGATTCCTCGCCCTGGAAGACCGCGGGGACGGCGTACGAGACCGTGGACTTGCCCTTGAGCTTCCGCTGCTCGGTCTGAAAATCGTCCTGCGCCTGCTTCTTGATGCCCGCGTTCCACATCCCGCTCAGGACGTACCCCGCGGGCAGGAACACGAGGATCAGCACGCAGCAGACGACGATCAGCAGCCGGCTCTTGATCCACCCGATGACTTTCTTCACGGCTCGCCCTCCGGCATGGGATCAAGGACCGCGTACCACGTCACGACGTAGCGTTGGCGTTCGAGCCCGTCGTCCTCGGGGGGCTTGGGCAGGGGGGCAATGGAGTCGATCGGCTTGTTCGCCCCCCCGCCGCTGCCGCCGGTGGAGGCCGGCCCACCGAACTGGCGCCCGCGAGGGTCCGTGGGGTTGAACCCGGTGTTCGGGCGGGTGTACTGGCCGGGCCGCTGGCCCGGGCGCTGGTTGGCGGCGATGGTCGCGCCCTTCACCCAGGGGACGGACGAGACGACGATGGAGTAGGGCTCGGCGCCAGCCGCGAGAGCCCGCTCGCGGAGCCACGCGACGATCGTGTCGTCGAGCACGTAGGGGTACGTCGAGGCGGTCTCGACCTCCATCCGCACGCGGACATGGCGTTTGCCCTCGAGCTCGGCGAGCGAATCTTCGCCCTTCTGCGTCTGGGTCTGTGTCTGCGGTTGGTTGCCGTAGCGCGGGTCGTTGCTCTGGCCGAAATCGGGGTCCCTCGGGTCGTAGGCGCCGGGCCCACCGAAGCCGGAAGGGTTTGCGCCCGCGGCGCCCGAGCCCTCGTACGAGGCGTCGATCGTGATGAGACGGAACGCGGGCTCGCCCTCGGGCACCGCGAGTTTGTCGTCGGACGCGGCCCGGTCGTCGGCGGACTCGAGCATCCGGGAGGTGTCGGCCAGGATGCTGGCGTACAGCTCGCGTCCCTCGAGCAGGCCCACGATCTGGTCGGCGCGGAGGTCGGCGGAGGCCGAGCCGGTCACGCCCGCTTCCTCGGCCTCGCTGGCGAGCAGGCCCGCCTCGCGGACGACCTCCTGGATGACGTTGGGTGTTTCCTTGCCGGTGTACGCGGCCGAGTCGAGCAGGGGGCGGATGAACATCGCGCCCGAGGCCGCGGCGGCGAGGCCGGCGGCGGCGGCGAACCAGGGGACCTTGCGCTTCCACATCGCCTCGCGGACGACTGCGACGGGCATGAGGTTGGCCTGGAGCGTCCCGCGGCCGATGCCCTGCAACGCCAGGCCGTAGGCGGTGGCCAGGTTGAGGCTCGCGTTCTGGAACTCGGCGGCCTGCGGGCCCTCGAGGGTGAGCCGCTTGTACTGCTCCATCCGGTAGACGTCGAGCTGGAGCTGCTGCTTGAGGTACTTGCGCAGGCCCGGGAGGCGGAACGTCGAGCCCAGGCCGATGAGCCGGGCCAGCTCGGCTTCAGGGTGCATCGACTGGTAGAAGCCGATCGAGCGCTGGACCTCCTGGACGAGGTCGGCGAACACAGGGCGCATCGCCTGGAAGACGTGGCGGGCGTGCTTGGTCTGCTCGGCCTCGCGCTTGAGCTTCTCGGCCTTGGTGTAGCTGAGCTTGAAGGTGTTGACGAGCGCCTCGGTGAACTGGTGCCCGCCTATCGGGAACGTGCGGACCCAGACGCGGCCCGAGTCGGCGATGATCAGGTCCGTCGCGACGGTGCCGATGTCCAGCAGGATCGTGCCCGCGGACTTCTGTGTGAACTCCAGGTCGTAGGCGATCGCGTTGTACGCGGCGATGGGCGAGAGCGTCGCGACGTCGGGCGTCAGGCCCACATCGCCAAGCATCGTCAGCAGGTCCATGATCCGTTTGCGCGTCACCGCGAAGATCCCCACCTCGACCTCGGGCGAGTCCTCGGCGATGAACGTCTGGAAGTCCCACTCGACCTCCTCGAGCGGGAACGGGATCTGCTGCACCGCCTCGAACTTGACGATGTCGGGCACCTTCTTGGGCTCGACCGGCGGGAGCTTGGCGAACCGTGCGAACGACTGGTGCCCGGGCAGCGAGACCGCGATCGACGCGCCCGAGAGGTCGTACCGGCTCGCGAGCGTGCCCAGCGCGACACGCATCGCGTCGTCCTTGTCCAGGTCGGGCGTCGAGAGGGTCTTCGCGTGGGGGACGACGGCGAAGTCAACGACCTGCAGGTCGTCCCCGTCGCCCTGGATCTTGACGGCCTTGACGGCGCCGTACCCGATCTCGATTCCCCAGCAGACGTTCGATGGCGGCATGGCTGGTCCTCGTATTCGCCCGTTCGCCCCCAGGCGGGGGTCGCGCGGGCGGATTGGGGGGCGGATGGTACACGCCGGGCCCTGGCATGGCCCCTGTCCGCCGCTGTCCACGACCGTGCGCGGACGCCCCAGTGATACGACAAGATCGACGCCCGGGTCCGCCCCGGAAGCCGAGCCGTGACAGGCCTGTGACACAACCGCCTGGTGCGGCGGCGTGCCCCGCGTGGGGCGCCCGACGAGCGGTCAGGCGTCCACGACCATCGCGGCGTTGGTCAGCATCGCCGTGCCCTGCGGGTCGAGCGAGGCGGCGTAGTTCAGGACGCGGGCGGGGTGGTTGTCGAGGATCTTGGACAGCGCGACAAGGGCGCCCGTCGAGGCCCAGCGCGAGGCGTTCTGGCTCCAGGCCAGTGAGCTGACCAGGTCGTCGGGGCGCCCCTCGACCAGGTGCTTGAGCAGCTCCTGGTCCTGACGCGCGACCTGGTTGCGGGCCTCGACCGCCTCGGGCTCCTCGCCCGAGAGAGACTGCTGATCACCAAACATCGGCCCAACATGGCTCAGGTCCGCGGCGGCGACGAGCAGGGTTGTTCCCGGCGCGTCGGCGATCGCGCCCTTCATCGCCTCGATGAACGGGTCGAGCCCGAGGCCCGCGCCGTCGTAGCTCTCGCCCGAGTTGCGGACCGGGTCGTGGACGAGGACGCCGAAGACGGGGACGAACGAGCCGTCCTCGCCCGCGCCCAGGCAGTGCTGGATCCAGGGGACCTGCAGCTCGATGGAGTGCTCGCGTTCGTGGTCGAAGCGGTGCTCGTAGAGCTTCGCGGAGTCCTCAGCGCCCAGACGCTGGTCCAGGGCGTGGACGAAGGCCTGGTCGAGCTCGCACAGGCCCAGGGGGGTCTCGAAGCCCTTGTCGCACCCGCAGACGCCGGTGGCCGAGCCGAAATGGTTGGTGCCCAGGACAACGACCCGGTCGGGGCGGTCGACGACGCGGAGGCGGCCCCAGACGGCGGCGTAGTTGATCCAGGACCGTCCGTAGTCGTTGCCCGGCACGACCACGCCCGGGGGCAGGGCGTCGAAGCTCGGGTTGTCCGCGTTTTCCAGGGCCTTGTCGATCCACTGGTCGAACAGTTCGCCGATGAAGGCGGGGCCCTGCGCCGCGATCTGCTCCTCGGTCGCGCCCTCGCCCAGCTTCTGCTTGGCCAGCGAGTCCACGAGCTGGGCCGAGCTGGCGGGCGGGAGGTTCTGGGCGGAGTCGAAGTCGGACTTCATCTTGGCCTCGATGGTCTCGAACGGGGGCCCGAAGAGGAGGGCGGCGCCGTCGAGCTGGGCGACGATGGTCTCGAGGGTGTTGCGTTCGAGCCCTCGTCCGACCTCGCTGACGATCTGGTCGAGGTCCCGCGAGCCGTCCATCAGGGGCAGGACGTGCTGGACGGCGGGGTGGGTCGCGACGACCTTGTCGGAGATCTGCTGTGCGTCGGCCAGGCCCAGGAGGACCTGCTGCTGGCCGTCGGGGCCCTTGACGGGCATAGGGAAGGTTCGGAGGCGTCGGAGCCTGGGACGCTGCTGGTGGGCGGCGTCGGGATCGAACGGCTTGGGTGGCTCGGGTGTCTGGGCGGTCATGGTGCGCCTCCGGGTGTGGCTGGTGTTGATGCTAGGGGTGCGATTGGACGCGGCGGGGGTGTGGCCTACAGTTGCTCCCTCGCGCGGGCGGGGCGCCCGGGAGGCGCCGCCAAAGCCGTGTCGAGGCGGTAGATAGACGCCAGATAGGTAGAGGACGGGTCATGCTCGACGGCATCAAAGCTGGCCAGACGATCAAGTGCACCATCACGCGCGAGCCGCTGGCGCACGCCCCCCGCGCGACCCTGCTCCGGCTCATGCGGCGTGACCCGACCATCAAGCGGTCCCTGGCCCGGGCCCAGCGTCTGCGGCGCAAGCGGATGCACCGGTACATCCGCGGCAACCGCCTGTACTCGTCGCGGGAGCGCTGCTCGAACATCGCGCGTGTCTCGACGGGCGAGTCGTGGCAGATGCCCTACTCGCACGACATCGCGGCCGACATGGCCTCGATCGGCGCGTACGTGAACATCGAGAAGGCCTGAGGCCCGCGGAAGCCGTGACACGATCACGAGCATCGAAATACGCCCGGGGCGTGCTTGGCGCGGCGGGCATGGTGCTGGTGCTGTCGTTGTGCGCGTGCGAACGCTCGCCCGTCGCTGACGAAACGCCCGCTGCTGTGCGCACGCCGACCGAGACGTACGAGGTTCGCGGCCAGGTCGTGGCGCTGCCTTCGACGATGGGCGACCTGCAGATCAGGCACGAGCAGATCCCCGAGTTCATCAACTTCCAGGGCGTGAACCCGGTGTCCGCCGACGGCGTCCGGGGGATGAAGTCGATGACGATGCCCTTCCCGGTGCAGGATGATGGGCTGCTCGAGGGGCTCGCGCCGGGCGACAAGGTCTCGTTCACACTGGCGGTGGACCGCGAGAACAAGGGGTACTGGGTCTCGCGGATCCAGGTGCTGCCGGCGGACACGGCGCTGGACTACGGCGTCATCGACGCGGCGGCGCCCGACGAACCCTGAGCCGACCTCGTTGACAACACAGACACGGCGTCCGCGGCGGGCGGGCCCGGCGCGCGGTGGTTGTGCGCAAAAAACCCGGCACTCAGCCACAGGCCGAGCGCCGAGTCTCGTGGGGGTCGGGGGATGTGGTCGTCCGGCACGCTCGCGGGGGGTCTGCCCGGCGGGGCCGCGTCCTCGCTACCCGATACGGTCTGCCCACCTTCAGGTTTCAGGGTTCGGGCAAAAACATGCGTGTGCGAACGCGTGCGCTGCGTGCACCACCACGACGCGGCCCGTCAGGTGTCCTGGGGCGTGCGCTGGCCCGGCGTGGCCAGGCCCAGGCGGTCCATGACCATGCGGAGATCCGCCCAGACTTTGGCGCGGTTCTCGGGCGTGTGGCTGCGGAGCAGGAACGCGGGGTGGTATGTCGGCATGACGGGGGTCGGCGCCGCGCCGGTTCCTGGCACGTCGTCGCCCGTCGTGTCGTCGCCGGTGGGCGGGTACTGGGCCCAGCGCCCGCGCATCTCGCGCATCGAGGCGCTGGTCTGCAGGAGCAGGCGTGTCGCGGGGAGCCCGAGCGTCACGATCGCCTCGGGCGCGACGATGCGGATCTGCTCGCGGAGGTACGGCTCGCACAGGCGCGCCTCCTCGCTCGTCGGGGTCTGGTTGCCGGGCGGGCGCGTTTTGAGGACATTGCAGATGTACACGCCCTCGCGGCTGAGACCCATCGCCGCGATCATCTTCTCGAGCAGCTGCCCGGCGCGCCCGACGAACGGGCGCCCGGTGCGGTCTTCCTCGGCCCCGGGGGCCTCGCCGACGAACATCAGGCGGGCCTTGGGGTCGCCCTCGCCGAAGACGATGGTGTTGTGGTCGGTGACGAAGTGCTGGTGCGGTGCGTCGGCCTCGTAGCGGGCCTTGAGCTCGTCGAGCAGGCGCTGGGCGTGCTCGCGTGACTCCGGGACATCGTCGGAGAGGCGGATCTCTTCGATGCCCGCGGGCGCGACGGACGCGGGCGGGGCTGGAGCCTCGGCTCGGGCTGGGGCCTGGCGCGGCGTGTTGGGTAATTCGCTGGGGGCCTCGACGCGGACCGGGCGCCGGGGGGCGACGGCGGCGACGTGCTCGCGTGCCGCGGGGACGCGGTCGGTGTAGACGGGCACGAAGTCCACACCGAGCAGCGCGCTGGTGCGGGCGTGCTGTGCGACGAGGCGTGCGGCTCGCGCGGGATCGGCTTGGCTCGCGTCGGCGGGCATCGACGGGTGGTCAGTCGTCGGAGTCGGGGTCCACGCCCGCGGGCGGCGCTGGGGCGTCGCCGCCTTCGTGTGTCGGCGTGTCGTCGCCCGCGTTCTGTGCGCCCTCCTCGGCCTGGCGGAGGGCGTCCTCGACCTGCTGGCGCTCGAGGTCGGCCGCGTCGTCGCCTCGCTCGCGCGGGCTCGTCCCGGCGTTGGCGGCGTCGGGGTTTCGCTGGATGCGGGGGCCGCCGTCGATCAGGGGCGGGAGGACGGCGCCGCACACACCGCCGATGACGAGCCCGAGAACGAGCCCGGGGAGGAACGCCCTGGCGAAGGCGCCGCTGTGCTGATCGGCTGAGCCCGTGTCCGGCATGGGAGGCCTCCCTGGTCACCCGCCCTCTGCGGGCGACGCCCGCGTGGTTGGTCCCCGCGGCGGGTGGTCGGGTCCAGCCTAGCACACCAGCCCCCCCGCGGGCCACGCGGGGCTCGAAGGCGAGCGACGGGCCGCACACGCGCGGGACGCCCTGGATCGGGCCTCACGAGCCCAGGCGACGCACCCGCGACATCCAGCGGGCGAGTTCGAGCAGGGCGCGGGATCGGGCGGCGGGGGTTGGGGGCGGGCGGTCGGCGAACGCGGTGTGCAGGCGCCACGCCCAGTACGGCCCGCGGGCGCCCCTCGTTCGGGCGAGCATGATCGCGAGTCGGCAGAGTCCGGCGAGTGTGTGCATGCGGGCCGAACGATCCTTGGCGCGGCGTGCGGGCGAGGGGACGGCGTGACGCTCAGGCGTTGTCGCCGGCGCGGCTGGAGGCGAGGTCGAACCAGTCGATGGTCTCGGTGAGGCCGTCGGCGAAGGTCGTGATCGGGCGGTAGTCGAGCAGCTCGCGGGCGCGGGAGAGGTCTGCCTGGGAATGACGGACGTCGCCCGCGCGGACGGGCTGGTGCTCGGGGGTGAGATCGCGGGCGCCGAAGTGTTCGATCACGCGGGCGGCAAGGGCGTTGAGTGTGACGCGGTCGCCCGTGCCGATGTTGACGACCTCGCCCCGGGGCTCACGTTTGGAAGCGGCGGCGAGCAGGTTGGCGGCGACTGCGTTGGAGACGAATGTGAAATCGCGGGACTGCTCGCCGTCGCCGAAGATGACGGGGGCGGCGCCCGAGGCGACGCGCCGGATAAAGGCGGCGACGACGGCGGCGTACGCCGAGTCGGCGGGCTGGCGGGGGCCGAAGACGTTGAAGTACCGCAGGCTCATCGTGGAGATGGCGTAGCTCTCGCTCCAGGCGCGGCACAGGTGCTCCCCGGCGAGCTTGGTGGCGGCGTAGGGCGAGACGGGGCGGGGCGGATCGGACTCGCGGAGGGGGAGGCGTTCGTTGTCGCCGTAGGCCGAGCTGGAGGCGGAGTAGACGACGCGTTCGCACTTGGCGGCGCGGGCGGCCTCGAGGACGCGGAGCGTGCCGGTCGCGTTGACGTCCCAGGCGCGGGCCGGGTCCTCGATGGATCGGGGGACCGAGCCCATGGCGGCCAGGTGGAAGACGATGGCGGCGCCCTCGACGGCCTCGCGCATGGCCCTCGGCTCGAGGATCGAGCCGTGGAAGAAGCGGACGCGCTTGGGCTCGAGTTCGATGAGCTCGGAGAGGTGCTCGAGGGTGGAGTTGGAGAGGTCGTCGATGACGCGGACCGAGGCGCCCAGGGCGAGCAGGGCGTCGACGAGGTGACCGCCGATGAAACCGGCGCCTCCGGTGACACAGACACGGCGCCCCTCGAAAGCCGAGCGGACGCCCCCCACGAGATCGGCGGGCAGTCGGATCAACGCGGGTCAGCGTAGCGGGCGCGGGCGTCCGACGCACGCGCGACGCGCGATCCAGGCGGGGGATCCGGGGTCAGAAACGCAAAGGGGCCCGGGCGTGTGCCCGGGCCCCGGAGGGGATCAGGTGGCGTTGGGTCCGATCACGGGCAGCCGGCGCCGAAGAGGCTGAGGAACGCGATCACGTCGTCGAAGTTCCAGACGCCGAGGGGCACGGCCAGATCGGCCGGGGCCTCCATCGAGCCGAAGGCGCTGAGGAAGGCGATGACGTCGTCGAAGTTGAGCACGCCGAAGGGTTCGGCGAGGTCGGCGTCGTTGCACATGGGGTCGACGGGGTCCTCGCACGTGAGGCCCTGGGCCTCGATCGCGTCAACCGCGGCCTCGATGACCGAGCCTGAGCCGGCATCCTCGGCGATGAATCGGACGCGGACCTGGCTGGAGGGGGCGACGAAGTCGGCGATGCGGTGCTCGACCTGGAACCAGCCTCCGCCGGTGCCGGCGCCGCTGGGGCCGACGGTCTCGAGGTTGGTCCAGCTTGCGCCGTTGTTGTTGGAGATATCCACGGTGAAGACGTCGGCGTTGGGGGCCGCGCCGGAGTCGTTGCTGTACCAGCGTGCGTAGGAGATGGTCGCCTCGGGGTTGCCGGCGACGTCGAACGCCGGCGAGGTGAGGATGGTCTGGCCGCCATCGACGTCGGTGTTGGATCCGGGCCCGCCGTTGCCGGTGAGGTAGCACTGCCCGGAGCCGTCGAAGTCATTGGGGGCGTCGCCGCGCGAGCCGTCGCCGGCCGGGACACCACGCTCCCATTCGCCGGAGTTCTGGCCGCTGACCGGCCCGGAGACGGCCCAGCCCATGTTGGCCTCAAAGTCGTCGGCGAAGGCAACGGTGAGGTCGCCAACGACGGTGGAGTACGGGGCGGTCGCGCCGTCCTCGGGCAGTGTCACGGCGCCGGAGAGGTCGCCGGTGACCTGGAAGTAGAACTCGGGATTCTCGCCGCAGAGCGAGGACGGGACGCTGGCGGTGTAGTTGCCACCCCCGGCGTCGGAGAGCGGCGACGAGGAGAACGAGCCGCCGTCGTTGCGGAAGAAGAGCAGCTCGGAGCCCGGTGCGATGACCTCGTCACGCGGGTTGACGTTGATGGTGACGTTGAACGTGTCGCCCGGGTCCACGCTGGCGGGGATGGAGCCGACGAGGCTCAGGCCGACGGGGAGGAAGGGCAGTTCCTGGGCGAACGCGACCAGGTTGTAGGCCTGGATGGAGTTGGTGTTGTCGCCATCGACGCGGATGAAGTACGTGCCCGCGTTCTCGATGACGACCGAGATGGACTCGGCCTGGCCGGCGGGGTTGACGTCGGCCGAGGCGAGGACGTTGATGCCGTTGGAGTCGATAACCTGGACACCCAGGTCCATGATCGTGAGTGAGTTGTAGTTCGAGCCGCCGTTGCATTGCTGGGTCTGGGGGCCCTGGGTGTAGGACGCGCCGGTGGGCGTGAGGTTGACGGTGACCTCGCTGGCGTCGTCGAGCTGGAACTCGAAGTAGTCGAGGTCGCCGTTGTCGTCGATGCTGAGCTCGGTGAGGCTGTCGGGGATGATGCTCAGCGTGCCCAGGGGGGTGGCCGTACCGGGCGTGTTGTTGTTCTCGAGCGGGTCGCCGTAGTGGCGCTGCGCGTTGAGGCGGTCGTCGAGCTGGGGCCCGTCGTAGGCGGTGGAGATGAAGGGCTCCATGAGCTTGGTCTGGTTGGCGGGGCAGACGTGGAGCATGCCCTTGCCGTGCCCGTGCTCGTGGGCGATGATGTTGCGGAGGCGGAGCGACTGGGAGCCGGTGTTGTTGTAGAACGAGTCGAACGCGTCGAGGACCATGTCCCCGTCCTGGGGGAAGTTGTTGTACGCGAGGATGCCGGAGTTGCCGTCGATGCCGATGGCGGCGATGCGGCAATCGGCGCGGACGCCGGCGACACCGGCGGGGCCGTTGAGGTTGGCGCCGTCGTCGTTTGGCTCGTAGATGTACGTGTTGCCCGAGAGCTCTTCCCAGCGGTCGAAGACCTGGTCGAAGATGGGCTGCCAGGTGGCGGGGCTGCCGTAGATCCCGTTGAGCCAGGCGAAGAGCTGGCTGGGCCCGGAGGAGCCGATGCCGACGGCGTCGGGGACGAACGTGCCGTCGGCGACGTAGCCGTAGGTGATGATCGTGGGGTCGCCCTGGCCCAGTCCGCCGCCGGAGAGTGCGGTGGAGTTCCAGCGACCGGTCTGCTGGAAGCGCTGGACCTGGGTGTAGAGCAGGTCGCTGATGGCCATGGCCAGCTCGGGGTCGGTGCCCGGGGCGAAGCAGGCCGCGACGGGTGTGTCGCGGCGCTCGGCGCGCTCGGCGAGCGAGACGAGCACGCGGCGGTGCGCCGGGCGGATCTCCTCGAACTTCTCGCGGCTGATCACGTGCACGACCTTGGCGTAGTTCTCGTCGGTCACGGGGTACGCGATGTCGGCGTCGGCGGCCTCGAGCTGCGCGGCCTCGCGGGCGGCGAGGCCCGCCGCGATCGCGGCGCGCTCTTCGACCGGGAGCGATGCGAACAGTGCGCTCTCGATGCCGGTGGCCAGGCGCTGCGGGGTGCACTCGTGCTCGGCGCACGGCATGACGGGCGGGAGGAGCGGCTCTGCCCCGACGGCAACGCCCGCCGCCAGCCCGGCGGCGGTGCACAGAGTCCCAAGCTTCAGCGATCGCGGCTGCAACATGATGGTGATCCCTCTCGTGCGGCGTGCGGCCGGCCCGCCGAGACGAGGGGCGAAGACCCACCGCCGGCGTGCTCGACAGAGCGCCGTGTTCAACATCTCAAGAGCAAAGTGCTCCGACCCTGGGTGCGCCGAACGCGCACCTTTGACCAGAACTGTTCCCCCCGGGCGATGATCCGGTTCCCCAATCTCGGGCTGAGAAGGGCGAAACTGGGTGTTTTCCTTATTTCCAGAAAATGACCCGCCGGCTTTCGGACCCCCGTTCGCCGGGGGCTGAGACGGGGCGCAACGAGCGGCGTGTCGGTCCGTTCGCTGCCGCTCACGGGCATCCGGCGGCGAAGGAGACCAGGAAGGCGAGCACGTCGTTGAAATCCCAGACGCCGAAGGGCTCGGCCAGGTCCGCGGGCGCCTCGTTGAACGAGAAGCGGAGCAGGAAAACATTTACATCGGAGAAGTCGAGCACGCCCTCGGGCGCGATCAGGTCCGCGGGGCACGGGTTGATGCGCACGAGCATGTCCTGGGGGATGACCTCGCGGGCACTGGTCGTCGAATCGACCTCGGCGATGAGTCCCGCGGCGCCCCCGGCCTCGAAGAACTCGACACGGAGGGCGTGGCGCCCGGGCAGCATCGCGATCGAGCCCGATGCCTCGACCATGCCGTGCAGCCCGTCGTTGTCCACGACCATGGTGTCACCGATCCAGAGGCGCGATCCGTCGTCGGATGTCAGGAAGAACGTGTAAACGTCGGTCTGCGGGGCGTCGAAGTAGCCGTCGATGCGCACGCCGACGTTGTCGCTCAGCGGCGCCCCGAGGGGTGGTCCGTTGCCCGAGGGGGAGTTGAGCGTGCTCAGGACGCCAACCCCGACGGGCGAGAGGGCGTCGAAGTCGGGGAGCGTCTCGGGCGCCGCCAACGCGAAGTACTCGGCGTCGAGCGCGTACCGGACGCTCGGCGGGTTTTCTGGCGCGCGGAAATCGGCGGGCTGGTAGACGTCGGCCGCGACATCGCCGACGGCGATCCCGCCTCCCGTGTCTTGCGCGACGTAGGTGAAGGCGTCGGGACCTGTGTAGCCGGCGGGGGGCGTGTAGAGCAGGGCGTCCCGCCCGCCCGCGCCTGCGCCCGGGGCGAGGGCGACCGCGCCGCCCTCGTCGGTGACGGGCTCGAACGAGCCGATGCCAAACTCGAGCCCGCCGGGGTGGTAGTCGTTGGCGAGCACGTCGACGAGCAGGGCCTCTCCGCCCAGGGCGAGGGGGACCGTGTCCGGAAGGACGCGTGGGCGCGAGGGGTCGGCGACGGTGAAGCTGGAAATCCAGGTGGACCAGCCGAAGTTCTCCCATGTCTCGCCGATGATCCAGAAGGTGGTGTCGTCGTTGGGGTCGATGGCGATGTCGTAGTAGTCGCCCTTGCGGCCGCCGCCGTTGCGGGGGGAGATGGCGACCTGCTCGACAGCGCCCATCTCGCCCGGGGGGTCGAGGGGCGTGCGTCCCGTGACCGCGACCGCCATCCGCTGGGTCGGCGAGCTTGTGCCGACGACCATGCCCAGCTCGTTGTTGGCGTTGGAGTAGATCGCGGGGAACCAGGCGTGGATGTCGGCGCCCGGGTCCACGTTGCCCGACTGGACGAGTGTGGGCAGGCCGGAGCCGGGCCAGTCGTTTGTCGCCAGCTCGTACCAGCGGGCGACGGTCTTGCCCCCGGCGGAGATGTGGTGTGTCGCGTAGAGGGCGCCGTCGCGCCACTGGGCGTTGAGGATGCCCGCGCCGGTGAGGCCGATGGTCCCGCCCGCGACCGGGGTCGTGCCCGGCGAGGCGTAGGCGGGTACCTGGACCTGGACGCCGACGAGCTGGGGATTGGTCAGCGGGTCGGTGATGGCTTGGATACGCACGGAGCTCGACGAGGGCGTAGAGACGAAGAAGGGCGCCTGTGGGGCGCCGAAGTGCTGTGCGACCTGGACGGTCGAGGCGTTCGGTGCGCGGAGCGTCGCGTGCGTGACGGGGTCGCCCACGAGCATGGGCGCCTTGTGCAGGACGCGGAAGCCCGCGCCGCCGAAGCCGGACTGGTTGAGGCCGAAGAGGTTGCTCGTGACGTAGTAGGCGTGGGCGTCGTAGCCGAAGCCGGGGTAGTCCCACCAGTATGTGGTGTCGCCGACCTGGACGACCGCGTCGGTGCGGTACTTGTACCAGACGCCGTTGGGATCGGAATCGTCGGAGACGGCGATGGTGATCCAGGCCTCGGTCGTGCCGTAGGTCTCGGGCGCGAAGACGACGAAGCGCTGGGCGAGGTGGTCGTAGAAGCACTTGGGGTCGAAGGTGAATCCTCCCGCGCCGACGTCCTCGAAGAAGCCGGGGGCGCCGTTGACGTTGAGCAGCGCCTGGAAAGTGAGCGTGCCGTCCTTCGTCAGGAACGCGATCGACTGGTTGACGGTGGTGACGATGTGGTTGGGACCAACGGCGAGCGTGGGATCGGGCGGGACCCAGCCGGTCTGCGTGATGCCCGGGAAGGCGGCGCCGGGGGCGGCGCGTCTGGCATCGGACGAGCGGGCGGCCCGGAGCGTGTTGGGCGGGCCCGCGGGCGGGGGGCCCAGGCGGTCGTGCGTGGGGAGGTAGGTCTTGTTGTGGAGCACGGCGTCGAACGGGCCGCGGTCCTGGACCTGCACCGGGAACGCGCGCGTGTCGATGGTGGTCGCGGCGTTGATGCCGATTGCCGGGGTCCCGTCGGTCAGGTCGAAGATCCGCGGCGGCCGGTGCGAGCGGAAATCAACCGGCGGGCCGATGGGCTGGGCGAGGGCCGGCGCGGGTGTCTCGGTCGCCGGCGCCGCCGCGGCGGGCTCGGTGTACTGCGTCAGCGCCTGCGATCGGCAGCCTGCGAGCAGCGTCCCCAGCGAGAGGACGAGCAGGGCGGGGGTGAGCGTCCGGGACGCTGTCGGCGCCATGCGGCAACTGCGCGTGCTCATCGAGACCTCCGGGGGACGAGACGGGTGGGGCGGGGGGTGAGACCGATCGCCGAGCGGCGAGAGACAGGCGGCGATTCGTGAGCAACGGCGTGCGGGTTCCGCCGGCGGCGACGATCTGGCCTACAGGCAGCCGGCGTCGAACTGGACGAGGAACTCGACGACGTCGGAGAAATCCCACTGGCCGAAGGGCTGGGCGAGGTCGGCGGCGGAGTCCATCGCGCTGAAGGCGACGAGGAACGCGATGAGGTCGGAGAAGTCGAGCTGGCCCTGGGGGTCGGCCAGGTCGATCGGGCACGAGAGGTCTGTCGCGAGGAAGACGCGGAGGCAGACATCGCCCGAGTAGCCGGCGACCATGTCGGGGAACTCGTCGCCGTTGAGGTCGCCGAAGGCGAGGGCGGTGCCGACCTCGGGCGCGTCGTAGGCCCAGGTGGGGAAGTCGCCCAGGACGCCGTCCTGGTTGAGATAGACGTAGATGCGTCCGGAGGAGAAGTGGATCTCTGCCAGGTCGAGGTCGCCGTCGTTGTCGACGTCGGCGGCGCGGAAGTCCTGAGGGCCCTGGAGGGGCGCGTCGGAGGTCCACATGAGCGAGAACGAGGAGCCGGCGTTGTTGGTCCACATGTTGGCGGGGTTGCCGCCGAAGGCGACGTCCGGCCAGGTGTCGCCGTCGAAGTCGGCGAAGACGGCGCCCTTGTCGTTGTCGTTGTCGGGCTCGGTCCAGAAGGGCGTCTGCTGGACGACGCCGTTGACGTTCCTGTAGATCGCGCTGTTCCAGTTGTTCCACTTGGCGACGGCGATGTCCTCCCAGCCGTCGCCGTCGAAGTCTGCGGCGGCGAGGCCGTTCTGGATGGACTCCTCGACCGACTCCCAGTAGGGGACGTCGATGATCATGCCCGCGGAGTTGAGCCAGATGAACATGGGGCGGTACGGGTCGCCCGCGCCGTGGCCCTGGTTGGTGGTGACCAGGTCGAGGTCGTTGTCGTGGTCGATGTCGATCAGCAGGCCCGAGGTGCCCCAGCTGCCCGGGTCGGTGTTGGAGACCATGTCGGCGGTCTGGTCGGGGCCGGTGGCGGAGCCGAGGAAGACGCGGACCGAGTCGGGCATGAGCCCGCCGCCGTGGATCGTGACGATGTCGAGGAAGCCGTCGTTGTTGATGTCGCCGACCTGGATGTCGCCCGTGTGGCTCTGGTTGTCCGAGACCCAGGACGGGGTGGATTCGATCATGCCGTTGCCGATGTTGTAGAAGATCATCTCCCGCCAGTCGTCGTAGGGCGGGTTGCTCACGGAGATGTAGCAGGCGACGACGACGTCGTCGAGACCGTCGTTGTTCATGTCGGCGACCTGGATCCCGCCGACCTGGCGGCGGAGCGCGATCTCCTGGTCGGGCCCGTTGCCGTAGGGCACCTGCACGCCGCGGGTCGCGACACCCTGCGTCGGGAACAGGTCGGGGTAGGCGACCTCGCGCCAGTCCTCGGAGAGATCGAACGCGGGCTGGGCGACCGCCGATGCGGCGAGCGCGCCCGCCGACACCGTGACAAGGACCCATCGCGTCCGGCGCATGCTGATCTCCACGGATCACTCCAGGGGGCCAGAGCGGCCCCGTACGAACAGGCTACATCCAGAGTCGTCCCGGATCGACCTTTTCTGGACGTTGTGCGGGGAGAGGTCCGGGAAGGCCCAGGCCTCGTGCGCCGGGCGGTCAGGGGCAGCCAGCCCCGAAGGCGAGCAGGAATGCGAGCACATCCGAGAAGTCGAACGTGCCCTCGGGGGCGGCCAGGTCCGCGGCGGGCTCCATGGCGCTGAAGGCGACCAGGAACGCGATCACGTCGGAGAAATCGAGTTGGCCTGAGGGCTCGGCCAGGTCCGCGACGCACACGGGCGGGCCCAACGATCCGTCGTCGTTCACACGCTGCGCGTACACGTCCTCGCCCGCGTCGCGGTCGTCGGTCCATGCGGCGATGACCGCGCCGCCGGGCGCCGCGGCGAGACTGTTGCGTCCCTTCATGCTCGCGGTCGTGCACACGTTGATGGGCGCGCCATCGATGAGCGTCCCGTCGCCCTGGATGCGGTGGACTTCGAGCAGGCCGTTGAAGTTGCCGATGCCCGAGTTCGGCTGGATCTCGCACAGCGCCGCGACGCCGCCGAGGCAGGGGACCACTCTCGGGGGCGCGTCGTACTGGTTGTCGTAGGGCGTGAGCACGGCGCCCGCGGAGCCGAGCACGCGGATGCCGCTGACCCGGGCGACACGCTGCACGTTCAGGCCCTGGATGTTCTGCGCCGCGTCGGTGTTGCGGTACACGACCATGAGATCCGAGGTGATCGGGTCGATCGCGACCGCGGGGTCGAGTTGCTGGCGCGCGGCTTCGAGCGACACGGGCAGCCCGTTGGGCGCCCAGCGGATCGAGCCGAAGGCGTCCACCATCTGGAGATAGCAATCGAAGTCGCCGGTGCGGGTGTCGTGCCACGCGAGGATCGCATCGTCGGTCGGGTCGGCGAGCAGGCGCGGGCGGTGCGCGATGGGCACCGACGCGGCGCTGGAGATCGTCAAGAGATTGCCGTTCCACGCGGGCGAATCACCGGCGTCCGCGGTGTACCTTCCAAGCATGACGTGGCGATCGGATGCGAAGTTTGAGGTGTCTTTCACGAACGAACAAAGAAAATCGCCGCCCGGGGCGGGGATGACCTCGGCGAACGCGGGCTCCTGTGCGCCGCTGGAGTAGAAGCGGACGCCCCCGGGCGCGAGCTGTATCGCGCCCGCGGCGTTGAGCCGCTGGGCGTAGAGGCCCGGGTCCACGTCGAAGCGTGGCCAGACGACGAGGTAGTCGCCCAGGCTGTTCTGGATGATACGGGGGTCGGCCTCGAACTCGTCGTTGTCCGAAACCGTGACGCCGTCGGGGCCCCAGAGGAATGTGCCGTCGGGCGCGATGAGGTATGCGTGTACGTCGAAGTCACCGCCGTCGCGTGTGTCTACGAACGCGAGCATGCAGTTGCCGCTCGCGTCGGCGCGGAGGTCCCAGTCCACGACGAAGGTGTCCTGGGGGTTGTCGCTCACGAGCAGGCCCGGGGCGGGGAAGGTCGCGTCGCCGCCGGCGTCGAGGCGCTGCACGCGGACCTCGATGCCGCCGGGCTGGAAATCGAACCATCCCACCCACGTCGTCGCGTCCGACGCCACAGCGAGCTTGATCACGTCCTGGTCCTGGGTTGTCTGGACGACGGGCGTGTTGACCGCGGGATCGTCCACCCACTGGGCGTGGGCGACGCTCGACACAGTCAGCACTGCGATCGAGGCGATGGACCGGTGAACGCTCGGCATGGCTCTCTCCGCCCGACCACGAGGGATCGCGCCGCCTGGGTAGGGGGGCGGGCGCGTGGACCACCAGATTCTCTCAGGGTGTGACGGCCACCACAAGCCTTCAGACACTCATTATGCGCCCCCGGTGCGCGTTTGGGCGCCCGCAATGTCCCAGTCCCGGGTCCGGGTGTGTTATGGGCAGCCCTCGCCGAACGCGGACAGGAACGCGATCACGTCGGAGAAGTCAAAGACGCCGAACGGCTCGGCGAGGTCGGCCTCAGGGCTCATCCCCCCGAACGCGGTCAGGAAGGCGAGGATGTCGGAGAAATCGAGCGAGCCGAGCGGGGGCGCGAGGTCGGCGGGGCCCGCGGGGTTGGCGGCGCCGGGCGTGGGCGCGAAGAAACCCAGGCACTCCGCGCCGTCGGGCGTGCGTCCTTCGGAGATGTCCGCGGTCTGTGCGCCGAAGGTGACGGCGTCGATCTGCGCGAGCTGGTTGGACGCGCGGTCGAATAGGCCGACCGCCTCGCCCCCGGCCGAGAGCGCGAAGCCGACGTGCGGGTCGCCCTGTTCGGGCTCGTTGTCGGCCCAGAGCACGAGGTAACCCTTGGGCGCGATGCTCACGCCCGCGGGGATCTCCCACTTGGTGCGGTTGCCCAGATCGTCGGTGACATACCGCCCGCCCAGGTCAACCACGAAGTCCTCGTCGTTGTAGAGCTCGAAGAAGTCGTCGTCGTCGCCGAAGTCGTCGAGGGCGGCGCCGTCGTTGCTCGCGAGCCATTCGTTAATGAATACTCGGGGCGTCGGGTCTGGCTCTGTGAAGCAGGCGTCGTCCGGATCGTTGGGGGCGGCTGGGGTCACGGCGCAGAAGACCTCGAGCAATTCCGAGCCATCAGGGAAGCGGCCGTACGACTGGTCCGGGAGCAGGCCCGGGTATGTCAGGCTGTCGATCAGAACTGCGCCCTCGTCGTCGGTGTGCGAGAGGGAGACGGTTTCCCCCCCACCGCCGAGCCCGAAGGTCGCGTGCAGCGGGCCGTCGCCCGGGTCGTTGTCGGCCCAGATAAGCAGGAAGCCGCCGGCGCCGATTACCGTCCCGCCCGGGATCTGCCACTTGCGGGGCACACCCGGATCGTCGGAGAGCCACATACCCGAGAGGTCTACCGGCGCATCGCCAGCGTTGTACAGCTCGATGAAATCTTCGAACTGGCCGGCCTCGTCTTGGATGATCGAGTCGTTGGACGCGATCACCTCGTTGACGAAGACCGGGGGTAGGGGCGCGGGCTCAGGGGTGTTGTTGCGGAGGTACTCGGTCCTGGCCTCGATGTACGGCTTGACGCCCCAGGCCCACGGGCTGCCGCCCGAGTACGACGAGGGCAGGGTGTACGAGTCGAGGAAGTCCTGGTGGTCGAATCCCCAGTCGGCGGCGCCGCCCGAGTACGAGCCCAGGAAGGCGTACGGGGCGAGGAGGGTCTGCAGCGCATCGATATGCGCCTCGCGGGGCGGGAGCGTGAACGGCCCGTCGATATGCATGCCCGCGCCCGGGTCGAAGGGCGTGAGCGTGTGCGTGAGGTATGCGCCCGCGATCGAGGCGGTGTCGTAGTCGGGCGTTGCCTGGGCGGGGTTGGACAGGTGGTCGAGGCCGGGCTCGAATGGCTGGCCCCGGTCGTTGGTCGTGACGACGTCGATGTCGAAGGCGTCGTCGTCGTCGAGCCCGAGGCGCACGAGGGGGACGGTGTAGCGGACGAGACCGAGGGTCTTGTCGCTCAGGTCCTGGTCGATCCCGCCGGGCTGGTCGAAGCTGGCGTGGATGAGTTCCCAGTTCCCCCCGAACCATTCGTAGAGGAGGAAGCCACCGCCGTTGTCGGTCCACGAGCCGAGGAAGTAGTCGGAGGACGTGCCGGTGACAATCTCTCGGTTCCAGGGGTTAGAGGTCGAGCCACCCGGCTTGGTGTCGAAGAAGAACATCACACGGCACTGGTCGGTCGCGCCGCCCACGTCGATCGGGCCCGCGACCTGGACGCTCGCGAGCAGGGCGTCCGTGTCGTTGGCGAGCGCGACACTCATGATGTCGAAGTGCGGGTCGGACAGGGAAAGAAAGACGTCGCCGTCGGTGTCGGTGTACACGGTTGGCGTGGGTTCGCCGGGCGAGCCGACCGCGCCGACCAGCTCGCGGATGTACCGGAAATACTGATCGCGGTAGGCGTCGATCTCGAAGATCCGGCGCACCAGGGGCGGCTCGGCGCCCCCGCCGAACGGGCTGGAGAAGTCCCAGCCGAAGCCCCCGTCGCCGAAGGTTTCGGGCGGGCGGGCGGCCCAGTCGGTGGAGAAGAAGTCGATGCCGTAGGAGTTGTCGAGGTCGTAGGGGATGTACTCGATCACGCCCGAATCGGGGTTGACGTACAGGAAGAAGTTGTTGGCGCCGTACCAGCAGTTGTCCCAGTGCCCGTTGGCGGCGTCCACCGCCATCGAACGGAGGAAGTTGTCCACGCTGAATCGGTCCACGATCTGCGCCGCGAACGTCGCGTCGTCCGCGTTCTCGATGAACGCGATGAAGTCGGCCAGGTCCGCGTGCTGGAGCATGCCCGAGTCGTTCTCGAGCTCGTAGGTGGGTGTGCCCAGGTTGGCGTACGCCGCGGCGTCGCCGGGGGGAACAAACCGCAGGTCCGCCCGCTCGCCCTTGTACGCGCACTGGTACAGGTTGCCCGTGTCGTCACCGAACCAGGCGGCGAGGAACTCGTCGTCGATCTGCTCGACGTTGGCGTACACGTCGTCCACGAGCGAGCCGTCGTTGATGATGAGACGGACCATCGAGGCCCGGGGGCTGGGCACGCCGAAGGCGTTGTAGACGTCCCACGCGAGCTTGCCACGGACGACCGAGGGATCGTTCTGGTGCCCGTTGATGTTCAGCTTCTCGAGGCCGTGCACTTCGCGCCCGGGGACGTACTCGTTGAACTTGAGCTTCCACGATTTCTTGGTCGCGCCGCGGGCCGTGTTCCCGCGGGGGCGGATCGCCACGTCGAGCACCGTCTCATCGACCTGCGAGTTGACGATGTGCACGCTGCACGGGCGGTACACGTTGCTGAACGGGTCGGCGAGCATCGCCTCCAGGTCGAGCTGGTCCATCGTGACCGTGATCTGGGTGACCTCGTCATCGCGGAAGTAGACGAGGCCCGCGTCGTCGTACCCCGCGTCGCCCGAGGGCGGGGGCGTCTCGGCGTGCACAACGGTGGCCGCACACGCCAGGACGATCGCACAGATCCGCTTTGTCATGCCGGGCCTCCGGGGGTCAGATACGCGGCGATCACCCTCGGGGACGCCTCGAACCGGCGAATGTAGGGCCACGGGCGACGGCGCCGCAAGGATCACGCGCAAACTTCTGACCGGCCGCCGGGCTCAGGGGCAGCCCTCGCCGAAGGCGGTGAGGAAGACGAGCACGTCGGAGAAATCAAAGACGCCGAAGGGCACGTCCAGGTCGGCGGCCGGGTCCATCGAGCCGAACGCCGTCAGGAAGGCGAGCACATCCGAGAAGTCCAGCTCGCCGAAGGGCACGTCCAGGTCCGCGTCGTTGCACCCGCCGGGCTCGGTCGCGATGCGGGTCGGCAGGGCCGAGACGCCGGCGAGCAGCCCGCTCTTGCCGGTCACGGCCCAGGGGCGCCCGTCGCCCGAGAGGTCTGCGAACGCGACGCCGCCCGAGGGCTCGCCGGCGAGGTAGTGCTCGAGCGGCTCGATCTGCTTCGCGCCGCGTGCCCGGCTCTGGCTGATGACGCCGAGGAACTGGTCCCGGGGGGCGAACCCGTTGTTGACGAAGACAATCTCGCCCGGTCCGTCGCCCTCGAGGTCGGTGATGGTGGCCTCGATGATGTTCCAGCCGTCGGCGCGCTGGCCTGTGAAGAGCGTGCTCGCGGAGAACTGGCCGGCGCCGGTATTCTCGAGGACGACGATGTAGACCGGGCGGGCGGGGTCGTCGTTGGAGATCGCGACGAAGTCGTCGTCGCCGTCGCCGTCCCAGTCGCCCGAGGCGATGCGGGAGACGTCCTCGATCGGTGCGATGTCGACCATGTCGGTCAGCGTGGGCGTGCCGTCGGGCAGGAAGGCGTAGAGGTTGATGATGGTGAGCGCGGTGTGCACGAGGGCGACGCGCAGGGTCTGGTCCGCGTCGTACCCCGCCGCCATCGTGGTCGCGGGCACGGCCATCGTCGGGCCGGGGGTGAACGTGCCGTCGCCGTTGTTGAACCACGTGCCCAGGTTGCCGCCGTAGCCGACGGCCGCGTCCAGGCTCAGGTTGTCGTCGATCGTGGTGAATGCGATGCCGATGGGCGTGAAGAAGCCTGTGTCGATGGTCTTGGTCGTGGGCGAGAAGTTCCCGGCGCCGTCGTTGAGCATGACCTCGACGCCGCCGGCGGGGCTCGCCGCCGCCAGGTCGATCCCGTTGACGCCGTCGAGGTCGCCTTGCGCCAGGCGCCCGACCACGTTGACCGACAAGGGCGTGCCGGCGGGCTCGAACGTGTCGCCGATCGTGTCCCAGCGGAGGGTGTACAGGTCGTATGGCAGCGAGCCGGTGTTGGATGGGATCGCGAGGGCGGCGACCTCGGGGACGCCGTCGGGCGGGTCGTCGAGGTCTGCGATCTCGAAGTCCACGGTCCCGTTCGACTGGATCAGGCGGGCGAGCTGCTCGGAGAGCAGGTCCTCGCCGTCGCCGAGGATGAGCACGCCGACGTTCTCGAACGTGCTGAAGATGGCCAGGTCCACGTACTTGTAGACGCCGGGACCGATATCCGAGAAGGCGATGTCGGCGACGCCGTCGGGCAGGACGTGCGTCGAGGAGCCGTCGAACGACACGCCGGTTGAGCCGAAGAGGATGGTGACGGTGTCGCTCACGCCGCCGACGACGCCGGCGTCGGGCTCGCCGTCGCGGTTCACGTCGCCGAAGGCGATCAGGGTCGGGCCCCTGCCGACGGGTTCGGAATCGGACAGCGTGAGCGTGCCGTCGGCGTTGTTGGTGAAGACGCTCGCCGCCGCGGGGTTGGGGAGTTCCTCGCTGGCGACGACGAGGTCGCGGTCGCCGTCGGCGTCGAGGTCCTCGGAGCCCATCGCGCCGATCGTGCCGGGGACGCTGTACGAGGGTCCAACGCTGTAGGTGTCCACCCCGTCGTAGTAGTACGTGCGCAGGTTGTTCACCCCCGCGCCCAAGCCGAGCGCGAGGTCCTCGTCATCGTCGCCGTCGGCGTCGAGCAGCGCGAGCGAGGTGACCGAGGCGAGGCCCGGGGGGAAGCCGGCGATGGTGTACGTCCCGTCGCCCTCGTCGCGGAAGATCTTGACCGCCGAGAACGGACCGCCCCCCTCGCCGTACACGACGACGTTCTTGCGACCCTCCGCCGATCCCGCGGCGAACTCGACACCAGCGACGGCGAACATGCCGCTGTCGCCGAGCGTCGTCACGACTCCCCCCGGGTGCTCGACGACGTGGATCATGCCGTCGGAGGTGACGACGGCGAGCTTGTGGAGTTGCCCGTGCTCGTTGAAGCACTTGGCGATCCTGATCGGGACTCCGGGCACGCTGTGCGTCGTGAGAAAGAAGTCATCCGGGCTGTTGTCGGTGTCGTGGAGCCTCACGTGGACGTTTTTGGGCCCGGCGGTCGGGCGCAGGCCCAGCAGGTAGACACTCGACCCCTTCTCCACCAGGCATCCGCCGGAGAAGTCGTCGTCCAGCCTCGCCTGGAAGTTCGAGAGCGTGTAGGTGTTGCACGACGGCAGCGCGCACGCGGCGGCGACCAGCATCAGAACGGCGAGCCTCGATCCGCGCATGACGATCCCCTCCCGTTGGCGCCCCCCGCCGGCACGATGACACCATACCGCCCCCCGCGGATCAATCCCCTGCTCGCAAGAAGGCCCCCGGGGCCGGCAAGGCTCCGGGGACAAGATCCGAAAACGCCCGCGTTACGGGCAGCCGCCGAGGGCCGCGAGGAACTCGAAGACGTCCAGGTAATCGAACACCCCGATCGGCGCCGACAGGTCCGCCATCGGATCGCCCGACGAGAACGCGACCAGGAAGGCGTACACGTCGGAGTAGTCGATCACGCCGTAGGGCAGCGCGCAGTCCGCGGGCCCGCACGTGTCGAGCGTCATGCCCATGCACGAGACATCGATCACCTTCAGATCCAGCGAGGGCGTGGGATCCACGACGTACGCGACGGCGCCCGAGAGCGCGACCCCCCTGGCCAGCGCCATGTCGCCCACCACACCACCAAGCAGCCTCGGGCTAGCCGGGTTTCTCGCGTCGACGACCTGGAGCCCGCCGCCCTCGTCGGCGACGTACACGAACGGGCCCGAGACACGGATCTCGTACGCCGCCCCGGGCGTGTCGAGCGTGCTGATGATCGCCGGGCTCGTCGGGTCGCTCACGTCCACGATGTGCAGGCCGGCGTCGAAGTCGGCCACGTACGCCGTTGTGCCCGAGACCTTGATATCCAGCGCGATCCCCGGCGTGTCCATCGAGGCGAGCGTCGTCGGCATCGCCGTGTCGCTCACATCGATGATCTTGATCCCGACGGCGCCGTCCGCGACGTACGCCAGCGAGCCCACGACGTCCGCGTCGTACGTGTCCGTGGGCGCGAGGCTGCCGCCGAGCGACATCGGCGCGTTCGGGTCGCTCACATCGATGAACCGCAGCCCGTTGGCCGAGGTCGCGACGTAGGCCATCGACCCCGACACCGCAACGCCCCGGGCGTTGCCCGTGCCGGGCAGCGTGCCCAGAGTGTTGAAGAACCCCCCGCTGATGTCGGCGATGATCAGGCCGCCGTTCCCACTGGCGACGAACGCATTCTCGCCGGAGATTTCGACGTCCCACGCGGTGTTGGACAGGTTGAACACATCCAGGCTGAACGGCGCCATGGGGTTGGATACGTCGAACAGCTGCGCGGCGCCCATCCCGATGGAGGGGCTCTGGCCGACCGTGCACACGAGCGTCCCGGAGACATCCACAGCCACCGGCAGCCCGAACACCGGCTGCGCCCCGACGATCATCGGGTCCACGCTCTCGCACAGCCCGCCCCAGCAGGACGAGACGTCGATGATCTTTAGGCCGAAGTCGTCGTCGGTCAGGTACGCGATCGGGCCCGCGATCGCCAGATCCACGGTGAAGTCCTCGACGGTGAACGTGCCGACAATCGTCGGGTTCGCGGGGTCTGAGACGTCGATGATGTCCAGAAATTGGTCGGCCGTGACGTACGCCACGGCACCGGAGACGGCGACACGGATGGCGTCCGATGTCGTGACCTCTGCCCCGAGGATCACGGGGTTCATCGGATCGCTGACGTCGACCACGAGGAGCCCGTTGTCGTCGTCGGTGACGTAGGCGATCGACCCGGAGACGGCGACATCGAACGTGAAGTCTGTCGCGAGGACCGAGCCGAGGACGGACGGGTTCAGCGGATCGCTCACGTCGACGATGGACAGTCCATCGCCCGTGGCGAGGTAGGCGGTCGCCCCGGAAACCGCGACACCGAATACATCCGAGCTGGGGTTGATGGATGAGGAGACCGTGGGGTTGCTCGGGTCGCTCACGTCGACGATCTGGAGGCCGCTAGCAACGTCGGCGATGTACGCGGTCGACCCGACGACGGCGAGTTGGAACGCAAAGTCCGGCGTGTCCAGGACGCCGAGGACGACAGGGTTGGATGGATCGCTGACGTTGACGGTCTGGAGCCCGGCGTCTCCCACGGCGACGTACGCAACCGACCCGGAGACCGCGACGGCCTCGGTGGCGCTGGCGAGAACGGTGGAGCCCAGGATCGCTGGATTCGCCGGATCGGAGATGTCGATGACGTGGAAGTTGACCCCCTGCACGCCGACGTAGGCAAACGAGCCCACGACATCGACCGCCGCGGCGTCCACCGGTGTGATGATGGAGCCGAGCAACTCGGGCATGCATCCCTGGTCGGGCAGGCATGTGTAGATGTCCACGACCTGCACGCCCGCGGAGCCGTCGCAGACGAACACCCTCGAACCGTTGAGCGCCACGCCCAGGCCCATGCCCGGCGTGACCACGGCGCCCAGGCGCACCGGGTTGGTGGGGTCGTCTACGTCGTAGACGACGAGACCCGCGATGTCAGACTCGGCCTCGGCGACGTAGGCGCGACCGTCGCGGACGCGGATACCCCTGGGCGGGGCGTCGGTCGCCTCGGCGCCGTGCATCACGGGGTTCGACGGGTCGGCCACGTCGTACACGATGAACGAGCCGCTGTCGTCGGCGATGTATACGTCATCGCCGTCCAACGCGACATCGACCGCACGACCGGTCGTCCCGCGTACGGCCGCGATCCGCGGATCAGACGGGTCCGCGGCGTCAACGACCACCAGCCCCGCGTTCTGCGTCGCGACGTACACGTCCGTCCCGTCCGCGACAACACGCAGCGCGTGGTCGGGCAGGACGACCGAACCGACGATCACCGGATTGCCCGGCGTGCTCACGTCGATCACGTGCAGCCCGCACTGACGGTCCGCGATGTACGCCGTCGTACCGACCACCGCGACACCCATCGCCTCGCCCGGCGTGTCCACGACGCCCACGGACACGGGCGCGGCCGGGTTTGCTACGTCCACGACGAGCAGGCCCGTGGTCCTGTCGGCGATGTACGCGAGGTTCCCAACGACCGCGACGTCCCACGCCGTCCCCGGTGTATCGACCGAGGCGATCTCGACGGGCATGTCCGGCACGCTCACATCGATAACGCGCAGCCCGGCGCCCTGGTCCGCGACGTAGAGGTAGTCCCCCGCTTTGACCGCCGCCCGGGCGTAGCCCGGCGTGTCCACAGACCCGATGATCTCCGGCATGCAGTCCTGCGCCGCCGACATCCCGACACAGCCACACACGCACGCCAGCGCGATCAACCCAGAAGCCTTCATCGTGATCTCCCCCGGTCACTCGCCCCGGCGGCGGCGAACGTACGCCTCACCCCGGGCAGATTGTCCCCCGCCCTGCTTATCGGGCGCCGAGGACGAGCCTACCCCGCACCTTCTCGCGGGCCAAGGGAGTTCTTGAGGGCGGGCGCCTCAGGGACACCCCATGCCGAACGCGGTCAGAAAGGCGACCACGTCGGAGAAGTCGAACTGGCACAGGGGATCGGCGATGTCCGCCGCGGGCTCCATGTTCCCGAACGCGACGAGGAACGCCGTCACGTCGGAGAAATCGAGTTGCCCGAACGGCAGGGCGATGTCCGCATCGTTGCACCCGCCCGCCTTGCCCAAGACTGAGACGACCCGGTCGGACGAGACGCCGTCAACGTCGGCGAAGCTGCCCCCGATGTGCATCGCGAGGCCCTCGCCCGCGTCGTAGACGATGCCGCCGAAGGCGCCGTCGTTGGAGGTCAGGTAGTCCTCCCAGCAGGTCCCGTTCCACTTCTTGGCGAGCACGAAGACATCCACATCGGGGTGGGCGAACTCGCCGAGGGCGTACAGGGCCTCGCCCGTGCCGTTGTCGTAGACGACGAGTTCCTGGACGGTGGAATCGAGGCCGGCGCCCATCGCCGACCAGCCCGCGCCGTCCCACTTGGCGACGCGCGTCGCCGGGCTGCCGCCGGCGTTGGCGAACGAACCGCCGACGTACAAGGCAGTGCCGTTCCCGTCGTCCCATGTGGTCATGTGGATGACCTGCGCGAAGCCGCCCGAGGGCGTGACGCCGGTGCCGAGGGCAGACCAGCTCGCGCCGTCCCAGACGGCGATGTTGTTGGCGGGCACGCCGTCGATCGTGAGGAAGCGGCCGCCGGCATAGAGCCTTTCGCCGTCGCCCAGGTCGGCGACGAGGATGTCGAGCACGATCAGGGGCACCGCGCCTCCGATAGTCCCGCCGACCTCGGTGTAGGTCGTCCCGTCCCACTTGGCGATGTGGTTGAGGCCGACGACGTTCCCCAGGTTCATGTAGTTGCCCGCGATGTAGAGCTGCTCGCCCGTGGACCCGTCGTCCCAGACGGCCAGGTCCCAGACAGAGTTGAGGAAGATCGCCGACTCGGCGCCCATGGAGTGCCACTGCGTGCCGTCCCAGCGGGCAAGCTTCTCGGTGCCCGCGACGCCGCCGGCGCTGTTGAAGTACCCGCCGGCGATCAGGTCGCCCTGGAAGCTGGTGAGCGTGTTGGAGTACTGGTCGATGAGGCCGCCGCCGACGCTCTGCCAGGCGCTCCCGTCCCATCGGGCGAGGTTCTGCGTGCCCGCCGTCCCCCCGGCGCCGGCGAAACTGCCCGTGGCGTAGAGCGATTCGCCCGTGCCGTCGTCATAGTAATGGAACGCGGCGACGTACGAGCCCGACATGCCCGGGTCGCCCAGCGTGTTGGAGAGCGTCGGCCCGCCCGCATTCGCGTGGGCCGCGGCGCCCGCGAGCGCGCACAGCACGCCCGCACAGGTCCTGCGTCGTGACAGATTCGACATAGTGGTATCCCTCTCGTGGGTACGCTGAACAACCGCGGCCCGGGAGGCGTATCAACGCCGCCCGCCCGCGCGGAACCGGTCCCGACGCGCCTTGGGCGCGCCTCGTCCCCACGAGCAGCCAGGAGCGTTATTGGACCCGACGGGCCCGCCCGGGTCAAGGCCGTGCCCGGATCGTGATGCGATCGACGTGCCCGCCCCGCTCAGCCCCACGCGTGCGCGATCATGGGCAGCCCGTGCCGAACAACCCCAGGAACACGATCACGTCTGAGAAGTCCCACTGCCCGACCGGCTCGGCCAGGTCCGCCTCGGGCGCCATCGCCGCGAACGCGACGAGGAACGCGACGACATCGGAGAAGTCCAGCTGCCCGAACGGCTCGGCCAGGTCCGCGCCCGAGCAGGGCGGCACGGTGGCCAGGAACACACGCACGCACGTGTCGCCCGAGTACCCGGTGACCAGGTCGTCGAGCCCGTCGCCGTTGATGTCGCCGAAGGCGACGGCGGTGCCAACCTCCGAGGCGTCGAACGTCCAGGTGGGCGCGGTGTCGAGCACGCCGTCGCGGTTGAGGTAGATGTGGGCGCGTCCGTCGCCGAAGATTATCTCGGCCAGATCCGGGTCGCCGTCGCCGTCCACGTCGTGGGCGACCATGTCCTGGGGCGCGGACGTGAACGGGGGCGCGGAGACCCAGTACGGGCTCAGCAGGCCGCCCGAGTAGTCGAACAGGCGTGTGGGATCGCCCCCGATGGCCATCTCGAGCACGGTGTCGCCGTCGAAATCGGCCATCGCGGTGCCGCGCTCGCTGCCGGTGTTGTCGTTGAAGAGGCCCTGGTTGACGTGGAGCGTGCCGCCCTCGTTGTAGTAGACGCCGCTGGTGAACGCGACCCACTTGGAGACGCCGACGTCCATATCGCCGTCGCCGTCGATGTCGCCGGCGCTCAGCCCGCCCGAGATCGCCTGCTCGGCCGACTGCCAGACAGGGACCGGGTTCATCGCGCCCGCCTCGTTCTCGAACTGGTACATCGGGCGGTGCGGGCTGGGGCTCAGGCCCTGGTTCGCGGTCACGAGGTCGAGGTCCGTGTCGTTGTCGAGATCGACGAGCAGGCCCGACGTGCCCCACGCGGTCTGGGGTGTCGTCGCGAGGAACGCCGCGGTCGTGGCCGGCCCGCCGACGCCGCCGGTGAAGATGCGGACGGAGTTGGTCGTGAGCGAGCCGTGGACCGTGACGAGCTCGAGCCCGGGGTTCCCGTCGATTTCACCAACCTGCACGTCGCCCGTGTGCGTCTCGTTGTCCGAGAGCCACGTCGGCCAGGCGCCCAGGTCGCTCGGCTCGTTGGCGTAGTCGTTGTAGAGGATGAAGTCGTGCCAGTCCTCGTACGGCGGGAAGCTGTTGGAGATGTAACACCCGACGACGATGTCGTTGCGCCCGTCGCTGTCCATGTCCGCGACCTTGAGCCCGCCGACCTGGCGGCGGAGCTCGAGTGTCATGTCCGGGGTGGTCGGGAAGGGAACGCCCAGGCCCCTCGTCGTCCAGCCCGTGTTGTCCGTCGGCACGGGGACGACGAGGACGCTCGCGTGCCCGTCCTCATTGACCTCGAGGGCCATCTGGGCGTGGGCGGGGGAGACGGCGAGGCCGGCCGCGATCAGGGCGCCGGCGGTGGTGGTCTGCTTCATGCCACGACGATATCGCCGGGCGGTGGCCCATACAACGAGCAAGCACGCAACACACGCGCCCGGGGCGGCGAGCTACACGACGGGCAACCTCGACCAGATAGCGATGAACTCTCTGGTCAGGGGCAACCGCCCCCGAACGCGACAAGGAACTCGAACACATCGCTGTAATCGAACACGCCGTAGGGCGTGGCGAGGTCCGCCGCCGCCTGGCCCGCGCCGAAAGCGCTGGTGAACCCGAGCACGTCGGTGTAGTCGAGCACGCCGTAGGGCAGGGCGCAGTCCGACGCGTTGCACGGCAGCGGCGTGGGTGTGCCGCCGCACGAGAAGTCGATCACCTGCAGGCCGGAGATCCCATCCGCGATGAACGCGGCATTCCCTTGGACGGAGAGACCGATCGCCCCGCCGGGCGTGTCCACCGACGCGATCGTCGAGGGTGATTGTGGGTCTGACACATCGATCATTTGGAGCCCGGAGAAGCGGTCGGCGACGTAGGCCACCGCCCCGGAAACACGGACGGAGGCGGCGTAATCGGGGGTGTCGGCCGACCCGACGACCATCGGATTCGCGGGGTCGCTCGCGTCTACCACCTGCAGGCCCTGGGGGCCATCGGCAATGTACGCGTGCGTGCCTACGGCGGTCACGCCCTGGGCAAGGCCCGGGGTGTCCACCGAGCCGAGCAGGACTGGATTTGTGGGATCCGAAAAATCGAAGACGTGCAACCCGGTGTCGAGCCCGGCAACATAGGTGATCATGCCGGCCATCGCGACGCCGGCCGCGGATGACCCACCCGGCAGCGGGGGCGAGGCGACGAGCGTCGGGCTGGCCGGATCGGAGATGTCGTAGACCAAGAGGCCCTGGGAGTCCGCGACACACGCGTACGAGCCCGAGACGGCAACATCATGCGAAACGCCCATCGTTGCGCCGACACCGACCGCTATCGGCATGTCGGGGTCGCTGACGTCGACCACGATAAGACCACCGGTGTTGTCTGCAACATACGCGTACATGCCCGAGACATCGACGTGCATCCCGCCGAACGGCAGGTCCGCAGACCCGCGCGGCGACGGATTCGTTGGATCGGACACATCGATCACGTGCAGCTGCGCCAGGCTGGCGTCGGTGACGTACGCGGTGGAGCCCGCGCTGTCGACGCCATACGCAAGGACTGGCGTGTCGTCAGAACCGACGATTGTCGGGTTGACGTCGTCGCACAGCCCGCCCCAGCAGGGCGAGACGTCGAAGATCAGAAGTCCCCCGGCCTCGTTGGCCAGGCACACGATCGAGCCCGAGACCGCGACGCCCTGGGCCCGGTCGGGCGTGTCTGCCGAGCCGAAGAGCACAGGGGCGGCCGGGTTGCTCACATCGATCAACTGGAGGCCGGAGAAGTCGTCACCCACGTACGCGATCGGGCCGGAGACCGCGACGCCGCGGGCTTGATTCGGCGTATCCACGGAGCCGATGATCGTCGGGCTGACCGGGTTGCTCACGTCGATGACATGCAGGCCCGATCCTCCGTCCGCGACGTAGGCCACGGAGCCGGAGACCGCGACGTCGAAGGCGAAATCGGGCGTGTCCACTGTACCAATGAGTGTGGGGTTCATCGGAACGCTGATATCGACGACCTGGAGGCCGAAGTTCGGGTCCGTCACGTACGCGACGGAGCCCGAAACCGCGACGGCCAGCGCCCGCTCGTTGAAGGCGAGCGAACCGATGATCATCGGGTTCGCTGGATCATGCACGTCGATGACCTGGAGGCCGCCGAAGTTCGATGCCACATACGCGGTATGCCCGGACAGTGCGATGTCGTCGGCGAAGTCGGGCGTGTCCACCGTGCCGAGCATGACAGGGTTCATCGGATCGCTCACGTCGACCGTGCAGAAGCCCGAATGCCCGTCCGCGACGTACACCGTCGAGCCGGCGACGGCGATGCCGCGGGCGGCGCCCGGCGTGTCCAGCGAGCCGAGGAGCATGGGGATCCCGGGGTCGCTGATATCGACCACTTGCAGTCCATCTTCCTCGTTGGCGACGTAGGTGATCGAGCCGTCGATCACGACGTCGATGGCGCGGTCCGCGAACAAGATATCACCGATGAGATCGGGCTCGCACGACTCCGTCTCGGGCACGCAGCTCGTCGCGTCGATGAGCTGAACACCCGAGAACCCGTCGGCGACGACGACCTCGCCGCTGGCGCGGAGCGCGACGCCCACCGCCGAGTTCGGCGTGTCCACGTGCCCGAGGAACATCGGGCTGCCCGGGTCCTCGACGTCGAAGACGACGAGGCCGTTGGCGTAGTCGGCGACGTACGCCCGCCCGTCGAGGACGGCGACGTCCTGGGCGCTCCCCGGCGTCTGGGCGACGTTCATCAGCTGCGCCGGCGTCATCGGGCCGCCCGCGTCGATGACCACCAGCCCCCCGCCCTCGTCGGCGACGAAGACCGTCCCGTTGTCGCGCGCGATGCCCAGCGACCGCCCGGGGGTCTGCACGACCTGGCGCAGCGTGGGTGACAACGGGTCGCTCACGTCCACGAAACAGACGCCCGCGCCGAAGCACGCGATCGCTGCGTCGTCGCCCGAAGCCGCGATACCCAACGCGAGGCCCGGCAGGGCCAGCGTGCCGACGATCACGGGTTCGCCCGGGTTACTCACGTCGATCACGTGCAGGCCGCACTCGCGGTCAGCGACGAACGCCATCGTGCCCATCACCCGCACGTCCTCGGCATGCCCGGGCGTGTCCGCCGAGCCCATCAGCGTCGGCATCGCCGGGTTGCTCACGTCAACGACGTGCAGGCCCGCGGTGTCGCCCGCGACGTAGGCTAAGTCTCCAACGACGACGACGGCGGAAGCCGAGCCGGGTGTGGCAAGCGCCGCCATCTCCACGGGCGACATCGGGTCCACGATGTCCACGATGCGCAGGCCCGAGCCCTGGTCGGCGATGTACACGACATCCCCCACCACCGCCGCCCCGCGCGCGAAGCTCGGCGTGTCGTGCGAGCCGATGATCTCGGGCGTGCAGTCCTGTGCCGATGCAAGGCCGACCGCCGCGCACGCGGCAACGAAGACACTCGGTGCTCTGCGGATCATGTCAACCTCTCTCGTTCTTCGAAGAACATAAAACACATCTGCGTGTTACGGGCAGCCGTTCCCGAACGCGACAAGGAACTCGAACACATCGGAGTAGTCGAACACGCCGTAGGGCGTGGCGATGTCCGCCGCCGCCTGGGCGGCGCCGTACGCGCTCATGAATCCGAGGATGTCGGTGTAATCGAGCACGCCGTAGGGCGGGGCGCAGTCCGACGCGTTGCACGGCAGCGGCGTGGGCAGCCCGCCGCACGAGACGTCGATGACCTGCAGGCCGAAGTCAAAGACCGTCACATACGCCGTCTGGCCCGAGACCGCGAGATCCAGCGCCTGCCCTGGCGTGCCCAGCGATCCCAGGTCTACCGGGTTCGTGGGATCGCTTACATCGACCACCCTCAGGCCGCACCCACCGTCGGCCACGTAGGCGATCGAACCCGAGACCACGACACCATCGGCGGCGCACGAGGCGAGCGATCCGAGGATCGTTGGGGCCGCGGGGTTGCTGACGTCGGCGATCTGGAGACCACCGAACTTGCTCGCGACGTACGCGACCGACCCCGAGACCGCCACCCCAACAGCTAAGTTCGGCGTGTCCACGGATCCGATGATCATCGGCATCGCGGGGTTGCTCACGTCAACCACTTGCAAACCGGCCGTGCTGTCCGCGACATACGCGATCGAACCCGAGACCGTGACGTACGACGCAGCGTCAGGCGTATTGATCGAGCCCATGATCACCGGCATCACGGGGTTGCTCACGTCAACCACTTGCAAGCCGGCCGTGCTGTCCGCGACATACGCGATCGAACCCGAGACCGCGACACCGATGGCCGTGCCGGGTGTATCCACCAAGCCAAGCGGCAGCGGGTTCTCGGGGTCGCTTACGTCGAACAGCTGCAGACCGCCATCGAACACCGCGGCATACGCCACCTCGCCCGAGACAGCAACGCCGCTCGCGAAGCCCGACGTATCCGCCGCGCCGAGCAACGACGGCGTCGCTGGGTCGCTCACGTCGATCACCTGCAAGCCGGTAAGGCCGCCGGCCACGTACGCCACGGTTCCCGAGACCGCGACCCCCGTCGCGAAGCTCGGCGTTTCGAACTCACCAAGAAGCGTCGGGTTCACGTCGTCGCACAGCCCGCCCCAGCAGGCGGAGACGTCGATCACGTGCAGGCCCAGGCGCAAGTCACTGATGTAGACCGTCGAGCCGGAGATCGCGACGCCGACCATGTCGTTGAGCGGCGGCCCCTCCATGACTGTGGAGGCGAAGATCATCGGCGACGTTGGGTCGCTCACATCAATCAGTTGCAGCCCGCCCTCACGATCGGCAACATACGCCACTGATCCCGAGACCACAACGCCGTGCGCGAGCATCATCGGCGTCTCGACGCCGCCGATGATCACGGGGTTTGTCGGGTCGCTCACATCGACGATCTGCACGCCGATGCCGCCGTTGCCCCCGTCGTTGACGTCGCTGACGAACGCGATCGACCCCGAGATCGTGACCCGGTGCGAGAGGCCAGGAGTCTCGACCGAGCCGACGATCGTCGGCGTCGTCGGGTCGCTCGCGTCGATGACCTGGAGCCCGAAATCATCCGCGGCGTAGACCATTGACCCCGCCACCGCGACGCCGCGGACCTCGCCCCCCGTCGCGACCGAACCCACGATCATCGGCGCCATCGGATCGCTCACGTCTATGACCTGCACGCCATCGAGGAGTTCCCCGACGTAGGCGGTGCTCCCAGAGACCGCCAGGCCCCACGACTCACCCGGCGTCTCGACAGAGCCGTGGATGATGGGCATTGCCGGGTCGCTGACGTCGACCACGTACAATCCGAAAAACCGGTCGACGACGTACGCGTGCGAACCATCGACAGCGACGTCGAATCCGGGGAACATCGTCTCGGCCATGCCGATGAGGGCCGGGTTCTTCGGGTCGCTGACATCGACGATTTTCAGGCCGTCGCGGTCCGCGAGGTATGCGGTCGTGCCGGAAACGGCCAGGCGCCGGGCTTCTCCGATGTCGACGCCCGGAGGGCCGAGCGTGCTGAGAACGACGGGCCCGCAGGGCTCGGGCTCGATGCACGTCGAGAGGTCGACGAGGCGCAGGCCGTTGTTCCCGCTGGCGACGCACGCGACGGCGCCGAAGAGTTCCGATGCGAACCCACCGCCGCCCAGATCGATGTGCCCGGAGATCTCGGGGTTCGCCGGATCGGCAACATCGAACAGCGTCAGACCCCCATCGAAGAAGCCGGTCGACGTGACGATCGCCGTCTCACCAATGATCCGAACGCCTCTCGCTTCGCCCGGCACAATCGTCTTGCTCAACTCGACCGGCGTGCTCGGGTCGCTGACGTCGTAGACGGCAAGCCCATCGGCGGTGTCGGGGACATACAGCGTCGCGCCAGAAACCGCAACGCCGAGCACGGCTCCGGTTGCGCCCACGAAGCCGAGCTGCGAGGGGTTCATCGGGTCGCTGACGTCCGCGATAAAGACACCGTCGAAGTCCGCGATGTAGAGGATCGATCCCGAGAGCACGAGATCGTTGCTCTCGCCGGTCGTCATCAGCGTTGAGATGATGAACGGGTTCATCGGGTCGCTCACGTTGATGATCTGCACGCCGCCGAAGCTGTCGGCGAGGTACGCGACGCTCCCCGAGACCACGACGCCGCGCGAGATGCCGGGCGTGTCCAGGTTCGAGAGGATCACGGGCGCCATGGGATCGCTCACGTTCACGATCGACATCCGCCCGTTCATCAGGCCCACGTACGCGAGCGAGCCCTGCACCGCGACACCAGCCGCCTGGCCCGGCACGGGCACGGTCGACAGCAGCACGGGCATCGTCGGATCGGAGACGTCGATGAGCTTGAGCCCGCCCGCGCCGCCGTCGGCGACGTACGCGATCGAGCCATCGACCACGACGTCGTTCGCGAAGTTCGTGTCCAGGGTTGCGAGCAGCACGGGCTCGCACGGCGGGTCGGGCAGACAGCCGTCGATGCTGATGACCTGCAGGCCAGAGAATCCATCGGCGATGAAGACCGTCTGGCCCGCCAGCGCGATCCCCATTGCCGAGTTGGGCGTGTCCACGGACTCGATGAACGCCGGCGCCATCGGGTCGTCCACGTTCACCGCGCTCAGCCCGGCGCCGTAGTCCGCCACCAGCGCACGACCCTGTACGATCAGCACCGCTTGGGCGCTGCCCGGCGTGGACGCCACGCCCAGCACGCTCGGGCCCGTCATCGCGTCGCCCGCGTCCGCCACCACCAGACCCGCGTTCTCGGCCGCGACGTACACCGTCCCGTTCTCACGCGCCACGCCAAGCGCCCGCCCGGGCGTGGGCAGGACGGCGCGCAGCATCGGCGCCATGGGGTCGGCGATACTTACGAAACACACGCCCGCGCCGAAGCACGCGACCGCCACGTCGTCGCCCGACGCCGCCACGCCCATCGCCAGGCCGGGCAAGACCGCCGATCCCACGACGTGCGGGTCGGACGGGTCGCTTACGTCGATGACGTGCAGCCCGCACTCGCGGTCGGCCACGTACGCCATCGTCCCCATCACCTGCACGCCCAGCGCGTGGCCGGGCGTGTCGGCGCAGCCCATCATCGCCGGCATGGCCGGGTTGCTGACATCGACAACGCACAGCCCCGCCGTGTCGTCGGCGACGTACGCGAAGTTCCCGACGACCGCAACAGCCATGGCCGAGCCGGGCGTGTCCACCGATCCCAGCAGCACCGGCATGTCGGCAAGCATCACGTCAACGATCTGCAGGCCCGAGCCCTTGTCGGCGACGTACGCCACGTCCCCCACCACCGCGACGCCGTGCGCGAAGCTCGGCGTGTCGTACTCGCCCACGATCTCGGGCGTGCAGTCCTGCGCTGATGCAAGGCCGGACGCCGCGCACGCGACAACGAAGACACTCAATGCTCTGCGGATCATCCCAAACCCCTCTATGCAATCCCGCCCGCGAGAACGACCGGCGCGCACAAACGCGCCTGCCCCGCACCCTGAGCACAGAGCGTACAGACCGCTGATTCTGGGACGAAGCGGATTCTCGGACGACGCGGATCGGGTGGACCCGGGGTTACCCAGATTGCCACGTGCCGCCAACATTTGTGCGCGAGACTCGGGCGACGCGGCGAGCCCGATCCCGTTCTACGCGCGGGGCGTGCGGAAGCCGACATGTTGTGCACACCCTGTCACGCGTCGTCTCATCGGTGAACAGCTCGTGCGCGGCTCGGCTACGCGCAGCCCGCGCCGAACGCCAAGAGGAACCCGACGACGTCCGTGAAGTCGAACACGCCGAACGGCTCGGCGAGGTCCGCATCGTCCTTCATCGCGGCGAATGCCGTGAGGAACGCGATCACGTCGGAGAAATCCAGCACGCCGATCGGCACGGCCAGATCGGCTCGCCCGCACTGCACGAACCCGCGTCCCGATATGACCCAGAACCGCCCGCGCTGGAATCCCTCGGCCGAGTACCAGGGCGCGTTGACGAAGATGTCGGGAAAGCCGTCGCCATCCACGTCTCCCATGCCGAATGTCCACCCGCCAAACGCTCCACCCGGGCTCGTGGACGTAACCCGTCCGAGCAGGACGCCGTCTGCGCCGCTGTAGACCTCGAGTTTCCCTGTAGTGCCCGGCGCGCCATCGGGGCTGCGCCAGCTCGTGACGATCAGCTCGTCAACACCGTCGGCGTTGATGTCGCCGGCGTTGCCCGTCGCACCGAGCCCCTGCAGCGCCGACGAGCCTGCGTACTCGGAGAGCACAGCCCGTGTCGCGCCGTCGAGGATGAACGCCTTGCCGGTCTGCGCTCCGAGGGCGGCGTCGAACTGGTCAGCGATCACGATCTCGCTGATCCCATCGTCGTTCAGGTCGATCGAGGGCGAAGGGATCCACGAGCCGAAATCTACGCTCGTGGCGCTGGGCGAGGCGATCGGATCCCCGATCGGGGCGCCGTCCACGCCGGATAGCAGGACGACGAAGCCGGGGCCGGTGTTCGCGAACGTCGGGCGCATCTGCGGTGCGCCGACCGCGACGTCACGCACGCTGTCCCCGTCCGTGTCATCGATCGAGAAACACAACTGGCCGAACGCCTGGTGGGCTGCCGATCCCTCCGCGGACCACAGCTCGTGCCCGCCATCGCCCGAGTACGCCGCGACCCGCCCCCGGCGCGTGCCCTCGATCGTGTGGAACGGCGCCCCCACGAGCAGGTCGTCGTGCCCATCGCCGTCCACGTCGTCGTGCGACGTGAGCCCGAGCCCGAACTGGTCGCTGAGCGAGAGGCCCCGGAGCGTAAAGATTACCGAGCCGTCTACGCCACTGAACACAACAACGGCGCCCGCCGAGCCCGTTGTCCACCCGGCGGCGGCGTAGTCGGGCACGCCATCGCCGTCGATATCACCGGCGGCGACAGATTTCTGAAACACGGTCACGGCGTCGGGCGCCGGGTGTGTGCGCATCAGCGCGCCGTCGGCGCCGTCGTATACGAAGCAGGCCCCGGTCGTCCCGGTGCTGATGTTGAACCAGCCCGGGGCGGTGCAGACGATCTCGGAGATCCCGTCGCCGGTAAGGTCTCCGAGGGCCGCGGGCGCGAGCCCGAACTGCCCGCTGTTCTGGGTCCCCCCCACCGAGTAGATCACCCGCACGCCCGGTTCGACGAACTGGCCCGGAGCCGCCGTGCTCGCGGCGGCGACAAAACCCAACAACACCCAAGGCATTCGAGAACGCATGGTCCGATCCTCCACAGCCCGAGCTGGGCGGCGATGGCCGAACCTACGAGCCCCGTGCGACCGTGTCTTGAAGGATCTTGCGCATCTGCACGAGACGGGGCGTTCCTCGCGCCAGACGCGCTGGCGGGACGCCGAAGGCGTCCTTGAACGCCCGTGTCATGTGCGGCTGATCCGAGAACCCGCACGCGTCCGCGATCGCCGCGAGCGGGGCGTCGCCCTCGAGCACACGCCCGGCCGCCCGGAGCAGGCGGGCCCGCCGTCGAAACCCCTGGACCGTCATCCCCGTGCTCCGCTTGAACACACGGCAGAAATGGTGCGGGGACATCCCGACCGCGGCCCCGATATCGCCGAGCGTCGGAGCGTCTGCGTCGTCCACCAGCATCGAGATCGCGTGCACGACCGCGTCGGTGTGCGCTCCGCGCGCCCCCCGCCCGGGCCCGGGATCGCGTGCGCCGCCGCAGACTTTCTCGACCACGCTGTACAGCAGCGCCTCGGCCTCGACACGGTCGAGCACGCCCGCGTCGGAGCCACGTGCGATCTCGCCGATCGCCAGCGCGGGCCGCACATCGGGCGTCAGGACCAGGCGCCCGCCCGCGCGCGTACGCAGCCGCGTACGGGCCGTGCCGCCGCACAAGCCGTCGAAGACCTCCGGGTCAACGCAGATCCACACGCTGTACCCCGCGCCCGCGACCGGGCGCCGCACGCCGTGCTCGAGGCCGCCATCGAGCACGACCGCGTCGCCCGGCGACGCCAGCTCGGGGCGCCCACGCCCGCCGAAGAGCAGCGGCGACCCCGGGAACGACACCCTCGGGCGGTCCTCGGACTGCCACGCGAGGGGCAGCTCGTCGCCCCCCGCCCGCCAGCTCGACCGCATCAGCCTCGCGCCCCGGCTCTCGAAGAGCAACTCTTTACGCATGACGCCCTTTCTCGGATTTGCCCGCCACAGATCCGCACGCGGGCCTTGCGCAGTTGCGGTCCACCCCCGCGACCGAGAAACGCGGCGACAACGGCGTGGGCGCCTACGGGCACCCGGCGCCGAAGGCGACGACATCGGAGAAGTCGAACACCCCGAGCGGTTCGGCGAGGTCAGCGTCGCTCCCCATCGCGACGAATGCCGTGAGGAACGCGATCACATCCGAGAAATCGAGGACACCGATCGGCGGTGCAAGGTCGGCGGGGCAATCTGCCGCAGGGGCTTCAAAGACATACGCAGCGCCAGATAATATGCTAATACCATCATCAACCCCCGCTCCAACGGCGACAGTACCGCTGTCAACTGCGATTGAACTGCCGAGCGGCCTATTCGGCATGTCAACGCTCCGGATTAGCTTGACGATCTGATCGCCAGTAGATACATCAAAGAGGTATGCGGAACCAGAGTTGATGCCGTTTTCATCATCGAATGGCGCGCTAACAGCGACGACACCGTTGTCGATTGCGACGGCGGTACCGAACCGGCCATCATCCGCAAGGATATCTGAGACGAACGCGGTGATCTGATCACCCGTGGCCGCGTCAAAGAGAAACACTGATCCAAAGCGGGAGATGGTGCTGTTGCTATCACCAGGCACACCAACGGCGACGACGCCATTCTCAATAGCGACAGATTCGCCAAACATGTCGCCCTGATTCGTCAGGTCCAATACTCCCCTGCCGAGTATGGCGATCTGATTGCCCGTGGCTGCCTCGAAAACATACGCCGAACCGACTTGCGCAAAGCCGTTGTTGTGATCAAGGGGTACTCCTACGACGACGATACCGTCGTCGATCGCGATGGACAGCCCAAATCGATCACTCGATTTGCTTGGAATGAGCTTGGCAATCTGAACGCCGGTGGATGCGTCAAAGACATACGCAGAACCCGAGTCTGCGCCGGTAACATCGTCGCGATACGCCCCTACAGCCACAAGCCCGCCGCCAATGGCAATAGACTCGCCGAACTCATCACCATTCGCGCGGTCATTCGCCAGGAGTTTGCCGATCTGAGCACCCGTAGATGCATCGAACAGATACGCGGCGCCAGTTTGACCACCTTCGTCGAGGTAGCGAGCCATCCCCACGGCAACGATGCCGTCTCGAATATCGACGGAACTGCCGAAAGAATTTCCCGACGGACAGTCGTCCGGTTCAAGCTTTGCGATCTGAACACCCGTGGAGGCATCGAACAGATACGCAGCGCCGAGCCCATCGTCGAAACATGAACCGCCCCTGAACGCACCGACGGCAATGACACCGTTGTCGATGGCTATGGAACATCCGAACATGTCAGCCGTTTCGCCATCGCTTGCCATGAGCTTGAAATCTTCATTGATCACCTGCCCCGTGGCCGGAGCAGCAATACCGGCAGACATACTAATGAGCACGGCACTGAGAAAACGATTCGTGCGTGCGGTCCTGCTGTGCATTGGCTTGTCTCGCAGGTGTTGAGGCATCACTTCTTGAATCGCCTGTGCCAGAATACAAGACTCCTCTGATCTCCAAAAGCACACCGGCAACATCAGTCAACGAAGCAGCCACGAAAAAGCCCCCGCAAGCGAGGGCCTCGGTGAAAGTGCTGATCTGTCAGACGTTTACCCCTGCCGACCCTTCCAGTCCGCCTTGTAATGCGTGATCCCGTCGGCGATCTTCTCGCCCAGCGAGTCGTCGATCGCCAGCTTGTCCGCCAGCTCGTCGTACACCGCCTTCAGGTTCGTGCGGAAGTACTCGAGCATCCCCTTCTCGAAGTCCATCACCTTGTCCAGCGGGACGTCGTCCAGGTAGCCCTTCGTGCCCGCGAAGATCGAGATGATCTGCTCGGTCACCGGGAACGGCACGTACTGCGGCTGCTTGAGCAGCTCCACCATCCGGGCGCCGCGATCGAGCTGCGCCTGCGTCGCCTTGTCCAGCTCCGTCCCCAGCTGCGCGAACGCCTCGAGCTCGCGGAACGCGGCCAGGTCGAGCCGCAGCGAGCCGGCGATCTTCTTCATCGCCTTCACCTGGGCGGCGCCGCCCACGCGAGACACCGAGATGCCCACGTTGATCGCAGGGCGCACGCCCGCGAAGAACAGCTCGGGCATCAGGTAGATCTGCCCGTCGGTGATCGAGATCACGTTGGTCGGGATGTACGCCGAGACGTCGCCCTCCTGCGTCTCGATGATCGGCAGGGCGGTCAGCGAGCCGCCGCCGTTCTCGTCCGAGAGCTTGGTCGCCCGCTCGAGCAGGCGGCTGTGCAGGTAGAACACGTCGCCCGGGTACGCCTCACGCCCGGGCGGGCGACGCAGCAGCAGCGACAACTGGCGGTACGCGACCGCCTGCTTGGACAGGTCGTCGTAGATCAGCAGCGCGTGCTTGGGCATCGGGCGCCCGTCGGACATCGTCTTGGCCCCGCCGTTGGCCGACCACATGAAGTACTCGCCCATCGCGCAGCCCGCGTACGGCGCGACGTACTGCATCGGCGCCGGGTCCGAGCTGGCGGCGTTGACCACGATCGTGTAGTCCATCGCCCCGTGCTTCTTGAGCGTCTGCACCACGCCCGCGACCGTGGACTCCTTCTGCCCCACCGCGACGTAGATACACACCACCGCCTCGGGCGTGCCCCAGTACTGCTTCTGGTTGATGATCGCGTCGATCGCGACGGCAGTCTTGCCCGTCTTGCGGTCGCCGATGATCAGCTCGCGCTGCCCGCGACCGATCGGGATCATCGCGTCGATCGCCTTGACGCCCGTCTGCAGGGGCTCGGTCACCGGCTGACGCTCGGCGATCCCCGGCGCGATGATGTCCATCTTCCGGGTCTCGGCGCCCTCGATCGCCGGGCCGTCGTCGATCGGGCGGCCCAGCGGGTCCACCACGCGACCGAGCAGCTGCTCGCCGACGGGCACCTCGAGCAGGCGCCCGGTCGCCTTGACCAGGTCGCCCTCCTTCACCTGCAGGTAGTTGCCGTAGATGACCGAGCCGACCGTATCCACCTCCAGGTTCATCACCTGGCCCATGACGGCGCCCTCGGAGGTCTGGAACTCGAGCAGCTCGCCCGCCATCGCCTTCGACAAGCCATAGATCCGCGCGATCCCGTCGCCGACCTCGACGACACGACCGACCTCGCTGACCTCCAGCTCGGCGCTGAACTGCTCGATTTCCTGCTTGATGACGCTGGCGATCTCGTCGGTCTTGATCTTCACGGCGGCGGTTCCCCCCGCCCGACGGGCGCTGGCCCCGGGCGGTCGTTGACTGAGGGTTCGTGCTGTGTTTCAGGGGCAGCGCCCCACGCCCCCGCCCGCGGGAGAGGGACGGAAGCGTAGCTCCGCGCCCCGCCGAAGTCCCGCCCGAGAGGCCCGATCGGGCGCCCCGCCCGGCGCTTCAACCAGCACCCCCCCCGACGGACCACCCGGCGCCGGGCTCGGGCCCCGGGCTCAGGGCGCGACGGGCCCGGTCTCGTCGTCCTCGATCCGCTCGATCGTCAGATGGATGGTCGGGTCCTCGACCCGGGCACTCACACCCGGGGGCAGGAAGACGATCCGCGCCGCCTTCGAGCCGATCCCCTGGGCCAGCTCCTGGAACGTCAGCGAGACCACCGCCATCGGGCTCGCCTCGCCGCCCGCGATCCGCCCCACCGCGTCGCTCGGGCCCGTCACCACCACGTCGAACAGGTCCGTGTTCTCCGGGGCCAGCTCGATCCGCCACCGCCCCAGCTCGGGCGGGGGCAGCAGCACCTGGACGGGCAGCCGCGGGATCGTGTGCGACCGCGTGCGGGTCCGAACCGCGACCGTCACGTCCACGACTGGGGGCGCCATCGCGACGTGCCACGCCTCGGCAAGCGCGGCCGGCGCCCGCAGACGCACGCCCGAGATCATCTCTTCGCGCCCTGGCGCGACGTTGTCGAGCATCGTCTGGTCGATCTCCGCGACCGCCTCCAGCGTGCTCACGTCGATACCCACAAGCGCCGAGGCGGGCGCCCGCACCAGCACCGTCGCGGGCGAGACCCGGGGCGGCGTATCGAGCATCCCCTGGGGCGCCCGCGCCACCACCGGCACGCGCACGTCCACCGCCCGGTCCACCTCGATCGTCACCGTCTCAGGACGGATCTCCGAGATCGTCACGCCCGTCTCACGCAGCGCGTCCGTCCGGCGCAACGCCTCACGCAGCGACACCACGTGCGTCCCCGGCGCCGAGGGCAGCTCCCGCCCGACGACCAGCGTCACGCGTCCGCCCAACCGCTCGCGCGCGTCCGCGACAACCGCCGCCGAACCCAGAAGCGTCACCTCCGCGTCCGCGCCCCACGTGTTGTCGGTCACCCGCACCAGGCTCGCCCCGTCACCCTCGTCGGCGAACGAGACCACCAGCGTCACGGGCTCGTCGCGCAGCGTGCGGCTCTCGGCCAGCACCCAGACCAGCAGCGTCAGCACCGCGACGACCAGCCCGGTCTTGACCCGCGCCCACGTCACGCCGCCCCCTCACGGCGCTCGCCGCCGCCGTCATCCTTGGGCTTCTCCATCTGCTCGGGGGTTACGACCTCGTCCGCGTCGAGACCCGCGGTGCTCAGCCCGCCCGACCGCTCGATGTCCTCGCCCTCGTCCTCGCCTTCCGCGTCCGAGGGCGACTTCGCCGGGGCCTTCCCCAGGCGTTTGGTCAGCACGATCGGCAAATCGTCGGGATCGATCGGGATCGTCAGGCGCCCGCGGTCCGCCATCCGGATCGCGCCCGTCTCCTCGCTCACGATGATCACCAACGCGTCCGACTCCTTCGTGATCCCGACCGCCGCCCGGTGCCGCGAGCCCAGGCTCGGGTCGGGCATCTCGCTCGGGTCGGCCAGGGGCAGCTGCACGCCGGCCGCGAAGATGCGCTTGCCCCGGACCACCACCGCCAGATCGTGCAGCGCAGAGCCCGGGTAAAAGATCGTGCTCAGCAGCCGCTCGCTCAGCTCCGCGTTGAGTGTCGTCCCGCCCTCGGTCAACCCCCGGAGCCCGAACTGACGCTCGATCACGATGATCGCCCCGAACCGCTGCTTGGCGAGGTACACGCACGAGCTGCAGATCGCGTCCACAACCTGCGTGCTCTCGTTCGTGTTGGACCGCAGCATGGGCGCCTCGCCCAGGCGGATCAGGGCCCGGCGCAGCTCGGGCTGGAAGATCACGATCAGCGCCACAGCCGCCAGGGCGATGAACAGCTCGTAGAGGTACGAGACCCGCGCGAACGAGTCGCCCCCGCCGAACACGCGGACGATCACCGTCGCGACGATGAAGATCAGCAGCAGGCCCTTGAGCGCCCCCGCGGCCCGGGTGCCCTGGACGAAGCGGACCACCGCCCAGATCACCACCGCGATAATCGCCAGCTCGAAGCCGACCTCGAGGGGCGAGTACGACCCGATCCGGTCGAGCAAGTCCTGGAGCTTGGTCAGTGGCATCGTCGCTGGGTCGTCCTCTCGCGCGTCCGAACATGAGCGCGGGCGCCGCTGCTATCGTCACGGACGCCGCCCGGCCCGCTGATTTCTCGGAGGCCCGATGCCCTACAGAGTCACGAGCTTCGAGCCCACGCCCAACCCCAACGCGCTCAAGTGCCTCGTCGAGCCGAGCCCGGCGTCCACACCCCGATCGTACTTCAACAGGGCCCAGGCCGCCGACGACCCCCTCGCCGATTCGCTTTTTGCCGTCGATGGCGTGACCAACGTCCTGATCCACACCGCGTTCATCACCGTCTGCAAGCGCCCGGACGCCGCGTGGCGCGCCGTCCGCGCCGGCGTCGAGCGGGCGCTGGCCGCCGCGGACTGACCCGGATGCCCCGCGCCGCCCGCCAGCCCGACGCTCCTCCGCCCACACGCCCCCGAGCGGGGCCGCCATCCCGGTCCCGATCCCAGCCCCGGCGCGACGCCGCCCTCGCCCGCCGCCTCGAAGCCTGGTTCCGCGCCAACCGCAGAGACCTGCCCTGGCGCCCGAGCGACCCGGACGCCCCCCGCGACCCGTACCGGACGCTGGTCTCGGAGCTGATGCTCCAGCAGACCCAGGCCGCGAGGGTCGCCGAGCGGTTCGGCGGCTTCATCGCCCGCTTCCCCGACGTGGTCGCCCTCGCGGACGCCGACGAGCAGGATGTGCTGGCGCTCTGGTCCGGGCTGGGCTACTACCGCCGGGCCCGCCTACTGCACGCCGCCGCCCGGGCCGTGGTCGAGGACCACGCCGCCCGCGTGCCCGACGAGCCCGAGGCGCTCCGACGCCTGCCCGGGGTGGGGCGGTACACCGCCGGCGCGGTCGCCTCGCTGGCCTTCGGCGTGCGCACGCCGATCGTGGACGCCAACGTCGCACGCGTTCTTCTTCGGGTCGAAGGTCGCGACACCCCGCCGGACGATCCCGAGACCCAGAAGTGGATCTGGCAGCGCAGCGCCGCGCTCGTGGAGCGAGCCGCCTCGCCCAGTGTTTTCAACGAGGCGCTGATGGAACTGGGCGCAACGGTCTGCACGCCGCGCGCGCCGAGATGCGGGTCCTGCCCGATCAAGGGCCAGTGCCACGCCAGCGCCGAGGGTCTCCAGAACCACATCCCGGCGCCCAAGGCGCGGACGACGCGGCGCGAGCTGTTCTGCGACGTCGCCCGCGTCGAGGACGCCCGCGGGCGCCTGCTCGTCGAGCGACGCACCGGCGGGGGGATGTGGGACGGGCTGTGGCAGGCGCCGACGCTCGAGCGCGACGATCGCCACTCCAGTCCCGCCGAAGTCCGGGCCGCCGGGGTGTTCGAAGGCGCCCACCAGTCGGGCGAGTTCACCCACCAGACCACACACCGCGTCGTCCGATTCCGCGTATGGACCGGGACGGCCCGGGCCGGCGCCACCCACCCGCGCGGCGAGTGGAAGTCCCGGCGCGCCGTCGAGGGCCTCGCCCTCTCCAGCCCCCAACGCCGCATTCTCCTCGGCGGCTGAAGCGACTGGTTGGACAGGCGCCCCGCATGTCCGCGGCGTCTACCCGCCGTATCCTCCACCGTCGTGCGCATCGGTGTTGTCATCCCGGTCTACAACGAGCGTGAGCTGCTCGCCCGCTCGCTCGATCGTGTGCAGGCGACGCCCACACCCACGCGACCCGACGGCGGCGCGTGCGAACGGGTGATCTACATCATCGACGACGGCTCGACCGACGGCGCCAGGGAGATCGCCCAGGAACTGGGCAAGCGTGAGGGTGTGCGCACGAGTCTCGCGGAAAAAAACCAGGGCAAGGGCGCCGCCCTGCGTCGGGGATTCGAGATGGCGCTCGGGGACGGGTGCGACGCCGTCATCGTCCAGGACGCGGACATGGAGTACGACCCGGCGGACCACGCGACCGCCCTGGCGCCGATCCTCGACGGGCGGGCCGACGCGGTCATCGGGACGCGATTCCTGGGCCAGACGCACCGGGTGCTGTACTACTGGCACGCTGTGGGCAACAAGCTCATCACGCGCACGAGCAACACACTCTCGAACCTGAACCTGACGGACATCGAGTGCGGGACCAAGGCGTTCACCGGGGACGTCCTGTCGCGCCTGCAACTCCGCGAGGACCGCTTCGGGATCGAGCCCGAGATCGTCGCCCGCCTCGCGAGGATGCGCCTGCCCGTGGAGGGCGGGCCGGCGCGCCGCGTGCGCATCTATGAGGTCCCCGTCTCGTACGCCGGGCGGACGTACGAGGAGGGCAAGAAGATCGGGTGGCGCGACGCGCTGAGCGCGTTGCGCTGCATCGTCACGTACAACTTGTTCTGAGGCCCGATCACGCGGGCTGGCGGGGGTCCGACGAGGCCAGGATCTTCTGCGTCTGCTCGTCCCGGAAGCGTTCGAGCGACGCGCGGACGGTCTCGTCGGAGACCGCGATGATCGCCGCGGCGAGCAACGCTGCGTTGACCGCCCCCGCCTTGCCGATCGCGAGCGTCCCGACCGGGATGCCCGCGGGCATCTGCACGGTCGAGAGCAGCGAGTCCATCCCGCCCAGCGAGCTGGTCTTCATGGGCACGCCCAGGACGGGCAGGGAGGTCTTGGCGGCCATCACGCCCGCGAGGTGGGCCGCGCCGCCCGCGCCGGCGATGACGACCTTGAGCCCGCGCTCCCGGGCGGTCTTGCCGTACTCGTCCGCCTCGTCGGGCGTGCGGTGGGCGCTGAGGACCCTGACCTCGTGGTCGATGCCCAGCTCGTCAAGGGTGGTGGCCGCGTTGCTCATCGTCTCCCAGTCGGAGCGAGAGCCCATGATGATGCCGACGTGTGCCATAGTCGCGAAGGGTAGCCGGTGGCGCAGCGTCCGACCTCGCCCCCGGCGCGGTCCGTATCATCGCACGGAGGCGCCCCCATGCCAGAGCCCGCGACGCACCCGAAGATCAGCCTGCGGGCCTACCAGGTCGGCCCGAACCCGGGGTACGAGCTCGAGGCCGCGGGCCCCAAACGCCGGTGGATGGACGAGTTCCCGGGCAAGGCGCCCTACCGCTGCCTGCCCCTGAACATGGCCAACCAGGCGGGCTGGCTCGTCAAATCCCCGTGCACGTTCAGCGCCAAATGGAACGGCAAGATGGGGACCGGGGACACCAAGATCACCTACGAGGGCGCCGACGCAGAGCAGATGTCTCAAACCATCCGCTCGCACTTCGGCGGGGGCATCATCACTTTCACGCTCCCCTGGCTCTTCCGCACGACCCAGGGCTACGGCGTCTGGGTGCACGGGCCGCCCAACTCGCCGGTGGACAACCTCCAGGCCCTCGAGGGGATCGTCGAGACCGACTGGTCGCACATGAGTTTTACGATGAACTGGCAGATCATGCGGCGCAACGCCCCGGTCTGGTTCCGCAAGGGCGACCCGATCTGCATGCTCACGCCGTTCCCTCTCGATCTCATCGAGTCGGTCGAGCCCGAGATCCTCGATATCCGCTCGGACGCTGCGTTGCACCAGGCGCACGTCGAGGCGGTCAAGTCGCGCGCCGAGATCATCCGCCACAACGTCAAGACCGGCTCGCAGGACTGGGAGAAGAAGTACATGCGGGGCGAGCAGTCCGACGGTCTGCTCCGCCAGGGGCACCGCACCAACTTCAAGACCGCGTCGTTCGAGGACAGGCGGCGGGGGTAGCGGGCGGGCTCAGAACCGGACCGACAGGCGGACGAACGCGGTGCCGTAGGCGTCGCCGTTGCCCTGGGTCTCGAACTCCTCGGTCAGCCAGGTCACGGTGTACCCGGCCTCGAAGAGCTTGTAGCGGGCGATGAGCCCGAAGCTCATCTCGCCGACGACGTGGCGTTTGTCCACGGACCGCGAGCCGGTGAACGTGTTGCCGTCGAGGAAGATGTTGTGCGCCACCGCCCGCGCGCCGGCGCGGGCGAACGCGTACACGCCCCAGTCGCCCAGCCACTGGCCGGTCGCGTCGGTCGTGTCGAGCAGGCGGGGAGGGCCGAAGTCGTCGGGGATGTTGTGCCCGACACGGACCGTCGCATCGGCGCTGGCGCGGACGAAGACGTTCCCCAGCTCGACGGCGACCCGCGGGATCGCGTCCATCTCGAGCCAGCCCATCTCGGCCTTCTGGAACCGCCACGAGCGCTGGAGGCGGAGGTTGACCGCCAGCTCGTTGTCCAGCTGCGTGCCCCACCCCAGAGGCTTCTCCTGGCTGGGCACAAGCGCGTGGATAAACGTCTGCACGCCCTCGGCGCCCGACGCCTCGCCCACGATCCCGATGTCCAGCTCCGCGTGGTCGTGCACACGATCGTTGGACCGCTGGACGTAGAAGCCCGCGTACAGGTAGCCCGCGTAAGGGCGCGAGCCGGGCGGCGGGGTCTTGAGAGCGATGTCGTAGGACGTGTAGATGTGCTGGGCGATGACGATGCCCGCGGCGACCTTCGCGTCGTCGATCGGGCAGATGGCGTCGGTGAAGCGACGCACGCCGCCCTCGAACCGGGCCGAGGGGTCCAGGGCCAGGTCCAGGCGGATGCCGTTGGTGTAGTGCCGGTCCGACTCGTTGAACAGCTTGACGTACGCCCCGTCGTTGTCCCAGATGAGCTGGACGTACTTGACGCGCCAGGTGCTGTCGGCCAGCTCGGCGTCGGACTGGATGCCGCCGCTTTCTGGCTCGGGCGGCTCGGGTGACATTCTCGCCATGGGATCGCCGGCGTGCGCGGCCGCACCAGCGAGCAGCACAGCCGCGGCGGTGATGTGTCCCCGAAATCGAGCGTCCCTGCGCACCGCGGATAACCTCCTCAAGCCGTCGCAGCGTAGCACGCCACGCGGGTTCACGGCGGCTCGGACATTCCCGATTCGTCCCCGACCTCGTCTCCAGACTCGGGCGCGACGGGTTCGGCAACACCCTGCCCGCTCCCCGATCGCTCGCGCGGCCGGATCGAATCGAGCACCAGTTCCAGCCCGGGCATGAACACGTCCTCGCGCCCGGGCAGCCACGAGGCCTGCACCTCGAGGGCGCGCCCCTCGCCGTTTGTGAACACGAGTGTCACCCAGCGGAAGACGCCCGTCTCCCGCTCGATCTCAAACCAGGCGCCCTCGGCGCCGTCGTCGCGCGTGATCTGTTCGAGCAGCGTCCACGGGTCGGTCTCCGCGGACATCTCGATCGTCGCCAGTGCCTCGTCGGCGGGGGGCAGGTCGGTGTCGTAGGCCATGATCCGCACCCACGCGTCCTGGGGTGGGACGAGCTGCACGGCCGTGAACGACTCGTCGTCGCCCTGCTCCTCGTACCAATCCCAGTCGCCCGGGACCATGCAGACGAACTCCTCGCCGGTCAGCTCCCATGCGCCGTCGGTGTCGGCCGGAAAGTCCGCGTCGGTCCTGATCTCGAGCGTCATGAGGACCAGCTCCGTGCCGGGATCGACGGCTTCTACCGCGCTGGCGGGCGTGAGGTCGCGGATCTCGAGCACCCAGCCGTCGGGCAGGGGGCTGAGCAGCAGGCGGGACCGGTACCGGGCGCCGAGCACAGTCCGCACGATCCGCTGCTCGCCCTCGCCCTCGATCGGGCCGATGCGTGAGAGCGGGGTCCGGTCCGCGTCGGCGCGGAGACCCGAGGACTCGTAGTGCTCGTAGATCTCCTCGAAGCGTTCGGCGGCGGGCATGTCGTCCCAGTAGATCTCCAGGCTCAGCGATGCGTCCTGCGGGGGCGTGAGGAAGACGCCCGGGACGCCGCCCTCGGATACCTGCAGCTCGGCGCCCCAGTTCGCGGGGCGCTGGAGCGTGAAGTGCTCGTCCTTGACGGGCCTGGGGTTGGCGACGTCCGCGGGCGCACCGAGCATCGGACCCAAGACGAGGCCGAAGAGCAGCCCCGCGCCGAAGATCGTCACGAAAAACCCGACGGGCAGCGCCAGCAGCCACCACAGACTCGCCAGCCTCTTGACCTCCATCGTCGCGCGCACGCCCAGATAGCTGACCACGACGCTCCAGATAGGGAGGATGGCGAAGACAACCAGCTCGACCGCGCCCGCCGGGCGGGCCATGTACGCCTCGGGCGTGTCGTACGCGAACGACCAGGCGGCGACCGCGACGAGAGTCGGGACCGCGATGAGCAGCCTGGCCTGCGACCAGATCGCCAGCGTCCGCGTCGCCGGGGCCCTTCCGCCGCTGGCGTACACGCGGAAGCGGAACCACATCCCCCCGATCATCACCTGCATGGCGCCCGCGATGAGGCCGAGCATCACCGCCGTGGTCCAGAAAACGCCCCAGTCCTTGTTGAATGTCGCGGATGCGCCGCCGAACGTGGACATCAACTCGCGTGACTCGACGATCCCCGCCACACCGATGACCCAGGCGAGCAGCGCGACCCCCCACAAGGGCATCCGCCCGCCCGGGCCGCGGAAGTATCGCCACGGTCGGAAGAGCAGATCGAACGGGTTCCAGGCGCCGCCCGAGGCGGAGAACTCGGGCTCGGGCGCGAGCGGGCGCGTCTGCCCGATGATGGGCGGCGGACCGATGATCGGCGGAGGCACGACACCCGCGTCGTCCGCGGCGCCGCAACCGTCGTCGCCAACTCGTCCGCCCGCCTCGCCGCCCACCGTCTCAGCCCTCCTTCGACTCGCGGAGCTTTGCGAGCACTGCGTAGTCCTCGAGTGTGGACGTGTCCTGGGTCGTGCTCTCCTCGCCCGCGGCGATCGAGCGGAGCAGGCGGCGCATGATCTTGCCCGACCGCGTCTTGGGCAGTGCGCCCGTGAATCGGATCTGATCGGGCTTGGCGATCGCCCCGATCTCTTTGCCCACGTGCTCTCGGAGCTGTGCGATCAGCTCGTCCGAGGGCTCGTGCCCGCCGCCGAGGGTGCAGAACGCGGCGATCCCCGTGCCCTTGATCTCGTGGGGCATGCCGACGACCGCGGCCTCGACGACCGCAGGGTGGCTGACCAGTGCGCTCTCGACCTCCATCGTGCCCAGGCGGTGGCCCGAGACGTTGATGACGTCGTCCACGCGCCCCATGATCCAGAAGTACCCGTCCTCGTCGCGGCGTGCGCCGTCACCCGGGAAGTACATGCCGGGCAGCCGGGACCAGTAGGTCTCGATATAGCGGTCGCGGTCGCCGAAGATCCCTCGGAGCATCGAGGGCCAGGGCTTGCGGATCGCGAGCAGGCCGCCCGAGTTGTTGGGTCTTTCCTTGCCGTCCTCCCCGACGATCGCCGCGTCGATCCCGAAGAAGGGGAGCGTGCACGAGCCGGGCTTGGTGGGCGTGACGCCGGGCAGGGGGGTGAGCATGTGCCCGCCGGTCTCGGTCTGCCACCAGGTGTCCACGATCGGGCAGCGTTCGCCGCCGACGACGCGGTGGTACCACATCCACGCCTCGGGGTTGATCGGCTCGCCGACGGTGCCCAGGACCTGCAGCGAGCCCAGGTCGTGCTTGGCGACGTGCTGCTCGCCCCACTTCATGAACGCGCGGATCGCGGTGGGCGCGGTGTAGAACTGCGTGACCTTGTGGCGCTGGGCGATGTCCCAGAAACGGTCGTCACCCGGGTAGTTCGGGGCGCCCTCGTACATGAGCGAGGGCACACCCGTGGGCATGATGCCGTAGATGATGTACGAGTGCCCGGTGATCCACCCCACGTCGGCGGTGCACCAGAAGAGCTGCCCGTTCTGCGAGTCGGGGCGCCTGGGCTCGTCAAGCCCCGGGATCAGGTTGAAGACGTATTTGCTTGTGAGGTACGTGTAGACCATGTAGCCGCCGAGGGTGTGCACGATCCCCTTGGGCTTGCCCGTCGAGCCCGACGTGTAGAGCAGGAACGCCATGTGTTCGCTGTCCAGCGGCTCGCACGGGCACGTCTCGCTCTCGGGCTCGACGAGGGCCTCCCAGTCGTGGTCGCGGCCATCGACACGCGAGACGTCGGCGGCGCAGCGGTTGAGGACGATCACGTTCTCGACCACGTCGCCCTTGATCTGCTCGATCGCCGCGTCCACGTTCGCCTTGAGGGGCACGACTTTCCCGCGCCTCCAGGCGCCGTCGCACGTCACGATCAGCTTCGAGCTCGCGTCCACGACACGGTCGGCGATCGCCTGTGCGCTAAACCCCCCGAAGATGACCGAGTGGACCGCCCCGATCCGCGCGCACGCGAGGACCGCGATCGCAAGCTCGGGGACCATGCCCATATAAATAGTCACGACGTCGCCGGGCTTGACGCCCAGCTTCTTGTACGCGTTGGAGACCTTGGAGGTCTCGCGCTGCATGTCGGCGTACGTCAGGCGCCTGATCTCGGGGGCGCCGTCCTCGATCGGCTCGCCCTCCCAGACGATCGCGACGCGCGAGCCGCGCCCCTCCTCGACGTGCCGATCGACGCAGTTGAAGCACAGGTTGGTCTTGCCGCCGACGAACCACTTCGCGTCGGGCACATCCCAGTCCATGACGTCCGACCATGGCTCGAACCAGTGCAGTTCGCGGGCCGCGTCGCCCCAGAAGCCCTCGGGGTCCTCGATCGAGCGGGCGTGCAGCCGCTTGTACTCGTCCATCGAGGGCACGAGCCAGCGGGGGGCGCCGACCGTCTCGGCATCGGGTGGCGGGAACACGCGGCGCTCGTGAAGTCCCGATTCGATGCCGCTGTCGCCGTGCTCGCTCATCTGACGTGTCTCCCTTGGCTTGTCGGGAGGTCAGCATAGCGGCGGGCCGCACCGGGCTTCACACCCAACCTACTCGGGCGGCGGGACCTGCATCTCGTGGGCCTCGCCGGCGCCGCGCGGGACGCGCACGTCCTCGACCAGGCGCCTGATGTGCTCGGGAGGTGGCGGGAAGCACAGCCCCACGCAGATCGCGACCGCGAAGTTCACGAGCATCCCGACCGAGCCGATCCCCTCGGGCGTGATGCCCAGCCACAGCTCGTCGCTCGTGCCGCCCAGGAACTTGAAGTAGACGATGTACGCGCCGGTGAAGCCGATGCCGCTGACCATCCCCGCGATCGCGCCCTGGCGGTTCATCCGTTTGGAGAAGATGCCGAGCACGATGACCGGGAAGAAGCTCGACGCGGCCAGCCCGAACGCGAGCGCGACGACCTGCGCGACGAAACCCGGCGGGTAGATGCCGAGCAGCGCGGCGCACACGACGCCGAGGGCCGCGGCGCCGCGTGCCGCCCACAGCTCGTTCTTCTCGCTTATCCCGGGCAACAGCACCCGCTTGAGCAGGTCGTGGCTGACCGCGGTCGAGATCACGAGCAGCAGCCCGGCCGCGGTCGAGAGCGCCGCCGCCAGCCCGCCCGCGGCGACCAGCGCGATCACCCAGTTGGGCAGGCCCGCGATCTCGGGGTTTGCCAGGACCATGATGTCGCGGTCTACGTAGAGCTCGTTGTCGTTTTCTGTGGGTATGACGCCGCCCTCGCCGTCCCCCTCGTCTATCCGCAACAGCCTCTGGCCGCGGGCGCCACGCGCCGGCTCGCCCGACTCGTCTGCCAGGAAGATCGGCTTGCCCTTGGCCGTGCTCGTGAACGCGGCGCCCCTGGTGAAGCCGATGCGTCCGTCGTCGTTCTTATCGATCCATGCGATGAGGCCCGTGTTCTCCCAGGTCTTGAGCCAGCCGGGCACGACGCGTTCGCCCTCCGGCGCGGCGTCGGCGTCGTAGAACGTGCCCGGGACGGCCTCGAGCAGATTCGTCCGCGCGAACGCCCCCACCGCCGGCGCGGTCGTGTACAGGATCGCGATGAACAGCAGCGCCCAGAACGCGCTGGCTCGGGCGCCCTTGACGCTAGGGACGGTGTAGAACCGGACGATGACATGCGGCAGGCCCGCCGTCCCCGCCATCAACGCGAGCGTGACCGCGAACATGTCCAGCCGGGCCCGCCACCCGCTCGGCGCCCCGGTGTACGACGCGAACCCCAGCTCTTCGTGCAGGCCGTCCAGCTTGTCCAAGAGCGACACGTTCTGCCCCGCCGCCAGCCCCTCGCCGACAGGTCCGCCGAGATCTGACACAAACCCGACCTGCGGGATCACGTTCCCGGTAAGAAGCATCGAGATGTAGATCGCGGGCACCGTGAACGCGAAGATCAGCACGCAGTACTGGGCGACCTGCGTGTACGTGATGCCCTTCATCCCGCCGACGACGGCGTAGAAGAAGACCATGCCCGTCCCGATCACCACGCCCAGCGTGATGTCCACCTCCAGAAAACGGCTAAACACCACCCCCACGCCCCGCATCTGCCCCGAGACGTAGGTGAAGCTCACGAAGATCGCGCACACGACCGCAACGACGCGGGCGACCTGCGAGTCGTACCGGTCGCCCACGAAATCGGGCACGGTGAACTTGCCGAACTTGCGGAGGTAGGGCGCGAGCAGCAACGCCAGCAGCACGTACCCGCCCGTCCAGCCCATGAGATACTTCGACCCGACGTAGCCCGAGAAGGCGATGAGGCCCGCCATCGAGATGAACGACGCCGCGGACATCCAGTCGGCCGCCGTCGCCATGCCGTTGGCGATCGGGTGCACGCCCTTGCCCGCGACGTAGAACTCGCCCGTGGTCCCGGCCCGCGACATGATCGCGATGGCGATGTACAGCGCGAACGTGACGCCGACGATGAGGAAGGTCCAGGCCTGGACGTCCATGGGCCCCTACTCCTCGTCCACACCGAAACGCTTGTCGAGGCGGGACATCGCGAGCACGTAGACGAGGATCAGGACAACGAAGACGTAGATCGCGCCCTGCTGGGCGATCCAGAACCCGAGGGGAGCCCCGCCGACCTTGAACTGGTTGAGCCAGTCCACGCCCAGGATGCCCAGCCCGAGCGAGACCCCGGCCCAGACGAGCAGCAGGGCGCCGACGATCAGGAGGTTGATACCCCAGTACCGGCGTCGCCGCGAGACGTGGGTTTCTGCGCGCGGCGGTCCATCAGTTTCTGGCACACGAGGCCCCTTCCGGGCAGGAGAGTACCAGCCCTGGGTCCAAGAACACTGTTTTCTATAATTGTCTTGACTATTCTATTTGTCGGCTAGATACTCCCCGCATGACAGCCGCACAGGCACGACTCCGGGCCGAACGCGTCAGCGTGCTTCGCGATCCCGCGACCGCCGCCGCCCTGCTCGACCCCGCCCGCCTCCGCCTGGTCCAGGCCCTCGGCGACGAGGGCGACTCGGCGTCGGGCGTCGCCCGACGCCTGGGGATGCCCCGCCAGAAGGCGAACTACCACCTCCGCGAACTCGAACGCCTCGGCCTGATCGAGCTCGTCGAGGAGCGACGCAAGGGCAACTGCCTCGAACGGATCGTCCGCGCCCGCGCAACGACGTACGCGATGGACCCCGCCATGCTCGGCGCCCTCTCGCCCGACCCCACAAACGAGCCCGACCGGCGAAGCGCCGCGCACATGATCGCGGTCGCGGCCCGGACGATCGCCGAGCTTGGTGAGCTGCTCCGTCGCGCCGCACACGCCAGGAAGAAGCTCTCAACACTCACGGTTGATGCGCAGGTCCGCTTCGCGAACGCGAAGGACCAGGCGAGCTTCGGTGAGGAGCTTGCGCGATCTGTCGCCGAGCTGGTCAGCAAATACCACGACGAGCGTGCGCCCAACGGGCGTACACACCGCGTCATCGCCTGCGCCTACCAGGCGATCACCAAGCCCGATGACAACCCGGGCAACGCACCGCCCGAAGATCCACAGCACCAAGACCCGGAGCACACCCATGACTGATACAAAGCCCACACGTTCGATCACCTCGTCCATCGACATCAGCGCCACCCCCGAGCGTGTCTGGGAGATGCTCTCGACGGGCGAGGGGCTCAGCCGCTGGTTCCCGATCGAGGCCCGCGTCACCCCGGGCGAGGGCGGCGAGGTCTGGTTCTCGTGGGGCGAGAAGGTCATGGAGGGCAGCTCCAAGATCGTCTCGTGGGAACCGCCCAGACGCCTGGTCACCCAGTGGGGGCAGATGCAAGACGAGTTCATGATCGAGGGCAAGGGCGGCGTGAGCACACTCACGATCGTGTCGAGCGGCTTCGGCGAGGGCGACGAGTGGGACGCGATGCTCGACTCCGTCAGTACGGGCTGGTCGTTCGAGCTCGGCGGGCTCAAGCACGCGATCGAGAACCACGCCGGGCGGGACCGTGATGTTGTCAGAACAGTCCGCCGGTGCGAGCCGGACAAGGACGCGATCGCGCAGCGTGTGCTCGACCACGGGATCGCGCCCGACGCGGACCTGCGCACTCTCATGGTCGGCGACACGTTCGAACTGGAGCTGGACGGGGTGGGCCGCGTGCCCGTGCGGGCGGCGGTCTCTCACGCGCCCAAGGACATGGGCCTCGTCGCGCCCTCGCTCAACGACGCGTACATCCGCGTGATGATCGAGCCGCCCTGCGCCGGGTCCGACGAGCCCGCGATCGACGTCACGTTCTGGGCCTCGACCTACGCGCTCGACGCGGGCACGCGGAGCAAGCTCGGCGACGCGATGGCACGCACGATCGAGCGCGTTCTGGACGGCAAGGGCGTGCCGGTTGTGTTGTAACTCAGGCCTCGGCCGGCGACGGGCTGGTCGCGGTCGTGGGCGTCTCGCCCTCGCCAACTCGGCGGGCGGCGATGCGTCGCTTCGCGACCACGACACCCAGCGCGGGGATGAGCAGCCAGAGCAGGCCCTTGATGAGGAAGAAGAGGAACGCCGCGAGACCGAGTCCGCCGAGCCATTCCATGATCCGCGCTCCCGATGGTTCTGACGAGCCGAGACTGAAACACAGTCTCGCCCGGCTCAGAATATGAGCGTATCGGGCCGGGTGTCGAACTTTGATCGGGCCCGTGATCAGGATCCGCGAGCGCCGTGCGGCTCGCCTAGCTCGCGGCCTCGGTGACGCGCAGGATCTCCTGCACCGTCGTCAGGCCCTCGGCGACCTTCTTCATCCCGTCCTGGCGCAGCGAGGACATCCCCCGCTCCAGGCACAAGCGCCTGAACTCCGCGACATTCGGGTTGCGGGCGATCACGTCGCGGAGCTGGTCGTCGATCGTCAGCAGCTCGTAGAGGCCAACACGGCCCGAGTACCCGGTCGAGCGGCACTTGTCGCACCCCTTGGGCGCCCAGATCTGTGCGGACTCCATGCCCTGCATCTCCAGGTACTCGCCCAGCTCCTCGCTGGGCTTCTCCTGCACGGCGCAGTGCTTGCACAGGCGTCGGACGAGCCGCTGGGCGAGCACGCCGTTGACCGCTGCGCCGACCAGGAACGGCTCGAGCCCGATGTTCACAAGCCGCGTGATTGATGCGGGCGCGTCGTTGGTGTGCAGCGTCGAGAGCACGAGGTGGCCCGTGAGCGCGGCCTGGACCGCGATGTGCGCCGTCTCGTGGTCGCGGATCTCGCCGATCATGATGACGTCGGGGTCCTGGCGGAGCAGGGCGCGGAGCGCCTTTGCGAAGGTCATCCCGATCTTCTCGTGCGTCTGCGTCTGGGTGACGCCGTCCATGTGGTACTCGACGGGGTCTTCGACCGTAGAGATATTGAGCTTGTTCTTGTCGATCTGTCGGAGCGAGGCGTAGAGGGTGGTCGTCTTGCCCGAGCCGGTGGGGCCCGTGACGAGGACGATGCCGTGGGGCGACCTGACCTGGTTTTTCCAGGTCTCGAGCGTGGAGGTGTCGAAGCCGAGGTCCTCGAGGTCCACCTGGATGGACTTGGTGTCGAGGATACGCATGACGACCTTCTCGCCGTAGCCGGAGGGGAGGGTCGAGAGGCGCAGGTCGAGCTTGCGTCCGCCGACGGTGCACCGGATGCGTCCGTCCTGGGGGATGCGTCGCTCCGAGATGTCGAGGTTGGACATGATCTTGAGGCGCGAGACGATGGCGCTGGCCATCGCGCCGGGCGGGTTCATCATCTCGAAGAGCACGCCGTCGATCCGGAAGCGGACCTTGATCTTCTTCTCCGAAGGCTCGACGTGGATATCCGACGCGCCCTCCTTGACGGCGGTCTGGATGATGTAGTTCACGTACCGGATGACGGGCGATTCGCCCGCCTGCTGCTCGAGATCAACCGCGTCCGCCTCGCCCGACATGCGGTCGAGCTCGACGTCGGCCTCGTCCACACCGTCGAGGATCTCGGAGAGATCAACGTCCTCGCTCATCCCCTCGCCGACGAGCTCGAGCGCGGCCCGGACGTCCGCGCCCGTGACGAGCACGAGCTTGACGCCCGGCACGCCGAGACGGGACTTGATCTCGTCGAGCAGAAAGACGTCGTCGGGGTTGGTCGTGCCGACGACGAGGCGGCGCCCTTCGACACGCATCGGGATCACGCCGCGACGCTTGCAGAAGTCGGCGCCCAGGCGTTGCAGGAACGTCCCGTCGAACCCGCCCTCGAGTCCCTTGGCCAGGTCGACGCGCTCGAAGGGCACGCCGGCCTGCTCGGCGACGATCTCCTGGACGCGGGCCTCGTCCAGGCCCTGGTCGATGAGGATGTCCGGGAGGCGTACGCCGGGCGACTGGCGCAGGACCTGTCGCGCGGCCGTCACCTGCTCGGGCGTGCACACGCCCCGCTCGATCAGCAGCTCGCCAAGCTCGCCCTCGTCGTGCCCCTGGTCCTCGGGCGAGTAGATGTCGGCGAGCGGCTGGCCGATGTTGGCGCGGGTGATGGCGCGGGGCTTGCCGCGGACGGCCGGGTCGCGCTCGATCGCGTCGCCCTCTTCCTGCCCGTACCGGCGCTGGCCGGACGGCATCGGTGGCAGCGGGCTGAACGAGCCCGGCGCCTTGTCGATCGTGTGGGGCTTGGGCTTGTCGGGCTCGGGCGGCGCGGCGCGGCGTGGCGGTCGGGATTGCGCGTCGGACTGATCGTCCAGCCCCAGCTCGCTCAGGATGTCGTCGATGTTGTGGTTCGGCACGCCAACCCCTGCCTCGAAGCGAGTCTCTTCTCGAACACAGACCCGACCGCCGACCCGTCGTACGGCGCGAGCACTACTCGGTCGTGACCTCGCGCGCCTCGCGCCCGATCTGGAGCACGAAGTAGCGGTCGTCCACCTGCAGGATCACGCCACGCCCCTCGACGCGTTCGACGCTGAACATCTCGGCGATGGTGTCGCCCTCGCGGTAGGTCTCGCCGCTGATCCGCGCGACCGCGGCCGACCCGCCGACCACGCCCTGGAGCGTGAGCTTCTTGAGCTCGGCGGTGATGAGCGTGTCGCGGGTGGCGGCCGCCTGGCGCGCCATCTCCGCCTCGTGCGCACGCAGGCGGTCCTGCTCGCGCTGGTAGGCGATCGACGGGTCCTCGCCCGGCTCGGGCTCGGAGATCTCGCCCCGGGTAAGGAACTGGAAGGGCGAACCTTCAAGTTGCTCGAGCGGGACCTGCATCGGGCGACCGGACCGCTCCAGGTCCTGCATGACGCGGTTGAACTTCTTGTTCAACTCGACGTCCTCGGTCTGGGGCTGGAAGTTGAGATTGAACAGCTCACCGGCCTTGGCGGCCGAGACGGCGATCTGACGCATGCCGAAGATCGCGCCCGCGCCCATGACGAGCACAACGGCGATGAACATGGTCTGCCCGCGGTACGGGCTGGCCTTCTTGGCGAACAAGTCGGGGGCGCCCTCCTCGCCGTCGTCCTTGTCGAGCCCGAGCAGGTTCGGGTTGAACGACGCGGACTGGGGCTCGGCGAGCGCGCCGCCCCCGCCGCCCAGGTCCATGGAGACCTTGGCGCCGTCCCCCTCGGGCAGGGCCCGGGCGTCGTTTGTGTCGTCCTTGTGGCTCACGTGGCGCTCCCTTCGTCGTCACGGAAGTAGATGCTGAGCGTGAAGTCGACCTCGATCTCGGCGTCTTCCTTCGCGCGTCGGACCTTCATGTCCACCAGGCGGGTGATCCGGGGCAGACGCTCGAGCCGCAGCAGAAACGCGTAGTAGCCCTCGAAGGTGCCCTTGGTTGTCACGAACAGGGGCTGCTCGAAGTACTGCGCCGCCGAGATCGGCTTCTCGCTCTTGAACGTCGGCGCCTGAAGGCCCGACTCGATCGCGACCTCGGAGACCTGGCGGACGATCTGATCGACCTCCTTGCCCGTCGGCAGGCGGGCCTCGATCTCGGCGACGCGGTCGGCGATCTCCTGGTTGGCACGCGCCAGGTCGTCGTTGCGGCTTGTCTCCTCACGCAGCAACGCCAGCATCTCTTCCTTGTGCTGGATCTCGAACCGCTTGTCCTCGATCCGCTGGTTTTGCGGCTTGAAGATGAGGAAATAGCTCAGCAGCGGCAGGCACAGCACCACGAGGAAGATCACGATCTCACGGAGTCCGAACTTCATTCCACTTCCCCTTGCTCTCTCGGAGCGCTCACTCGGTGTCCGTCGGCGCGTTCGCGAAATCGCTCGGCGGCGGGGCGACGACGCCGGTCAGGTCGCCGAACGCGTGCTCGTTGAGCAGCGTTGTCTCCTGCACCTCCGCCACCTCGCGCACGTTCGCGTCGGTGCGCAGGCTCATCGTGATCTGGAACTTCCGCAGGTCCACATCGTCCACGCGCGTCTCGTTGATGAAGATCAGTTCCACGCCCGAGAGCAGCGGCGATGACTTGAGCCTCGCCAGATAGTCCGCGACGTTGTTGTTCTCCGTCGCCAGGCCCGAGAGCACCACGCGGTGTTTGAACCGGGGCGGGAGCACCTTGGTCTTGCTCTCGTCGTCCTTGCCCACCGTCACCCGCGAGCTGAGCGACTGCGTCGTTGCCCGCGGACGCATACCCTGCGTCGCGCCGCCGCCGGAGGGGCGCGAGAGCTTGATCCGCTCGCCCTCGAGCGTGACGTCGGTGAACACGAGCCCCTCGGGCATGCCGCGGACAAGCTCGGCGAGAAGCACCGAGCGGGGCACCTGCTCGATCAGGGCCGTCACCAGCTCGGCGCTCTCGAGCATCTGCTCGCGCTGCCCGCGGAGCAGCTTGAGCTGGTCGAGGTGCTCGGCGGCGCTCCGTGTCTGGTCGTCCACCTGCTGCTCGTGGTCCAGCACGCCGCGCAGACGGTTGTTGTTGAGGAAGAACGCGCCGACGACGCCCACGAGCACGGCGCCGAACAAGAGCAACGCCAGCACGTTCGCACGCGACTGCGTCTTGCCTTTCACATAGTCCGTGGGCAGGAACGTGCTCTGGCTGGGCTGGTTGGGGTTCTTCGGGCTGTTCATGGGTCTCCCCCTGGCGGATCGGTCGGGTGTTAGAGGTCGGTCGGGCTCAGGCACATGCCCATCGCGACCGCCCACCCGGGCTGGGATTCGGTCAGGTCAACGCCGACGCACGGCTCGGAGCCGGTGCGTGCAACGCGGGTCACAGGATCACCCGCCTGCGCCGGCAGGCGGAGCTTGCGCGCGATCTCGGCGCACAGCGGGCGGTGACGCGACTCGCCGCCCAGGAACACGAGCTTCTGGATCCGCTCGTTGGGCTGCGTGGATCGCAGGTACCGCAGGCACATCGAGACCTCGTCAACGAGGATCTCGACGGGCTCGGACAGGTCGATGTTGCGCGAGACGCGCGAGACGGTCGCCGTCGCCGGCGACGCGTGCTCGGACTGCGCGTGCTGCCCGCCGGGCTCGGTCTGATCGGGCTCCCGCGCAACGCACTCGTCACCCTGCCCCGACGCGTCGTGCGTCTCGACGGGCTGGGGCGCGGCGTGAAACACGGCGTCGTCTCCCGGCGCGATCGACTCCATCGCCAGACGCTGGTCGCGGGCCTGCGAGAGCGAGCACTTGAGCTGGCGGACGATCGTCTCGTCGAGATTGAGCCCGCCGAACTGGATCGCGCGGGCGAAGAGCATCTTCCCGCCCCTCGCGGCCAGGATCTTGGTGGTGCCCCGGCCCAGGTCGAGGTAGAGCGTCGGCTGGTCGTCCTTGCCCGCCTCGCCCAGCGTGTGCCCGAACGCGGCCAGCAGCGCGGTGAACTCGTTGTGGATCCCGACCGGCTCGAGCTTGGCGCTCTTGATCGCGTACATCAGCCTCGCGACGACCGCGCGCCCGGACGCGAAGCAGATGACCTCGCGCTTGCCGCCCCGCGCCGATTCGCCCACCTCGAAATGGCGGGTGAGCAGCTCGTCCACACCGCACCCGACCTGCGAGGGCATCGCGCCCTCGACCTGGTCCTTGAGGCTCACGCCGTCGGCGGGCGCGAACTGCAGGTGCTTGCAGAACAGCGTCGATGTCGGGATCGCGCACACGGCCCGCGTCGTCTTGAACGACCCCTTCTTGACCAGCTTGGGGAGTTGTTCCATCTGCCAGCGCAGGCGCTTGGCGTGGTCGTAGAGCTTGTCCTCGGGCGTCGCCAGCTCCGCCGCCGCCACGAGCGCGGGCGGGTCGCCCCCGCCCAGCTGGAGCAGCTTGAGCGAGCCGACGCCGAAATCAATCGCCATGGGCGCCGCCCCCGGGCGCAACGACCCGAGCGAGCGCAGGGCGCCGAAGGCTTGTTTGCGGCCCTGCTTGGGTGGCGCCATCGCGTCAGGCCTCCTCGCCCGTGTCCCGCCCCCGACGGGCGCCTACGGGCCCCGGCAACAACGCCCGGGCCCGGGCATGCATCGGCCCTTCGGGCTTCCGGATTGAGGTGGGCCCGAGACGGGCCGCGCCGCCCGGGCGCGGCCCCGTCCCCCCAGGCGGCGCCGCCCGCGCACGCACCGCGTGCTCAGTCGTGGTGACGTCCGAGAACACGTCCGAGTGTCGCCAACGCCCCCGCCAGCTCCCAGCGCTGGCCCGCGCGGTCACCCGTCGTGTTGCTCACCACGCGCAACTCGGCGAAGGGCAGCCGCGGATCGATGCGGGCCGCCGCCAGCCCGACCGCGGCCCCTTCCATCGCCTCGGCGACCGCGCCCGTCCGCGAGACGACGCGCGCCGCCAACTCGTCGGTCCCAGAGCACGTCGAGACCGTCGCGATCACGCCCTCGGCATCGGACAGGGGGGCCAGGATCGTGCGCCACCCCGCGGTCGGTGCGAACGCGTCGCAAACCCCGGGCGACAAGGCGAAGCCCATTTCTCGGCAGTCCTGGTAGCCCTCGGGCGTCTGGATCCCCTCGTCGGCAAAGACGCTGCGGGTCGCGAGCACGACCGCCCCGATCCCGGGCCCCCCCGGCAACGAGCCGCAGATCCCCACGCACAGCACCCCAGAATGCCTGGCCGGGTCGAGCACACGGGCGACGGCGCCCGACGCGTTCGCCTTGCCGACTCCCGTGACCAGCAACTCTCCCCAGCCTCCGAGAGGCGCGGACGCCCACGCGGCGGGCGTGCGGGCGCCCCCCCGATCCGCCCCGCCGACAACCGCCCCACACTCGAGAGCCGACGCGACGGCGACCAGCACCCGCCGCCCGGACCCTGCGAGGGCGGGAATACCCGTGGCGGGGGCGGGATGGTCTCCCTGGTGGCTCGGCACGCGTGATCGTACGGGCGCCCACGCCGGATCCCCCGCGGAGGGCGCCGGCGGGGGTGTTTTAAAACGAATCAGAACCCCGCGTACGGGCGTCGGTAAGAATGGGCGCCCGCCCATTGCGGTGGGCGGGCGGTTGATCCACGCCGGAAGGGCACGGGGAGCACGCGATGACGGCATCTACACAGAACCAGAGCACGAAGCCCGCCAACCGACGCACGCCGGGACATCGGGGGATGTCGATCGTCAAGCTGCTGGGCGTCGTCGTCGCGATCGCGGTCGTGGGCGGGGGCGGCTGGCTGGTGATGGCCCAGGGCGGGGGCGGCGATGAGGGGCAGCGGGCGACAGACATCGCGCTCGTGCAGATGCGGGACTTCGACATCACGACACTGGCAGGGGGCGACCTCGAGGCCCGCAACCAGATCGAGATCCGCTCGGAGCTCGAGAAGAGCACGACGATCGTCGAGCTGGTGCCCGAGGGCACGCGGGTGCGGAAGGGCGAGCTGCTGGTGCGGATGAACTCGGACTCGATCGAGGACGAGATCGCCGAGGAGGAGCTGCGGGTCGAGGAGGCGAGCCTCGCGTTCGAGGCCGCGCAGACGGACGTGCAGATCCAGACCTCGGACAACGAGTCGGCGATGCGCAAGGCGGAGCTGGACCTAGAGCTCAAGCGGCTCGCGCTCGAGCAGTGGCGCCAGGGCGAGGACAAGCAGACCCGCCAGGCCAACGAGCTGGCGATCGAGCGGGCCAAGCGCGAGCTCGAACGCCTCACCGACAAGTGGGAGCAGACGCAGGCGTTGTACAAGAAGGACTTTGTCTCCAAGAACGAGTACGACCAGGACCGCCTGGCGTTCATCGAGGCGCAGGCCGAGCTCGAGAAGGCCATGCTCAACGATGTCATCTACCGCGAGTACCAGTTCCCGCGTGACGAGAAACAGAAGCTCTCCGACGTGGACGAGGCCGCCGCCGAAATCGACCGCGTCAAGCAGCAGAACGAGATCAACCTGAAGGCCAAGGAGTCCACCCGGGCCAACCGCCAACGTCAGTTCGCGATGCGCGAGGAGAACCTGGCCGAGCAGCGCGACCAGCTCTCCAAGTGCGTGATCCACGCGCCCCAGGACGGTCTGGTGGTCTACGGCTCGACCGCGCAGCGCGACAACTGGCGCTGGCAGAGCGAGGGCCCCCTCTCCATCGGGCGCCAGGTCGGGCCCAACGACCTGCTCATCGTCCTGCCCGACACCAGCGAGATGATCGCCTCGGTCAAGGTCCACGAGTCGCTGGCTGGGCGCGTCCGACCTGGGCAGCGGGCGTACGTCAGCGTCGAGGCGATCGACGCGAATGTGCCCGGCGTGGTCGAGTCGATCGGTGTGCTCGCCGAGGGTGGCGGGTGGCGCGACCCCAACCGCCGCGAGTACACGGTCAAGATCGCGCTCGACATCGACGAGCAGTCCACGCTCAAGCCCTCGATGCGCTGCGAGGCGAGGCTGGTGCTGGGCGAGGTTGCCGAGACGCTCTCGGTCCCGGTGCAGTCCGTCTTTAACGACGGCGCCGTCGCGTTCGTCTACACGCCCCGCGGCGCCAAATACACCCGCACGCCCATCATCGTCGGGCGGCGTTCGGACATATACGCCGAGGTGAACAAGGGGATCGCCGCGGGAGACCGCGTGCTCGTCCGCCG
>JAJDDC010000013.1 GCA_029260515.1 Phycisphaerales bacterium | reverse complement strand
TGGCCGCAATAGGAGGGATCGGTCAGCACTTCCTGATAACCGGACATGCTGGTGTTGAACACCACTTCACCCTCGGCCTCTCCAATTACACCGAACAGGGTTCCTCTGAATGTTCTACCGTCCGCTAATGCGAGAATGCCTTCCATGACGCCCAATAGTAAGATTTATAAATTACTTTAATAAAATTATACTAACTAGCTAGAATATATAACTTTTCCTTTGGCTATTGTGTGCCGAACCCGGCCCTTGACCGGCCATCCGTCGAAGGGTGAGTTTTTACTCTTCGATTTGAATTTGACTGCCTCGACCTTGTACTCCTCGTTAGGATTGAAGATCACTACATCCGCCTGTTTTCCCTCACTCAGTGTTCCCAGGTCCAGCTTGAAAATTTCCGCCGGCCGCGAGGTCAGTTTTTCGATCAATTGCGGCAGCGACAGGATTTTTTCATCGACCAGACGAAGGCTTAAGGGAAGGGCCGTTTCCAGTCCTACAATCCCGAAGCAGGCACCATGGTAATCCACCTGCTTATCAGCCAGGTCGTGCGGCGCATGGTCTGTGGCGATTATATCAATAGTTCCATCCTTGAGCCCCTCTTTAATGGCATCGATGTCACTTTGAGCTCTCAGGGGCGGACTCATTTTGGTATTGGTGTCGTAGCCGCGAACAGACTCGTCGGTCAGAATAAAATGATGCGGAGCCACCTCACAGGTAACCGGCAGGCCCTTGGTCTTCGCCCGTCGCACCAACTCGACGGCTTCGCCGCTGCTGATATGGGCAACATGCAAACGTCCGCCGGTTTTTTCAAGCAGTGCAATATCCCGATACACCATGATGTCTTCCGCCTCGGTGGGCATTCCCTTCAGGCCCAGCTCAGTTGACACACGGCCTTCGTTCATGCAGCCACCGTTGGTGAGGTCGAGGATTTCACTGTGCTGGATCAGCGGCAGGTCAAACATCCGGCTGTACTCGAAGGCACGACGCATGACTTCGTTGTTCATGACCGGCCGGCCGTCATCTGAGAATGCGATAACACCCGCTTCCTTTAAATCTCCCATATCGGACAGGGTTTCTCCTTTGAGACCCTTGGTGATGGCGCCGATGGCGAACGCTTGAACCTTGCCATGTGCTTTCGCACGGGAGGTCATCAGTTCGGTGACCGAGCGGTTGTCGTTGACGGGGTTGGTGTTGGGCATCATGGCGACGGTGGTGAAGCCTCCGGCGGCGGCGGATTCGCATCAGGATTCGATGGTTTCTTTGTACTCGAAACCGGGTTCCCGGAAATGGACGTGCATGTCGAGAAATCCCGGCGCAACGATGCAATCTTTGGCATCGATCACTTTGGCCGAGCCATCGTCTGAACTTTTACCCGAAGGCGCGACCGATTGAATGAGACCCTTGTCGATCACGATATCGTATTTGCCGTCTATGTTGTTGGCGGGATCAATCACCCGGCCGTTTTTAATGATCAGTTTCACAACCGCCTCCCAGCAAAAGATACATGAGCGCCATTCGCAATGCGACGCCGTTGTTGACCTGGTCGAGGATAACAGAATGCCGGCTTTCCATGACGTCCAGCGCGATTTCGATACCCCGGTTGACCGGCCCGGGGTGCATAATCAGGATGTCCTTCCGGCTGTTTTTTAATTTATCCGCAGTCAGACAGAACAGGTTGGAGTACTCCCGGAAACTGGGGAACAGCCCCTCATTCTGCCGTTCCAGTTGAATCCTCAACATCATCACCACATCCACCTGCGACACCGCTTCTTCGAGATTGTGCAGAACTTTAACCCCAAGGCATTCTATGCCCACCGGGATCATGGTTGGCGGACCGACTACAATGACTTCCATGCCGCATTTCAGCATGGCGTGGATGTTCGATCGGGCCACTCGGCTGTGCGCGATGTCTCCGACAATCGCGACTTTCAATCCGGCGAGCTGCTGTGTGTGTTCGCGGATCGTGAGCAGGTCCAGTAAAGCCTGCGTGGGATGCTCGTGCGCGCCGTCACCGGCATTGATCACCGGGCATTTGATGTGGGACGCGATCATGTGGGGTGCGCCCGATACCCCATGCCGCACAATGATCAGGTCGGGATTCATCGCTTCCAGATTGTAGGCCGTGTCGAGCAGGCTTTCGCCTTTCACCGCAGAGCTGGTAGAAGCGGAGATATTGATGACGTCCGCACTCAACCGCTTGCCGGCAATCTCAAACGAAGTGCGTGTGCGCGTGCTGGCCTCGAAAAACAGATTGATGATGGTGCGGCCACGCAGGGTCGGTACCTTTTTGATCTGGCGGGTCGACACTTCCTTGAAGGAAACTGCGGTATCAAGAATGCCTTCGATTTCCTCCCGGCTGAGTGATTCGGTTCCCAAAATATCTTTGTTGGCCAGTATCATCAGCTTTGACCTTTACTGTCGACGACGATGACCTGATCTTCCTGATCTTCTTCAGTCATCTGGACCTGGACCCGCATTTCTTTTGAGGTCGGGATATTCTTGCCGACATAATCGGGGCG
>JAJDDC010000012.1 GCA_029260515.1 Phycisphaerales bacterium | reverse complement strand
TCATGATTGTAAGAAGCGTCGTGGGGGTGCTGGTGTTAGGTGGCTGGTGGTTGGTGGCCGGGTGTGCCGGTCCTGCGGTGTCCTCCCTGGAACCGGAAGAGGTGACTCCCTCGGGACTCCCCCTAGCGGCGCAACCCAAAGGCGACGTCTATGCGGATGAAGAGAATTTTCAACCCGACATGAGGATTGCGCCGGGCGATACGCTCGAGATCAAGGTGCACCCAGGAACGAAACCCGAGTCGGTGACCACGGTCGTGGGTGAGGATGGAGTGGTCACGGTGCCGCTGCTTGAGACGGCGGTGAGTGGCTTAACTGTGCAAGAAGCCGAAGGACAGCTCCACGAAGAGCTGTTGACGTATTATCGCCAGCCGCGGGTACAAGTGCATTTCAAGAAGAAGAAGGTCCGGGTGAAGCGGGTGATTGTGGTGGGAGAAGTGAACAGTCCCGGGGTGGTACCGATGGCCCGGAATATGAGCGTGCTGACCTCGCTGGCGGAGGCGGGCAGTTATAAAGAAGGGGCGCTCTTAGAAGAGGTGCGTATCATTCGCACTCGGGACGAGCAAGCCGAAGTGTTGACGGCAGATGTGGCGCGGTTGTTGACGTATGGCGACTGGAGTCAGATGCCCGCGCTGGAAGAAAATGACATTGTGTTCGTGCCGCGTTCCCGGTATGGCAAGTCGGCAGAATTTATCCGGCGGGTCTTGCCGTTTGTGCAAGTGGTGGCCGCGCCGTTTGTGGCGGTCTCGTCGTTCAAGGTGCTCGTGGATTGAAGATATAAACGTTTTATTTTTGCTGCTATCGAGATTTTGAATGACCCAACGTGACCTCAATATTATCGATTACTGGAACATTGTTTCCCGGCAGAAGTACCTCATCGTTGCCGTGACGTTGGTCGTGGCGTTGGCGACGGGCGGGGTGATCCTGAAGTTTGAGCCCCCGGTCACGTACCAAGCGATGACAAAAGTGAAGTTGGAGCGGCCAACCAATGTTCAAGACTATCTCGCGGAAGCTCTTTCTAATTCGTATGTAGATGAGATCGCCTCCCAAAGCACCATGGTACGGAGTTTTCCGGTGATGGAACGGGTGGCCCAGGAGTTGGGGCTGCTGCCCGCCAATGCGTCGCCTGAGCTGCGGCAGTCGGATGCGTACTTGCGCACCATTTACGATCTCCAGCAACAGGTGCATGCCGAGCAAGAAGGGTCCACGACGATTATCACGATTATTGGGAAGGCCAAGACCGGGGAGGCCGCGGCGCAATTGGCGAATACTGTGGCGAAGGCCTATCGGGCCTATAGTACGAATTTGCGCACGAAACGAGTGGCGGAGGTGCAACGGTTTGCCGAGACTCAAATGACGACGATCGAAGGCCGGCTTCAGGAAGCTGAAGATGCGCTACGCCAATTTAAAGAACAACAAGGGCATGGATTCTTGAATGAAGAAGCCCGGGGGCATTTAGCACGGCTGACCCGGCTGGAAGTGGACTATGATAAGACCCATCTGACTCGGTTGGAAACGATGAAGCAGATTGAACTGCTGGAGCAGGAGCATACGGGGTTTGGCTTCGAGGAGGATTCAGAATTTTATGAACGGATCTTTACGGGTGACCCCACCCAAGTGCTGTTCCGACAAAATTTGAGCCTCATTGATTTGCTCCGCGAGCGCGAGACGTTACTGATTGAGATGACCCCGCAGCATCCGCAGGTCACGGCGCTCAATATTAAGATTCAGCATCTGCAACGAGAAATGGTTGAAGAGCTGGCGGCCAAGATTGAGTACTTGCACAATCAGGAGGACATTCTAACCCGCCAGCTGACGCAGGAACGGGCGAAGCATCAGCGCTTTCCGTTGGCGGCGATTCAGTTATCGCGGCTTGAGCGGGAAGTCCAGGTTAATGCGGAGTTGTATGCCAAGTTACGGGGCAAGCATCAGGAAATACAGTTGGTCAATGCCCAGCAGATTGAGGAAATAATAGTACTGGACCCCGCGCCTATTCCGCACGAATCCGTACAGGTGGTTCCGAATTTTCTTAAAGGCCTCATTAGTGTCCTGTTGGGGCTCTTCTTTGGTGTGATCGCGGCGTTTCTGCGGGAATCCATCGAGTCGCCCGTCGGGAAACCACAGGATATTGAAGCACAATTAAGTGTTCCGATGCTTGGGGTGGTGCCGGCGTTCACCGAGAAGGCGCTGAAAGCGGCCGCCCGGCAGCAACTGGGCATCGGAGAGAGTGAAGAACGGATCCGAATCTTCTCCAAGCTGTTTTGTCTGTTGGATCCCCAGTCAAAATTATCCGAAACCATTCGGACCATTCGTTCGAATCTACAATTTGCCTGTGTCGATCGTGAGGTCAAAACGATTCTCATGACGAACCTGGGCTCAGCCAACGGGCGGGTGTCCACGTCGTCGGGGAGTGCCACGCTGGTGAATTTGGCCTTGTTACTGGCCGAAGATGGAAAACGGGTGTTACTGGTGGATGCCAATATTCGCAATCCGGTCATTCATGAGAGCTTGGGATTGGCCCGCGAGTCGGGCTTGACGGAGGCCTTAGTTGAAGGGGCGGACTGGCGCGAACACGTGCGGACCGCGACGGATCTGATGATGGGGCCCTTAGGGATCGAACGGGTGTTGCGGACTCCCGAGTTGGACTTGTTTGACGTCTTGACGGCTGGCACCGAATCGGCGAATCCGTCGAAGCTGCTGCAGTCGGATCGCTTGGAGGAGCTACTCCAGAATATGCGCGAGGCGTATGACTATGTGTTGTTGGATGCGGCCCCCCTTCTCTCGGTGGCAGACTCCCTGGTCTTGGGAGCAAAGGTGGATGGCGTGGTGCTGCTGTGTCAGGATACGCGCACGAGCAGTGCGGTGTGGCAACGAACCAAAGGGTTGCTCGCGCAAGCGCGGGCGGTGCTGTTGGGCGTAGTACTCACCAATGCCAAGGCCGAGGCCTTACGAGACTATGCGGGCGAGTATGGGGTGGCTAC
>JAJDDC010000011.1 GCA_029260515.1 Phycisphaerales bacterium | reverse complement strand
CGCGAAAAAGAGAACTCTTAAATAATCTCTCATGATCCATGCCATTATCATTGACGATCAACAGGAGTCCATTGCGTAATTCCAGGTTATTGCAATCGGCACGGCCCGGTTCTAACGTCCGGCACCGCTCACCCATTTACGAAGGCGATCATGACTGAGAAAAATACGGTCTGGCCAAAGGAAATCCGGCTCAACAGCGATAAAAATACACTTACTGTCGGTTTTGAGAATGGCAGCAGCTTTGACTATGAGGCTGAATTTCTGCGTGTCCTGAGCCCGAGCGCGGAGGTTCAGGGCCACAGCCCGGATCAGCGCGTCACCGTACCGGGCAAAAGCGAAGTGCTGGTGAAGGCCCTCGAGCCGGTTGGAAATTATGCAGTTCGCATCATATTCGACGACGGCCACGATACGGGGCTCTATTCCTGGGAGTATCTCCATGAGCTTGGAGAGTCACAAGAGGAGCGCTGGCAGGAATATCTTGATGAGCTGGAGGAAAAAGGGCTCAGCAGGACACGCTGAATGCGGTTCTTGCTATTAACCAAGCCGATTTACCTATCACCCATACTTTTAAGACACACGGTTACATCTTCTGTGCAATTCCGTTAATAATAGAGTTCACCGCAGCGCCATGCTGGGGCTTCGATGCCTTGGCGAAGGCGCTGCGGAGTTGTTCTAAGAAGTATGTATAGGGAGGAGACTATGCCATTTACCCTAACAGGTAGAGTTGTGGCCCTTGCTGGAATAGCAGCACTTGGCGCCACACTGGTGACAGCAGACGTAAAAGCCGAAACGAAGTTCGTTAGCATCGGCACCGGTGGTGTCACAGGCGTGTATTATCCGACGGGCGGCGCGATTTGCCGTCTGGTCAACAAGAACCGGAAAACCCACGGCATTCGTTGCTCCGTGGAATCAACCGGTGGTTCGATCTACAACATCAACACCATTCGTGCTGGCGAGCTGGAATTCGGCGTTGCTCAGTCCGACTGGCAATATCATGCCTATAACGGCACCTCAAAATTCAAGGACAAGGGCGCGTTCAAAGATCTGCGCGCGGTCTTTTCCGTTCATCCTGAGCCCGTGACCGTTCTGGTTCGCCCCGATTCCGGCATCAAGAACCTCACCGGGATCAAGGGCAAGCGCTTCAATATCGGCAATCCCGGATCGGGAACGCGCGGTACCTATGAAGTGTTTGAACAAGCGATGGGCTGGAAGCGCGAAGATCTGAAACTCGCCTCCGCCATGAAGTCAGCTGAAATGGCTGGCGCGCTGTGCGACAACAAGATTGATGGCTATTTCTGGCTGGTTGGACATCCGTCCGGCTCGACGGCTGAAACCGTTGCCTCATGTAACGCGCTGATCATTCCGGCGACTGGTCCGGAGATCGACAAGCTTGTCAAAGATAACTCGTTCTATCGTTATGCGACGATTCCGGGTGGCATGTATCCTGGCAACCCGAATGACATCAAGACCTATGGCGTGGGCGCGACTTTCGTGACCAGCGCAAAAGTTCCTGATGACGTTGTCTACGAACTTGCCAAGGCCGTTTTGGGCAACATGGATGCGTTCCGTAAATTGCATCCTGCGTTCAAGCACCTGAAAGCCGAAGAAATGATCAAGGACGGTTTGTCAGCACCGCTGCACCCAGGCGCCGTCAAGGCTTATAAAGAACTGGGCCTGCTGAAATAAGCTTTACTGAACTTATGATGGAGGGGCTCCGGCCCCTCCATTTTTTCACATAGCTTCCATGGATGAAGCGCCATGATCTGGCTGGGAAGCAAGGGAGGAGCTCGGGGAGGGCACAATGGCTAAGTCCAAGGCGTCAAAGAAATCTGCTGCCAAAAAAAGTGACGATATCGACGCGGCCGCAATGGTCATCGATCTCGATACCGGTGCAAGAAATCCAACCAACTGGACAGGACAACTGATTACAGCTGTCGCGCTCATTTGGGCGGTTTTCCAGATTTATATTGCCTCCAACGTGCCCTTCGTGCTCGCCGAACTCACTGGTTCGAACATCTTCGTTATGAATTCCGATCAAAACCGGGCTATTCATTTGGCGCTGGCGCTGTTCCTGGCAGCGACCGCCTTTCCCATGTTCAAGAAATCACCGCGAGACTATATTCCTTGGTATGACTGGATAATCGCGATAGCGAGTGTATTCGTCTGCTTCTATCTGGTGATGTTTCAGGGCTCGATCGCGGAACGTTCAGGTCTGCCTACGACGCCTGATCTGATTGTATCGGCGTGTGGTCTCGTCCTCCTTCTGATTGCCACCTACCGTTCGCTCGGGCTGCCACTGGTGATCGTGGCGTCCGTCTTCCTTGTATATGTGTTCTTTGGTGACAGGGAATTCATCCCTGAAGCGGTTCAGTGGAAGGGTGCGTCATTCGGCAAGGCCATGTGGCATTTCTGGATGCAAACCGAAGGCGTCTTCGGCGTTGCCCTGGGCGTTTCGGCCTCAATGGTGTTCCTGTTCGTGCTGTTCGGCGCTTTGCTTGAGAAGGCAGGTGCCGGGAGCTACTTCATCAAGGTCGCGTTTGGCCTGATGGGTCATTTGCGCGGCGGACCGGCGAAGGCTGCCGTTGTGGCGTCAGCTGCAACGGGTCTGATTTCCGGATCCTCGATCGCCAATACGGTGACAACGGGAACGTTCACAATTCCGCTAATGAAACGCGTTGGCTTCTCAGCAGAGAAGGCCGGCGCTGTTGAGGTGGCATCCTCAACCAACGGTCAGCTGACGCCGCCGGTTATGGGTGCGGCAGCCTTCCTGATGGTGGAATATGTAGGTCTGTCTTATCTGGAGGTGGTGAAACACGCCTTCCTGCCGGCCATCATTTCCTACATAGCTCTGGT
>JAJDDC010000010.1 GCA_029260515.1 Phycisphaerales bacterium | reverse complement strand
TCTTAGTTTGTATAAGAGATCAGCTACTCCCATTACTCCTAGTCCAATTCTTCGAGATTCTTTTGAGGCTGTATTGATTTCTTCTACTGGATAATTATTTACATCAATGATATTATCCAAGAATCTTGTTGTCTTTCTGATTGTTTCTTCATATCTTTGCCAATCAAATTCATAAGAACCATCTGCTTGTCTTTTTACAAGATTTACCAAGTTGATAGAACCCAGATTACATGATTCGTATGGATAAAGACTTTGTTCTCCGCAGTTGTGAGCTGTAATTCCGTTTGCATCAAAGGCATTGATACCAGGTACCATAACATCATAGACTGACTCTGTGCCGTCTTTGATTAGTTCTGATACTGTTGCAGTGAATCGTTCTGTCTTGAGATTATTCTTGTAATGGGATAGTGCAGTTTCCAGTTTGCACATTTTATCAGAGTCGCCAAATCCAATGACATTTGAGAATCGTAGTATGTTCTCACCTGATATTACTAATTCATGCTGCGCCTTTGTATGGTATTGTTTGGTACTGCCCTTACCATCTGGCAGTATTGTGTCTTGCTCTGCTCTTCTGTTCTGATATATCTTAGATGGAATGCCTAGTCGTAACAGCATACGTTGAGTAGCCTGTAATGTTTTTAGATCACTTTGGGCCAATCTGACTGAGACTCCTTTATCTTGATTTCCACAAACTGTTCCATCTGCATCAAAGAATCCTCTTAGGAACCCCTTGTAAAATTCAGAAGATGCCTTTTCAATTTGTGGAGTGATTGTTTTGTTTTTGTGGAATAATCCTAGTGATTGTGCCATTTGATTTATTGATGCTATCTCTAGTCTGTATTCTCCACGTCCTGTAACCTTTGACCATCCTGCAAAGTCTGCTCTGTGTGGCATGTCTTGTGCATATTGAAGTACGAGACCTCTGACATTGACACTTCCAGAGTTTTCATTCCATGAAGATAAAACAGTTCCATCTTTTTTGATGTGACCATCACCAACAAGAAGACCCATCAAATATCCTTGCTTTTGGGCATACATTCCATCCCATTCATAGTATCTACAATCATCAAGGATTATCTTGTCATTTTTGGATAACTCGCTTGCCTTTCTCCATTGTGTCTCTTGTTTGTATCTTGTCTGTGTTTTCACTGTCAGCACTTTGTGGTCTTCAGTTAATCTTAACTGGTAGCCTTCTTTTGTTTTAAGAGAATAAACTTGCTTTGTTCCAGTACAAAAGAATCCGTCAGTGTTCCATGTCTTTCCATTAAGGTAGATTACAGTTGGCTTGTCAATTACATCTCTGACCATTCTAGGGCCTTGGCTTGTTGCTACCCATGTATCTGCAGTGACGCATGGGTTTGTTGCTCTTAGTGGTGCTTGTCTAGCTTTTGCAAATACATTGTATTTGTTAATTTGATCAAAGAAGATCAATCCAGGTTCAGCACTCTTCCATGCAGACAATGCAATCAAATCAATTAATTGGTGTGAATTAATTTCTTTAACTGGTTTTTTGTCACGTGGACTACGTAGAACATAGTTACCATCAGTATTTACAAGAGAATGCCAAAAGTCTTCCCAAATTCCAACACTAATGTTAAAATTTTCTAAGACACCTGGTTCTGTTTTGTTTGTGATAAATTTTTCAACATCAGGATGCCATGCTTCAATGATTCCCATGTTTGCGCCACGTCTTTTTCCTCCTTGTTTTACAACTTCAGTTACAGTATTGATGATATTCATGAAAGATACCGGGCCGGATGCAACACCAGATGTTGATGCTACAATGTCACCTTCTTCACGAAGATCAGAGTAGTTAATTCCAACTCCACCGCCTGACTTGAAAATTAATGCTGCATCAGATGTTGATTTCATGATTTCCTCCATGCCATCATTCATTCCAAGTACAAAGCATGCTGAAAGTTGTCCTAATCTTCCACCAGCATTCATCATTGTTGGTGAATTTGGCAAAAAGTCTTGGGCTACCATCAAATCAAAGTATTCAGTGATTTTGTCTGCATAACTATCAAGTTTCTTTGCTGCAAGCAGTGTTAGAACATTTTTGAAACTAATTTTCATCTGTCCCTTGTTTGCAAGTGTGACATAGTGATTGATTAAAGACCTAAAATGCCATTTATTGAAGAAATAATCTCCAACTTTGAATTTATAATCAAAGGCATCTAGTTTTTCAAGATAAGATTTTGCTTCATCTATATCCTGAGGAGTATTTCCAGATTTATCAAAGATTTGAGAATCATACAACATATCACCAATTCCTACAAGAATTGCGACTCTCTCAAACATTTGAGTTGGGGACTCTATAATCTCATTTTTTCCATTTCTGAAAAGATATCTTGAAGCCAATACTCTAAGACAGTTCAAATCAAATTTTTTAGAAACTGGATCAAGTGACTTTAGATTCAAGACGTTCATTTTCTCATCTCTTAGTTTTCTTCTCTCGTGTCTGTAAACGATGTATGCTTTTGCGATATCGCTATTACCACTATCAATCAAAGTTGACTCTACAATATCCTGAATATCCTCAACTGTAGGTGTTCTAGAACTAGTGAATCCTTGCTCCACTAGTTTGTTAACTACATTTTCTGCTAGTTGATCTGCTAGGCCACGATCGGCTTTAGATGTGGCTGCTAATGCCTTGAAAATGGCATGTGAAATTTTATCTTTATTGAATGCCGTTACTGCGCCACTGCGCTTACGAATGTCAACAATAGTATTTTCTATTTGTGAATTGTCCATTATAATCTCCCCGTAAGGGTTATGATCAATGTGGGTATAAATGATTCTGCAATTTTTTCTCAAAATTCTGTTCAAAAAAATTGACACCGCTACTATGAAGTTCATACTGGCATAATATTGATCGTAGATGACGATGATCGCTTATCTGAAACTGATCAAAAAGTTTTAAAAAATGATCGTTACTAGTTTTTTATTTATGAATTTCAGACAACATATGGTGACTTACACTTTGGACACTTGTCTTCAAAGGGTTCATCCTTGAAACCACATTCGCCACAAATTGTAGTTTGTCTTACAGGTTTGAAAGAAGGTGTAAGTTGGGCTGTCTTTTCAATTGATTTTTTGATTTGATCAACTTTTGCATTCTTGTCTATATTCAAAGTAACAAACAATCCACCGTTGAGTATCTTTGAGAGTTTGTTACACTCAGAGATGGGTTCACTTTTGATAGTATAATTAGAGATTTCAGAGGCATCAAGTACTATTCCCTCAGAGTAGGAATCAGCATCCATTGCGTTGAGGGCAGAGTTCTTGCCATATTTTTCACCATCTAGGCTTGTAAAACGGGTAGAACTTTCAGTTTCAGTCATGCAAATAGCCACAGGGTCGCCTAATTCTTTGCCTTTTTTGGCTCCAACATCTACAGCAGTCTCAATGACTTTGTGAAGGATTTCACGACCTTCTTTATTATCCTGGAATCCTAGTATGTTAAAGACTGCCTCTTTGAGTCCTACTAGATTTACAACAAGTGAAACAGAACTTTTTTGCATGTATTGAGTATTTTTTGCAAGAATTGGGTTTAGTCCTCGTCTAGTTAGATCTGATATGTCTTTCTTTCTTAATGCCATTGATGCTAAAGCAGGTTTCATTAGCAATGCTAGTCTTGCTCTAAAGTAAGTTTCATCTTTGTTTGATTCAAATGCAAGTCTCGGAAGATTAATTGAAACAGATTGTAATGCAATTGATAATGGACCTGAAGTTTTTGTAGATCCATTTGTAACTCCAGAACTTGAAACTTGACCTTTAGCAAACATTACACTTCCACCAAGTGAAATTATTTCAGATGCTGCTTCTGAGACATCAGTGATTTTTCCTTTGTCATGATCTATGATTAGTCCAATTTTTGGAATTGGTGTAATCTTTGTGTAGTTTTTGTATGCATTAATAATTGAATTAATAATTTTTGCATCAGTACCTAATTGTAATCTAATTGAAATTTTAGTACTTGATTTATTATATTTAGAAGTTGTAGATGCAGTTGCAAATGCATCAGTTAATTTTTGTTCAAGTTCTGGAAGAGACTTTGAATGTTTTGTAAACAATGAAACTAATCCATCTAGTACAATTTCTTGTGAAGCTTCCTTTGAGAGAAGAGATATCACAATTGATAATGAGCTTGTAATATCATCAAGTTGTTTTGATGCAGGGATTCTTGATACATCAAGATATTTTCCGCCAAGTTCAATTCCATCTTCAATCAGTTCTTTAACATTAACAAATATTGTATCAGGAATCATAGACCAAATTCCAGGATTAGCAATATGCAAGTCTCCAGAAAGGTGAGAGTCTGCTACATCTTTTGGTAAAATGTTAGTTAGTAGATGTTCAGCAAATACTCTTTGTCCAGTGTTAAACAAAAGACCTTCAGCGCCATTATCTACATTATCTAAATTAGAAATCATTTCTTGAACATCAAAAACAGGTAGACCTAGGCGTGCCAACTTGTTCCTATATTCTTCATGACCGTGCTCTAAGAGTACTGAATTAACCATTTCTCTGATAAGTGCGCCTGTAAGATAGGTAGTTTGATATTTGTAAATTCTATTTTCAACTTCTTCTGTAATTTTTTGTGCTAATTCTAATGGTAGGCTTCCTTCACGGACAAGAGATTGGATAATTTTATGTGAATTGAATTCTTCAATGGATTCATGTGATGTTCTAACATACATTTTTCCACTTTCAATAATTGATCTTTCCTCAATTTGTCTTGCCAAACTCAAAACAAGTTTTCCAAGATTTGTAATGGTGTAACGTCTTTCAGATTTGTTTAGTGCAACAAGTGATTGTCTTAATAATTTTCTCAAGTGATATGCAAATTTGCCACTTTCTTTTTTTGATTTGAATCCAGCCAGAGATTTTAATTCAGAATAAGTCAGCGGTCCTTTGGAATTTAGGATTCTGAGAATATCGATTCTATTTGGACTTGCCATAACAGAGAAGATCATTCTGACACGTTTTGATGTAGATTGTAATATTCCACCTCTGTTTTCAGATGAATCTGAATCATCATCTAGATCTAAGTTTGTATCTAAATCATCATCCATGCCAGCATCCAAATCAGATTCTAATTCTAATTCTTCATTACTAGATTTCATGCATTTTCATGAAGAAAAGCACTAATTAAGACTTATGACTGTATGAAATTATAAAATTTGATCAGATTTTTTGTTTCAGATCTAATTTTCTAACAAACGACATATAATTTTTACAAAAAATGAAAAAAGGTTTGTAAAAAGATCTTTTATTTTTCTTGAACATCAAGTGAAAACTCTGATGTAGAAAGCTTTTGTCCACATGATGGGCACTTTCCATTGTAAGAATTCATTACATCTTTTAGAGATTTTAACATCTTCATATTTGTGATCTTTTCTCCACATTTTCCACATGTTACTTCTACTGACATGAAAGTGATCAGATATACAAAATTATTAAGAATCGATTTGGAATTTTTTTAATAATTCAAACAAATTATTTTACTGCTTTTCAATGATAATTCCGCGTTCATCAAAACCAGTAATTTTGGCTCTTGTTCCAACCGGTAAATCTGCTGGAATAGCAATATTTGCCATAAATCCAGAGATTCTCAAATCAGAATTATCAAGGTTTAGAACAACAAAGGCATATGGAGTATATTTCTCAAAGCCTGCAGGAGCCACTGTAATTATGGTGTAGGTAGCAACTGCGCCTATACCATCTAAAAGAACATCTTCAAATCCTTCACTGCCACACTTTTTACAATAATATGCTGTAGACAAATGAAGAAAACCACAGTCAGTACATTTGTGAGTTAATAGTTTGCCTTGTTTGGCATTTTCAATAACTTGTTCTTCAACAGACATTTTACACACTCTGAAATACATGAACAGCACAACTTGCACCAGTTGCACCAAAGTTATGAGTTAAGCCAATTTTTGCATCTTTGACAGTTCTTTCACCAGCTTTTCCAGTTAATTGATCATAAACTTCTACTACCTGTCCAATTCCAGTAGCTCCAATTGGATGTCCTTTTGATTTAAGACCACCTGATGGATTAATAGAAATATCAGAATTTAATTTTGTTCTGCCTTCACGGACAGCTTGTACGCCTTTTCCTTTCTCAAAGAATCCCAAGTCTTCAGTATCAACTACTTCTGCAATTGTAAAGCAATCATGTACTTCTGCAAAGTCTACATCTTTTGCAGTAATCCCTGCCATCTTGTATGCAGCTTCAGATGCAATCTTTGTACTTGGAATAGTTGTTAACTGTTCACGTCCTTGTAATGCAGCAGGTGAACCGCCTCTACCAGAACCAGTTACTTCAATGTAATCACCACCATTTTCTTTTGCAAACTTTTCAGAACATAAAATTACAGAACTTGCACCATCAGAGAATGGACAGCAGTCATAAAGTTTTAGAGGACTAGCTACTACTGCAGAGTTCATTACATCATCAACTGTAATTTTCTTTTGCATGTGAGCTTTTGGATTTAATACACCATTATCATGATTCTTTACTGCAACTGCTGCAAAGTCTTCTTCAGTTGCATCAAACTCTGTCAAGTAAGCTCTTGCCATTGATGCAAACAATCCTGGAAATGATGCACCTGCTTGTCCTTCATAGAAAAAGTCTGAACAATATGCAAAGTAAGTTGTAGTCCATTCAGTTCCAGTGTGAGTTACTTTTTCAACACCAGTTGCAATTAGACAATCATAAAATCCTGCTGCAATATTTGCATAAGCCTCTCTAAATGATACAGAACCACTTCCACAAGCTGATTCTATTGTTAATGATGGTTTATCTGGAATTCCTAATCTGCTCATCAAGACAGGGCCAATGTGTACCTGTTTGTCTGCAACTCCAAAAACGTTTGAAATGTAAGATGCTTTGATATCCTTTGGTGTAATTCCTGCGCTTTTTATGGCTGAAACTGATGCTTGAGTGGTAATATCTGCAATACTGTCTGCTAATTTTCCATATTTTGTGCTACCAGCACCAAGAACACAAACCTTTTCCACAAATGTCACTGACCCCAATCCCTATAAAAATTGTTTTAGTAAATTCATCATAGAACATGCCAATAAAAAAAAGATTACAGACAGTTCAGATTAAAAAAATCACATCAAGACATAGTGTAAAAACTACAAAGTCAAAGACCAGTATTTTCAAAAAAGAAATAATTCAGTATTTTGATAGTAATGGATTTCTTTCTTGGTCATCAAAAGAGAAAAAATACATTATTCTTGGAACGAATTCCCCTAAAAATGGACTAGTTCCATGTCCTGAATGTAAACTGGGTGAATTAATGGTAATTAGATCTAAAGCTACAAGAAAAAGATTCATGGGTTGTTCAAACTTTTATGGTGGATGTAAAGCATCATCACCACTATTACAAAAAGCAAGAATGAGGGCAACAAAGATGCCATGTGATGTGTGTAAGTGGCCAATGATAATTTTTCGTTACTCTAGAAATCAAAAATGGACTAAGCAATGTGGAAACTTTAATTGTAAAAGTAGAGTCAAACCTTCAAAGTAGGATACACATCAGTTCTTCTGTTTTTGAGTAATGGTAAAACTTTACGTGTTTGTTTTACTTTGTTTAAATCTATATTAACAAAACCAATTCCTTGTTTCTTTTTCATATCAAGTAAGATTTTTCCATAGGGATCAACTACTAAACTTCTACCACAGTAAATATTTCCAACTTGATCAGGTGCAATGACATAACATCCATTTTCAATTGCACGTGTTTTGTTAATTGTAATCCAATGTTCTTCTTTCATGTTACCTTTAACCCATGCAGATGGTGCAATCAATACTTCAGAGCCAGCTACTGCAAGAGAACGTGACATTTCTGGGAATCTTAAATCATAACATATCATCATGCCAACTTTTCCTAGGGCAGTCTTTACAGGCTTTGTAATCTTTGAGCCTGATGTCATCTTGTCTGATTCTTTGAATCCTAATGCATCATAGAGATGAATTTTCCTATAGGTAGAAATTACTTTTCCAGACTTGTCAATTATAAAACTAGTATCAAAGACACGGTCTTTTTTTCTACTTTTTTCATAAAATGAGCCTACAACTTGAATGTGATTTTCTTTTGCAGCCTTTACAATTGTTGTGACAAAATTTCCGTTAATGTTTTCAGCTAAACTTGCAAGTTGTTTTGCGCTCTGTGATGAATTTGTGTAAAACATCATAAACTCTGGAAATGCACATAGTGTTGCATTTTTGGAAGCTGCTTTTGTGATGTAGGAAATAATTTTTTTCAAGTTTGTTTGTTTGTTAGTTGATGCTTTGAATTGAACTATTGCTGCTTTCATGGAATTGAATTATCATATGAGAATAAAAGGATAAACTCTTGGTACAATCGCTAAATGTACCATTTTGTTATTATGTAAATTTGTTGTATATTGATTAACCGACCATAGTGTGTATGTCTAAACCTGTGACTGGACAGGAATCATTCCAGTATTTTTTTTTAAAAAATTAAAAATTTGATTTTATTTTAGAAAAAAGAAAAAAGGTTAGATTGCAGTTGCTAATCCGGACTCAATTAATGCAGTTGCAAAATTGTCAGGAGTGCAATAAACACTTCCAAATCTAGTATCTAAAATAGCTGTAGAATCTGTACTACAATGAATTTCTTCTGTGTTTGGGGTATGTGATTCATGTTCATCTTCATGAATTTCAAATATTTCTTCATGAATTTCAGATTCTGTTGGAAGAACTGCTACACCTATATTCACATGATTAAATGGATTTGATTTGATTTCCAATGCATTATGGAAATTATTTACCCAATAACTTCTGTTTTGATCCCACATTTTTACCATGATATGGCTTGCATCAAATGTTGTGGTAGGAGTAAATTGGAATTTCAGAATAGTTATTGTTCCATCTATTTCTGCTTTAACATTTACATCAGTAATGAGATTTTCAGAATTTTCAATTTCTACTGATTGAATTCCATCAAATGTTTGTTCCCATCCAATTTCTGCATTAGGTAAATGTCTCCAAACATATGAGTCAAAAATGTATTCATTTCCAACTACTAATCCTACATGCTTAAGATGCTGAGGGCCACCATTCTCAAAAACTTTGAGAATTATTTCAACAGGTTCATTTTCACGTACAGTTTGGGTTGTAATGGTTTGTTCAAAATGTTCTGTATCAAATGTTTGTCCATTGATTGTAAAACCACCTGTAACATGAATTACACCAGAACTATCTTGTCCTAATGTTGGAGGAGTACAGTCTCCACTACATCCACCACCTCCACCTTCATCATCATGATCATGATCTGCAAAAACTATTCCAAGATTTGGAATTAGTAATATACCAAACATGATTGGTAAGATCATTAAGATGTTTTTTCTTGTCATTATATTCTAAAAATAAAATAGTATGAAAAAGAAATTGGTACATTTACAAGATGTACTGGTTCATTCTATAGATGTACCAAATTATAATTGGTTTCCTGCCAAAAACCAATTTTCTTTTGGATTGTCTTCAAAAACAACAATAACATGACTTTCTTTTGTTTTTAGAATATCAACTGCTGATTTTGTGATTGCTTTCGCGTATTCGTCTTTTTGTTCCTGGGTTCTACCGGGATACATCGACACTGTAATCAGAGGCATATGAATTTCAAATGAATTCAGGGATTTATTCTTTCAATAATCTGGTCTGTAACCATATCTTGTGCCATATGTAAAATCAGAACTATGCATTTTTTTGTAGATATATCCGGTTCCCAAACCAACTGCAAATCCACCAATGTGTGCAAGATATGCTACGCCGCCGCCAGCAATACCGAACCCCCCAATGAAAAAGGGAAGCAAATTTTGAAAAACTAACCAAAATGGCAAGAACCATCGAGCCTGAATGTGCATCATTCTCCAAAAGAAACCAAGCATCATGAAAGTCTGAACTCTAGCTCTCGGGAAAATTATCAAGTATGCACCAAGTACTCCAGAAATAGCTCCAGAAGCTCCAACTGCAGGAATTGCACTATTAGGATCTCCAAGTATGTGAATTAATCCTGCAGCGATTCCCCACATTAAATAAATTCCAAGATATTTTACTTTGCCAAACTTTTGTTCAATGTTATCACCAAATATCCACAAGAACCAGATATTTCCACCAAGATGAAGTAAACCACCATGCATGAAAGTGGATGTTAGTAAAGTAATTTCTGAAAATGCCGGACATTGCATTATTCCATTTCCAGTATCTATTCCACTGTATGTTCCTGTAACACAAGCTGGAACCGCACCCCAATTGTAAAACATTACAAAGGCTTTTTCATTTGAAAAGTCAAGAAATTGTCCCGTATATGCCACTTCCATAAAAAATACTATAACATTTACAATGATTAGTGCAATTGTTACTTTCGGTTTGAATCCAGGAGGATGGGGATTCTCATCTCTTAATGGAAACATTAGACGACTATCTTTGATAAAAATTGTATAATAAGATTATTCAGTTTTGAATCTGCACTATCCCTTCTTTGATCAAGAATTGAATTCCTTGAACGAATGAATCGTCACCTATTTGTCCATCTGCCCACCATCCAGCATTGTTCTTAATCCAAGACGGGATTTTTGGTTGAATTTCATTGGTTTGTAATGATTCAGCATTGTCTGCATCAATTATTTTAATTGCGTCTACAAAGTAATTGTTAACAACATTTTTTCTTTCATCCCATACCCGGGTCATCAAGGTAGTTTGATCCATAATCACCATAGGCTTAAACTCGAAAGTTATAATCTTAAATCCATCTGTATTTTTTGCATTGATCACTACATCTTGAAAAATTTCATCATCATCATAAATGCCAATTGTTTTGTCACCATATTCATTGTGCCACACAAAATGGGCTATCGAATGTTCTACCAGTATGCCATTAATGACTTTATCATATGGTGCAAAATGCAGTTCTGCATGAGTGACATAGTCCACACCTTGATCTTCAAAAATTTTTAAAACAATGCTGGTTTTTTCACCTTGATTCAATATCTGTACAGGCATATCCTGACTGTAATATTCTACATCGAAAGCAACGGAATTGATGGAGATTCCTCCACTCACTCTGGCTATGCCATCTTTATCAATTCCTAATGTAGGTGGAATGCAATTACCACAACCGCCTCCTCCGCTAACACTTCCACCATGACTGGCATCAGCGGTTGTAAGTCCAGTTGTTGTTATGATTAACAACATCATAATTACAATCGACGATTTTGTTCTAATCATATTCCACCATATTATCTTCCATTGATTTAATTTAGATAACTGGTACATTCGTAAATTGTACCAGACTTCCACTATGGAATACAAGGAAGTTTGTTAGATAAATGATGAGTATTCTGCAATTAAAGATGGATCACACATGCTGCAATTAGATTGTTGCTGATTAATCGACATATCACTTATAACAAATACAGAATTATTATGCAACATCATTAAATAATAATAATTTCTCTCTTAACAAGATTCTCAATCACATTCAGAAACTCATCATCGGAAATTTTTTCTTCATACCACCACCCCGCCAAAGTCTTTACCCATAAGGGAATACTCCATTGTGACTCAATGACAACATCTCTTTCAGGAACTGACACAATTTGTTTTTCAAAAAGAAAATCTATTCCTTCAAGGAATTCCGAATCAGGAATCTGATCTCTCACCCACCAATCAGCATTAGTCTTAATCCACGAAGGTATTTTTGGCATTTCAGGGGGCAATCCCTTATCAAAACCAGAAATTTTGACCGTACCTTGTGATGTGGGCCCAACTGCAAACGCGACATGCCAAAATCCCATCTCATCCATACTCTGAATGAATTCCACAGGCTCATCGTTTAGAGTGACATGGAATTTCTCACTCCCCGAAATTGGCGGGAATTCAAAATTGGCGTATGTCTCCAACGGATAGCTGTTGTAACCTCTGATGGTAAGGGTGGTTCCCGCATCATCAAACTTTGCAGCAGAATACCACGCTCCCGAGTCATATCTAAAATCAAAGTTCCCATCATTTTTCTTTGCGGTGATTGGAATTACGGTAGTGTCAACCGGTGCAAAGCAACTATAGTAAAAAATTTCGTCAGTGATTGAGGGATCAGGGTACATAGAGAAATCCAAAATTTCTCCAGGTTCGATTTTTTCAATAAACTCTATGTTTTGTCCAATGTCTAAGACTTGATCATGCCCGTGAATAACTGCAAAAATTTTGGGATTGTAGATAGTTTGTTCCCCGGTATTTTGAATCCTACCGGTCAAATGACCATCATCATGTTTTATCAGAGTTTCGTCATAAAGAACGATAATCGGAATCATATCTTTGGTGGTTCTCTCGTATGACAGATTAGCTGGAAGCAGTATCGGACTCTTAGAAACCTCCGAGAACTTTATTTTAAATGGGATTTCAGCGCCAGGACCTAGCGGCACATGGGTAATTGTTTTAGAAAACATTTCAGAGTTCTCTTGTACTGTTAGGGTGATTGTGGGGATTACCGCATAGTTGAATTCGTTTTTTACATTTCCAACAACAGTGTAGATTCCACTTGAATCAAAGTATCCGACATATTCATCAGCCGGGATAAAAACTTCAGAAAAAGAGACTTGCGGAATTAAAACTAGCGAAAATAAAACCCCCATCAAGACCAGGGTGGATCTTGAGGCTAAAACTCTAGAAGGAGTTGATGATGTCTTCAAATCCAGATGTCGGTTTCTCAAGCAAGCTTGGCCTGTAATCTTCAATCAATTTATCTACAAGAGCTCTTGCTTTAATATGATATCTCTTTTTGAGATCAACCAGTTTTGTTTCAACCAACTCGTCTTCTACAATCTGTGACAGATATAATGAAACAGTAGATGGGGATTTTTTAACCGCTTTAACAAGTTGGGAAAATTCCAATCCATCGTTTTCAATCAGTGCAAGTAACAAATCCCTAGGAGTTTGTTTTCTCAAAGCCTTAATTACAATTGATTCTTCCTCTGTGATTTGTGGGGAATAGAATCTGGATTGGCGAGGGCCACGAATTACCTTGATGATGCCGCTTTTCTCTAACTTGCCAAGATGGTGACTCAGTACACCATTTTTCAATCCTGATGAGCGCATGATTTCTCGAAACTGAATTCCGGGATTTTGCTCAATAATTTGTTGCAATTGTGCATCTCTATCAGTCATTTCTAAACACTCCCAATGCCAATAACCCCAATGTCAAAAACGTCAATAAATGTCCTATCTCGGGGAGAGTTAGTTCCTCAAGATCAAATATCGAAGGCCATGTGGCATCCACCAGTAAAACAATTTCTACTGCAATAAAGTTGGCAAAAGCTGCTGCGCTAAGTAAAAGCCGCTTCGTTCTTAATCTGTGATACGCAAATCCTGCAAGTACCGAGATAAATACTGCAAGCGTGATTCCACCAACATGCAAAAAGATGTGCGCTAAATGATATCCATGTAACAAATGAGGAATGATGATTGGCATTGCCAAAATTGCAATAACGCCGGCAACAACAATTGAGAACAACGTGGATTTTCTCTCAACTATTCTTTCAGGCCTAAACAAAGTGATCAAAATACAGGTTTTGCAGATTTAAAGCGACTGGTTCATTGATCGAATAGTAATCAATCAAACCCTAAGAATCCCAGATTTTATCATGAATTCCAATCCACGAACAAATGTCTCATCATCTATTTGACCATCTGCCCACCATGCAGCATTGCTTCTAATCCAATCAGGAATTCCCTGAGATTCAAAAGTCTCCTGGTGAGTTTGTGGAATTAGAATAATTTTGTTTTGAATCATATGTTCAATTCCTTGAATGAATGTTTCATCGTCTATTTTTTCTTGAGACCACCACAATGCATTGCTTCTAATCCAATCAGGGATCGATATCTCATTTGACAATATTCTGTCAATTACAATAGGAAATGTTGCCTTTGCAAGTTTGTTGCCATCCAGATTTTTGAAATTAAGGTTTACTATGCCGGTCACATCATCTGGGATCATAAATTCTGCGACATTATGCTCGTCTCTGGAATCAGTGCTGATTCCATTTTTTTCAAAAATTATTCTTTCATTTTGAGTTACTGAAAATTCATAATTTGCCGCAACCGGCTTGTTCTTTAGGAATATGTCAGTCACATCAAAGAGTATTTTTGCATTTGAATCTGATCTTAGATTTTCAGGGTCTGAGGATACAAGAATTCTGAATTGCCCGTTATCAGTGACCGCGCTAAGATGGGCATAATCACGGTCTGGTGTTATAACAAAATCCATCCCATTTTGGTTTGAATCATTGTCAAAAACCTTCTGCAGCTCTTTTTGATATATAATGAAATGGACGATTCGATCATCAGCAAAAAAGTCATCGATGTTTACAATATCTTGGGATAATTGCACCCCGTTGACATACATTGTAAATCCAGACACTAGCAAATCACCAAATTTTTTTGGAATTACCAACTCTTGATGAACTACTGATGTTTGGTTAATGTTGTATTGACTCCACTCAAATGGCATAGAAAAGCTAATCTCTTTGGAACCAGGATCATAGTAGAAATTTGAAATTCGATCATAGTAAGTGATCACACGGATGCTTTGTTCACCAAAGTTTGGATCAGCAAAATCATGTCTGGATGTCTGAGCTATTGAAATTCCAGCGTTGAAGACCAGGGGTTCATCTAATTTTTGAGAATATCCATCAGCAGTCAATACACTAACGTCCAATTTGTATAATCCGCCCTCGCTAAGTTTGGGTCCTTTAACATGAACCATTCTGCTTTCAAGACCCAGTAACGAACCAAATAATCCCCCTCCATTTTCTTCCTCTAAAACAATCGAATCAGTTTCCTCCGATATAAAATTAAAAACTATGAATCCATTGTCTGCTTTGAACTCTTTTTCAAAAAGAAACTGATCTCCACGTTCAGATTTGATGAGAAACGTGACATCTCGTAGAGTGATTTTAGAATTGAAATCAATTAGCGAAATTGATATTTGCTGATCATCACTTTGATTAGGATCACTTTTTGATGACGATACTTCCAAAGTCACTAGTTTGCCATTTAGATCAACAGGTGGAAAGGTCTCACTTCCCACGCCATGACCATAGACATTACCAAATCCAACAGCAAGAACAGAAGAAATTATCAGAAAGGCAAGTAACGGGTGACTTTTCAATCTAGGTCCACTTGTCAGGATTTTTCTTTCTAATTTCTTTTCCGTCAACTGTAATCTGATCTTGCTCTTCAAAAACAGTATGCCATCTACCGTTGTCAGGGAAAATTTTATTCATTTCTTCAACCTTATCACTTGTTGGTGCCTTGTTCATCAAAGCTCCCCATCTCATGTTAGGGACTTTTGGCATGATATCATTGATGTCCTTCATTATCTATCACCTTACTGAATTTGTTTAAAAACCTATGATTGAATTCTCATTATTCCTTCTTTGATCAAGAACTGAATTCCCTGAATGAATGAATCGTCATCGATTTGTCCCGCTGCCCACCACTCTGCATTGCTTTTAATCCAGCTGGGAATATCACTTGAGCCGGAATCAGATCCTTGTGAGGTTGGGGGGATTTTTAGAACATCTTCTTTTATCAAATATTGAATGCCCTGAATGAATGAATCATCATCGATTTGTCCTGCTGCCCACCACTCTGCATTGCTTTTAATCCAGCTGGGAATCGGTGTTTTTTCTGGTATTGATGGAGTTGAGATTGAAGAGCCAGGTCCGATCTCAATTATTGCTGAACCAATTCCAGCATATTTTGGATCATAGTCCAATCCGGTTCCATAAACTAGAAGATCAACGCGAATCTGACCAGCAGAAGGAACGTAGATTTTATGAATATCCAATCCCTCTATGGATGCAATTCCAGGATTCATGGGGTCGTCCCCATCGTTTCGTGCTATTTCGTTATCATTCTCATCTAAAATAACATAGGCGTACTTTACATCTTTGATTAGTTCTCGATTTTCATTAAAGAACGTAAACTCAAATGGAATGTCCTGATTTGCGCCATACTTTCCATCCCATGAGATCTTAACTGTTGTCGGAACTTGTTCAAAGCTTTTAGTATCTACCAGATAAAATTCGGTTGAACTTTTTGATATTTCTTCCAACGGGACCAATTTCAAATCCATTTGTTGGTTATCGTAATTGGAGGGGCCAAGAGTTTTGTTAATTTTTTCTAATTCACTTTTGGTAATTAGGAAATGAACGATGTTTGTATCCTCTGATGAATACGGATCATTTAGTAACGCTCTCTGATCAATTTCGACACCATTAACGTATCCCTTGAATTGCTTTCCATCTGCATAAGGTGCAAAAGACTTTGGGACTCTTACTTCCTCATGCACTACTTGTACCAAGTTTACATAATCAGGACTCCAGTCAAACGGCATGTCAAATGAAATTGAATTGTCAGACGTATCAAATTCAAAGTTATCAACGTCGTCATAGTAGGTTTTTACAACGACCGGGACCTCCTCAGCGTTTGCTGTTTGGAAGGAGAATTTTTGCTCTTGTGCAACACTGACAAAAGTCTCATAGCTTAGCAAATTAGCCAATACTGTTCTGGGACTAGTGGCAGCCTCTATATCAACTCGAATTTTGTATAATCCGCCTTTTACAAATATGGGGCCTGTGATTGACGGTCTCCCACAAATATCTAAATTGTCATCTGTGCATGCTGCACCTTGAACAAACAATGCACCAGGTGCACTAACATGTTCAGAGCCTCCATAGATGGAGCATTTTTCAAGAAGGCTTTCATTACATCCGGTTTTTGGTTTAATTTTCACATCCAATCTACCATCCATGTCATAAAACAGATTTCTAGCCAAAAGTTCACCGCTTTGCCAGACTTCTATTCGGTATGTTACTTTGTCAAGATTCTTGTCAGTTAGCGTATCAAAGAAACGTATTTGCATATTAGCAGAATCCAACTCTCCAACTGTGATATCAGACGGACTTAACTGCGTACGAACTGTTACTTCCATATCACCAAATGTTAGTGGTTCAGCTTGATCTCCGCCAAGTCCGTGTCCAAATGCATCAGGTAGCACTGTTGCAATTGAGAAAATACCAATAATTGAAACGAACAACGCAAATTTGCTATACAATACAAAAATTGGGGTCACTCCATATTTAAAGATGGCACAGCATTCCTATGCGTGGAAACTTTTTCAATTTGGAAAACAGAGTACGACTTTTATTTCCGATTTTTAAAGTAAATACATGAGAATTTTGCTTGCATTATTACTAATTCCGTTATTGGTTATTCCCGCGTTTGCAGAATCCCAGACTTTACCCACTGAGAATGGAACACTTGATGTAAAATTAACTCATGATAAAATAGAGCCAAATGTTCAAACGAAAATAAGCATTGATTTTCTAAATCCTCAGACCAAGAAAATTCAAGAGCATATTGATTATACAATTTCAGTTTCCAAAGATGGCGAAAAAGTATTCGGACCAATTCCGCTAACTCATACATCGGTGGGTTCTGTTAAGATCCCAATCGAATTCAATCTTGGTGAAGGTGTGTATACAATGGACTTTGAGATTGAGGGGATTCTTTTTCAACCAATTCCCACCGAAACAGTCTCCTTTGACATCACAGTAGGAAAGGCACACGCTCAACCAGCACCTAAAAATGATGTTCCACCTGTTGAAGAAAATGGCGGCTGTCTGATTGCAACTGCAGCATACGGTTCTGAGATGGCACCGCAGATTCAACAACTAAGAGAACTTAGAGACAATACCGTGCTGTCAACAAAGTCCGGGATTGCATTCATGAGCGGATTTAATCAACTCTATTATTCATTTTCACCCAGTGTAGCTGACCTTGAAAGAGAAAATCCGGTTTTCAAAGAAATTGTAAAAATAGTATTAACTCCGATGTTGTCATCATTATCTTTGCTAAATTATGCAAATATTGATTCAGAGCAAGAGATGTTAGGATATGGTGTATCGATCATTCTACTAAATATTGGAATGTATGCTGGAATCCCCGTATTCGGGATTCTAAAATTATACCAGTTTAGAAAAAACTAGTTCCAAGTCTGGAAATTCCAGTGAGGTTTTTATGTATCCAATCAAGTAATCGGTTTAATGAAGACTAAAGCAATTAGCTCTTTCTTCGTACTATTTGCTATCGTAGCTGGTATTGTCGCAATGACACCAGGTGCATATGCAGATCATTCTGAAGTAACAGTTACTCCAGCAGCAGGTTCTGGTTCACCAGGATGTGAGGAAACACCAGAAGGATGTTTCATTCCAAGTACTGCAACTGTCGATGTTAACGGAAAAGTAATTTTCTCAAACACAGATAGTGCAGCACATACATTCACATCAGGGATGGCAACAGATTCTGATTCAGTCGGAGTGGTATTTGATTCCAGTCTAGTAATGGCCGGAAACTCATATGAATGGACTCCAACTGTA
>JAJDDC010000009.1 GCA_029260515.1 Phycisphaerales bacterium | reverse complement strand
GGAAAGAGGGGGTGGGTATCTGAGAAAGACGTCCAGGTCATCAAGGCAAAAGACGTCAAGATCGAACAGATAGCTAAAAAAGTAGTCAACTTTGCTGAGCATACCGAATTGGCTGTTGCCGATGCGCTGCAACGGGCAACGCAATCCAACAACCCCATCGTGCGGTATGACGCTTGGCTGGTAAACGCCATGACCACTTTGGCTGGCGGCAAGTATTATGACTGGATCAACATCCCCAGAGCCTCGGCAGAACAGAAGAAGAAAGGTATCACGGACCTGCAAGCGCTGTTGCTTAAATTAGGTGTGGACAAGGGAGACATTGCTAGACTCCGTTCCGACGAACGGGTTGCCATGTTTCGCTCCAACGTGACAGGCAAGCCTCGGCAAGTTGAAATCTTCAAAGGTTTGCAGGGCAGAGCCAGTACAAACGAAGGTCGTATCTTTGTCACAAACGACATGCGGGACAACGACGTTGACCCCAAGCGGCATGCCATGCGCAACCTGTTGGCGTTCAAAGCGGCAGGACGAGAGGTCATTTGGGAGTGGAAGAACGGTACTCATCGTTACAGCCTGTACGACGGGGACGGGAATCTGGTGGACTCAGTGCCAGACAATATAGCCCAGGACCATGAGATTCCCAGGCCTTATACTGCGAGGCTGCAGCCGGGGATCAGTTGCCTGCGTTGCCACGGTAAGGGAGAAAGCAAGGGAGTAAACCCCTTGCAGAACGATGTGCAGTTTATGGTGGCCTCTTACAAGAAGCGGTATCCAGCTCTCGACATCTTTGACGATGCTGCGGACAAGACCGGCGTGGTACCTGCGGTTTTGAAGCGACTGGCGGGACTTTACTCTGGGGATCTGACCAAGCCTGTCATGCGGTGCCGTTTCGACGCAGACGGGGCCTGCTTCAAGATTACAGCAGGATTAACCTATCAGGAGATGACAGAAGAGACCACTGCGATCTATAATGGATATGTGTACGAAATGGTTACTCCGGTAGCAGCTGCAAAGGAACTGGGCTTCCTAGTGGCTGAGGATCGAGCAGTCGATCTGCTAAACTGGTTACTGCCCCCACTGCCGGACACCATTGGACAGGGTTTTAACGAAGAGGACCCCGTTGTAGGGGCCTTGAAAGCAGGCCTTTCCGTGAATAGGCTTGAATGGGAACAGGCCTACGTGGACGCAATGAACCGAACTATGTTGACCATCAAGCAAGGTGGTCAGAAAGCTCAGCAGAACCAGCAGGAAGCTGGGCAGGACGCTATTAACTTGGATCCAAAGAAGGAGAAATCCGAATGACTCGACTGCTCGCAATCATGGTCGCCTGCGTTACGTTCATCCTCGTTGACGCACAGCAGGTGCAGGCTCAGTACAGTTCCTATGGTACCAATAGCGGCTACACATACCGAGACGGTTACTGGTGGAATGCCTCAGGGCTGGCGTTTACTCGGAAGAAAGTGGCTTATCGGTACCGACAAGGGTGCTGTTGGCACAACGGCTACCGCTATGAGTACCGCCCCGTACAAATCGACCCGCACACCGATGACGCCACCAAGAGGCTGTTAGAAATTGCAGCTGCCAGGGACCGCGTTGAAGGGAAGATCCGAGCTCAGTCCAATAACCACAATATGTTCTTGGAGAAACTCGAAGCCCTGGGAATGAAAGACAACTTTCGTTGGAACGGGTACGGATACCAGATGCAGATGGCTACGGGGGCTGGGTTTGGTAGCCAGGCCTACAACTACACCCCTTACGCCCAACAAGGAAATACGGTCTACGGATACAGCAATTTCACGACCCCGTATGGTAACGTGGACATGACGTTGGCTTTGAAACAAGCCAAAGACCTGGCTCAAAACGCCCAAACGTTGGCGGGGGCTGGGCATCAGCAGTTTATGGAGTACCTACAGGAAATGGCAGACGGTCAGTCCAGAGTCGCCGAAATCATGGCTAAGACCGAACTGCTAAGAGCTGCAGAGCCTAAGGACGCTCCAAGAAGGATTCAGAGCTTTACGTTTCGCGCCTCCACTGGCAACGACGGAAGGCTACAAGTGGAACAAGTGCAAGGCCAGTCGACTAATACGGACGGTCTCTTTGCTGTCTTGCAAAATAGATGCGTTTCTTGCCACGGAGGAACCAAAACGGAAGGTAACGTGGACATGAGGGGTTATCTCAATTTTAGCAAAGATCAGCAACGCAGAGTGATCGAATTAGTTACTTCGCCAGATCCTTCGCAGAGAATGCCGAAGGGTTCCGACGGATCGGCTGGGGAGGCTTTGAGCTTGGACGAGGTGATCGAAATCATCAAGCACTCCAAGTAGTTTGTTCTTTAGCATGAAGCAAGGAGCATTTTATGAAGTTTTTATTTTCGTTGATTCTTTTGGTGGCGGTGCTAGTGCCGACACAAACAGCAGAGTCCGGGATCTTCTTTGGAAACCGGGGCTTCGTCAATGTCAATGTCGGTCGAAACCGATTCCTTGGAAACCGAGGCTTTGTCAATGTCAACGTCGGCAGGAACCGATTCTTCGGTAATCGAGTGTTCGTCAATCGAAACCGATTCCTTGGAAACCGAGGCTTTGTCAATGTCAACGTCGGCAGGAACCGATTCTTCGGCAACCGAGTAGTCGTCAACCCGTTCTTTAACCGCAACGTTGTTGCCTCTCCCGTTGTTGTACGAGGCAACCGTGCTTTTATTACGACTCCGTTCGTATCCGGGACTAACTTTGCGCAACCAGTGTTTGCGTCTGGCGGGTTTATTCAACCACAACAGTTTGTGGTCAACCCGTCGTTCGTTGACCCTAGTTTTCGTGCAGTGCGGTCCTTCGCTACTCCGGGATTCTCAACCTTTGGGGGTTCACGGTTTGCGATAGGCCGGTCTCGTTGCGGATTCTAACATTCTTGGCGTGCCATGCGCCTCTGGGTCGCCGTCTGTCCTCCGTGGGCGGCGGCCCTTACTCTTTCCCCATACATGTTAATGGAATTCACATTTCCCCAAGACGATCTTGACCGCTCCCAAGCTCTTTTGAGTTTGATGGGAAGCTATTGGAATAATATCTGGGGAAACAATGAAGGCGGCGGGGCCAACCTAGTCATTACCTACATGGACGCCCTGCAGTTGTTGGCAAAGCAAACCCTACAAGACACACGGGAAGTCCAAGACGCTGTCAGCCGGCTCAAGGTGCCTATCTTCCACGAAGAAAACTGGCATCTGTTAGTGCTCAAAGAGTCCGAGCTCAATGATGAGCAAACAAGCCTCCCCAGGTATGGCGGAGGAGAAACCTATGGGGTCGGCGGGTGGAGATATGGCGTTCCGGTTGTAAGGCCCACCTTCAATTGGCCCGTAGATGAGGAATTGCGGGAAGCTCCCTTAATTCTAAACCGCATCACGTCGGCATCCCTCACCCTGACTGATGGGGTCGACTACATTCTCGACCTTCCCCGCCGTGCTGTTTCCTTCAGAGAGAATCCGTTCAAGAACCCATTGGTTCCTACGCGAGAGATTTTCCAAGGCAACCAGGTAGTAGATCGGGAAGCAGCCCTCTGGGTGTTTCGAGGCCAATTCGACTTCGAGTACATGTACGAGCAGTTTGCCTACATCCTTCAGCTCAGGCTCCGGTCCTCTCAAGAATTCAATAACCTCGTCAATGCCATCCTCGACGGGCTAGTTCGCGGCACTTCTCAGCGAGAGATCGAGCTGGGGTTCTCGGCTATTACCGGAACCCCATTAACCTTGGAGCCGCAAGAGACTATTGAAGTTGTAGCAGATGACGGAGAGAATCTGCTTATCGTCTCCGACTTGACCGTGTATCGCTTTCCGAACAACGCCGACGCGGTTGTTTCGGTGGGCGACACAGTTAAAGCTGGGGATCCGTTGGTGGATACTCTGCAGTTCTTTGAATTCAACCGAGGACAGTTATCCGATGAACTCGCTGCTATTACTACTGGCCGTGGTTTTATTACTGAAGGGTTTCTTTCAGACATCACCTGGGTCAACGAAGGGGTACCGCTCACGGCGAGTGTGGATGAAAACGGAAGAACTCGAATTGAGTGGGAGCTTGGCGGCTTCCCAGGCGACACGCAGGAGTTCTGGGACCGAGTCCACGAAGAAGGAACTGCCGATGGGGCCATGTCCTTGGCTCAACTCCTGGACCCGCGTACAACCAAGGTTGGGGACCCACCCCCGTCCGTGTTCCCTTCCACCATTAACCCTCTCCAATTTCTAGTAGCCAACGTACTCCGCAATAACGCATACTTAGTGAAAGTCCGAACCGGGAGGTTTGGGGAGCGAGCTTTAGGCATGGAACAGGCTAGGCTGTTCCGAAAATTAGTTCCGCCCCATACGGTAATGATAATCCTTGCCGAGTTGGAATTTGCGGATGAACCCGTTATCCTAGATGGACCAGGACTTGATGAAACAAAGCCCAGTTATGCGGAAGATGCTGAGGTCTTCCTGGGTATGGAAATCTCAGAGACCATCCCCGTGGGGTTGGTGACCGATAGAACCGTCCGGCTAACGCAGATTGCCGGAAGATGCCAATAGGCAGGGACGCTCATGGAAGGCCTTCATGTTGCGAGTAAGATCAAACCGAAAGATGGTTGTGGCCGTGCTCGCCTAAGTATTGTTCATCCTCGGCATGGTAATCTTTACACGATGCCGTTCCGAGACAACCTGATCCTCTTCGACTGGGCTGCCATTGTCGGGCAACTGCTCACAACAGGTAACCCCAACTTCAAGATCGGCGGTATGTTCTTGGAGTACGAAAACGTGGGGGATGCGGGCGACCCTGTATCAATCCCGTCTTTCGACAGATCCGGGGGTATCTCTTACTACGACAGCCTGAGCCTGTCAGCTACGAAAGACTACCTTCGAGTCCCTCTCATTGCAGCTACCTTGGAAACTACGGACGAGGTTAGCTTTCCAGACGGCAATCTGATGGTGTACTTTGCGCAAAGCCAAGGAACCATCGGAGTGCATGGAAAGACCTTTTCTGATACGGCCATCTCAAAGGTGTATGGAGGGGCCTTAGTTTCCATGCCGGATATTAACGACGCAACGCAAGACAAAGTATTCAGTCGGTTCTACGTCGACGTGTCAGAACAACAAGCTAAGCTGGCCACATCTCAGATCGGACTGACCTGGGAAATCGAACTCGGATAGGAGGCCAGGGATGGCTGGATTCCAGGAGTTAGTAAGATTCATTCTGGATGGTGAGGACGTTAAGTCTGGTGTCGCCAATAGAGCGCCACGTGTAAACGACCAAAACGTTCGATACCTCCGCGACCTGATCGAAGCCGCACTACTCGGCCAGGCCTTGAAGTTCCTCTGCGTAACCGTGGAGACAGAAACCAAGGTCGGTATGCCTGTCTACTGGAACCCCAGTACTCAGCGTTTCGAGCGAGGGCTGGCAGGCACCCAGGTCGAACCCACCACCGGGGCCATCCTGACTTCGGCTTCGAGTCTGATCTGGGGAGTGGTTACCAAGAAGTATCAGCCAGGTAACAAGGCAGACATTACGCTCTTCGGTATTGAGAAAGACTTCGACTTCTCTGGGGCAATCCCAGACGGAGACGAACAAGCTGCTGGGTTGTATTACCTGTCTGGTCAAACCGCAGGCTTTGTAACGCGACAACGGCCTCCCGTCAGTGTGCCAGTCTTTAACTTCGACGGGTTCGGTACGGCGTTTATCAATCCGCAGATCAAAGACTTCCTAAATGACCATACGCATCACCGTTTTGACCTTGCCGCTGTGCCAGCTGGCTCCCACAGCCCGCCTATTCCGGGAGAGCGTCATGTCATCACGTCGCCTGACGACTCCATTGAAGGCTGGTTGCCGGCAAGCCATTCTTCTTTCGATGGCAAAGCTCCTTCTGGCGCAGCATTTGGCTACAACATCAAGGCCAACGCGCAATTAGATAACCTTTGGCCACCTATCCCGCTGAACGATGCTGATCTTCAATGGGACCGTGGAGAAGACAAGGACCTGGGTCTAATCTCAGTGCCTCAGGGGGCGGAGGGCCTGGTCATCATCAACCGCGATGGCATCTGGTGGATGTCGGATTGCTACGATGATGTACCTTGGCCCACCACGTTAGACACGGCGACATCTGACAGTTCGTCCGTGTCGGAGTCCGACTCTATCGAATGCCCGCGAGAGTTGGACATGCGGTTGATATTGTGGTTCACCCGAATCTCGTTTGCCACAGACCGCAGCGTAGTTACCAGCCTGACCTCGATTGACCCTCGATTGATTATTCGTTGTCTGCTGGACGGGAACCCTGGCTCCACTGGCGATTTGACCATTGATCTGGATTTGCTTCTTGGGATTCTTAACACAGACCAAGAAGGATTCACGGTCTTCAAAGAGTTAGAGGAAGGCGGTCAGTTCCGTTTAGGTCCGGTTGTCGAAGGGCTGTTTGCGGGCAACTCTCGCGTGTCCCTTACCAGCACAGCCAACCAAGACGTTAATGGAGATACGCTGCATCAAGGCCGCGTCACCATCCAAGCCTTCACCCAGCCAACGCTAGAAGTTGACATCAAGTTGGTAAGGCTGGACAACGCAACCGAAGAGATCTTCAAAGAAGTTCCGTTTATCGGGCTGAATGAGGACAAGACGTCCCAGTACATCGGCAAACTAAAAGTCCCAGACGACTTGGACCTCACGCTTCCCAAATTGGCTCTTCGATTTCAAATCCTTGGAAAGGCAATCGGCACATTCCCTGACCTGACCTTAACAGCCCGCACTATCCCACGAGCGGACGCTGGCCAGTTAGCGCTTCCAATCGTGTCGGCGGTTGTGGGGCTCACTACGTCCGTCGCAATCACAGCAGCCAATAACTACATCGAGGCGGAAAGCGACAAGATTGACGTAGTAGCGGGAGACATTGTCATCTTTCAACTGACCAGGGCTTCAGGCGATGCGTATGCCGGACAGATGGGCATCCTGGATCAGGTTGGTGTCCTCTCGTCCGGGAGCTAATAGATGCCTTTTGACAGCCTATGGAACATAGAGTGGCTAAACCACAATAGCCAACGCGCTTACCCGTTGGGCGATGCGTCCACAGGTAACGACACTACAAGTTCCTTCAAGCTGCCTGAAGACTTCATCGTTGGCCTCTACTTACCAGTACACGCCGGTCTGGACATTGACCCTTCTCGACTCTTTCTTAAAGGCTTGGGGGTGTTCGCTACAGGGTTTGGTTTCACGATCGGGTACCAGCCCGCCGTTGGAGCGGCTGTAGACGTGGCTACTGCCCTGGTGAATCGAGACGGGCATGAGCTTAATCGTGACTATTCTCTGGGCGGAGTGGGAGATTTCAACGATACCGAGGGTCGCATCGCCCTTGGAAAGTTTGAGTCGATCGACGAACAACCCTCCGGCTTTTTCACTTTCGACTTTGAGGAGACCAGGTTCGACGTCGATGTTGCTCGCCCTCAGATTCGTGGCGTTCAGTCTATTACGGTCGTCAACGGGAGCGAAGTCAGTCAGAGGCTGTACGGCGACATCGTGCTGGTGGCAGGTCTCAACTTCCGCCTCACCCCTATCGTCGTCTTTGGAGAAGACCCACAGATTGTCTTTGACGCTATTCAAGGGGAAGGGCTAACAGAAGAATGCGTCTGCGAAGACGGGTCTGACGGGGATTGTATTCGCACGATCAACGGGATTGCACCCACAGCTGCAGGTGACTTTACGATCTTGGGCGACGAGTGTTTGGAAGTCCAAGAGATTGAAAACGGAATCCGCTTAGCTGACCTCTGCTCCCAGCCTTGCTGCGGCTGCATCGAGCTAGAACGGATCACTGAAGACCTTGAGCAATTTGGTAACCAGGCCACAACCCTGGCTAATTTCATCAACCGCCTACAAGCATCGGTCGCCAACTTTGAGAGCGTAGTGCTCGGCAGTGTGCTACGTGACAAGGGCTGCGGCTGCTAATAACCATGACACACCCTGATGGTCGACGACCGCTTAGCGTCAACCAAGGGCCAACAAATGGAACTCATTACCCTTTCGTTTGCCCTTCGGACGATGTTAGCCTTTTGCTTGCTGACGCTTACCTGTCTTACGAAGACGGGGAATGTCGGTTTAAGCGACCGTTCCGTATTGCCTGGCTCTACGGGTTCGGCAGCGATGCCGCAGCCACTCCTCCCTTTGCGCCTACTCCGGTAAACGCACAAGAGATCCTTATCTTCGATGCCGAAGACCGGGTTGTTTTTGATTCCACCAACGCTATTGATTTCGCTTCTGTCGATTGGCCAATCACAACCCCACGGGCAAAGGTTTTGGAATGGAAGACAGCGGTAGCTGTTGCTCGTGTCACCTGGCACACCGAGTTTAGCCCCAATCAAGACGTCAAGACGTACAGTGTCAGTTTTGAGCCAGACAATGGGCAACTCGACGCAAGAGTGGCTAATCGACGATCTCCCAGAGTCACTTCTCTGCGTGTTGGGGTTACGACATTTGGCCCTGACGAGATTGTAGAGTTTGTTTCAGGGTTTAACGTCAACCAAACCGTATCGACGTTTGCGACCGATGGAGGACGCAAAGGGGTTAATATCTTGTTCGACGCTGCCCCAGGTAGCGGACCGAAAGGGAGGTTCCCTGGCTGCGAAGACCCCGACATCGTTATCAGGCGGATCAATGGGCAAAGCCCCCTGTCCAACGGAAACTTTATCCTCGACGCCACGGGTTGTTATGCCATCCGACAACCTACAACCTTAGTAGCCAACCCCAGTGCTCTCCCCGGTGCTCCACCCTTTGCTGCTGTCCCTGCCGAAGCCACGCTGCAAGCCTTCAACGACTGTGAGCCGTGCTGCGATTGCCCAGACTACATTCGGACTTACGAGGGGCTGCGAGCATTAGCTGAAAAGTACGAAGCTCTGGGAGCCCAAGCTGAAGCTATCCGAGACCAACATAAAGAGAACTCAGAACGATGGGCAGAAGACGTTGCCTGCCGCGCTGAAGAGGCCTGCAGGACATCGCTGTTCAACTTGCCAGAGATGGCAGCAACTCTTGCTGGGTCTTACTGCGAGTTTGGAGATGAGTGCGTCGAAGGTACTGTCGAGCTTCGATTCAAAGTCACAGGCCCAACTTTCTCGTACCGAGAAGGCACGGGGTTCCGCACAGGTAAAAACGGTTTTGAGAGCTACGTTCCCACTGTTGTTGGCGACACTGTGAGTTTCTTCTTTGAGAACGCAGAACCTTTCCAATCCAATGCTGGCCAGGCTATTTTGGATTTTGACGATACCGGCACTGTCACCATACTGCTGACCTCTTTGGTCAACGGCGAAGAAATTTGTACCAGCGAATCCGCGACTAACTTACTGCCATGACAATCCGCAATCTGCATTTTTATAACCGAAATGCGTTGAGGCCGTACCCGGTTGACGATACCGCTACGCTTCAAGACGATTCCGGTCTGCAGTTGCTTCCTCATGGGGTTATTGTGGATATGAACTTCAAGTTCCCGGACACGGTAATAAAGTATGCCTTCATCAGCTCTTTGACTGTCACAGGAACCTTAGTCAGCGTGACCATTCAGGGTGCAACCGCCCTGGACGCCTCGGCAGAGTTTCTTCCTTTAGCTGTTGCTACAATTACGGCTCCGTTTACCCAAGGGGTCCAGGTCAACTTTGACAGTCAGTACCCAGGGGCAGGCGGATGGCTTGTTTTCGGCTCTGGGGTGAACTGTCCTTTTCAAGGTAGGTTCTCGACGGCTGCGCAGACTCTACTGGCCAGGCGAGCCGCTAAGCCTTATCGGAAGTTTCCTATTGAAGACATAGCTAAGGTAGCCAACTCAATCTCGTTGACGGGAATCGTAACTTTGCTTGGACAGTCTCCTGTCGAAGTAGTGGCCGAGACCAGAGACATTCTGGGAGAAGAAAGAGACGTTATCGTGGTGAGGCTGGTGCAGCCTGCTGATATTACGGAGAACGTTTTTGAGTTGTTCTCTGGGCCTTGTAGCGGACGACCAGAAAGCGAGACGTGCCAAGAGCCTGCTTCTGTCGAATTCATCAACAACGTACCGCCTGACTGCGATGGCAATATCTGCATCGAGTTTCAGGGGTGTGCTGAAATCTCCCAAATGCTCACCAACTGCGGTGTTGTGCTGGATTGCGACTTGGGGCTTGGAGACGCTTGCCAGGATAACCGCTTGCCGGATGAAGATGGCAGGCTTCCTAACGAGTACGATGACCTATGCTTCTTTAGCGAGAGCCTCAGTAGTCTGAGCGAGAGCTTTGTATCTGAAGACCCTGAAGTTATTGATCCTCCGTTTTCGCCAGACGCTGATCCTTGTAGTTATCCTCACACGGAGGAGTTCGATGATTTGGTGGCTGATGATTTTGAAGTTGTGTCTGGTGGTTGGGGCTTTTGCACTGAGTCTTCTATATCTGTATCTTCACCCGTCACAACTGGTGTCTTCTATTGCACGGAAGAGGCGATCAGCGCGTCGGTTCGCAACATCTCATTGTGGAATTGCGACGGCGACACGGTGGATAAAATCGTCACAGTCGTCGGCAAAGTCACCGAGGGCCCAGCTGGATCTGCAAGAAATATCGGAGTCATACTCAACTACCGTGCTCACGACACGATTCCAGGCCGGGTCGAGTACTTCCTTATGGATTACGACTTCGACGCCGCGACCTTCCGCCTTTTGAAGTACAATGGAACTACTTTCCAGAACTTGGTATCCGCAGTTGTCCCCGGCGTTGGGGTGGACGAGTTGATAGAGCTGGAGGCTATTATTGAGTCCGGCCCGCTGCTTGGCCAGGTCTCTATCACTATTTCTCTGACAGGAATTGAGAACGTAGCAGCAGCGACTTTGGGTCCCGTAGTGACAAGCACTTATTTGCCGTCAGACGGTCGATTCGGTCTGCACTCCAATCGTGCTTACACCAGGTTCGATTCCTTCACAGTCGATGAGTACCCATAAAGGTTAATGGGGAGACGCAGTGCCTGAGATTCTGCATCCAGAATGGCGAAGACATAACGAGCCAACGAAGTACCCGTTTGCTGAGAATGCTACGCTGCGCTCTGGCAACAATCTGATTTTGAATGAGTTGTTTTTGGACGCCATCTTCTACCCGGTAGGTAACGCTGGCAATCTTCGCCTCTCAGTTGTAGAGATCGACCACGACAGCACCACAATACATATTGGGACTCCCACAGTAGCGAGGCTAGCCAGCGGTGAGTTTAATCAGTTTGACCCGCCCTCGGAGGTTCGCTTTACCGATTCACTCGGCAGAGCTGCGGGGGTTATTGTTTCCGAACCAATCCGCTTGTCGATATTTCAATCATGGGCTGTTGGAACCCACACGTTTACCGCAGCGCAGTCTGCCTTTGCAGCAACCGTGTCTATCCCTTCCCCGGAGATCGGGCTTCGAGGGATTGTGTTGGAAGATGGGACCTTGTTTACTGGGGACGTATGGTTAGTAGGTGACGACGGGGTTGTACTCAGTAAGGAAGAAGTCGAGGTACCGACAGTTGATTGCGATCAAGGCAAACGACTCACGCGACCCATTATCAGAGTAGACATTGTAGGGGACACCCTGTTTCGTCGTCGGCTTTGTTCGCCAGGGGTTTTGTTTAACACTCCTCGATACGTCAAGCAGATCACCTTCATCGAAGGTAATAATCGTTTCACCTGCACCCCAGACATTCTGGGCGACATTAAGATGATGGCCGGCAACCACTTGGCCGAAGATACGGTACTGCGGGTCCGCACCACCGAGGACGGTATTAAGATCGAGTCTGTAGGTGAGCGGACAGACATAGGATAGGATAATGGCAAAACCTGGATTCTATAACGATAACCGCAACCGGGCTTACCCGATTGTGTTTTGCCCGGAAAAGATGTTGCTTAACTGTGACGGGACATTACACGATCTGCCAGACGACGTGTTCGTAGACTTCGGAGCCTTGATGGGGTTAGACTCAGAATATGTCGAAGCCTCGCACATTGTCTACCTGGCCAACATCTGTCGTATCGAAGACGTTTTTATTTTTGAGTTTCGTTCAACAGCCCCCGGAACCTTTGGGCGATCTTTATTCTTTACTCGTAATCTTGAGGATGAGTTGTATGTTACGGAAGACGTTGAAGACGCTGAAGAGGCCACGTCACTGTGCTCTTTATCTTTATCGTCTTTTTCTTCCGACGATTTGGTCGCAGGATCCATCCCTTCCTTGCCTTCTCTGTCTTCATCCATATCTTCAGAAATCTCCTTAGCCTCCGACGATTGCCCAGAAGAACCCGTTTGGAGCGGGTATCTGGTAACAGGTACAATGGCAACCCTGGCAACGATCCTCCCTTCCGGTTGCACCCTTTCGGCCGGTACTGGTGATGTGCAGGTCGAGCCTGCTTTGATCCGTAGCCTAATTGGGCACTACGCTCGAACTTTGAACTTAGCTAACGATGATAGAACTCGCGCAGACGCCCCTGACGGTTGTGATCCTCTTGTTTACGAGTTTGCTACGGGCGAGACCTATATCCAAGCCGAATGTTTGGTAGGTCAACCGCGACTGAAAGCAGGGTATAATGCAACGATCTTTCAAGACGATTTAGAAAACTCGATTACCATCGGCGCCGGTGTAGGTGCTGGCGAAGGGGAGCCTTGTGAAGAAGTTCCATTGTTTGATGAGGAAGTTCCGCCTGCCGGAAGAACCACGCTTGACGGTGCTGAACGATGCAATGATACCGTTCGATCCATCAATGGGGTTGGGGGTCGGATCTTAAACCTGCAAACAGGTATCGGGGCTTCACAAATAAATCTACCTGACCTACACAAAATAGTAATTGATGTTGATATGAGCGGCCTAGCCACCTGTTTTGACGAACAAACAGACGGGGCAAGCGGCTCGTTTGATTCTTGCTAAGGATTGCCAGGGATGGCCCAAGAGCCACTTATTGACCCGGAGAAGTGTCCGGTACCGTTTGTACCTCGGATCCAGCAGATCCAGGTAATTACGGACTGTGACGTCCCCGGTCCGCAAGCTCCTATTCAGGAGTGCCCGGATGTCACTGCGCCTATTGTAGGCCCAGCTGGCCCTCCCGGCCCTCCTGGTGGTCCTGGCGGTCCTGGAGGTCCTGGTGGTCCTGGCCCCTCTGGTCCTCCTGGAGAACGGGTAGTAACTGCTTGCCCAACCATCCAAGCGCAGGCTTCGGTTCAGACGCGATGTGCTTCCAGCGCATTCGCTATGATTACGGTAGCCAGCGATCAGCAGACTCAAGGCTCTCAATGTAACTTCACGTTCGACTTCAAATTCGGTATCCCAGTTGTCTGTCCGCAAATTCAAGCACAGGCTTCAAAAGTCGAGCTGATCCCTGCGGGGGAAAAGCCCCAGGTTACTATTGAAGTGCAGAAGCAATCCTTCTGCCTCGATGCCGGCAATGGGAATCAAGTTCAGAGCTGTAAGTACGACTTCATCTTTCAGTTCCAAATTCCAGAGGCGGATTCGCGGTGCCCCCAGATACAGGCACAAGCACAATGCGTAACTCTACCCCCTGGAGAGAAGTGCCAAGTTTATGTTGACGTCCAGAGAAAACAACAAGATTGTGCTTACGATTTTCTCTTTCAATTCCAACTACCTTCTGCTGAAGAAGGCGAAGGCCAACCCGGACCTCCTGGCCCATGCCCCGAAATTCAAGCAGAAGCTGACTGCGTAACGCTGCCGCCTGGTGAAGGTTGTCAGGTATTTGTTGACGTTGTCAACCAGGCGCAGTGCCAAGCGGATTTTCTTTTCCAGTTTCAAATACCTTCCGGCCCTCCCGGCCCCTCAGGCCCCACTGGTCCTCCCGGCCCAGCAGGCCCCACAGGCCCCCAAGGGCCTCAAGGCGCACAGGGTCCGCAAGGGGCAGACGGTCCCCAGGGAGCAGACGGACCCACTGGCCCCACTGGTCCAACTGGAACACAAGGCCCCGATGGTCCTCAAGGTCCCGACGGACCCCAAGGCGCAGATGGACCAACTGGTCCCACTGGTCCCACAGGAACACAGGGTCCCGACGGTCCTACCGGACCCCAGGGAGCTGATGGTCCGACTGGTCCCACTGGTCCCACAGGAACACAAGGCCCCGATGGCCCTCAAGGTCCCGACGGACCCCAAGGTGCAGACGGACCTACAGGACCAACAGGTCCCACCGGAACACAAGGCCCCGACGGTCCCACCGGACCCCAAGGCGCAGACGGGCCTACTGGACCGACAGGCCCCACTGGACCACAGGGAGCAGATGGACCCGACGGACCCCAGGGCGCAGACGGACCAACTGGACCCCAGGGCGCAGACGGACCCACAGGTCCTACCGGACCCCAAGGCGCAGACGGACCCACAGGTCCCCAAGGTGCAGACGGTCCCGACGGACCTCAGGGTGCAGACGGGCCAACAGGACCCACTGGACCTCAGGGTCCCGACGGTCCCGACGGACCCCAAGGCGCAGACGGACCAACTGGACCACAGGGAGCAGATGGGCCCACTGGCCCACAAGGTGCAGACGGACCCACAGGTCCCACCGGACCCACCGGACCCCAAGGTGCAGATGGCCCCCAAGGCGCAGATGGTCCTGATGGCCCCCAAGGTGCAGACGGGCCTACCGGACCACAGGGTGCAGATGGACCCACCGGACCACAGGGAGCCGACGGACCGACTGGACCAACAGGGCCTACAGGTCCCCAAGGCGCAGATGGTCCTGATGGTCCACAGGGAGCAGACGGACCCACAGGTCCCACTGGCCCACAGGGTGCAGACGGACCCACCGGACCACAGGGAGCAGATGGACCAACAGGTCCCCAAGGTGCAGATGGACCTACCGGCCCCACTGGTCCAACAGGTCCTCAGGGTGCAGACGGTCCCGATGGCCCCCAAGGTGCAGACGGTCCCACAGGACCCCAAGGCGCAGACGGTCCCACCGGACCCACAGGCCCACAAGGTGCAGACGGCCCCACTGGACCACAAGGTGCAGACGGTCCCGATGGTCCCCAAGGTGCAGATGGGCCTACCGGACCACAGGGAGCAGATGGCCCCACAGGTCCGACAGGACCCACAGGGCCTCAGGGACCTGACGGACCAACTGGACCACAGGGAGCAGACGGACCTACCGGGCCAACCGGACCCCAGGGAGCAGATGGACCCACAGGTCCCCAAGGCGCAGACGGTCCCACAGGTCCCCAAGGCGCAGATGGACCTACTGGACCAACAGGTCCCACAGGACCCCAGGGCGCAGATGGTCCTACTGGACCGCAGGGCGCAGACGGTCCCACCGGGCCTCAGGGCGCAGACGGACCCACAGGACCCACTGGACCTCAAGGCGCAGATGGCCCTACTGGCCCCCAGGGAGCAGACGGACCACCAGGACCCCAAGGCGCAGACGGTCCCACCGGACCCACTGGCCCACAAGGCGCAGACGGACCCACTGGCCCACAAGGCGCAGACGGTCCCACCGGACCTCAAGGTGCAGATGGACCTACGGGACCCCAAGGTGCAGACGGTCCCACCGGACCCACCGGACCCACCGGACCCCAAGGTGCAGATGGTCCCACCGGACCCCAAGGTGCAGATGGTCCAACTGGTCCTCAGGGTGCAGATGGACCCACAGGACCCACTGGACCCCAAGGCGCAGACGGACCAACAGGACCTCAGGGTGCAGATGGCCCCACCGGGCCACAGGGAGCAGACGGACCCACTGGCCCCCAAGGTGCAGACGGACCAACCGGACCAACAGGACCCCAGGGAGCCGACGGTCCCACTGGACCCCAGGGAGCCGACGGTCCCACTGGTTCCCAAGGCGCAGACGGACCCACAGGACCAACAGGTCCCACCGGAACACAGGGTCCCGACGGTCCCGATGGCCCCCAAGGCGCAGACGGACCCACTGGTCCCCAAGGTGCAGACGGCCCTACCGGACCCACCGGACCCCAAGGTGCAGACGGACCAACCGGACCCCAAGGTGCTGACGGTCCCACAGGTCCCACCGGACCACAGGGAGCAGACGGACCAACAGGTCCACAAGGAGCAGATGGACCTACTGGGCCAACAGGACCTACAGGAACACAAGGACCCGACGGTCCCACCGGACCCCAAGGTGCAGACGGACCTACTGGTCCCCAAGGCGCAGATGGTCCCACTGGTCCTCAGGGTGCAGACGGACCCACTGGTCCCCAAGGCGCAGACGGACCCACTGGTCCAACGGGTCCCACCGGACCCCAAGGTGCAGATGGCCCTACCGGACCCCAAGGCGCAGATGGGCCAACCGGACCACAGGGAGCCGACGGACCCACTGGTCCTACCGGACCCCAAGGTGCAGATGGACCTACCGGCCCCCAAGGTGCGGACGGCCCCACGGGACCACAGGGAGCCGACGGTCCAACCGGGCCTACTGGACCACAGGGCGCAGATGGTCCCACCGGACCCCAAGGTGCAGACGGACCAACCGGACCCCAAGGTGCAGACGGACCAACAGGACCTCAGGGAGCAGACGGCCCCACAGGACCCACAGGTCCCACCGGACCTCAAGGTGCAGATGGTCCCACCGGACCCCAAGGTGCAGATGGTCCCACCGGACCCACCGGACCACAGGGTGCAGACGGACCAACCGGACCCCAGGGAGCAGACGGACCAACCGGACCCCAGGGAGCAGACGGTCCCGACGGACCTCAGGGAGCAGACGGACCCACAGGACCCACTGGACCCCAGGGCGCAGATGGTCCCACCGGACCCCAAGGCGCAGACGGACCCACTGGTCCCACCGGACCCCAAGGCGCAGACGGACCCACAGGGCCAATAGGTCCCCAAGGCCCAGACGGTCCTACTGGTCCCCAAGGCGCAGACGGTCCCGACGGACCTCAGGGTGCAGACGGGCCAACAGGACCCACTGGTCCCACAGGAACACAAGGCCCCGACGGACCAACTGGCCCTCAGGGGGCAGACGGTCCCACAGGTCCCCAGGGAGCCGACGGACCCACCGGACCACAGGGAGCAGATGGCCCCACAGGTCCCCAAGGTGCAGATGGTCCAACTGGCCCAACGGGCCCAACTGGACCGCAGGGAGCAGATGGACCAACAGGTCCCCAAGGTGCAGATGGACCTACCGGACCCCAAGGTGCAGATGGACCTACCGGCCCC
>JAJDDC010000008.1 GCA_029260515.1 Phycisphaerales bacterium | reverse complement strand
GCATGTGGCTCGCCGCAACACGGGTGAGCACCGCGCCGGGCAGAGGGACTTCCCGATAAACGTGCTCGCCGGTGGCAACGGCTGCCAGGGCGCGTGTCGTCGGGATACCGAGCGCATGCATGCCCTCTCCGATCAGGTATTCGCGCAACGCCGGACCCAAAGACAGCTTGCCATCTCCGCCGCGGGAGAACGAGGTGCGACCCGATCCTTTCAATTGGATATCGCGGCGGCGTTGTTTCGTGTCGATCACCTCACCGAGAAGAAGCGCGCGTCCATCGCCCAGTTGCGGTGCGAACCCGCCAAACTGGTGTCCGGCATAAGCCTGGGCCAGCGGTTCCGCTCCCTCGGGGATTGCGTTGCCGGAGAAAATCGCCGCGCCGGCTTCCGAATCGAGCGCGGTCGGATTGAGGCCGAGTTCCTCGGCCAGTGCGTGGTTGAACTGCAACAGTTTCGGGGCAGGCGCAGGAGCAGCCTTGCCGCGCACGTAAAAACCTTCAAACGTGCGGGCGAAACTGTTATCGAAATTGAAGTGCGGGAGCACGTTCATCGTTTCAGTTGACTCTATCACCTATATTTATTCTCCCAGACTCGAAAGAGTTCTTTGGGTGTCATTGCGGACCACCATTAATCTCGTAAATTATCTTCTGAATTGCATGCTCCAATTCATCCTGGTTACACCAATACTCATTAATTCTTCCGAATTCAGTGTATACGGAGAAATTAAAACCTTCTTCTATATCATTGAACCATACGACTGTCTTGCCGAGTATGGCCACGACCCAGAATCCTTTGCCCTCATCGCCATTTGGATGCTGCTGCCATTTCACAGGATCGACCTTGATTACCTCCCAAAGTCTTTTTTGTTGGGCTGTCATTCGACCATAAGATTTATTGATCATATCCCAGATTTCAGCTTCTGAGGTAGGTTCCCACTGCATAGTTTTATATCCTCCAATACATCTTAAATCTCCGCCTTGTGTCGTTTTCTCTATACACAGTAAGGTGGTATCCCCTCTTCAACCGGCTCGCCGGGTTTTCCGTTTTGGATGTTCTGGATATTCCTGGCGGTGCCGGTGACCATTTTCTGCCGCGAGATTTCGATCTGTCGCATGATGGCGTCCGGTGAATCGGTGAGCAGGTTGCCGAACTTGGGCTGGCATTTTAGATTGCCGACGTCGCAACAGGGAGTCATTTCTCCGGTCTGCTGGACGGTCATGATCTCGATCGTGCCGCGCGGGATGGTGCACTCTAAAGTATTCACGTCTTTCGGGAACGGCTGCGATACCATCGCCCGCTCGCCACGCTCGTCGACAACAAATCCGAGGATCATATTGACCCCGAAGGTGAAACCGCCGACGGTGGTGTAGCTTTCGACATCCGACATGTATTGGTTGAATTCCGCTTCACTGCAATTTGGCTTTTCCTGGATGAGAGCTTCGATCTTCTCGCTGTGTTTTTCGAGCAGGGTGACGGTGGGATGAAATTTCACTCCCTGTTCTTTAAAGAACACCGTCATCGTTTCCAATTGGGTCAACAAGTCGGGCACCTGCTCGAAAATCATATTCACGATCAGTTCATTTTGCAGTCCCAGGATTTCCTGAAGGAGCGGTTTCTGGCGCGATTCCCACACCGTTGGGTACAGGGTGAAATCGACTCTGCCCTGCAGCTTCATGATTTCCACCAGCCGCAGCCAGCGCGAGTGCGTGTTCGATTGGATATCGAGGTTGGTGTGCAGTCGCACGTTGGGCGAAAGCTTGCGGAAGATATGAAAAATTTCGACGAGTTGCGGGTTCTGCGACGGCTCGCCGCCGGTGAAGTTGATTTCGTTCTGCGCCAGCTGGTGGAACAGGTCGATCTGTTTGATCTTGTCCGCCATCAACTGCGCCTGCTCCGGCAGGAGGTGCCAGTCGCTCCGGTCGATCTTCATGAGCGGTTCGTAGACGTGGCAGTAGGTGCACTCGTCGCGCACGTAACGGTTGCAGTTGGCTTCGACAAATATATTAAGCATCTTAAATTTATTTCTTCAGGCGGTGTTCGGCAGTTCCGATCATTCCAATATATTTCCGCCATGATTGTTCTTACTGCCTCGGCGTCAGCACGAGGCAGAATGGGCCGCGGGGCTTCCCCGCTATTTTTTGCGTTTGGCTTTGACCTTGCGCGGTTTGCCGTGGTGCTCGACACTGACGGTGGTGTAGATACCGCCGCGCACGAAGAACTCCCCTTCCACCTGCATCCAGCGTGGCTGGCAGGCGGCCACCAGGTCGTCCAGAATTTTGTTGATCACCGCCTCATGGAAAGCACCCTCGTCGCGATATGACCATAAATACAGCTTGAGCGACTTCAACTCGATGCATTCGTGATCGGGCACGTAATGGATATCGACATGGGCGAAATCCGGCTGACCGGTGCGCGGGCACAGGCAGGTGAACTCCGGGCACTCCATATGGATCTCATAATCCCGGTCCGGGTAGGGGTTGAGGAACACTTCCAGTTCTTTAGCGGCTTGTTTTTTCATGATTTTCCGATTTTTTCAGGTTTTTTGATGTTTTTTCCGGCCCCGACCTTGCTTTTCGGTTCTGGGGTTTTATTTATGATAGTATCTATTAGCACTTGGGGCCGAGGAGTGCTAATTTTTGGACCCCTTCAACCACCAAAACAACGTAACTATTTATTTTTAAAGGATCTACAGTCCTAACGCTGTCATTCACGTTTTGATTTAAAACGTTAATTGAATAGTCATCAACCAATAATTGGAAGTTTATCACTAATTCAAGGAGTTGTTATGAACATTCGTCCGTTGCAAGACCGCATTCTGGTTCAACCCATCCGCGAGAAGGAAGTTCGCAAAAGTGGCATTATCATCCCCGA
>JAJDDC010000007.1 GCA_029260515.1 Phycisphaerales bacterium | reverse complement strand
CCTTTGTATTCCAACACGACAAACTTGGGCGGTTCATGGCTGCCTCGGGCCACCCCCAGCAGAGATCCCATTCCCAATTTTTCCATATCCTTTTTCTCGAGGATCTTGCAGGTGATCTTGTGCTTGCGCGCCATCGTTTGCGCTGCTTTGGCCAGAAAAGTCGGTGTCGCAGTGTTCCCGGGATGATGCATAAGGTCGCGCGTGGCAATCACCGCCTCACACAAATTTTCTGCCTGATCTACACCCTTCTGGTAGTCCTTCACTTTGGTTTTGGAAGCCGTGAGAATTGTGATCTCCGTGATGCGGGAAGGCGGATCCTCCTTGTCCTGACTTTTGTACTGATCGAAATGATACAAGCCGAGTTGGGCCCCTTCCACCAATGCCGCTGCTACAAGGCTTCCAGTCTGATTTTTTTTTGATTTTGCCGGTTTGCCCGCATCCTTCTCATCCAGGAAAATCGCAATTTTGTTGTGGCGTGATTTCTCAGCCGCCTTGGCACCGGTGCCGGAAGCCTGACGGATTTGCTCTTCTTTAACGTCTTTCGATTTACCCAGTCCTACAACCAGTATGGAGTCCGCTCCCATCAACCCGCGCACACTTTGGTGGAAGGTCTGGTTGAGCTTGCCCTCGAAACGTTTCGACTGAAACGCAGCCGTCAGCGCACCATTCAGCAGGCCGTCAATTTGTTTCAGCAGGCCCGCCGGTTTCGTATCCGGACTGAGTAAAATCAGGCAATCGGTTTTATGTTTGAGAACGTCATCAGCTTTAACGGAAGTTTTGATCATGGGTAAGTTTCAGGAGTTAAGATTAATCTTATGAGAAACTTCAAAATTCTATTGGAATCCAACAGAGGACACAAGGACAAACTCGTACCCTTGTAATTGGGAATACCGCTTCTTCAACAGACTTACTGCTGACCCATTCGATAACGCCACCGACCAACTACGATCAACCCGCTCACCAAGATTGCCGGTTCCGTGCGGACAAGACGGTTGTTCAGGGCGATCCCGATCCCGGGCACAACGGAACGCAGAAGACGCCTTTTTTTCACTGGATATTCGAGTGTTAGGTCCCTCACTCAATAAGGGACATGCTTTTCCGGGAAATATTTTATAAGATATGGATTCTATTGAGAAATGAGGCTGTTGATCACATATAGTAATGTGAAAACAAGCCTCTAATTTATACCTAGTTTGGGGTTAATTTTGCACTATACTGAGTTCTCAAAACTTGTTGATAATTAAAGGTTAATATCGTGCCCAAGAAGTGGTTTGGAAAATTGCGTTTTATTCTGTTGATGTGTGGATGTTTCTTGTCGATTTCTGCCGGGGTTCATGGGGAAGTTGTTCTGGAATACCATACCCCTACCCCCGACAGCAGTCCTGCCGACCTAGCTTTTGACGCTCAGGGGAACCTGTGGTTCACCGAACTGAATGCCAACCGGATCGGCAAGCTGAACCCTTCAAAGGCCAAGTCTTTGACCTCCCAGGGTATCACCGAGTACGAACTACCCCAGCCCAACAGCAAACCTCATTTCCTCACGGTCGCTAAGAATGGTCTGATCTGGTTCACGGAGGGGGCGAACCGCATCGGCAGCCTGGACCCGGAAAAGGGTACATTCAAAGAATATGACATCCCTTCGCCCCACAGCGAACCTCATCAAATTGTAGAAGCGCCGGACGGCACAATCTGGTTCCTGGAATTTCAGACCAATAAAATTGGCCAATTGGATCCCAAGACCGGCAAGATCACCGAGTTCCCCATCGGGCCCGGCAACCCGCACGCTCTGGTGCTGGTCGGGGACAAATTATGGTACACCCAAGGCGGAATGTTCTGGGTCAACACGTTCGCCAATAAATTGGGTTGCCTGAACACCAAAACGGGAGAGCTTAAGGAAATTGAAATTCCTCCTGAGAAATCCGTTCCGCATGGCCTTACGGTTTCAAAAAATGGAACGCTATGGTTGACCGAGATGTTTTCCAGCAAACTGGCGAAACTGGATTTGAATCGCAAGAAACCGAAAATCGTGGAATACCATTTGGGAAAGCGGCGCAGTCCACACGATGTCCATGTCGATGAAAAACGCAAATATATCTGGTTCACCGCCGCCAACCCGGATGCCATCGGTCGACTCGATCTGTCCAAAGCCAAACCCGGAACCCGCAAGGGAGTGAAATATTACAAATTACCCGATCCCGACAGCCACCCCACGCAGCTTACTCTGGACAAGGATGGCAATATCTGGTTTACGGAAATGGGGAAATACTTCCAGGGCAAATATAATAATAAGATCGGATTACTGGTCCCTTAAAGCAGAAACCTGACCTGAAGACCGCTCAAAAATCAGGATTTTGGCACCTTTGAACCCATAACACCTGCAAGTCTCCAAGCTTTGCACAATCCAGAGACATCACTAAAATTAGCTCCTTAAGGACCGTCAATATCCCCAACCACCATGTTCTCGACATCAACGCCGCCGAACTCTTCCAAACTGGTGTTGTTAACCCAGATAAACAAACCGACCGCGCCAAAGTCTATCATGACATCGTCCTGGCCGTTGCCGTCAATATCTCCAACCACCATGGTCTCGGCATCGTTGCTCGACAGCTGCGTAAAACTGGTGCTGTTAACCCAGGCGAACAGACCAGCTGACCCCAAATCCATGATGACATCGTCCTGGCCGTTGCCGTCAATATCCCCAACCACCATGGTTTCGACATCGATGATGCCAAACTCTTCCAAACTGGTATTGTTAACCCAGACAAACAAACCCGCCGCGCCAAAGTCTATCATGACATCGTCCTGGCCGTTGCCGTCAATATCCCCAACCACCATGTTCTCAGCATCGAGGCTGGACAACTGTGTAAAATCGGTGAAGTTAACCCAGGAGAACAGACCCAGGCTACCTAAATCCATTACTACGTCATCCATGGGTGTGAGTGGCGGATTGACCACGTTCACTTGGCGCATGGCCGTCGCAGTATTGCTTGCGGCATCGGTCACGCTGTAGGTAACGGTAAAAGTCCCCGGCGCACTGGTGTCGATCGGTAAACCACTGGTGAGGATACTGGCGGTGATATCGCCATCCGTGTCATCCAAAGCTGTGGCACCAGCATCAACATAAGCCTCACCCACTTCCACCTCAGCCGGGTTGTTGCCGTTTAGCGTGATCACCGGAAGAGTGGTATCTACAGGTGGCGGTGGGGCAATAAAAAGATTGGTCAGGAGCAAATTTTGAGTTGCGAAGCCAGCATCATGAATTTTAAATGCAAAGGCAGCGTTTTCAAGAGTAGCCTGAACTACTCCGGGAGTGGTATTTGGGTGAAATTGCAAATATTGTGCTACCACCCCCGCAACATGCGGAGCGGACATAGAAGTTCCACTTAAAGTTGCCGACGCTACATTACTTGAAATCCCAGCTGAGACAATATCGCCCCCGGGTGCATACAAATCAATACAACCTATATTAGAACCCAGGTTTCCATCAACCCAACGAAAATCCGTGTTGGTTGAAGCACCCACCGTTATCGCAATAGCAGAAGCCGCAGGAGAAGTATTACAAGCACTTCCATTGTCGTTGCCGGCAGACACTGTAAAAGTCACTCCTTGGTTCAAAATAACCCTATGAATTGCCACCATAAGCGCATCACTGCCAATTCCAGGTTTGTCTACTCCCAAACTCATATTAACCACAGCGGGCTTGATATGATTTTCGGCGACCCAGTCAACTGCCGCTATGACGACAGACATATCATGGCCACCAAAACAATCAAACACACGAA
>JAJDDC010000006.1 GCA_029260515.1 Phycisphaerales bacterium | reverse complement strand
AGTCCGAGCCCGGTGCCGCCTTTCTCTCGCGAGCGGCTGTCGTCGACCCGGTAGAAACGTTCCGTCAGCCGGGGAATATGTTCAGCCGGAATACCCTCTCCCTGGTCCTTGACCTCTACCACAAGAGCCGGGCCGGTCATGCCGGCGACCTTGTCTCTGCGGGTCAGGGAAACCATGACCTCGGAGTTTTCACGGCTGTATTTGAGGGCATTGTCGATCAGGTTCTGGAAAATCTGCGTCAGCTGATCCTGATCGCCCGGTACATTCCAGTCCCCTTTCGAGCTTTGCAGTTTTATCGGCTTTTTCTCAGCCTTGGACTGGGTCTCCAGCGTATCCACGACTTTCTCGACAACAGCCAGCACATTCACACGCTCGGACGGGCGCACATGCTCATTGACCTCAACGCGCGACAGCGACAGCAGGTCTCCGATCAGCCGGGTCATGCGTGCCGCTTCACGCTCCATGATGTCGAGAAAGCGTTCCCGCGCCGCCGGGTCATTCTTCGCCGCGCCTTTAAGCGTTTCTATGCCACCGCTCAGCGCCGTGAGCGGGGAGCGCAATTCATGGCTCACATTGGCCACGAAATCGCTGCGCATCTGCTCAGCCTCCAGAACATGCGAAATGTCGTGCAGGGAGACGACGGCTTCTGCCTGCACCCCGTCTCCGCCTTCAAGGTGCACGGATGAAAGCTTGTAGGTTGCGCGCACCGGAACGGGCAGGGAAATTACAGCCTCGGCCGCCGCCTGGCCTTGCAAAACCGCATCGACGCATTTCAAGGCGTCCGGGTGGCGGATGGCATGAACGAAATCCTTAGCCACCAGACCTTCGCCGAACAGCTCTTCTGCAGCTGCGTTGGCCAGCGTTATTTGCCGTTTTGCGCTCACGAGGAAGACCGGCTCCACCAGCGCGTTCAGGATGACAAGAAGATCGTCTTTTTTCATGCGGCCTTGGCCCGGGATAAAACCGAAACAGATTGCACCTTTTAGGCCAGATGAGGTGAATCACCAATCAATTGAGAAAAGTGGCGCGCCGGGAGGATGAAAGTGAGAACTGGGCGCTGGTAATTCAAATTCACCCGCTAAAATACTGTTAGCTGACAAGTGGGGTTTGGCATCTTCGATGTCCGCTTTACATCCGAAAGCGGACATAAACCCACTCAGCCAGGAATGTCCGTAAATAGCCATTAACGGACATGTTGATACCTGTTCTTGAGGTATGTTTGATATCTGGCGCGGATACAGCTGAGATGGCGCATCATGCTATGTGATCGCAGGCGCTCATCACGTAGTCTTCCTCCCATTCGGTATAGAGTTGGGACCAGACAGATTTATAATATGTGTGTTTATGATATATTCTTATGGAACTTTTATGAGCGAGAATTCCTTAAGGAATATTTCGGTGTCGTTGCTCCTTTATGCCGTGCAGGGTTTTTGTCTTGCGTAAATCTCTCATGGTTTGCGGTGCAGCCGGATTTATCGGCAGCAACTTCATTCGTCACATGCTTGATGCCGGCTGGCACGTCCTCTCTCTGGACAAATTGACTTACGCTGGCCTCAGGGAAAACCTGTCTCCGCTCGATGAATGCGACCGACATTGTTTCGTGCATGGATCGATCAATGACGCCGCTTTGATGGGCCGTCTGCTGAAGCAGCACCGGCCACTAGCCATCGTCAATCTGGCGGCAGAAAGCCACGTCGACCGCTCAATCGATACGCCTGAATCATTTGTTGAAACCAATGTGATGGGCGTCTTCACGCTCCTGGAAGCCGTCCGGGCTTATTTGGCGGAAAGCGGAGAGCTGGCGTCCTCAACCTTCCGTTTTCTGCAGGTCTCCACTGACGAAGTTTTCGGGTCGGTTGAGTCTGGTGCTTTTACCGAGGAGAGCGCGTTTCGGCCTAACTCACCTTATGCTGCTTCCAAGGCTTCGGGCGATTGTCTGGTGCGCGCTTATCATCGCACCTACGGGCTTCCCGCGATGATTTCGTATTGCTCAAATAATTATGGCCCCTTCCAGTTCCCCGAGAAGTTGATACCGCTGATGATCAGTAAAGCGCTCGCCGGCAAGCCATTGCCAATTTATGGAGACGGACGTCATCGGCGGGATTGGTTGCACGTCGCCGATCACTGTACTGCTCTGGAGGCGATCATCGACGCGGGCACAGCGGGTGAAGTTTATAATATCGGCGGTGGTTGTTGCGTTGAGAACCTGGAGCTGGTGCGGCGCCTGTGCGCAACGCTTGACCGCCTGGCCCCACGGACCTCCGGTGAACACTTCGATGCAATCAGCCATGTCGAGGATCGTCCCGGTCACGACAGGCACTATGAGATTGACCATAGCAAGATCACTGCATTGCTAGGCTGGCGACCGTCCCGGACGCTTGAGGAAGGCCTGGAAGAAACCGTTCGCTGGTATCTGGATAATGGGCCCTGGATTGAAATCGCACACAGCCGTGGATACGAAGGCCAGCGATTGGGTCTCGGCGTTTTGAGTGGGGCGAATGATGGGGACTGAAACTGGACGCAAGGGCATAGTACTGGCGGGCGGATCGGGCACCCGGCTTCATCCGCTCACCCGGGCGATCAGCAAGCAACTGCTGCCGGTCTACGACAAGCCGATGATCTACTATCCCCTCTCGGTTTTGATGTTGTCCGGAATCCGGGAAATATTGCTGATCACAACACCGGCGGACCTGCCCCTTTTTAAAAAATTACTCGGCGACGGTTCCGATTTCGGTATTTCACTCAGCTATGAAGAACAGGCGGCGCCAAACGGCATTGCCGAAGCCTACATTATCGGCGAAGATTTTCTCGATGGTTCGAATGCCGCTCTGATCCTGGGAGACAATCTGTTCTTCGGCTACGGGTTGAGCGAGCGACTGCAGTCCCTGTGCAAAATGGAATCCGGAGGCGTTATCTTCGGGTACACAGTCCGTGATCCTGAACGCTACGGCGTGGCATCCGTGGACGGTG
>JAJDDC010000005.1 GCA_029260515.1 Phycisphaerales bacterium | reverse complement strand
TCAGATACCCCTTCATTACGACATTGCCGCGAAACATCACCTCACCGATGGTTTGCCCATCCGCGGGAACAGGCTCCATCGTTTCAGGATCGCGTACGGTCAGATCCTCAAGCGCGGTATAACGCACGCCCTGACGCGCTTTCTTTTGCGCCTGCTCGCCTTTGGGAAGATCGTTCCACGCAGGTTTCCATTCGTTGATGACGGCGGGGCCATAAACCTCTGTCAGGCCATAAAGGTGCGTGACGGTGAACCCTTCGTCGGCCATGGCGGCCAGCACAGCCTCGGGCGGCGGGGCGGCGGCGGTAAAGAACGCGACGTTGTGGTCAAATGCGCGCCGTTCATCGACCGGCGCGTTCAGCAGCGTTTGCATCACAATCGGCGCGCCGCACAGGTGCGTGACACCATGGTCGGCAATGGCATCGAACATCGCGCCCGCCCGCACCGCCCGCAGGCACACATGGGTGCCGCACACGGCAGAGATCGTCCACGGAAAACACCAGCCATTGCAGTGGAACATCGGCAGCGTCCACAGATAAACCGTATCCGCCCCCATCTGCCCATGCAGCGCATTGCCTGTGGCCAGAAGCGACGCCCCGCGATGATGATACACAACGCCCTTCGGATCGCCCGTGGTTCCAGAGGTATAGTTGAGCGCAATCGCGTCCCATTCATCACCCGGCATGACCCAGTCATAGGCGGCGTCCCCGGCAGCGATGAACGCCTCATAATCCGTCGCGTCCAGCGAGGGGGCGACGCCGCTTTCAGCGTCGGCATATTCGATCAGAATGGGATCGGTCTTTGCCAAGGCCAGCGCCTCTGCCGCCATCGGTGAAAGCTCGCTGTCGACAATCAGGGCTTTTGCCTCTCCGTGGTCGAGGATGAAGGCGATTGTGGCGGCATCCAGCCGGGTGTTCAGTGCGTTCAGAACCGCGCCCGTCATCGGCACGCCGTAATGTGCCTCCAACATCGCGGGGGTGTTGAACAGCAGCGCTGCCACAGTGTCGTTCTTGCCGATGCCCTTGGCGGCCAGCGCAGAGCCGAGCTGCCGCGCGCGGTCGTAAAATTCAGCGTAAGACCGGCGAAGCCCCCCATGAATGATCGCCGTCTTGTCCGGGTGAACCAGCGCGGCGCGCGCCAGAAACGGCAGCGGCGTCAGTGGCTGGTGGTTGGCCGGGGTCCGGGGCAGGGCATCATAGGGGGATTGGGTCATCTGAGGTCTCCGACTGGTCGTGTCTGAATGTACCTGAGAGACGACAAAAGCAAAGCTACGATCTGAAACAAGGTCGGGGTGGCTGTGATGTTGGAGCAGCGGAAGTTCGCTGCGGGTCGGGAGCGAATCGCAAAGCTAGTAAAACGGGCGTCCGTTGCCGTTGGTCGTCAAGGTATTTCACAGATAAAAGCTAATGCGCCTTCAGTTGCAGTGCGCTTTTCAGCTTTCATGGCATTGGACGGCGATTGAAGCAGAATGAAGATGTGGCGTCCGTTAGGAAAATCCCTAAAGTTAGGTGGAGATAGCACATGCCGCTACATTGAAAGCAAAATTATGGCCAAGATTATTAATCCGATCCTCTTCTCAAGTTATTTCGGAGTAGATCCTGCTGAAATCGATAAAGCAGGTTTGATTGACCCATTCTTGAACGTCGACTTGGAGTTATTCATTGATCCGGTACTTTTAGAGAAGTCGGCTTTCAATGAGATATCAGGAAATGCTCTCGCGGCTTTCAAAAAACATTTTTCAAATATTATCAGGCTATTAGCTATGTCTAATAATGAAGAGGATGCCCCGTGGAGGGCTGCAAGGCGTTTGCTAAATCTAGATGAACCTTCGGAGAATGGGTTAGGATATGGCGGTGCATCTCGTTCGGGGAGTTCACGGCCAGAAGACATTCAAACAATGATCCTGCGCACAACGAGTGAAATCGTTACGTTGGGCGCTGATGACCCAGAGATGATATCATTGATGGGCTTCTTCGAGGAAGGTGTCGGCCCTGACACCATCAGCGACTTCACCACACAGGTAATTTTATTGAATCTAGCAAAAATCACATCCGATTTTTGCAATTCACAAAGCTTATCGACGATACCGATATCAGATGATCGTCAGGACATTGGCTTACCGCACTTCGTGAATACCAAAGGGCTTTCTAAACCCTTTTTGTTAGTTCCAAAGGACATCGTGAGGGATTTGCCGATAGCGAATGATTGGTCGGATGTCCGCGAAGCAGCAATGCGAAACGCTTAAATTAGAGAAGCTGTGAATAAGTTTTTAGCGGGGATTGCCATGCCAACTGTGACAGATACAAAGCAGGCATTGCGAGGGGCAGCTCTTTCGTCAGCAAACGCTTTCAATCATTTCTTGGCATCAGTCAAAGACAGTGCAAGCAATTATGATCCCACCGAAGATGCCCTGGGGTACTATCGTTACCGGCAACTTCTTCTTACTGACCCGAATGTGCTTTCTGATCCGTCGAGAGTTGACCTTTCTAAAGGCCCAGAGGCTATAAAGGCTGTCGTTCATGAAGCGATTGCTATTTTCAAGAGGCATGTTGAGGTTGGTGACCTTTGGCGCGAACTTTGGGTTGATGGTAAACCCA
>JAJDDC010000004.1 GCA_029260515.1 Phycisphaerales bacterium | reverse complement strand
CGGCGGCGATCTTCGGCAGCGCGCGGTAGTAGCTCTCGGGAAGGTGGTCCCGGAGCTCCCGAAGCTGCTCGTCCACGATGTGGAAGTTGTCGAGGAACCATTCCTCGGCAAGCGTGATCTCGCTCTTCTCGCCTACCGCCTGGACGACGTCGCGATATGCATCCAGAAGGACGCGCTCGTTCTCGCGGACGCGGGAAAGGAGGCGCTGCCCCTTCGTGGGTTTCCTCGTGGTTCGCTCAGCGGCCGCCAGGCTTTCGGCGTGCTGCTCGAGGCGCTCGATCCCGAACAGTTCCGCGCGAATCGGCTCTTCCAGCTCCGACGCGCCGTGCAGCGCGCTGTCGGTGGCGCTCACCTTTGCGCGCGCTCCAAGCCTTCGGCACTTCGCATGGGTCCGAGGTCGAGCGAGCTTTCGCTCCGGCGTGCGGTGTCCCCGTCGTGGTTCATGACGGCTTCCGCGAGCGAATGAACGCGAGGTACTTGAGAAGCTCCTCCTCTTCTTCGGCGGTCAGATCGTCGATCGCGAAGACGGCCAATCTCGTGCGGCGCCGCCCTCCTTCCTTCGAGGGAAGCAGGTAGCCGGCTCTCTCCATCAGCGCCTCGTACGGAACGACGTAGACCTCGGCCAGGCTGTACAAGACGTGAGGAGAAGGTTTCTTGATTCTCCCGTTCTCGAGCTGGCTCAGGTAGGCGTTCGAGACGGCCTGCCCCGTGGCCTCCTCCACCTCACGAAGGGAGAAGCCCTTGGCCGCCCGCAAGTCTCGCAGGAGAGCGGCGAGCGCGGCCGGTTTCCCCGTGAACTCCGACAGCTTGCTGCGGGGTCGTTTGCGGGCGTCCGGCATCTCCGGTCGAGTATGGCCGAACTGCTTGATATGTCAAGCAGTTGATGCATATGCAGCAGGTGGCTTCAGCCGCCCGAAACGGGGTCACCGCAGCTCCCTTCATGCTGGGGACTGCGACCCGCCTGGCTCCCGACGAGCTGTTCGCCGACGAAGCCTTTGCGCTCCCGGAAAGCCATGAGGGATCCGACTCCCCGGAGCTTCCTCCAGGAGACGCCCAACTCCTGGAAGACCTCGAACCGCTCGTCGAGCCACGCTGACGCCAGCCAGGCTCATCGCGCTCTGCGGGGCCGCCAGCGGCCGATCGAGCGAGCTACTTCTTGCCCTTCGTCGGCTTCTGGACCTGGCCTTGCTTGTCCTGCTTGGATTTCGCGTCGGTCGCATCCTTTGCCTTGGCAACCTTCTTCTGATTCTGGTTGCGCTCCTTCGACTTGCGTGACTTGTCACCCATGGTGGCTCCGTTCGATGGCAGACTTCGTCCCCAGGATCGCCGCCGATTCATCATGGGGCAAGCGATGAAGCCATCGCAACGGCATCCACGCTTCTTGCCGCAAGGAGCTCATCTTTCGTGGCTGCCGGTGGATGGCGTCGCGAGTCTGGTGGGCCACTGCCAGTTTCGGATCTCCGCAAGTCCTCGCCCCGTTTCTCGATGGATCTCCGGTGCCGCTCGGATCCGCCCGCCTTGGCCGCGACGCTCGGCACGCTAGGAGCGCGATTCTCGTGGACCCCACGACACCGACCGTCTCTCCGTTCGCTTCTTCGTATCGCGCCCAACCGCGCAGCCACCAGCATCAGCGCCCGTCCATCAGCGACGCGGCTGCCTCATCCAGGAGCACCAGAGACCGCTTCGCCCTTTGCAGCATCAGCGCCACGGGCAGCGACGAATCCGGGCGCTCGATCGACTCCTGGATCGCACCAGCCTTCGACTCGCCCATCGCCAGGACCACCACGCGCTCGGCCCCGGCGAGCACCGGCAATGTCAACGTGAGTCGCCGGGCGGGTGCCTTGGGCGCATCCACCACGGGGACGACCAACTGCCGCTCATCCGACAAGGCCGGGTGTCCGGGAAAGAGCGACGCCACGTGTCCGTCGTGCCCGACCCCGAGCAGCACGAAATCCAGTCGAGCCGGTCGCCCAAGAACGCGAGTCAACTCCTTGCCGTAGGCGACCGCCGCCGAGGCGAGATCCGGACTGTCGGCCGACATGCGATGGATCGACTGCATGGGGACGCGCGCCGGATCGAACCACTCCGTCTGCGCGACGCCGTAGTTCGATTCGGGGTCCGATGGCGGTACGGCACGCTCATCGACCCAGAAGAAGTGAAGCTGATCCCAATGAAGCGGCAGGGCGGCCAGAGCGGAGAAGCCATGGACGGCAACCGATCCGCCCGGAAGCGCCACTGCAAAAAACCCGCGCCGGGCGGTGGCTCGCTCGGCCTCGGCGCGGAAGTCATCAGCGAGTCTGGCGACCAGCGCAGCAGGCGTCCCGACGTAGATTTCCGGCCGCATCACCTCGCGCTCATGCGCAGTCGCCAGGCGATGCCTGCGGAGGGGACCAGCCCCCGATGGCTGCGCCCAGGCGATCTGCCTCGGCGGGCCCCCAGGTGCCCTGCGCGTACGGGATCACGGGCGACGGCTCGCTCAGCAGGGGATCTACGATTCCCCACGCTGTCTCGACCTCGTCCTGGCGAGCGAACAGCAGGGGGTCGCCGGCCATGGCGTCGCTCAGCAGGCGGTCGTAGGGCTCGATCACCCCGTGGCGGTCGCGGCAGGCGAACAGCTCGACGGATTCGCCCGCTCCCGCCGGTGCATCGCCGCCGGCGAGGACCTGCGCCCCGAGGGCGATCTCGACCTCCGGACCGAGCCGGAATCGAAAGTGGTTCGCGGCGTGGTGCGGGAACTCCACGCCGGAGAACACGCGCTGCGGCGGCTGGCGCAGCTTCACCAGCACCTCCGTGGCGCTCACCGGCAGGCACTTCCCAGCACGGATCAGAAACGGTACGCCCGCCCAACGCCAGGTTTCGATCTGGAGCGGAAGCGCCGCGAAGGTCTCGACGTCGGAGTCGGGGGCTACGCCGGGCTCCTCCCGGTAGCCCCGGA
>JAJDDC010000003.1 GCA_029260515.1 Phycisphaerales bacterium | reverse complement strand
ATCATTATTGAGGGAGAGCATATTCATTTTGTTACGGATGTTCTCGACCGGATAAAAGCGAGCGGCTATACGGTTTTTAGCAATATTTCAGGAAAAGGGCATCACGGATACCACGAAGGGCATTTAATGTTTAATGATACGAGTAGCTTGCAAATGATCTTGACGGTTGTCCCTGAAGAAAAACTGGATCCTATTCTCTCTGGCCTGAAGCCGTTTTTGGAACGCCACTCAGGGAGTCTTTTTGTGTTGGACGCGAGTGTACTCCGACCCGATCGTTTTGATTCTAAAGAATTATGAAACCCTTTTTGAGCGTCCCGATTAATCCTTCATCTTCTGAGGATCGGCTTAATCGTTTCAGGAGCTGGAGGTCTCGGTAGTTGAGTGAACTGCGTGGTCAAAATTGATTGCATCTATTCTCGCAAGGGCTGCCCGGTTCAATAAGCATAGTTTGAACTCATAATCGTTCCAAAAAGTTTCAATCTGATTTGGCTCAAACGACCCGGACGGTTTCCAGAAGATCCAAAGCGCCTTCAAAATCTTTCTTTTTGATCAAATCTGAAAGTTGAGAGGCCAGAAGTTTCCCTTTTTCCATTATGGCGGAAAAATTACCCAACTGTTTTTCCAATTCGGCGACATCACCCTTTTCAATACTCTCTACAAACCCCAGGAACATATTGCCGGGAATGGCTATATCGGAAAATTTTTTATTATCATAATCCACAAATAATGAGTTGTCATGAGTAGTTTCTTCATGAATCTTTTCGGACTGATGGCGAATTTTGATTTCCTCAAGTTCCTTCTCCATCTTTTTTTTTAATTCTGCGGCTCGGATACTGACCAGTTCTTTTTGCTCATACAGATTTAGAAAAATACTGACTTTACTTTTTAGTACTTCCGGATCTAAAGGCTTAAAAAGAAAATCGACTGCACCGGCTTCATATCCTTTGAATTTGGCATCCTGATCCTGATTCGCTGTTATAAATATAATCGGCAGGTATTTGGATTTTTTAATTCCCCGTATCAATTCCGCCACCTCAAAACCATTCATCCCAGGCATTTGAACGTCCAACAGCGCTAAAGCGAAATCATGTTCCAAAATCAGCTTCAACCCCTCATCGCCAGTCGTGACGCAGAGCAGTTCACATTGGAAATCATCCAGCACAGCTTCCAGCGCCAGTAAGTTTTCCTTCTTGTCATCAACAGCAAGGATCTTGGGTTTTATTTTCTTGTTTGATTTTTGCATATCGTTTTAAAGGTGTACCAGGTCATCGTTCCGCTAATTCGCATTAGCAGAGGTTTTCTCCAATTCCATGAGAAATCCACCGATCTGCTCGGGGTTAAATAAAAAATCGACTTTACCTGTTTCCATAGCCGATCGGATCATAAGTTCGGCGCTGGCTTTTTGTGGATTCTGCGCAATTGTAAGACCGCCTTTCTCCTTTATCTTTTTCAATCCCCTGCTACCATCCTTGGATGCCCCGGATAAAATAATTCCGATGAGCTTGTCTTCAAAGCAATCTGCAGCGGTTTCAAATAACTCGTCGATTGATGGAATGGCATTATTGGTTTTATCTGATGTTGAAAGGCAAATCGTTTTATCACTGTCAATCAGCATATGGTAATCGGTCGGGGCCAGAAAAACCCTACCGGGTAAAAATGCATCTCTGTCATTAGGCTCATAAAGTTTCAACGCAAACTCTGCGGTACCGAATATTTTTTGGAACCCCTCGCTACCGCTGCTTCTGTGAAGGGCAACTGCTATCGGTATTGAAAATTTTGAAGGCAAAGCAGATAGAATGTAAGAAAGGGGAAGCACCGACCCCCATGAACCGCCGATGACAATTCCTTCAAAAGCCTTTTTCGAAATAACTGCCATATCTCTCTGTCCACTCCTTCTTTGTCAACCTGCACGATTAGCCAATGCACTTGGATATCTTCGATACACTTTCTCATTCATATCGATCAAATTGAATTTATCTCTGGTTGCAGATCCCATGATTCTTTCTCTTGAACCCAGACAAAGAAAGCCTTGATTGTGCAAACTGTCATAAAATAACTTGACTACCCGTCGGGTTAAATCTTCATCAAAATAAATCAAAACATTTCTACACAAGATCACATGAGCTTCAACGAAGGTTTGATCTGCAACTAGATTGTGATCAAAAAAGAAAATATTATTCTTAATTCTTTTATCCATTACAAAATTCTGATCTTGAACCGCTATATACTCTGAAAATGTTTTTTTTCCTCCCGCTTTAACATAATTCTTGGAGCACTGAGAGAGCTCTTTATTCTGATACACCCCCTCCTTTGCAATATCCAAGGCTTTGCCATTGATGTCTGTCGCATAGATTCGCGTTTTGCCATAAAGGTTTTCTTCTTCAAGCAGGATCGCCATCGAATAAACTTCCTGCCCTGTGGCGCACCCCGCATGCCATATTTTCAAAGATGGATAGGTTTTCAATACAGGCACAATATCCTCACGAAAATATTTATAAAAAGAAGGATCCCGAAAATGTTCCGTTACATTGATAGAAAACTTTGGAAGTAATTTTTCAAAAAAGTCTCCATCCCAGATCATTTTGTGCTGCAATTCTGAAATATTTTTGAGACCGTTATCACTTACCATTTTCAGGATTTGCCTTTTCACCGACAATCGGGAGTAACCTCTGAAGTCAGTACCGTACTTCAGAAAAATGGCTTCCAATAAAAGCTTGGCTTCTATATCTTCACTTTCAGTAGCATTATTCATTTTCAAATAATTCAGCGATCCTATGATTCTTTTTCCAACCAAGTACTCATTTGTGCGAAAAGTTTGTTCTGGTCAACAGGCTTCGTCAAGTAATCGCTGGCTCCAGCGTCCATGCATTTTTTTTTGTCACTTTTCATAGCCTTTGCAGTTATTGCAATAATAGGAGTTCCGCTGAATGTTGCGTCTTTTCTAATTTCCTGCATCGCTGTGTAACCATCCATTTCCGGCATCATGATGTCCATTAATACCAGATCCGTGTCAGGGTTGGATTTAAGTGAATCTATTGCCTCCTGGCCATTCCTGGCAATAATGACCTCGATATCCTTTGCTTCCAGCAAATGAGTCAGGGCGAAAATATTTCTCATATCATCATCAGCGACCAGAACCTTTTTGCCTTGAAAAAGGGTATCTGCTTCTTCCGTAGAGATTACTGGGTGAACCTCCGTTTTGATTTCCGGAGCCTCTGTTTCCGCAATGTGGTCTTCCGCCTTTTTCCCAAATGGCCGATTAAAACCATAGAGAAACAGATTAATCTCTTCCAGAAGTCTTTCAGGAGATTTCGCTCCCTTGATAATCACGGCTTTGGAAAAACATGCCAGTTCTTCTTCCTGGCTTATTGAGAGGCTTTCTCCTGTATAAATGACGACCGGAATATTGGGGAGGGTTTTATCTTCTTTAATTTCATGCAGAAGATCAAATCCGGATTTACCATTCAGTCCCAAGTCGACCGTCATACAATCGACTCTCCGATTTCTTAATTGTTGAATGGCTTCGTCACTTGTTTCTGCTGTTACAACGGTGACATTTTCATTAGACAGAAGGCTGATCATACTCTCCCTCATAACTTTATTGTCTTCTACAATTAAAATCTGTTTTTCTTCTCTTCTAACAGAGCTGATTATTTTTTCAAAGACATCCTCCAGCTTTCTCATACTTACAGGTTTCTCTATAAACTCTACTGCTCCCGTTTTCAGGGCTTCCTTCACTTTTTCATGATGAGCGGAAATAAAGTAAACCGGAATGTCCCGTGTAACGGCGTCAGCCTGAAGTTGTTTTATCACCTCCAGACCATCTATTCCGGGAAGATCGATGTCTAACGTTATAGCCACAGGATTATTTTTCGCCAACTCAAGGCCAAGCTTCCCGTCTCCTGCCACGATAGGATCCAAGCCCTTGTTTTTAGCCGCCTCTGATACCACTTTTGCAAAATTCAGGTCATCTTCAATAATTAAAATCGATCGAGAAGTCGTCTCACGGCGGGATTCAATCTGCGATTGCGGCAGGGACTCATGAGTCTCCGCATCCTCCGTTCCTGCTTTCGATGCAGGATGGTTTTCAGGAAGGTAAAGGGAAAATGTACTCCCTACATCTTCTTCACTTTTTATCTGTATTTCTCCACCCAATAAATTGGCCAGTTCTTTGGAAATCGAAAGTCCCAACCCGGTCCCTCCAAACTTCCGGCTAGTCGTACCGTCTTCCTGTTGAAACGCACCGAATATATGCTCCTGTTTATCTTTAGGAATTCCCTTCCCCGTATCTGAAACTGAAATACCGACCATTTTGGTTTTATTCAACATCTGGCGCGAAAAACGCGTTTCTGAATCTACAGAATGAAATTTAAGGGTGATTCCTCCCGTTTCAGTGAATTTAAAAGCATTCGACAAGAAGTTCTTGACGACCTGCTCTACTCGCTGACCATCTGTCATA
>JAJDDC010000002.1 GCA_029260515.1 Phycisphaerales bacterium | reverse complement strand
GTCCAGGTAGAACTTGAGCGCGTCCCCGGGGAAAGAGGGCGACAGGAGGTTCGTCACGAAGGTGAGGGAGTCTCCATCGTGCTCCCGCAAGATGACGAAGAGCGCGAGGCCGGAGCCCGAGAACGTGACGCCCCGCGCCCGGAACGTCGTCGTCAACGCCGGGGACCGGAGGTAGTCGTCCCCCCAGTTCGTCGAGGTTATCAGGGGAAGAGACATCACGATCTCTCCCTCGAAACGCTCGCCCGCCGTTCCCTCGATCTCGCCGGAGTACTCCAAGACCTGTGTGAGCGCCAGCGAGGGGGTCGATGCAGCGAAGGCCGTCAGCAGGATCGCCAAGGTCCAGGATCGGCCGTCGATCATCTTCGTAGGCTCCTATCCCACGGGGAGGGTGCGCGGGGCTCCATTGGGGCGAGCCACAGTCCTCGGAGTTCAGTGCGCCGTGCTGCGCGCCTGTTGGACAGGAGCGCCGCGACGCCTAGCAGCAGGGCGAGTGCGGGTTCGGGGACCGTGATCGAACGCAGCACCGGTGTGAACACGAAGTCACAGTCAAGTGTTCCGGCAGCGCCCCAGGATCTAGCCCGAAATGCGACGTGCACTCCGGTGTGGATGAAAGAGAAGTCGCCGATATCTGGCGGCGTGTCCGAGATCGCGTCGGACGCATCGATCGAAGGGTTTCTTCCCCCGAGCGAAATGTATGGAACGTCGGGAGCCATGTGGATCACGCGCGGAAGCGGGTGTGGGGTCGCCTCCGACTGCCAGAAGAAGAACTGCATCTGGGTGTTGGTGATCCTGAGCAGGTTGATCGTGAAGCGGCGGCTCGGAAGAGGTACCCCCGGCCCGCCCTGGAAGCCCGATGAAAACGTGAACGGGACGTGGCGGGCCCCAGGATCGTTCGCGCAGGGTTGCGAAAAGCACGAGCCCCTCTGAGTGAAGCTGGAGTCGAACTCCACGTCGATCCAGAACGCGCTGCTGCCCGGGATTCTTGCTGCGAACGGGCCTCCGGTCGTCCGGTCGATTGCCTCCATCTCGAGCCGCCAGGTGATGGGAATCGCACTGGAGGAGGCCGGCACGGCGAGCAGCGCAGCGACGAGCAGGACCCTCAACATCTCCGGATGGTGCCGTAGGCCGCTCTCCACGGCGAACCGGGCGGCGGAGCTGAAGCTGCCGCGTGCTACCGGACGTAAAGTTGTCCTGCTGCACCTGAAGATGGCTTCCATTGCCGCGCTCCTGGCCGCCGTCGGGTGTGCGCCGATCGGGGGTTCACATCAGGAGGACCTGCCTGTTCCTTCTACTCGTTGCTCCAGCGGGATCATGGATCGCATGGATGAGCACAGTGCTGCCTTGTCAGACTGCTGGAAGGACGACGAAGCGGGGTTTGAGCTCTGCAGATGAACGTGCAACTCGTCGAGAAGCACCCGGAGGGTGCGAGGGCTGGTCACGAATCCGCCGAGGTGCGGCTCAGCGTCCATTCCGGCCGACACGACGCCGGCGGCGATGGAGCCACCGGTCCTCCGTTCGACGACTGGGCCTCCTGCTCATCCCTCCGGTCACCCGGACCGGGACCATGTACCCAAGTCGTGGTCCAAGCTTGAGTTCGCCATCTCCCTTGACGAAGCCGCTCGAAGCGCGCGTCACAATCTTCCCGTGGCCGTCTGGCCATGCGCAGCTAAAGCCGTCCTTGAGCGGCGGGCTCGAGACCAAGCTCGCCCCGCCGTTTTCGGGGTGCGAAGAGGGGGGCCGAGACCATGTGTTCTTTGACTGCGATTGTGGTGGGCGGTGTCGCAATGAGCGGCATCGCGCTCGTTGGCAGTGTGACGTTGCTGTTCAATAGGGAGACACTCGATCGGATCCTGGGCCCGCTCGTCGCGTTTGCTGCTGGGTCTCGCCGGGTCTCTATTGGGCGGCGCCTTCTTTCACATGCTTCCTGTAGCCTCCGAGAACGGGACTTCTTCGACGGCCTCCGCGGTGGGCGTGATGGCCGGATTCTCGGTCTTCCTCGCCCTCGAGCAGTTCTTGCATTGGCATCACTGCCACCGGGCCGCGAAGCGGCGCGGTGCCGTTACGGCGCCGTTGCCTGAGTTCGCAAGCGAGCGACATCTTCCGCGGTCACGGAAGGAGCGGCGTTGCCCCACGCACGTCGTTCGTGGTTCACGACGGCTTCGATTTCGGCATCGGACAGCTGTGAGCCAAAGGCCGGCATCGGCGACGCGTAGGCGAAATCGTCGATCTCCTTCCCCAACAGCCCGTTGAGGATGATGCGAACATGCTCTGAAGGATCGCTCGCCGTGACCACAGGGTCTCCCTTGAGCGGGGGGAAGACACCGGGCAACCCTTCACCGGTGAGTTGATGGCATGCCGAGCAGTAGTTGCCGTAGATCTGCTCGCCCAACGCCGCGGATGCAGGCGGCGCTGCATCCGGGGTGGTTGTGGTCGACGGCGGAGTCGCAACAGGAAGTGGGGCTGCGGCTGCGATTTCCTCCGCATGGCCCCGATACTCCGAAACCACGTAGTACATGGCCCAAGCGGCCACCACGAGGCTCAGTACGAACGCCCATGTAGGAATGGGCGCCGGCGTCTCAGCACGGGCGGGTTCGAAGTCGTCGCCGACGCGACTTTCGAAGGCGTTGACCAGCAAGGAGATTCGTCCGCGAACCGTTTCACCCTCGCGAAGCCCGAAGAGCGCGATCCCCGGGCCGTTTCGCACGGTGAAGGGAATCCGCTCGACGCCCACCGTGCCGTCGTCTTCGCCCGCTTGAACGATCAGGGTGTGCGGGCCGTCGGCCAGGTCGTGGGTGTCGAGGTTGAAGGTGCCCGGCGGCTCGAACTCGGAGCGCGGCGAGCTCTCGTCGTCGACGAAGAGCCGGACTCTCATCCGAGATCCTCCTCGTCGAGAACGCGCCACTTGATATGCGAGTGATCTTGTTCCCCCGGCCACAACGTGTGTCGGATCGCCTTGGCGAAAGCGAAGACGACGACGAGACCCCCGAGCGAGACGAGGGCATAA
>JAJDDC010000001.1 GCA_029260515.1 Phycisphaerales bacterium | reverse complement strand
TTGGCATCATTATAAAGTGATTCATCAGTTAACATCTTCCCCAGCGTGCCCTTTCCCTCTCTCATAGAAGTTGTCATTTCATTTACATTTGCGAATGTACCCTGAGCTTCGTTGTATAACGAATCGTCTTTAAACAACTTACCGATCGTGCCCTTTCCTTCTTTTACATCTTCAAGAACAATATCGATATTATTTACAATGTTTGATAGCTGTTCTTTGTTGGCTCCGAACACATCAAGCCCGCTTAGAGCCCCATCAATTGACCCTACGGCAGAGTCTACTTTTGCCAGAATCTGATTGATGTCTGCCGGATTCTGACTTGGCAGAACATCCCCAGCTACAGCGAGGGGGCTATCAGGACTTCCAAAGGTTAGATTAATATAGCTTGTACCTAAGAGACTAGTAAGATTTATACCGGCTACTGAGTCTTTGCGGATTCCTATCCCTTTCTTTACGTTAAACTGAACCTCTATTTTCCTGTCACCAATACTTATTTTAGACACTTTACCTACATCATATCCCTCAAGTTTTACCGGATTGCCCTCTCTGAGCTCCCCTATAGAATCGAAATAACTAGTGAGTCTATATTCATTTCTAAAGAAAGGGATGTCGCCCACAAAATCAAAAACTGCTAGCAATATTATGAGTCCTACGACAAAAAATATTCCGACTTTAACCTGAGTATTCATAATGATTGTTCTCCTCGATTACTCGAACTGTGGTTTAATAAAATCAATTACACCAGAATTTGTTGAACTCCTTATCTGATCCGGTGTTCCGACTTCCAATATAAGTCCTTCGCTAAGTATAGCAATTCTATCCGCTACGTAAAAAGCTAAATCTATATCGTGCGTCACGACTATCTGTGTAATCTCTACCTTGTCATTCAGACCGCGAATAAGATCACCCATTGTGCGGGTCATCATGGGGTCAAGCCCGGCAGTCGGCTCATCAAAAAGAATTATATCAGGGTTCATAACAAGCGCTCTCGCGGCGGCAACCCTTCTCTTCATACCCCCAGAGATCTGTGAGGGCATATCATCTCCTCTGCCTTTAAGCCCTACAATTTCCAAAGCGCTTGAGACAATTTCATTCATTCTGGATTCATCGGCAAATATTTTATGCTCTCTCAAATAGAGGGCCACGTTCTCGGCAACAGTAAGAGAATTAAACAGAGCTGAGGATTGGAACACCATAGCAAGCACATGATTCTTCTTAAAATCCGGGTCATTAATATCCTCACCTGCAACGTATATATGCCCTGAATCAGGACATTCAAGTCCAATAATGTGGCGCAGCAAAACGCTTTTGCCCGAGCCGCTTTTCCCGAGTATTACAACGGTTTCTCTCGGCTCTATATCAAGCGTCACTCCCCTTAATACATAGTTGTCACCAAATGAGCGCTGTATATTTTCAATCCTTACGCCCACTGCCGCACACTTAAGATAGTCGAGCAGAACTCTTCCGGAACCGTTTTGCTCAGTGGTGGACATTGTGCTGGACAGATTGTTGTTAGTATTTTGCTCTTGAATTTTTCTTTCCATTTTCTCTTTAATTTTAATCTAAATTGAGGAATAACAAAATCCTAGTAATATAATAATCCGACACCAATACCAGAACAAAAGACATAACAACCGCTTTGGTAACCGAGTAACCTATTTCTCTAGGTCCGCCCTTTGTCTTAAGCCCAACGTAGCAGCAAGCAATCGAGATTATAATACCGAAAAACATTGATTTAATTAGTCCGTTCATAACGGCTGTAAAATCTACTAGCTCTGAGAGGTTTCTATAATAAACATCAAAAGAGAGGTGAATTTCAGGGTTAACCACAGATACGAGCGCTCCTCCGAACCAGCCTATAACGTCCATATAAATAACCAGTACTGGGAGCGCTATAACTGTGGCAATAAACCTAGGCATTACGAGATAACGGATAGGGTTAATATCCATCGTCTTAAGAGCATCTATTTCCTCATATACACTCATAGATGCAAGCTCGGCAGTCATCGCTGAGCCTACTCGACCTGCGATAAGAATTGATGCCATGATTGGTCCGATCTCTTTTACCAATGAAAGCCCAACAAGGCCTCCTACGTTTTCTTCTAACCCGAACTGTGCAAGCGTTGGTCCCGCTTGTAGCGCAAGAACACCGCCTGAAAATAGAGCAATCAAAGCGCCGACCGGAAGAGTTTGGTTACCAATAATATAGAGTTGAGTAAAGACCTTATCACTATTGCTAACAGCAGACTTACACCAATAAAGTGTTTCCATGAACAGCCCTAGCAATCCGCCTGTTGTTCTGAAAAATTCCATCACACTGTTCAAAGGTTTTACTCCTCTTTATATAATAATTGCTGACCCATCAGGAAATATTAACAGGTATAAATAGAAATTTTAGTGTTTTTTTATTATTTTCTTTATCTTTACTATAGCCAAACAAGCCGCCCAGTATATGAAATTTGTCTTTCTCATCAGTGTTCTCATATGAAATCACTGGAATAATCGGTCTTAAATCGACTTTAACACCCTTTTTCGTGCTCTCAGTTCTAAAAGTATTCCAGAGAAAAGATGAAACATGATTACCTTCTTCATCT